>NZ_PDUD01000061.1 GCF_002646595.1 Flavilitoribacter nigricans DSM 23189 = NBRC 102662
TCGGTGCAAGGCGCTCAAGCCATCGCCAACCTGAGGTGCTACAAGCATAGCGGCGCTTGGAACCTGGTCAAGGCAGTTATCGCTGCGGCTGCTTGATTGTGCAATTTGTTATACACACGTATGTGCCCGACGGAAGAGGGTTGGTAAAAGATTCTATATCTTTGACTTTCGGTCAAGAAGTTGAGGTCAATGACGACCTCGCTTTATATCTCACCAAACTGTTATAAACGTATGAAAAACTTATTGCTTAGCCTGCTGATCCTGGCGGGAACGGGGCAATTGCTGATCGCTCAGGATGCGCAGCTAAAAATTGCCGTGGATGATCCTACGCTTCCGTATTACGAAATCCCGGAAAATCCGGAAACCTTTACTGCCGAAACAGTAGCCGCCAGAATGATCGACGGACTTGGGTTTCGCTATTACTGGGCTACGGAAGGATTGCGACCCGAAGACCTGAGCTACCAGCCGAGTGAAGGCGCCCGGACCAGCGAGGAAACTATTGATCATATTTTGGGGTTGACCAATATTATCCTGAATTCCGTGAAACAGGTGCCCAACGATGGAGGTGGGGCAGAAGCTCCGACTACCTTTGACGGGAAGCGTAAAAGAACCCTGGAAAATCTACAGGAAGCCAGCAACATCCTCAAAAGCGGTAGCGGTACCCTGGATGAGTATCCAATCATTTTTCAGCGGGGAGAATCCCGGTCCGAGCTACCTTTCTGGAATCAGATCAACGGGCCGATCTCCGATGCCCTCTGGCACGTTGGCCAGGTCGTTACTTTTCGGCGCTCTTCCGGCAATCCGTTCAATTCCAAAGTGAGCGTGCTGTCCGGTAAAGTCCGTCAATAGTTCAGGGAGCCGGTTTTACGGATAACAATTACAAGCATTTTAAAATGGCAAGCAAGAACCCTTTAGCTGAAAAGGATGTTGATCGTTATTTCCGCGCCAATGCCGGTGTGGTCGTTGTAAACTCGCAAGGCCAGGTACTGGCCCTGGAGCGCAGAAGACAGCAGGGGGCGTGGCAATTCCCGCAAGGAGGCGTTGATCCCGGAGAAGCGCTGCTAAAGACGGCAGAACGAGAATTGGAAGAAGAAACGGGCCTGGTTACCGGGCGGGACATCCGCTTTCTGAGTGAACTGCCGGAGTGGGTCGGTTATGAGTTGCCGGAGGACTGGCGCAGTACCAAAACGGGCAGGGGGCAGGTCCAGCGCTGGTTTTTCTTTCAGGTCCTTGATGACAATATTCAGCTGGACCTGGAAAACGTGAAGGATAAAGAATTCCGCGACTGGAAGTGGATGTCTATGGATGATCTGCTGGAAATCGTGGTGCCGTTCCGGCGGCCGGTGTACCAGCGATTAAAACATTGGCTGGAGTCTACTCAAAATGATTAACCACTGGCTCAACTGGCTCGCCTAGGGATCATTTTAGCTTGATATTGGCCGGTTGGCCCGTTAACTTGCAGGTCAATCAGAAAAACTAAATACTATGGAAAGCCACCTAAACCTCACCGATGGACAGTTTGAGTATCAATTTCGCGACGGAAGTCTCGATCCCGCTCTGTTCAGCCACGAAGCACACATTCGCCTCGCCTGGATCCACACCGGACGCTACGGAGTAGAGCAGGCCTGTGTGAATGTATGTGACCAGATCCAGGCCTTCGATCGCCTGCACGGGGACGGGACCAAATTTCACCGTACCCTGACGGTAGCGGCGGTACGGGCTGTACATCACTTTCGGCAAAAGTCAGTTTCGGATACTTTTAGCGGGTTTATCCGGGAATTCCCCCGGCTTAAGACCAACTTTAAGGATCTGCTGAATGCCCATTACAGCCATTTTATCCTGCGGCTCCCGCGCGCCAAGCGGGAATACCTGGAACCGGATCTTTTGCCTTTCAGCTGATCGGTACCGGATGGCCCGGGCTGTCCTCAATGATCCCGCATGCCAGATCTCACCCCATTTGCCGGACGGCAGATGGGGTGAGGTGTTTATAGTGGATGCTGTAAATAGATTTACGGTATTTCCTGTGGCTATTCTTCCGCCGCCGCGTGGTTGAAGACCGGGTTGGCGTACATTTCCAGGAACAGGCGGCGGGCGGCGGGCTGGGCTCCAAAATCACCCAGTCGCTCGTCGATATACGCTTGAAAGTTAGCTAATTCCTCTTCGGTATAGTGATCTTGCCAGTGATTGGTTTCCCGCAGCAGGTCGGCTGCGATATAGTTATTGGCCCAAAGGCGGTAATTGTGGTAGATCTGCTGGTCGATAATATTAGCTACACCCCGCAGCTGCATATTCCGATTGCGGATCTCGGTAAGCTTCTCCATTTCCGGCCGGATCGGCCGGCCGAAGGTTACCTGCACCCGACCTTTGAATCCCTGGATACCGCAAAGCATGTGGTAGACGTCTTCTCCCGACTTTTTGGTATAGGTCTCTCCCTGGGATTTAGCGATGAGTTCGGGAATTTTGAGGTTGTCGCAGGGATCGTATTCGTAGCTGATGCTCACCGGAACGATATTGAGCCCCATGAGATGGTCGAGCAGCGGCTGGTCTACCCCCAGTCCAAGCATTTTGAGCAGACCGGGATTGGTCTTGTCATTTCCGTCTTTAGCACGGCCCTCCCGCTGGGCGATCCAGATGGATTCTCCTTTTTCGTGAATGGTGTAATCAATGTAGGCCGAAAGGGTTTTGGATGCCTCCAGCATTTCCTGGTTCGGGAGGTTGCGTTTGACGATAAAGCTCTTGTTGATCCGGACCAGGTCCCGTACCCAATCGATACCCAACAGATTACTGCCGATCGCAATTTCGCTCGTTTTTAGGCCGGCTTTGTTCAATCCGTAATTAAGGAAGGCCGAGTCGAGTACGATGTCCCGGTGGTTGGACATGAAAAGGTAGGTCTGATCGGGATCCAGGGCTTCGATGCCGGTAAAATTCAGATCGGTCAGTGAATTTTTGATGATCTTATCAACCACCGTGGAAACAATGCGCTGCTGAAAATCACGGATGCTTTGGCAGGAAAGAAATACTGCCTTTATCTGCTCCTCCGGATATTCCGGAAAGTAGTTATGGATAGCGTTTAAAAAAGCCTGCTCCTGCAGTAGTTTTTTGATAACCGACTGGTATTCATTGTCGTAGTATGGGCGTATGTCTTCGTATTGCAAAGTTGGTTATTCTTAGGTGTTGAGGTAATTTTCGGGGTGAAGCTACGAAAATACCGCTAAGAATCAGTCCTAAAACCGCTAGCCGGGCTCAAAAGCGCGGATTTTCCTCCTGCTCTGTACCTATTTTTAACGCTATAGGCTGCTTCCTAGCGAAAGCAGCTTTCAGTATCGTCTACCGTTTGTAAAAAATATAATCGGTAACCAGCGGCGCAATTCCGCTCCGGCGAAAATCAGCGACGATCTGCCCCCGGTGGTGGGTATGGTGATTGTTGATATGGAACAGGATCTCCTGAACGCTGTTCCGGAATTTCACCCCTTTCGAATTTTGGTATTCCACGGGACGATCCAGTGGGACCTCGTTGATGATGCGGAGCGTAGCGGCATAATTGGTGGTGTCGATCTCCCGGCATTGATCCGGCTCGTGGAGCTGTTGTACGCCGTAAGGTTTACCGTCCAAAATGCGAGCATTCCAGATCTGGTGGGCGTTCAGGCAGTGACAGAACATGGGATATACGCCGGGGGGAAGTTGTTCCCGGTGGGCCGTGATCTCCTCCAGAAGTTTTAAGTTGAAATGGTGGTGGTAGGCAAAAATGTCGAGAAAAAATGCTTTCATGGTAAACTGGCAGGTGCGTAAGCAAAGCGCAATTTGCTTTTAAGGCTTGGAGGCCATCTGGAAACCGGCAGCTCGTCGAATGACCGCCGGTTTCAAAATGGACAGGAGTCGAATCTACTCGAATATCACCACCCGGATCTCCACCCGCCGGTTTCTGGACTTAGGATTTTCGTTATCCAGTTCCCCTTTACCTTCCATGTAGATCTGATCGATCGTGATCCCGTTTTTCACCAGATACATGGCAACGCCTTTGGCCCGTTCTTCTGACAAGCGGAGGTTATAAATATCGGTCCCGATGTTGTCGGCGTACCCGAACACTTCCGATTTAACGATCTCTTTATCGGAAAATTTAAGGACAAAATCGCCCAGCTTGTTCAACTCTTCGGAGGTAAGGTCAAAGTTATCGAAGCCGAAGAAGACCGTATGTTCGTATACTTTTTCTTCCTTTTTCTTCTTCATCTCCGTGGAATCGGCCGGTGGTACGGGGAGCGGCGATTTTCGGGCCAGATCCCGTTTGGGCTTCAGCCGGAGATCTATATCGTAATAGCTGTCTTTCTCCCAGGTTGGGATCAGTGTGTGCGCCCGGTACGGGTGGTAGTTTTCCTGATCGGTTACGGCCATATCGATCCATTCATTAGCGTAAGCGCAGATAAAAAAGCGGCCGTCTTCATCCGCCACTACCGGAGGACGTTCGCCCAATTGTACGGTCGCTCCCGGAATGGGAGTCATCATGATGGAGTCCAGGACAAAACCTTCCACAAAGGTCATGGTATCGCTGGAAAGCTTTTCGTTCAGTTCGAAGCGGTAGATATCCAGACCGCCCAGTCCACCGCTGCGATCGGAAGAAAAGTAACCGGATTTTCCGCTGGCGGACAGGAAAAAGCCCGTTTCCCGGAATCCCGTGTTGATCGGTGGGCCCAGGTTGATGGGAATGGACCACTGACCGGTATTGTGATCCTTCCAGCTCATGAAGATATCTTCCTCACCCATACCCGGATGTCCGCTGGAAGCAAAATATAAAGTCTTTCCATCATCGGTGATGTAGGGCGCCTGTTCGTGTCCGTCGGTATTGATCTTATTACCCAGATTGACCGGTCGGCCCCAGTACCCGTTTTCCATCCGTTCACTCATCCATATATCCGCTCCGCCTACGCCACCGGGGCGCTGACTGGCAAAGAACAGGGTTTGCCCGTCGCAGCTCACGGAAGCCTGTCCGTCCCAGTAATCCGAATTCACGAGGCCTTCGATGGGCTGGATGCGATCGATTTTATCTCCCTTGACTACGGCCTGCCAGATATCGCAGGATCCGGCTACGCCCTCCCGGCCGCAGACGGTGAGGTACATACTCCGGCTGTCCCGCATCAAAGAACTGTAGCCCTCCGGGTTGCGGGTATTGAATTTTTGCATGGACCGGCCTTCTCCCCAGCGTTCGGTCTTTTCACTGTACTGACTGATCAGCAGATCGTCATTTGAGTTGGTGCCTTCCTTAAAGCGGGTATAGTACAAATAATCCCGGTTGGTGGTGAGCGCCGGAAATACTTCTTCATCGGTACTGTTCACTCCCGAACCGAGGTTGACGATCTCGGCTACCTGCATGAACTTGATGGAATCCATAGCCACCTGCACGGCTTTCAGATTGCCGTCCAGTTGTTTGCGAAAGCGCTCTTCCATTTCCTCTTCGGCGATACCGTTGAAGCCGAAACGGTCCGGTCCGTAGCTTTGCAGTGCGTAATATTTTTGGAAATAATCCATGGCCTCCGGGTAGCGCTTGGTCTTGTAAAGCGCGTCGGCCAGTTGGTAATACAGCGCCCGGGAAAACATGGAATCCCGATCGAGGGTTTCCCGGTAATATTGAACGGCGCTTTTATAGTCGTTCATCAATTCGTAGCTGGTCCCCAGTAGTCGGTAGGCTGCGATGAAGCTGGTGTCTGTTTTAATGGCCCGTTCAAACTGTCTTGCCGCCTGTCGAAAATTCTTTTTCACCAGGGCATCTTCCCCCAGTTTGTAAAAGTTATCCGCACGTTCCCGCATGGTTTGCTGGGCCGAAGTAAGCGTAGTAAAAAGGTTGAATACCAAAAATACAAGTAGATAGCGTGTCATAGGTAATAGGTTAAAAGGAGCTCACAACATGTTCTTAATATAAAAGAACTCTAATATATGGTTTTCTAAGGAAAGCCGCAGGATTGATTTCGAGTTTTGCCGCCCCGCAGCCGGCTTTAACAGCTCATTATTTAGGGTTTGCCGGCGGTATTACAGGATGCCGGCAAGACCCGGATCCATATTTGCCCGGCATTCGCCCGGACTTAATTTTCCCTCATTCAAAAAAGGAGCGATCGGAACGGGCATAAATCCGGAAAGCATTATCTTTCGCCTCAGGTCCAGTCATCTACAGCCCCGGCTGCACCGTTAATTTTATCACCTGCCGGGATATTTAACGCCCGTTTGGGCATGATTCCATCGAACAATGTCGTTCTTTGCTGGTTCATCAAACGTTTTGAGGTATAGAGATTTTCACGCATAAATTCCCAGAAACGAATGTTAACTGAGCTAACTATCCGCCGCGCCATATTCCGCTATGGCCTGATGTTAAACTTTGTCTTCCTGTCTGCCCTGTCTGCGTTTTCCCAAACGGAGATCGGAGGAGTCATTAACCAATATACCCGTGTACTGGATCAGCCCGGTTGCCCGAATGTCATCCAGGTAGCAGATGCCGGGAGTTTTACCGTCGGCCAGCGGGTCTTGCTGATCGGTATGCAGGGAGGCCAGATGGTCATAGAGGATGATGCCTCTTTTGGCGCCGTCAGCGCTGAAGAACTGACGGCCGGGCTTTACGACTGGACCCACATCGAAGCCATCCAGGGTAATGAGATCACTTTGATGGACCCGATTTCTCCGGGTTATGATTTTTCCGGGATCGTACAACTGGTCGGTGTGCCCACCTATGCGGATGCGGTGGTAACTTCCGAATTAACCCCTTTGCCCTGGGACGGTGCGCTCGGCGGCGTATTGGCCCTGGAAGTGAGCGGCACTCTCGAACTGGCGGCCGATATCAACGCAAGTGCCATGGGCTTTCGGGGCGGACAATCCGTACAGGCTGCCGATGATAACTGCAATCTGACCACTGCCTTCCGGCGGTATTTTTATGAGGCCGGCAACTGGCGGGGGGCACCCAAAGGGGAGGGCATAATTCCTCTGGTGCCGGGCCGGGAATTCGGTCGCGGCCGGCAGGCCAACGGAGGAGGCGGCTCAAATTCACATAATGCCGGTGGCGGCGGAGGTAGTAACCGAACGTCCGGCGGGAACGGTGGCGAAAACAGAGAGCCCTCGTTTTTCGGCTGTAGTGGCAATTTTCCCGGACTGGCCGGATTCCCGCTCGACTACGGCCCGGACCGTTGGTTCATGGGCGGCGGTGGTGGTGCGGGGCACCGCAACAATACCAGTATGAGTTCCGGCGGGAACGGCGGCGGCATTATCCTGATCAAAGCAGGCGAACTGCAGTTCAATACCGGAGCGATCCTTTCCGACGGAGCGGATGGACTGCAGGCTTCCGGCGACGGTGCGGGTGGCGGTGGTAGCGGCGGCACGATCATACTGGAAGTGGATATTGTTTCCGGTACACCGGCGGTGAGCGCCCGGGGTGGCCGGGGCGGCAATGTGAATAATCAATCCAACCGGTGCATGGGCCCCGGCGGCGGCGGCAGTGGCGGTAGCGTCTACAGCACCAGTACGCTGATCGAAGCTGATCTTGCTGGTGGCGAACCCGGGCTTTCCACGGGATCGAGCGAGTGCCCGGAAGGCCCGAACGGTGGTCAGAGCGGAGAACCGGGGATCCTGGAAATGGCGGGTATCAAAATGCCTTCGACAGCTTTTGGCCTGGAGTTTACCGGTCTGACCGCAGATACGGTCATCTGCCCGGGCGATTCGCTGGATCTGATGGTTGGCATCTCACCCACTAATCTGGAAGTGAGTTATCAGTGGTGGGTCAATCAGGGTGGTGACTGGATTGAACTGGTGGAAGGAAACGGCATAAGCGGTACGAGTTCGCCCAATCTATCGATCGATCAGTTGTCCGTCAGTAAGGATTTCCAACTGGAGATCAATACGGACTGTACGGAACCGCAGCGTTCCGATGTGATCCGGGTAGAAGTTAGTGATGGCCCCACGGCGGGTTTTGCATACGATCTGGACGGCCTGACCGTCAATTTTATCAATTCTTCCTTCGGAGCTACCGCCTACCAGTGGACGATCGAGGAGTTGCCGGATTACAGTAGTACGGAACCGGAGCCGGAATTTACCTTCCCATCTTACGGAAGCTACCAGGTCCAATTGGTGGCCCGGAGCGAATGTGGGCAGGATTCTACCGTTCAGCTGATCGTTTTTGGCGGAGGACCGGTCGCAGCCTTTGAAGCGGAATCTTCCGGTTCTAAATGTGTACCGGTCACCGTGCAGTGGATCGATCAGTCCGAAGGGGTTTACGATACCTACCAGTGGAGTTTTCCCGGCGGCAACCCGTCTACTTCATCGGAACCCAATCCGGTTGTAGTTTACGAGGTACCCGGTGAATTCGATGTGACCCTGACGGTTTCCGGCGAGCTGGGAACCAGCACCCAAACCAGAGAAAAGGCTGTAAAAGTTTTTTCTCTTCCTCAGCCAGCATTTTCTTACCAGATAGATGGCCTTTCGGTAAGTTTTTCCAGTACCGCAAATGCATCGCTTACGCATATCTGGTCCTTTGATGACGGGAGCAGTAGCAATGAAAAGGATCCGATTCATACCTTTCCGGGACCCGGAGCTTACGATGTTACACTCAATCTGCAAAACGGCGGTTGTGCCAATTCGGTCACTCAGACGGTACTGGTCTTTACCACCAAAGTTGAAGATCATGCCCTACGGCCGTACCTGCAACTCAGCCCCAATCCGACTTCGGGACCGCTGCGTCTGGACAGTAATCATCCGGAACTGTTTCCTCTGGACCTGTATCTCTTTGATGCCCGGGGACAACTTCTCCGGACCTACGAGCTGGATCGCCCCCGGATGCTGGACCTGGGAGAATACCCATCAGGGGCTTATTTTCTGCTGGGAAGAAGTGCACTGGGTAGTGGTAGTTGGCGGATTATCAAACACTAAGGCTCCGGCCGGTGCCCGGCAGCGAAGCGGCCTGTTTGCCAGGGACGGGAGTTCGCAGACGGGGCAAGACCGGTGCTGCTAACAAAGTAAATGGAAGAAAGACAACATTTTGTCAGCGGCCAACGTTAAGAATTTAATTTATGTGTTTAGTTTTATGTAAATTACTGGTTTCAATAACCTTACACTTGACACTTAGCTTTATCTGAAAACTTGCACAAAACGTTGAACCATCTTCCGTTCTTCATGTAAAGAAAATCATCCATTATGCATATTCGGAAATCCTTATGGCTATTATCTTTCCTTTTCCTTTCGGTAAGTCTGGCAAAAGCGGAAAGAGTCTTCATCCTTTTTGATGAAAATTGTATGGATCGCCTGGAATACAGGCAGGTATCTCAGCCTGGCTCCTATATTGTTTACCAGGTAAACGTAGCACCCGGTGAACGCATTCTGCTGGAAGTAGGGCAGGAAAGTGGCGAATACCGCGGCAATATGCCGACTCCCGTGATCGGTTGTAGTACCGGTATTTTTGATGCCAGAATGGTGGAAAATATTAACCGCGGGGTGGATGAAGTTTTTATGATCAACGCACTGTCCAACGGCCGGCACACCATTACCCAGGTGTCCATGGCCGGTGAGTACCAGTACAATGATAAAGTTCTGGCTTTCGATTCTCCCAAGTACGATTTTCGCTTTGATCTGGAAAATGGTACGGTAGGGGAGAACATTGCGGTACCTTCTACCCAGCGGGAAGTATTCTTCGAAGGACGTATGGAGGAAAACTGCCTGGGAGCCTATATTTTCCGTCAGTTTGCACCACGCTCCGCCAAACCGCACATGGATCTGGTTTTCATTCCTAAGGTGGGCATCACCGAAGAACGTTCCGGATTTACCCTGGATGAAGCTTTGAGCAACGCTATCAAACTGGAAAGTATCAACGGCATACCCTTGCAAACCCGCATTCAGATGATCTGTAATGAGCAGGGTGGACTGGCCGCGAGCCCCATGGTGGTATCGCCTTACGGATCGGACGTTACTCCGGCAACGGTGTACGACCAGGAACCCGATATGGTGATCAAGAGCCCCGTTACCAATACTCCGGCGGCAAGCAATGTCGGGACGCTGAATACCAATGTTTCCAATAGTGCGCCTCAGATGCACCTGATCGCCAAAGGTGAAACCTTATACCGTCTTTCCAAACAATACGACGTATCGATCAGTGATCTGAAAAAATGGAATAATTTAAAATCCAATACGATCTATAAAGGTCGGCAGTTGATCGTGAGCGATCCGGCGGGAGCTCCCGCTACCTCCTCTAACGCCCAAAGGGCCAGTATCGCTTCGGCCAATACCGGCAATAACATGCCGGCTCCTTATGCTGACAATGGACAGCGCCTGTCGGTGAAAGGAGTAAATGCCGTTAATCAGGAATACCATACCGTACGTACCGGAGAAACGGTAGCATCCATTGCCATGAAATATGGCTACACAGAAGATCGCTTTCGGGAAATGAACGGCCTGCAGGCCAATGAGTACCCAAAGATCGGACAACAGCTGAAAACCAATGATTGTGACTGTCCGGATGTGCCAACGACCAATGCGAATACCAATACGTTGACACCCCGGTCCATCAATCCTTACGCTGCCGGTAATACTAATACCGCTGCTCCCAATCCTTATCAAAACACAACTACCACAACTACGCCGGTGAATAACTATTCGTATCCCTCCCCGTCGAGTTACGAAGAAGGGACCAGCAATCCAAATACCCGGCCTTTCAGTAGTTATAGTGATATCCCGGTACCGGCTACGGGTACTTTGACCGCGCCGAACAATAATTACAATAATGCGGCAACGACGCCGTCCAGCTATTCCAACTACAACAATACCGGAATACGCGGGGTCAACACTTACGATAATACCACCCAGTCTTCGGGGATCAAACGGAGCCACATTGTAAAGGATGGTGAGGATCTGTACGACATCGCCCGCCAGTACGGTACGACGGTGAATATACTACGCCAGTTGAACCGGCTGGATGCCAACGAAGTGGTTATCCCCAATCAGAAGATCTACCTCGAGTAAGATATAAAGCTTGAAAACAGCAGGATAAAAGCCCGGAGTCCACCGTGATTTCGGGCTTTTCCAATTTTAGGACAGCAGGCAGCGATTGTATTACTGGATCGCAGTATTACCGAGAATTGCCCGGATGATCGGGCGCTCCTGAATGATCAGATTTTGTCTGGTCGTATCCATTTGTTTGACCTCCCTTCTCAGGTTGGTAACGGCCCGGGTATCGCGGGTTTTATCGGCACTTTCGAGTTTGATGGCAATGGCTTTGATATTGTCTCCATCGAGGTCCAGGATCTTGGTGGCTACCTGCTTGGCAACGGGGTAGTTTCCGAGATTCCGGTTGGCCTCGGCCAGGTCGGTAAGTGCGTTGATATTGTTCGGTTCGTTACTCAGTAACTGGTTAGCGCTGATCACCCGGCGGTTCTCAGTGGCTTTCTTTTCTTCCAGTATTTCAATTTTTTTCCGAATGTACTGGCGTTGTTCCGGATCATTCTCCCTTTCGCTGAGCCGTTCGGCTTTTTCCAGGTCCTCTTCCGCTTCTTTGAGTTGCATGGTTTTAAGGCGGACGCTGCCCCGCAGGCTCAGTGCGGTGATGTTGTTGGGTTCTTTTTCCAGCTTTTCGTCCAGAGCTTCCAGCGTGACGTCGTACTCTCCTTTTTGGTAATAAAGCATCGCCCGGTTATTGACGGCAAACCAGTAATCCGGATGGGTTTTCAGGGCCCGGTCGTAAGCTTCTACTGCCTTGGCTTCCTCACCCTGGTGCATATACGCATCTGCGAGTGCCATTTCCCTAAGCAGAACAGTGGAAGAATCCTGTACATCGGCTTCCTCCAGTAGTTCGATCGCCTCTTCGCGGTTGGTGCCGCTTTCCACGAGGGCTACCCCAAATAGGAGACGCAGTTGCGCTTCCAGGGGGCCGGTGACTTCGGCTTTGTTGATGATCTCGGAATAATTTTGGACGGTGTCGATAAAAATACCGTGGGACGGTATACTCGAAGAACGCTCGGTTTCTTCCACTTCAGCGTTGGAGTCGAGGTCCAGCATTGTAAAGTTGAAATTATCCGCGGAAGAAAGATATTGGTAGCTGGTGGTAATGATGGTGCTATTTTTATCCGGAGTCAGGTGTTCGTATTCTCCCCAGATCGCTAGTTTCGCCAGGCAGTCTTCCGCAGCCTGAACGGCTAACTGGTCTGTTTCCGGACGGGGCTGATCCTTACTGAATACTTCGGTGTTGAATGATCCGGAGAAGCCTCGTTTGTAGCGATTCAGCCGAATGGCCAGGGGCCTGTGCGGGGAATCCGTGGCCGCCGGATCGTGCAGGGGCAGGTACGGCAGGACCATGATACTGAAAATATCATCTTTAAATTCCGGGCAGCTTTCCGTGGCGTGGGTTACTTCCTCCGTACTGTCCGCCTGCTCACCGCGGGCCAGCAGTTGCCAGATAATGATCCCCACAAAGACGACTAAAACCGCGGCAACGAGCGTCATCTGGGGCGTAAACTTCTTTTTGGGACTGGGTAGTGGGGGAGGAGCCAGGGAAGGATCTTCCCATTCGTCCACCAGGTTGATGGTTTGTTGGGTGATCTGATTGTAACTCAGCTTACTGTTCTCAAAAGAGATGACTCCCTGAAGTTCGTCCTTCTGGGTTTTTTCCAGCTGGGCTTTAGCCTGCAAAGCCCGGTTATTGAGATCCCGGAGCGATTTTCTTTCCGGTTGAAGATTATCGATAAGTAATTGCAGGGCTGCTTCAATATTTCCCTCTGCCAGTTCTTGTCTTATGCGCTGTATAGCAGCAGCTTTGTCCATGCCAGGATTGGGTTTTTCCGGTGATTTGGTGACCTTTTCAGGCTACGAATATAATTAAGATTATTTGGAATGTTTTATCCTTTGGGGGAGAAAGGGGCCCTCCGATCTTTAATCCTATCCATAAAAAAGTCAAAAAATGTAAGGAGGGTAGTTCATTGTACCGTCCTTAGCAGTAAATAAATCAAAGTTAAAAATGAGAAAAAGTTGTCTTTTATTGTTAGGCTGTCTGTTTGCCTTCGGCCTGCAAGCACAAAATGATGGTTGGACCGAGATGTTCAACGGAAAAGACCTGGACGGATGGAAAAAATTAAACGGAGAAGCCGAATACCACGTGGAGGATGGTGTACTGGTCGGAGTTTCCAAGGACAATACCCCCAACACTTTTTTGACCAATGGTAAGACTTACGGCGATTTCATACTGGAATTTGAAGTTTTGGTAGAACCGCCGCTCAACTCCGGCGTGCAGTTTCGTTCGCTCAGCAAAGAGGATTATCGGAATGGCCGGGTACATGGCTACCAGGTAGAGATTGATCCCAGTACCCGCGCCTGGAGCGGTGGGATCTACGATGAAGCTCGCCGCGGCTGGCTCTACCCTTTGGCCAATAACGAAGCGGGACGCAAAGCCTTCGTGAACGGTCAGTGGAACAAATACCGGGTAGAGGCCATCGGTTCGGAACTCCGCACCTGGGTGAATGGCGTAAATACCGCCAACCTCAACGATGATATGACCTCGGAGGGAATGATCCTTTTCCAGGTACACTCAATCGGTAAAAACAAGGACCTGATCGGCAAGGAAGTGCGCTGGCGAAACATTCGGATTAAAACGGATGATCTGGAAGCGAGCCGCATGGATATTGCGCCCTACGCCGCGGAGATCAATATGATCCCCAACACGCTGACCGATTACGAGAAACGTAAGGGATGGCGTATGCTGTTTGATGGTAAAACGACCGATGGCTGGCGCAGTGCCCGGGGGCAAAAATTCCCGGACCGCGGCTGGAAGGTGGAAGACGGCGTGCTGACCGTGCTGGAAACCGGTGGTGCCGAATCCGAAGCCGGTGGGGATATCATCACCGAAGAGATTTTCGGCAACTTCGAACTGATCTTAGACTTCAAGATCACGGAAGGAGCCAACAGCGGTATCAAATACTTTGTGGATCCCGAACTGAATAAAGGTCCCGGTTCTTCGATCGGCCCGGAATACCAAATCCTGGACGATGAAAAGCACCCGGATGCCAAAATGGGCGTAAGTTCTAACCGGACGCTGGGCTCCCTGTACGACCTCATCACCGCGAGCAACCTGAGCGTTCCCGGAAACAGAAAACCTTTCCGCGGAGTCGGAGAGTGGAACCGGGCCCGGATCGTAGCCAAGGACAATAAAGTAGAGCACTGGCTCAACGGCAACAAGATCGTTGAATACGAGCGCGGCACCCAGATGTGGCGCGGCCTGGTAGCCTACAGCAAATACAAAAACTGGCCGGCTTTCGGTGAATTGCCCCAGGGCCATATCCTGCTGCAAGACCATGGTAATGAGGTGCATTTCCGGAATATTAAAGTTCGGGAGTTTTAGAATATTTGGGGCAGCAGGCGGTGGAGTCGTGGTCCTGCCACTCGAGTGGCAGAACCACGCCCCACTTGCTTCGAATTAATTTTTTCTTTAAATTGAGCGTACATTTTTACTAAATCCGCGCTAAGCGGAAAAAACGCGCTCAAACATGAAATTCGTCGAAAACGAGATCTTTCACGTGTACAATCGTGGAAATCAGAAGCAACCTATTTTTTTCAACAGAGGCAATTACCTTTATTTTCTGCAAAAGGTGCGCTATCACCTTTTTCCCGTCTGCGACCTGCTAGCCTACTGTCTGATGCCCAATCATTTCCATTTCCTGATCAGGGCAAATAGCAAAACCGTCGCAAAAATTCCAAATCCGAATCCGCTGATCAACAACACTGCATTCAGTAAAGAACTGGGAAAGATGCTGAGCAGTTACACCCGTGCCATCCAAAAACAGGAAGGATTTACGGGATCCCTTTTTCAGCAAAAGACCAAGGCCAAGCAGGTGAGTGGTACACCGGCCGATGGAAGTGATTACGTCTCTACCTGTTTTGCCTATATCCTCAATAACCCGGTGCAGGCGGGCTTTGTTAGAAGCCCCGAAGACTGGGAGTACTCCAATTATCGTGACCTGGTCGGTCTGCGATGTGGTGATCTGTGTAACCAGGAAATGATCCGCGAGGAATTAGGATTTACAGTAACCACCATTCAGGATCTGTTGGGCCGACATATACCGGCGATTGAAAACCCTGCACTTTTCTAGCATTTTCGGTATTTTCGCGGACTCCTATTTTTAGGCTATTTTTTTAATCAAAAATTGAGTCCGTGTCCCAACGTATTTCCAAAAAGGAGAAGGTCCAGGGGATTATGTCCATCCTTGACGAATTGTACCCCACCACTCCCATACCACTGGATCATAAGGATCCCTACACGCTGTTGGTGGCGGTATTGCTTTCCGCCCAGTGCACCGACGAACGGGTCAATAAGGTAACTCCGGAGCTATTCGAAATGGCGGATAATCCTTATGAAATGGCCCGCCAACCGGTGGAGGACATCAAAGCAATTATCCGGCCCTGCGGACTATCACCACGTAAATCGAAAGCTATATCAGATCTGTCCCAGATCCTGATCGATGAATACGACGGTGAGGTGCCGGAGTCCTTTTCTGCCCTCGAAGCCTTACCGGGCGTCGGGCATAAGACGGCTTCCGTCGTAATGTCCCAGGCATTCGGGGTACCGGCTTTTCCCGTGGATACCCATATTCATCGTCTGGCCTATCGCTGGGGATTGAGCACCGGAAAGAACGTGGTGAAAACCGAAGCGGATCTGAAACGTTTATTTCCCAGAGAACACTGGAATAAGTTACATCTGCAGATCATCTTCTTCGGACGGCAGTACTGTCCGGCCCGGGGGCATGATCCGCATCAATGCCCGATCTGTAGCAAGTACGGCCGAAAAAGTATCTTTTAGTAATTTTGACCGTCATAAAACAAATTGGATCACCGACATTAAAATAAAAAAGGATTTCTAACGTATTTTTTCTGTAGACACCGGGATCCCTTTTTGTTATCCAAATGATCCTGTATAATAAAGTAAGTCCGGGGTCGATTTATGCTCCCGCGCCACTTTTAAATCAAGCATACCAATGAAAAGACGATTCATACTATTTGTTTTTGCTGCTTTGATCAGTTTGAGCAACCTTTTTGCGAGTGAAGGTTACGAGATCACCGTCAAGATTGACGGATTCACGCAAAAAGAAGCTTATCTGGCTTACCATTACGGCGATAAACAATACATTAAGGATACGGTGCAGGTAAACGAAGCCGGCAATCTGGTCTTTTCCGGAGAAGGCGAACTGGAACCGGGGTTTTATCTGGTTGTTTTACCGCCGAACAATGATTTCTTTCAGGTACTGGTTGATCAAAATAATCAGCAGTTCACTGTAAAAACAACGGCCGTTAATCCGGCGCAGAATGTGGAAATAAGCGGTTCGGAGGAAAATGAACTGTTCTACGGTTACCTGGCTTTTCTGGCGGAAAAACGTCCGATGGTGGAAAAGATCCAGGCCGATATCCAGGCTGCGGGTAGTGATCAGGCCAAAGTGCAGAGCCTGCAGGGAAAGCTGGATGCTCTCAACGACGAAGTAGTCACTTTTCAAAATAATATCCTGGAGAAACACTCCAATTCTTTTACGGCCGCGATTATCCGCTCCGGGCAGCCCCTGGATATGCCCGAATTCAAGGGTTCGGACGAAGAGCTGCAGATGAAAAAGTGGAACTATACCAAGCAGCACTATTTCGATAATCTAGACATTGCCGATCCGCGCATGTTGCGTACTCCCTTCCTGTTCCAGCGGATCGATTATTTTGTGAATAAGCTGCAGATGCAGCATCCGGACTCCTTGGCCAAAGCCATTGATTTTGTGCTGGAGAAGCTGGATCCGGAATCGGAAACGTTTAAATATTACCTCATCCATTTCCTTAATTCTTTTGCGACTTCCAAGGTGGTGGGTATGGATGCCGTTTATGTGCATCTGGCCGACAAGTACTATGCCAAGGGAAAGGCACCCTGGACGGAAGAAGAGCAGTTGAAAAAGATACTGGAAAACGCCAATACGCTCCGGCCGCTGCTGATTGGGAAAAAAGCGCCGGACCTCAAATTGCAAAAGCAGGATGGCAGTTCGGTTGATCTTTACGGGGTCGATTCGGAATACACCATTCTTTACTTCTGGCGCTATGATTGTGGACATTGTAAAAAGTCCACCCCGGTGATGAAGGAGTTCTACGATAAGTTCAAGGACAAGGGCGTCAAAATCATGGCAGTCTGTGTGAAGTTTACGGATGAAGTGCCGGGTTGCTGGGATTACATCGAAGAAAATGAGATCACGGACTGGCTCCATACGGTAGATCCCTATAACCGTTCCCGGTTCTCCAAAGTTTACGACGTCAAGTCTACGCCGCAGATCTACGTGCTGGACCGGAACAAGGAGATCATTTCCAAAAAGATCGATGCTGAGCAACTGGAAGAGCTGATGAATCACATCATCGAGCAGAAGGAAAAAGAGAAAGAAATTAATCCATAATTTTTTGTATAGTGGTTCTGCCACTCACTCAAGCGGCAGAACCACTATATCAAACATATTCCGAAGGACTTCGCCCGAATTCCTTCTTGAACTGCTCCCGAAACGACTTCAGGT
Organism: Flavilitoribacter nigricans DSM 23189 = NBRC 102662; assembly: GCF_002646595.1. Lineage (GTDB taxonomy): Bacteria > Bacteroidota > Bacteroidia > Chitinophagales > Saprospiraceae > Flavilitoribacter > Flavilitoribacter nigricans. Next base: position 17,523 of record NZ_PDUD01000061.1, read on the forward strand.
CGTTATATCCCACCATGTAGGTTACATCCGAAACGTTATACTGTTTGGTTTCCAGCAACTGGGCGGCACGTTGCAGGCGGAAAGACCGGATAATCTTATTCGGTGATTTTCCGGTAAGCGCCTTGAGCTTGCGGTAAAGCTGCATCCGATTCATGAAGAGGGCACTGGCAAGTTGCTCCACCGAAAAGGTGGAATCGTCGATGTTGTTCTCAATGACCTTTTTGATCTGATTGAGGAATTTATCATCCAGTTCGTTCATGACCACTCCGCTGGGACTGAGGTCAAAGTTGTTGGCGAAGGTATCCTTAAGCTTGCGCCGGGATTGGATCAGGTTCCGGATTCGAATGGAAAGCAGCCGCATATTGAAGGGCTTGGTGATATAGTCGTCGGCCCCGGTTTCGAGTCCGTCTACCTTGAAGATAAGGGAAGTGCGGGCCGTAAGCAGGATCACCGGTACGTGACTGGTGTGAATATCCGATTTGATCCTTCCGCACATTTCAATGCCGTCCATTACGGGCATGGCGATGTCCGCGAGGATGAGATCGGGTGGCGCTTCCAGCGCTTTTTCCAGTCCTTCTTTTCCGTTCTCTGCTTCTTTGATGTCATAATCCGCTTCCAGGTTTTCCCGGAGGTATGCCCGTATATCCGGATTATCCTCTACGATCAGCAAGGTGGGGCGATCAGCCTTAGTTGTAACCATTGCTGGTGCTGCGGAAGGGAGTGGCCCGAGCGTATCTTCCTTGAGTTCATCGGCGATCTTGTCCGCAGCCAGGTAGTGGGAAATGTTTTCACTGTCCTGGAAACCAGGGATCCGCTCGTCTTCGGAAAAATGGGCATTGCCCATCGGTAAACTGAAAAAGAAGGAACTGCCCTCCTGTTCACGACTTTCTACCCAGATGTCACCGTGGTGTTGTTCGATGATGGTTTTGGCGAGGGCCAGTCCGATACCCGTTCCGCCCTGACGCGTTTTGTCTTTGTTTTGTTCTACCTGGTAGAAGCGGTCAAACACAAAAGGGATCTGATCCTGGGGGATTCCCCGGCCGCTGTCCGTTACCTGGACTACTATCCGTGCGCACTGACCAGCCTGTTCCGCTGCCGCTTCCATTAAACGAACTTTGATGAAACCATCCTCGGGGGTGAATTTAAAAGCGTTGGAGAGTAGGTTAAACAACACCTTTTCCAGGTGATCCCGATCGTACCAGACGAACAGATCTGCCACTTCGCTCGAAAATTGCAGATCGATCTTCCGCTGCCGGGCGAGCCCCTTAAAAGACAGGGTCACTTCTTTTACGAATTTCACCAGATCACCTTCGGCAACCTTCAGCTTCATCAGGCCGGATTCGCTTTTGCGGATGTCCAGAAGCTGATTGATCATGGTGAGTAGCCGGTTTGCGTTGTAATACATGCGCACGTAGGAATTGTGCAGTTTGCGATCGGCTTTACGCTCCTTGATCCACTGCTCCAGCGGACTGATAATGAGGGTGAGCGGCGTACGCAACTCGTGGGAAATATTGGTAAAGAAACTCAGCTTGATCTGATTGACTTCTTCCAGCTTTTCTCTTTCCAGGCGTTCCAGTTGGAGGCTATGCTGCAGATTAGCCCGCATTCTGGTGATCTTCAGGGCGCCGTAAAGAATACCCGAAAATAGCAGGAAATAGAGCAGGTAAGCCCAGCCGGTTAACCAGAATGGCGGGTGGATGGTCAGCTCCAGGGAAATAGGCTCGCTCCAGAATCCGTCACTGTTTGCCGCCTTGACCCGAAAGGTGAAATCGTCATAAGGGAGGTTGGTATAATGGGCGATCCGCTGGTCGGCATCCGTATAGATCCAATCGTTGTCGAAGCCTTCCAGTTTGTAGGCATATTTTAGTTTTTGTGGATTGCTGAACTGCAGGCCGACAAACGCAAAGGAGATCACATTGTCTTTGTGGGACAGTTCCAGGTGTTGGGTTTGCCCAATACTTTGCTCCAGGATCGTTCGGCCGTCGGCCAGTTCCCCTACGGGGATCTCCCGGTTGAACAGCCGAAATTCGGTCAGGGCTACTTTAGGAGCAACGGAATCGAGCCGGATCTGCTCCGGCGGGAAGCTGGTCAGGCCGTATGCTCCTCCAAACAGGATCTCTCCCGCGGGAGTGATACTGGATGCCGCCGCGTAAAAAAAGTTGCTCTGCAGGTCGATGAACGGATCAAAGTTTTTGATGTAATAATTGTTGGTTTCCGGCCTTTTTGTAATGCGCGAGATACCACTCTGGGTGCTGATCCAGATCTGACCGGCATTATCTTCCTGAATCGATTGGATGATCCCGCTCGGCAGGCCGTCTTTTTCCAGAGTATAGGAAAAGGTATTATTGATGGGGTTCCATTTGTTGAGCCCGTTCTCCGTTCCGATCCAGAGATCGCCGTCCCGATCCAGGAAAATACAGTTGATGAAGTTGTTACTGATGCTGCCCGGCTGATCGATCTGATAGCGGTAATTATCCAACAGGGTCAGCAGGTTGTTTGATCTGTCAAAAGCCAGCTTGAGCAGACCGCCGCCACGGGTACCCACCCAGAGAATGTCCCGGCCGTTGATCCGTTGTTCAAAGATCTGAACATTGGGGAAGGCCTCGAAATTAACGCTAAAGTCAGCACTCGTCTTGTAATTGAAAAACCGGTCATTTTCAGGATCGTACCGCAGTAGCCCTTTATCCCAGGCACCCAGCCAGGTATCACCCGAAGTACTACCCGAAATGGTCATCAGGTGTTCATCGTGCAGGTTGTCCAGACCGTCGGCCGCTGCGTATTGTTGGAGTTGGGTGATGGCCGATCCCCCGGCGAGCACCTCTGCCTCTTTGGTTTTAACAACACCAGATCCGAGCGTACTGATCCAAAGGTTGCCGGCATCGTCAATATGCAGGTCGGAAATGAAGTCGGCGGTTTCCGGAGCATTGGGTAATTGCAGATAGAAGTGACGGACCAACTCTTCCCGGATCTTCCCATCCCGGATCGGGAAATAATTCAGTCCACCGCCGCGCGTTCCAACCCAGATCCCCGCACTGCCTACAGCGTTTTTAATGCTCGTGATGACCTGATTGCTAACGTTCTCGGAGATATCCGGACGGATGGTAGTAAAAGGTTTGGCCGAAAGATCGAGCTGGTGTAAGCCACCTTCGGTACCGATCCACAAGTTATCCGAACGGTCGATCGACAGAGCCCGGACGCTGTTATTGCTGAGGATGTTAGGATGGTTGCCGTCCGAAATGAAACGCTGGAGTCGACCACTGTCTTTATCCAGCAGATGCAGTCCGTTGAGGGTAGCGATCCAGAGGCTGTTGTTCTGGTCCTCAACCAGGTCGAGCACAAAACTATTGTTGAGAGTATTCGGATTAGAGCCGTGCAATTGCAGCGATTGAACGGTGTAATCCCGCAGATTTTCACTGGAGTAATCCATCCTTTTCAGTCCGGCCTTGGTACCGATCCAGAGGCCGCTCTTCACCCCTTTAACTGCCTGAACTTTAAAAATATAATTGGGCAAAGCGTAGGGGTAATCACTGACGCTTTTTCCTTCGGGAAGCAGGGTGTAGGGAACAAAATAATCGACCTGGCCATCGGCTGTACGCACCATCCGGTTGAGGCCGTTTTCGGTACCGATCCAGAGGACGCCGTCCGGAGTCTCGCAAATGGAATAGACAAAGTCGTGACTGATACTGCGCGAATCTGAAGGATGGTGCGTAAAATGGATAAAATGACGCTCATCCGGCTGGAAAAGATTAAGCCCCTTTTCGGTACCGATCCAGAATTGCCCGAAATGATCCTCAAAGATGGACCAGACATTATTGTCACTCAGGCTGTTCATATCATCGGGCTGGTGTTTGAACTGGATAAACCGATCCGCACCGCGATCGTACAGGTAAAGTCCGGAATTGCGGGTACCCACCCACAAGCGCTGCCGACTGTCTTCGAACAAGGTGGTGATCTTATTACTTTCCAGGCCGTTGATATTGCCCGGTTCCTGTTTGTACTGCTTTACCTCGTAGCCGTCGTATTTCATCAGCCCGGACCAGGTACCCAGCCAGAGGAATCCCTGGTGGTCCTGCATCACGGCCGTAATGGAGTTGTGGGACAAAATGACATTGGAGGGAAATTGCTCAAAATGGAAAGGCTTTTCCTGAGCGGTGCTCCGGCTGATCAGGCCACAGATAAGTAGGATGGAGATGGTTGCCCGTATCAATCGCATAAATTGGTTTTCGTTTTTCGTAGTTTAAAATTACCAACTTTATTTCATTTACCGGGGATTGTTACCGCAACCCCTGCTTTTTGAAAGAAGGACACCGCCTGCGGCGCGGGGATGCGGGTAAATTTATAGAGTAATTGAATAAGTGGACTATTGATAGCGCAAAACAGCGGGGAGGATGAATAACGCGCTCTGCTGTTCCCGGCGTAATCCAAAGGGATATTTACATTCCGGGCCTGAACTAAATTCCCTAGCTTTAAGCACCGGAAGCGGAAGAAGGCCCGGCACCGATCTAAGGACAATTGCAAAATAGTTTCGGAAACACGCACTCCTGAAAAAATTCAACCTCCTTTACACAAAACGGAAATAGATTGACAAGTATGAGAACATTTACCTTACTGGCCTGGGCGGTAATGGTCCTGGCCGGTTTCGGCTGCGGACCGGAAAAGCAGCCGGAGCCGGAGACTTACCTCGGCGTTCCGGTAGCGGAAATAGAAACCGAACTCGAACAACTGATGGCACTTTGGTATCCACGCATTGTGGATACCGTCAATGGTGGTTACCTGACCAATTTCGAACGCGACTGGACGCCTTCCGAATCGCAAAATAAAATGCTCGTCACCCAGGCGCGGGGCCTCTGGACCGCAGCCCGGGCAGCGGCCTTTTTCCCGGACCGGCCGGTTTTTCGGGAAGCGGCAGATGCGGGCTTTCGATTCCTCACCGAAAAAATGTGGGATACGCAATACGGCGGCTTCTACCAGTACTTTCCACCGGTAGCCGCTACTCCTTCGGAGCCATCCTATAAAATGACTTACAGCAACGCATTTGCCCTATTTGCCCTTGCGGAATACGCTCGCATCAACCCGGAGCCGGCGGTGATGGATTGGGTTCGGAAAGCTTTTCAATGGCTGGAATCGCGGGCCCATGATCCTCAGTTGCGGGGGTATTATAACCTGATCTTTGACGAGCCGCTGTCCGCTACGGATACCGCGCAGCAACGCTACGCCGGCAGTCTGGGCTGGGGTAAGCCGGAATGGAAGGACCAGAATACCAGCATCCACGTGCTGGAAGCGTTATCTACCACTTATCAGGTCCTGCCGGAACCACTCGTGGGGGAGCGACTGGCCGAAATGCTCCACCTCGTCAGAGACACGATGGTCAACGAAGATGGTTATCTGCATCTGTATTTTACCAAGGACTGGGAACCGATCAGTCACCGGGATTCTTCCCGCGCTTACATACTGGACAATCTACCGCTTGATCACCAGTCTTTCGGGCACGATATTGAAACGGGCTATCTGCTGATTGAAGCCTCAGAATCTCTGAACGACGGAGCGGTAGACGCTAAAACCCTGGAAACCGCCAAGGCGCTGGTAGACCACACCTTGGCTTATGGGTTTGATCAGGACTACTATGGCCTGTTTGATCGTGGTTACCGCTTTCCCCCCGACCGGGAAATGGAGATCGTCAATAATCACAAGGTATGGTGGGCGCAGGCAGAAGCCTGGCACGCGCTGGGGCTGATGACGCAGTATTTTCCCAACGAAAAGGTTTACGAAGAAGCCTTCCGGAAAATGTGGGATTATATACAGAAAGAGATGATCGATCCGGAATACGGTGGCTGGTATGCCAACGGGCTGGATACGGCTCCCGAAAGTATCTCGCAACGAAAAGCTCACCAGTGGAAAGGAGCCTACCACAATGGCCGTGCTTTGTTTCAGGTCCTGACCTACGCCAGGGAGTCAACGCAGGAATAAGACCGATTAAGTCCATTAGTAGTGAGGAACATTAATAATTAAAAATCGAAAACCAGAAATAACTGAATTTCACCTAAAGGCGCTTAGCTTTTTAGTGAATTTGCCGTCGGCAAATCCACTAACCTTTGCGCTCTTGACCGTTAATGTCGCAAAAGATCGAAAAATTTGCATCAGCAAATTTTCTCGAAATTAGTCATTGTAAAACTTCGCGGCTTCGCGGCCTTCGCGGTGAAGACAAGCTTTATTAATTTTCACTGTTCGGCACTAAAAATGGACAAAACGATCAGACGAGTGGTTTAGCGGTATTGCCCCGTTAAACCACTTGTCGTTTCTGAACCTTCCATTTCTCAATTCCGAAGTGCTTAGACTTCCGACGGGAAAGAGCGGATTATTCCAAATAAAAATTGCCCAAAAAGCGGTTTCGAAAAAAACTCCCCCGTAGAATGTTACAAAAACCACCTATCCTTTTAATTACCGACCTCCATATTTGTCCTACCGCATAAAAGTTGAACCAACTCATTACCAGAGCGGTACGAATTGGAGCCGATCGATCTACTTTATCCGAAAGTTACGAATACCACCGCATCAAAATTATAATAGAACATAGTTGACCCGTGCATATCCGGCACCTTACTTAACCAACAGACCAACCACGCAAATTCCGTTATCGCAAGCAAAATTGATCCTAATTATGAAGAAAAGAGACAATCATAACGGTTCGAAACCACGAACCGTATGCGCTTCCCGCCAGCGCCCGCCCGCGGTGTTGCTGGCCGGTTTGCTGTTACTGCTGAGCGCCTTTTCGCTGCAGGCGCAAAACGCCGTTCGCTCGGTGACCGGGCTGGTCACCTCCGAAGCGGGCGATCCGCTGATCGGGGTAAACGTACTGGTGAAGGGCACCACTTCCGGGACTGTAACGGATATCGACGGTCGGTTCAGCATCGATGTGGCCGGTGATGGTGTGTTGCAGTTTTCCTATACGGGATTTCTGGCCCAGGAGGTTGCCGTCGGCGGTCGTACCAGCCTGGAGGTCGAATTGGCGGAAAATGTCACCCAACTGGACGAAGTAGTCGTGGTCGGTTACGGTACCCAAAAGAAAAGTGACCTGACCGGGGCGGTAGCTTCCATTTCCGGAGACCGCCTGCTCGAAACCATCACTACGAATGTGGATCAGGCGCTGCAGGGACGGATCGCGGGTGTCCAGGTTACCCAAAACTCCGGCCAGCCCGGTGGAGCGGTTTCGATCCGTATCCGGGGAACAAACTCCATCACGGGATCCAACGAGCCGCTGTACGTTATCGACGGCGTGCCCATTCAGGGCGACGGTCAGTCGATCTCCGGTTTCGACTGGGCGGGTGGTGCTAACGGCCAAAGCCGGGTCAACCCCCTTTCCACGATCAATCCGAACGATATTGCCCGGATCGAAGTACTGAAAGATGCTTCGGCCACGGCGATCTACGGCTCGCGGGCGGCCAACGGGGTTGTGCTGATCACGACCAAACGCGGGGAAGCCGGCAAAGCAAAGATCTCCTACAATGGTTACTACGCTGTACAGCAGGTGCCGAAAGAGATCAATATGCTCAATTTGCGGGAATTTGCCGCCTACCGCCTGCAGGTAGCCGACGACCTGAACCAGGAGCCGGATCAACGCTATATGGATCCGTCCATTCTGGGCGAAGGCACCAACTGGCAGGAAGAACTATTCGACCCCGCGCCCATGCAAAGCCACCAACTGGCGATCTCCGGGGGGACAGACAAATCCCAGTACGCCGTTACCGGCAGTTACCTCAGTCAGGACGGCATTGTGATCGGTTCCAACTTTGAACGTTTCACAACGCGCCTTAATCTGGATACCGAAGTCAACGACTGGTTTCGCCTGGGAAGCCGGATCACTTTCGCCGCTACGGATGAGGTCATTACCCTGAACGACGGAGGCGATGGCGTGATCTTTGGCTCCCTGACCATGTCTCCGGATGTGCCGGTGCGCAATTTTGACGGTACATTTGCCGGGCCGCCGGCGGACTCCTGGGGTACCCAGGCTAACCCCATCGGCACGGCACTTCTGCGCAACAACGGCCTGAAACGGCAGAAAATACTGGCCAATTTTTACGGAGAAGCTCAGATCCTGGAAGGTTTGAGCCTGCGCAGTGAATTTGGTTTTGACAACAACAACTCCATCAATAAGGCTTTCCTGCCGACCTACCGATGGGGTAGTATTGAAAATACGGAAAGCCAGTTCCGTCAGCGCGAAGAATCCAATTTCTTCTGGATCTGGAAGAACTACCTGACCTATAACATTAAACCGGGAGCGGCCCACGATCTGACCGTATTGCTGGGGAGCGAGATCCAACGTTCACAGTACGAGGGGATCACCGTCACCAAGCGGCGATTTGCCACCAACGATATCCAGGTGCTGAACCAGGGAGAAACGGCCAATACGCTGACCAACGGTTGGAAGGGAGCTTCCAGTCTGGCTTCCTACTACGCCCGGATGAACTATATTCTCAGCGAAAAATACCTGGCCACCTTTACCCTGCGGGCGGATGGTTCCTCCAAATTCGGGGCGAACAACCGCTGGGCGCTATTCCCCTCCGGCTCGCTCGGATGGCGGATCTCGGAAGAGGGATTTCTGCAGGATCAGGAACTCGTCAGCGATCTCAAATTACGGGTCGGTTACGGGCAGACGGGAAACCAGGCCATTCCGGACTTCCTGTACGCCTCCACACTGGTAACGAACAATACGGCGCTGGGAACCATCTACCGCAACGAAAAATACAGCAACCCGGACCTGAAATGGGAAACTACCGAACAGTACAATGTTGGGGTCGACTTCGGAATGTTCGACGGACGGGTAAGTGTGACTGCCGATTACTACAATAAACAAACCCGGGACCTGCTCCTCCAGGTGGACCTTCCCTTCTATCTCGGCGGCCCCGACTGGTGGGATGTCCAGGCGCCTTACGCCAATATCGGCACCCTGGAAAACAAGGGTTTCGAACTGGGGCTGAACACCGTAAACGTGGATAAACCCAATTTCGAATGGCGCACCAATTTCACCTTTACCCGCAACCGGAACAAAGTACTGGAACTCAATGCCACGGGCAGCCGCCTGGAAGAGAACCTGTACTGGTATTCTGAATTCCAGACCGCTACCATCACCCAGGCCGGCCTGCCGGTGGGGCAATTCTACGGCTACGTGACCGAGGGCATTTTTGAGAATGAGCAGGATATCCTGAACCACGCCGTACAGATCAAAGCGCCGGGATCGGAAACCTCCGAAAATCCCAACGGACAGAATCTGGTCGATAAACGCGACGGGGTGTGGATCGGTGACATCAAGTTCAAGGATCTGAACGGTGACGGCGTGATCGATATCAACGATCAGCAGGTGATCGGCGACCCGAACCCGGATTTTACCTTTGGTTTGAATAACTCCTTCAATTTCGGTCCAGTATCGCTGGATGTCTATCTGACGGGCTCGAGAGGAGCGCAGATCCTCAACTATACCCGGGTGGTGATCGAGGGAATGACCAGTCCGTTTTCCAACCAGTCGCAGGCCGTAAGCAACCGGGCGCAGTACCAGCTGCTCGACCCGAATGGTTCGGATATCGATCCGGCCAACGTAGTTCTGGCCAATCCGGGGACCACCGTACCGCGCTGGGCCACCAACGATAATAACCGGAACAACCGGGCTTCCGATCGCTGGGTCGAGGACGGTTCCTACCTGCGGATCCAGAATATCCGGCTGGGATTCACCCTGCCCAAATCCTATACGCCCGGATTCATCCGGAATCTACAGATCTACGGGAATGTGCAGAACCTCAAAACTTTCACCAAGTACTCGGGCTACGATCCGGAGATCGGCGCTTTCAATCAGAACTCCCTGCTCCAAAACGTGGATATGGGGCGTTATCCCTCGCCGACCCTCTATACCCTGGGGCTGAATGTGGACTTTTAATCCCGCTAAACCGAAAAATACCAGACAATGAATTATTCAAAATATATTACACTGCTCGCATTCCTGCTATTCAGTAGTGCCTGTAGCAAGGAGTTCCTGGAGATCGTACCGCAGGACCGGACGACGCCGGAAAACTTTTACAACAGCGAGTCCAACATCCGGGCCAGTACGGCGGCCATGTACAGCCTGCCCTGGTTCGATTTCAATGCCAACCTGTTCTGGCTGGCCGGAGATCTGATGGCCGGGAATCTCTACTATACCTACGATCAGCAGGGCCAATTCATGTTCAATACCTTTAACTCCGGTAATGCTCACCTGCTGAACGGCTATAAAAGCCTGTACCGGGTGGTAGCCTACGCCAATTCCATCATCACCGATGTGCCGGATATCGCACCGGGATTCGGGGTATCCGAAGAGGTGATCAACGCGGCGCTGGGCGAAGCCCGTTTCATGCGGGCCGCGGCCTATTTTTTCATCGCCGAGTACTGGGGGGAGGCGCCGATCATTGAGAATTCCAAAGACCTGATCGCTTCCAACGAGGTATTGTTACCCAAAAACTTCCGTACGGACCTCTACGAGTTTATGCGTCGCGACCTCGAATTTGCCGCGGCCAATCTGCCGGAAACGGACGAACCGGGGCGGGTCACCTCCTGGGCGGCCAAAGGCCTGCTCGCCAAATTGCACCTGACCATGGCTTCCGATCTGGATGACGCGGATTCTGCCGCCAATTTCACCAAGGCTAAAGAACTGGCAGCGGACGTGATCGAGAACAGTGGCCTGAGCCTGATGCCCAATTATGCGGACCTGTTCAAGATCCCGAACAACAACAGCGGAGAGTCCCTTTTTGCACTGCAGTGGATCGAAGGCAGTTACGGTACCGGTAACAACCGGCAGGCCCAGTGGGCCCGCAGTTCCCGGATCACGGGCATTACGGAAGCCTGGGGCGGCGGCATCTCTGCAACCTATGACCTGATCCAGGCGGTGGAGGAGGGCGACAAACGCCGTTCGGCCATTTACATGACGGCCGGTGACTTCTATCCGGAAATGAATACGGATGAGGGCGGCTATCTATACGAGATCGCCTACCGCGATCCGGGCAATCCGGACGTAATCCTCGAATTTGCCGCACCGGTGCTGAATAACACCAAAAAATACATCGTCGGTTCTTTTGAGGATACCAACGGTGGGGTGACTACCAACCAGGCCACGCGCCTGAATTCCTACGTATTGCGACTGGCGGACGTCTATCTCATTTACGCCGAAGCTACGCTGGGTGCGGCGGAATCGACCTCCGATGCCCAGGCGCTGGATTATGTCAATACCATCCGGGACCGGGCCGGACTGGAGCCACTGAGTTCCCTGACCTTTCTGGATATCCTGCGGGAAAGAAGAGTGGAGTTTGCCCTGGAACAGCAGTATTGGTTCGATATCAAGCGCTACTACTACCGCGCACCGCAGGAAGCTCTGGCGATGCTGAACGCGCAGCAACGGGCCTATACTTACCAAATGGACTGGAACAACATTCCTAATCCGGACCCGACGAATATCGATCACTACATCCTGGTGCCGCCGGAAACCCCGGTCACCTTCAGTGAATCTCAGATCTTTCTGCCTTTACCCGCTGCGGAAGTGGTTTCCAATCCGCTGCTGGCCCAGGAGGCCGAGCGATACGATTTTCAGTAAGAAAGTGCATTGGTTTAATCATAAATCCAGGTGTGGATACCGAGCGACCCGATTGTGTATGACCGATACGTATCACCGCCTGCTACCAAAACAACAAAGACAATCGTTATGAAAAAATGGTTGAAATATACCGCCCTAATGGCACTATTCGGTTCGCTGGGCAGCTTCCTACTGACTTCCTGCGAAAAGGATACGGGCATAGCGGGCGACCCCGTCATTTATTATGTGCGCCCCACGGACGCTGCCGTCTCGGATTCCCTGCTGTCGGCGGGATTCCTGGGGAGCCTGGTGGCTATTATTGGTGATAATCTGCAGGATGTGCGTCAGGTCTGGTTCAACGACCAGCGGGCCAGCCTGAATCCGAATTACGTCACCAAAACCTCCATTATCGTTAGTATCCCCAATAATACGCCCCGTGAGGTCAACAATCTTCTGCGGGTGGTGAGCGGGGACGGCCGGGAAGCCGTTTATGATTTCACCGTGGATATTCCCGAACCGCAGATCGAAAGTATGCAGAACGAATACGCCCGGGCGGGCGAAACGACGACGATCTATGGCAACTTCTTCTACGAGCCGCTGCAGGTCCATTTCCCCGGCGGCGTGGACGGTACCGTTGTAGCGGTAACCGAAACCAGCATTCAGGTGACCGTTCCCGAGGGTGCCGAAGAAGGATCGATCGGCGTGAGTACCAACTTCGGTGCGGCCGAATCCGGTTTCCACTTCCGGGATTCCCGGAATATCTTTTTTGGTATGGACCCCCAGACGGGCTGGTGGTCAGACGGTTATGTCGGCGATGCCGGATCGGAAATTGCCATCAACGGTAATTTTCTATACTACCGAGGCAACGTCGGCGATTGGGGTTGGGCGGATATGGCCGGAGGCCCGGTCGATGCTTTCGGCAACCGCCACCTGATACCGGATGAGGCCATTGCGGACCCATCTGCCTACAATTTCAAATTCGAGGTCAATACCCTCAATCCTTTTGACGCCAATGCGATCAAGATCCTGATCGGCAATTTCGAGGATTTTGATAATGCTTACATCTGGACCGGCCCGTTGGACACCCAGGGAGCATGGCAAACCGTCGTTATCCCGTTTGAAACCATTCAGGCTACGACCGATGTGGGGATCCGTTCGGAGGGGTATGCCTTCCGTTTCTGGTGGCACGGACCGGGAGCGCTGGATGCCGATATTGCCTTTGATAATTTCCGGCTGGTGCCCAAGTAGACTGCCAATGGGATCGCCGTCAAACCGACCGGAGGTAACCACTGGTGAAGAACGCAAACTTTGCGGCCCGGTCGATGTAAAAAACTGCTAATTGGACAAAGTGAAGCGAACGGACCTGACGACGATGGTCCCGGTCTCGCTTTAATTGTCCGATTACAATAATAAAAAACGAGCCAATGTCTAATATAGCTATGTTTAAAAAAACGTTCTGGTTTCTATGCCTGCTGGTACCGGTACTGATCTTTCAGGCCTGTGAGAAGGATGAGGAACCAACCGCGGCCATTGACAGCAATGACGTACAATTGCTGAGTTTTGGCCCTTCACCGCTCCTCAGGGGAGATACCCTGCGGATCATTGGCAGCAGCCTGGACCGGGTGAGTGCGGTTGTTCTGTCCGACAACGTAACGGTACAGACTTTTCTCGAACAAAGCCGCACTTCCATCAGATTGATCATTCCCACCGAAACGGTCAGTGGACCCATCCGGATCGTAGCGGATGGTACGGAGGTTACCTCCAAGGCCAGCCTGACCATCTCGGAGCCAATCTCGATCACGGATCTGTCCACGGGGCCGTTGAAGGCCGGCGAGCCGCTGACGATAAGTGGTACGTACCTGAATCTGATCCAGCAAGTGGTTTTTGCCAAGGATGTGGTCGTGACGGATTTTGTCAGTCAGTCACAAACGGAACTGGTCGTTACCGTGCCCGCCGAAGCCCGTACCGGTACTATCCGGATCTCCAATGGAGCTGCGGGGGATGATCTCGTTGTCATCGAATCGAAGGCCGAAGTAGAGATCGTCTTGCCTACCGTCAGCGCTTTGACCCCGGCACCTATACGTCCGGGCGATACCCTGACGGTCAGTGGCACGGATCTGGATCTGGCCACCCGGGTGATTTTCACCGGTAATGCGGAGGTCACGGAATTTTACGAAACAAGTCCGGCCGCGCTGAAACTGGTGGTGCCGGATAATGCGCTGGAAGGCAGCATTCAGGTGGAAGTCGCTTCCGGAGTGCAGGTCCCCTCCGTACCGGCGCTGGACATTACCGCACCGACGATCACCGATATCAGCCCGGCTCTGATAAAAGCCGGAAATGATATCACCCTGAGCGGTACGGATCTGGATCTGGTAACCGAAGTCGTTTTCGGTGGCGGACAGGTCGGGAACATCATCAGCAAATCGGAGACGGAACTGGTCGTGACCGTACCCTGGGAGGCGACCGAAGCGGTGGTAACCGTAAATACAGTGGCGGAAACCAGCAGCTCCGCATCCGTACTGGAACTCATTGACCCAACCATCAGTCAGGTAACCCCATTGGCGGTAAAAGATAACGAAAGCATCACCATTTACGGCACCGATCTGGATCTGGTATCACGGGTGCTCTTCGACGGAGGGCTGGAAGGGATGATCGTATCCCAAACCGAAACGGAACTGGTAGTCAATCTGCCGCTGACGGCCAAAAGTGGAGTGATCGTCCTGGAAACGGTGAATAACGCTCAGGTAGTATCTAATGCCGCCCTGGAGGTAACCTCTTCCATTCAGCCGCTCGTACTCTCTATGCCATCCCTGGCGAAAGTAGGGGAGAAGATCCGTCTGGAAGGTGAAAAAATGGATGCAGCCGTGCAGGTGATCTTTGCCGGGGATGTGGCCGCTACCCGCTACGGAAACAAATCCGAATCCTTCATCGAAGTATGGGTGCCGGAAGGCGCGGCGGACGGTCCGTTGCAACTCATCACCGAATTTGAGGATGTATCCATCAGTCCGGACCTCAACGTGGTCTACCTCAATGAACTCAGCGAACTGATCTACGAAGATTCCCGCCTGGGGGCCTGGGGCGATTGGGGCTGGGGCGGTGCTTCCGACTGGCAAAACTCGGAAGTCGTCTTCGCGGGTGCCAATTCGGCCAAAAAGACCTACGACGGTTCTTGGGATGCGATCCGCTGGGGCGGCGCTTCCATCGATGTCAGCGGCTATTCCGAGCTTGTGTTTTACGTTTACGGCGGTGAGGGCACCGGCGGCAGCACGGTACAACTGGTAGTCAACGAAGGCTGGGGCACACCCACCGGCTTTGATGTCGTGGAAGGAGCCTGGTCCGAAATCGTAATTCCCATTTCAGCGGTGAACGGCGGTACAGCTGCCACCACCTGGACGGATATCCTGTTTCAGGGCAAAGGAGTGGTCGGAGCTATTTATATCGACCACGTAGGCTTTAAATAGGTAGTGGAAACAAAGCTTAAAGGCACCTTTCGGGTGTCATAACAAAACGAAAGATCAAATTATAGTTTCAACAAGTGAGTTCACGGAGAGCAGGCGACCGCCCTGGCTCTCCTTTTTTTTACACCGTCGACCGTCGACCCTCCACCATCGACCCTCCACCGTCAACCATTGACCGTCCACCCTCAACCGTCAAACCAAATCAAACAAATCCAACACCCCCGGCGTACGCTCCACGGTAAACCCTTCGGCGAAGGTGAATCCCGCATCACGTCCGTAAGCGGCGGCTTTCGATTTGAGGAAATCCAGGAAATCTTTACCCGAAATGGGAGAATCGAGTTCTTCGGCGTATTCCTCGGCATCCGGCAGATAGAACTGCGAGCGATAAGCCAGGATCAATTCTACCTTCTTATCGATAAAGTCGGAGATGTCCACCACAAAATCCGGTTTCAGGTTGCGGTCCTGAATGTAGTGGTAAACGGCATCGGGCCGCCAGCGGTCGTGCGGCTGCCCCTGGGCATCGTAGGTAGTGATCTTCTGCAATCCGGAAAAAAAGCAGGCATCGGAGATCAGTTTGGCCGCGCGGCCGTGGTCCGGATGGCGATCGTGTACGGCGTTGGCCAGTACGATCTTCGGTTGGCAGCTACGGATCACTTCGGCGATCCGGATTATGTTTTCCTTGGTGTATTGAAAAAATCCGTCGGCCATTTCCAGATTAACGCGGAAGGCGGCGCCCATCAGTTCGGCCGCATTGGCCGCTTCCGTGTCCCGGATCTCCGCGCTGCCGCGGGTACCGAGTTCGCCGCGGGTCAGATCCAGCAGTCCAACGGTTTTTCCCTGGGCAATATGTTTGAGGAGCGTGCCGCTACAACTCAGTTCAACGTCATCGGGGTGCACGCCAATGGCCAGAATATCTACTTTTTGCATGGTAGTTTTGCTGTGTATAAATTTGAAGGGGATGACTTCTAGAAAGATCCCGAATTAAAAATAAAATAGTGAGGGCACGGAGCATCGGCATTAATAGATGGATGTCCGGGCCGCTCTAATTCATTAATACAGGAATCTAAACATCATACCCGCTTCGGTGGTTCTACCCGCTGTTGCCCGGGCAGCAACTTTTGTTGGTAGACCTTGCCTTCTTCGGTGATATAAGTGAGTTCGAGGGAAAAATCCGGTTCCAGGCGTTTATCACCATTTGCTTCCAGCAGAATACTGTATTCTTTCTGGTTTTCCATGCGGTGTCCGGACAGGTGGTTCTTGACGAGCACATCATTCCGGCCAATGATCCTGTACTGGCTCAGGATGACCGGTCCGGCGGGATTCTGGATCTTCAGAAAGGCATCCCGGCCCAGCGGTGCGATCTGGAACAGGTTGATTACCAGGCCGGGAAAAGTAGCCTTGGGCTTCCGGTTAGCGACAATGAGAATGATGATCACCAGCAGGATCAGACCGGCTCCACCGGCCAGTATCCACGGATCTACGCCCCATTCTTCGAGGAGTTCCCGGGCTTTATCTATCCAATTGTTAATTGTTTCTTCCATCGTATTTGATCTTTCCGTCAACAATTGTCAGCAGGATCTGGGTATCCATGATCTCTTCATCCGGACAATCCATTAAATTTTTGGACAACACCACCAGGTCCGCGTATTTACCGGCCTCGATCGAGCCCTTTTTTTCTTCTTCAAAGGCGGCGTAGGCATTGGACCAGGTGTAGGACCTGATCGCTTCGGCGCGGGTCATGGCCTGTTCCGGAAAGAACTCCATTCCGGTATCGGCGCGTTTTCGGGTTACGGTCGCGTAGAAACTCTCGATGGGATCCACATCTTCCACCGGAGCGTCGGTACCGTTCCCGACCACCGCACCGGCATCCAGCAGCGAACGCCAGGGATATGCCCCTTCGCGGGCCCGCTTTTCTCCCAGTCGTTTCACCACAAAGGGAGCATCGGAAGTACAGTGGATCCCCTGCATAGCGGCAATGACGCCCAATTCACTGAATCGGGGGATATCCTCCGGATCCAGATGCTGGGCGTGTTCGATACGCCAGCGCAGGTCTTGTTTTTCCGGAAGTTCGGAAAATTTTTCCGCAAAGATATTGAGTACTTCGCGGTTGGCCCGGTCACCGATCGCGTGGACACACAGCTGCATGTCGTGTTCCAGGCAGAGGTCTGCGATATTGCTAACCGTTTCCAGCTGGGTAGTATTCTGACCGACGAAATCGGCCTTATCATCGTAGGAACTCAACAGCCAGGCCCCGAAGGCTCCCAGGGCGCCGTCTACTTCCGATTTGACGGCCCGGCAGGTGAAATAACCGTTTCCGTAATCGATCACGGGCAGGCCCTCCATGTTGTCCTTCATTTCTTCGTAGGGATGGCGCAGCATGACCCACAGGCGCAGATCGAGTTCGCCGGCATCGGCGAGTTCCTTGTAGCTATCGATCTCGTAAAAACGGGAACCGGCATCCTGAAAGGAGGTAATGCCTTTTTTCAGACATTCTTCCTGGGCCAGTTCGATCCCTTTGAGCCACTGGGATTTGCGCTGCTCTTCGGAAAGACCGCTCAGGTATTCCTGGTAAGCCTGGCCGATAATGTTCATGGCGCGTTCTTCGAAAACGCCGATCGCATTGCCGCGACTGTCGCGTACGATCTCACCGCCGGAGGGATTCGGCGTTTCGATGCTGACGCCCGCAATTTCCATTGCCTTGGCATTGGCAAAGAGGGAATGCCCGCTGGCGTGCCGCAGCAGTACCGGATTGTCGGGCGATATCTCGCTCAGTTTATCGTGGTAAGGATAACCGTGGACGTGCTCGTCAATGGGAACGATCCATTTCTCCTGGTGCCAGCCGCGGCCGGTGATCCATTCACCGGGTTCGGCGGTTTTTACCTTCTCGGCGACCATGGCCACGATCTCGTCCCAACTTTTGGATCGGAGAAAATTCAGGTTCATCAGGCTGCCTCCGAGGCCGGAAAAGTGTCCGTGCCCTTCGATGAAGCCGGGCATCATGAACTGCCCCTGCAGATCGATCAGTTCGGTCGTCTCCTGCCGGCTGGCGAATACGGAGGCTGAATCGCCGACCAGAAGGATGTTGCCATCCTTTACCGCTACTGCTTCCGCCGTAGGCATGGCCTCGCTGACGGTGTAGATCTGAGCGTTATAAAGGATGAGGTCGGCTTTTTCCGTGGATTCAGAGTCCGATTGACAAGCGGACAGCAGCACCAGGAAAAAGAAGGAGTAGAGTATCCAACGCATGATGATGTCTTTTTCTGCCCCCAAAGCTAGTAATTTGTGAGCGTTTTTTCTTTTGTCAATTATTTTCTATTATCGCGGATCAACATATTTATCGACTTATGCCATTATACCAACTAAAGATCAGCGGGCAGGTTCAGGGCGTTTCCTACCGTTATTCCACCAAAAAAAGAGCGCTGGAACTGGGAATTACCGGTATGGTGAAAAATCAGCCGGATGGCACCGTATACGCGGAGATCGAAGGCGAAGAAGAGGCGCTGCAGACCATGATCGACTGGTGCCGACAGGGACCGGCGTACGCAGAAGTACAGTCCGTAGAGGTGGAATCCGCGCCGGAGCGGAACTATAATTCGTTTGAGATCATTCGTTAGCAGGGTAGGGGACGGACACCGGTCTTCTTATACTGGATCGGATTCGGGAACCCGGCCACAACAAATCCTATTACACGCAAACACCTAATTTAAAAATAGATCATGATGGTACCTTCTATCGTAGTGGAAAGAGCGCGGCGTTCCGATCTGCCAGCCATCCACGGACTCGTTCGGGAACTGGCGGTATACGAAAAAGCGGAATCCGAATTTGTCGCATCCCTGGACGATTACTACCGGGATTTTGACGCGGATATATTCGAATGTATCGTCGCCCGGGTAGATGACGAAGTGGTCGGTATGGTGCTGTACTATATGACCTATTCCACCTGGAAAGGACGGATGCTCTATCTGGAGGATTTCGTAGTGCTGGAAGCCAACCGGCGGGATGGTCTCGGCCAGAAACTCTTCGACGCTTTCCTCGACCGGGCCCGCGAACTGGAATGCCGACTGGTGAAGTGGCAGGTTTTGGACTGGAACGAGCCGGCGATCAAATTTTATCTGAAAAACAGTGCAATCATTGAAAAGGAATGGTGGAACGGCAAAATCTTTTTGTAATTAATAAAAAGATTAATACCTTTAAGATTCATCTCTATTGGTACTGCATCGACAGGAATTACCGACCGCAATAATTGCATCCTAATCGGTTCTTCTCTTTTCCCAAAGGCATATACTTTAAACAAATCTGGACCTAACTATATAGTGTTTCATAGTGTGAGGAGTAGCCGCTTCGGTGGTTGCTCCTTTATTAGTTGTGGCCAAAACAATGGGCGATAAAGCACTGCTTTACCGCCCACGGTTTACGAAAAAAATAATATCTCTTTACGATTCCCGGCCGATCAGGTCCATACTCAGATCGTACAGGATCTGAGTGTTTTGGTTGATGGTATTCACCTCGTTGAGGTGCCGGAACGCTTCATCCTGATAGAATTGCTTGCGGGAAAGGATCTGGGCCGGAATATCGAGCGACCGGAGAATATCCATGACGGCGGTGATCTTTTCCTGTTCGTCAAAATCGGTACTACCCATATATTTCTCCAGTTCCCTGCGCTGTTCGGGGCCGGCAACTTCCAGGGCCCGCAGGATCAGAAAGGTCTTTTTATTCTGCGCGATATCGCCTCCTGCCTTTTTACCTACTTTCTCGGGATCGCCGAAGGTGTCCAGATAATCATCCTGCAGCTGGAAGGCCAGACCAATATTCTCACCGAAGGCTTCGAGGTGGCGCACATCCTCGTCCGCAGCGCCGGCGGCAATGGCACCGAGGGCCAGACTACCCGCGATGAGCGCTGCCGTTTTAAACCGGATCATTTCGATGTACTCGTCGATGGTAACGTCGGACCGCTGCTCAAAATCCATATCGTACTGCTGTCCTTCGCAAACCTTGATGGCTACCTTATTGAATACCGAGACCATTTTCCGGATCTTTTCCGGGTCATCGATCTGTAATAGGTATTCGTAGGTATAGATCAGCATCACATCGCCCGACAAAATACCGGTGTTGATGTTGTATTTGGTATGCACGCTGGGTTTGCCGCGCCGCAGGGGCGCTTCGTCCATAATGTCATCGTGTACGAGGCTGAAATTATGGAAGACCTCGACGGCCATTGCCGCCGGAAGTGCCCGCTCCACATCCTTCCGAAACAGGCTGTAGGCGATCAGGGCCAGTACCGGCCGCAATCGCTTGCCGCCCAGATGCATCAAATAGTCAACTGGTTCGTATAAGGCTTTGGGGGATTCCGGCCAGGGGGATTGATCCAGATATTTTAAAAATAATTCCTGGTAAGATTTTACATTCACCATATATGAAATTTGAATAAGGGAAAGCCTGAGCGATTGATTTTGGGGCCGTGAAGATAGCGAAACTTTCCCTATATTGGGCTCATACAAAGAATTGACACAAACACAAAACACTATGGTAAAGGAAACGAGGCCGATCAATATATTGTTGATTGAGGATAACCCCGGTGATGTTCGTTTGACGCAGGAGGCCTTTAAGGAAGGAAAGAAAAAAGTGAATCTGGAAGTAGTGATGGATGGTGTGGAAGCAATCAGGTATTTGAGAAAACAGGGGCAGTACGAAGAAAAGACAACGCCCGATCTGGTGTTGCTGGACCTCAACCTGCCGAAATGGGACGGTCGGGAAGTATTGCGGGAGATCAAAACGGACCAGGAACTGAAACGTATTCCCGTAATTGTACTAACCACCTCAAATGCCATGCAGGATATTGTAAATAGTTACGATCTGCATGCCAACTGTTTTATCAATAAACCGGTAGATTTTGACAATTTTTTTGATATAGTCCAAAAAATTGAAGATTTTTGGCTTACCATAACCATCTTACCTACTATGGCCCGGTGAAGCGACCAACGTTTTATCCGGTGAACACGGTGTTGAGGTTAACTATGAACGACATGCAGGCCCCTTTTTGGTGATAGGTTGGCTTAATTGCCGGTTCATTTTCCTGAACCATACCGCTAGCGACAAATTAATAATACAAGAAGAATGATTTCCGGTAATGCTCCCGGAAGGCAGACCGTGTACGGATCTGTGCTTCGGAGTGAACACTTTACTGAATTTAAGCATTCGGTTAAGGGTAAGCCAGCATTACCGGGTCACAAAAGATAGATGGAGTAGCTGTAGCGATACAGGGTAAGTCAGTTGTTGCTGCCTTACGTTTTAAAAGCGTCGAATAAAATTAGTCCTGCTGCATGGAACATATTTTGGTGATTGAAGATAATATGGCGGATGCGGAACTAATTCGTATCTACTTAGACGATGCAGGCTTTAAGCATAAATTTTATCATTCCTCTTCTCTGAAGGGAGGGTTTGATATCCTGCAGGAACACAAGATCGATATTGTGCTATTGGATCTTTCTCTGCAGGATACCATGGGTTTCAATACGCTCAAAAGTTATTTGCAAAAAGCCGCGCACGTACCAGTGGTTATTCTCACGGGGAATAACAACGAGATCGTTGGTATGCAGTCCGTAAAGGCCGGCGCGCAGGACTACCTGATCAAGGGATCTTTCAAATCGAAAAGACTGGTCAATTCCATTCGTTATTCCATCCAGCGGTTCAAGACCCATTCCAAATTACTGGAAACCACCAACGAGCTTTCCCGGCGCGAGAAACGGTCGCGCGATGCCCAGCAACTGGCCAATTTCGGTAATTGGGAAATGGACATTGTCAACAATGCCATGAAGTGGTCCGAAGAGACCTTTCGCATCTTCGGTTTCCAGCCGGGAGGCATCTCCCCGACACTTTCCGATTATATCAAATACGTACACGTAGCGGATAAGGAACGCGTCAACAACTTTTTTGAGGAAGTACTCAAAACCGGAGAGGTGGCCCGGGTCGAGCACCGGATCGTGATTAACAACCGGACGGTGAAGTACATCCTGGTACAGGCCCAGGTAAAATACGATGAGATCACCAATAAGATCCTCCTGATCGGCAGCGTGCAGGACATTACCTACCAAAAGGAAAATACGCCGGCCCCGGAAGCGGAAAAAGATTTGCAGGACGATAAGACCAGCCGTTTTACCCAATTGAGCTACAATATCCGGACGCCGCTGAGCTCGATCGTCAATTTGCTTTATCTGCTGGAAAAATCTAACTTTTCCAATCAGCAGCGGGAACTGATCGAGGGCCTGAAAACCTCCGTGGATGACCTGTCGGTCGTACTGAACAACCTGCTCAACTATTCCCTTTTTATCTCCGAGGAATTGCGCGTGCAGGAAGAGATCTTCAATCTGGACGAACTGATGAAAAATGTAGATCGTTCCGGTCAGTTCAAATCCGATCAGGCAGACCTGAAATTCCATTTTGAACGCGTCAATGATTTACCGACCTACGTCAACGGGGATGAATCCAAGATACAGCAGGTTTTACTCAATTTGCTGGAATTGGCGATCATGCATACGGTGGGTGGGAAGATGATCACCGTACGGGTAGAAATGCTGGAACCGGAATTGTTGGGGGTAGAAGTAAAATACTCGGGATCGCCGGTGGATGTCAGCGTGCCGGATTCCGAACAGGACGACAACCTGATGAAGATGTTCTTCGGGGAGGATCAGAACGATAAATCTACGTTGCCGCATCTGAGTACCTTTATCGCATCCAAGTTGTCCCACCTCATGGGGGCCACCCTGGAACGGAAGTCGCTGACCGACCAGCAGCATCTCCTGGTGTTTAAGCTGAAAATGAAAGTCAGCAAAACCCGCAAACACCTCAATCAGCGGGGCATCATGGATCGCCTGGTGACCATCTTGCTGGTCGAAGATCATTTCCTGAATCAGATCGCCACCAAAAGAGTACTCACCTCCTGGTCCGAACTGGTGAAGGTCGTGACGGCCGATAACGGAGAAGAAGCGCTGGAACAGTTCGAAAAAGAAAAGATTGACCTCATCCTGATGGACCTGAAGATCCCGAAGATAAGCGGTATCGAAGCCGCACGGATGATCCGCCAGAAAAGCGATGTTCCGATCATCGCCCTAACCGCCAGTTCTTCCAAACAGGAAGAGGAACGGTGTTTTACCGTCGGTATGAACGCCTACATCCATAAACCTATCCGACCGGAAGAATTGTATGCCAAAATTACACAGTTGATTAGTTGACGAATGTTTTAATGTGTTAATGTGGAAATGTTTGAATGTGCTGTTTTCGTGCCCTAGTGAATTTTCGTCTCCGGGTGTTAAAAGAATTTCAGCCTATCTGCTGGCAGCCGGGTACTCACACTTCCCAACCTTAACACATTAACACTTCAACACCTTAACACATTTTCACATTTCCACCTTAGCACGTTTCCAAATTAAACCCCAATATCCTCTTTACTGTTGTAATGTTGCACAAGCTGTTTTACTATGAATAATTACGATCTGATCATTATTGGCGGAGGGCCTACCGGATTGAATTGCGCCATTGCGGCCAAAAAGGCCGGACTCAAATATCTGGTACTGGAAAAAGGCCTGCTGGTGAATTCCATCTACCATTTCCCTATCAATATGACCTTTTTCTCCACCTCTAAACTATTGGAGATCGGAGATACACCCTTTATTTCTCATACCGAAAAACCGACCCGCCGGGAAGCGCTGGAGTATTACCGGCGTCTGCAGCAAAGTTATGACCTGAAGGTTCATCTTTACGAACCGGTGGTCAAGATGGAGCGGCAGGAAGACGGCCGTTATCATATCCAGACGGAAAAATCCGAATACACCGCCGGCTCTGTTATTGTGGCTACCGGCTTCTACGATACGCCCCGGCTGATGAACGTGCCCGGAGAGGACCTGCCGAAAGTAAAGCACTACTACGATGACGCCCATCCCTACATCGGACAAAAAGTACTGGTGATCGGTGCGGCCAACTCCGCCTGCGATGTGGCGCTGGAGACCTGGAATAAAGGGTCCGAAGTGACCATGGCGATCCGCGAAGACAATATCTACAAGGGCGTCAAGTACTGGATCCGGCCGAATATTGAGAACCGGATCAAGGAAGGCAGTATTACGGCCTATTTTAATACGGTGGTGAAGGAGATCCGGCCGCGGGAAGTAGTCCTGGAAGGCCCCGACGGTACCTTTACGATCGAAAATGATTTCGTATTGGCGATGACCGGTTACAAACCCAACTACGATCTGCTGGGCCGCCTCGGATTGGAGATCCCGAACGACGAAGATCAGATACCCGTACACGATCCCGAAACGCTGGAAACCAGCCTGCCCAATGTTTATCTGGCCGGAGTGGTGTGCGCGGGAATGAAAACGAGTAAGCTGTTCATTGAAAACACGCGGGATCACGGAGAAACCATCATTCGGCAGATCCTGGAAAAGAAAGGGGATTTGGTCGCCGGGTAGCAAATCAGAGTCGTTACAAGGAAAGGCCGTCAGGACAATATCCTGGCGGCCTTTTCTATTTTCCGGAGACAGCGGACGGATTACCGCAGCGAGTTCTCCGGATTTTTGGTCAGCGAGGTGCCGGTCGCAAAGTCGTGCAGGGTCAGACGGCGCAGTTCGTAGTAGGCCAGCCAGAAGGCCTGCAGCGCGCTGACGTAGCCACGCCGGGCGGAAGCTTCTTCCTGGATGGCCAGGTTGAGGTCCGTCACCAGGATGTTACCGATCTTGTAACGCTCGCGGGTGATGCTGAGACGCTTTTGGGCGACTTCGTAGGTCCGTTGGGCCAGCTGCACCTGACTTCTCACCTGATCGAACTGCTGCACTTTTACGAGAATGTCCCGTTCGAAATTGACCCGTTCCTGGCTTACCTGCAGACGGGTCAGTTCTTCATTGGAGCGGGCAATTTCCATCACCGCTTTCGATTTACCCCAGTCGGCGATGGGCACACTCAGTCCGATCTGGAAGAACTCCTGATCCAGCGGATCCGTGAAAGCATCCGAGAGGGATTTGCCGGTTTGCGAAAGACCGAAACTACCGAAGATATTTGCACTGAATCCCCGCTGGGCTTTGGCCTGGGCCACTTCCATGGACGCCTGCTGCAGCTGGCGGTCAAGTTGTATGACATCCGATCGGTTGCGCAGCGCATAGTCCAGTGCCTCCTGGGCATCGATCAGGAAATTCGGAATTTCATCCGGAGTAATAAGGTCAAAAGCAATGGCCTCGCGAATACCGAGAAAGTTCCGCAGCCGTTCCGTGGCGGTTTGCTGGGCGAGCTGACTGGATCCGAGATCCGCGTCGGCGCGCATGGCGTTCAGTTCGATCTGAAGCAGTTCCACCTCGGCGATCCGGCCCACTTCGTAACGTCCTTTAGAAATGGCGTAGAGGGTATCGGCATTGGCTTTGTCCCGGATGGCGGCCTCGTAATTCAACTGGGCGATCAGCACATCGAAGAACAGTGCAGCCGAATTGAGGGCCACTTCTTCCATGCCTTCCGAATACTCCCTTCTGGATTCTTCGTAGGACATCGGTTCGATGATCTTATCCCAGCGCAGTGCATTAAAACCGAAAACCGGCTGACTGAACCCGATCCGGATCGGATTGGACAGGTAATTGATCAGTCCGTCATTGGTACTGGTCTTAAAGATATCCAGCCGTTCCAGACCGGTGCTGACAAAAATGCGGCCGCCGGTCAGGGTGATCCCCTGGCTGACGCTCAGGTCGAGGCTGTTGCGCATCAGTGAGCGCGAAATAAAGGCATCGTTACCGTTCGGCAGGGTAATGGCTTCAATGGTCCGGTTGAGCAGCGGGATGGTCGCATCCAGGTTGATCAACGGACGGTAATTGGCCTGGAAGGATTTATACCGCCAGTAATCGTTGTTGAAGGCGGTTTGGGTGATCTGTACATCCGGTGCATCTTTCTGGGCCAATAAAATAGTTTCATCTAAACTCAGACGAAGAGTGTCTCGCTGTGCCAGGGAAACCGTTGTGCCCAGCATCAGGAGTAGCGCAATACAATAATATTTCATTGATAAGTATTTAGTCGGTTCTTAACGCTTTGATGGGATCTTGTTTGGCGGCTTTCTGGGCCGGGAACAGTCCGAATACCAGACCGATGGTGGCCGCAACGCCAAAGGATAACAGAATGGACCAGCCGGAAACTACCGTGGGAATGTCGGCCGAACGGGCGATAAGCTCCGCGGCGGTAACGCCCAGTAAAACGCCGATCAACCCACCGATAAGACTGATGAAGACCGCTTCAAATAAGAATTGCAGAATAATGTCGTTTTGGGTGGCACCCAGCGAACGGCGCACCCCGATCTCTTTGATCCGCTCCAGTACGGAAGCCAGCATGATATTCATGATGCCGATACCGCCCACCAGCAGGGAGATCCCTGCGATCACGGCCAGTACCAGGTTGAAGGTATCCTGCGTTTTCTGTTCCTGTTCGAGCAGCAGTTCCGGGACTTCGATCTCAAAGTCCACCAGATCGAGATGCCGGCGTTTGAGTACCCGGGCGATCACTTCGGCGGAAGCCTGCATGGCCTTGGAGTCATTTACCCGCACCACTACGCGGTCGAGTTGGTGGTAGTTTTCCTGATTGTTGTTGCCGCTGCGGCCCCGCCCGCGACTAATGTCCTGGGCGGTGATCTTAGCCCGGTTCTTGAAACGGAGCAAGGCCGTGGTTACCGGAACGTAAACATCGGAATTGACATCCCGGATCCCGAGGTTTTCCATGCTTTCTTTGCTGGCAGCCCGGCGTTCGAGAACGCCGATGATGCGCAGCCAGGTGTTGCCGCATTTGATGGACTTTCCGATGGGATTGTCCTCACTGAAAAAACGGGCCTGGATATTTTTACCGATAATACAGACCGATTGGCCTTTGGTGAGGTGTACGTCGTGGAAGAACTGACCTCTTTCCAGCGCGAGGCGATTGAGTTCGAAAAAATCGTTATTGATGCCGATTACCCGGCCTTTCACCAGTTTGGCATCCTGGATGATATTGGTAGACAATACAATTTCCGGACTTACCTTTTCGATGGTCGGAAGTACGCGGGTCAGCGCCTTGGCATCTTCCAGGGTCAGACCGGGAGAAAAGGGGCGTTTGCCGTCCTCGTTATTGTCTTCGGAATCTTCGGCATCTTCCGCGTCCTCATCGTCACTGATGATATTCTGACTGGCGGAAATGACAATATTATTGGTACCGATCAGTTTCATCTGATCGAGAATGGCTTGCTTGGCGCCGGAGCCGATGGCTAGCATAGAGATCACCGCTGCCACCCCGAAAATAATTCCCAGAGCGGTAAGAAATGAGCGCAGTTTGTTGGCATTGATCCCCTCAATGGCTAGCAGGAAGTTGAATATGATTCGCTGCACGTGTTTTCGTTTGTTTTAATGTAAATTGAGGATCAGTCCATAATAATGATCATACCGCCGTCACCTCCGCTATCCGGAGTGGGCGGCGCGACGTCTTTCATCTTTTTCTGACGTTCCAGGGCCTGGGCTTCCCGGATACGCCGGGCTTCTTCCTGTTTTTTCTTGATCTCTTCCTTGATGTTATTGTCGATATAATTCCAGGCAATATCCTTGGCTTCTGCGGGAACGGAGAGGTAGACCATATCGCCTTCTTCCAGGCCGTGGTCGATCATCACCTGGTCGGCGTTGGAAAGGCCGATCACTACTTCCTGCTTGATCAGACTACCGTTCTGCTCTTTGTAAACGAAGGTCAGACTATCGCTTTGCAGCGCTTCCAGGGGTACGAAGAGTACGTCGTTGAAAACATCGGTAACAATCTCATTACTGGTGGTCATGGCCGGCCGCATGATGGAGTCGACTTCATTTACCTGAACAACGATCTCGAATACTTTGGTGTCAAAACCGCGCAGTTCTTCCCCAATGTTGGCTACTTTCAATACGTTGCCGGTATAGGCACGGTCCGGGAAGGCATCCACCTGGATCGACACTTCCTGACCCACCCGCACCTTACTGATGTCCACCTCATTGACGTAAGTCTTGGAGATCATATCGGTGAGGTCGGGCAATTCGGCCACCACCGGATCCCAGGCGGAGATCCGGGAGCCCGGTTCTTTTTTGCCGTTCCAGGTTCGGGAGTAAATGACCATGCCGTCTTCGGGCGCCATAATGGTGAATTCATTGGAAAGGTCCGAGTAGATCTTCAGCTGGCGCTGGTTCTGGCGCATGAGCGCATTGATCTCTTCGATCTTCGCTTCGGACTGGATCTTAACCAGTTCGTATTTTTTGACGAGCTGACCGTAATCCCGCTCCGTTTTTTCCATATCCAGTTCAGCCTGCTG
This sequence comes from Flavilitoribacter nigricans DSM 23189 = NBRC 102662, assembly GCF_002646595.1. Taxonomy (GTDB): domain Bacteria; phylum Bacteroidota; class Bacteroidia; order Chitinophagales; family Saprospiraceae; genus Flavilitoribacter; species Flavilitoribacter nigricans. Next base: position 45,880 of record NZ_PDUD01000061.1, read on the forward strand.
GATCACGGATTGCGGCTCGTATTGACTCTGATCGACCTTGAGTTGTTTTTCCTTTTTGGTAAATTCCAGATTGACCAGCTGGTCGCGCAGTCCGCGCAGCTCGATAGCGGTATCGATCTTGGCCTGTTCCAGCTGGGTACGTATCTTTTCGAGTTCGGTCTGTACGTTACTCATTTTTCCGGCCAGTTCGGTACGGTCCAGTTTGGCTACATACTGACCGGATGAGACCGTAGTTCCTTCCGGAACGAGATCGGCCAGGGTGGTTTCGTAAATACCGGCCGGCCGCATGCCCTGGGGCGCGCGGATCTTTACCGACCGTTTGGCCTGTAGTTCTCCGGTGGCCGTTACGGTGATCACAAATTCACCGCGTTGGGCCTCAGCCATGATCTCCGACTTTTGCTCTTTATTGGGAGCGCAGGAAATGAAGAGAGCGATAATTGAGAAGGCAAATAAGGAGAATAGATTGGCATGTTGAAGGGAGCGTCGCATACATTGTAAATTTAGGTGTAAAAAAGACCTCTTGTGCACGGGAACGAATTTAGAAAAAATGCCTAATTGCCTGGATGTTAGGCCAGGAATTAACATTTTCATAATGATTAATCTCTTAAAAGAGACAGTCCGAATATTACATAGATGCAGATTGGCCGGATTTAGTTGCACGAACGGGCCAAAAAAGTCGTATTTACGGGACTTTCCCGGAATTTGCGTCATCCAATATATTGTTGGCAGAAGCCCAAGATCGGGGCAAAAAGTTGGTTAAATCCGGCCCGGAAAGGATATAACGACGTTATATTTAAGCCCGTCGATTTAGGTTTGCACGGCTATATTTTACTAGCAAAGGAGATACGTATTAGGCAAAAAAAATTTTAAAAAAAAGCCCTTCGCGGCACGGCCCGTTTCCCATTTTTTTCTCAACTTTGTATTCCCTCGGAACTCAAGGTAACAGCAACACACGACATGCTTAGGTAAGATAACAACTCGTCTACTGAAGGTCGTAACGGACTGCTTCAAATCCTAACTTACTGATACTCATTATTTTAAATTATTGGTAATTGTGCCTGGCGGCATAATTGTGTTAACTTTTAATGTATTTTGGAATGGTAATTGATCACGCTGCCGTATGGGATAATTGTCTGCAGACAATTCGTAAGAATGTTCCAACTCAGAGTTTCAGAACCTGGTTTGAGCCGATCAAGCCGGTAGGGTTGGAAGATCATGCGTTGACCATACAAGTACCCAACAAGTTTTTTTACGAATGGCTGGAGGAGCACTACGTGAGCCTCCTGAAAATGACTATTCGCAAAGAGCTGGGAGACCGTGGTCGTCTGGAGTATCAGATCCTGATGTCGAACGGTAGTAACGGACACGACCACAAGTCGCGGTCCAACGGAAGCGAAAAACCCGTGGAGGATAAATTCGGCCCGGGTATGGTAGATATGGGTAACATTAAGAACCCATTCGTCATTCCGGGGATCAAAAAGATGAAGATCGATCCGCAGTTGAATGCGATCTATACTTTTGACACCTATATAGAAGGAGACTGCAATCGACTGGCGCGTTCGGCCGGGCAGGCTATCGCCAAGAATCCGGGCGGTACTTCTTTCAATCCTCTGGTGATCTTCGGGGATGTGGGACTGGGTAAAACGCACCTGGCGCACGCCGTGGGTAATGAGGTGATCGAACGTTTCCCCAATAAGACGGTACTCTACGTTTCGTCCGAAAAGTTTACCAACCAGATCATCCAGTCCATTAAAAATAATGCGGTCAACGATTTCGTCAACTTCTACCAGCTGATCGATGTGCTGATCGTGGACGATATCCAGTTCCTGGCCAACAAGCAAAAGACCCAGGAGATCTTTTTCCATATTTTCAACCAACTCCATCAGAATAATCGCCAGATCATCCTGACCTCCGACCGGGCTCCCAAAGACCTGGACGGTATGGAAGAGCGACTGATCTCCCGCTTTAAGTGGGGACTGTCGGCCGATCTGCAGGCGCCCGATCTGGAAACCCGGATGGCCATCCTGGAAGCGAAGATGAGCCGTGAGGGCGTGGAGATCCCGCAGAACGTCACGGAATTTATCTGCTATAACATCAAAAACAACATCCGGGAGCTGGAAGGCGTACTGGTATCCCTGATTGCGCAGTCTTCCCTCAACCGCCGCGAGATCGACGTTGATCTGGCAAAGGTGGTCGTGAAGAACTTCGTGACGGAGATCAACAAGGAGATCACCGTGGAATTCATCCAGAAACTGGTTGCCGAACACTTCAGCGTGGCCGTCGAGAAGCTGCAGGGCAAAACCCGGAAGCGGCAGGTCGTGATCGCCCGGCAACTATCCATGTACCTCGCCAAAAACCTCACCGATAAGTCGCTGAAAGCCATCGGAGAAACCTTCGGCGGGCGGGACCACAGTACTGTGATCTACTCCTGCAAAACGGTGCAGGACCTGATGGAAACCGACGCTATCTTTAAGGATACGGTGGTTGAGCTGGAGAAGAAGATCCGGATGAGTTTGAACGATAAGTAAAATATCCGACCGAGCCCAAAGCCCGAATCTTCCCACAAAACCGGACTAAAATAATAAGCCCCCGATCTCCGCAGCAGGAGACCGGGGGCTTTCTCATTTCCGGGCAGCCGCCCGAAATTTCCGGTATCGGTCGGCCCTGATGTGGAAAAGCAGTCCGGCCCGGAAAAAAATCCGTATACTTTACCACTCGTATCACTTTCTGTCTGAAAGACTTGTGCAGTACCCCCGCAATTTTTTGGCCGATGACTAAGAAAAAATACCAAAAAGCCTTGCGGGAAACCTATTTGATCCGTACATTTGCAATCGCTTTTGAAAAGGCAGCTCGGGTGGAGTGGGTGAGTGGCTGAAACCACCGGTTTGCTAAACCGACGTACTCTGAAAGGGGTACCGCGGGTTCGAATCCCGCCTCCACCGCAAGCTAATGGATCCTGGCTATAATGTTAGACAGGTTTCAGTGATGGAGTGGGTGTCTTAGCATCGCATGGTAAGTTTTCTTATCATCGGTTCGCACCCACGTTTAACGTACTCCATCCAAATAAGAATATAATCACGGGGTGTAGCGCAGTCCGGTTAGCGCACCTGTTTTGGGAACAGGGGGCCGCAGGTTCGAATCCTGCTACCCCGACACTGATTATCAGGGAGTTATGACTTAGGTTGTAACTCCTTTTTTCTTTGGTTTAAACAGGGTTTAAACATTTCATACCTTCCACATCACCTTGCCTGATATTTTAAATTATAAAAAGCTTTCGGTTCAGCGTTCAGTTCGAAATCATCTAAATCAATAAAAATCACCATCTTAAGTGAAAATCTACTGACCGCTGAGCAAAGCAAGCATTATCTCAATGAAAAAGTTTAGCGTTCAGCGTTCAGCCCAAAATGACTTAAAGTCATGATTGCCAGTTTTTTAATTGAAAAGTTACTGAACGCTGACCAGAGAGAAGAATTGGTTATCAGAAAAAGCAACGGACTCAGCGTTCAGTTCATATCGGATTAAGTTTATGATTTTCAGTAATTTAAATAAAAATAGACTATCAGCTAAAAAACTGGTAACAGTTTAATTCATGATTTCTGAAGAAAGAAATAATTAGTTTTTTGTTCTTCTTTACTTCTTTCAGTACTCGTATAACTTCCAGCTTCAAAGC
>NZ_PDUD01000062.1 GCF_002646595.1 Flavilitoribacter nigricans DSM 23189 = NBRC 102662
GGAGTATAACTATAATCGATCACATCAAGGAATTGGCAATTTAAAACCAATTGATATGTACCGAATGCAGCATCCGTCTCACCTAGCAGCTCGTAGTATAAGTTGACTTGTCATTACACTTAAACGCTACATGCAAGATAATCCGGATACCCATAAAAAGGGCAGAAAGGTATTAGCCTTCGATACCAATGATGATGACTATCCGGAATTTCGTACCGTTAGTCCGGATCATTTGCAAGCCTTGACGAAAGCAACTGCTCGTAGGATTCGCCCCTTTAATAAAAATGGTAGCCCGATGGATGATGAGCAAAAACGGGAAGTGGTTGAAAAAATACTGCGGTACTACCGCAATGGTTTGCTTGTATTAGATGATATTGACCACTATATGACTGGGGCCAAAGGGCAATCTATGATTGGGGCACTATGCACCGTCCGGCATAAGGGCTTGGATATACTGCTTACCCATCAGTCCATTGCCAAGATTACCACTTCCGAATGGCAAAACTGCACTTGGCTTCGCCTCCATCATCAGGTCGACGATGTCACCCGCTATCGGGATAGAATACCTAAATATCATCTGGTGCGCATTGCCCAAATCATCATAGATCAGCAATATGAATTGGCCATGCAAGCTTTTGGCTCAGGTAAGATCAGTGAACCGGAATTTAAAAAGCGAAAGAGTTTTTTCTTGTATGTCAATATGCGCCAGCAGACCATCATGGGTTGTGGTAAAGCTGTTTTTATCAAAGCCTGCAAAAAGTACATTGACCAGGAAAAAGGTCGAAAGCTAAAAATGATGCTTTCTGAACGAGACTTCAACAATACTCCCATCTACAAAAATCGCAATGAGGCGATTATCAAACTCATTTCAGACTATATGCCTTTCTTGCGTTAAATGACAAAATCCCTCCTAGAAAAATACCGCCCCAAACTATACTCGGGTGATTGCAAAGAAGTTTTGAAAACTCTTCCCGATAACTCCATTGATCTCATCTTTACTTCTCCTCCTTATTGCGATCAGAGAAAGAAAACCTATGGCGGCATTGCTCCGGATAAATATGTAGACTGGTTTCTGCCGATTTCTCAACAATTGTTCAGAGTGCTAAAACCCACCGGCACCTTTATGCTCAACATCAAAGAAAAAGTGGTCAATGGAGAACGGCATCCGTATGTTCTTCAGCTCATTTTGGCTTTGAAAGAGCAAGGCTGGTTGTGGACCGAAGAATTTATTTGGCATAAAAAGAATAGCTATCCGGGTAAATGGCCCAATCGATTTAGAGATGGATGGGAACGACTATTGCAGTTTAATAAGCAGCGAAAATTCAATATGTACCAAGATGCCATGATGGTACCCGCCAGTCAAGCCACCAGGGATAGAGTGAAAAATCTTTCGGAACGGGATAAAAGCTTGCGGTTTTCAAAAACAGGCAGTGGATTTGGCATCAAAACGGCTAATTGGAAAAATCGTGCGTTGGTTTACCCTTCCAATGTGGTACATTTTGCTACTACCACCAAAAATAAAGGGCATAGTGCTACTTTCCCGGATGAATTACCTGCTTGGTTTATTAAGCTTTTTACTCGACCTGGGGATGTGGTTTTGGATCCTTTTATGGGGTCTGGAACTACAAATTTGGTGGCAATGAATTTGAGAAGATTATCTATCGGAATTGAAATTCATCCTCTTGCTGAAACTAAAAATAAACTCCAGTACTCCACCTGTCAAACAAGGTTCTAGATACTAATTATCTATTTCCGACATCGAAACATGAATGTCATTATTCGATGCTCCAGTTTTAGCCGTTGAAGACATAACGACTATAGAATACTTTTTCTCATTCAAATCAATCTCAACGGATAGAGGTTTTGAGAATTCTCTAGGCACATAGCCTAAGAAATTACTACCCTTGAATATCTTTATAGCAAAAGGATCCACTTCATTTTCTACATCTCTCAAATAGTTTAGATTATCACCTACATTAACATCTTTAGAATTTGTCTGGGCCTCTGCCGAAAAGTAAGTACCTCTTATTCTGAACTCGAAGCTTTTTGGAATCTCAACCTTAAACCGCTTTGTATTGAATTTTAAGATTACATCGAGTAAATTTTCTTTATCAAACGGATGAAGATCCCAAGTATTTAATTCGATAATTGTCAAATTTGTTAACCAGTTCATGAAATTTTGATAATTTCTAGAACCGTCATATTTCTCGACAATTTCTTTTGAAAGTTCTCTGCTTTTTATTCCAAGAGAAAGGGCAAAACATGCAAGTTTATCGTCAACTCCATATTTCACATAACTTGAAAGAGCCTGAATATTAGATGGTAAATCTTCTAAAGATATCTTAAGAGAATATTTCAAAACAATAATAAATGCCGTCACTCCCCAAGGAAGCCTGTAATTCAAACCCTGAGAAAGAAAAACGAATAACTTCTCCCGAGTCTGGAGTCCCGTTGGAACACTTTTTACCCAAACTTCATAAAGTGCATCAATACTCTCACCGGTTATCCAATTAATTATTAAATCGTTCAAAATAGATACTTGCCCATTTAAGCCTTCTAATTTTTCCCCGAAGTGCACTTCTTGTATTCCTCCCTGATCAAAGGACTTTAATATGAAACTTATCAACTCTATGTAATTATCTTCATTGATAATGGTTTGCAATTCTTCCAAGTCATCATTTATTGCTTTTTCTAAAGCTAAATTGCTATCAATATTGAACCCATTTGATGCAAAAGCTTTTAGCTTTTCAACCTCACTCACATCTGTCCTTATTCTCTGAACGACCGTTGAAAAACCAGTCCGCAATGGCGTGATGTCAATCTGCTGGGCGTTAAATAGACTGTTATCAATGATTTCTTCAACTATGGCTTGATCTTCTGTATCAATAACTTCTTCAACAAGCATGCTCATTATATAGGGTTCAGAAAACAATTTTAAATAGTTGTCAAAATCATCTTGACCAATAGACACCCGTAATTGAACAAGTATCTTAAAAATACTTTCGACCCTTTTAATGTTATCAATATTTGTATAGCTTTCGAATCTTTCCTCGTCTTTTTCATTCAACGCTAAAAAAATTATTTGGCCTTCAGTTTCCTTACCTGCTCTACCTGCTCGGCCGATAATATTCCAAAAATCTCTAATTTCCACTTTTAAGTCTTCCTTTGGGTTAATGTCCAAGGAGTGAATAATCAGGCTTTTTATAGGGAAATTTAACCCTTGCCCAATTGTATTTGTCGATATTAAAACTCTTAATTTCCCACTTCTATAATCTTTTTCAACCGATTTTCGCACAGGCTCAGGTAAGTCACCAAAATGCACTCCAACTCCTATCTTCAGACATTTTGTAATTGGGCTTTCACCTCCTAGCCATCTCTGAGCATTAAAAAAGGATTCAGAATTCAGATTTTCCTTGAAATAAGGAAGAATTTCTTCTTTTGCCCGACTGATAGATTCGTAGAGATAGAGAAATGCTCGGCAGACTGCTAAAGCCCAATCAGGTCTTGAACAAAAAACTAATACATTACCATTTTCACTTAATTTATATGCTAAAGCAACCGCAGTTTGCCCCCTATGACTTGTGCTGGGAAATTTCCTTCTTCCGATATTTTTCCTCTGAATTAGATTAACAACAAATGCAGGAATTTTTGAACTATTATTATCTTCCTGAAAATCCCTTTTGGGATATGTAATTCGACTTGAATCTTTGGAGATCCAGTTAAATTTTCCAATGATTTTTCGTGTAGGTTGCCATACTTCGTTATCGACAAATATTGGCGATTTGATCACGTTTGAATCTTTCTTACTAATCCATTTGGAAAACTCTACGCTATTTTCAGTGGGCATAACAGCCGAAATAAATAGTATTTTTAAATGGGGTAGTTTTCTTTTCAAACGAATTATTAAAAATTCTAACAAAGCAGCTCGTTCATTTAAATCCCCGATAATATGTCCTTCATCCACTACTAAGATTGAAACCTCGCTGAAATAATCATTTTGCAATCGATAAAGCAAATCAAGCTTTTCTGGCGTTGCAATTAAAACATCGGTTGTCTCCAAAATAAAATTCTGAAACTCATCTAGTTCATAATCACCAGATAAAGAGGACACCGAATAACCAATTTTGGATAAATTGTTGGAAAGCTCTATTTCTTTTTCATTAGTTAAGGCTCTAAAAGGAGCTACATATACACATTTCTTATCTGGATATTTAAGCAAGCAATCTAAAATTGCAATTTCAGCAATAAAGGTTTTTCCTGCGCTTGTAGGCATCTGAATTATAAAACTTTCTTGGTCTAATAAAATGCCTTGCTGAAAAGCATTCATTTGGGAAACCCAGAATTCAAAAGTTGATCTTCTGTCTTTCGGAGATTTTATCTTAAACCTTCTATAAAAATCATTTGATAAAAGCTTGATGTACTTCGACCATACATAGCTGTTGGAAGTACTGTGAGGTGATAAAGTTTTCCAAATTGATCTTTCATTGTATTTATCGAACCGACAAGAAAGCAATTGTAAAATTTGAGAAACAAAAACGTTTCCCTTATATAAGTAGTATCGATAAGCATCACGGATATGATCATTAAAAGAGGATTCTGCGCCTTTGAGTATATTTTCATACCAAGAATAGATTGCCTTATCGAACAAATAAATCCCAAGTAAATCTTCATTTTTAGTTACGTCATCATTCTCTAAGGAAGAGCTTCTTTTGTAAGTTAAAAAAGCAAACGGAATCTGCTTCAATAGGATTAGCTGGACATGAAATAAAATATAATTTTCATCATTGAGACTTGAATTTATGCTTTCTCCTCCAGGGTTTATAGAATAAAACTTATTCTGATTTCTTTCCAAAAAACTTCTCATCATGCATAGGGCATTCGCTTGATATCCTGCTATGTCATAACATAATGCTGAAAGGATGTAACAAAAATCTTTGTCAAACTTTTCAGAAATCGCGCTCAAATACTCATAAATTTCCGCACTAGTTTTTAGAGCTTTTAAGGCAATATCACTGGTAAGATCAACTTGAAAAAGTCTACAGGCATTGCTCGATAGATAGAGGGCTCTTTGCCAGATGAATTCTTCATCATAGGACCTATTGAATCTGGCCCCAATTCTCCAAGCAAACATTTGCTTTGTGTGGTTATCGAACTTAGTCCCATCTAAAGTTTGAATAAGAGAATTTTCTATACTTTCAAAATATTCACTTCTGGTCATACAGGAATATTTTTAGGAGAAGGCGAGGTAGTGAGAACTTGACTTTCGGCTACTTTTTCTGCTTTGGTAAATACCTCTGATACTAAATTGCTTAAATTATCAACAAGTACCACTGTAACTTCTAATGGTGAAAGTTGTAGTGACAATGAGTTAAGTTGAGTCAAAATATCCTCTTTGAATTTTGAGGTTTCCATGATGATGATAATTTCAAACCTCCTATTAAAATTAGTAGGATTTTTCACAAGGTCCCCGAATTGCTTTGCAATTGAATAATATTCATTCGCTTTAGTTACATCTCCCGCCGCTGAATAAATCTCAGCTTGATCAAAATAGTAACGGTCTAAAAAATCAGCTATGGATTCATTTGGTTTTTTCTCATCTTTTAATAGCCCCTCATAAGCTTTAACTCCAATGTCATCCGAATAGGTGATTCTGGTTTTTACTTCATAATAAGTTATATCTGTAATTGTATTACCTTGATTATGAGATATTAAATCTGTACAAAAAACAGATCTATCCTTATTGAATTTATATCTAAGCTTTGAAATAGGGACTTTCAAATTCTTAAACTCTTCAACAACTAAAGTTGTTAAAATCTCTCCGAAGTCGCCTTGTCTAACATTTTTTGTAATCTGATTAGTAGTTGAAGGAAAAACATTGTTTCTCAAATACTCGCATAATACTGTGGAGCTTTCATTCCCATATCTTTTTTTGAGCCATTCAAGGCTTCGATACTGAATTAGAGTCTGTTCTCCTAAATAAGATTTTATTGAATCATCTATTTGGATTTTTTCACTCATATCCACCACTGTAAAAGCATATACAGATGGATTTCTAGAAGCCCTATTTAACCAATTAGTAACCATAGCTTAGTTTATACGCAAAACCCCACCCTAAGTTTCTTTGATTCAAGTATTTACGATATAGTTTATGTATATTTTAAAATATAATATTCAAAACGCATTATTTAAAATCAATAGTATTTGTGGATGCTCAACATATTATTTTTCTAAAAAGAAAATATAATCTAATTCCCACCCCACACCAAAACTTCCCCAAGGAAATTCCCCTCCCATCCTCCAACTTAGCTACTCAAGAGTCACCAAACGCTCCTATTACATTCAGAAACCAAAAAATAACACATGGCAGAAGGAAAAGATATCGCATGGGAACCCATCCTATACTGTGCCGGTACTTTGGCATTGGGCATAGTCATCGGGACGCTTCTGGTTGCGCCTTCGGTAAAGAAGCTGCAAGAAAAAAAGGAAGCCACCGCAAAAATTAAAGAAGGTACCTCCAAGTAAGGAGGATTCTGTAATACCATAAATACAAAACAAATGAGACATGATGATGATGAACTAATGAGTTACCAAGAAGAAGCCGAAGGCCGCTTCGACAATTTCGCTACCGGATTTGAAGGTAATGAAGACGTGTACTACGATGAAGATTACGAGGAAGGCTACGACTATCTGCCCGGCTGGGGAGAATACGGAGCCAATCCATATGCTTTTAACAATTATCAATCTACCTCCATTGGCCGGATCGATCCCAATGATCGAACCCTAACGCTAATTATTAAGAACAGCTCCACGAACGATGCCGAAGCCATTTTGTTTGGAGCAAATGAAGAGGCTCCACAAGCTCAAGACGTAGAAGTGTCGGTAGCCGAAAGCTCCCACAAAGAGGTGCGGGAAGAAAGCAAAGCCCACCCTTTTAAGATTGCGGGTATGAAAATGTCCGTTTCCGATCCCTTGCAGTTTGACAATGTATTAAAGATTACCCGCAAAACGGCTACCGGTTCCATAACCGCTCGGGTGTATCAACCTCGGAACGCCAGTTCACCCCAAAATTTTGACAATAATTTGGTGGACGACAACAACTTCGAAATGGATGTCACTGGCCAGGATTCCTTGCGCTTTACCATTCGAGCCGGAGCCACAGTCGTTTTCACCTTTACCATTAAAGCCAGAGCCAATATGGGTAACCTGCTCAAAGGCAATAATGTGGCCGAACTTTCTACCGTACCGCGAACCACGGGTTTACCGCAACTGGATCTGCTTCGAAAAAGACCAACTTCGGCATTCGGCTTGCCCGCTCGACCGGCACCGGTACCCAGACAAACCATACCTTCCCGCAGGCCACCCAGCCGTATTGTGAGAAGGCCAAGAAGTTGAGCACCGTAATGCTCGGCATACGCTTCCTATTTCGCAGCCAGGGCTTTGAGAGCCTTGGCTGCTTTTTAACCGGCATTTCAAGCGCGTATTATGAAAAGACCACAAAACAGGATCGATTACATTGTCTATAACAATCCCCAAGCAGTAAGCCAATTGCTGCACGAGGCAGGATACGAACCTCCAAAAAAGCTAAGCGAACTCTGTCAGGCAACCAAACTACTTATCAAAAAGCAAGGCCGAGCATTTATTGAAAAATTGGTGCGACTGCATCCCGACCGCAAAGCTATCCTACAAGTGGAAGACCAGAAAAAAGATTGTGGATGTATGGCTTGCGGCCATCAATCCTTTGAGTTAACTGGGGATAAAGGCACTTTCCTGGATCATCTCATGAATATGGGGTCGATTGACCTGGAACGCTACTACAAGAATCTCAACGAAAAGGTAAAAGAACAACCGGGCGATAAGCAGTTGGAAGAAGAAGTGCAGATGGTATGGAATGAATTACGTCAACGCAAAAAACAAGGGGCTGCTCTTGCTGCTGAGGAGGCCGAGGAAAAGCCTGGCTTATTTCATTTTGCCAATGACATTTTAGTTGCCCTGGGACTTGCCATTTTGGCCGGGGTATTGATTGGCACTTCCCTGCAAACCAAAGCTCATGGCTAAAAAGAGCAGCATATTTCCCGCTGATGTGAATGGTATACTGGCGTTGGTAGGTATCCTAGTGGGTGAATTCCCCGAAGATGTAGCAGCTTTATTAGCAGCCCATGAGGTACCTGTACCGGGGCAATGGGATGAAAAAATGCTCATCCAACAACTTATTAACGCCATTGAATTAAATGACCAAGCATTTCAAAATGACCTGGCTCGGCTGATTCACCTGCGATTAAAAGCAGGGCGTTTTGATGGATTTAATGGCAGTATGCCGGTACCTACCGATCCCATTTCCGCTATTGCTGGAGCTATAGGCAATATCAGTAACATTTTCACCCAGGCGCAAAAAAACCGCTACTATAAGCAAGAAGCCCAATCCCAAGCCTTTTCCAATGTATTGGCCTACCAAAGCATGAAAAAGCAGATGGCCGCAGATCAATTGGCCAAGCAGCAATCCCATAAAAGCAAGGTAATGCTCCTACAGATTACCGGTGGTATCGCGGTCATTGGATTGGGACTACTGCTACTCTTAAAACGACGAACACCAGCTAGAATCGCTTAAATGAAGTAAACATGAATCTTACCTATAATAACTTTGGCTTATCCGGACAAGCTCCCCACGATTACGATCATTTTTTGTGTGGCCGCAGATGTAAGAAACGAAGGGCAGAAAAACGCAAATTACGCGATGAAAAAAAGCGGTTAAAAAATGATGAACGCAGAGCCGAAATTGAGCGTACTCGCACCGAGACCAATCTTATGCAACAAGGTTTTGAATCACCGCCACCTCCGCCTCCACCAGCACCGCCACAGCCCAAAGGTCCAATAAACACAAAACCTTTTGATCCATCTATCGCGGACCGGGGCGTAGCGGGGCCAATGATTCCTCGTTATGCCAATCCTCCTGTTCCAGCAGCGGCACCAGTAGTAGTTGCCCCTCCGCAGCAGGAAGCCGGAATAAAAACAATGCCCCTGCTTATTGTGGGTGGCGTAGTTGTGGTGGGTGGAATATTGCTTGTACTGCTGAGATCAAAAAAAGTATTCAACCAGCGATGATCGCAGCTAAATAACCAAAAGACATGGCACTCATATTTGTCGGCACACCAGATCTTGATCCGGATGCTTTTTTGGAAAAATATCAATCGGTTTCTGTCTTAGAAGAAGGAGAAGTAGCTGCCTACGATGGCTATGATCAATTCCTCTTTTTTAAGAAGAAAAAACCACTCTCTGCCGAAGAGAAAGCAGCCAAAAGGCAAAAGCGAAAAGATTTCTGGGCCAACCTAGGTAAAAACGTTAAGGAAGGTGGTGGAGCAGAAGGTTTAGGAAGAACCATTGATAATATTACCCGGCTATTTGGCAAAGGTGAAGAGGTTCCGGAAGACTATACTATCAGCCTAGCTAGTACTGAGGCTGAATACAGGCAGCAAGGCATTCCGACCAGTGTGTTCATCATTGGCGGAGCTTTGCTATTGGGCATGGCCGGATTGGGATATGTGATGTATGTGAACAAGCAAAAGGCGTAGGCTATGGTTATTCCGATTCCAGTGAAAGAAAAACGATTTTGCATTAAGCTCAGCATACGAGCGCATTATCCACTGTCATTGGGGTTGGCCGTTTTTGATCCCAACCGGCCCAACACTTTTTATTTTAAAAGAAAGGTGTCGTTTAAACCGGAAAGCTTTACCGATGGGGCAGCAATCAGGCATTTATCTATTCCGATGCCGATCAGCTCCAAGCATCTAAACCTGGCACTTTTTGAAAAAGGAAATGAAAAAGATATGGGCTTCGATCTTATTGATTTCCAATTGGAAAAACTGGAAAAAAAAGACGTTTGGGCCAGTTCGGAGCGGCACCGGTTTATGGACTTTGCCATACGTTTTGCCCAGAAAGCAGGATACCTACCGCCCAACTATTATCCCAGCCCCAAGCAGGAATTTTTAATCCACTATCAACCCAGCATCCGCGATGTTTTTGGGAAGCAATTGGTTACTCCGGCCCGCATTCACCGGCAGATGCCTTACATACAGGTATCCAGATCCCAGTTTCAACAATTTAGTATACCGGTTCGAATAGCCATCTTGGCGCACGAGGGATGCCATTATTTCAACAATACCCGCAGCGAAAAGGAAGCTGATCTCTGCGGATTGCGCTATTACCTGGATGTCGGATTCCCTTCCATTGAAGCGGTGTATGCCATTACTAAGGTGTTCCGCTTTTTTGATGTTCCGCTAGAGCAACAGCACTTGCAGAGAGCCAAAGACATCATCGACTTTATCAGTCATTACCAGCAACAACCCTCATTAATCACCAGCATGCAAACAAAATAATAAAGATGAAAACCGTCATTGTATTAGCCATCGGATTTTGGATCGGTCGCCAGATCTACGTCAATTTTGATAAGGAAGAGACCAAACGCAAGGAGGCCAAGGTGCGCCAACGCCTGGCCCAGTTTTTCCAGCAGCAGGGATTTTCCAAAAGTGAATCTCTGCTGAAAGCCCAACAGTTGCTCAAAACCTAATGCGATATGGCCGCCATTGAAATCGATAAGAAAAGCTTTTTCATTCCCGAAAAGAGTAGCCCTTGCGAGCTTTGGAAAACCTACTTTCAGCAGCTGCGTAAAGAAGTCGGCAGGGAAAATGCCCGGCTCATTTGGCTCATCACTTGGGAGGCTAACGGTTCGGCCAGTTGTACGGCTAATCCGGAATTCTATCGCTGGCTGAAGCAAAATGATATTGATGTCTCCAATACCGCCACCAGAGCCGTGGCCGATATGTCACAAATTGGGCATAATGTATTGGGCTTAGGTAAGCGACTGACTGGTATTCTTTCGGTTGGTATTCCCCTGGCTTTGGCTGGAGTGCTGATCCTTGTGATTGTCATTTTAGTCAACTCTGCTAAAAATGCGGACCTAACTGATGTTGCCGGTTTAGCTCTGCCACAAACCAGATTAGCGACCCTGGCTGGCGGCATTAAAAACTAATTATGAATACCAAGCAGATAAAAATTATAGGCTCCATTACTGGTATCGGTTTATTGATTTCGGTGTATGGCAATATCGTTCGTAGACGCAAGGATAAACTCGCTTCCAAATTGCTGCAAGCCATCAATCAACGATTAAACCCAACCACTGCCGGACTGCTGGCGGAAAAAGCTTTCGACATCCATTATGTAGAAGACCTGAAAGATAAAGTTCGCAATAAGCTTCTATTGCTAAAGCCTGATGCCGCAGCACGATATGCCGCAGATATTCATAGTTCCTGGTCCTGGTTGGGGGATGATGAAAACAAGGTGTATGCTGTATTTAGAAACCTAAAAGATAAAGCGCAAGTCTCCCAGGTATCGGGAGCTTATCAGACCAATTACAAAGCCAACTTAATTGATGAGCTGAACGACCGGCTAAGTACAACTGAGGTCAAAACCGTATTGCAAATTGTAAGTACCCTACCAGATTATCGCACCTTATGAAAAACACAAATGGACAAGTTTGGATTTTTGCCGGTAGTGCAGCCCTTGTGCTGGCATCCGGTGCCTATCTGCTTTGGTGGCATCCGAAAAGAAAAACACAAAGGAATTTACAGGATGTAAAGGGAAATCCTGCGCCTGATATGACTACCAAGCCTACCTCCACCGCAGTCGTTACCGAACCCAACTGGCAAGATCCTTTTGATATGCAATACGCTAAAGATGTACTGGAGTGGGTAGCTCCCCGAAAAATACTAGCGTTAAACACCGAAAAAGCCAAGTTGCTGGCAAAGCAAATTAAAGCAGCTAAGGGAGCCTGGTATAGCAATGATAATGAACAGGCCGTAGCCAGTGTTTTTGCCAAACAGTTAAAAGACAAGGTGCAAGTAGCCAACCTATCCCAAGCCTTTTGGCAATTGTACAAAACCGATATGTGGGAGTATTTGAATGGCTTTCTTTCTTCCAAAGAAATGGAAAAATACGTGCATGAGCCGGTGCGAAAATTAGCGGACTATAGAATTGCCTGAAATGAAAAAAGCATTGCCCAAAGCGAATAAAAATATACAGCAGACCAGCTTAGTGATAGGTGTATTATTGATGCTTTCCGGAGGGATTTACCTACTTATCAATAGAGCTAAAAAATCACCCCTTCAACGAAAAGCTCCAAATTCCACTAATGATAATCCCACCGGCTATTTCCGCTGTACCAGCAATAGTTATCCGCTCACCTTTGGCACTTGCCACCCGGATGTCAAAATCATACAAAGGCATTTAAAATCTTTAGGAGCAGTTTTGGGAAGTTTCGGCTCGGCCATTGACGGTATCGATGGCCGCTTTGGAGTCCTTACGCTGAAAGCAGCTCAGGCCAAATTGGGAAAAGCTTCTTTCGATAGAACTGATGTAGAGGCACTAAAACAAAAGGTATGAATAGAAAAACACAAATCGTAATGCTTAGTATTTTGGGAGGCACCCTCGGAGCAAGTCTTTTAGCTCGCTTTTGGCTGAATCAAAACGTTCAAACGGATCCAGTAGCCGAACTCGAATCTTTACTGGCAACTAGGAAAAAATCAACCGCTGCTTTTATTGTCTCTCCAAAAGAAGTACCTACCACCGATAACTACTATACTGATGAGCCGGAAGAGGATACAGAAACAGATGGGATTCCCAATGACGATTTCCCTTTACGCCTAGGCAGTCAAGGTCCAAGAGTGGCCAAGCTACAAGTATGGCTGCTCAGAAATTACGGTTGGACCGGTAAAGTCACCGATTTATTGGATGAAAAAACCGAAAAACAGATGAAACGATTCCTGAAAACCGATGCTTTGGATCAGGCCACCTACGAAAGGCTAAAACTAGATGCTCCGCTTCACCAACAAAAAATCATTCGATAATATGGCACAGCAAAAAACCGGATTAGCAGTGAAAGATTACTTAGATGCCCTGGTAGATGAGGATGGTCTTAGAACTGAGGTCACCGTCACCCTTACCGATCAGACCTTGCTAAAGGCATCGGCCTATCTTATTGCTACGGCTTTTGTCAGCACCATTGTTATCCACTTTGTAAAAAATGCGCTAACCAAAACTTAAATCCCTATGGAAACACCCTCCTTAATCGAAATTGGAAAATTGATTTTAGACTATGCCCTACATCTGGACTGGACCTTTATCATTTCCTTTATCCTATTGGCTTATGGAGCCATTCAACTCAAAGAAAAAGAAGGACTCAAAATGCAAACCCGCTATTTAGTGGCATTGACCGGCTTAATCTATGGAACTGTCCTTGCTTTTCTTCGCGATTACAGCCTACAGCAAATCGATGTATTGTTCCAATCCTTTGTCTTTGCCCTGGTCTTCCACAAGTTGTTTATTGACAAGGTGTTGAAATACATTCAGGAAAAAATATCAACCAAAGCCGGGATCTAACCGTGAGGTTTAGAGATGTCACCGGCCTTTTAACGCTAGGAATTAGCATTGTTATTTGGCTTACGATTTCCCATAAACCCAAGCTCACGGACCATCCATTTAAGGCTATACAACAGCAAAACGATTCACTGCTACACTACAATGCATCTTTGGAAAAACAAATGCAACACCTCCGGCAAGAAGCAGATCGTTTTCACCAAAAAGCCCGGCAGCAACAGCAATTAATGTACCACCTCAAAACCCAACAACATGAAAAAATGCAAGCTATTCACCATTTTACTGATCTTGAACTGTACCAGTTTTTCGCAAGGTTTAAAACCACTCCTTCAGAAAACAAGTGAGGATACCTTCTTTTGTTTTGATATGCAGCAAGCAAAAATATTGGCTCAAGAATTGGAATCGGTTTGGTTTAAAGATTCCATCAACAAGCTTTTGGCCCAGGAGAATGCCAATCTGAATTTCACCATCGATAAACAAAGAGCAATGGTTTCTTCGCTGGGTTACCAGGTAGCGAATTTGCGGCAGATCAATCATAACCATGTGGGACATATTGTGCAATTGCAACAGGATAAATCCCGCATCATTAAAAAAAGTAGACTACACAAATTCCTGCTGGGTACGGGCCTTGGAATCATGAGTGTTTTAGCAGCCATTCACTAAATGAGTAAAGAAGAATTCATAGAAAATAACTACCCACATGCCAAACAAGCCGAGGCTAAATTGGGCGTTCCGGCACTATTTGCCTTAGCCCAAAGTGCACTGGAATCAGGTTGGGGCAAACATGCTCCTAACAATATGCTGTTTGGCATTAAAGTGGGTTCCGCTAAAGATTTTGGCGGGTGGAAGGGAGATAAACAACTTATTACCACAACCGAGTACGGATCAACAGCCAACTTACAATTTCCCTACATCTATCCGGATTTCCCTATTCAAACGCCTTCCGGCAAATGGGAATACCGGATCAAAGACTATTTCCGGGCTTATCCTACGCCTTTGCATGCCTTTTTGGATTGGGGTGGGTTATTGTCCAAAGCTTCCCGTTATACCATAGCTATGAAAAATACGGCTGATCCTTATCGCTTTGCCGATGAAGTGGCCAAAGCAGGCTATGCTACTGATCCCAGATATGCGAGCAAGGTGAAGTCCATTATGCGGGATATTGAAGCAAAGTTGCCGGAAAAAATTAGATCCAAAGGTGTTTCTTCAGCTAATGCCATGATCCAAAAAGCCAAAAAGAATCTGTTGCCCATTCTATTAGTTGTGGCTGGGGCTGGCATCGTACTATTCACCCTTATCAAAACGAGTAAAGGATAGATGATCATTGGAAACGCTCAAACTCATAACGATTATCCTTACCTCCAGCGGAATCTGGAAGGCTCTGGAAGTACTCATTAATCTGCGCCTAGAAAAACGCTATCGGAAAGCCACCATTAAGCAATTGGATATCCAAGGCAATGCTGCCATTATCAAAAATTGGCAGGAATGGTCGGAAAAGATGGAAGGACGCATTCGGGAACTGGAAAGTAAGAATGCGGAATTACTACAAGTCATTTCGGGTCAGAAATCCCGGATCATGCATTTGGAAAAGATCGTTTGCAAGCTCGAAAAACGCAACCACATTTTATCAGCCGAAATAAAAAAATGGAATCATGGATTTACAACCTAAACAACCCGTCCTGAACGTACTCTATACTATGCTGCTCGTGGTAACCATCAGCTATACCAGCTACAAGTTTTATCGGCAAGTGCAAGAAGACCGCGCCAAAAAGAAACCCCGTACATGACCCTTTCTTCCCCCCAATCACAAGTAGCCAAGGACTTTTTGGCCAACTTTATCAAGCCCTTTAAAACCATCTTAGCCGATCCACCCTGGCGATTCAAAGCCCGGAATGGAAGGATTTCTCCCGAATACGATAAGTGTTTTCGGTATCCCACGCTCCCACTGGAAGACATTAAATCTATTCCGGTACCCTTGGTGGCCGATAAAGACAGCCACCTCTACCTCTGGATTCCCAACTCCATGATGCAGGATGGGCTGGATGTGATGTCGGCCTGGGGGTTTACCTATAAGACTAGCATTACCTGGGAAAAGATCCGTAAGGATGGGCTTCCGGATGGTAGTGGGTATGGGCATTATTTTCGCAGTGCTACCGAAACGATTCTGTTTGGGGTTCGGGGTAGTTTGAATACCACTAAGCTTTCGCATTCTTTTCCCAATGTAATCCGTTCTCGGAAACGGGAGCATTCTCGGAAACCGGATGAGCAGTATGCGCTGATCGAGAGTTGTAGTCCTGGGCCATTTTTGGAGTTGTTTGCTCGGACTGCTCGTAAGGGATGGGAGGTTTTTGGGAATGAAACAGAAAAGTTTTAGTTGATAAAAACGCCAAGTATTACAGATCAACTTCTTTCCATTTTTTCACATGCAATACGGCTATTCCTCCAGCTTTGATACCCTAATGGGATATCCATTAAGACAGTCCTCTATGAATGCTTTCTTGGATAGCGGACCAACAGCCCCCGTTTTCTTTTGCGAATTATACAAAACTAATCTCCAAAGTATTTCGTCACCAAAATCGAGGTAGACCATTACTTTTGATTCTGCCCAATTTTGCAATAACCGGCTACGTCCGTACCAGCTAATTTGGTACGCCAGAGGATCTTTTTGAATAGGTCCAGAAAGTCCCAAATTAAAATGGCCTTTATCAAGTTCGCTACGATTACCATCCACAATCCATATCAAGTTACCATAAAATTGCTCACGAGATTCGACCTCTGCTGGACTAATTAACGAATGTTGAAACTCCAGCACCAGTCCATGAGAAGTTTTAACATCGGCAATATGTCTTTCATTGGATGCTTTGTCTTTATGGCTGATTTCCTGCCACTCTACAGGAAAGTTGTTCTTCCAATTTCGATGCCACTCTGTTTCTGATTCCCACCATGGATCACAGTGCAGACGGCTTTTATGTGCCCAGTGCCAAATCTTTACTCGACCGCACTTGGCTACCATTTCCTGGGAGCAATTTGTGCATATTCCACGGAGTTTTGGTTTAGCTTCAACTTTTTTTCCATTTACTTTAGCATACTTCATTTATAAGGGCTTTTACTTTTCAAAGCGGAAACCATCTGAAAGCTCTTATCTTTTACTGGAAGCTTGAGAAGGAACTTGGTCCTCTTTTTTCCTAACAATATTTAAACGATCAATTCGTAACCTTAATTGATCTTGTATTGAATTTTGTTGTTCCTTGGTAGAAAGGAGAGGTATTTATACTAAATTTACGCTGAAAATCGGGAATTTAGGACTAAAGCAACAATCAAAAAAGCACAAGTAATGATGAAATTGGCTGATCCAAGACTTTTGACATGTTGATCAAACTGAAAATCTTCTTACTTTGGTCCATCATCGAGATTAATGAATTGCAACTGATGAAAAGAATTGTTTGGTATAGAATGCCTTATGTCTTAATTTTAAAGAGACTATAAGTGTTAACACAATGAAAAAGATAAAGATAAAAGGCTATAAGTCAATTAAGAATCTGGATTTAGCACTACGATCTATCAACATCATAATAGGTGCCAATGGCAGCGGGAAGAGTAATTTTCTATCATTCTTTGATTTCTTAAAGCAAATTTACAATAGAAATCTACAAGAGTATGTCGCTCTCAAAGGCATAGATACTTTTCTACATAAGGGAGATAAGGTCACCAATGAGATTGATGCTTTCTTGGGTTTTAATAACACAAATGCCTATTCCTTTACCCTAAAGAAAGGCGATACTGGATTGATATTCACGGAGGAAGGTATGTGGTACGATAAGAATCCGTATTATGAAAACAAAGTGGACATTGCTTCTTACGGACATGAGTCAAAGCTTCGATTTCAAACAATGCCAAGGGCTAATTACATAAGAAATTACCTTGATCAATTAGCCAAATACCATTTTCACGATACAGGAGAGAATTCTCCATTTAGTAAGGAATCAAACATTGAGAACGACAAATTCTACCTATACGAAAAAGGTAGTAACCTGGCAGCATTCTTGTATCATATCCAACAAGAACACAGAATTGTTTATAACCTAATTGTTAAAAATATCCAGTCTATTGCTCCTTATTTTTCGGATTTCTTTTTCAGACCGGAAAGCAACGGAAATCTAAAACTTAGGTGGAGAGACAAGTACAGCTCAGTGGTTTATGGTGTTAATGACCTATCGGATGGTACCATTCGATTTATCGCCCTGACGGTACTTTTCATGCAACCTGACTTGCCTGAAACCATTGTTATAGATGAACCAGAGTTAGGGCTACATCCTACCGCAATTGCTAAACTGGCAGGATTGGTTAAATCAGTTGCGTCTAAAGGATGCCAGGTAATTCTTGCGACCCAATCTACGGATCTCATTAGTCACTTCGATCCTGAAGATATTGTTACGGTTGACCTTATTGATGGAGAAAGCGTTTTTAACCGACTAAATTCTGAAACGCTGGAGCAATGGTTAGAAGACTATACCATTGACGATTTATGGAAACGAAATATTATCACCACCGGCCAGCCGAATTTTAGTTAAGCATGAAGCGGGTAATCATCATTTGTGAAGGGCCAACCGAGCAAGAGTTTTGTAAGACTGTGTTACAACTTCCTCTGCAAGCAAAGGGTATTCAGATCCAAACACCTTTGATCAAACACACCAGAGGAGGTATTGTGAAATGGCCTGTTCTGAAAAAACAGATTGAAACCCACCTGAAGGTCGATAAGTCTGCCTATGTTACTACCTTCATCGATTATTACGGTTTGTATTCCAAGCACAGTTTTCCCAATTGGGAAGTAGCCGAAAGAATTCCAGATAAAAATGATAGAATGAAGGCCCTAGAAACAGCTATGCTTGAAGATATTGATGACTCCCTCCGGTACCGATTTATTCCTTATTTACAACTGCATGAATTTGAAGGCTTACTTTTTAACGATATCGATGTCATCTATCAGCAGATCCCCCCAGGTGATATCGTGGGGCAAGCGGAATTGGAAAAAACCTTTGCCGATTTTGATAACCCCGAAATGATCAATAACAATAGAGACACCTCCCCTTCTCACCGTTTACAAAGAATTATCAATGGTTACAATAAGGTGATTTACGGAGCTTTGCTGGCTGAGGCGATTGGCTTGGAGCGAATTCGGAATAGATCTCCGAGGTTTCACGAGTGGATTGGCCGAATAGAATCCCTTGTGGATACCGACTGAATAAACACAATCCGATGGACTAAAAATTCATAAATTATTCTTTAGGCCAAATTTGCACGATCTTGCCATAATCAGTACTTGCCTTCTCATCATCCAATATTTTAAAGAAGTACTTTATTTGTGATTCCGCAACGGTTATTTCGCGTTCTGGCAAGAATGGCATAACGCAATAATTTAATTCAGGGAATTCAGTTTCTACGCAAGAAAGATGTATATGGTGAGCATCCGTAAAACCCAAACCAAATAGTTGAGTTACGCGCTTTTCTGCGGAGATTACATCTTCGAATACGGCATCAATAATGATGAACGTTTCCGAAAACAGGTTAACATCATCACATCTTATATTCAATTTGCCAAAATTTTCTACGTCCACATCCGACCTTAAGGTATTCTGGTAAAAGCGACCATTGGAATCAGGTCTAAAAAGATAGGATGCCAACAAAAAAATTATCAAAAAGGAAAAGCCATTCCCATACATTCTATAGGTCTGGCTAATTTGGGCCGGAGTTGCTTTAAAAGAGCTGATAGTACCGATCTCTTGTCTAATTGAACTTTCTTCTAAATAATTGTTCAGGTAATCCTTACTTCCTTCCGGCCTTGGATGAAAAATTCGCCTTACTGTACCATTAGGAAAGACTTCCAATAATCCAATGCCTGCCTTTTTACATTGTCTTTTTAGATCTTGTTTTACTTTTCTTTTTACAATCGAATCACTCCCAATAGCTAACCATGATTCGTTTGCTGGGTATTGTCGTAATTGCTGTAATGCTGGTACGCTTTTTAGAATAGAAAGACTTAATCTTTTAAAGAATCGAAAAAATAAAACAATACCGAAAATAGCTAAAGCAACAAGTGAGGATATCCATAGCGGTTCAAGGTTTTGGCGAACGCCCTCTCTATATGCAAAAATTCCAATTATGAGTAATATTAAGCCAACGGTCCAGCGGCTAATTTCAAGTATTTTGTCGTGATCATCGTGCAATACCAGGTTATTGATCGTATTTCGTGATTTTGCTTCTAGTGAAACTAGATAAGCTTTTCCTCTCTTTTGTGGAAAAGCCAGAAATCCGTCTGCGCGTTTATTGTCTCTGGTATATTCTTCGAAGTTATAGTACCCCGAACGCCTGTAGTGCCTATTCCACAGATAAGCCAGGGCTTTTTCACAAATAAAATCTTCTCGTAAGGTTTCCATCAGATAAGGATCTAGTATTGATCAAAAAATATGCATCATGCAAACAATGCATTTGTTTTATCGCGACCATGAGGCGTTGTCCATTTAAAAGAATAGCCGTACAAGGATATGGCCAGTACGTGGTTATTTGAATGGATTACTTTTTCCTGGATGTATAAACATTATCTAATCTACTGCTGAGTATTCTGTCCTATAAATTTCGATGCACGGATTGTAAAGGCGAGCTTCTATGTTTGACATAATGTACTCACAATATAATAATTCTTTAATCTACCGGCAAACCAATGTATTGCCCGTATGTTTGGCAACCTTATAAAGCCTGCCAATTTTCTTTTCTGCTAATAAAGTGACCTCAAGCTATTTGCCTCCTTACCATCTTAAAATCCCCCATTGCATCAAGGACAAAAACCACACCATAAAACACATCTAAATAACCACCATATTAGTTGGATTACCACGGAAGGGTCCGTAGCTTAGATCTGCTACTGATCTCACAATCAAAAAATTACAACTGCTATGCGTTTCAAAACCAAGGACGTCTATAAGGGAATTTACAGCTCGCATCAACGACTGAAAGATGCGGCTACAAGGATGGGTTTAACCCTGATTAACGATGAAGCATTGAGCCTAGAAACCTATGTTAAACTCCTACAAGGCAGAATGAGAACGGCTCAGCCGGATGTTAAACAGGAAGTAGAAAAACGATTGGCAGCGTTAAACGCAAGCCATTTTAAAGTAAAGCCCCATTCAACCTTAAACGGGCATGTTAAACTACATGATCGCCAACCGGAAATTCATCTCATTTGGTACAAGCGCATTACTATAAGGGCTGCCGATTTTTTGGAAACAGTGGCTGACTTTGCCACTTCCAAGGCCATTGTCTTTTTAACCCTGGTGGCAGCCTTGTCCATTCAGGTGCATCATTTGGCACACTTGGTTAACAAAGTAGGTTTAACAGATAATCTGTTTTTAGGCTACATTTTTGGCAGCGTTTCGGAATTAACGGCATTGATGTTAACCGTGCACAAAGCTCGTAAATACATGCTCATCGCATTTGCGCTGGTGCAAGCCTGGATTAACATCCTGTATTACTGCGAGCTTCCCTTGCTCATTACCAAACTGACTCTATCTCTGCTAATAGCCTTTGTGATCTTTTCCTATTCGGAGATCTACACCGATTCGCATAAGGTTTAGCAAGCCTAAAAGCATTTCTAACATCCTAAAACCGTAACGATGGACACTACAAAATCCAATCGATTTCCCCTGGGCCTTATTTTAGTAGGCCTGCTGATCACCGGAATTTTCATCTACATGTCTATTCCCAAGAAATGGGAAGATGCTACTAAAGTCGGAGATGATGGTGCTGTCACCCTTTCCGATGATTGGGCAGGTACCGTTGAGCGAAAACAAGACCAATACGCCAATCAGGAACTTTACGCGCTAACAGCCGTCATTGATAGCTATTTCCTCTGTCAGCATTGCCCTACCGGGAAGTTTTTCTTGAAAACCGGAGAAATTTACCGCTACGGTACCACCGGCATTACTCAAAACAAGCGTGGTTTTAATGAAAAATGGCTGAACCGGCACAAACTCAATTACGTGTATTTGCAAATGGGAGACCTTGCAACTATAAAAACCAGAGAGGCAGCTCTTATAGGAGCGTATGCCGTCTTGCCGGAAAATTTGGCGCGGCCAATTTCTTCTTCACCGGAGGCTAGAGCCTACTGGTACCGGCTGGTGCTACCTCCCGGAAATAACAGCCTTGAATAACATTTATTTTCTAACTATTTTACAAAAAATCCATTCCTATGGTACACACCAATGCCAACCTCGATCTTAAGACTAATGAAGTCATTAGAACTGATCGCCTCTATGAAGCTTTATATGATCTCTGTGAAGAAGAAACGGTGCGCATTACCTTTGTGGCGCGTGATACGGAATTCCTTAACGAAGCCTGGCGGGAAGATGGTGAGTCGTTTTTGCGGGTAGTGCTGCCCTATAAGGAGGTGCTTTCTACTGATAATGTTGATTTACTGATTGCGGAACGACTCTATGAGGAGTTGGATAAACTGGAGTGGTTGGAAGTGGCAATGATGAGGCAGCGGTTGAAATCTAAAATGAAGAAAATGATGCGTTGAAGTGTCTGCACAAGTACTCAGATCTTAGCTTTACTTCACTTTCTTTTCTTTTTTCCCTTTTTCAAACTTTCTAATTTCCTAACACGTCTTTCGGCAGCCTCCAGATCTTGCTTATAATCATCAACAAGTTTTTGAAACGATTTCATCTGATTATTTGCCTCGGTCGCAATTTCGCTAATAGTCTGTCGATAAAAAAATGTTGTTTTTATAGACCAGTATATGATAGAATCAACAAAATCTGCATTCAATTCCTTCAACTGTTGGCTTATTCTCACTAGGCTTCTATCATAATTTCCGTTAACTACCACTGGAAGTTCAAACATTCTTTGGAGGCCTTCACGATTACTACTTATTTTTTCGATTTTTTCTAAGTTTTTACTCACCATTCCAATAGCGAAGTCGATTCTAGTCTTATTAACTGGTACCCAATAAAAAATATTTTTTTTAGCATTAAGTAATGTCTTGAGAGATAATTCCATATCTTTTTTGTAGGATGATCTCAATGCACCTACATAACTATCAATTTGTGCAGGATCCTCAATTGGAATACTCCCTATTTCGTCATAGAACATCTTTTTCTTAAGCTGGGCCATTCCTCTAATGGAAAAAATAGTATTGTTTACTGCTATTTTACAATTGCTTTCTATCTCATTAAACAATTCTTTATAGTCCTTTTTAGCTTTTCTAATATGCCTATTTTCAAAACGTTTAAAGGCAAATTTCCCTAATGCCGAAAAAGCTGCTGACAGTACTGCCCCTCCAATTGGGCCTGCCAATGCGGTCCCTATAACCGCGCCTGTTGTTGCCGCAACCACCTTTATTCCTGTCTTTGCCGCAATCCGCTGAGCTGACTTTGCAATACTCGAATTTCCATCCATTAATAATTCAGCTTCCTGGATCGTAGCCACTATTATGGTAAATACAGGAATGTAAGGAAGTGAATCAACATCAAAAACATCCGAAACCAATTCTTTGATTTCCTCTTTCGCAGACTCCATATGTTCTTTAAAGACAATAGCTACTTTCTCACGCAGTTCTTCTGAATCAACGATCCCATTTAGTGTGTTTAATATTATATCGGATTGGCTTAGATCTTCTAAAAATGTATCAAGAGGTTCAATTTTAAGTGCAAAAATGAAGACTTTAAGTTTTTCCTCCGGAATCTTGGAATAATAATCAAGAACTTCTCTTAAAAACAATTCTGCTGTTTCATTTAGACCTTCCTCTGTAAGTTCATCCAACTTATCAATAAATTCATTCGTAATAGCTTCGTAAGATTGATCTAAGGCTTCTGACCCTTCCTTTTTAATAATTAGGCTACACCCTCGAATTAGTTTGAAAAGTTTTGGAGGGGGAATTACCTGAAACAATCCATTATTTGAAATGCTTGAGATAAAAGATTTATCGTTGAATGTGTCTGTTAGAATCCTGTAATTTTCAAGCCATTCTGTGGCAGTTTCATCTGGTACAGGTGGTTCCGGGAAACTTAAATCGTTAGCGTTTTTTTCAATTTCTTGAGCTAACTCCACATTCTCGTCATAGGCTTCAATTTGTGAAATTATTTCTTTAATGGCAGGATGCTCTATATCGTAAAACTCGGGAGTTAAATATTGGATTCGATCTTGGTATTTTTTGAATAACGACCAAGTTTTCCAACTCCCCCAAAGGGCTGCTATGACAACTATCGATAACGTAACATAAAGGAACATAAAATCAGGAATTACTGAATAGGTTCGCTTATTTTTTTAGGATGAGTTTCATTAAATATTTGATCAATTTGTACCTAGTAGTTTCATCCGAAGATTTTTCAATCAATGAAGACATTTTTTGAATTTTAGTATCAAGCCTCCTCTGAGCTGGGGTCGGATTCTTTAAATTAAAAGATACCCTGGAAGATTCAAAAATGTTCTGAATACTTTGGTAAGTAACATTTTCCAGTATTCTCTCAAGTTGCTCATTATCAGCAAGTGGATTTTGGGTTTTAATTTCCTTTTTCAAAACTTCAAACTTTTGAAGCTCCTTCATTGCCAAGTCCTTAGTTTTTGTTATTTCATCTTCTATGTTTCCTTTCATTTTTTTGCGCAAACCGAGCAGTTGCTTAATCTTTGTTTCATCAATTGTTTTATCTACTAAGAGATCGTATTCTCCCTCATCGGACATCAATTTTACTAATATCGGAGCTGTTTCAATAACAATGAAGATCAGGGATATCAAAATTCCAGTCCACCAGAGGGTGTTGCTAGGTCTTTCAATTTCCCCTTCATCATTTTCGATAGGTTTTTTCCACTGTGTAAGTGAGCTCAATGCATCAATTTGTGTTAGAAGTGTTGGCTTATAAGAGTCACCAATAATAGCAGTATCTCTAAGAAATTCTTGTTCCAAGTCCTGCTTTCCTTTAGCAATCACCTTAATTAGTGAATCTTTCTGGTTTTTTGCTGTTTCTAACCTTTGCCGGATATCAATGTAATACGGCTCCTCTTTTGCTGATATTTTTTCTCTGATATCACTACATTCTTCCTCCTGAGTTTCAATCTCACCTAACAATCTTTCTATTACCCCATTATTAATTCTTCTTCTTGAATATAGTTCATTGCGAGTATTTATTAGCCTTTTGCTCTGGGTCGAAGCATTTCGTATGCTTTCTGCTGATGCAAGAGTATCACTTACAATCAGTTCCAAATTTTGGATCGTGGAATTTATTTGTGAAATTTCTCTGGTGATTTTCACATTATTCTGTTCAAGCTCTGATATTTTTCCACCATTTGTATTTTTTATTCCTTGAAGTTTAACCTGGCATAAAGAATCTTCAGGAATCAGAGCTTTTAATTGAAATACTGCTGGAGGACTTTTATATAGTGAATCAAGTACTTCAATGGTTGTGTCCAATTCTAAAAGGTCATTTTCTAATTGAGGGATTCCGAAACGTTCCTTCAATTTAGCTTGCCTTTCCTCATACTCAGCGCCCTTCATCAATAAAATTTCAGAAATGATCCTATCTTCAAACAGCCTTACCTCTATTGGTTTTGCAATCACAAATGAAATGAGTATTGCTAGCAAAAGTCGAGGCAAGGCCATAGCGATTTGTCCCCAAAGGCCTTGGGTCTTTTGCATACTCATTACTAAAAAACGATCAATATTGAATATCAGAAGTCCCCAAACCAATCCAAGAGCGATGCCAACAAAAATTGATTCCGAGCTTCCTGCTTGCTCAAAGAAAACTCGATGAAATGCATATCCTCCAGATATCCATGCGACCAGACCAGTCATAAATACGGTAGCCCCGATTCCAGCGTGTTTATTTTGCTCTTTTTTTGAACACTTGCTTAAAACATCTACATCTGAACCCGCACAAAGGGAAAAGAAATGAGTAAGAAATGGTAACGATGATTTTCCTGAACTTGGGGTTGTCATAGTAATCCTAAATTAAAATGCAGGTAATCCCGATCAACAATCAGTTGATTGATATTTTAATACCAATAATAGCTAAAAATAGGCTGATCAAAATTTAGAAAGGGCAGCAATAGAATTCCACCTAAATCTAATGAGCTTTCAACATTTTTCCTAATATCTAAAAAAAAAGTCGCTAATTTTTTTATCCGTTTTTCTCCTGCACTCCATACCCCAACAGTATATAATGCTGTGTACCATTCTCTAGATCCAATTTGCCGGTTAATAAAGATTTTTCAAATTTCATTTCCGCACTACCGCCATTATTGAAACTAGCATAATTAAAAGTTACCGGATCTGGATATTTATTTGAGGAAAGTTCACCGGTTTCATCAATGCTAATGAGCCTTATAGTGACCGTATTATTTTCTTCATTCTGAAACGTAAACTGGCTTCCTTGCACTAGGTAAGGAAAATGTTCTTTCCTAATAGTCAGTTTAAGATCTTCCGTTGGGTCGGCATTGACAAACCGATGCCATTCATTAGGGAAATCATGTTTTAAGTTAAAGAGCCGAACCAAACCATCTTCTTCGATTTGTTCAAATTTATACTCAATTGCATCAATGGCCCCTGTCTTGAGCCCTCCAGCCTGGCGAGCTGTATACTTCATGTGCAAAATCACATCGTTGATGGTGTTATAATCGAATTGGCGGAGGGTACTGGGTAATTCCAAACGCCAAGTACTTATAGTCCCACTACCTTCAAATGGAAGAAAACGTTCATCTCTAAAGTTCAACTCGAACAATCCGCTATCGTTTTGAGCAGTACTGGTTACTATGGATTGGATGGCACCATAATAATCTCTAAAGCGGATATCCTCTTCGGTTTCGTTTCGAGCGTAATTTCCGTTCTCCAAAAGCGAAGAGGTTCGAATAGAGCTCTTTTGTAGAGATAAAGTACAATTTACACTTGTATATGGACCCACAATGCAAGGTATGGAAAGACTTACCGACTTTATCCTTCGCATGTAGTGACCCGGGCAATCAAGATCGAATAACCATTCTGGAATATTGATAGTGCAGGTTCCGGTAGCTTTTAGGGTTAAGAGGGCTAATGGATCTAACCGTTGGAGGGAAATATGCTTGGTGATTTCAAATTCTCGTTTATTGTGTTCCAGATAGGCCAACTCCATCCGCTTAATATCCATAAAAAGAGCTTCTCCAGAGAGTAAGCCTTTGCGACCAGCATCCCAATAATTGAATTTAATGAAATCTTGTTCGTTCAGCTCTTTGCGCATCAATTCGTGCTTCATCGTTATTTCCGCTTTCTTAGCAGTATCGAACGCAAGCTTATAGCAATCAAAGTAGGTTTTAGAAATTTCCCCTTGCATCCAAAGGTAAAGTTCTTCATTACTATATTTCTGTTCTTTCAAAAACTCATCTATCCTTTGAGACTGCTCAATCTGTACTTTGTGGTTTTCGTAGTCTTTCTTTAAAGATTGCTCCCGGATTAATGCAGTGATAACCTGTTTGCCTATTTGACGTAATTCTCTGTTAGCCTGATTAGATAGAAAAACCCTTTCATCGTCTCTATTCTTGTGAGCTCCTAGTTTTGCGGCCCTAGTCCCTTGATAACTTATAATCTCAGAACCTAACCTTATAAGTTGACTCGCAAAAGAAGCAGACGCAGACAGCTGTCTTCCACCAAAGCCAAAGCCTGCACCAACACCTAATGGTTCTACATCTGCCTTAAATTGAGGAATTAGGCTCAACATTGTAGCAATTGCTCCGACACCTCCAGAATACAAGCTCAGAGAATGTGCTAATGGCATAAAGACATTAAGTTCAAGGTCTTCTGCCTTATTCAATTGCAAATGATCACTACTACCTATTCCCATAACCTTACCAGTAAAGCCAGTCAAATTGGAAACAGCATTTGTAGCCTCTCCAGTTAAACCAATCTTTTCTTCTTTGTAATTTTCTAAATCGATTTCTTGATCATAGGACTCAACTATACTCGCATAGACTTCTTCAAAATTTTCTTCTGTTAATTCTTTTCGTTCTAGAGTCAACTCCTCTAAATCGGAAAAATCTGTTTCTTTCTTCCCCAATAAAAGCTGATAATGGCGGTAGCTTTGATAAGCGGCCTCTCGTGAATTAACTAGTGCTGCGGTAGCGGCCTCGGCTTCCTTCCACTGTAGGTATTTTATGTCTTGTGATAATCCCAGCATTTTTATTTCATGTTCTTGCCGGATAAGTGCCAATTTCTCATTATCGCCTTTTTCAATAGCGGACAGCAACGCATTTCCCATAGATTTAAGCTCTGCGGTTAATTCCAAAGCCTTTTGTACAATAACTTGAAATCGAACGTTTGAAACGGGTTGATTAAGCCCTGCCGCTATAGAGCCAATATCAATTCCTCCCGCAGCAGCTTTTACCAACATGCCCGGATCAATGGGAGGTTGAAAGAGGGGTAACTGTCGGACATTGCCTTCAATATCCATGCAGTTCCTTATCTTAAAAAGTCTATCTTCTACGGTATCCCAATAGGATAGCAGTTGTTTATTTTCTGGAATACAGAAGTATAATTGCCTTCCAATTCCCAATAAAGAGGTTAGAGAGGAATCTTGTTTTCCGTCATTTGCATTTAAGTGATTGCTATTGAGTGGAAATTCATTTTCCATTTCAATCATAGCGTTTCCAAATGCATCCAGTTGTTGCTTTAATTGATTGTAATTTCGGATAGGACGCTTGTTGAGGCTGGGTACTTTTTGTGGACGAGGACCAAGAACGTTTTTGGCTATTACGTATTGTTGGGTAGCTTGGTTAATGGTTTCAATTGTGAATTGACGAAATAAGCTGTCTCCCCAGCCAATTAGCATATCCAGGTATTTCATCACCACATTATACTGATACGCTAGAGGTCGAAACTTTGCAACTTCATGGGGGCTGAAAGGCTTTTTGCGCCAAGCAGCAATACTGTTTTTAAGATCTATTTTGGAGGAATCACTAAGGTTAGAATCACTCAAGTCCTCTAATAAACTGGTAATACTGCTGGCACTAGTACCCTCACGAAAAGGCAAATATTTCCAATAACGATGCGTTGGATGATCCTTATGCTCTTTTTCATTAGTTAATGGATTAAAGATAAAATGAAACCAGCGTTGTGCATCCTGGAAGCGTTGATTTTTAGTTAATTGTACAGCTATGGCCAGAGGAATGTGATAAAACAACTCCGTATTATATATGGAATAAGGGCCTTGTACATCAAAATCTATTTTTTTATCAAAGTACTTTACAGTAATTGCTTCATCATTATATGGATTAACTTCATAGTACTCCTCAAAAAAAATTTCGTGCTTTTTTTGGGTTTCAATGTCCAGTAAATCTTCTAATTCGCCTTTATTCAGTTTTTGTATCAAATATCCAACATAAGGGTGAAAATGGTTTTGAAACTCATAAGTAAAAAAACTTTCGTAAGAAACTGGGCTGTCTGATTTATTAATTGGCGGAACGGGCATCGTAAATGATTTTGTTGAATACAGTTGAAGCAAAAAATCAAGGAATCTTTAATGAATCCTTGCGGCTAATCTTGCAAAGACGAATTATTAAAAGGGAATTGTCCAGTCGAAAATTCTCCGTTAATTTGAGATGAGACTTCAATCCCAAAATAATTTTTATTACGTATCCATCTTTGCTCCATTTTAGTTTTGACAAAAAAAACATGCTGATGATCAATGATAAAAAACGGGGAATTGTATATGTCCAGTGCAGACCGAAAATCAACAACCTTTTTAGAATAGAAATGATCAATTGGCCTTTTAGTTATTTCCGTAGCAATTGAACTCAATCCATTATCGTCATTGATTAAAATTTTATCATCCTTATAAATACGATAAGTTACATTAATTGGATCATCATTATAATATTCATGACGCTTAACACTTCGACTTCTAAAATCATTAGATTTTAATTCGGCATATAGATTGTGGCTTTTCTTTTCCGGAAAACTATACTTATTATAAAAATGATACGAGATTGAATTTAAAAATCGTGAAGTAAAGAAAATTGTCCACTCTGCTTTGAATTGGATAATAAGCTCATCTTGTTCATTAATAAAAAATGAATGAGAAATCATTTCGTAGGAAAACTCGCCAATAATCTCAAAACGCCAAGGGTCGTTAAAATCTGAAGTGCGCTTCACCTGCCACTTATCATTATAATATTCACTCCAGTTTAAATTAACCTCCATTATTCTCTTTCCAGGTCCATTAAGTGTTGACAAGTTATCAGCGTTAATTGTCTCGGGTATTTGCTCATTATCACTACCCTTCTGAATAATTGTAATCCAAAAAAGGAATAATCGCTCTTTCCAGTATACCTGAAACACAATACCATCTTCAATATCTATTCCAATTTTTTTCCAGGCTGACGAACTACCATCATTAACTTGGTGATAAAACACCGGATTCATACCTGGCGATTTACCAATAATATGTATGCGTTGTTCATCTTCTCTACACATACCACATATCTCTAACCAAGCAACCTTGTCTAGCTTTTCAAGGTAATTGAGTAAAGCTTTGGTAGCAGAGTCATCATTAATATCCGATTGTAATAACTCTCCCTCAAACTCTTTGAAAAAAGGTGACTTGGTGCTTCGCAAGGCTGGGTCTAGCCAATTTTCGGGATAGAGAAATATTTTTCTTGCAGCTTCCCACACCCGATAGTGCTTCATCCAGTCCCACTGTTTAGCATTTAGTATTTCGGGAGGTATTAATGTTTCTAAATTCATTAAACAACGGCTAATAAATAGCTGTACCGATGAAATGGCTTGCTTAAGGCGTGATGTTTTCATGCAAGGTTCCATCTGCACGTCTATAAGGAAGTATTCAAAAAGCTTGTCGGGCGTGTCTATATGATTAGTTGATACATTTTTGCCTAGTTCCTTAAGGACATAACTAACCAAAGCATCTCTTTGCCTACCGCTCATTTTGTCGTTAATGGGTTGTATTACGTCTAACCATGAATCTGCATCGTATTTCGATCTTACAAACTGTTGCAAGGCTGTTGCAATTTCATTGTCTGGCTGGACGGTTGCCCAACTCAATAATTCTTTTACGGATGCTCCCAGACCTTGTATGATGGATAAAGCCTCGGCTACACGATTGATCCCCGGCAAATTATTGGTTAGATTACTAACATTATTGATTTCCGTAAAGTGAGTAAGCAGATCATTAAATAACTCACTATCCCATTGCAAAAGCTGAAACAAACGAGCTTCGCCCTCTTCATTTAAAGCGGAAGCATTTTTAAGGATAGCTGTTAAATCATAGTCTTTGACTTGTAGCCTTTCTCTTGCAGTTGTATGAGTCAATAGCTCTATGAACCGATCATATAATGGTCGATCTTGGTTATTTGATGCTACTTGGCTAGTGGGTATTCTATTTAAAAAAGGAATGACATTTTTTGCATCCTCCAATCCACTATAGTAAGCTATTGTTTCTGGTGATAATGCAAAACCTTCAATGAGCCGAACGGCCTTTAGCAGCCTCAAATAACTGTGGTAAAAGTAATTGACTAGGGCAAAAGGGTAAAGCAATTTTTCCGGTATGCTTTCTACCAGGGTACCTGGCCCTTGCCATTTAAGAATGGCATTTTCTTTAATGTTTATAATTTCTAACTCCATCAGGTAAAGATGCCCTGCTTGTAGCTGAATGGAGTCTTTTTTATTTGTCCAAGTATAGTTGTTTTGATCGCTATCATTTGCTATTTCTGTACCATCAATAAAAAACCTCACTGCTATTCCTGTTACTTGTTCGGTTTCAACATAAAAATGGTATTTGCCATCTGCGGGAGCTTCCAAATAGAATTTCCAAATAGCTTTTTCAGGCACAAGGCCATTGGCATTTAGTGGTAGTGAACTTTTGTTTAATTGAATGTTGGGGATAACATCCATAGTTACCTCTGGATCATCTACATCCTTGTAGAAATAGTGAGCCGATGCGCCAGACTTGACCAGATTTAAATAATCCGTAAGACTTGGTGAAGCCGATTTGCCTTCGGCATGTAAAATGAAGTGTTTATTCGTTGGGAGGGTTTTATTTAGCAACTGGGCTGTTTGTTCAGTAGTAAGATCCAATTGGCTACTTATAAATTGCTCGGTAGTAACCGTTTTTAGCTTAACAAGCAGTGGATTTAAGTGCTCTTTAATCAATGCTAAAAGGGTACTGTTAATTTTTTCTGGCTCCGGGGTGCTGGCATGAAAAGCATCGTATATGTTTTTAAGCTCCGGATAAAAAGTGAAGATTTCATTGAGCTTATTTTGTTCTAATTGTCCGGCAAAAGCTTCATAAATAGCGTTTGTAAGCTCGGGTCCGTAGATTGATGTTAGAAAGGCTTCTGCCTCTTCTTCTAGCAATTCGCCTCCATGATTATATTTTTGATCGATGGCTTTTAGTTGATCCCCTAAAAGTTTGGCAATTGATAGAACCTCTGGAAGTAAGGGGCTACTGGTTCCACTGATATCCTTATGCAGGATTATATATTGTATATCTTGTAACTCAAATTCTGATTTTTGTATTTGCTTACATAATTCTATAAACTTAAGCAGATCGGGCTCTACATACTTGCCCCCCTTTTGATAAATACCGCTGAAAGGATTTAAGCCAGAAAGTGCTATAAGATCTAACAGGTCTGCCACCCTTATCTTTAAAGCATCTGCTAAAATAGTATGCCGATATAAAATACTTAGGTTTTCTACAGTTAAAGGAATATCATCGTAGTTTAAAATGGTGGGAGTCGCTTGACTTGTAGGATAAAATTCAACTTTTTTGGCTAAAAGCTGAAGAGTTTTGGCCGTCTGCTTCATTCCGCCTTGTAGGATTTCCTCATGGTTCTTTATCTTTTCTGTAGGATTTGATAATAGATTTCCCTGGCTATTCGGTCCGAAAGTAGATGCGCCTTGTGAAGTAGCAATTTGTAAAAATGTCTGTTGGTAGAGATCAGGATTTTGACTAGTTGGTGGGACAACAGGGCCATGTAAATTAATATCTCCAAAAAAAATAAGTGTCTTTTGAAAGCTTCTCCTTCTATTTAGACTAAGCTTTTCTTCTACGCGCTCGAATAAGGCAAGCTTTACTATTAAGTCTTTAAATCCTTCATCTAACAAGCCAATGTCGCCTGATTTATGATCGTATTGTTTATGATTGTATAAGGCAGCGATTGCTCTATCAGTTTCTTCGAAGGTCCATCCTAATTTATTTTTTAGTCGGATAAAGCGGATCAGTTTCCAAAACGCATAATCGGTAAGATCGGGACTTTGCGAGTCTGCATATTTGAGGTCGAAGTCTTCATAGCGGCAATAATCAAAATTATCCGGATCTCTTGGGGCGAGGAAAATGGTTGACTTTATATCACTGTAGGTATCATTTTCCTGTAACCATTTCCAAAGACCTTCTTCATGAAAATGTGATGGATTATAATAGGCTGGTGGAAAAAGAGATTGTGTTACATCTGCATTAAGGGTGCCAGTGTATATTTTATGTAGCACTTCTAATAAAGTATGGTTTCTATAAATTTGCCGAAGGGCAAAATTCTCTTCCATAACCTTATTAAATACGGCTTGCAGTACTTCTAATTTGGGTATGAGACGGCTGCCTGGATTAACAAATTCAGTTCTTAAAACGGCAACTAAATCCTCATAGGAAATATCCACTGCTCTACTAAAAGTCTTTGCATTGGCAAGGGTATCAATCAATACACTGTTGGCTGGTAAGCCATACAAATACCGCAAAGAATCATCTCCTTCAAATTTATGGTTAGTGAAAATGTGGTACTCTTTTGGAGAAATATTTAGTTGCTCTGAAAAAATATGTCGCCAACCATAGCCCGAGGAAGGTTCCATTTGTTCATCCTTTCGCAACGCTTCCATTACTTTATATAAGGGCGCATTTAACTGCATAAAATATGCTCGTAGTAAATCTAAATGGCCATGAAAGGGAGAGGTAAGGGGATATACCTGATTTTTTAGAATGTCATAAGCGGTTTCCTTAACATATTGCGGGTTGGCTAAAAGCTCATCAGGACTAATTCCTGGCTGAAAGTAATTCCCCGTAAACCCGGCAATAGAATTGTAAACTACGTAATGCTCCAATATTTCGTTAACCAAATCAATGTAGGGTAATACTGTGTTGGTATTTTCGCAACTCAGTTCTACAAATTCTAAATCTGGGCGTCTGCGCAATAGTAAGGTTTGGGCGTTAACTTTTTCGGTTCCAGTTTCTTCTCCCTGTTCGTTGTATGTTGGAATATTAAACTTGTCTCCACCAAGAAATTCTAACAACTCTACAAAATAGGCCGCTGGACTTAAAACTGATTCACAATGACCACAGCCACAATAGTCGAAAGATCCAAAGAGGTTTTCAATGGTAGGATATTTTTTTACGCTGGCTGCCGGACTATTAAACACCATAGGTGCTACCGCAGCCGGTAGGGGATTGTTTTTTTGTGTGAGGTAGGAAAGGGTGACATTTGTAATTAGACTAGCATCTGCAACTGCCTTGTCATAAACTCGCTGAGCGACTTTTTCATCATCACCAAAATCGGATTTATATCGCTCTATAAATTGCTTCTGGTCATATTTAACAATCTTAAAGGCGGAGTCTAGATTTTTTTCTAACAACACGTTAATATCTTCGTCTCTTGGGGAGAGTTGATAAACCCGATGCATCCGTTTTAAGCTGGTCTTTGCTTCAGCGCTCAAAGGCATTCCTCTATCTTCCAACTCCTGAATATGCTTATTGATGGAATACTCACCTAATTCAAAACCCAATTCATCACGGTTTAAGGCATCATAAACTTCGGCTCGGATGTTCTCATTATTGGTTAAAGTTACCTCTTGGGCTTTTACCTGTTCGGCCACCACTTTGGTAGGGTAAGCCCTACGCAATTCTCCGGTAAGCCAGGCCAAATATTGTTCTTTGCGGATTTCAATATTTTCACCAGTGATGGCATCGGGTATATCTTTTTCCGTAATAATGGCCTCCCACTGCTCCTTTCGGTAGTAACCGTTTTTAACCAACTCTACAGGATCTTCACTTATAGCTCTTTCGTTTTTAAGCCGTTGAATAAGTGGCGCATTATTAAACGTGAGGAAGCCTAACTGTCCATCAAGTCGAAGTTTTTTTGTTTTCACTGTTCCCAACTGTTCTTCTACTTGTTGCCATATTGCTTTTTTGTCTTTGTCTCCGTGGTAGTAAATAGCTATAAAATCTTCCTTTTCTCGTTCATCAGTTATGGTCATGGATAGCATGGCATCCATTGTAGACATACCCCGTGGAGGTTTGGAGTTAAGAATATGCCGGATGCTTTCTGCCTGAAAAGCTTCTTTAAGCTCTGCTATAGTTTTGCCGTTTTGGGGAATAATATTTTCCTTCACTGCTTTTTCATATAAATCCGTAGCAGCGTTGGCGTTCATCCGGTACAAGGCATCTTTATTGGAATTCGCTCCTGCCCGAAATAAAGCATAATAAAACTCTTTTGGGATATTTTGCCTGGCTTCTTCCGTGTATTGATGAGCCAAAACACTCATGCTTACCAAACGGGCATTGTACTTAGTCTTTTCTGCCAGAAAGCTAATTGCCTTAACCTCTTCATTTTCTTGCACTGCCTTAATATCCATACCATCCAGGTTTTCTTGGATGAGTGCATTGAGTTTTACAAATTCCGGTATTCCTCCATATACAGTTTTGGGAATACTTATTTGTATTTCTTGTTCAGCTTCTATGGCATACTGGGTACTGATAAATAGTTCTTTTCCAGCAGCATTGGATACTTTAATGGTAATATCCGGACGATCTTTTTTGCATTTGTCTTTTACTTCTTGGTAGGGTATTTGTATTTCATAGCTCCCATCTGGACAAGTAACTATTGGATTGCCAATGGCTAAAGCAGCCTTTGGCTTGCCTGGAATACTTTGGTTAAATAATTCTACAATTAAACCCGATATGGCCTCGCCTTTTTCGGTTTGCACTTGCCCTTTGATAGTATACTTTGTTATGACAGGCTCTACTTTGGGTGGATAATCTATGTCGTTGATATTGATGGTTTGTTTCCTGGAAGCATTGTTTTTTCGTTTAGTTTCTTTTAGCAGCTTCCCGTCTGGAGAAAAAACTTTGATGATAATATCGGCTCCTCCCGACTCTTTGGGAGTGCGGAATTGCGCATCGGTA
The DNA here is from genome assembly GCF_002646595.1 of Flavilitoribacter nigricans DSM 23189 = NBRC 102662. Lineage (GTDB taxonomy): Bacteria > Bacteroidota > Bacteroidia > Chitinophagales > Saprospiraceae > Flavilitoribacter > Flavilitoribacter nigricans. The sequence continues at coordinate 35,616 of NZ_PDUD01000062.1, forward strand.
TAGGTGATAGTATATTTCCCGTTTTCATCGGAGATGGTGGTGCCCAATAGGTCCGGAGGAGAGCTGGGATCTTGGTCGTAGGCTTGGAGGAGGATGCCTGGTATAGGAGATCCTTTTTCATCAGCAATCGATCCTGTGATAGCATAGTTAGGTTTCAAAACTTCAATAGTTTAACATTAAAAAATCATAATTTGATCAATATCAACGTCACCAAAGTAATTGGACAGTACTAAAATCAAATTGTAAATCCCTTTCAATAATTTTAATTTTCGATGCTAAAAAAACATCTCTAGCCCGATCCCATCGAGCAAACAATGTTCTATTCTCTTTTTTAATTTCATTATCGAAATCTCTATCCATAAGTATTTGTAAATGATGCTTGTTAAATATTCTTCGATCTTCTTTATCCAATGACTCAAAAAAATTATTATAGAAAAAAATCCTATCCTCTAGACTCAATTTAGGCACCTCAATTAATTCACTTCTTGAATGCTTAAGCCTATCTATCTGCAACCCAAAAGCTATATCATCATCTTTTATCGATATATATTTATGCCTTAAGAGTGGCTTAAGCGTATTTCCTTCAACATAAACTCCAAAAAGTATTTTTTTTTGACAGTCATAGTAATAATGCTTTTTAGTATCTTCTAAAGGAGAAGACACCGCGTGCATAAGCCACAAATGATATTCATCCAGTTTATTCATTAGTAAATTTATGAGGTTTAATTATAGAATTTTTTTCAATTTCAACGCTAAATATTTGTCGAGCCCCAGGTCCTGCCTGCTCAACTGTTGATTCTAACACCTTGACTTCTTTGGTTAGAGTGAACTTTTCTATTTGAAATAGTGAAGGATAGGAATTTATTATGTTTTTTCCAAGTTCACCCGGAAGTATACCTTCCTCTAGAAAGAAGTAATGCTTAGGTTCTGTAGTACTTATTAAGGAGTACCTAAAAACAACATCACCTTCGTTTAAATTCTTGATGAGTACGGGGTCATCAAGGTAGATAGCTTTTAGGTGACGATCAATATCCGGCACTCCTGATTTCTCTAAAAAGTCTTTTGCAAGATTTAACCTTTCTTCTACAACTGATAATCCAGTGGCAGGTACTTTTACATTTGTTATCTTCCGAGATATTTTTTTTGAAACATTGGAGATAGTATTTTTCACAATGCTTGAGGATGTGCTTACACCTTTGCTACCTAGAATACCTTCAGTGATACCCCACGTAATCTGACCTATTGCTTCTCCAAATTCAAAAGGATTGCTACTTTTTATATTATCAAAAAACTTACTCACACCCTTATTAAAATTCAACCTAGCTTCTACAGTCTGAGTCCCCAGATTGTTATCCATCCAAAGAAGCTCTGACCAATCATTTCCTGCCATCAAAGCAAAGGATAGATTGCCCATGTTTTGCCAAGTCTCTTTCCTCCACATATCTTTAGTGTAGAACTGCCAAGTCCTTTCAACACTGTCATTAAAACCCTTACTTACCCCCATTTGAAAAGCAAAATGATAAAAACTAACTTTTTGCCACAACTCACTCCAACCATCACTTTGCTGTCCATTTAAATCGATTCGATTCACTGGATTATCTAAGACATATTCATAAATATTTACGCCATCAACTAATCCTAGAGGATCAGGTTTTAGCCATCTACCAAGAAATGATAGGTAATACCTAGAGTTATTGTAAATTAGTCCACTTTCATCATCTCGCTCCATCCTAGAATAGAGATATCTTTTAGCTACTATTTTAACTTCTACATTCGTAGCCTGATAAGCAATTGTTCCATAAGGATGATATTCCTCATAGCTAATTATATTGGCATTTTGGTCCAGCTCCAATGTTACGGAGCCTAAATGATTACCAAATTGGTATCGGGTAGTTCTTGAATCGGTATCATCATTTACATTATTACGAGTATCGACCATAGCAAGCCTTCGAGTATCATCCATCACATGCAACGTAGTTCGTTCCAAACCACTATGATTACCCGAGTGTCTCTTATAAATTTCAATACCCCCCAAATAAAGTCGCTCTTCTTTTTTGCTTGGCAATGCATTTCCCAAGGCTTGGTTTTCTGTTATCTTACGAATTCTTTGCCCACTACCATCGTAGACATAGTAGGTGGTTTCCGGAGTGCCATAATTTATTTTTTGTTTAGCTACAGTCTTTAGCTCATCTCTAAAATTCCAGGTCATTACCTCCAGGTGAGGCATTTTGGAAATAAAACCGTGGCTGCTATGATGCGGGTAGGTATAGGTCTGTGTGCCTACGGTAGTGCTTTCTAGGCGATTATTTTGGGTTTGGTATTGGTAATGCCTTGTCCAGTTTCCTCCTGAAGCTAAGTGTTGCATTTGGAGTATGTTGCCAACCGCATCATACCTGTAATTTTGGGTATAATTACGCCAAGCCATATCATCACCAGGGCTATACTTTTTAAGGAAAGGGATGTCGTTCCAATTATCCGTTTTTCCAAAACTTACTTGGCCCGTATGCTCACGCCCATTGGCTTGGGTTAGCCGATATAAGGGGTCATAAGTATATTGGTTTCGCCCCGTTGTTTTTTCTCCATTAAAGAAATGGGTAGGAATGCATTTGTCTTCAATTTCAGAAATATTGCCCACCGGATCGTAGGTATAATGTAAATTTTGTAGCTCCCTGCTACCATCAGGAGCAGTGGTAATCAGTTGTATTAACCGAAACGTGTTGGGGTCATACGAATAGGTGGTCTTTGCATTATTACCATAAGTAATGCTTAAACGCTGGCCCTTTTCATCGTAGTCAATATTTTTTACAAAGAGTTGGGCAGACCCTTCTTGGGTAACTTTTATCGTTTCCAGTAAACTGGCCTCATTATAGCCTGGCTCGGTTACGCTACCATCCGGAGTTTGCGACCAAATTACTCGGCCCAAGGCATCGTAGCGTATTTCGGTGGTGTATATTGCCGGTTCCAATAGAGTAGCCAAATCTCCACTCCAGTGCACGGTTTCTTTATAATCAATGGCAAATTGCCTGCTATTGCTGAGCGGTGCGCCCTTTATATCGTAAGCACCGATAGCTACTTTACCGGCAGTATCATACTGAGCAAAAACCTGGCCTCGTAAATTCAGTTGCTTATCATTGCTTTGGTTTTCGCCATAAATGATCTTTTCATAAATATTGTCCAGCTTAGTGCCTTGGCCTCCTATTACCTTACTTTCAAGTGGGCGTTGCAAAACATCATAAGTAAATTCAAAAATATGCTTGCGGCCATCCCATTTCTTTACCGGATTTCCCATTGCATTATTGAGCATCCAGCGTTCTCCGGCATCCATACTATTCTGGTAGACCCGGTGGCCAAGCATATCGTACCTATAAGTCATTACAGGATTGCTCCTGGCATCAACGACTTCAATGGCATTGCCCTCTATATCTAGCTTGATGCTGGTATAGTAATACTCATCTGTTACATCAATGATCTTACCAAAGCTGTCCTTTATTGGTATTCGGTTGTGAGCAATACTTAATACGGGGCGGCCTAAAGTATCCAGTGTCACCACCGTGGGCGTGTTGTAATGTTGAACGGCTTTCCAGGCCGCCAATTCATCTTTGTCACTTGGAGGGGTATTTGGATCTGGATCTGGGCTTTTGCGATCCATATACCATCGACTTTCTTTTACAGTATCATTTTGGTCGTAGCTACGCTGTAGCCAGGCATCAAATTCTACTTTGGTGAAAGTACCATCGGGAAAGTCCGTTTTAATACTCCTTCCTAAAGCATCATAATAAAGAATGGGTGTTACTCCTTTTTTAACTAGTTCCGGGGCATCTTCAAAATGAGGAGTATACGAGAAGTAAGGCTCATATTGCTTGACCGGATTACCCTTATTGTTTAAGATGGTACGCCCATTGCCTACCCAGCGCAATTTTGTGGTAGAAATTTTGGTGTTGGATTCTAATGCTTCAGTAGTCTCTTTTTCATTGCCTTGCTTTGCTACAGTTTCGGTTATTTCGGGCTCTGCTTGAGCTTTAAGCATTGCTACATTGCCTAAGCCATCGGAATATTCAAAAGCAATTTGAATTTTGCTATCTTCTGCAATATGGTGGTGGGTTTCTCTACTTATGGAAGCAACTACGGCCGGTTTACCTGTATTTCTATACACTTCGAAGTCATATAAAAAGCGCGTAGTGGCATGCTTTAATAGAAAACGGCCATAGCCATCTAATTTATTTAAGCTATCCGGTTGAAAAAAAGATTTGATAGCCTTAGCTTCCTCTTCTCCGGCAACCTCATTTAAACCATCCAAATCATCAGTTGGATCGAACTCTGCGATGCCATCTTTATTCAAATCCTTTCCTAAAATAGCTGTGGCCTTAACCAAACCTAATTCATCAGTTAGTACTACTGAAAGGTTGTCGTTTACATCTCTCATTACTTGCGGAGCAAGGGTACGAAAGTTGAATTGCTCAATCTTTACCGTGTTTTCCAGTACGTCATCGGTTTCATTTACCGGCTCGTAGTTTACCAACGAATTTTCCGTTTCCTGAATAAAGAGGAAGTAATCCTTATAGTAGCGGACCTTGGTGATCGTTCCAAAAGGATCGATAAAGGCGGTCGGAGAATAGAATTGTTTCTTTGCAGTTGATACATCTTGGTCTAAAGCATCATCAAAATACTGGGCTACTCCTGAACGAATCCACCAGTTATTATCCCCTTCGCAATGAACAAAACGAACCTCTTTCATTAAGCTATCTGAAAAGATTACTTTGTCTCCGTAGATGTGGTTAAACAGACCTTCGGTATAAGCCAATTGATAACTTTCAAAAGAAATGCCTTTACTTTCTAATACATGAAGGATCAATGGTCCGGTAAGGTCATCTTTTTGATAAACTGTTCGGACATGCTCAATTTTTCTGCGTTGTATTTTTGATGGGTCGGAAACTTCATGGTATTCGATTAATTGGCTCCCCGATTCCAGTATATTTTTATCCTCATGGTGGAAATCCTGACTTGTATATAAATTGCCGGATTGGTTTAGTCCAGTTATCTCATAAATCTCCGTTTCAGAAGCTTGCCGTAAACGGTAAGCATGGTTTTGAATAACATCGTTGGTAAATGAGTTACGGGTGTAGGTTATCAGTGTTTTTGCTTGTACTGCCTGAGTTTCCAGAGGGAGTGCAGAATCTATTAGCTGTCTGTGATAAACTACAGAAGCTGCTTCCAGAGTATTACCTAAATCATCAACTTTTACATTTAAGGTATGCGCAATGCGAGGGTCCGTTTCGTTTCGTTCGTATTGTATGCTAAGCGCTTCCCCTTCGGTAACCATAAACACACCAAACTGATTTTTTTGTCGGGCTTGTACACGTTGAATGTGGCAGTTATGCGTAGCTACGGTGTAAGGTTTAAATTGTTTTCTATACTTTTCGGTTTCCTCCAAATTTCCTTCATCCGGCTCCACTTTAGGGCCATCAAGAGCAAATACTTCTTGGCGTAAAACCATACCTTTACAAGATCGGAGGGCTTCTCTCCATTCCGCTAATGATAGCTCATGGGCAATACTTTTCTTTAAGACATCAGTGGCTGCACTGACAGTAGCCGGAGGCAATTGCAATTCGGAAACGGATAAGGTTGCTTCAGAGAATCTTCGATTGTATTCCTTATACCAATATTCCTCTCTAAATTGGTCTAATATTCTTTCTCTATCTAAAAATGCACCGGTATGAAACCATGTTTTGGTTAAAACGGGTGCTTGGTATAAGGCTTCGTTTTTGTCTTGCTCAGTCGCTGAGCTATTGAACATCCACTGCTCGTAAAACTCTGTGTCTATTTGATCCACCCGTCCAAAACCACGAAACTCTCGCTCGGAATGATCATAATACCCATGATGATATTGGTATTCGGTAGCAAAGCGAACATTCGTTATTTTTTCTTCTACTATAAGTTTGCTAACGACTTGTACCGGAAACGGTAATTTTGTTACCCAGGGTTTTCCGGCTAACTTATCTTGTAGGTAGTAGTAAGTGGAACTCTTATAGATAAGTGTTGTCTCCTTCCCCAGGTTATTGACATATTTCATTAATACATGCGGTTTCTTACTGCTCATAAGATCAATATACCGCATGGAAGATCCTGCATTTGCGGGAAGGTCAGAAGACCAAACAATGCAAGACGTTCCTGTCCCTAAAAGATCAATGACCGACAGCTTAGCATTTTGATCCATTGGAAAAAATGGATCAATTACATGGGCTTCGCTATAAGCATTGCCACTTAGGTTGATATAGGCCTTAAATTGGCCTTGCCGTAAATAAAGAATGTCGGTTGCCCCGGTCCCGCTTACATCTGCCAGATGTAAATATTGCGGATTAAATAGATCATCGTAATCAAAAAGCGGAGCATTCCCCATTGTTACTTTTGCACTAAACTGGCCATACCCCATATTGGCCCAATAACAAATTTCTCCATTTCTTATGCGTACGATATCTGTAAGGCCGTCACCAGACATGTCTGCCAGGAAAATACTTTGCTCCTGATCGGCAAACACAATGGATGGCCCTTGTTCTTCATCTATAGCCTTAATGGATTTTTGGGCTGCTTTGTGTCCAGCTTTTCCATCGGCTTCGTACCACAACCAAGCATTTTCTTCGGAAACTACAATATCAGGTTGGCCATCGCCATTGATGTCAATTAGGCGGGAATTGGAATCTTGTAGATTAATATTTGCGACCTTTTCGAAGGCTTGAAAAGGCTCCCAATTCTCATCCTGGCCTAACTCAAAATACCCTTTCATTGTTGGGCTACTGACTACGATTTGCTTTTCGCCATTTGCAGCCAAATCTTGTAAGCTCAACACACCTGAACTAAGGCCGGAAAATGAAGGTTTAGGAGCTACCTTTTTTGCGGCTGCAAAGCTCACCTGGCCATCTTCGCCTATATCGCCAAAATTACTTTTATAAAACCAGCCTCCACTTTGTTCGGTTAGTATTCCTGATATACCTTCTCCATACAGATCTACCCATTGGTAGTTGTTTGTGAGTCCAACGGGCAAATTTGCAATACTTTCTTTATCAACCGTTCTTACTTGAGTGTTCCAATGCAAGTTTTGGTATTGGAACTCCATTGGAGGCAATGACTTTTTGGAATAGGTGTCATCAGTTTTTCGAATATAGCCCGCTTGGGTAATGGATTGCAGATAGGTAACTTCTGTTTGCCCAGCGTTGTTGATGGATGAGGGCTGGTAATGAAGATCAAGAGAACGAACTAGATAGTCCTTTCCAAATGGTGTACCATCAAACTGTTTTTCATCTTCAAAATGATGGAACATTAATATTCGCTTGCATAACCTATTGGTTCGAATTTCAAATCCGGACCGGTAGGAAGAAAAAGGATCAAGTCGATAATCCCATTTAGAATCAGCATTTATCTGGGGTACAGGTATAGCTATATCATGTTCTCCATAATCAAATACTACTTCAAAAAGATGGGTATTATCACTAGGTAACTGCGGATCGTGCCATTCGGTTGGATTAGCATAATAGGGTCGATAATTCCCATACCGAATATACTTTACATACTTATTGGTAAAGGGAGATAGGCCATTAATACGGTTCTTTTCGTAAACAGTATTCTCTACTTTTTCCAGGTTTTCTGCCTTGTATTCGTATTGTATCCAATTGCCTTTATCATCATATGAGAAATCAGGTAGCCATTGAAAAATTCGGCTAGGGTCGGTAGGGTCTGCAATTCGGGAATTGGTGGTTCGGCCAAAGATAGTGGCTACATTTTCTCTGGTAGTTACTTTCCAATACGTTCCATTTCCTTTTTTGGTAATTCTCTCAATTTTTGAAAAACTACCTTCTATCCGAGGCCGGTATCGCTTTATAAAGTATTCCTCATTTGCAAAATAGCCTTCCACCGACTCCCAGTTTTCGGAGTCATTTTGTGTAAGGTAAGGTACCAGATCTTCCACTCCGGAAAACATGAAAATATCTTCTTCGCCTTTGCTGTCATCTTTGTATTGGGGTAAACGCTTATCTGTCTTTCGTTGAATAGAAGGCAAACCCATGGACCACCCTAAACCAAATGGGCCATTGCCTCCTCCAGAATTGTAGCTCAATGCTAAAGAAGGAGAAAAACCGTTTCTGCCGGGAGTTAATGGTAGAGGAATGCTGAATCCAGCCGTTCCATTGGCGGCATTTACTTCAAACTTTTCATCGATACCTTTAAGAGCACCACCACCTTTTGGCAAGGAAATCTCCGGAATCTGAATTGCATTAGATTCAGTAGGCTTTTCTTGGGTAAGCTTACTTATAGCGGATTGACTTTGGTCATTCCCGTTGAGATTAGCCTTATTTGGGGTATCGGTGTTCATAGGTTATTTCCAAGGGATGATTTGGAATAATACCGTTTTATCACTTGGAAATGCGATAACAATTCCAAGTGAATATATTAAAAATTTTTACGTTATGAGTGTTTTCTTAATGACTGAGAGGAAAAAAGATAGAGTAGATTGGATGTTGCTATGTAGAACTATAGTTGCTTTAATACTGTAATTCGCCAGCAAAAATAAAAATAGTTTTCACAAAACCACATTATAAAGTATTTTAATTCAAAAAAAATATTGATTACAAAATAAAAATTTGAACCCATTCTATAATACTCACCTAGGAGTTGCATTCAGAATAAAGTTGCCATTTTAAATAACTTGATTCCTCCAAGAAAGTGGATTGAAGAAAATATCCAATAATATGCCTGCGCTTTATAAGCACAAGAAAAAGTATAACCTCGATATGTAATCCGTGAATTTCAAATCTACCGTGCAAATTTCGTGCAAATGAAAAAAGCACTTACATTCAAAAAGTTTGTAAGTGCTTCATTTTCAGTGGTGAACGCGGAAGAATTCGAACCTTCGACCGTCTGCTTAGAAGGCAAAAATTTATGGTTTTAAAAAATCTGTAAAAAATTACTTCATCGTTGAAAGCTAATGAAACAAGGGGGTTGGAGTCAATTTAAGGTTTTTAGGGTATGATAAAAACCAATTTTTCCGTGCAAATACTGTGCAAATATTTATATTTGAAATACATATTTATCGTTTAAAAATAATGGCCTCAGTAAAACTCTATTTTGACATCAGACGAGCTAAAAGTGATGAAACCTACCCTCTAAAATTAAAAGTCTTCCACAAAAACTTAGCAAGGTATATTCCACTAAACTTCTTCTTCAAGAAAAATCAATGGCATGTTCGGGATCATAAAGTGAACTCATCTTACCCAAATTCCGGTAGAGTTAATGCTCAAATCAGGAATCTCCTCTCTATTGCCACAAACTACCTTGCCGAGCAAGAGCTGCTAATCCGTAAGCTATCAATTGATGAACTCAAGCAAAACTTAATCAATGAAATGTTTAAGACGGACGATGAAGCCGATCTCGGAAATCAGCATGAATTTACTTTAGCCCATTTTGCAAATAGCATTATCGAAAGACAGCTAAAATCCGGAAAGGTAGGAACCGCTCAAACCTACAAGACATGCCTAAAGGCAATATTCAGATTTTCAAATGAAAATTTGTTGTTAAAGGATATCAACCACCGGTTTCTGGCTGATTTCGAAGCTGATTGTTTAGCGAGAGGTATCAAAGTAAATAGTATCAGTGTTTATCTCCGAACTTTACGGGCAATAATGAATAAGGCTATAGATGAAGGGATTTTACCACAAGAACAATACCCGTTCAGGAAGTTTAAAATAAAACAGGAAAAAACGCAGAAGAGAGCTATCTCAAAAGAAGAGATTAAAAAGATCATAGACATCGAGCTGCCTAATGGCAGCAGGATCTGGCATAGTCGAAATTATTTTGTCTTTATGTTCAATATGAAAGGAATGAACTTCATAGATGTAGCCTATTTGACAGTGCAGAATATTCAGAAAGATCGGATCGTATACAAACGGATCAAAACTGGCAAGCTATATAACATAAAGATCACATCTAAAGCACAAGAAGTTCTTTCTTATTATTTAGGTAGTAAAAAGCATAAACCGGCAGATTATGTCTTTCCCATATTGACGAAGGATGATTCCGTGGATATGGAAACTGAGCGGAAAAGATTTAAAGACAAGCGGAAAAAACTCAATCAGGATCTCAAGAAAATCGGAGATCTCTGCGGTATCGAAACCAACCTAACCTCCTACGTCTCCCGTCACACCTGGGCTTCCATTGCCAAATTCTCTGGAGTGGCTCCAGCCATCATCGGAGAATCTTTAGGCCACTCCGATCTCAAAACTACCGAAACCTATTTAGCCCATTTTGATCATGATGTTTTGGACGATGCCAACGACTTAATCGTTGGGTGAAATTTTTCTCCCTGATTTTCAGTTGTTTAAAAAATTTTCGGCATTTTTTTAATCAACTGTTAATCAAAGCTTTGACTTTTGAGCTGAAGCTTTTTCACATAGCAATTCCGAAATTTTTCCTCAAAAATTGACTGCCTTAATATCAGCTATTTAGCAGTAACTTTTTTACAAGTCTTTTACAAAAAAGTAATTCCTTCTTTTACAAAAGTTTTAAAAACGATTTACATTATTCGACTGATTTACAGTTTGTTGTGGTCATTTTAAATTACTAAAATTGTTGAAGCGATTTAGAAATTAATAAGCCTATTAGACCACTTTTAAACTGATTAAAAACCAACACAGACTACTATGGAAGTTATCGTAATTCACAGTGAAGCCTTTCAAAAACTTCAGGAAGATTTAATGCAAGAACTCAAGCAAGCCTTACAAGAAGCCCATTTTTTATCAACCTCCAATTCTGATAGTGACTGGATCGATACCAACAAAGCAAAGCATCTCCTTGGTGTTAAAAGCAAAAGTAAAATGCAGGAACTCAGAGACCAGGGGGCTATCCGCTTCAGTCAATACGGCAGAATTATAAAGTACTCCCAAAAAAGCATTATCCAATTTTTAGAAAAACACTCCCGATGAACACTATTATGCCCCTTAAAGAACAAGATAAAAAGCTCACCATTCTGGAAGAAGTAATCGAACAGCTTACCAAGAGGTTGGAGCATTATTCCGCTACTCCTAATGCAAAGCAGTTTTACCTGGATCAGCAAAATGAAACGATCACTCAATTGCATACCCTTTATAAAGAAATCCATGCGTTCCGGTATCTATCCGTTTGGCGAGATATCGAGCGCATGATGAAAAGAGCGGAAGCTAAAGATTCACAGATTGCTGGACATGCCATTTTTATAAGAACCAGAATGAACGGGACACTCCCATCCGTGATTGATAAATATTGGTAATCATGAAAGAATTTACACACATTAAAATCTCCAAGAAGCCAGTTCCATTTTTTGAATCAACAACACTTATAGAGCCGCCCATGGAAACCAAGCCTTTTCCCATTAATGTCTTTCCGGATGTAGTTAAAGCCTACATTGAGGAAAGCACGGAATGCCTCAATCTGGTTCCGGATTTTATTGGAGTAGGAGTACTCTCTGCCGTGGCCAGTCTTATAGGCAATAGTTATCGTATACAAATTAAAAAGGGCTGGACCGAGCGGCCCATTCTTTGGTTGGCCATTGTTGGATATTCCGGCATTCGTAAAACACCTTCTCTGGATGCAGCTATCCTACCGCTACAGAAGATCGATAAATCCCTTTACCTCCAGTACTGTGAAGAACTGGAAAACCATAAATCACAGCTTGAAGCAGCCGATCAGGAAAAGCCACTTGCAAAACAACTCATCGTAACGGACTCCACCATCGAAGCCCTAATCCCCATCTTAAAGCAAAATCCTAATGGTATATTGTACTTCAAGGATGAACTCATTAGCTGGATCAATGACCTGACTCGCTACAACCGAGGCAGTGCCGAACAACAATGGTTGAGTCTCTATAGCAACCAACCGATCCGCTTAAATAGGAAAACAGATGATGACAATTTTCGAGTCGATAGTCCTTTCGCTAATGTGCTGGGGGGTATACAACCGGGCATCCTATCCAATCTATTCGAAGATGGAAGAGGCATTAATGGTTTTACCAGCAGAATAGCCTTCTCATTTCCAGAACCCATAAAAAGAAAAGTATCCTATACAACGATGGCACCACTGGTAGCGGAAGACTATGAAAACTTCATTCATCGATTCTTGCATCTTCAAAAGGCTGAAAACAACGCTGGCCAAATAGAACCGATTACTCTGGAATTTAGCTACCCCGCCCAGGATAAATTTTACGAGTGGAACGAAACGTTTATAAACCAGCCAATTAACGATCCAAATACATCTGAAGCGATTAAAAGTGCGCTATCTAAAATGGAAGCACTCATGCCCAAGTTGGCTTTGATCATGCAGTTTATCGAGAATGTCGGAAATCAGCAGAGGGAACCAAAGGTGGTTGAAATAGATGCGGTAAACAAAGCCATTGAGTTGACCGATTACTTCTACGCTCATCTTCTAAAAGTTTTTCGAGAAGTTGGGCTTAAGACGAGTAATGTTGAAAGTAGAGAACTTTTACTCTTAAAAAGTTTTTCAAGCCAATTTCTAGATGGGCAATCCAAAGAAGCAGCTATAAAAAATTTATTGGCAGACGGTTTCGCCAATTTTGAGATCTCCAAAGCTTTAAGTGTCCCCAAAAGCAGTGTCCATTATTGGAGTAAGAAATAATGTTGCGTTCAGCGTTCAGTAAATTTTAAGGTAAAAATCTGGAAATCATACACTTAAGTCATTTCGAGCTGAACGCTGGCCTTTTTACTTCCTTCCAAAAATGAAATTCCTCTATGTTTAGCGTTCAGTTGATCATCAGTCAACATATTGATTTTCATTTCTTTAATTTGTTTTGCGCTGAACGCTGAACTGAACTTGCTTCACGAAAGGTTTCTTGAGAACAGCGTTCAGTGAATTTAGATAGTCACTCAAAAAACTGGTAACTTACATTTAAAAAAGAGCGTGACAAAAAAAGAAAGAAATCAATTGATCTGGGATCGCTACCAGGAAGGCTATAGCCAGGAAGAGATTGGGAA
>NZ_PDUD01000063.1 GCF_002646595.1 Flavilitoribacter nigricans DSM 23189 = NBRC 102662
CAAATACAAATCAGCATAATTTTTTCACTCTTTTGCTTGCATGGGAACACAGTTCATCCTGAATTTTTTCAGGACTCAAAAATAATCTCGTAGCGGTTAAACATTCGTAGAAAAATAGTAGAATTCCTGGTTTCGACCTCAGCGAGGTAGTGTGTACAATATAGCACACTAATCATGCGGTATTTTTTAAATTTCTCCGTACTTTTTTACGCCAAAAAAGTACCCAAAAGGCCGGGCAAAATTATCCCTCCCACGAAGCAGGCACCCACACCCACCATTTTGCCCGCTTCCCAACCCGCACCACGACATCTGATTGCACTAAGTCGAACGAAAAGTATTGATAAAAAATGCACGCAATTTCTACCCCGCAGATTGTACACCCTACCTCAGCGAGGCCGCACAACATGGAGCAATGTGGTAAATGTGCGACCTTCCTGAGGTCGGAAAACGCTTATCTAGGCTAAATTCTACGAATATTCGACCTCTCTGAGGTCATACACCGCCTTTTATAAAATCCGGGGTGATTCATGTCCCCTATTTTAAATTTTCCGAAGCTTTTTAAAAAGAACTCCGGTTCTTCTTTTTCCGTAGTTTATTGGCTTCCTTGTCCTTGATGAATTTTTCCTTTTTAGGATCCCACTGCAAGGGCCGATTCAGCCAGTAAGCAATATTGGCCAGATTGCAGACCGAAGCGGATCGGTGCCCCGTTTCCACATCACAGATCGGCTGGGTCCGGTTTTTGATCCCATTCAGCCAGTCCGTGTAGTGGTTGTCACTTACGTACAGTTTATCGTCACTGGCTTTCAACTCCGCCGTAACGATATTCTCCGGCGTACTTTCCAGAAACTGACGACTCACATCGATGCTGCCTTCGGAGCCGATAAAACGCACCGCCCATCCCCGACCGAAATCTTCGTGGACCATCTCCACGCCGTTCGCGTAACGCATCTTCAGGCCACGTACCGCTTTGGGATCTTCCGGCGGGATAAATTCTACCGGACCGGTATGATCCATACCCAGTCCCCACTGGGCGATATCGAACATGTGAGCGCCCCAGTCGCAGAGAATGCCACCCCCTACTTCTTTGAAGAGTCGCCAGTCGGGCCAGAAATCCACATCATTGCTGGAGGGAGCCAGGCGATGGTTGTAGGCCAGCATGGGAGCCGGGCCGCACCAGAGGTCCCAGTCCACTTCCGCGGGTTTAGGTTCGGCGGGCAGGTCGTAGTCCCGGGCCGGGTCGCCCACATTAACCAGTACTTTTTCGATCTTTCCGAGGTAGCCGTTCCGCACCAGCTGGCAGGCTTTTCGGAAACCTTCCCGCGACCGCTGCATACTACCGGTCTGGACGATGCGACCGGTCCGTTTGGCCGCTTTGGCCATTTCGCGGCCTTCCGCAATCGTATGGGTCAGCGGTTTTTCACAGTAGACGTCCTTGCCGGCTTCCATAGCGGCGATCGAGGGAATAGCGTGCCAGTGATCCGGCGTGGCGACGATCACAGCGTCGATATCCGGCCGGTCGATCAGTTGCTGGTAATCGCGGTAGACATCCACCCCTTTGAAATCAGCTTTCTCACGGTGCTCGGCGTAAACGGAGGATACATGATCCTGGAACCATTTCATTTTGGTGGTCCAGACATCGCAACCGGCCACGATCTGCGCTTCGGTCTGCTGCAGAAAACGCGAGGCCAGGCCTCTACTTTGTTTCCCCAGTCCGATCATACCGATGTTGATCTTATCGCTGGGCGGCACAAAGCCTTTACCGAGTACGTAGCGTGGAACAATGGAAATAGCGCCGGCAGTCAAAGCCGTCTGTTTGAGGAACTTTCGACGGGAAAGGGCCATAATTGTTGATTTTTTCGTTTTGAAGGATTTTTAAAGGTAAACATCTTCCGGCGGAATGGTGAGTATTTGGGAGAGATTGTTTGCGGGGTTGGTTACCGGGCGGCAGGAGACCGGATAGCATCCGGGCAGGCAATTGTAATCACTGGAATACCCTGATACGAATATGGCCGATCCAGTAAACTACCGGATCGGCCATATCCCAATCAATACTCATCAAACAACCTACAGCATCATCCCCCCGGAAACCTCGATCCGCTGACCGTTGATCCACCGACCTTCCTCCGAGCACAGGAAAGCCACTACCCCACCGATATCTTCCGGCAGGCCGGCCCGGCCGAGGGCAGTTACCGAAGAAACGAACTGATTGACCTGCTCGTTATCCCGTACGGAGCCGCCGCCGAAATCCGTTTCGATTGCGCCTGGAGCGACAATATTAGAGCGGATCTGTCTTGCGCCCAGTTCTTTGGCCTGATAACGCGTCAGGGTTTCCATGGCGCCCTTCATCGCTCCGTAGGCCGCATAACCCGGGAGGGCAAAACGGGCGAGACCACTGGAAATGTTCACAATAGAACCTCCATTGGCCAGGATCGGCAGAATCTTCTGGGTAAGCAGATAGGGCCCTTTGAAGTGAATGTCGAAAAGCTGATCCAATTGTTCCTCGGTAGTTTCCGGAAAGGAAGCGTACACTCCGATGCCGGCGTTATTCACCAGATAATGGAGTTTTTTAGTGCCGAAAACTTCCTGCAATTTGGTTTGGACCTGGCTGACAAAAGCATCGAAGCTGCCCGCCTCTGCGACGTCCAGTTGAAAAGCAACGGCTCGTTGTCCCAGTTGCTCCACCTCCCGGACTACGGCCTCGGCTTCTTCCTGCTGACTGCGGTAAGTGAGCACTACGTCCTTTCCCTGCTTCGCCAGATGCAATACCATGTTCTTTCCCAGTCCCCGACTACCTCCGGTTACCAGGGCTATTTTACTTTGACTCATCTTTTTTATTTTTTTAATCAGTAATGAGTACAAAAGTAAAGGCCTACCACCGCCAGGGGTTTGCAAACATCAATGGCTTATTTGCAAAAATCAAATGATGTTCCTATTGCCGGAAGGCCACCGGCGTAAAGGAGGTATGTTTTTTGAAAAAATTGGAGAAATGCGCCACTTCACCGAAGCCCAGGGCGAAGGCGATCTCGGAAACATTCCAGTCGGTCTGCTTCAGCAGGATCTTGGCCTCCTTGATAATCCGGCCGCTGATGATGGCCGATGTGGTCTTGCCGGTAGTTTCCTTGAGTACCTGGTTGAGGTGATTGACGTGTACTGCGAGTCGATCCGCGTAGGCAGCCGCGGTGCGCATCTGCAGCCGTTGCCGGGGAGATTCAATTGGGAATTGTCGTTCCAGCAGTTCCACGAACAGAGATGTGATCCGGGTAGATGCATTCTGGGTGGAATGCGTGGCCGACATCGGCTGCAGCTTTTGCCCGTAGTGGATCAATTCCAGGGTATAATTGCGCAGCAGATCGTATTTGTAGATGTAATCCGAGGCCAGTTCCCGGTGCATTTTCTGAAAGATCGCATCGATCTCTTCGGCCTGTTCTTCCGACAGCTGGAACACCGGGTAGCCGCCGGGAGCGAACAAAGGCAGGTCATCCAGTTGGATGCCGCTTTTATCTTTGGCCAGATAGTCGCCGGTGAAAATACAGAAGGAACCGGACTGATCCTCATCCTCCGGCACATAGTGATAAGGCACCTTCGGCGTAGCGAACAACAGGGCATTCTTCTCGATCTCAATGGTCTTATCCGCGTATTCGGCGCGATTGCGTCCCCGGATGAGACTGATCTTATAGTAAGCCCTGCGGTTGTACGGCATCACCGGTTTGCCTTTGCTGGCCGCCATCAACTCGTCGATCTTAAACACATTGAAGTGTCCGATCTCCCGGCCGATGTCCTCCGGCACAAAAGATCGGGTCTCTTCGTAAAACTGTTCCAGAGTTGATATCTTATCCATAACCTTCAAATTGTAAAATTCAAAGGTAATACTTTTAGTCCAGTAATCGACGGTGATAATTGACCTGCCCGAGGTGATAGCCCAAATGGGTAGCCAAATGCACGAGGAAGTACTGGACAGCGGTCTTTTCACGGAATACCAGCAGCGGATATTCGGCCTGCAGATCTTCCGGACGGAGCTGATCCAGCGCCCCTTCGATCTCACTAATGGTCAGGTCGATCTCGGCCAGTATCTGGTCACGCGGCACATCCTTCAGGGAGAACTCCTCGTCCCGCTTGCGGATGTAGCCGGTTTTCCCCAGTTCAGCGCCAATGAAGGCCCGTAAATTTCCGATGAGGTGTAGTGCCAGATTTCCCCCGGAATTTTTGATATCTCCTTTTACCAGCCAAAGGTTGGCCTCCGTCTGATAGGCAGTTAATTCCTGTTTCAGGCGGTTAAGGTCTCGCGTAAAAAGGGCCTTGAGTGCGGGAACGACGGTTGTTTGCATGAAGTCAGTGTTTTAGGCGAATATGGGTAATAAATCTCGATTTAAAGTTCGATCTGCTGCTCAGCCAGCAGATAAGGGTACAAAATGTCTTCTATGGAACAAGTGACCGTGTCCGCGGGAAAGATCCGCAGGCGATCGATCCCCCTTCGGATAAAATATTCCCGGTCCCAGGGCGGAGAACAGCCCTTGCGGGTGGGCAACTTATCCTGATGGGCCCGGCTCATGCAGTGTAAATTAGCGATCAGTTGATCGTACTCCGCTTTGGGGATCCGGATCGAATATTTTTCTTTGGGCCTGATGGTATGATGAACCAAATAAACATCCATAGAGTCAAGAAAAGAACTGAATTGGTAAGTAGCCCGGGTCTCGCCGACTAGTCCACCGTACGAAATGGCTTCTATTGTAAAGCGATAATCCGCCAGCATCCGGTCCAGTTCGTCGGGACCAACTGACCTTTCACAAGCTATACTTCCTACGACCAGCAAGGCTACAACCAAAATACGGGACCAAATACGACGGAAAAAGATCATGCTCATTCAGAATTTATTGCGCCGCCGCTCCTCCTGGATCCGTTTGTACAACTTCCCTAATGATTTATCCTTGCGGCGCTGCTCAGCTTTGCTGGCCTCAAAGCGGGCTCTTTCCCGCTGCATCTTTTGAAAATTTTCGTAGGCAGCTTCTTCCAGCTCTCCTGTTTCCAGGGCTTCCAGTACGGCACATCCCTGCTCGTGCTGGTGGGTGCAATTTTTAAAGCGGCAGGCGTCCGCCAGTTCCATGATCTGATCAAAAGTCATCTCCAGTCCCCCGGCAGCATCTGTAATCCCTACTTCCCGCATACCGGGATTATCGATCAGAATGCCGCCCCGTTCCAGCAGAATGAGTTCGCGGTGGGTAGTGGTGTGTTTTCCTTTGCTGACGGCATCGCTGATATCTCCCGTTTTCATCAGATCGGTACCCGCCAGCCGGTTCAGCAAAGTCGACTTCCCGACACCCGAAGAGCCCAGCAAACAGTAGGTCTTACCCGCCTGAATGTAGGGAGCAAGTTCTGCCAGGCCAGTACCCTCCGTATTACTTACCGGTATGACCGGAATGTCGTTGATCCGCCGGGAAAGCCCGGTCAGCAGTTCGGCCAGTGCGGTCTCTTCAATGAGGTCGATCTTGGTCAGCACCACGATCGGTTCTACACCGGACGCGTGGCAAATCGTCAGGTAACGTTCCAGGCGGTTGGGGTTAAAATCCCGGTCTACAGCCTGTACGATCAAGCCGTAATCAATATTGGTGGCAATGATCTGCACCTGGGCGGATCGGCCGGCGGCCTGCCGCTCGATGATGGAACTGCGGGGGAAAATGGCGTGGATCAGCGCTTTATCTTCATCGTATTCCGAGATGGCAACCCAATCACCAACCGCCGGAAAATCGTACCGGCTTTCGGCTGTGAAGCGGAGGTTTCCGATGAGTTCGGACTGAAATTCGCCATCGGTGGTTTTTACCGTATATCTTTCTTTGTGCTCGGATACGATCCGGCCGATGCTATACCCATCCAGTTGACGTTCGCGGTAGTAGGCTTTCAATCGATCGTTATATCCCAGGTCTTCCAGTGTCATGGTTTTAATTTGATTCGTGCGCCCGGGAAAACTCCAGAAACTCCGTCCGGTTTTCTTCCATTTGCTGCAAATGGCGCTCTGCGTGTTTACTGAGGAAATAAATGTATTCGTAGACATTCAGCCGACCGAGTCCGTTGACCGTCATGGTGGTGGTATAAAGCAGGCCTTCTCCGGCATGGAGCCGGTCCAGATAGGTCAGACATTGCTGCAACTGATCGGTCAGTTCGGCTTTTACCGTCAGCTCACTTTTGGTGCCAGTTGGCTCCATGTGTTCCGGCCGGATCCAGTCGAACGATTTGTGCACCCCGATCGCATTGATACGCGCCGGGTCGAAAACGGTTTCCGCCAGCAGCCTGTCCAGCGATAATTCCCGGACATTGCGCAGGGCTTTCCCCGTTCCCTTATCGATCAGGATTAGTAGGAAATGACTGGTCAGTGCAATGTGTTCCAGGATCTCGGCAACGGTCCAGCCCCCGTCTGCGGGTCGGTAAGCTTTCAGCGCATCCGACACCTCAAACCAGTCCAGTACCCGGACGTGGGTACGGATCAGGTGGATCCTGATGTGTTGTATGTAGCTGGCTAATTCCATAAATATCCAACCCCATAACTACCAAAATAATATTTTAATTCCCGATGCGTCGCATTTCTGCAAAATCCGTAAGACCAGCATCGTTTCAGGCACCTGTAAATAGTTCCACGATCGCCGGGCCCCAATAATGCAGCGTAAAGAAGTAAGTTGCGAGGATGAGAAAGGCCGTAGCCACGACCATTCCCGAAGCCGCCAGCCATTTGAGGACGGGCTGTTGGACGAGGCGCTGCCGACGAATGAAAAATTCGGCCACTACCAGATTGGGCAGATAGAAAAAGAAGTCCATAAAGTAATCAAATCCACCGGTGAAGGTGTCCGTATGCCAGAGCCCATCCGTAAACAGGATCCAGAAGCCGTAGTCCATCCGGTACAACCACGATCCGATAGCGAGGGCAAAAAGCCGGATCGCCCAGGCCCGGTGGCGTTCCATACGCCCGGCGCGCGCGTGGCGGATCGTCTCTACCGCAGCCAGGAACATCAGTATTCCGTATCCCGCGAAACCGATGTCCATCACCGTGCCGCCGATGGTACCTTTGACAAATATGAAGACCAGACCGCCTAGAGCGGTCAATAACGAAGCGGTTACATAAAGCCGGCCCAGCCAGCGGTGCAGTGCCGGATACTTTTCCCGGACCTGCCGGAGCAACTGGATACAGCCCAGTACGAGAATGATGCCTCCCGCTGCGAAGTGAATGCCGATCCCGATCGTTGCCGATCCCGTGCGGGTATCGTACAGGCCGGGCAGGATCTCATTCCACTGCTCCGTATTGCCTTTAAGCAAAGCCACAAAATAGAAAGACAGGATAAAGAGCCCGAACAGCAATGCACTGGTCCAGACGGTAGCGACCATAATCCGGCTGATCCAGCGCAGGGCCGTGTCACTTTTCGAATTGGGCGATACCAAAATTTGTTCCGACATAAGGTATAGGATTCTGCAAAATTAAGGAGCCCGACCGATGGCGATCCAGGGCTGGTTCCGGACGATCAATGATACAAAAAATTAATACCAAACTG
Source organism: Flavilitoribacter nigricans DSM 23189 = NBRC 102662 (assembly GCF_002646595.1). GTDB lineage: Bacteria > Bacteroidota > Bacteroidia > Chitinophagales > Saprospiraceae > Flavilitoribacter > Flavilitoribacter nigricans. The sequence continues at coordinate 7,533 of NZ_PDUD01000063.1, forward strand.
GAACGTCCCGGTCTCCGGAAATCGTGTGCAGTATCCGCTTTTCCCGATGCGCTACAGTAAGCCGCGCAAAAAGGACCGGAAATCTTCGGTATTGTACTTGGCCATTCCCCGGTGCTCCAGTACGATCCTGCCGGACCGGTCGATCACGAAAGTGGAGGGGATGGTGGTGGCGTCCAGTTCGGGCGGCCAGTTACGCAGTACCTGATAAATGGGGAGCGCAAAGTCTTGCCCTTCCACGTAGGTTTTGGCCTTGGAGAAATCCTTATCGACGGAAAGCATGACAAAAACGACGTCCTCCTCGTCCATATCCCGGTACAACTGATCGATATTCGGCATTTCCGCCAGGCAGGGCGGGCACCAGGTAGCCCAGAGGTTGACGAAAATGACCTTGCCGCGGAACGCTTCCATTACTACCGGCTGACCGTTGACGTCCAGCAGGCCGATATTCAGGTCCAATGGCGGCCGGCTTTCCAGTTCTGCTGCTGCAAGCTGTTCCGTATCCGGGCGAATGAGGCCGGTAGCCAGCAGGGCCCGTTGCAAATAACCGATCGCCTGGGTGTGCAGGCTCGTGGCGTACAACACCAGGGCGATGAGCCCGATAATGCCGAATTGCACGAGCTCCTTTTTTACTTCCTTCTTCATCACTTTAGTTTGCGTCAGGGACCTGTTCTATCAGGTAAACATCCCATAATGGATTTCGGTGGAATCCATTGCCGGAAAATTTAACCGCACAGGCCGCGACGCTTACCTAAGTTTAGTGGATCCGGCACTTTGTGAATTAAAGAATGGCAAATCCAATGGCAATATCAATTCCAATAGTTTAAAATCAGGCAAAAAGGTCAATGACGATGTAAGCTGTTGCCTTTCACTTGCTATTGCAGTTGAAAGTGATATTGCCATTGAAAAAATGCATACCAAATTAATCCCAAACAATTCTACCTAAACAGCAGGAGCAAATGTTTGGAAATTAATTCTACAGCCCACTAGCGTACCACATTCACCTCACCCTGCTCGATGATCTGTTCTCCGCCATCCAGCTGGATCACCAGGTAATAGAGGTACATCCCGGTAGCCACCGGACGTCCCTGGACCGAGCCGTCCCACCACAGTCCCTGATCTCCCAGCGGAAAACCGTTGGCCTCGTACACCTGATTGCCCCAGCGGTTGAAGATGCGATAGGTCTCTACCTGACCGACGATACCGGCGGCGGCAAATACCGCAAAACGATCGTTCACGCCGTCACCGTTCGGTGAGAAGGCATTGGCGATGTAGATCGGACAATCGCCGCGGGCGACATTGATCTGCCGGGAAAGGCTGCAACCGGATTCATCCGAAACCGTCAGCAGATAATTCCCCGGAGCCAGGCCTTCAAATTCCGGAGTGGTCTGTACCGTGGTATCCAGTTGGTAGGTAATCAAGCCGGAGCCACCTCTGGCTATCACTTCCACGCTACCGCTGTTGCCCCGGCAATCGGCCGGTCGGCTGACCACCTCATCGATGACCAATACGCTCAGCGGTGGAATGTTGACTACTTCGGTCACCGAACAGCCGTTTTCATCCTCCACGGTGACGGAGTAGTTTCCGGGCAGCAAATTGGTAAAGCGATTGCTGTTCTGAAAATCCGTTCCGTTAATGGAGTAGGACAACTGATTGCTGGCGCTCACGGCATTCACCGTAATGCTGTTCTGATCAATGGCACAGGCCGCCTGCTCGATGAGTACTTCATCGATCACCGGAGGCTCACCACCACCGGCGAGGGTAGCCGAAGCGGAGATCACGCAGCCGGCCGCATCGCGTACGATGACCGGATAGCTCCCGGCGGGCAAGTTTTCAAAGGTATTGCCGGCCTGGAAGGTCCCCCCGTCGTTGATGGAGTATTCGAGTGGTTGCTGGTCTCCGGAAGCGATGATATTGATGGCCCCGTTTGTTTCACCGCAGTCCGGCGGTACGACCTCCAGGGACGTAATAACCGGCCCGTCGGCGGTCTGCAGACTGATGGTGCTTTCCTTGACACAACCGGAATCGTCCCGCACATAGAGATCATAATTGCCGGCCGTGAGGTCCGGGAAAGTATTCTGCGCACTGTAGGTGATCCCATCCAGAGAATATTCCAAAGTACCCGTACCGCTGGCGTCAACGGTAACCGTCGTACTGTTATCCGCACAGGTCAGGGGCGGAGCATCGATGCTGTTGATCACCGGAGCCCGGTTGACGACAATTTCTACGGTGAAGGTTTCCGAGCAGCCGTTCCCGTCATCGGCGATCAGTTGGTAGGTACCGGCAAAAGCCGCCGTTACATTCGTAATGGTCGGATTCTGTTCGGTGCTGGTGAAATTGGCGGGGCCGCTCCAGTTGTAGTTCATCGCGCCGTCTTCGGCCGTTAGCTGGATGTCCTCCCCTTCGCAGATCGGGCCGTTACCGGAGGCCGTGATATTAAGTGACTGGCAGGGTCCATCGCACTGCGGCACGCCGCTGATCGTAATCGTATCACAGCCCAGACCGGAAGTAAGCTGGAAGGAATAGTCCTGGGCCGCGGGGATCGGGTCCGTGGTAAATATATTGCCGTTGACCGTGCCCGTAGCCGGAGCCACCGGAACGTAACTGAGCGCTCCTCCCGAAAGCTCAACGCTGACGGTGTAAGTCTGGCTGGGCGTATCACAATCCACGGTCGGCGCCGCGGCAGCCAGTGGTTCTACCGTACGAATGAAAGGCAAACCCGTGATCGTACCTTCACAGTCTCCACTGCTTACGGCCGTGATCACTACCGAATCCTGATAATCCGCCGAAGTGAGCGACAGTAAATAAGCAGTATCCGAAGTAGTGACCGGCGATTGTTCGACACCGTCAATGGTGTAAATGAAGGTATAGGGTCCGGCTTCCGAAAAATTCAGTTCCAGCACGAAATCCTGATTGGCGCAGAGATAGCCGCCGTTCGGCACATCCAGCACCGGTTCATTACACGGACCGAAACGCGCCAGAAAGGCATCGGTCCCGCCACCACCAAAGTCCGGCTGGTGGATCGTCCCCTTACTGATATCCTGCATCGAACTGCTGACGCCGGCCAGGAAAACCTGATCGGAAGCGTCCACATCGATGGCATAGGCCTGATCGCTGAGCGCACCACCAAAATATGTGCCTACTTCGCGCATTCCGACGGCATCGAATTTTACCCAGTATCCATCCCAGTCCCCACCGGCGAAAATCGTCTGGTGCGCATCGGCGGTGGCGATCCCATCGGCAGAATTGGTAAATCCGGTCAGATATACGCCGCCATCCGCACCGATGGCGATCCCGTAGCCGGTTTCATCCTGACCACCACCGTAATAGGTACCCCATTGCCGGACACCGCCGGCATCCAGTTTCGCCAGGAAGGCATCGAAACCAACACTTTTGGCAGGTTGATGGGTGCCGGCCGTGGCCATAGCGTCGGCCGAAGTACAGGGCCCACCCAGGAAGATATTGCCCGAGTCATCCAGTTGCAGGGCATCTCCGTAATCGTCGCCGGATCCACCGTAATAGGTGGCCCACTGGCGAACGCCGGCTTCATCGAAAAAAACCAGAAATGCGTCGGCCGTTCCGCCGCCGTAGGTATCCTGATGACTACCGGCGGTAGCGATATTGGTAGTGGAAGAAGTCCAGCCCGATAGCAGGACGTTCCCGCTTGCGTCCGCTTCCAGCTGGAGTCCAATGTCCAGCCCCGCATCGCCGTAGTAGGTGCTCCATTGCAGGTTGCCATCGGTATCGTATTTTGTCAGATAGACATCCTGACCGCTGGAGAAAACGGTCTGGTGGGCCCCGGCCGTAGCGATACCGTCATCCGAATTGGTCCAGCCGGAGATAAAGACGTTGCCGGAGAGGTCCGTCGTCAGTGCATTAGAGAATTCATCCCGGGAGCCCCCCAGGTAACTCGCCCACTGCAGTATCCCACCGGCATTGAATTTGGCAACGTATCCATCGTTCCCGCCGCCGCCGTAGATCTCCTGAGCAGCGCCCGCAGTGGCGATCCCGGCGGTGGAGTTTGTTGCCCCCGTAATGTAAATGTTCCCCTGGGGATCGAGATCGATATTTTGTCCCAGGTCCGTTTCGGTCCCGCCGAAATAGGTACTCCACAAGCGCTGTCCGTCATTATCGAATTTAGCGACGAACGCATCGTAGCCTCCGGCCAGGGTATTCTGATAGGTGCCGGTTGTGGCCACCGCATTCATAGAGTTGCTGGAACCAACGATGTAGGCATTACCGGCAGGATCCAAAACCAGATCGCGACTGCCGTCATCGCCGCTGCCGCCCAGATAGGTCGCCCAGTCTAGATGGGGAATGGGGTCGATCACCAGGGTGCGGTGGATCTCCGCCAGGGGCGCGGAAAATCCCACGATCACCGCTTCCGGCGTACCGGCCAGGATCTGATAGTCGATGTCGACCGACTGCCGGTCATCCGACCAGAAACTGACGGGGATCTCTTCCCGGAGTACGACATCCGCCAGTTGCAGGCGCAGCATATCTTCTTCCAGCGTGAGTGCGGACATACCCGAATAGGCGAGTTGAACGTCGGCCAGACAGGCACCCGGGTGCAGAATAAAATTGTATTCAACCGGTTTGCCGGTAGTGACGGAAGCCAGGAATTCGATGTCGATCCGGGGGTAGATATTGCGGTAGACCAGTTTTTTAAATTGACGGACCTGCTCGGTTCCCGTCGATGGGTAATGGAGCACCTCACCGGTCGGTTCCAGCGCCAGTAGTTCGGCCGCCGGGTTAGCGTGGGAGAAGTTGATATCTACCCGGTGCAGCTTGAAATGGCCGTCCCCCGGCTGGGTTTGATAAGTATCGTAACTGAAACCATCCCGGCGCAACTGTACATTGAGGCCATTGCCCAGCGGCAGCAGATAAAGCACCTCCGGATTGGGCAAACCGTGCTGATCGTGGACCTGTCCCCGGTTTTCTATAAATCCGGCCGTGAGTCCGGGATCAGCAGGCAAATTTTGAGCATGGACAATTGAAGAAGACAGACCGAATGCCATCGCGGCCAATAACAGCAAAACCTTTGCTTGACTCATTTTAAAAGACGTTTGCGGATAGAATAAAGGGATGATCAGCTCGTATTGCCAGTCAACCTGAGAAGAAGAGTAGCTTGATAAGATCCATCAAATACAAGCAATTGAATATATATTGCTTCTTATCACTTAATTAATTCCGGGGTTTCACCTTTTGTTACGGATGCGCAAAGTAAATGAATTTATTGCTACCTCCTCTATTTTTTCCGGCCTATTAAGGGAGCTGACCATATCGTCGTTTCAACGGTAGGAAAACCATTTTTAACGGTAATTCTTCGGCACCGGAATTTTCCGTTCTGACACCTAACAGGGCGTGGCCGCGATCAGCATCCCATGGAAAAACCGGATCGGACGTAAAATGAGGTTACTCTTTTTCGCTGTTTTCGGTGGTAAATAATTCGGATAAGGGAGCAGGTAAATGATTTTGAATCGTGTGAGTGAGAGCCGGTCGCCATCTACAGCAACATGATTCATGCGAATCAGGAGTTAAAAGTCCCGGAGGGACGAGATATAGGTAGCCCGTCCAATAATTTGGGAGGTTCAGCGTGCCGTAGGTACGCAATATGGTTTTACATGGCGTACCTACGGCACGCTAAGCCGGCAAATGGTCATTTTGCTACCTACATTTTGTGCCTAAAGGCACATTGATTACAGGTTTAACTCCTGATTCGCATGATCCATATCTTTAGATCTCGCGGATAAAAAATACTACCGCCGGATCGTAAATTCGTATGTTCCGGACGCCAGTGTCATTTCGAGCCGGTCTCCCTGCAGTCCTTTCACTTCGATCCCTTTAGCTTTTTTCAGTTTTTTCCCCTGCTCCCGTACCTTCTTCGCCGAAGCGGCCGGCAAATAGAGGGTGGCAGTGGTATTTCCCGGAACGCTCACGGTATACGTCCAGGTCTTACCTTCCTGCGACCACGCACTGCGAATGGTACCGTACATGGAATCGTAATAGCCTTCGGCAAACTTCATCTTTCCGGTAGGATCCGGCGTAGGCTGCAGGATAAAATGCTTGAAGCCGGGGCTTTTCGGATCGCGCTGGATTCCCAGGGAATAGTTGTACATCCAGGCTGCTACCGCCCCGAAGGAGTAGTGATTGAAGGAGTTCATGCGGTTATTACCGCCGAAACCGTTCTCCACGGTGTAGGAATTCAGGCGTTCCCAGATGGTAGTCGCGCCGTTGACTACGGAGTACAACCAGGATGGGTAGGTCTCCTGCTGCAACATGCGGTAGGCCACGTCGTCCTCTCCGTTATCCGACAGTGCCTGCATCAGGGAAGCCGTACCGATAAAGCCGGTCATCAGGGAATAGGACGGCCGCCGGACGCCGCTGTCATCGGTATTTTCCCGCTCGATTGCGGCTACCAGATTTTTTACTGCCTGCGGTTTATGATCTTCGTTGAAGATCCCCAAGGCCAGTGGAATGGCGTAAGAGGCCTGGGTATCCACCAATTCCCCTTTGTCGGTTTTGGTTTCTTCGCGCGTTTCACCGGGAGGGGCCAGTCCGGCCGTTACCAGTCCCGATTTGACGGTTTTATGGGATTGCGGATCTACATAAGTGGCATTGAAGAAAGCCTTCCGCTCCTCGTATTGCCGGCGAAATTCCCGGGCATCAGCCGTTTTGCCGAGCAGTTCGGCGGTCTTCGCCAGGATCTCCAGATCGTAGGCGTGGTAGGCCGTCCACAGAAGCGTATTATCGTTCTTGTTGCCTTCCGGACTCAGCCAGTCCCCCAGTGGCCCTTCGTTCAGGATATTGGTCTCTTCATCGATCCGGGTACCCAGATAGGCGACGTAATCCTTCATGGCATCGTAGTGTTCCCGGAGCAGTTCCAGGTCACCGAATTGCTGATAGGTTTCCCAGGCGACCACGATGCCCGCACTGCCCCAGAGGGTACCGCCGAAGCCACCGCCAACCGGGGCCACATCGGTGAAACGGCCGTCTTCCCGCTGAATGTCGCGCATGGCCAACAGGTGCCGGCGTAGGAATTGATTAACCGAAGCCAGATAGGTCGATGCCCGCGAAAAAACACTGATATCACCGCTCCAACCCATGCGCTCGTTCCGGGCCGGGGTATCGGTAGGAATGGACAGGAAGTTGCCACGCATGGACCAGGTGATGTTTTCCCAGAGCTTGTTGACCAGCTCGTTGGAAGTCTCGTAATTGGAAGCCAGTTCATCGATCGAACTGATCACCAGCCCCTGTACGGATTCGAGCGGCAGAGCTTCGTCGATCCCGGTGATCTCCAGGAACCGGAAGCCGTGGAAAGTAAAACGCGGCTGAATGACCTCGGCTCCTCCTTTACGAATGTGTACGTCCTGCGTAAGTGCCGCCCGGATATTTTCCAGCATGATCATACCGATATTGCCACTGTATTCCGGCAGATCCGGATAGCGCACTTCCGCGTAACGAAGCGTCACGGTCTCGCCGGCCGGTCCGGCCGGCAGCTCGATCCGCGGAAAACCGACCATATTCTGCCCCATATCGTAAACGTATACGCCCGGGCGGACCTCCTCTACCGATACGGGCGTCAGGATCTTGGCTATGCCGGCATTTTTACCGACCTGTCCCATGATCTTCAGGTCATCGTAATCAAAGGTGATCTGTCCGCGCCGGCCGGCGTCGAAAGTTCCTATATAGCTGTTGCCTTCGAGCGGCACTTCCACCGCGGCTGTCCAGTCGGCATCATCGTAGGCCGCCGTGCTCCAGCCCTCGATAGCAGCTTCCTTCCGGGCGTCGTATACTTCTCCCTGGAAAAAACTGCCGTAACGAATGGGGCCGTCGTTGAAATACTTCCAGTTTTGATCGTAGGGATTGGAAGCGATCACCTGCTCCGTACCGTCTTCAAAGGTGATGATCAACTGGCAGAGCAAGGACTGGCGATCTCCAAAGAAATTCCAGTTATCTCCCGTATAGGTAATGTTACCACTCCACCAGCCTTCACTCAGCCAGGCCCCCAGAGCATTACCGCCGGAACGCATCAGGTCCGTTACATCGTAGGTCTGGTACATGTGGGTTTTGTTGTACTGGGTCAGTCCGGGATTGAAGTAATCCTCCCCTACCCGCTCTCCGTTGAGATACAGTTCGTAGATACCGCGCGCCGTAGCGTAGAGGCGGGCTTTTTTTACGGTTTTGTTCCCGGTAGTGAATTCCGTGCGGAGCATGGGAACGGCATTGCGACTGGGATCGGCCAGCAAAAGGACGCCGTCCTCACCGCCGTTCAGCTGAAAACTGCCTTCCTCTATTTCCAATCCGGATCCGTTTTTCGCTAATTCGGAAAATGTTCCACGGTAAGCGGCACCGGGTTCTTCGGTATAGATAACATTGGAAGGATAGCGATAATGCCGGATGGCGATATCCGTGAAAGCAGCCTGCTGTCCGGCGGGCAGGCGAAAGCCGATGTCTCCAAGCATGGGAAAACTGATGTAGTCGTGCCCCCGGCCCACCGGGTTAATATTCATGCCGGGCATGGCGAAGGGAGAATCCTGCTGATCGCCTTCGGAGATCATGTCCGCGGGTTCCCGACCATCCAGGAATATTTCAAACAGGCCGAAATTGTTGTCTACATAGAAATGGTGCGCCTCGTATTTATTCCAGTTGCTGATCTTGTCGGCCGGAATGTCGATACTTTTCCAGGGTACATCGGCCCGATCGTCCTCGATGTAACCGACCCGGTAAATATTGAATTTTGCCGGTCCGCTACCGTCGTTCAGGTCCGAAATATCCAGTTCGAAGGCGATGTAGCTTTCGTCCTTCCCGTTTTCGACTGCCTGCATGTTCAGATCGCGGTCCATCAGTCGCTGATCGTTGCCTCCGAACACGAAAGCGGCACGGGTAGATCCGGAAGCGGCATCCAGAGCGAGGCTGTATTCCAGTTTGAATACCGACAGATAATGTGGGTAAAAAACCTGATCATCATCGCGTCCGCCGATCCAGGTAGCTCCGTTCCAGGCCGGGAGCTTCGGATCGCTGTTCATCAGTCCGGTCTCGAACCAGGAGGTATTGCTTTGTTGCGCACCGTCCTGATCCCAGACGGTCACCGTCCAATGGTACTGGGTGGTGGCCTCCAGCGGTTGGCCCTCGTAGTAGATATTCAGCGACTGGTCCGAGCTGACTTTTTCGGAATCCCATACCTCCTGTCGGTTTTCATCCGTTACGACTATGCGATAGGCGGTTTGCCGGTAGCCCCGTTCGGTATCATCGGCCTGCATTTGCCAGCTGAACCGCGGCAGATCTTCATCGATGCCCAAGGGCGTGGTCTGGTATTCTACCTGTAATGCATGGATACTAAAATCAGCCCGTACCGATAACAGGCTACACCCCATTAAAAGTAGGGTAAGAAAGGTCTTGCTTAGTTTCATACTTGTTCGATTTTGCGTCGTGAGGACACATTGTGGGTTTTCGCTACAATAATAAGCATCTTTGGGCATAAGACTGTTCCGGCCCATTCTGATCCGACACCCAATCCTGGGAAAAACCGATATCCGGTAGACTAAATGAAGTTCTCTACCTATGCATGTTCCGCATTTTTCCAATTAATCTTTGATACCTTCAATTTCCGTGACGAAAAACTACCCGCAGTTTCCCATTCCCTTTCTATATTGCAGGATCACATTTAACCCAGATCAGAGCCATTCCCTGGAGGCTGCCCCGACCCCATTCATACGTTCGCAACTGCCTGCATACCGGCAGGAGAAAAATTTACCACCTCGTTTTCACAAATAAGCAGTCATCTTCATCATTCATCAAAGTTCACAACATGCGCTTACAAAAGACCGCCATCATTTTGATCAGGACCGTAGTACCTGCTTTTTTTCTGCTGCTTTTACTCCACCAACCGGTCCTGGCCCAAAACGGCCGCCGGGTGAAGGGACCCGTCATCGAAAATTACGGAAACACCTTTGCCGTGGATAATCCGGATTTCAAAACCGATACCAAAAAGAAATACAAGGTCGTCTTCGATGTGCACGATTCTCCGGATGATCCGGCTGCGGTCAACCCGATGCTCAACACGCTGGCCCGGTTTATCAATATGCACGCTAATGCCGGAGTGCCGCTGAAAAATCTGAAAGTAGTGGGCGTGATCCACAACAAAGCCAGTAAGGATGCCCTGGATAACGAGACCTATCGCCAAAAATACGGCGTGGACAATCCCAATATCCCGCTGATGGAAGCTTTGGAAAAAGCCGGAGCGCAGATCTATATGTGCGGGCAGTCGATCAACGCCCGAAACATTGATCCCCAGCATCTGGCTGCGCCGATACAAACGGCACTATCGGCAATGACGGTGTTTTTGAACCTGCAGAACGAGGGTTATACGATGATCCGGTTTTAGACTTTTGCCAGGTCTACCATTCGAAGGTAACCGCTTCATTGACCAGGCCGTGGCGGGAATTGATGTTGGAGGCATTGATGAAGTGGATCCCATCCCGCCGGTCCTGACCGTAGGCAGCGTGGATATGGCCGAACACGTGTACCCGGGGCCGGATAAACGCTAACCTTTGTTTCAGTTCTTCACAACCGAGCGTAAGTCCGGAACTCGATTGGTCGAGTATCCCCTGCGGGGGCGTATGGGTGAGGAGCAGATCGGTCGATTCGGGGATCAGGTCCCAGTGCTGCTGCATGGCCGCACCGCGGGGCCGCCCAAACGCCCATCCGATCAGATCGGGCTGATACGGCGATCCCCAGATCTGGATCCCTCCAATGGTAATGCCGCTATCCTCCAGATAAGTGATGCCTTCCGGAATGAGGCTGCGAAATTTCCTGGGCTCATCGGCGGCCATGAGGTCGTGATTCCCGGCAATGAAGATCTTATGGGCGAAATCCAGTGAATCGTACCAGTCCAGAAAATCGTGTACCTGTGCCTCTTTCCCGAGATCACAAAAATCTCCGCCGTGCATGATCACGTCGCCTTCCGGCAAAGACAGGTTCCGGTGCAGGCCATGGGTGTCAGAGATCGCTACAAATTTCATGTATGGTGTTCGGTTAAGGCAAAAGCGGGAAAATACACCTTATTATAACGCGATTCAAGGGCTTGGTTCGAATTTATTCATTCAACGGATCGTGGGACGGAAAGCGGTACCGCCAATCCCCTTACTGCCGCGCAAAAACCACTTTTCCGCCGACTATCGTTTTTTCTACCCGGGCTTCCCGGATAGTTTCCGGTGCAATTTCAAAGATGTTGCGATCCAGGATCACGAAATCCGCCAGCTTCCCCGGCTCCAAAGATCCTTTTAGGTCTTCTTCAAAGGCAGCGAATGCGGCGCCCATGGTATAGGCCCGCAGGGCTTCGGTCACGGTGATCTTCTGTTCGGGTACCCAACCGTCCGGATGAGCATCATCCAGTGTGCGCCGGGTAACCGCCGCGTAGATCCCTTCCAGCGGCGTAGGCGGAGCAACGAACCAGTCGCTTCCAAAAGCCAGATCGGCCTCCGCATCCAGTAGGGACCGGAAGGCGTAAGTGGTTTTACTGCGCGCTTCCCCGATGACCTTATCGGCCCAGCGCCCGTCGTCGATCGCGTGGTAAGGCTGCATGCTGGCAATGACTCCCTGTGCGGCAAACCGGGGAATATCCGCCGGAGCGATATGCTGGGCGTGTTCAATGCGAAAACGGCGATCCTTCGGGCCATTTTCGGCCGCAACCTGCTCGAAAGTATTGAGCACTTCGTGAATCGCTTTATCCCCGATGGCGTGGACTGCCACCTGAAGCCCCGCCGCATCCGCTCCCTTGATCCAGCGGTACAGACTATCCGGCCGGTTGACGAACAAGCCCGTATCCTGCGGAGCGTCGGTAAAGGGCTCGAAAAAGGCGGCCGTGTGGGATCCCAGAGAGCCGTCGATCATAGCCTTTAGCACACCGATCTTCAGCCACCGGTCGCCCGCACCATCCTCCTGGATCTTATCCCGAAGATCCATCCAATGACGCAGGCCAAGTGCCACGTAGAAGCGGGTGATCTGTTGGTTGGCCGCCCGCAGGCGTTCGTAGGCTTCCAGGAGACCGATGCCTCCCGGGTCCATATTGTGGATGGAAGTCACGCCGTGGGAAGCCACAAATTCCATCGCAGCCCGTAGCGCCCGGTCTTCCTGGGCTACGCCCGGATCGGGTATGCTGGGATAAACCAGGCCCATGGCGTTGTCTTTGAGAATACCGGTCGGTACGCCCGCCGCATCGCGCACAATGGTGCCGCCGAATACCTCTTCCGTACTTTGGGTGACACCGGCAGCCTCCAGGGCCGCGGAGTTCGCCAGCGCCATATGACCGTCCAGCCGTTGTACAAAGACCGGATTATTGGGGGTGTAGCGGTCGATCCATTCGCGGGTAGGCAGTTCGCCGCCCCACTGTTCGTGGTCCCAGTTCCCTTCCAGGATCCAGGTGCCGGGTTCGAGTGCTCGCACGTATTCCGCAAAGCGGCGGGCAAACGCTTCCGGGGTTTTGGCATCGCGGAGCTGGATGCTGGCCAGCCCGAGCCCTCCGTTCATGAAGTGGACATGACTGTCGATAAATCCGGGAACGATGAGTTTCCCCGCCGCATCCAGACTGGCGGTCTGTTCTCCCCGGTAGTCCTCTATTTCGGCCAGATCACCAACGGCCAGGATGGTATCTCCACCGATGGCCATGGCTTCGGCCACAGTATTGGCCTCATCACCCGTCCAGATCCGGGCATTGGTTACGATCAGATCCGCCGTCGGTTTGGTGGTTTGCCGGCAGGCCGTACTGGCCAACAGCAAAGTTAAAAGGCATGGAATAAGGAATGTGGCCGGGAGACTCCGGCCCCAAAGGATGGACTGGGAATGCATGATGATGGGTTTTAGGCTCGTCCCGACAATATGGTAGCTGCCGGAAAATGATACCGTTAAGCTAACCATTTTCCCGCGGTTTTTGGATGAGTAATGATCTCTACCCGGCAAAGCAAAGGGGATTTTCTCACCTGCCGACCGGCTTTGGCGCAAATTAGCGGTATAAACATCAGTTATGGTTAATATGATGGGAAAAACCCGCAACTTAATCCCTTACCTTCGTGACGCAAAACCAACCGTCATGCGCAGTTTTTGGTACTTTATCCGCACCAACCGTTATCTTTTATTTTTTGGCGTCCTGCTCACCTACTTCTCCAGCTTCGGACAGACTTTCCTGATCTCACTCTATATCCCGGAGATCGAACGGGTATTCGGATTTACGAATACCGGACTGAGTTCCCTGTACGCCGTTGCGACGATGGGCTCGGCATTTTCCCTTCCGTTCATTGGCCGACTGGTAGATACCGTATCGTTGCGGCGATTTTCCATCGGTGTAGTCCTCGGGCTGGGTGTCGCCTGTCTGCTGCTGTCATTGGCCATTCATCCCGTTATGATCCTGTTTGGATTTTTTGGGCTGCGCCTTTTCGGCCAGGGACTGATGAGTCATACGTCCATTTCGACTATGGCCCGCGCGTTTGACTCAAATCGTGGTAAGGCCATCAGTATAGCCACCCTGGGGCATCCGCTGGGCGAAGCTACGCTCCCGTTGCTGATTGCGCTGCTCATCGGAGCGTTGGGCTGGCGGACCAGCCTGCAACTCGAGGCGCTCAGTCTGGCCGTTGTGGTGCTGCCCCTCATACTTTTCTTTCTGAAGGGACAGGAACGCAGCGTGATCTATCCCCACCAGACGGAGGGCGCCGAAGTGTCAAAAAGTAAAAATCCCTTTCGGGTCATGCGGGACAAAGACTTCTGGATCATCACCCCCATGGTCTTCATCATGGGCTTTTTGAATACCGCTATTTTCTTCTTTCAGATCAAACTCGGCAACAGTCGCGGCTGGGATCCGGCCTGGGTGGCCGGTTCACTTTCCGTTTACGCCATCGCCAGTGCGCTGTCGATGATGAGTTCCGGCCCGCTGGTGGATAGCCTGACCGCTCGCCGCCTCTTTCCCTTTGTGTTACTGCCCTATACCGCCGGAGTTATTTTGCTGGCTTCCTTCACCCACCCGCTGAGCTATCCGCTGGCACTCGTACTCATCGCGATCTCTAACGGCGGCGGCAGTACCATCAAGAACGCCCTGTTTGCGGAGGTCTTCGGTACGGAGATCATCGGCACCGTGCGCAGTGTTTTCATGACCATCATCGTGTTCAGTACGGCGCTGGGACCGATCAGTTTCGGGCTTTTGCTGGATGCGGGTTGGAGTTACGGGCAGGTTTTCTGGCTGTCGGCGGGTCTTCTCGGCCTGATCATCATCTGGAGTTTGCGTCCGCTGCGTGGCCGCCGGCAAGCCAAGACTTAAAAAAAGGCCGGCAGAGGGGCTGCCGACCTTGAAGTTTTAGGTGTTCATGTCCATCTAATCCGACAAATATGGGAAATGATCCCAAAAGGAAAATACCTGAAATCATAGGTACCGAAAACTACCGGTTTTCATGGATGCCGGTCAGCCACAGGATCGCATTGCGTACCAGTCGGTCCTGCTCCGGATTACCGAAGGTGAAGGATAATTCCCGGTTGGTGCCGCCCTCGTAGTCGATATCGTTATGGCCCATATTGAAGTAGATCATCCGGTATTGCATATTCGTCCAGACTACCGGATAATCCCCGCTGTGCCAGATCTCATGCGGCTTGGGCCCGGTTCCCAGGGGAAAGCTACTGGGATCAATGGACAGCAGTGCCCGAATTGCGGGATCTTCCCGGAGATTATTCTGCCAGCGATACCATTCGTTGGGAGAGGAAGTGATCAGCGCGGGCAATTGCCGGGCAACGGGATGATCCGGTGCTTCCACTTTCAGGCGAGCCGAGGTCGGGCGCCAGGTGTTGCTTTGGTATTGTCCCGATCCCAGAAATTCGTTGTGATACCAGTCCCAATTCTGGGGAAAAGCGGAAGGAGTAAGCGCAAAAGCCGAAAAGTGAAATCCCATCCAGGCGCCGCCATTTTTCATGTATTGCTCAAAGGCAGACCGCTGGTCGCTCGTTTCCGGACGCGTATCCAGAAAAACGACCAATTGGTAATTTCGAAGGTGATCTTCGTTCAGGAGATCCCAGTTAGAGGTGGAATCATAGGCAAATTTGTACTCCCGCCCCATCCGCTCGAACCAACGATTCGCTTCGTGCACAAAACTGATATGGGCCCGGTCGTTTTCAGCCGTGTAAAAGGCGATCACACGTGGCAGATCCTGCGCTTCCTTTTTGGGAGATACCGCGCAGCCGGTGAAAAACCAAAGCAGGGCCATCGCCCAGATCGCCGGCCAGTGCACGGGTTGCCAACATTCAATTTCCCGGTTCATAATATTTCATCTTTTATACATGCTGTCCGTAAATATGGTGCTTTCCGTCTATCCCTAACGATGACCATTGGCCATCCGTCAACGGGACTTCCGGCGGGTACGGTCACCAGCGGGAAATCTGTTTTCTTTCCACGGTCAAACCTTACCGGAAGGAATTTTAACGTTTTTTGCAGCTACGGCACCCTGGCTATTGGCAAGAACAAATACCCTGCTGTATATCAATTGATTACACAACAAATCAAATCTAATTTCCAATAATTTCTACCGGTAAAAAGCAAGCAGGTGTAACAAGAAATTGTTACACCTGCTTTTTGGGTCAACCAGATTAAAGACCGTATTTGCCGCAGTATTTTACAGGGTTTTTTATGCCTTAATTTTTCTTGACAACCTCTGTGCCCCTAAGGGCGTGCTCTTATTTAACGCTAAGGATCTCTTTCCATACATTTTATGTAACACGATCTAGCTCAATAATTTCTAACGGGAATATTTCTAAACCCGAATTGTATCGGGGCGGCAGTCTGATGCCGCCCTGTTTTTTTTAGGCCAAATATCAAACGGGGT
Organism: Flavilitoribacter nigricans DSM 23189 = NBRC 102662; assembly: GCF_002646595.1. GTDB lineage: Bacteria > Bacteroidota > Bacteroidia > Chitinophagales > Saprospiraceae > Flavilitoribacter > Flavilitoribacter nigricans. The sequence continues at coordinate 23,387 of NZ_PDUD01000063.1, forward strand.
ACTCCCGGATCGCATCCACCAGTACATCGAGATCACGGGGAGTGGTGTAGACATTCGGCGTAATACGCACTCCGTTAATATTGTCCCATTTGATGCCCACCGTATGGAGCTTGTAATTCCGGAATAACCAGCTGCTCACATCTACCGGATCGTGCCCTTCGATCTGCAACAGGCCGATCGCACAACCGTAATCCCGGTGCAGGGAGGTACCGATGCTTACTCCGGGAAACTCCTGCGCTTTTTCGGCCCAGTAGTTCTTGAGATAGTGCAGTCGCGCTTCTTTCCGCTCCGCTCCGATCATGTGGAAGAAATTGACGGCATGACCAATGGCCTGTTCGATGGCGAAGGATCGGGTACCCAGGTTTTCGAATTTGCGGATATCATCGCTTTCGGGATCCGGAGCGGCAAACAGCGGATAAAGATTAGCGATCTTTTCTTTTTTAACGTAGAGCATGCCGCTGCCGAAAGGAGCACACAGCCATTTGTGCAGACTGGTGGCCCAGTAATCGCAGCCCAGATCCTCAATGCTGTAATTCAGGTGCGCAAAGGTATGGGCGCTGTCCACCACCACTTCGATACCGCGTTCGTGGGCCGCATCGGCGATCTTCTTCACCGGCATGATCTGCCCGTTCCAGTTGATCATGTGCGTGATGTGCACCACTTTGGTCTTTTCCGTAAAGGCGTTGACGAAAGTCTGGACGATCTCATCGTCATTTTCCAGTGGCAGGTCAAAGGACAACCATTTCAGCTTGATACCATCCCGGTGTTCGCGCTGCTTGTAGGCATTGATCATATTGGGATAGTCCTGTTTGGTCAGTACCACCTCATCGCCGGCCCGCAGGCGCAAACCGAAGATGATGGTTTCCAGGCCTTCACTGGAATTCCGGTTGATGGCGATCTCGTCCGGGGATGCCCCCAGGAGGTCCGCCAGTTTACGGCGCAAAGGTTCACGCCCGGCATCAAGTATCCGCCACATGTAGTAGGACGGTGCCTGATTGCTGAGGCGGTTATAGTGTTCGACGGCTTCCTGCACCACCTTGGGCTGGGGGCACACCCCACCGTTATTCAGGTTGATCACATTGGCGGAAACCGTGTAAGCTTGCTGGATCTGATTCCAGAAATCCTCATCGGTAGTAGCTTCGGCCAGTCGTTGGGCCTGGGTACGTTCGAAAGCTGCGAGCAGCTTGTCGCCCTGCGAGGATTGTAGGAACGGACTTACGGCAAATGCGGTGCCGAACTCCGTCATTTTTCTTAAAAATTGTCTGCGTGGATTCATAAATAGATCGAGGCCTCTTTTTTTATGGCTTGTAAAGCCGTGTCCATACCGGTCGCTTCCCGGCCGGCATTATAATTCAATAGCGCTTTCCTGAATTCAGCGGCAGAAGCGTCCGGCTCGATCTTTTCCGATACAACAGAAATGAAGTTGACCGCGTCGTCGCGGGCCGCCTTAATGATCTCCCACAACTGGCTGGAGATGTAAACCTGTTGGGTAATGTTATGCTCGAATTCCTGCTGAATAGCCAGCAGTAGGGCCAGGCGGTAGGTTTTGGCCGGTTGGTCCCCGGGAGGGACCCGCAGTAGCAAAGTGGGGATGGAAACCCGTTCGCAAAAGAGGGATAGTCGTTCGTAGGCCTGCATCCGCAACGGCAGGGACGCTCCTTTCTGTTCTCTTTCTATTTCCTGTTGCCGCAGCCTTTGCTGGCCTTCCAGATAATTTCGGAACAGATAGTTAACGGTAAAAAATACGATCAGAGCGGGAACGCTAATTTTTATAATCTCGAGAATTACGGTGATGACCGACATGGATTTTATTTAGGTTTTCAGTTAGCTAAGACGTCGTAACATAAAGTCTGGTTGGAAAATTACGTGGTCATTTTGACACCAACCGGATTGCAGGAAAGAGATCTGCCGTGGCGATGGGCGGTTGCAGCCATCAGGGATAGTGCCAAAACAGGGGCCGGAATTATCAGGTGAACTTAATGCTACAGAACACGAATCCGACAAATGTAACATCCATTGGCCAATAAGCCAACCAAAAGGCTACCTTTGACGTTATTATTTTGCTTAGTTTTGCATAGTATCCTTAGTGGTATATCGCCCGGAGTGATATGCAGGACCTGACAAAAAATGATTGATACAATGAACGCCACAATAACAAACGCTCCCGTTTCCCTGACGGAGGGAGCCATTAATCAACTGTTGCGCATCCGAGCAGAGCAGAACGTACCGGAGGATCACGGCCTACGCATCGGCGTGAAAGGTGGTGGCTGTTCCGGGTTTTCCTATATTCTCGGTTTCGACGTCCAGAAAGAAAAAGACCAGGTTTTTGAAGTGCACGGCATCAAGGTGCTCATGGAAAAATCCCACGGCATCTATCTGATCGGCATGGAGATCGACTGGGTAGAAGGACTGAATAACCGGGGTTTTACTTTCAATAATCCGAATGCTTCCGATACCTGCGGTTGCGGGACTTCCTTTTCCGCATAATTGACCGGAGTATACGGACCCGATACGAAGCGGGGTGTTGCACAGTGCGACACCCCGCTTTGTATTTGGGTATTACCAGCAGAAGGGTATTACCTTAGGGGAATACTTCTACGGCATCCTGCATCGCCTCGAGAAATAATTTCCGGTCCACTCCGGTAGGAACCTCTGCTTCTTCAAAAAAGGCCAACAGCTTCTCGGTGGGCATATTTCCGGTCAGATCATCCTTGGCCATCGGGCATCCGCCAAAGCCCTTAATGGCTCCGTCAAAGCGGCGGCAGCCGTTTTCGTAAGCAGTTTTCACCTTTTCTTCCCAGTTGTGCGGCTGGGTATGGAAATGGGCACCGATCTCCAGGTCCGGATAAGCCGGGATCAGCGAACTGAACAGATAGGCAATATTCGCGGGATTCGCCACGCCGATGGTGTCGGAAAGCTGAAAGATGGTGATCCCCATGGTTTCCAGTTCATCCACCCAGCGCTGGGCGATCTCCACATTCCAGGGATCGCCGTAGGGATTGCCGAAACCCATGGAAATATAGATCACCATTTCCTTGTTGTGGGCCACACAGAGTTCCTGAATTTCCTGTACCCGCTCGAGGGATTCGGCAATGGTGGCGTTTGTATTTCGCAACTGAAAGGTCTCGGATATGGAAAAGGGGTAGCCCAGATAATCGATCTCCGGAAAGGCGATGGCGGATTCCGCCCCCCGTCGGTTGGCGACGATGGCCAGTAGTTTGGTGTCGGTATTGGAAAGGTCCAGTTGACTAAGTACTTCGGCCGTATCCCGCATCTGCGGAATGGCCTTGGGAGAAACGAAACTGCCGAAATCCAGAGTGTGGAAGCCGACGCGCAGCAATTCATTGAGATAAGCGGCTTTGGTTTCGGTAGGGATAAAGGTTTTCAGCCCCTGCATTGCATCCCGGGGACATTCGATTATTTTCACCATAGGTTTTATGCTGGCAACTTTCGATTTCTGACAAAATTAGCCCTTTTTCAACCATCAAATGGAAAGAATAGTTGTTATTTGTGTGAATTTTTACAAACGGAAATTATGACTGAAAATACCAGAGTAACCATTACTACCATTGGTTTTTTACTGGCCGGCGTCGGATTCCTGGCCCTTGTACTCAGTATCGTGGGTGTGAAACTATCCTACCTGGTCTGGCTGGACCGGATGGGTGCCCTGTTTGGTTTTGTGGCCAAGCTGGCCATGGTGATCATCGGGTTCATCCTCGTATACGTGGGCAAAACGGATCTGGATCAGGAAGAAATCTGACCGGTAAGGCCAGGTCGAAAACGGAACAGGCCGTCCCGCAGGCTGATCGCCCCTCTAAAAGCGGCGCGATTCTTGCTAATTTTACGAATATCCGGTTCCGGTCTGCACCAGGACAATTTTTATCGCCTGCTTCCGTCTAAATTGCATGAGCTGATTTACACCTGATTATGTTGCGTTTATACTTTCTACTGCTGTTGCCGCTGTATTACCTTTCCGCTTCCAACGGAGAACCGGAAAAAGGGGTCCTTTACCTGAAGGTCCGGAATGTGCAACACGCCCAGGGGACGATCTGGGTCGGTGTCTACGATTCGGAAGAAAATTTTCTCATCAAGGAAAAAGCCGTGCTGAAGGGATACGATGTAGACCACACCGGCACGGTGAACATCCCCGTCGATCACGTCAAATTCGGCCCCTGTGCCGTAGCCATCATGCACGATGTGAACGGCAACGGCACCATGGATCGCAACTGGCTGGGCATTCCTACCGAACCTTATGCCTTTTCCAAAAAGCCGCGGTCCAAATGGCGCTTACCGCGTTTCCAGGAGGTCGTCTTTGATTTTGAACCGCAACACGACCACATTTCCGTAGAACTGGATCGCTGGTAAAATAGCTGCTGCGATACCTTGTTAAAAGTATCGCAGCAGATCCGAATTTTGCATTATTTTGTTAGTCCAGCACGATCATTTTACGGGTGGCCGTAAAATTACCGCTCGTCAGGGTGTAATACAGAACGCCGCTACCTCCCAATTCGTTTCGATCGAGGCTCAATCGGTGATGACCAGGTCCAAAGTCTCCGCCCATGGTCTTAAGTAAGCGGCCGGAGGCATCACGGATCTGTAACTGAATACCGGCCGCTTCCGGCAGGTAGAACCCGATCTGGGAAGTTCCGCGAAAAGGGTTCGGGAAATTCTGTTCCAGCCGAACGGAGGTCGGTACCGATGAGGTAACAAATTCCAGCGCCAGCGGCCGCAGCGTTCCCTCCCGATCGTAGGCCTCTGCCCGCGTCAGACGGGAGGAAAGAAGCAATACCTCACTGATCTGAACTTCCTGACGTGCCCTCACCAATAAGGTAAACAGGGGTTCGTCCGGTTCTTCCAACTCGGCACCGTACCAGCTGAAGGTCAGCGTACCTTCCGGCAAACGGTTTAACCCAAAGTGCTCTCTTTCCATAATCCCCGGCTCGATGCCCAGGATCTCTATCCGTTCATCGGTCCATTGCAGGGTACCCTGAAAACCCTGGTACGCAGCCAGATCATCCGCCCGTACGGGGATGCGTTCCGTTTGATTGGGCTGCAATAAACTTGCTGCCACGGTAAGCTGCAAGGCGGCACCGGTCCCGCGTGATGTCGCCGCCAGCGCATCGGTAATGACACTACCATTCAGGTCTCCGATCTTGATCCCTACAAATTCCTGGTCTCCCCTGTCTCCCTGCAGGTCGTTGATGTGAGCCACTTCCGGGAAGGGCACCTGCCAGGGATCCCCCGGTAACGGAAAGCGATAAGCCGTCGGTACAAAACGCCAACTGGTGTTGTTCCCGAACTCCAGATCGATGTTCAGGATCAATCGCCGGAGTGCGATAGCATCGAGAGAAGTGATACTGCCGGAATTGTTGACATCTGCCGCGATCATCTGGTATGGGCTCTCCAAACCCTGGGTGCCCAGAATATGTTTGCTCATCAGGATGAGGTCGAAGGTAGAAACGCCATTCAGCGGGTCCGTATCCAGTTGCGGCGTAATGGAATAGTCATAGCCTTCCGCGAGTTCTCCGAAACGGTAATGGCCGGTCCCATCGGTTTGGCGTTCGGCGGAGGTGTTGCCGCTGATATGAACCGCTACACCGGGTACCGAGACCGCTGTTTCCGTGCGGATCGTGCCCGCAATAGCGCCCTGGCTACCGTCACATTGCACCAGATTATCCTGCACCATAAGGTAAGTTTCGCACAGATCGGCGTTGCCGGCTGCATCGTACGCCCAGATCTGGATCAGTTGGGTGGGGGCATCGCCGCAAACGAGAGTCAGTGACGTTTGCGAGGGGTCCGGACTTTCCGTCAGCGAGCGATTGATCGAATAGCTAACCGGGCCGGAACAATCGGATACCGGGCTGGCAATGAAATCCGAAGCCCAGATGGTGACCGCCCCATTATCCGCCACTCCGTCGCCGTCGATATCTTCTTCCGGAATTACCGGCATCAGATCCACGGCCAGACCGTTCAGACAGATCGGGCCCGGTGCCTTGCAATCCACTACCGAGAAGAGAATTTCCTGACCGGACCGGTTCCCACAGCCGTCGCTAACGGTTATCAGTAGTCGGTGATCACCCAGCGGGAAAGTGCCGCTCAGGGTATAATCCGGATACTGGCCGCTAAGCTGATCGCTGAGGTCTCCATCGAGCTCGCCGTCGGCAAATGCATCCAGTTCTACCTGGATCGTTAGGTCTTCGGGGGTGCAGTTTTCTGCTACCCGGAAGTCGATAAGGACGTCAGCCGGGCACCCCTGATCTTCATTTCCGGAAAACGAACAGAAGGGATCGGGAATTTCATACGTAATTACCGGATCGGTCGTATCGTATACTTTGATCACCTGGGTGTATTGCCAGTAACCCGTGGAGGCGATATCGCAATTGGCCGTTCCCCGGGCGGGATAGTCATCACTATCGTGCTCTTCGTTCTCCGTCAGCGGGCTCAGTTCTTTCCAAAAGCCGGCGGGGTTCGTTGTGTAATCACACGCCTCGCCTTTGGTGCCTGCCGCCGGAACGGTATTGAATGGATCGGCATCCCGATCGTACCATACGTGCTGGTAAACAGATGCATCGGTACCCGCGTAAGGATCGGAACAGGGATCCGGATCCGCCTGAGTACGGACAATGACGAAAACGCTTTCGTCACCGGGACGGCCGTCGCAGTCTTCGTCCCGGCTCACCACTACGGGATCCGCCTGGCCGTCGTATTCACACCAGTTGATCACCGAATAGGTCCGGAATATTTTGTAGCATTCGTCCCCGGAAGCAGCAAAGCGATCTTCCTGCACGCTGATGGCCAGCAGATCGCAGGCACCTTCGCTGGTCATAATGGTATCCACTACGGGTACTCCGCAATCGGCAGCGGCATCCGCCGGGAATTTGATCCAGTAATCGTGGACCTGCCGGATCTCTACCCGTTGTTCACAGATGTCGGAGCTGATGCCCTTGGCATCCGTCACCCGAAACCGGCGTACGAAACTTCCTGCCCCGCAATCGGTCAGGCCGTCCGTCTGGGCCTCCAGTTCTTCCACCTGCCAGCCGGGGCAATTGTCCTGTCCGGACGCCGCACCGAAGAGCGAAGCCATCTGGAGTTCATTCTGCGGATCGAAGTCGAAAGGCAGGGCATTACAATCCGTAGTGACCGGCAGCGGCGGCACACACCCGGGAGCCACTTTATCTTCGATCAGGACATCGAGCCAGCAGACATTGTAATTATCCGTAGCCACGTATTTTTCTCCGTCGAAGCAATTTTCCGATTCGATGGAGTCGCCGGCCCAGCCGTTGCCGTTGGCGTCGTCCCAAACCCGCATTTCAATACGAACGTTCTCGTTCATATCGCAACAGGAGAAATCGACGTATGCTTCCCAGGGCGTATAGTAAAAGTATTCACCGGGCACGCCGAACGCATCGGTATCGCCAAATTCGGCGCTCAGCCGAACTTCATCATTCAGCACGATCCCGTTTCCGTCCAGGTCAAAATTGTCCAGACATTCGTATTGCTCAATATCCAGGATCCGCCGGCGCACTTCGACCCGGATCGTTCCGCAATTATCGTTGCTGCCTTCATCAATATCCGCTGCGGTCACCCGGGCGGTTCCCGCTCCACCGATACTGATGTGGAGGTCGTCATTACAAACTGCGATCGGGGCCACACGGTCTTCTACGTAGAACGGACAGTAAACCACCGTCCGGTTCCCGCATTCGTCCGTCACCGTATACCGAAAATTATAACAACCTACGGCCAGGCCACTGATATAACGATCCGCCCCGGGCGATACGGTCGCGAGCACGCTTTCGTCCTGCAGGACTTCCGTCAGTACCTCCCAGTTCGAACAGGCATCCGAAACCAGGGGCAGCGGTGCCGAAAAGGCGGCGGTGCAATCGTAGGGACCGGTGGAGAACGTCAGGATATCCGGCTGACCGTCCTGATCGTAATCCGGTTCAACGCAGCTGACCTCGGGCCCCTGCTTATCTACCACTTTGATCACCTGATCGTATTCGGATAGCTGTGATCCGCTTTCCGCGCACCAGTCCAGGATCTGCCAGTGCCGGAATATTTTGTAGGTACCTCCACAGGCTTCCACCGGCTCACTGTCCTGGTAACTGGCGCCCAGGTTACAGAAGGTCGAAGCCAGGGCATAGGTACCCATTCCGGAAGTGACTTCGGGATAACCGGTGACCTCCGGATGGGGATGGCCGTTGGCATCCAGTGCGAAATCGTCGGTACAGGCCAGTTCGGCATCATCCGGCACGGAAACATCCGCTAGATGCGGCACCGTGAAGTGCAGGGTTTGAATGCAGGACTCCGACTGGGTTTCCCCGTTGATCCGGGCCTCGACCCAAAAGGTACGTTCGATCGTCCGGTCTTCACAATCTCCGCCATCCAGCAGTTCGTCCGAAACGTAGATGGTCAATTCCCCGCAATTGTCAAAAGCCGAAGCGTAGCCGGTCCAGTCCAGGATCGTCTTCAAAGGCTCCGATGCCTCCACTACGGTCCCGAACTCCCCTACTTTGTAGCTGTGTACGCCTTCGAGTAGGAGCAGATCAATATCCTCACAAAAAAGCGGTTTGCCGTCAACGGCTGAATGAGGTTTCCAGCAGGCCAGTCCCGGCAAGGTATTGTCTTCCAGGTAGACTTCTCCCCAGGAAGTGCTGCAGGCATTATTCACCGTCCGGATGGAGTAACTGAATTTGCCGTTTACAATGGATTTGCCGTCCACACAGGCTTCGAGCAGGTCCTCCCCTACTCCGGGTACCGAAATGCGGTAAAAGCCGCCCAGCGGGAAAGCATCCGTCCCGCACTGATCGGCCGACCCGGTGATGAGTTCCTCCGGTTCCAGACAAACACCGCAAAGGATATTGGCGGATATATTCACCTGGCCGGGTACCACCAGCGGTTGTACCTGTTGCCAGCAATCCACGAAGATCGTTGGATCATCGGGATCATCGTAGGAACCGTCAAAACTCCAGGTCCCCGAACTCAGATCGTTTACCATGCTTGGTCCTCCGGCCTGCTGGTAGTAGCCATGACTTTCGGCTACGCCGGCCACGCCGGCCTGGAAGCTGATCGTGGCGGCAGCCTCCGGGCTGAGTTGACCGGGATCGATCGTAACCGCCAGACGAACGCAAAAGCTTTCTCCGGGGTACAAAGTACCATCGGTGTTGAGTAATTCGGTTTCCGTCCGACCGTTGTAATCGGGCCGGATAGCGGGCAATCGTTCGGCAGTGGGTGGGTTCCCCAGTTTGGTGAGATCGTAACCCATCGAAGTGATCACCTGCGGCGGGCCGTCCAGGTCGATCAGCGCCTCTCCCAATGCCGCTTCCAGGTCCAGTTGGGCCCGCAGCGCCGTTAGTTGGGCGCCGTAGGCTCCGTCCTCACCGGGAATATACCCGGTATTGGCTACGCAGAGGTCCAGTATGAGGTTGAACTGTCCGCATGCCTGCGGATCCGGAGCGAAATCGACACCGGATACGTTTAGCAGCGCTTCCAGGTTGGGTGCCGGGTCCTGCCCGGCCAGGCGGGCGGCGAAAGTTGTACTCCCGAAAATGAAGATCAGGAAAAACAGGAACGATCTGGAGGCTATACGTGGAATATGGGTGTGCCCGGCCAGCCTCCGGCCGGTGTGTTCATTGTGTTTGTTCATAAGGTGTAAAATTGTTTATGGTCGTCTTTGTGTGTTGTTCTCTCTTTGAAACTGTTTTAAAAGTCTGTTTAGGAATTATTAATCGGACTGCAAACGCCACTAAGAAAAAATCCCAAACACCCCCTAATTTTTTACCGGGGAATTAGTGAATCATCCAATCCAACGTACGCAGCAACGGGAACGGTTATGGGTTCAACCGTCCCGGCCAGGTACCGAATGATTGGGTCACATAAATGGGGAGTTTAAAGATGAGGGATCGGCCTGGACACAGCTCGTACACGTACGAAGCCGGATGCAAGCGATCCGCCCGAATCTCGTGATCAGGTTTTTATCCGGCCCGCAGCCGGATGAGGTTATTATGTAAGGGAACCGGATAAACGGGTTTTCCCGCAGATCCACAGATAAGAGCTAAACGGAATACCGCATCGTGAGCAACTACCACAATGGCAATTCACCCGGGCGTTCCAATGCCAATTTGAAAAATGTGTAAGGGAATAAATCTACCTGGAATTTAATTTAAACCAAGAAGGATCAGCCATTCGGTAACGAACGGGCGCTGTACATCGGTTCTATGGTAGATTTAGAATAAAGTGGTTAGTTTCTTACCGCAGCAGAGGGGAATTATGCGGTAATCATCTCTTCTGAAGCAAATGTAGATAAAAATACCTGTTCCGGGAAATTTCCTCTTCGGAAAATTGCCCTCTAATGCAAGCGGAGCGAATTTCACACTGGAAATCCGCTCCGCCGGCTTTATAAAGATCTGTCTTTAATTGCAGTTTATTCGATGATGATCATCTTCTTAGTAGCGGTAAAGGTGCCGCTTGTCAGCGTATAGTACAGGACACCGGAGCTGGCCAGGTCACTGCGTCGGATATTGAACTGGTGGTTACCACGGGCAAAATCACCACGGATCAGCTTGATCATTCTACCGCTGGCATCGTGGATAGTCAGACTAACCGATGCCGCTTCCGGCAGATAGAATCCGATCTGGGAATCTTCAAAGAACGGGTTCGGACGGTTCTGATACAGTTCGATACCCGCCGCCTGCGCTTCCGCGCCGAAGCTGAGATTGAGGTCCAGCAGTTCGTCATTATTGTTGTAGGCTTCCGCTACCGTCTGGCGGCTGGAGAGGCGAATGACCTCGCTCAGCGGCGCCTCCGTGCGGGACCGCAGGATCAGCGTAAAGAGTATCTCCTCACCGGAAGTCTGTAGGTCTCCGATGCGGTGCCAGCTCGTGGTGATGAACCCTTCGTCGATCAGGCGGAGTCCGAAATTATCCATAGTCAGTACACCCGCTTCGATATCGATCAGTTCTACAGCACCCTGTTCCAAATTGATCGTTCCCTGGAAGCCCTGGATATCGGCGAGGTCCTTAGCCCGGAAATCCACGCGGTAAGTACCGCCGGCCTGTAGTTGCTGTTCGTCCAGATCCAGCGCAAAGGCCCCCTGGATATTTCTCGGATTGCCTTGGGCCACGTTGCCGATGGCGCTGCTGTTCAGGTCACCGATCTTGATCGCTACAAAACTGCGGTCGGTAACCGTTCCCTGCAGGTTGTTGATGTTCAACACTTCGGGGAAAGGAGCGCTCCACGGGTTGCTCGCATTCGGGAAATCAAAACGTCTCGGAATGAATCGCCAACTGGAATTGTTGGAGAATTTCGTATCGATGTTCAGTACCAGGCGACGCAGGGAGATGGCATCCATCGAAGTGATCGTACCGGAGTTGTTCACGTCGGCAGCGATCATTTTGTACGGACTGTCCAGCAACTGGGTGCCCAGAATATGCTTGCTCATCAGTACGAGGTCAAAAGTAGATACCCCGTTCAGCGGATTTTCATTTTTATGAGCGATCAGCGAGTAGTCGAACCCTTCTTCCAGGCCTTCGATGGTGTAGCGACCTTCCACATCGGTCATCGCGCCCATCAGTTCCTGTCCACTTACACTTACTTCCACATCCTGCACGGCTACTGAGCTTTCCAGCGCAACTACCCCGGCTACGGCACCGCCGCCGGTGAGTCCGTTACACTGAACCATATTATCCTGAACCAGCAGGTAGGTTTCACAGAGGTCGGAATTACCGGCTGCGTCGTAAGCCCAGATCTGGATCAGCGTATTGGGCGGATCGCTACAGGTCAGGGTCAGAGCAGTTTTGGAAGGATCGGGCGTTTCACCGATAGAGCGGTTGATGGAATAAGTCACTTCACCGGAGCAGTCGTAAGCCGGGCTGGCCACAAAGTCGCTGGCCCAGATCGTCATGGCTCCGTCGTCGATCACACCGTCGCCGTTTACGTCTTCTGCGGGGATGACCGGCATCAGTTCGATCGCCAGACCGTTCAGACAGGTCGGTACCGGTGCTTTGCAGTCTGCAACTTCGAAAGGAATGTTGATGCCTACCTGATTGCCGCAACCGTCATCTACGGAAACTCCGAGGGAGTGCGTACCCAGCGGGAAGGTTCCCGTTACGCTGTAGTTCGGATAGGTACCGCTCAGCAGATCGGTGATCTCTTCGTCGATCACACCGTCGGCATCGGCATCCAGGAACAATTTGATCGTCAGATCATCCGGTGTACAGTTCTCATCAACACTGAAGTTGATGGTTACTTCCGCCGGGCAACCGTTGTCAAAATCGCTGGAGTAAGAACAGAACGGATCCATTTCATCCCAGCTCACGATCGGGTTGACCGTATCGTATACCTTGATCACCTGGGTGTACTGCCAGTAACCCACGGAAGCCATAGTTTCACAGTGGTCACCGTAGTATCCTTCGGGATAGTTGTCCGTATCTTTATCTTTAGGTTCGTTTTCGGTAATCGGAATAACCTCTTTCCAAAATCCGAACGGATTGGTCTCATAGTCACAATCTTCGCCTTTCGTACCGGCCATTGGCAGCAGATTGAAAGGATCGGAATCCCGATCGTACCATACGTGCTGGTAAGATTCAGCCGGCTCTCCGCCGTAGTAATCAGCACAGGGATCGGTATCTTTACGGGTTTTTACGATCACGTATACATCCTCATCACCGGGGTAACCGTCGCAATCTTCGTCGCGGTTGACTACCACAGGACCGGATTCGCCGTCGTACTCACACCAGTTGATCACGGAGTACGTACGGAAGATCTTATAACACTCATCTCCGGAAGCGGAGAAGAACTCATCTTTCACGCTAATCGCCAGCAGATCACAGGCATCTTCTTTGACCATTACGGTATCCGGGGTCGGCGTACCGCATTCTGCCTGCGCATCGGCGGGGAATTTGATCCAGTAATCGTGGATCTGGTGGATGGTGATCACCTGCTCGCAGGTAGCGGATTTGATGCCCTTGGCGTCCGTCACTTCAAAACGACGTACGAAAGAGCCGGCACCGCAGTCATTGATATTATCGGTGACCGGGTCCAGTTCAGTTACCGTCCAGTCCGGGCAGTTGTCGCTTCCTTCGGCCGCACCGAACAGTTCGGTCATCTGGTCCGCATCGGTCGGATCGAAATCGAAAGGCAGTGCATTGCAGTCTATCTCTGCGGGCAGCGGCGGAACACAAACGGGTTCTACCTTATCCTCGATCAGTACATCCAACCAGCATACATTGTAATTATCGGTCACCAGGCTGGTCTCTTCGTAGTTGAAGCAAAGGTCCACTTCGTCGGTATCACCCGGGTAGCCGTTGCCGTTGCGATCATCCCACACCCGCAGTTCAATGCGGACGTTCTCGTTCATATCGCAGCAGGAGAATTCTACGTATTCTTCCCAGGGCGTGTAGTAGAAAAATTCACCGGGAACGCCGTCTCCGTCCGGATCGCCGAATTCGGCACTCAAACGGACTTCATCGTTAATCACCACGCCGTTGCCATCCGTATCAAAGATATCCAGACAGTCATACGTGGTAATATCCAGGATCCGGCGACGTACTTCAACGCGGATCGGACCGCAATTGTCGGAGCTGCCTTCGTCAATATCCGTTGCATCAACACGGGCATAACCCAGACCGCCGATACCGATGTGCAGATCATCATCACAAACTGCGATCGGAGCAACCTGGTCTTCGATCTGGAAAGGGCACAGCTTAACCGTTTTATTGCCGCAATCGTCCACCACGGTGTAACGGATCACGTGGCATCCCAGCGGAATACCGCTTACATAACGGGATTTGTCCGGCAGGATGGTAGCTACCACCGGGCCTTCGTATCCACCGGCCAGGATCTCCGTCAGGACCGTCCAGCTGGAGCATTCGTCCTCAACGATCGGCATCGGTACTTCGAAGGAAGCCGTGCAGTCGTAAGGGCCGGTAGAGTAAGTGCGCAGATCGCTGATACCGTCGTGGTCGTAATCCACCGGTTCGCACATGACCACGGGGCCTTTGGAGTCCACCACCTTGATCACCTGGCTTGCTTCGAGGATCCGTTCCAGACCGTTGCACCAGTCCAGGATCTGCCAGCTACGAACGATCTTGTAGGTACCCTCGCACACTTCAACGCGTTCGCCATCTTTATAGCTGGCTCCCAGGTTGCAGTAGGTATCGTTCAGATCATAGGTGCCGAAGGCAGAGGTCACCGTTGGGTAACCGGTCTCATCCGGATGGGGATTGCCCTTATCATCGAGTTCGAATTCGTCAGAACATTCCAGTTCGACGGTTTCTTTCGGCAGGTCTACATCATCCAGGTCAGGAAGATTGAAATAAATATTGGTAACACAACTGGCGGAAGATTCCAGACAGGCACTATTGGTTGCCGTGAAAGTTCTTTTGATACTCGTCCGTAGGCAATTGTCATCAGGTACTACTACTTCATCCTTAACGGTAACGACTACATCACCGCAGTTTTCGATGATGGTCGGATAACCGGTAATATCCAGGATCTTTTTCAGCTCATCGGAGATCTCTACCACGTTGCCGTCCGCATCGGTGGTATACTCGGCCACGCCTTTGATCAGCAGGGTATCCAGGTCAGAGCACAGGAACTCTACAAATCCGGCTTCCGTTTCGTAGCCGTTGATATCTTCGAGACATTCAATGGCAACGGGTTCTTTGTCTTCCGCCGTCACATAACCCCAGCAACCGAAATTATCCGGTCCGCTGATCTCATAGATGAACGTACCGCAGCCGTCCACCGTGCCGCCATTGGATTTATCCGCGTCATCTACCACAATGGAATACAGGGACATATCGAGCCCGGTCTTATCCCCGAGTAACAGATTCTCGGCCACCAGTAACGCCTGGCAGTCGCCCTGCAGATTGACATTGACCTGGTTGGAACAGGTCAGATCGAATTCCGATGGAAAATTGTTTTCGCTGGCAAAAGCTTCATTGGGAAGAATCAAGCCCGCCCCGATCAAGCAGAACAGGACAAACCTCAGGGAAGCAGGAATCAGGCAAGATGTACCTTTCATGAGATAATGATTTGTTTAGTAGTAGTAATAATCTAAAATGGCCGTTGATCAAACTCAACAGCTGGTCGTCTTTTAATTCAGTTGGTCGTCACCGCTAAGTCCGGGATCAGCAATAGTTATTTATGGGATTTATCTATGCTCATCTCCGACGCTCAGCAAATTGCAAATTTGTCTTTAATTAAAAAAGAACTTTACCTTTTTTAAGATGCGTTGTGTGGGTAGAAAGACATCTCCAGATCTGGTAAAGCCAGGTTCTCAAAGCTTTCTCAAGGTATAAGGCCCCCTCAAATCATTGAGCCTGTTTACGGAAGGGAAAAAATGAATGTGTTAGGATGTCACCTATGCTTATTATTTCAAAAACAAAAATAAGAGAATTTATTAATACTTCACAATACTTTGACAATTTTACCAAATGAACGAGGTGTGCCCGGCCAGTTGCCGAACACACCTCGTTGGTATTAACGCTAATTCTTTGATTTTTTTGGAGGGGTTAGGGAAGAGGTGTCAGGTGTCAGGGGGCAGGTGTCAGGGGGCAGGTGTCAGGGAGGAGGGGGCAGGTGTCAGGGAAGTGGAAGGTGCGAGGTATCAGATACGAGGTGTCAGGGGGGAAGTAAACTTTCCTATTTACTACGTACCCCCTGATACCTTACACCGGATACCTCTACTCTACCCGCTCCCACCTGACACCTCTCACCTCACACCTGACGCCTCTCTTCTCACACCTCTCACCTGACCCCTCGCCCCTCTCTCCTCAAACCTCCAATCCCCACTACTTCACCACGATCATCTTACGGGTAGCGGTGAAATCACCGGAAGTCAGGGTATAGTATAGTACGCCGGCTTCCGTCAGATCGCTGCGGTTGAGCTGGATCTGATTGCGCCCCTGGGCGAAGGTACCGCGTACCAGTTTGATCACTCTACCGGCCGCATCGTGTACCTGCAGGCTAACCTCACCGGCTTCCGGCAGGTAGAAACCGATGGTGGTCTCTTCGCGGAATGGGTTAGGTACGTTTTGCTGCAGTTCGAAAGTGGAAGCGCTGATCGTACCGTTGCTGAATTCGATACCTACATCCAGCAGTCCGTCTTCCTGATCGTAAGCCTCGGCTACCGTCAGGCGGCTGCTGATGCTCAGTACTTCGCTCAGGCGTACATCCGTGCTTGGTTTTACCAGCAGGGTGAACAGTACTTCATCGGACTGATAATCCTCGGTAAGGCTACCGGAACGGTTCCAGGAAGTCGTGATCAGGCCTTCAGCCGCCAGTTGCATACCGAAGTTTGCCGCCTGGGCCACACCGTATTCCATATCTACCAGTTCTACAGCGCCTGATTTCAGTTGCAGGGTCATCTGGTAGCCCTGGATCCGGGCCAGATCATCGGCGCGGAACGCCACGCGGTATTCCTGTCCGGCGCGCAGTTGCTGCTCTTCCAGTTGGAACAGGAAGCGACCGTTGCTGGATCTGGTTACCGCTTCCAGCAGGTTAGCTTTGGCGCTCAGGTCCATATCACCGATCTTCACGGCGATAAAGTCTTTCTTAGCCAGTTCACCCTGTACGTTGTTGATGTTGATCACTTCGGGGAAGGCTTCTTTCCACGGGTTTTCCGGATTCGGGAACACATAGTCCGCAGAAACGAAGCGCCAGCTGGTATTGCTGCTGAATTTCGTATCGATATTCAGGATCAGTTTTCTCAAAGCGATCGCATCCAGAGCCGTGATCTTCTTGTCGTTGTTGATATCGGCGGCAATCCGTTTGTACGGGCTGTCGAGCGATTTGATACCCAGGATGTGTTTGCTCATCAGTACGAGGTCAAAAGTAGACACGCCGTTCAGCGGAGTAGCGTCGTACTGGGGAGTAACAGTGTAGTCAAAGCCGGTTTGCAGAGAATTGAATTTATAATCACCATTTGCTTTGGTGGTCATTCCTTCGAATTTTTCGCCGCTCAGCTCTACTTTTACACCTTCCACCGTACTGGTCTCCTCAGTTACGATCACACCGGATACGGAGCCCGTACCGCCGTCGCACTGTACGCGGTTGTCCTGTACCAGCACGTAAGTTTCGCAGAAGTCACCGTTGCCGAGGCCGTCCCACGCCCAGATCTCAACCAGCAGACTGGCATCATCGTCGCAGGTCAGGGTCAGACCGGTCTGATCGGCATCTACAGCCTCTCCTACCCGGTTGATGGAGTATTTCACTTCACCGGTGCAATCGGAAGACGGACTGGCAATGAAGTCAGACGCCCAGATCGCCATAGCACCTTTATCGGCATCACCGTCACCGTCCACGTCCGCAGCGGGGATCACCGGCATCAGCTCGATGGCCAGACCGTTAATACAGATCGGAGCGGGTGCTTTACAGTCAACCACCTCGAAAGGCAGGTTCAGTGCATTTGCGTTACCGCAGCCGTCCTTAACGCTGATGCGTATCAGGTGCGTGCCCAGCGGGAAGTTACCCTTCAGGCTATAGTTCGGATAGGTTCCGGTAATAGAAGCCGTCAGGTCACCGTCCATAACACCGTCGCTGTAAGCGTCCAGGGTAGCGGTTACTTTCAGGTCTTTCGGCGTACAGTTCTCATCGATCGTGAAATTGAGGGTCACCGGAGCCGGGCAGTCGTTACCGAAGTCGGAAGAGTAAGAGCAGAATGCTTCCGGCTGGGTGTATTCGATGATCGGTTTAACGTTGTCGTATACTTTGATCACCTGGGTGTACTGCCAGAAACCGACAGAAGCCATGTCATCGCAGTGATTGCCGTAGTATCCTTTCGGATAATTGTCGCTGTCTTTGCTTTCATTCTCCGTGATCGGAGCTACTTCTTTCCAGAAACCGTACGGGTTGGTCTCGTATTCGCAGGATTCGCCCTTGATACCGGCTTTGGGAGTCAGGTTAAACGGATCGTTATCCCGGTCGTACCAGGTATGCGCGTAGGAAGCAGCCTGAGTACCACCGTAGTAATCGTGGCAGGGATCCGGTTTGTTAACCGTTTTTACGATCACCCATACGTCTTCGTCACCGGGTTTGCCGTCGCAATCTTCGTCGCGGCTAACCACTACCGGATCGGAAATGCCGTCGTATTCACACCAGTTGATCACGCGGTAAGTCCGGAAGATCTTGTAGCATTCGTCACCGCTGGCGGTGAATTTATCATCTTTTACGCTGATGGCCAGCAGGTCACAGCCCAGTTCTTCTACTTTGATCGTATCCGGCTGAGGATCGCCGCAGTTGGCAGCTGCATCTTTCGGGAATTTGATCTTGTAGTGGTGTTGTTCCTGCAGGGTCACCACCTGCTCACATTTGTTGGTAGAAGTTTGTCCTTTAGCATCCGTTACCTGGAAGCGGCGAACGAACTGGCCAAAGCCACAGTCATTCAGTCCGGTAGTCAGCGGAGCCAGTTCTTTTACGGTGAATCCGGGGCAGTTGTCCGAACCGCTGGCGGTACCGAACAGGGTCGTCATCTGCTCTACATTTTCCGGATCGAAATTGAACGGCAGTTTATCGCAGTCGATAGACTTAGGCAGCGGTGGTACGCAGTAGGCGGGGAGTTTGTCCTCCACCAGAACGTCCATCCAGCAAACGTTGCTGTTGTCTTTCACATCAGCGGCCGTATCGTCACAGAAGGTCTTTTCGATGGTGTTACCGGGTTTGCCGTCGCGGTTGCGGTCATCCCATACGCGCAGTTCGATCCGCACGTTGGCATTCATATCACAGCAGGTGAAATCTACGTAATCCGCCCACGGAGTGTAGTAGTAGATCTGACCACTACCGGTACCGTCCGGATCACCGAACTGTACGCTCTCCTGGATCTCGTCACCAATAACCTTTCCGTTCTTGTTGTAGTCAAAGTTCTCGAGGCATTCGTAGTTCTTACCCCCCTGAATGCGGCGGCGCACTTCCACGCGAACCGGACCGCAGTTGTCGGAGCTTCCTTCGTCAATATCTTTGGCGTAAACACGGGCCACGCCCTGACCTCCAATAGAGATGTTCAGATCGTCATCACAAATAGCAATAGGTTCGATCTGGTCTTCCACCTGGAAAGGACAGTAGACCACTTCTTTGTTACCGCAAGCATCGGTAACTGTGTATTTAATGTAGTGGCAACCCAGCGGGATACCGGATACATAGCGAGGTTTACCCGGCAGAATGGTAGCTACCACCGGACCGCTGGTGGAACCGGCGATCACCTCCGTCAGTACTTCCCAGCTGGAGCAGTTCTCTTTCACTTTAGGCATCGGCACCTGGAAGGCAGCCGTACAGTCGTACGGGCCGGTAGAATAAGTACGCAGGTCCGGTTTGCCGTCTTTGTTATAGTCGGTAGTTTCGCATTCTACCACGGGCGCTTTGTCGTCACCCACCTTGATCACCTGAGTACATTCGTAAGTTTCCTTGGAGCACCAGTCCAGGATCGTCCAGGTACGGACAAATTTGTAGGTGCCTTCGCAAACGTCAATCCGGGTGCCGTCTTTGTAGGAAGTACCGATGTTACACATTACCTGCTTCAGCGGGAATTTGTAGTTTTCCTTATTGTCATCGGTGTGGTCAAAGGCGGTGTATACCCAGGGATAACCCGTTACATCGGGATGCGGGTTGCCTTTAGCGTCCAGTTTGAAATCTTTATCACAGCTCAGTTCGGCATCAGCCGGGCAGTGCACATCATCCAGGCCGGGTTTGGTGATGATGATCTCCTGGTAGCAAAACTCGGAGAGCAGACCTTTGCAGGCATCTTTGGCCTGGAATTTGCGAATGATCTTTACGTCATCGCAATCTTTATCGTAACCGTAAACAACCTGATCGCTCACTGTGATGATCAGATCACCGCAGTTATCGGTGAACACGGCGTAACCGGTCATATCCAGCAATGCTTTAACGGCCGGAGTCAGGTTGGAGTAGTTGATGTTTCCATCGCGGTCGGAAGTATAGGAGACCTGACCGGGCAGCAGCAGGTTGCCAAGATCCTGGCAGACAAATTCCTGATAACCGTAACCCTTCTGGGTACCGTATACCGTCGGCGGGCAGGTTTTTATTTCGGGAGCTTTTTTGTCTTCGGCCAGTACGTAACCCCAGCACTCCGGACCGTTCGGGCCGGTTACGGCGTATTCGTACTTTCCGCAGCCGTCCACTACTCCACCGTTGGACATATCGCCGTCCTTCACGGTGATCTTGTAGTTGGCTTCGTCCAGGCAGGTCAGACTGCCCTGCAGTACATTGGTCCAGTCCAGGGTAGCCTGGCAACCGTCCTGCAGGTTGACGTTCACCTGTCCGGAACAGACTACGTTGTGATCGGCAGCTTTCACTTCAATAGTGAAGGGGTCCGATGCTTCGCAGGTTGAAGCACAATTAGAGTCCCGTACCTTAAAAATGAAATTGTACTTACCGGGAGCAATGTTGGCGGGTACCGCGTAATTCAGCGGAGAGCCGGTCAGTGCTTTCCAGTCTACGTCCGCAAATCCGGCCGCTTCGGCCGTTGCGTCCGCATCGATCAGGTACTGGTTGGGAGTTTCCGGGTTGCCGGCAGCCGTGTACTTGATTCCTACCTGGTTGTCGCCGGTGCAGATAAAGGCAACTGCGGATTCCGCCGTTACTACCAGGGCAAAACTTGTTCTTTTACTTTCGTCGATCGTTCGGGATGATCCCTTAGCAGAGGTGTTTTCCTCGTGCGCTGCCCGGAGCGGAGAAGCACCGGATAGGAGTACCAGCAACACGAACAGGAAGAGCCGGCCTACGGCCAGCAAGCTGTGTTCATTTCTTTTCATGAGAAAACAATTTGTTATTATTAAACTAACCTAAACTACCGCAACGCCCGGCGTACGGTAAATCTTCAACTTGTACAGCGAATAATTAAAGGTTGGCTTATCCAGCGGTGTGGATAAGTCTCCGATATGAATTAGGAAATAGCTTGTTGCAGCAAGCCAAAAAGGTGTGGAAAACGTCGAGAATTGACTTGGAGTGGATTTTTAAATTATTTCTATTCTGGATCCACCTTACATCAAAGTTTGTAAGGATCTAAAAGTTTACTAATTCAACAGTGAATCAAGAAATAAGGTAAAATACAATTCATTAATATATGCTTACGATATAGACTTTTTTTGGATGCTATTATCCTTGAATCATCTCCTATCGACTGTACAAATGTACTGCAAATTAGCAATAGCTTGTACTTGTTGGTGGTCAGATTTTTCGGCAGATTTTAGTTAAAAATTTGATGCAATTTCCCCAAACAGAAAGGGCCGCCAGACATTGTCCGGCGGCCCTTCT
Source organism: Flavilitoribacter nigricans DSM 23189 = NBRC 102662 (assembly GCF_002646595.1). Lineage (GTDB taxonomy): Bacteria > Bacteroidota > Bacteroidia > Chitinophagales > Saprospiraceae > Flavilitoribacter > Flavilitoribacter nigricans. The sequence goes on from NZ_PDUD01000063.1 coordinate 44,654, forward strand.
GTACGAGTTGGAAGGCCTTAAAAAGACCTCCCTTCTCCGTGTTTATCGCTTACTCAACAACCATGGATCTGGTTGCAGTAAAGTCATCAGTGGTCAGCGTGTAGAACAACACACCGGCAGGCAGATCCTTACGCTCAAGCGTCAGAACGTTTTTGCCTTGTACGCCGGAAGTACGCAGTACCTGTACCAGTTTGCCCGCAGCATCCGTGATCGTGAAGGTCACATCAGCAGCTTCCGGCAGACTGTAGTTGATCGTAGTCTGCGTACGGAATGGGTTGGGAGCGTTCTGACCCAGCTCGAAGCCGGCAGATACTACCTCACCGTTGCCGAAGTCGATCGCCAGATCCATCAGCTCGTCGTTGCTTCCGTATGCCTCAGCAACCGTTACGCGGCTGTTGATGCTCAATACGTTGCTCAACTCAGCTTCCGTTCTTGCGCGAACTACCAGGGTGAACAGTACTTCGTTGTTTTCAGCTTTGCCGTCCCAGCTGGTGGTGATCATACCTTCACCTACCAGGTGCATGCCGAAGTTATTAGCCGTGGCCGCACCGTATTCCAGGTCTACCAGCTCTACTTTGCTGTTGTCGAAGGTCAGCGTACCCTGGAAGCCTTGCAGCTTAGCCAGTTCAGCAGCCGTCACTTCTACGCGGTATTCGTTTCCGGCTTGCATCGATACGTTCTCAGCGTTCAGTGCGAATACACCCTGCTTGGAACGAGTCTCAACCATCAGTGCGTTAGCTTTCGCATCCAGGCTCATGTCACCCACTTTGATCGCTACGAAATCTGCATCCTGGATCGCTCCGGCCAGATCGTTGATGTTGATCACTTCGGGGAACTCATCCGCCCATGGGTTCAACGCATTGGAGAACACATAGCTTGCATCCACAAAGCGCCAGCTCGTGTTGTTGGTAAACTTGTTATCGATGTTCAGGATCAGACGACGCAGGGAGATGGCATCCAGTGCGGTTACCCGTCCGTCGTTGTTCACGTCAGCAGCCAGTACTTTGTATGGCGTATCCAGGGTCTGAAGTCCCAGGATGTGCTTGCTCATCAGTACCAGATCGAAAGTAGATACACCGTTCAGCGGATTCGCATCCAGCTGAGGCGTGATGGTGTAGTCAAATCCTTCGTCCAGTGCGCTGAAGATGTAGTGTCCATCGTTACCCGTGGTCATGCTCGCGAAGGAGTTGCCACTCATATCGATGCGTACTCCGGCTACTGTAGCCAGTTCTTCCGTGGTTACCACACCGGCGATGGCGCCGCTGCCGCTGTCACACTGTACCATGTTGTCCTGTACCAGGATGTAAGTCTCACAGAAGTCTCCGTTGCCAAGACCGTCCCATGCCCAGATCTCAACCAGCAGGCTGGCGTCATCATCACAAGTCAGGG
>NZ_PDUD01000064.1 GCF_002646595.1 Flavilitoribacter nigricans DSM 23189 = NBRC 102662
CGGCCAATAAATTGTTCTAATTCTTTGATTTTTTGCTCTAAAGCCAGGCGTTTTTGCGTCTCGCTTTTTTCCTCAACTACCTTGGTAATGCTTCTTTGGTAGTGAGGCGAATATTTCTTAATCCATTTATAGACTGCCGATTTGGTAACGCCATACACCCGACAAATTTCGCTGACACTGGTCTGACCTTCATCATATTCTTTCACGCGGGATCGACGAAAATCTTCGCTGAAGTAGCGTCGTTCCCGAAGGTAAGATCGAGTTTTCTTTGACTTTTTCATGTGCCTGAATTTAAGGTTTTTTGAGTGTATGTACACTCGTTTTTTTGTCAACCTATTTCAGGCGCGCACAGACCGTCAACCCTCCACCATCGACCGTCAACTGTCAACCGTCGACCATCAACCATCAACCGTCATCACAAACCCCAAAGCCGTCTCCACCATCTTCTTAGAACCGACGATCATCGGAGACCGCTGATGCCGGGAGGAAGGCTGAACGTCCAGGATGTTTTGCGTTCCGTTTGAGGCCATCCCACCGGCCTGCTCGGCGATAAAAGCCAGCGGGATACATTCGTAAAGGAGCCGTAGTTTGCCCTCCGGTTTATCCTGGGTGGCCGGATAGAGATAGATGCCCCCCTGCAGTAAATTGCGGTGAAAATCGGCGATCATGGAACCTACGTAACGGGCGGTGTACCGCTGCTGCCGACAAAAGTCGAGATAGGTCTGGATACCCGGATCAAAATCGTAAAAATTCCCGTCGTTTACGGAGTAGATCTGCCCGTCTTCCGGGATCTCCATCTGGGAGTGGGACAGGTAGAATTCGCCCAGGGAAGGTTCGTAGGTAAAACCCTGCACGCCATTGCCGGTCGTATAGACCAGCATGGTAGAAGAACCGTACAGAATATAACCGGCAGCTACCTGTTTGCGGCCGATCTGTAAGGTGTCCTCCTCGAGGGGAGGTGTACCTACCGGTGTGATGCGGCGGAAAATGGAAAAAACGGTACCCGTGGAAATGTTGACATTTACATTGGAGGAGCCGTCAATGGGATCGATCGACATCACGTATTTGGCATTGTGGTTGCCGGTATCGATCATTTCATCCCGCTCTTCCGAAACGATACAGCAGATCTCCCCCCCGATACGCAGCGCCCGGCTGAATCGCACATCCGCGATCACATCCAGCATTTTTTGGGCTTCCCCCTGGATGTTTTCCGTTCCGACCACTCCCTCAATGCCGATCAGGCCGGAGTGGTTGATGTCCCGGTTGAGGATCTTGGCGGCGAGGGCAATGTCCCGCAGGATCTGGGAGAGTTCTCCGGTTGCATTCGGAAAACGTCTTCGATCCTTTTCAATAAACCGGTCTAGCGTAATACCTACGGGCTGGGTAAATTTTTTGAGTTTTTCGGACATGGAGATGAGGCTATTGTTTTATAATTCTGAGTCTTAGTGAGACTATGATACGGGGATTCTTTGAAATATTGGTATTGTAAGACCCGGAAATTGACTTTTTCTCAATGCTTAACGCTTGGTAATTGTGGTCCCTTGCATCGATGGAGGATCGAAAGACTGAATGTAAGCGTGGGATAAGACCTACAGAAGAGTAATGTGGGTATTAGAGGAGATTATTCACAGATATCCCGGCGGAACAAAAAGCGGGATATCTGTGAATACAACCAGTCAGCCGGCAGAGCCATACGAGACTTTTTTACCGGCTATCAATCAATAACCGGGATTTTGGGGGAAATCCCCCGGATTGGAAACCCGGTCGATCTGCGTTTGAGGAATGGGACGCACCAGGTGCATCTCTTTGATATTCGGTGAGGCATCCGAATTATGGGCCCGAACGCGATCCAAAAGTTTGCCGGTGCGCTTCAGATCATACCAGCGGTGCATTTCTCCCGCCAGTTCCTTGGCCCGTTCGTCGAGGATAAAATCCAGGCTCAGTTCTTCCGCAGAAACCATCATCTCCGCTTCTTTACCCGCTATGGCCGCCCGCTCACGCAGAACGTTCATATGCGCGGCAGCAACCGCAGTTTCACCCTGCTGGAAGGCCGCTTCGGCCGCGATCAAGTACATTTCTCCCAAACGGATGACGGGAAAATCGCGGCGGCCATCGGTAGCATTGATGGCCGATCGCAGCGGATCGAGGTACTTCTTCAGTACCGGAAAATTCCGGCGGTTATTCCCTCCGATCTCGAAGAATTCACTTTGGTTGGCCACATCTTCGTCGTTGTAGTCGATGTACCAGTAAGGAACGGTGGCCTGGATCTGGTCGTCAACCGGCTTGATGGCAATGAAAATAGCGGTATCTCCGGGACTAACGGTCTGATCGTTGATCGTTCCGGACCGGTTGGCAATCCAGAGCGTTTTGAATGATCCTTCCCAACGGGCGTCGATCTCCGGATCCCACATATTCAGGAAATAATTGGTAGGCATGAACCGCTGAAACGGGCGACCGTTTTCCAGGTCCCGCGTCATAGCCGGATTTTTCGTGTAATCAAATACGAAGTAGAGGTGGGCTGAATTACCCGGGCCATTGGTTAGTGGGTTGTCGGTATATTGCACCGACCAGATGATCTCCTCGTTGACATCATTATCGATCAGCCACAGATCACCGAAGGGTTTGACCAACTTGTAGGAATAGTTGTTGATCACATTTTCCGCGTATCGTTGCGCTTCGGCGTAATTTTGCTGTACGAGCTGCACACGGGCCATGAGGGCCTCCGCGGCGCCTTTATTGGCCCGGCCGTAATCTTTCGCGTCTACCGGCAGATTGGCAATAGCGTACTCCAGATCCGGGATAATACCCTGGTCGTAGATACTGGCGACCGGCGTTCGCGTGGCTTCGGTTTCCACGCCGACGGTTTCTTCCAGCGTAAAATGCACATCACCAAACTGCTGAACCAGGTGAAAATAATAGAGTGCCCGTAAAAAACGGGCTTCTCCCGTGATGCGTGCGATCTCAGCATCGCTGACGCCTCTCACTTCCGGTGCACGTCCGGCAATGGTATTGCACTGGTTGATCCCGATGTAGAAAGGATTCCAGATGTCCTGCAGGAAGGGAGCAGTACTATTGAAGTTGATGGAATAGTTGTTGATGGCCGGAAAGTTCTTGTCACCGCCGAAGCCGTTGGTGTAGATATCCGTACCGGTAACTGTATAGAATAATCCGCCCTGATCGCCGTAAAAACTGCGCAGGGGAGTGTAGCAGGCTTTTAGGCCGTCCTCCAATCCACTCAGGTCGACATAATGACCGGAGGCCGTGGCCAGACTAAGGGGCTCCTCTTCCAATATCTTCTCACAGGATGAAAAAAGGAAAACCGGAACGGCCAAACACATTGCGTAAAAAAACTGAATACGGTTTTTCATATTAAGGTATTTGACAATTTTCAAAATTTAACGTTGACACCAAATAGGAAGGTAGAACTGGTCAGTGGACTGTTGCCGCCGACTACTCCGTTGGAGGTTTCCGGATCTACAATATCGTATTTAGAGAAAATGATAGGATTGGTCGCCTGGCCGTATAGCCGCAGGCTCGACATGCCCATCTTGGAAGCAATGCCCTTCGGCAGGGAATAGCCCAAAGTAATACTCCGGATCTTGACGAAAGAGCCGTCAAAATAGCGGATCGACGATTGGTAAAGCGGCTGCCCTCCGGCGCGAGGCTGAGGGACATCATTAGTGGGGTTATCCGGTGAATAGTAGTTCAGGTTGAAGGCCGAGTAACGACCCTCCCAGCGGTTGCCACTCAGGTTGTGAAAGTTACTGCTCAGGAGCTGCCCCTGCCGTGCGTAAACCAATACGGCCAGATCGATCCCCTTGAAGCCGATCCGGGTGTTGATACCTCCGCTCCAATCCGGAACGGTAGAGCCCAAAATGGTGCGATCATCGTTGTTAATGACGCCGTCCGGCTGTTTGGTAAGTTCCCCGTCCGGGCCCCGGCCGTTAACATCCTGGATCCGGATATCGCCGGGTTGCTGGCCGTACTGTAGGGCCGCATCGGCCTGATCGGCCTGCCAGATGCCGTCAAAGGCAAAATCGTAGAATACATTGATCGGGCTGCCGATGAACCATTGGTTACCGACGTCATCAGATAAGCCGTTAAAGAGTTCTATGATCTCCTCATTGTTCGAAAATACATTGAAGTCCATATCCCACTGGAAACCGGAATTGGGACGGTCCATAATGTTGGCGGACAGCGTCAGTTCCCAGCCCCGGTTGCGGGTAGAACCGATATTCTGCAGCACGGATCCAAAGCCGGAAGTGATCGGCAGGAGCCGGCTCAGCAGCAGGTCTTCGGTGTCGGTATTGTAGATCTCTAGGGTGCCCGACAGGCGATTGTTGAAGAAGCCGAAGTCCAGACCGATATTGTAGGTCTTGGACACTTCCCATTTGAGATCCGGATTGGCGATCTCGGACTGACCGAAACCAAAGGCTTCGTCATTGCCGAAAGCATAGGTCGTACGGGCCAGTCCCCCGAGGGTCTGGAACGGATTGATGGAGGTATTCCCCACTTCACCGTAACTCAGACGCAGCTTAAGGAAAGAGAAGGGACCGTTTTGCATAAAGCCTTCTTCGGAAACGATCCAACCAGCGGATATGGCCGGGAAAAATGCCCACTTATTGCCTTCCGCCAATCGGGATGAACCGTCGGCCCGGCCCGAGGCCGTCAGCAGATAGCGGTCCTTGAAGCGGTAATTGATCCGCCCCATGTAAGACAGCAGCCCCCATTCCGAAAGATCGCTGTCGATCCCGGTAATCTCCGCGGCACTGCCCAGCGCATTGAAGGTAGACCGGCCGATGGGAATACCCCGGGCGCTCAGGTTGGAGGATTCGAAGTTGTTTTCCTGGGTACTGAACAGGCCCACTATATTGAAATTGTGGTCACCGACCGTCTGTTCGTAGGTCAGGATATTCTCGATGGTGTAGGCAAAGGTCTGGGTGTTCCGGATGGCTCCCTGAGGAGCATCACCGTCCAGATCTCCGGTATAGGTTCCCCGGCGGGCGGTGGACAGGTCCGTACCGAAGTTCAGGCGGTAAGACAATCTGGGTAGTAATTTGTACTCACCGTACAGGTTCGTGAATACCCGGTAACCTTTGGTTTCGTTCACCCACTGGCCGGGAGCATATTGAGTTAGGGGAGAACGCAGTAATCCTTCGTTAGGATTGGGGAAAGCGATAATATTGCCGTCCGCATCGTAGGGTTCCACAATGGGAACATAGCGCAGCGACGCTTCGTAAGGGTTATTCGACATTACATTCCGGACATCCGAATTGGCCGTTGAACTGATCCCTACATTGAGTTTCGGACTCAGGTCGGCATCCAGGTTCGCCCGGATCGAATAACGTGTATAATCACTCTTTCTGATCACGCCTTCTTCATCGTAATAACCGCCGGATATATAGTATCGCAGCCCCTGTGTTCCACCGCTGAATGCGAGCTGGTGATCCTGTTGGGTACCCGTCTGGAGGACCTCATCCAACCAGTTGGTCGAAATGCCCTGCTGGATATTTTCGGCCAGTACCGGACCCAGAAAAGATGCATCCTGACTGGCGTCATTGGGATCTACCCCGTTGGCCACCCGGGCGAAACGGGCGTACTCCTGGGCATTCATCACATCGATATTCTCATACGGTTCTTTGAAGCCGTAGTAACCATTATAGCTGACCGTGCCTTTACCGGCTTTTCCCCTTTTGGTTGTGATGAGTACCACACCGTTGGCGCCGCGGGAACCGTAGATCGCTACCGCGCTGGCGTCTTTCAATACTTCGATTGAGGCGATGTCGTTGGGGTTGAAATCGTTGATGCTCAAAGTGGTCGGAATGCCGTCGATCACGAAAAGCGGTTCATTACTGGCATTGATAGAACGGTTACCCCGGATCCGGATCTGCGTATTGGAGCCCGGTGAGCCGTCGGATTTTACGATATCTACCCCGGCCAGACGTCCCTGCGATTGCTCGATCAGATTGGATGCCGGAGATTCGGCCAGGTCCTCGCTGGAGATAGAAGAAACGGCGCCGGTAAGGTCACTTTTCTTCATAGAGCCATAGCCGACTACAACGATCTCGTCCAGAGAGGTCGAAGCAGCCAGCATGGTAACGGTCAATTCGCTGCGCCTGCTGATGGGCATCTCCATGGTCTCAAAACCGATATAGGAAAATACCAGCGTTTCATTGCCGTTCAGTACATCCAGGGAAAACCGGCCGTCCACATCGGTGATGGTTCCCTGAGCGGTGCCTTTCACCATAACGTTGACACCGATGAGCGGTACGCCGTCATTATCCATAACGACCCCCGATACCGGGAATTCCAATAGTTTGACATGGGTTTTTCTCGCATTTTTCAGTGGTACCACCGGCTCGAATTTAGATCGGTATTCCGGTTGATTTTCGGCCTCTTTTCGATCGGACAGGATCTCCGTCTGCATTGGTAGTTCCGATTCCCGGTCGGTAATGACGAAAATGTTGCTCCGCACCTTTTTGAAGCGCAGTCGCAAAGGATGTAACATTTGCTGCAGCTTGTCTTCCAGGCTGGTGGACCGCTCATTGGGGAAAACGACCTTTTGCCGGTTTACTATTTCGTTGGAGTAGGTGAAGTAAACACGGTACTGCTTCTGTAGCGTCTTGAGTGCATCGACCAGATAAACAGCATTTTCTGTAGCCGAAGAGGGCTGAACGTAGATGTAGTTGTGGTCATTATTCGCGACCAGAAAATTACGGGTTAGGTCCTGACCCGTCAACCCCCATAAGGGGAGTAAGGCCAGAAGGAATAGTACAGGTATTTTCATAAAAAAAGATTTTTCGTAATCGTGTAGAAAAACGGATCACCACTGCTGCTTTATTCAGCGGCAGGGTTTTCGAAACGCACCAGACTATCCGTTTGAATGATCCTGATCTTGAGAGCGGCCTCCAGGGTTTCCAGTAATAAGTCCAGATCATGAGCGCCCGGCACTGTGCCGGTGATCCGTTTTTGGCGAATGCCGTCGTCCTGAAATACAGCTTCCAGACCAAAGGTCTCTTCGATGATATTTCCCAGTTCTTCCAGGGGGATGTCTTCAAAGATCAGCACGCCATCTTTCCAGGAGCTTTGCGTGCCGGGAACAACTTCATCCTCGAGTAGCCGCTGATCGCGGGCGGAATACACCACATGTTCGCCGGGCTGGGTGAGCAATTTTTCGGCCTGACCATTTAAGCTTAGTTCTACCGTGCCTTCGTCCAGCGTGACGCTGGTCTCCCGTTCGCGGGAAAAGACATTGAAGGCCGTACCCAGCACATTGACCTCAAGATCTTTGGTCACTACGGTAAATTTGGCTCTGGTAGCCGGCTTGGGTTCTATCTCAAAGTACGCCTCACCGCTTAGGGTTACCTTCCGGTCGGCTCCGGTTTCCCAACTGGCACCCAGCCTTAGCTCCGAATTGGAATTGAGGGTTACCCGGGAGCTGTCCGGCAGCGTGAGTAATAAGGTTTCTCCAAAGTCCGTACGGTAGACCACTTCCTGATTCGCCCCAACGGAGGTGGGCCAGAGCAACCAGATACAGGCCACCATAAACAGCAGAGACGCCGCTGCCGCCGGAACCCATAAAAAGCGATAGGATCCGCGCCGCTTCGGCTGATTGACCGATTGCATGATGCGATCATGCGTGGCCTGTTTTCGCTCTTCGGCCCACTGCCCGGTCCGTTCGTTGGAATGAGCAATTAATACCAGTTGACGAGCCGCAAGTATATCGGACTGCAGGTGTGGATAGGTGTTGATCACATCTCGCCAGAACTCCTGATCCGAAGCGGTAGGCTGCTTTACCCATCTTTGAAAGTCCGGGTCGGCGGCTAACTCATCTACCGAGTGATGCTGATAATTTTCTTTCTCCATGTAAAAATTCCACTGGTTGGTCAAAAGAGCAGTATGGTGATTCTTTTTCAAAATAATATTCTGCTCTATATAGGTAAGACGCTAGATAAAATGAGGTATACTCCTTTTGTTAGAATTTTTTTTCAAAAAAAATAATCAACCCCAAAAAAATAGTAGGCTAAAGGATAGGAAGAACAGGAGTCTTTCGGTATAGCGCTCGGAAAAATGCCGCAACTTTTTGGATGCCCGGTGGATCATATTGGCAACTGTCTGGGGCTTTATCCCCATTACCTCCGCTATTTCGGCATAGTCTAATCCGGAGGAATAACGCAGATAGATGACCTGCTGCATCCGCTCGGGTAAGGATGCTAAACATTCCTGTAGTAAAGATCGCTGCAATTGTTGCTGTTCCCGGCGGATCCACTCCTCTTCGGTACTGGTCTGGACCAGCCAGGGATCGGCGATGGTGAAGTCTTCCGGGATCGATAAGCGAAAGCTGGGAACGATCTTTAGTTTGCGGTAATTGTCCCGGATGGCATTGCTTAAAGAGGCAATGAGGTAGGCCTTGATATTGTCTACGGGACGGAGTTTGCGATGGTTTTTCCAGATCCGTAAAAACAGATTCTGAATACTGTCTTCTACAACGGATTGATCTCCACACTCCAGCATCCCATAGCTGAAAAGCTCATCAGCATAGGTTTGGAATAGTTTGGATAGGGCAGGAGAACTACCTTTCCGGAGATCTTCCCACAGTTGATGGTCCCTTTGGTTGGGAGACATAGTGATCGCAAATCTGATTTTGCTAAAAGGATGCAGTTTAAAAATAACGAAATTAAAGGAATCGCAAAATCTTTGTCCAATGCTTAGGACGTTTTAAATCACTGTTTCACAGTACAATTCACTGTGGAATAAAAATGCCTGTCCGGATCTTGTCCCGCATTTTCTCAAAAATAACCAGACAGATCAGGCTAACCGATGAGGATCAGATACTGGCGGCTCAAAGGTTGAGCCAATACGTTAGTTTAGCCACCAGCGCCCGGTTTTTAATGGTGAAGTTGTTGGCTATGTAATTGTCCGTATACACCAGGAAGAAATCCGATACGGGCGCAAACCGCCACTGGAAACGGGTATTGACGTTGAAGTTGTCCACCTGACTGTTGTACTGCAGAAAGGTAGTGAGAAAAACATTTTTGCTGAAGGTCAGATCGATCCGAGGACCGACCAGCAACAAGTCTGTTTTTCCGGTCGGCAGGTTCAGACGGCTGTAGCTGACGTCTACGGTGATAAAACCATAGGGCTGATAACGATAGGTAAGGCTGCCTTCCACCTGGTAGCGATTCCCGTTGAAAAACTCTCCAATGGTGAATTCTCCGTCCCAGGCCAACTTGCGGCGACGGTCGGAGCGATAATTCAGGTTGACACTGCTGTAATTGTATCCCGCCCCACCGGGAAGAGGGGCCAGATCGGTACGGGACGGATCAAATTCGTCAAAGAGGTAGATGTACTCATTTTTCAGGGTAAACCGGATACTGCTGGTATTCCGAAGATCGGCATCCCAAAAAAGACCGAGACTGTGGTCCGAACGCCCAAATCCGGGCGTCCAGAGTGTTTCTATCTCCACCCCCGGGCCGTGGGAATTGATGAATCCTTTACCGGGATAAAAGTACAACTGGGCTTCCGGCATAATCCGGAAATAGTTGTGCCGGCGAATGAAGCCTACCTGGGCATCGTATCCCTCCCCCACGTACTGGTGGACCCACTTTACGCTGTAGGGGCGTTTGCGGTGTTCCATCCGGAAGCCATGCGCAAAAGCTTTGTCTTGCTGGGTCTCACTGAAAGAACGGTGCAAGAAGGCTTTGCCTACCCACTGGTTATCGCTGGAGGCCAGGTTGTAATCCAGACCGACTACCCGATTGTAATTCTGAAAATAATCGTTCTGCTCGGTATCGCTCAGGGCCTGTTTGTTGACGAAGATCAATCCCACGTTCGACCGGCTGAATACTTTTCGCTGAACCGCCGCCACGGTGTAATTATAACTCGGCAGATCGTATTCCTCGTCCCGGGCGGTTTGCATATTCAGCAGGCCAGTGCGCCAGTTCTTGTCCAGTTTTCCACTCAAACGGGCACCGTAGAGGATGGAGTTCTGGATCCCGGTCTCATCGCCTTCCTCATCCAGCACTTTGGCCGATCCGATCCGTCGGGAGAAGAAGGGGTTGATCCTTTCGTCCCCGAAGCTGCCGAACAGGTCGGCATTTTCCAGAAAGAATTGCCGTCGCTCGGGAAAGAAGACTTCGAAGCGTTCCAGGTTCAGCACCTGCTGGTCTACCTCCACCTGGGAAAAATCCGGATTGACGGTGAGGTCCAGATTGAGACTTGGCGTAAGTCCGATCTTGGCATCTCCGCCGAACGAGATATCGGAATTCCCGGGCGTTCTTTCTTCATAGTTTTTGCTGTGGCCGCCGGAAACATAGGGGATGACGGCGACACTTCCTCCCGATTTTTTCGGTGCTTCCTCCCATTCCATGACGCCCATGTAGGCCAGGCTCATGATGATCTGGTTCTGGGGGATGTGGTGCCAGCTGGAACGGGTATTGGATTGCGTATCCATCCGGTAGCTGTTGAACTTCCATTCCCGCACATTTTCTTTAAATCGCAGCGTGCTGAAGGGAATAGCCAGTTCGCAAACCCAGTATCCATCGTGTATCTTGGAGGTGCCGCGCCATTTATTATCCCAGGATTCATCGAAGTCCTCCCGGTTCTGGCCGCCGTTGGCGATCAGGGCCTCCCGGCGAACGCCGTAGGGATTCATGCCAAAAACGAAAGCGTTGGTACGATCACTGAACGGATCCAGCAAAAAGGTAATATTGTCATTCCCTCCGGCCCGGTAGTCCCTGCGCAGAGAGGTGATCACGTAATCCTGCCCCTGCGAATAGCACTTGGCGCCGATATAGAGGTATTGATCATCGAAAACCATGTAGATCTCCGTTTGCACGGGAGACTGCATGGTATCGGTAGGAAAGACAGACCAGAAATCTTTCGCCGGCTGACTTTTGCCCCAGGCTTCTTCGTCGAGGAAGCCGTCGATCACTACGGGACTGTCCGCCCGGCCCACGAACATGCGGGGAGGAGACTTATCACCGTTATTTGCAATGGCCAGTGTAGTGGAAGTTGAAAGAAAAATTAGCAGACCTAAAACCCTTGAGCTAAGCATGATTAAAGTTTACCGTAATAATTAGGTGTAATGTGTCTGGTCTTTTGGTAGTAATAGATTGTTGGCAACTATGCTTTTAAGGTCATCATAGAGAGAGATAAAGATTAACAAATCTCTGAAAAGGAAGTTGATAATTTGCTAATAAAAAGCTTATTTGAAAATTGTTAACAAAAACGGGAGCACCTGAGAGCGGGCTGTTACTGCCGGCCGGAAGGGCCGAATGCAACGAAATCGCCGCTTTAGGTGTATATATACGGTAACCCGGCATCCGATGCCATTATAACTTTTAAATTATTCCATGATCCAAAACTACCTTGTAAAGATCCTACTGGCCCCATTTTCACTGCTTTACGGCGTGATCATGAGCCTGCGGGATTTTTTCTACCGCAAAGGGCTGCTCAAGTCTGTAGAATTTAACCTGCCGGTGATCTCGGTGGGCAACCTCTCGGTAGGCGGTGCCGGGAAAACACCCCATATCGAATACCTCATCCTGCTCCTGCGGGATTACATCAACATCGCTACGCTGAGCCGGGGATACAAAAGAAAAAGCAGAGGGTATATCGAGGTGCAACAAAAGATGACCGCCGAACAGGTTGGAGACGAACCGCTGCAGTTCAAAAGGAAGTTCCCGGACATCATGGTGACGGTATCGGAAAGCCGTTCGTTCGGCATCCCACAGATCGTTTCGGACCGGCCGGAGACGCAACTCGTCTTACTAGATGATGCCTTTCAGCACCGCTCCGTAAAACCCGGGCTGAATATCCTGCTCACTGAATACAGCCACCCATTCACCCGCGATTATTTGCTGCCTTCCGGTCGGCTGCGGGAATGGCGTTCGGCCTACGAACGGGCGGACATCATTGTGGTCTCCAAATGCCCGCAGCGGATGGGCGAAGCGGAACGGCAGGCTTTCATCGATGAGATCAAACCCTTTCCGCACCAGCAACTTTTCTTTTCCTATTACCGTTATCACCAGCCCTACTATATATTTGACGGTCGGTACCGGGCAAATCTGCAACCGGACTGGGATGTGCTGCTGATCAGCGCTATTGCGCGCACCGAATACCTTACCGACCATCTGACGGAGCAGGTCAACACCGTCCGGGCACTCGAATTTGAGGATCATCACTACTTCACCAAATCCGATATGGCGGATCTTAAACGGGCTTTCAACGAACTGAAATCGGAAAAGAAGATCATCCTGACTACCGAGAAAGATGCGATGCGGATGGAATTACATCGCAAGTTTCTCTTTGAGGAACGTTTACCTATCTTTGTTTTGCCCGTGCAGGTACAGTTTCATTTCGGTGAAGCGGCTGCTTTCAATGAGGCCGTCAAGAACTTCTTACTTAAATTTAAGGTATAACTTTGAACCCGCTACTTTACGGTTTTTATCAGTTCCTCAAGCTTATCGTTCGCCTGGCGTTGCGGATCTTTTATCCCTACAAGATCTATATTCACCCCGAGCGCCTGCGGTTTGACTATCCGGCCATACTGGTTTCCAATCACCCCAATACCCTGGTCGACCCCCTGACCGTTGCGGCCAAAGCCCAGAAGCTGGTCTTTTTTCTGGCTAATGCCGGATTGTTTAAATCAGGTTTCGGCCACTGGTTTTTTAATACGTTTTACTGCATTCCGGTACAGCGTCCGCAGGATAAGGGCGGAAAGAAGAACATCAGCAACGAGGATTCCTTTTCCCGGGCCAATGAGCATTTAGCGGGCGGTGGCGTATTGTACATCGCACCGGAAGGTACCAGTGAAATGGAACGCCGGTTGCGGCCGCTCAAGACGGGGACGGCCCGCATTGCGCTGAGTACCGAGAAAAAGAACAATTATGAGGTAGGGGTGGCGATCATTCCCGTGGGACTGACCTATTACCGGCCCGAGATCTGCGGCAGCCGTATGATCGTCAATGTGGGAGCGCCCATATTTCCCCAACGATTGCGGGAGTCCTACGAAAGCGATCCGATCCAGACGGTCCGTAGTCTGACCGAAGAACTGGAGCAGCAACTGGGCAATCTGCTGATCAATACCGAAAACGAGCAGGAGGACGAGCGGCTGCGTACGCTGGAAACAGTGATCCAGCACGAAAAACCGCTGTCCGGAGCGAAACGTTTCCAGCGGGAAATGGAACTGCTGCAAACCATGAGGGAAAAAAATGATGAAGAATTCTATACCCTACTGGATAACTACCGCACCTCCCTGCAGGCCGCGCGGGTGAAGGACCGGGCCGTTTCCGGGCGGAGTCGTTCCGGGTTTTCTTTGGGGGCTATTCTGGCGTTGCCCGTTTATCTGTACGGCCTGATCAATAATTATCTGGCGGTGAAGATCCCTGTCTGGCTGAGCCGGAAGCTGGATCTCTACCGGGGGTACAACGCCACGGTAAAAATTCTTACCGCTCTGATCACGATCCCACTTTTCTACTGGTTGCAATCCAAACTGGTGGAAGCTTATTTGGGGGATCTGGCGGGATGGTTATACCTGCTCAGTCTGCCCGTTTCCGGGATACTTTACTGGCGCCTGTCGCGTTGGTACCGAAATATGGAACTTCGCTGGCGTTACCGTCGACTGGCTTCGGAAAAACGGGAAGAACTGCAAAAATTGAGAAATGAGATAATCCGGAATTGGGACCAATAAGCTTTACAGAGATCATTTTTTGGCTAACCCTGCTGGCCACCGTGATGCAACTGGGATATTGGTTGCTGGTATTTTCCCGACTTGCCTATTACCGGGAAACGAGAAAACGACCGCAACCCGGGGCCGAACTCCCTCCCGTCTCCATTGTAATTTGTGTCCGGAATGAAGCGGAAAACCTGCAAAAAAACCTCGTTTACGTATTGGAACAGGACTATCCGCAATTTGAAGTAATTGTGGTGGATGATAATTCTTCCGATAAAAGTTGGGGAATTCTTTTGGATATTAAAAATAAATATCCGATATTGCAGCTTATTCAGTTAAAAGAGCAAACGTTACCTGGCAAAAAGGTAGCATTGAGTAGGGGCATTGAAGCCGCCCGTTTTGAAAGACTATTATTAACCGATGCGGATTGTCGTCCGAATAGTAAACATTGGCTCTCCATTATGGCCGGTGCTTTACGGGGCGAAACAGAGATCGCGCTTGGTTATAGTCCGTATAATCTCCACGCTGGCTTCGTCAATATCTTCATACGTTTTGAGGCAGTTTACACCGCGATACAGTATTTTTCATTTGCATTAATGAAAAAGCCCTACATGGGTGTTGGTCGTAATCTGGCTTATCTTAAATCATTATTTCGCAAACAACAGGGATTTTTATCCCATGTACATATCGCTTCGGGTGATGACGATTTGTTCATCAACCAAGCAGCAAACGGCCGTAATACGGCCATTATAATCCATCCGGACACTTTTGTGGTGTCAGAACCCAAAAGAACCTGGAGAGGCTACTATTACCAAAAATCTCGACACTTGACCACCGGTAGTCGGTACAAGCTTTCCCATCAGATATTGCTGGGAGGGTTGGCCGGCAGCCATGTGATGCACTACCTCGGTGTGCTGATCATGCTGCCTACTACCTACGCGCCTGCGGTCATCCTTATGTTTTTGGTGAGAATGGGGGTAGTACAGTGGATGTACTCTCGCATTTTGAAGTTGCTCCAGGATCCTTCCCTCTACCGGTGGATCCCACTTCTAGATGCTGCCTTTACTTGTTATTATCTCTTCCTCTCACCGGTATTGTTAACCACCGGTAATCTAAAAAAATGGAAATTGTAGCCAAAAAATCCCTGAGCAAAAAAGCGATTGAAGATTATGAAATCGTAAAGCGCGCCGTAGCCGGCGACCAAAATGCGTACACCCTTTTGATGAACCGTTACCAGGGTTCGATCTACCGATTGATGTACAAAATGGTCAATGACCAGGAAGATGCACACGATCTGACGATTGAAGCCTTCGGTAAAGCCTTCATCAAATTACCTTCCTACGTGCCGAATTATGCCTTTAGCACCTGGTTATTCCGGATCGCTATCAATAACGGCATCGATCACGTACGGAGAAAGAAACTACGCATGTTGTCTATCGACGAACCAGTGGAGCCTGATAGTGACCACGACTACACGATCAGTCTGCGTTCATCGGTGATGAACCCCGAAGAACAGGTCATCCGACAACAACGTCAAAAGCTGATGCGCACCGTTATTACCCAACTCAACGACAAATATCGCCAGATGATTCAGTTGCGGTATTTCGATGAGTTAAGTTACGATGAAATATCTTCCCTTCTTAACATTCCTCTGGGCACCGTCAAAGCACAACTTTTCAGAGCTAAAGAAATGCTCTACGAGTTGTTGCAGAAGCCGGGCGCAAGTGCATATCTGGATAACACAAAAAGAAGCTAGTGAGGTGAATACATCTACATTTGTGACCACAGAGGAATACGGGGGCCGAATGGTCCCGTCAAAAGAGCTTTACCGGAGGTAAATAAAAACTAACTACACCATAAACTTCAGGAGAACGCCTGTCGGGAACGCAAGTTTCCGGAGGCGTTTTTCTATTTTATGGGGTGTTGAGTTTTTTGTGTTGCGGTGTTGCGGTGTTGCGGTGTTGCGGTGTTGAAAATCCACTCATTCCTATTCGATATATCCGGAGTACTGTTGGACGAAAGGTTTCTCCTCCTCTCCAGAATCATGCACCCTAGAGCCTGACCCCTCACCCCTCCAATCCTGACACCTGACACCTGACACCTGACATCTCCAATCAATCCACCCCCGTCTTCACATACATCGCCTTCGCGATCACCTGTTCGTAATAATCCTCGTACTGAGGCAGGATGGCGGCAATGTCGAAACGTTCGGCCTGAGCCAGTGCATTTTTACGGAACTTTTTGAGCAGTTCGGGGTCCTTTAGGATCTTGATGGCATTTTTGGCCATGTCCTCCACATCGCCCACATCGCTCAGGAAACCCGTTTCACCGTGAATGTTTACTTCCGGCAGACCACCGATATTGGAGGAGATCACCGGTACCTCACAGGCCATCGCTTCCAGTGCGGCCAATCCGAAGCTTTCGCTGGCGGAAGGCATCAGGAAAAGATCGGAGATGGATAGCAATTCCTCTACGGCATCCTGTTTACCCAGGAAGCGTACTTCGTGGCAGAGGCCGATCTTCCGGCAGAGTTCTTCCAGGTTCCGGCGCTCAGGGCCATCGCCGATCAGTAACAGCTTGGAAGGCACTTCTTCGTAAACGTGTTTAAAAACGTGGATGACGTCTTCGATGCGTTTAACTTTTCTGAAATTGGACACGTGGGCCAGAATCCGTTCGCCGTTGGGCGCAATGGCCTTTTTGAAATGGTCTTTATTGATCCGCTTGAAGCGGCTGAAATCGATAAAGTTATGGATCACCTTGATCTCCTGGTCAATCTTGAACTGATCCAGGGTTTGCTGCCGGAGGCTTTCCGAGACGGCCGTGACGCCGTCTGATTTATTGATAGAAAAAGTCACCACCGGCGCGAATGCCTTGTTCATCCCCACCAGGGTGATATCCGTTCCGTGCAGTGTGGTAACTACCGGTACGTAGCGGCCTTCGGTCAGGAGGATCTTTTTGGCCATATAAGCAACAGCAGCGTGCGGAATGGCGTAATGTACGTGCAAAAGATCCAGATTTTCAAATTTTACGACATCGACCAGCTTACTGGCCAGTGCAGTATCATAAGGTGCGTATTCAAACAGTGGGTAGTCTTCCCCGGAGACTTCGTGAAAAAACAAATTCTCGTGAAAATGAGTAAGACGGGCTGGTCGGCGGTAAGTGATAAAGTGAACTTCATGACCACGATCAGCTAAACCTATTCCCAATTCAGTAGCTACTACACCACTACCCCCATAAGTGGGATAACATACGATTCCAATTTTCATAAATTCCTGCTGTGATTTTAAAATGATGTCAAATTGACCATGTTAGGAATTCAAGCTGCTGAAGGTTGTTGCTAAAACTTAAATAAACCGGACGCCGAACCATCAGACATTGGGATCTGGGATGCTGAATAAGTGGTAAGAGGTTTGCTCTCCACGTCATTTTGATCTTCAATATCCTGCTTCCTCGTCTTAAGTCTGTCGTCACTAATTAAATCACTCTGTATGGCAAAAAGTTTAATTCATCGCGTATTTGCTTTCAGCAGTCGGACAGTTTGGACTTCATTTCCCGCCATTATGCGGATAAAGTATACACCATTGGCAAATTGACTAAGGTCCAGCTCCCGGCGAACCGATGCGGCCTGCCGATGTTCAAAACTCCGGAGTGTGCGCCCCCGGGTATCAAAGACAAAAATGCTAATATCTTCCGGATTTTTCATTTCGATGTCCAATATGCTGTGACCGTTGCTGGGATTTGGGGCCAATTTTATGGAGTTGATCCTCGAAACGCGCTCCCCGACGGATACCACAGATTCCAGTACAACAGAGATCACATCGGTGCAGCCCTGCTGGTCGGCCACCGTGATCGCGTAGTTGCCCGAAGTAAGACCGCTCTGGGAAGCCGTCCGGTTGCCGTTATCCCAGGTATAGTTGTAGGGGGCGATCCCGTCCGTGCCCTCAATGCGGATGCTTCCGTCATTATTATTTCCGGAAGGCTGGCTGACGGAGGCCCGCAGGCCGAGATTAGCCGGGCAACGCCGGATGTTGATATTATCCAGGTCCACGTAGAAATCCCCGTTACCCCAGACGGCTTTGAACCGTACTTTTATCCATTGGCCTTCGTAGTCGCCGAGCGGCACGGCTACCCGGGTCAGCGTGTTTTTGACCTGGTGGTTGCCGGCGTCGATCTTCAGCACTTCGTTGAAGGAAAGGCCGCAGTCTTCGGATACTTCCACGTAAAAAGCATCTCCGTCACCGAGAATGGTTGGCGAAGTGCCGAAACCCATAAAATTCACAAAGCGGTAGGAAAAGAAAAGCGTATCATCGGCCGCCAGGGCTCCCAATAGCGGGGTGACGGCCTGAAAAAGCGTATCGTCTTTCCAGAGGTTGTCAAAGAGAACATAAGAGCCGCTGTTGTGTCCGTTGTCGATCACCAGATCGGAATCGATGATCCAGTCTTCGGGAATTTCGTCGCTTTCAAAATTTTCCAGAAAGGGCAGACCGGGGCCCGCCGTCGAATACACCCAGGTAGCCGTATCATTGCTTATAAATTCTTCGCCGGCCAGCTCCGTCCAGGCCCGGATGGTATAGGCCCGGGGCATCGAGGTATTGTAAGTAGCATTGAAGGTATAATCCGCGGAAGTGCCGGGAGCGACATTGGCCGAATAATTCTCCCGGATCACCGGACCGTCATCGACCTGATAGGCCAGTGTGAAATTTTTCTGGGGCGCCACGCCTTCGTTGCGGAAAGTGAGTACGATCTCGGTATTCTCCGAACCGCAGTCGGAGCCCGACACACCGGCTACCTCCAGGGCACTCAGATTGCTTTCGAGGATAGGAGCGATAAAAATATCATCGATCCCGATACCTTCCCGCACCACGGCTTCATCGGATCGGAAGACAAAGCGGATACGTACGTCCGACTGGCCGGCCAACCCCGTCAGCGGATGGCGTACCTGCCGCCAGCCCCCGAAAAGGTTGTTGCCGCTCCACCAGTCGCCGTAGATATCATCCACCGTATTGTACCAGAAGGTACCGGTGTTTCCGGATTTGCCCACCTTGGTCCAGGCTCCTCCGCCAACGGACATTTCCACCCAGATCCCGTCAAAGGTAGATTCCGTGGAGACCCACAGGAAGAAGGATAATTCCGGGTCTTTTTCCAGCTGGGAAAAATCAAAACAGGGCGATAGCAAAACGGACCGTTCGTTATTATTGTGGTCGCCGTCCAGATTCGTTACCCAGGCATTCAGGCCGCCATTGGCGGATTGGATCACATTGCCGTCGGGAGTGCCCAGTTCGAGCGAAGGTCGGGAACTCTCCGACTCGTCGATCATCCAGCCTCCGGCACCGGCTTCAAAATCCATACTGTACGGAAACTGCTGGATCAGCGGGGTGTGGATAATCACGGTGCTGAAAGTATCATTGGCCGGATTATTGTCTCCCTCCAGTTCCGTCCAGATCTTTAGCCGGTAAGGTTCCGGATCGGAAAAATCATAAGTTGCGTCGAAACTGATGGTGAATGTACTGTCAAAACTGAGGATACCGGTAAAAAAGCCGTCATTGGGCTGGTTAACGGCTCCGGGAACGCCGTTGACGCTGTAGTTGAACGGAATGAGCGTCTGCGGCGCGCCACCGTAATTTTTCAGTACTACCGCAATGGAAGCATCGGCGGGCAGGTCGCAGTCGGAAACGGGATTGATCAGGTCGGCAATGCCTACATCTTTTCCCAGTAGCGTTTGGAAAGTGAATGGCCCGATCTGGCCGCTGGTATCGCCGTCGGAACAGACGGCCTGCAGGTAAACGTCGTAACGGCGGTCTTCTTCCAGTCCATTTAACTGGTACTGAAAGGATTGATTGACCCGGACTTCGGGCATTTCCGCCGGATCGGTACCGGTATTGCCGATCCGGATAAGGTAATCCCCATTGGTATCATTGGGAATCCAGCTCAGTCGTGCGCGATCGTGCCGTATCTGACTGATGGACACTCCGTTCAAAAGGAGATTGGGACAGGGAGGGCAGGTGATGATCGTGCGAAATACTTCTCCCTGGGGAGGGTCCTGCCCACTGTAAAAGATCTCGGTGCCTTCGGCATTGAAAACGCTAAAGGAAGCCTCAAAGGCGAAAAAGCCCGGCGTGAAGCTGATACTGAGACTGTCCCCTTCGATCACGAAAAGCGAGATCTCCCGGATATTCCCGTCTTCGAAGGTGTAATTCTCGGATTTATTATCGATAGTAACCGTCAAAAAGCCTTCATTCCAGCCGTCGCCGAAGGAGTCGTATAACCGAAGGGAATAGGCACAGCCGACCTGTGAAAGAGCGGAGAGCGGAAGCCATAAGATCAGTATACAGGAGAGGGAGATCGGCTTAAGATCCATGAATCATTTTTTTGGAAAAATTAAACTGATTGTCAATAACTTATGAAGAAAGGAGGTCAAAATAGTATTATGTCGGCTATATAAATGTACCAATTTTCCGTAAAATGAGGATTACAATGGAAAGCGCCTTCTTTTTCTTAAACATTTTTGAATAGTCGGCGTTAGGAATATACAAATTGCTTTTTCGTTTAGTAAACCAATATTAACCAGACTGTGGCAATTTACTCAATCAGGGATCTGGAAAAGTTGTCAGGGATCAAGGCGCATACCATTCGTATGTGGGAGCAGCGCTATGACATACTCGAGCCACAGCGTACGGAGACCAACATCCGTTATTATCAGGATGAAGACCTGAAGTTGTTGCTCAACATTGCCCTGTTGAATAAAAATGGCATTCGGATCTCCAAGATTGCCAAGATGTCGGAAGAGCAGATCGTCCAGGAAGTAGCATCCCTGTCGGAAGTCAGTTCGGAATACAGCTCGCAACTGGACGCACTGACCATCTCGATGATCGAGATGGACGAGTTCAAATTTGACCGCATTATTTCCGCCAATATTCAGCAGATCGGTTTCGAAAGGACCATGCTGGAAGTGATCTATCCCTTTCTGGATAAGTTGAGTGTACTCTGGCTGACGGGGTCCATCAATCCGGTACAGGAAAACTTCATCAGCTACCTTATCCGGCAGAAGATCATCGTAGCGATCGATAACGAACCCATCGTCGGTAAATCCCGCTCCAATAAGTTCATGATCTATCTGCCCGAAGGCGAAAAACAGGAGTTGAGTCTCCTGTTTATGCTGTATATGTTAAAAAGTCGTAAATTACCCACCGTTTATTTAGGGCAGGAAATCTCGGTGAACGATCTGGAGGATGCCTACGAGGTACACCGGCCGGATTTCATCTTTACCATGATCACCGAAAACTTTGCGCGGGAATCCGTTCAACAATACCTGGACCGCCTCTGTGAAAGCTTTCCTACCGCACGTATTCTGGTATCGGGCTACCAGGTGGCAGCCCAGCAGATCCAGTCTTACGAAAACATTCAGGTATTGGCCAGCCTTGGACACGTCATCGACTTTCTGGACCATCTGAACCAGAGCCGGGAAGCGGTGAAGCGCCAAACTGCGGTTATCTCTAATGGCCAGTCCTAAAGACTGGTTCCATCGTATTCTTAAAAATTCAGCAAGACATTACCGGGCCGGAAAGGGCAATTAAGCGGCATTTTCGGGCAAAAATAATTTTTGTTGTATATACAACAAATTGAGTGCTTTGTCTGTTAATGAGTTTTTGGAGCAAGGCTAAAGAACTTTTTTAACACACGCTTTAAAACTATTAGAGATGAAATCAATTAATGCATTATTCGCTGCCTTGTCATTGACTATGTTGATGGTTGCTTGTGCTGATGCACCGGAAGGTCAGAAAGTAGAAGCTAATGACGCAGTAGCTACGGAAACCACTGATGTGGCTGCTGAGGCTGTAGCATATGTAGTTGACACTGAGGATAGCGAAATTACCTGGGTAGGTAGCAAGCCGGGTGGCGAGCACACCGGTACCGTTAAACTGACCGGCGGTGAACTGTTCGTTGAGAACGAAGATCTGGTTGGAGGTTCTTTCGTACTGGACATGAACAGCATTGCCAACGAAGATCTGCCCGATGAGAAAAAAGGAGATCTGGAAGGTCACCTGAAAACCGGTGATTTCTTTGAAGTAGAGAAATTCCCAACCGCTACTTTCGAAGTAACCAGCGTGGAGCCGGCAACGGACAATCCGGATGCTACCCACAGCATTACCGGTAACCTCACCATGAAAGGCACCACTAAAAGTGTAACGCTTCCGGCTAAAGTTGAAATGACGGAAGAAGGCCTGATGGCAACCACTCCGAAGTTTACGATCAACCGTACCGAATGGGGTGTGAACTTCAAATCAGGTGTACTGGGTGTGCCGAAAGACAAAGCCATTCACGACGAGATCGGTCTGCAGATTAAGCTGAATGCCGCTCCGCAAACTGCGGAAATGTAATAAAGCATAATTGTAGCCGTAAGCTATAAATGAAAACCGGCCTGGTCTCTCCTTGCGAGATCAGGCCGGTTTCTTTTTTTATAAAGGCTTTCCAGAAGCCTTCATCTATTATACCTTATCAACGCCCAGATTGGAGTTGGAATCGGCAGTAGTTGTACTTTCGGTATCCTGAGGGAGATTTTCCGTTGTGGTTTCGCTGAGGCCACTCTCCTGATCGTTTTCCTCGTTCTGCACATTGCTGAAGAAGCTGCGCTGGAAAAGCAAGATATTGATAACCCCCAGGGTGATCGCGGTATCGGCAATATTAAATACCGGTTTGAAGAACAGGAAGCGTTCACCGCCCCAGAAAGGGAACCAATCGGGAAAATATCCGGAAAAGATCGGGAAATAGAGCATGTCCACTACTTTGCCGTAAAGGAAGGGCGCATAACCGCCTTCAGCGGGGAACATGACCGCAGGATCTCCGTAGGGAACGGATTCTGAAAATATAAGACCGTAGAAGGCACTATCGAGGATGTTGCCAATCGCACCGGACAGGATGAGGGCAAAACTGATCAGCAGCCCCAGAGACGCGCCGGCTTTATCCAGAAAACGCAGGTAATAGATCAGAAAACCGACGGCGATGATGCGAAACAGGCTCAGAGCCAGTTTGCCGTAGGAACCACCGAAGGTTACACCGAAAGCCATGCCATCATTTTCAACAAAATGGATCAGGGCCCAGGGAATGCCAAACAGAGGGATCTCATCGCCATAAGACATATTCGTCTTCACCCAAATTTTCACCACCTGATCGATAAGCAGGACAAAGGCAACGGTGAGCCAGACTTTCGTTGTATTTTTCAATAGAATACTTCTTTTGCTGAGAAATGGCAAAAATACATACAAATGCTGCCAATAGACAAATCTTTAGTCCTCTATTAACGTATTACCGGTTACGTTTGGCAGCAATGCTAAGTGTGGCGTGGGGTACCGCTCTGAGCCTTTCTTTGGAAATCAGCTGGCCCGTTTCGCGGCAAACGCCGTAGGTTTTATTCTGAATGCGAATGAGTGCATTCTCCAGGTGTTTGATCAGCTTTTGCTGTCTTAGTGCCATGCTGCTGATCGCTTCGCTTTCCGCGGTACCGGTACCGTCATCCAGCCCTCTGACCTTGGCGTCCGGATTGTCGGCCATGGACTGAAGTTGCTGTTCGTAGTATTCGAGCTGTCCCCGGGCGCGCTTGATCTTCTGTTCGATGAGCTCTCTGAACTCTTCCAGATCATCGTCTCCGTAACGGGTGATAGCGTGGGGTTTCGAATCCATATCGTGTCGGTTTAATCCAAATTTAGCCCTCAGCGGACTAAAAAAAGTTGATGGTTGAATGAAAATAAAACGTTGTTATGCAACCAAAAGTTTCAAGATCAGGAACTTTCGGGCAGGCTGCCGGCGTTCGCTTCTTCCTGTGGCTGCTCGCGTTTGACCAGCACATTGGCGTGCATATCTGTATAATTGAACCGGTTGCGAACCACATCTATAGCCAGGAACAAGGCCCGGCGGAAAGATGAAGGATCGGCGGTGTTTTTTCCGGCGATATCGTATCCGGTGCCGTGATCGGGAGAAGTGCGTACCTTCCCTAATCCGGCCGTGAAATTGATGCCCTCTCCGAAAGAAAGCAGCTTGAAGGGCACCAGCCCCTGGTCGTGGTACATCGCCAGAATGGCATCGTACTTGACGTATTGTTTGGAGCCAAAGAAACCGTCAGCGGGGAACGGACCGGAGATTAGCATACCCTTTTTCTTGCATTCCACGATGGCCGGGCGGATCTTCTTCTCTTCATCGTCGCCGATGACACCATTGTCGCTGGCGTGGGGATTGAGCCCCAGTACGGCGATCGTCGGCCGCTCGATCCCAAAGTCCATCTGCAGACTTTCGTGCATGATCTTCAGCTTCCGTATAATGAGGTCTTTGTTCAGCAGGGCCGACACCTGCTCCAGCGGGATATGATTGGTCACCAGCCCGATGCGCAGGGATTCGTTTACCATGAACATCAGGTTTTCCTTTCCCTCCAGCATGTAGGTAAGAAACTCCGTGTGCCCGGTAAATTTGAAATCCGCCATCTTCATCGCCTCCTTATTGATCGGTGCGGTAATGAGCGCATCCACCAGACCTGCTTTGAGGTCCTTGGTGGCGGTATCCAGTGAGCGCAGGGCGTATTCGCCACCTTCTTTGGTCGCCTTGCCGAGCGTGATATTGACGTTCTCCTGCCAGCAGTTCACGATGTTGATCTTACCCTCCTGGGCCTGATCGGCGGCGCGGATGCTGTGAAAATGAAAATCGTCGTCAACAATATTTTTATGGTAGGAAATGACTTTGCTGGATCCGTAGATCACCGGAGTGCAATAATTTAAAAGTTGTGTTGCTCCCAGTGTTTTAATAATCACCTCTAATCCGACCCCATTTATATCTCCAATACTAATGCCTACTTTAACTTTCTCCATACTGAGTTTATGTTTTTAAAAACAAGAGCTGGCGTCTCGAAGACCTGCGGGCGGTAATGACCGTTTTTTTACCCGGAGGCTTTGCGCTTTTCTAAAACGGTCAGATTGCGGCCTGTGGTGCAATCCCGCTGCTCATTCTTACTTCGCCGCGGACCGTTTTGTGATCAGCATTCTTCCAGCCTCATGTTGAAAGAAAGCAAAAATAAGGAATATTAATCATTCTCTGCCTTTTGCGTACCTTTGTCCGCCAATTCCCTACTATATTGAAAGCAAAGAAGTCATACGGTCAACATTTTTTGAACAACGAGCATCTCGCCGAGCGCATCGCTCAGCTATTGCGACCGGAATTAGCTTACCAGCGGGTCCTCGAAGTCGGGCCGGGAAAAGGCATGCTCACCAAGTATCTCCTGGATCAGGATTTTCGGCTTACCGTCGTAGAAGCGGACCGGGACATGGTCAATTATCTGCAGCGGCATTATCCGGCGCTGAAAGAGGACATTATCAGCGCGGATTTCCTAAAAGTACCGCTCGATCGCCTTTTTACGGAACCTTTTGCCCTGATTGGGAATTTTCCCTATAACATTTCTTCTCAGATCCTCTTCAAAATGCTGGAATACCGGCACCTGATCCCGGAAATGGTCGGTATGTTCCAGCTGGAAGTTGCCGAACGCATCATCGCGCCCCCGGGTAACAAGGTGTACGGCGTGATCAGCGTATTGGTGCAGGCGTATTACGAGGGAGAGATGTGTATTGAAGTGGACAGAAGGAATTTTACACCGCCACCCAAGGTGCAGTCCGGCGTGATCCGGCTTACCCGGAAAGCGGAAACGGAGATCGGGTGCGACGAAAAACTGTTTCGCCGCGTAGTGAAGCAGGCTTTCAGCCAGCGGCGCAAGATGCTGCGGAACACGATGAAATCCATCCTTACGGACCAGGAATTGCTCGCCGATAGTTTTTTTAACCAGCGACCGGAAAAACTTTCGGTGGCGGATTTTGTACAAATAACAAAGTGGATCGAAGAACGCCGGTAACCTGAGGGTTAATCGCCGGGATGCACGATTGAAGTAAAACATTGAAAATAGTATCATAAAATCAATTATCATGACACTCGAAGAAAGGATCAAACCCGACCTGGTAGCTGCAATGAAAGCCAAAGACCAGGCAAGTTTGCGGGGAATTCGAGCTATTAAGGCAGCTATTTTATTAGCTAAGACAGATGGCTCCGGAAGGGCAATCACTCCGGAAG
The DNA here is from genome assembly GCF_002646595.1 of Flavilitoribacter nigricans DSM 23189 = NBRC 102662. Taxonomy (GTDB): domain Bacteria; phylum Bacteroidota; class Bacteroidia; order Chitinophagales; family Saprospiraceae; genus Flavilitoribacter; species Flavilitoribacter nigricans. The sequence continues at coordinate 25,775 of NZ_PDUD01000064.1, forward strand.
TTGAAATTAAAATGTTGCAAAAGCTGATTAAGCAAAGAAAAGACTCGCTGGAGATCTACGAAAAGCAGGACCGTGGGGACCTGGCCGTTACCGAACGGGAAGAGATCGAAGTGATTGAAAGATATCTGCCCGAGCAGGTCAGCCAGGAAGAGCTGGAAAAAGTGATCAAAGACATCATCGAGAAGACCGGTGCTTCCTCTATGAAGGATATGGGCAAAGTGATGGGAATGGCCAATAAGCAACTGGCCGGCCGTGCCGACGGTAAGACCATCTCCGCTGTAGTAAAGCAATTGTTGAATTAGTGAGGGTTCCGGTACCGGGTGCCCGGTACGAGACACCCGGTGCAGGTACCCTGCAAATTTTCCTAACCACAATAACTAAGAACCAATATGGATAAGCGTTTCCTAAAACAATTAGGATTGCGAAAACACAATGCCGGTACGATGACCGGCCTGGAATCAACCAATTCCAGTAAGTATATCAAATCATTCTCTCCGGTAGACGGAGAGCTGATCGGGAGCGTCAGTAAAACGACCCGTGAAGAATACGATGCGGTGATCGCCGCGGCCCAGGAGGCTTTCAAGACCTGGCGACTGCTGCCCGCACCGAAACGCGGAGAGATCATCCGCCAGTACGGAGAAGAGTTGCGCCGGATGAAGGACCCGCTGGGCCGACTGGTATCCTATGAAATGGGCAAAAGCCTGCAGGAAGGCTGGGGTGAAGTACAGGAGATGATCGATATCTGCGACTTCGCCGTGGGACTTTCCCGCCAGTTGTACGGCCTGAGCATGCATTCCGAACGTCCCGGACACCGCATGTACGAGCAATGGCATCCGCTGGGCATCGTCGGGGTGATCTCGGCTTTCAACTTCCCGGTTGCCGTATGGTCCTGGAATGCAATGATCGCCCTGGTCTGCGGCGATGTGGTCGTTTGGAAACCTTCCGAAAAAGCGCCGATGTGCGGAGTGGCCTGCCAGCAACTGTTCCAGAAAGTACTGCAGGAAAATGAAGTGCCGGAAGGCGTGTGTTCCCTGATCAACGGGGACTATAAAGTCGGGGAATTCCTGACGAAAGACGAACGGGTTGCCCTGGTATCGGCTACGGGTAGTATCCGCATGGGTAAGATCGTAGCGGCTACGGTCGGTGCCCGTCTGGGCAAGACCCTACTGGAACTGGGCGGCAACAACGCCATCATCGTGACTCCGAATGCAGACCTGGATATCGTACTGACGGGCGCTCTGTTCGGAGCGGTAGGTACGGCCGGTCAGCGTTGTACATCTACCCGCCGGCTGATCGTACACGAGAGCATTTACGATGAAGTCAAACAGAAATTAGCGAAAGCTTATCCGCAATTGCGTATCGGAGATCCGCTGGATGAGAACAACCACGTCGGTCCCCTGATCGATACCCAGGCGGTAGATCAGTACCTGTCGGCCATCGAGGCCGTTGAGCGGGAAGGCGGTAACTTCCTGGTGGAAGGTGGTCGTCTTGAAGGGGATGCCTACAGCAGCGGTTGCTACGTCAAACCCTGTATTGCGGAAGTGGAGCACGACTTTGAGATCGTTCACCACGAGACTTTCGCGCCGATCCTGTATCTGATCAAGTATTCCGACCTGAGTGAGGCGCTGGCTTACAATAATGAAGTACCGCAGGGCCTTTCTTCGGCAATTATGACCAATAATCTGCGGGAAGCCGAACTCTTCCTGTCTGCTGCAGGTTCTGATTGCGGTATTGCTAACGTGAACATCGGTACCAGTGGTGCTGAGATCGGAGGTGCTTTCGGTGGCGAAAAAGAAACCGGAGGTGGTCGGGAAAGCGGTTCCGATGCCTGGAAAGCGTATATGCGCCGGCAGACCAATACCATTAATTATAGCGAAACGCTACCCCTGGCACAGGGCATAAAATTTGATCTTTAAGATCGAAGACTGATCGCGGAGCATCCCGGGTTTTTTGAAGAACCCGGGATGTGTCCGTCAAGCTGTGCCGGGTACTGACAGACACCTACAACGAATATATTTCCGTGCAAAAACATCGTCTTTAAACGATTGCGAAGTATATTCGTCCAAAACTACCTTGTTATCATATGGGCTTATTAATCCTTTTCTTCCTTCTTTCCATATTCTTTTCTTTTCTCTGTTCGGTTCTGGAAGCCGTTTTGTTAAGTGTGACTCCCTCCTACGTGCAGGTCAAACTGCAGGAAGGTTCCGTTACCGGTAAACTGCTCGCGGAGTACAAAGAGGATATTGATAAGCCCCTTTCCGCCATCCTGACGCTCAACACCATTGCCCACACCGTAGGTGCTATTGGGGTAGGTGCCCAGGCCGGGGCTATGTTCGAAGGGGACGCTATACCGCTCTTCGGAGATGTGTCCATTAGCTACGAATCCGTGATCGCTTCCCTGATGACGCTGGCCATTCTGGTACTTTCCGAGATCATCCCGAAGACCATCGGCGCAAACTACTGGCAGAGCCTGGCTCCGTTCACGGTAAAGACCCTGAAAGTGCTGTTGTGGATCCTGAGACCTTTTGTTTGGATCAGCCAGTTGATCACCAAAACCCTGAAGAAAGACAAGGACCGCAGTGTACTGAGCCGCGCAGATTTCACGGCCATGACCAAAGTGGGCGAGGAAAGCGGAGCGCTCGAGGAACACGAGTCCAAGATTATCAAGAACCTGCTGGAGTTTGAAAAACTGAGCGTTCGCGATATCATGACCCCGAAAACGGTACTCATCATGGGCCGGGAAACGGAGTTGCTTAAGGATTACTACAACGAAAATACGCCGATACGTTTTTCCCGCATTCCCATATTCCGGGAAAACCGGGACGATGTGACCGGTATTATGCTGAAGGACGATCTGCTGCAAAAGCTTGTCGAAGCGAAAGGAGATACCCCGCTGAAGGATATCAAAAGGGAAGTTTCCTTCGTGCAGGACGATATGCCGTTACCGGCGCTGTTTGATCATTTCACCACCAAGCGGGATCACCTGTCCATGGTAGTAGACAATTACGGGAGTGTAGTTGGCCTGGTAACGATGGAAGATCTTTTTGAAACACTGCTCGGTCAGGAGATCATGGATGAGATGGACGAAGTGGCCGATCTGCAAAAACTGGCCCGCCGCAAGTGGGAAGAAAGGTTTAAAAAGAAAGGAGAATAATAAGATTAAGCCCGGTATTGGACACCCGCCGAAACGAATACCCCATACCGGGCCTACCAAAAAACTGCCGAATATTATATCTCTCTAAAATCGGCCTTGCTCAGATCCACTTTGGGATCGGAAGGAGCCATTGGAGGCAGTTTCCCGTCGTTATCGCGTAAATGCTGACGCAGCCATTTAGCCGCCGTTTTATATTTTTCAAAATTATACGATTCCGGTACCAGTCCGGGGACCAGATTGATCCGTCGGAACATGTCTTCCGGCTGGCCGTGCAGTCCGGTAAATAATACGGTGATGCCCTGGGACTGCAGGTCCTGGATCGCTTCCTCCATGGCGTATAATCCGGACTGATCCACGTAGGGTACCCGACTCATCCGGATGATCACCACCTGGATCTCCGGCAAGGCCTTGACCATTTCGCTGAAGCGGGAGGAGAATCCGAAGAATAAAGGCCCGTCCAGGTGTTTGATGTAAACCAGATTACCGATGCGGTCGATAATATCTCCTTCGTCTTCCCAGGAGATCTCCCGGGCAAAATCGCGCAGAGGAGTAGATTCGGCTTTCTTGCCGATGACATCGGAAATATTTTTCATGAACAGGATCGCGGCCAGTACCATTCCGATAGCCACTGCTTCAAGCAGGCCGATAAAGACGGTAAGCAGCAGCACAACCACCATCACTACCGCGTCGGCGCGCGGGATAGTCCGCAGATGCCGGAAGCCTTTGTAATCGATAATGCTGATGCCCACGGTGATGAGGATACCCGCCAGTACCGCATTGGGAATGATGCCGACCAGAGAGCCGAGTCCCAATAATACGAAGAGGAGTAATGCGCCGGCAACCACGCCGGAGATCTTGGTGCGTCCGCCGGAATTTACGTTGATCACGGTCCGCATGGTTGCGCCCGCACCGGGTAGGCCGCCGATCAGGGCCGAGCCCATATTACCAATGCCCTGTCCGATCAGTTCCTGATTACTATCGTGCTTGGTTTTAGTGATGTTGTCGGCAACTACGGAGGTCAGCAGGGAGTCAATAGCGCCCAGAGCCGCCAGGGTGAAACCGAATTCCACCATCCAGAGCAGGTGTCCGAAATCAGCAAATACACTGAAGAAACCCAGATGGAGCGTAGGCAGGCCGGTAGGAACACCACCTTCGGTACTATCGTTGATCACACTGACCTGACCGTTGGTGAACAGGAAGAAAGCTATTCCGGAAATCAGGATGAGGGCCACCAGCGAACTGGGTACCGCCCGGGTTATTTTCGGGAACAGATAGATAATGCCGATCGTAGCCCCGGCCAGCAGCACGGAATACCAGTTGAGTATCTCGGGGACCTGGCCCAGACTGGTTACCGTTCCGATCGACCCGCCGGTTGGTGCCGGTGCCCCGAAGAACGGGAAGATCTGGCTGATGATGATAATGACTCCGATACCGCTCATAAAGCCGGAAACGACCGGATAGGGGATGTATCGGATGTAACGGCCGAGGCCAAAGACCCCCATCAGCATTTCCAGAATACCGGCCAGAAAAAAGGTGCCGATAATGATCGGAAATGCCGTAGTTAAGTCTCCGGCGTAATTGATCGCTTCCAGGATCACCACGGCGGAGACCACCGTCATTGGAGCAGTCGGGCCACTGATCTGAGTGGCCGTACCACCGAAGAGGGCGGCCAGAATACCGATGGCAATCGCACCGTACAGGCCGGCGATAGCACCGAGTTCGGTCTGTTCACCGAAGGCTAGTGCCAGGGGCAGGGCAACGATACCGGCGGTAATACCACCAAAAAGGTCGCCACGAAAATGGGAAAAGTCGAATTTGAAAAAGTTTCGAAGGGCATTCATAGGCATATTGGTATGAAAGCGTTGAGAAATGAAAAGTATGGTTGTAGATTTAGATAGTTTTACTATTACCTTTATAAACAAATTTATTAAAAATTTGCTTAAAACTACTTACGCTTATCGTAAATCTTACTTTTGACGCTCAATGCCATCAATAATTATGCGACAGGCCTCTTTTACCTGATTTTCATTTATGATCAAAGGCGGCGCAATGCGGAGGGAGTGGCTGTTAAACAGGAACCAGTCCGTCACCAGTCCGTTCGCCAGACAGTGCCTGATCACGCCCTGTACGAAATCAAAATCCGGTAGTTCCACGGCCATCCAGAGCCCGGCGGATCGCTTGTCCACGATCTTCGGATGATCCAGTAATTCCCGGAATAGTTGTTCCTTGGCTTTTACCTGATCGATCAGGTCCGTAGACAATAAAGTCTGGAGGGTTGCCAGGGCCGCGGCGCAACTGACCGGATGGCCGCCGAATGTCGTGATGTGCCCTAGAATGGGATTGTGGGAAAGTACCTGCATCAACTCCCGGCTGGCCACAAATGCACCGATGGGCATGCCGCCTCCCATGCCTTTGGCCAGGAGTAGTATATCCGGTACGATGCCGTATTGCTGGAACGCCCAGAGGGTTCCGGTACGTCCGTAACCGGCCTGGATCTCGTCCAGGATCAACAATGCTCCGACGTCTTCACAACGCTCCTTCAGGCGAAGCAGGTAGGTATCGGTTGGGCGCCGGATCCCCCACTCGGCCTGTACGGTTTCGACGATTACCGCCGCTGTGTGCCGGTCGATCTTATCCAGATCTTCTTCTTCGTTAAATTCGATGTGTTCGATGCCGGGCAGGAGCGGATGATAGGCCTGGGTAAAATCAGTCGGCCACATCAGACTGGCCGCTCCCTGACTGCTTCCGTGGTAAGCATATCTGGCGGCAACGATCTTCGGCCGTCCGGTATAGCGTTTGGCCAGCTTCATGGCTCCTTCGGTGGCTTCCGTTCCGGAATTGACGAAATAAACGCTGTCGAGCGGTTCCGGCAGATGCTCCGCCATGAGCTGGGCCAGCTGGATCTGAGGAGCAAGCACGAATTCACCGTAAACGATGGTATGGAGGTATTTGTCCAGTTGATCCTTAGCCGCCTGCACCACGGCCGGATGGCGATGCCCCAGGCTGCTGACGCCGATCCCGGCGATCAGATCGAGATAGGCCTTGCCCTCCGGGTCGTAGAGATACATGCCTTCGGCACTGGTAATTTCCAGCATGAGCGGGGTTTCACTGGTCTGGGCAACGTGTTGTAGAAATAATTGTCTGAGATTCGACATAAAAGCGGGCTGTTGTGAGCAATGGAAAAATTAGCGGTAAATTGATAACAGATTACTAGCCAATTAGATCGGGCTTTTCCCAAAAGGAGGCCTATCGATTAACCGGCGTTAGCAAAATATTAAATTGGGGCTAAGTTTAGTCATACTCCCTAAATTTTGGTTAACTTGGCGTTAGTTACCTAAACATTATTCATAAATCTGTTAGCGCGAAATGCTGTTTGGCGATTTCCCGGCGGCAAGGAAACCATGAAAAGGTATATCCTGAGCATATCGATCCTGATCCTTGGCTTGTATTCCTGCCAGTACGAGACCCATCGCCTGAACAATTTTGCGGTGCACGGCCTGGATGTGTCCCATTATCAGTCGAAGATCACCTGGGATACCGTCGCACAACAGTCCATTCATTTTGCCTTCGTCAAGGCTACTGAAGGTGAATTCTACGTAGATTCCCTGTTCTGTCACAACTGGTCCGAGATCCAGCGCGTCGGCATGAAGCGCGGTGCCTACCATTTCTTTCGGCCGACACTGACCGCCGAGACCCAGTTCGCCAATTTCGCCCGCATGGTTCAGCTACAGCCCGGCGATATGCCCCCGGTGCTGGACGTGGAAGTGATCGACGATGCTTCCAAGGTGGAGCTGATCACCAAAGTGCGTACCTGGCTGTATCTCGCGGAGATCCGCTATCGCATCAAACCCATTCTGTATTCCAACCAGAAATTCTACAACCGTTACCTGGCCGGTCATTTTGATGATTACCCGGTCTGGATCGCCCGCTACAATACGCAGCAGCCGGACCTGGCTTACGAACGTGCCTGGCACTTCTGGCAATACGGCAACCGCGGCCGGGTGAAAGGGGTAGAAGGTTTCGTGGATTTCAATGTATTCGAAGGGACGCTGGCCGATCTGGAAAAGATGTGCTGGACGCCCGCCCATGCCCTCTTGGCCCCTCCGATGACGGAGGATGTAGCCATGCGCTGACCGATCCGCGACCCGTCCGTCCCGTCATTCTCATTTCTTCCCACTATAATCGGGTCAATTTCCTTAGCTTTGCCTTCCACTATTAATAACTTACATGTCTGACGAACACGACTTTTCTATTGGTGACCTGGTGATCTATAAGAACAACCAGTTGGTGGCCTTCAACAAACCCTCCGGCCTGGCGGTACAGCACGATCAGGGTGACAACAAATCCCTGCATGCCCTCGGCGAGATCTATACCAAAGGCAAATTGTTTATCATTCACCGGCTGGATCAGCCGGCCAGCGGCGTTATCCTCTTTGCGAAAACGCCCAATGCGCTGGTATCGCTCAACGAACAGTTTCGCAGCCGGGAAACGCAAAAGACCTATCTGGCGGTAGTTGGCGAAATGCCGGCAGAGCCGGAAGGCATGCTGGTCCACTACCTGCGAAAAGACGGTAAACAGAACAAGAGTCAGGCTTACGATAAACCTTCCCCGGGCAGCAAACGGGCGGAACTTTCCTACAAACATCTGGCGAGTAGTGATCGCTACCATCTGTTGGAGGTCAACCTGCATACCGGCCGGCACCACCAGATCCGGGCGCAACTGGCTGCGATCGGCTGCCCGATCAAGGGAGATGTGAAATACGGATTTCGGCGCTCCAACCGGGATCGATCCATCCACCTGCACGCCTGGAAACTCAATTTCGTGCATCCGGTGTCCAAGGAAAAAGAAAGTCTGCAGGCGAGCCTGCCGGCCAATGATCCGGTCTGGGATGCGTTCGGCGATCAGCTGCAATAGGCCGGATCTGCCGTCATTTTTATCAGAACGAACGGATTGGCTTTCAGCTACGATTTATGATAAATACCAGCTACTACCCTTATGGATAAACTACTCCAATATTTTCCCGATCTCAGCGAGCGGCAGATCGAGCAATTTCGGCAATTGGGACCGCTGTACCGGGAGTGGAACGATAAGATCAACGTCATTTCCCGCAAGGATATCGATAACCTTTTCGAACACCACGTTCTGCATTCCATGGCGATTGCCCAGGTGGTTTCCTTCAAACCCAAGGCCCGTGTATTGGATCTCGGTACCGGTGGAGGCTTCCCGGGTATTCCTCTGGCCATCCTGTTTCCCGAAACCTCTTTTACCCTGGTCGACGGCACCCGTAAAAAGATCACGGTGGTGCAGGAAGTAGCCGAAGCGGTGAAACTGGAGAATGTAACGGCCCGGCATATCCGGGTGGAAGAACTCAAGGGACAATTCGATTTTGTGGTGACCCGGGCGGTTGCCCGTTTGGAAAAGCTGGTGCCCTGGAGTTTTCGCCTCATCAAGGAAAAACAGCAACACGCGCTGCCCAATGGTTTGTTGGCGCTCAAAGGCGGTAACATCAAAGAGGAGATCCAGGCACTGGGGCGCGGCTCCTATACGGAAGTATTTCCCCTATCCGAATTCTTTGACCTGCCTTACTTTGAAGAAAAATGCATCGTCTACGTTCAGTGGTAATTTTTTAATTTGCTTTTTTGGTTTAATTACAGTATATTGTTTCAACAATCTATTTGCTTATGAAATAAACTGTCATGAAAACCCATCGTAGAGAAATTATGATCTATTACAATCCGGACTCCAGCTCGGATCGTATGACGGTTGCGCATGCGCAAAGCGTTTCCAGGCATATTAAGTCTTATGCTTTTGGCCGTACGCCAAGTACCGGTACCAGTTGGTATCAGATCATTCGTGCGTTGGGAAAACATCCCAAAGAGTTGATGAACAAAGCCCACCCCTACTATCAACAACACATCCGTGGGCGCGAATTTGATGATGAATCCTGGATCAATGTGATCCGTTATAACCCCGATATCCTAAAAGCACCTATTGCCGTAAGAGGCCAGCGAGCCATCGTTTGTTCTACGCCTACTGACATATACAAACTGATGGATGGCACTCCCCCAAACTTATTGTAGATCTAATTAATTATACCTAAACCTTACCTTCCCTTCAGGGTGGAAATCTTTGCTCCTATCTCCTCCTTTTCCACCCTGATTTTTTTTCTCTCTTTTCATAACTGGATATTTTCGCTGACCGACTGGCTGCCGGATTTGCTATCTTTGCAGGGAGTCAAAAAGATTCGTAGCTGTTTGACGGAAGGGCAATCAGCTACTATCGATATAACGAAGACGGTGCGGTAGCTGGGTACGGTGTATACAACCGGTAAACAGCAGGAGGCTCGCTCAGACGAAGGCGGAGCATACGGTCGGATCGCACTGCATTTAGAAGAATATAGATGATCGCTTATACGCAACGGGATACACTAGGGCGCGAAACGGCCATTACGACACTACGACTGGATCTGAAAGGGGCGGAAAATTTTCCGGAATGGGTGTTTGATCTTTCCAATCTGCAGGAACTCCACCTGTTCAACGCCCGCTTTGGGCATGTACATTTTTCTGCCTGGCCCTGGCCGGAACTGGAGAAATTAAAACTGATCAACTGCGGTTTGCAGGAGATCTCACTGTCCGTCTTTTTACCATTACCCATCAGTCAGCTCGATCTGAGTGAGAATCCGGGTTTAGCCTGGCCGGTACAGGTGCTCGAAAAAGCCCCCCGTCTACAATCCTTTAATTTCAGTAAGAATAAGCTGGAAGCAACCAGCCTGGAGGCTCTGGGTAGCCTGAATAATTTGCGCAGCCTGTATCTGAGTGAAAATGAACTCACGCGCATACCCGCCGATGTGTTTCGACTGACCCAACTGCGGGTGCTGGAGATCGACGGCAATAAGATCGGCAGCATTCCACGGGGAATTGAGCAGGTCCCGCAACTGGATCAATTGAACGCCTCCCGGAATCGCATCCGGAAACTGCCCGATAACATCGGTAGCCTGGGGGCACTGAGCCAGTTGCAACTGAGTGAAAATCGTATCGGTAGCCTGCCGGCGGGTATCCGGGATTGCCTGATGCTGCGTAGACTGGATCTGCGGAAAAATAAATTGTCGAAATTCCCGGCTTCCCTGGATCAGCTTCCCTGGTTGAGCGATCTGGACCTTTCGGAAAATAAGATCGGGGCACTGCCCAAAAGCACCGAAACTTTTAAACAACTGGCAAAACTGGATCTGCACCGCAACACCATCAGCGAATTTAGTCTGAAGGTGGATCATCTTCCCCGGCTTCGCGAGCTGAATCTTAACCGCAACGAGCTGACTACACTGCCGCCCCTGCCTCCGTCACTATTTTCATTGAGCGCATCCAGTAATCAATTTCGGAAGATACCCGAGTCGGTACTCAATCTGCCGGATTTGAAGGAATTGTTCCTCGAGCGCAATAAGCTGGAGCAACTGCCGCCCGATTTCGGTAATCTGACCAGCAGTCTGATCCGGCTCGGTTTGGCGGGTAATCCGGTAAAATCGGAGGTGGAACCCCTGCTCAGCCTCCGCCAGTTGCGGGAGATCAGCGGGTTGTTGAGTGCCGCCAAAAGAAGAGATCTGCTGCTCGCCCAGCAATCAGCCCGGACGCTGAATCTGCCGGACGAACTCAGTGTGCCTTTTTTTCGCCTGCTTCGGTCCGCAAAAACCGTTTTGCCTACACTGAACTCCGAAGCCATACTGCTGGCCCTCAATCATCCCATCGGTAAGGTGGCCGCCGGGGTGCGCAAATACGTTCAGAAGGAATATGGCCTGCCGGCCAAAGGCCACCGGCTGAAAAAGGGGCATAAGCTGGGAGTTGTCGGACGTACGTTTTTTGATAAGAACCAACTTCAGGAGCGCCTGGCTGCCCTGGGGATTGAGTTGCTGGAGGATTATGACCCGGCAGTCTGTACCCATCTATTACTGGGTTTCCCGCAGCTACACCAGGAGATCCCTCCGGCCCGGCAGGTGATCATGAACGAAAAGGAACTGGTGCTGCGCCTGGACAAGCTGGAAAAGAAACCCTTACTGACGGAAAAATCGGAAGCCAGACTAGGCCGGCTTCAGCAGTTGCTGACGAGTCCGGATACTACGAACGTTCGCCTGGGATTCCGGATGATCACCGGCAACGGATTGCCGCCCCGGCTTTGGAATGAGCTGTTGGTGGCTTATTATCTGTGCGAGCGGGATCCGGGTTTGCAGCTACAGATTAAACACTACATTCGGTTGCGACTGGAAGATGAGGGAAAAAATAAGTTTTTTGCGGCACTGACTCCCCAACTGATCAAATGGGGAAAGATCAAGCCGGAAAAAGAAGAATTACTCCGGCGGAACCGATTTGATCTGGGTATTGTTCAAGGCTATTTAAAGTGATGCTCATCGACCGATCAGATAACCAAATTTTCATGCAACGTGTATTTAATAGAAACTCCCCGGCTGTTACTCCGTGAGTTTACTCCGGAGGATGCCGAAGCGATGTACGGACTGAATCTGGATCCCGAAGTGATCCGTTATACCGGAGACGGGCCATTTCCCTCCGTTGCCGAAGCACGTGATTTCCTGGAGCGATACGATGTGTACAAGCGTTACGGTATGGGACGTTTGGCCGTGCTGCGGCGGGAAGACGGACGTTGGCTGGGCTGGTGCGGCCTGAAATACCATCCGGATAAAGATGCGGTGGATCTCGGGTATCGTTTTTTCCGGGAGTTCTGGGGACAGGGTTACGCTACGGAATCCGGAAAAAGCTGTCTGGAGTACGGTTTTCGGACCCTGAAACTGGAAGAGATCATTGCTCACGTCATCAAAGCCAACCTTGCTTCCGTTCGGGTGTTAGAAAAACTGGGGTTTTCCAATTGGACACCCCATAATTTTGACGGACACGAGGGGATGCAGGGCATGATAAAAAATCCGTACTTTGTACAATAGCTATGACGACAGAAGATTATAAAAAAATAGCCGATACTGTTCCCAGACAACCGGGCGTATACCGTTTCCTGGATGGTGAAGGGACTATCTTGTACGTGGGCAAGGCAAAGAACCTGAAAAACCGGGTAGCTTCCTATTTCGGGCAGCGGCGTGATCGCGCGCACAAGACCCGGGTAATGGTTAAAAATGCCAACCGGATCAACTTTACCATTGTCGAGACGGAAGCAGATGCGCTGCTGCTGGAAAATACGCTGATCAAAAAGCACCAGCCGCGGTACAATGTGATGCTGAAAGACGGCAAGTCCTATTCGTATATCTGCATCAAGAACGAACGTTTCCCACGGGTCTTCATCACGCGTTATGTGGTGCGGGACGGATCGACCTATTTCGGGCCCTACACTTCCAAATCCCGGATCAAGATCATTCTGGACCTGATCAAACAATTGTTTCCACTGCGTACCTGTAGTTTCAATTTGTCCGAATCCAATATAGAGGCCGGTAAATTCAAAGTGTGTCTGGAATACCACATCAAAAATTGCCTCGGTCCCTGTGAAGGTCTAGAAGAAGAATCGGAATACAACGAAAAGATCGAGCAGGTTAAGAATATCCTGCGGGGGAATTTCGGGGCGGTAGTGGGCCACTTTAAGGGGGAGATGCAGCGGCACGCCGAAAACCTGGACTTCGAAAAAGCCCAGCAGATCAAAGAGAAGCTTACGGCATTTGAGGATTACCAGGCGAAGTCTACCGTGGTGAGTACCACCATCCGCGATGTGGACGTATTCTCCATCGCCTCGGACGAAAAGGAAGCTTACATCAATTACATCAAGGTCGTACACGGAGCGATCATCCATACGCATACCCAGGAACTGGTCAAAAACCTGGACGACGAGGAGGAAGACCTGCTGGCCTATGCGATCCCTATCCTGCGGGAGCGTTTCAATAGCATCGCCAATGAGGTGATCCTGCCCTACGAACTGGAACTGGGCGAAGAAGGGGTGAACATCACGGTCCCCAAGATCGGTGATAAGCGAAAGCTGCTCGACCTTTCCGAAAAGAACGTGAAATATTACCTTTTGCAAAAGAAGAAGCAGGAGATGAACCAGACGAGGAAACAAACTTCAGCCGAACGCATTCTCCGTACCCTGCAGAAGGATCTGCAAATGGATGCCCTGCCTATGCACCTGGAGTGTTTTGATAACTCCAATATTCAGGGCTCCCATCCGGTGGCTTCCTGTGTAGTATTCAAAAATGCCAAGCCCAGTAAAAAGGACTACCGCCATTTCAACATCAAAACGGTAGAGGGACCGAACGACTTTGCTTCGATGACCGAAGTCGTCTACCGGCGCTACAAGCGTTTGCTGGAGGAGCAGGAACCGCTACCCCAACTGGTGATCATCGACGGCGGTAAGGGGCAGTTGAGTTCGGCTATGGAAAGTATCCGTAAGCTTAATCTGGAAGACAAGATCACCGTGATCGGGATCGCCAAAAAGCTGGAAGAGATCTTTTTTCCGAACGATCCGCTACCGCTTTACATTGACAAAAAATCCGAATCGCTCAAACTGATCCAGCAGGCGCGGAACGAGGCGCACCGCTTTGCGATCACCTTTCACCGCAATCAGCGTTCCCGGGCTTTTCTCGGTACCGAGTTGACGGAAATTCCGGGGATCGGCAGTAAAACGGCCGAAAAGTTACTGACCCATTTCGGGTCTCTCAAAAAATTGCGACAGGCTACGGCGGCCGAGATCGCCGAAGTGAGTACGTTAAAAGTGGCGCAGAAGATCAAGGAGCATTTTGCCAAGAGTGAAGAGGCGTAGGTGTGTTGCTTCGCTGACGGCTTTCAGTAGATGATCATTCAAAATCTATTGGGCATACCCGTCGGGCAATGGATGCCCTCCATCTTTTCCCTACCACTTACCCAAAAAAGATCCCCCACAGGATAAAGAGTCCCGCCCAAAACAGGTTAAAAACCTGGGCGATCATATACACGATCAGGCAATACAACAGGGTACGCCAGAAGTTTTGGCGGAAGATCTGCTGGTAGGCATATACGAAATAGGCAACAGAAAGCATGGAGCCGATCGGCACATTGAGGTCGTTGGCAAAGATCGGGATGTTGAGGAGAAAAATAATTCCCTGGATGCTGAAAATGTAGGTGTTGATAACGAAATATTCCGCCAGGTTATAATCGAATTTTTTTCTGAAAATGAAGTAGCACCCCAGGGCGACGCCCGGCAGATTGCTGAGGTAATACAGGTTGAAGTATTTCTGTATCCCGGTGATCAGCAGTTTCAGGCCGGGTTTAAACAGGTCGGGGATCTGCTGCCATTCCTTTGGTTGGACCGAATTGATATCCGGCTGATTTTTACTGATCACAAACTGCACCATTAAAAAAGTAGCTACCGCCGTAGTGAGCAGCAGAAAACTCAGCGGCTTGATATAGGGGCTGCGATTTTCGTATAAGTACTCCTCTACCGCTCGCCGGGGACGCAATAAAAATTGTTTGATGGTATAGCCCAGACCTCGCTCGAGGTTGAACTGTTCCAGAAGGTCTTTTCGCAGTTTTCCGAGGGTGATCCTTTCCGGGGTGGTTGTGGACATAGCGTTTGAGTTTTTAAAATCCAATATGTCTGCTACCTTTGCGCATTGATCCAGATCGTGATACCTATGGCTTTCAAAAAATGGATGCTTAAGGCTGCTGTTCAAAAGACCATTTCTCTGCTTCCATACCGAAACCAGATCAACTTCTGGTTTCAAAAACACGTCACCAAAGGCGTACAGCTGGATGCCGATCATCTGCACTGGAAACTCACCCACGCCCGGGATCATATCCGTTACTGGCACAAGTATCTCCGCGAGCAGGGACCGGTATGCCTGGAATTAGGCACCGGCTGGTACCCTATCGTTCCTATCCTGCTGTATCTGCACGGTGCAAGAAAGATACAAACGATTGATCTAAATGCACATCTGACGAAGGAAACGCTGCAAATTAGTGTGGAAAAACTACAGGAAGAGCATGAGAGCGGACGTTTGACGCAGCAATTTCCGGAAATGCGGGCAGCGCGTTGGCAACATTTCCAGAAAACAGCGGCGGCTCTCGATACGCTTTCGTTATCCGAAGCGCTGGCTGAGCTGCAGATTGAAACGATCGTAGGAGATGCCCGTCAGCTACCGATGCCGGAGTATACCTTTGATCTGATCTGTTCCAACAATACTTTTGAGCATATTTTTCCGGAAGTACTGGCCGGTATTCTGAAAGAGTTCAGGCGGGTGCTCAAATCGGAGGGAGTGATGAGCCATTTTATCGATCTGTCCGACCATTTTGCCCATTTTGACACCTCGATCAATATCTACAACTTTCTGCGCTTCAGTCAGCGCACATGGGACCGGATCGATAATGACATCCAGCCTCAAAACCGCTGGCGCTGGCCGCAGTACAAAGCCCTGTACGATGAATTGGAGATCCCTATCCGGGAGGAGGTCGTACGTCCGGGAAACCCGGATCTGCTGGCCCGGGTACCGGTGCACGAAGAATGGGGCCGTTTTACAACCGAAGAACTGGCCATCAGCCACGGCTATCTGATCAGTTGAGGTGACGATCAGGGGGTGAGTTCGAGTTCTTCCTTATGCGCTTCCAGAACCGGAATAATAAAATCGATCAGTTCCCGTAGTTCCCAGCCGAGTAGCTCTGCTCCTTTTTTTACTTCTTCCCGGTCCACCGAAGCGGCAAAGGATTTAGTCTTGAGTTTTTTCAATACCGATTTGGCCTGCATTCCTTCGATACGGGTAGGGCGGATCAGGGCGGCCGCATAAATAAAGCCGGTGAGTTCATCCGCCGCCACGATGCATTTATCCAGCAGACTTTCCCGGGGCACGCCCCACTTGGTGTAATGGCCCGCAATGGCGTGTGCAATGTCCGGATGGCCCAGCTCTTCCAGCTTTTTTACGATGAGGTTGGGATGTTCATCGGGGTATTTATCGTAGTCGGCATCGTGCAATAATCCCGTAACGCCGAATTGTTCCTCATCCGCTCCAAAGTGCCGGGCCAGTGCCCGCATCACCAGTTCTACGGTCCGGGCGTGGCGGAGTAGTGCCGGAGATTCCGTCATCTCGTTCAGAAGCTGCTGGGCTTGTTCTCGATCCATGTGTTAATGTTTGGGATAAATATAAAAAACGCATCACAAAATACCACGCCAGACGTTTTACCGGGGAGATTAAATGTCTGGTAAATTCAACTATCCGGGAATTAGAGGTGTTACGTTTTTTTGCTGTTGTTCGATGAGGCCGGAAAACAAAAGCATTGTGGTCTTTTTGCGGACTTTAGAGCGAAAATTTCGACGAACGATAGGGGCTTGTCCCAACGGTAAGCATCCAAATGGTGTTTAAAAAACGTAACTAATTTATAAATCAAACGTCTAAAAGATAAAACCTTGTAAGCAATGGAGTGGAAGAGAAACTTTTTGAGAGTCCTTTTTATGTTGTTCATCCTGGCCTGCTACGGCTTTTTGTTCTTCATGCCCAGCATCATCTGATCAACCCAAAAAACAAGTAAGGGGCTAAAAACAAAAGGCTCACCTTCAAAAAACTGCGATTTTTTGTTTAAGTAGCTGTTATTCATACACTTGCGTGGATTTTAGCGGATTTTGCAACTCAAATCAAAACACTCA
>NZ_PDUD01000065.1 GCF_002646595.1 Flavilitoribacter nigricans DSM 23189 = NBRC 102662
ATGGCTTGATATAACTTAGTCTGGCCATGGGAAGGAGTACTTAATAATCGATTCGTTCGGCTACGATACACAAAATCCCACTGCTGTTGCAGGCCCAACCCCATCAGATCGTAGATATCCGCTTCGCGATCTCCTATCAAGGTATAACTGGCCGCATCAGCATAATTGGCAATAGCCTGGCGAGGCGCATCAAACCATTTATAGCGCTCCTTTTCCTCAAAGGGGGTCTTCCATTTATCGCGACGTCTCTGAGCCTGGTCGGCCTGTTCTTGCTGGGTGCGAGCAAATTCTGTCTTGTAGATCGAGATGCCGCCCAAGCCATAGCAGGCTCCATTTTCACCATCTAATACAATCGCCGGATGGACATCAAAACCACTTTTGGTACTATTTGGGCCTACAAATCCTAGCTCCTCACGTCGAGCATTGGGAGCAAATGAAATTGTGGAAGTATCGTTGATCACCAATACTGGGCGACCTTTTACATTAACTCCAAGCTGCTCGCAGCAATGATCTACCAGGCCCTTAGAGGTGATTTTAGGGTTATTTACAAATCGCCCCAATTGTACTTCTTCCCCTCGACCAGTGGCTAATTGGCGCAGTATTACCGAATAATGTATCAACATACTACTGAGTAAGGCTTCAAAGCCCTTCTCTAGACGTTTGTCTCCTAGTTTACTATCTAATCGCTTTCCCATTTGGGAAAGATAGCAATCTTGTCAAAGAACTATTGGCACATTTGTGTGCATACCGTAGGTTTCGAAAACTTAGAAAGTCTAACTCTCCTCTTCCGCTACCGGTATATACCGGCCAAAGTTCCCAAACAATTTACCTCCAAGGATATTATTCAGTTCCAACCCGGTACGGTCGCTTTTGACAGCAAGATCAAAGGCTTTTATATTCCGGTGGTGATCCGGTAATTGGCTACGGGACTTTCTTACAAGACTTTCTAAGTTTTTTCGAAACTTAGAAAGTCTAACTCTCCCTTACGCTACAGGAATTTATTCACCTTCCTCCTCCTCTTCTTCGCCAACGCGGATGAAAGCCCCGCGCTTCGGGGCCGGCATCACCGCATCCTCGCCGCGAACCGTTTTCCAGATGATCTCACTGAACAGCAGGTCCGGGGCCTGATCTTCTTTATCGAGATTGAGTTCCCAGGAACGTTGGGAGAGCCGGTTATCCGCGGTATTGAGGGTATTGAGATCGATCCGGTTGTCCAGATGATTATAAGGGGTCAGATCGGCGTTTTGCTGAAAACAGGCGTACAGCGGTGTAGCGGCCGCATCGTACTGGCTCATCGGCGGTAATCCCAGGATCAGTTCTATCGTGCGCAGCACCGAAGCGGTGGAATACATACTCGACACCACAGCATTTCGCCGGGTATACGGACTGGCCACCATGAGTACCGAACGGTGGGCGTCTACGTGATCCGGTCCGTTTTGCGCGTCATCTTCCACTATGAAGATGGCCGATTCTTGCCAGATCGGGCTATGGGAAATGTAATCGACCAGCAGGCCTACCGCCAGATCGTTGTCCGCTACCATCGCGGCCGGAGTGGGTAGTCCCCGGCGCGCCCCGGCCGTATGATCGTTCCCAAACCGGATCGTATTGAAGCGAGGTACGGCATCCGCCGCCAGCAGGGAGTCAAAATCAGCCCGCCAGCGGTTGAATCGCAGCGTATCCTTTATGGAAAGATTATACCCGGGAAAATCCTTCCCGGTATGTCCTTCCAGGGATTTCATGTAGGCTTCGTTGAGATTGGCGAACTCCCCGTAGGTGCGATAGCTGATATCGGCTCTTTTGCAATAGTCCCAGATGTAACCCGCCTTGGGATAACTGATCTCCCGCTGCCCTTCAAAATCGTAGGTACCGCCGCGACCTCCGTAGGAGGTAGGCCAGATCTTTTCGGTATAGTCCGTAGCGTAGGCGCCCATCGACCAGTTGTGCCCGTCGGCACTCACTTCCGCATCCACATAGAAGTTATCCAGCAAAACGAAGGAATTGGCCAGGGCGTGGTGATTGGGACTGACACTATCCGGAAACAGACACAGCGAGGGATCTCCGTTCCCCTCCGGAATGTCTCCAAAGATCTGATCGTAGGTCCGGTTTTCCTTGATCACATAAAATACGTACTTGATCGGGCTGGGCTCCCCTACCCTTCTCGGGATCGGGCCGTTCGGATCTCCTTCCGCCAGGGCTTCCTTCTCTTTGGTGTAAGGCGTATTTCCGTACACCAGATCGGTATAGTAGTTGAGTGAATCGGGGCCCGGCATGGCAAAGATGGATAAAGTACCAGGGAAGAGGCTGGCGATATATTCGGTTTCTTCCGTCCGGCTTTCGTAGGGGTTCGGACCTTTCGGATTGGGTTTGGAGGTGAATCCTTTACCGTTGGCCACCCAGATCCGGTCGGCAGCCGTGCGAACCACCGTCGGATACCAGCCCGTAGGAATAAATCCCATAGAACGGGAATTGCCGGGATCTTCTACCTCAAATACGGCCAGGCAATTGTTGTCCGCATTGGCCGCAAACAGGAACTCCCCGTCCTCGCTGATGGCCAGGCTATTGGTGGTGCTACCGGTGGGCGCATCGGGATAAAGTGCACAGTTGAGTTGTTCTATAACAGTGTTATTTTCCAGATCAATTACGGCAACCGCATTTTCATCCGCGCAGGCTACGAACAGGCGATCGCCCTCGGGATGCACCAGTAGTTCATTGGGATGATAGCCTACCGGAATGGTTTCCAACAGATCCAGTTGGTCGGTATCCATCACGGCTACCGCGCCGCCGTCCCAGAGGGAAATATAGAGTCGGTCCCCGTCCGGATCATACACACAGGTGTAGGCGGCGGCCGGCAGGTCTACGCGCCGGTCCAGTTCGCCCCGCTCCAGATCGAAGGTATAGAGGGCACTATCCCGCTTAGTGACCACGTACAGACGGTTCCGACTTTCGTCCAGGCTCATGCCCGCTACGGAAATGGTATCCCGGGGCCAGGGGTCACCCAAGAGCAGGGAGTCACTCAGCACCAGCCGGTCTTCCCGGATATCGATGATCCACACCTTGTTCTGTTCCCCGGCCGAAGCGTACAGCCGGTCTCCGCTGCTGTTCAGGGCCAGTCCCATCCAGCCGGCGGGGATCTCCAGCGTATCGAGCAGGGTTTCGTTTTCCAGATCGATCCACTGGAGGCTGTGGATGCTTTGTCCGTTGTTGGTGACCGCCATTCGACGGCTTTCCGCACTAACCACCATATTGAGTGGAAAATCCCCCAGGGGAAGGGAGCGGCCGACCGGGCTCAATGACCAGCCGTTGGGCAGATCCACGCGGCGTCCGTCCGTCATGGCGGCGGGACTCATGGCCCGGCTTAGGTCATCGCCGGTTTCCCGACAGGCGCAAAAAGATAAAAGCAGGAACAGATAAGGTAGGATTCGCACGGAATAAAATTGAAAGGGTGAAGAATGATATCACAAAATAGTCATTCCCTTTGACAGGGCGGTTAATTCAATATTATGCTTTTCTCCACCACACGCCATGCTATCTTTTACTGATCTTATTGTTGGAAATATGCTTTTGCCGGGTAGATTTGAACCGTTTGATCTCCGGATTCCTTTTCTTCAGATGTTTTTTACTCACTCCGCTGTGTACGCGTTTTCGCCACATTTTAAAGCTGCTTTCTTTCAGACTTTTGCGCATGAGTTGGACCACTTCCTTTTCCGGAAAGCCAAACTGGTACTCGATTGCGGCAAAGGGCGTCCGGTCTTCCCAGGCCATTTCTATGATGCGGTCCAGATCCCGGTCGGTTAAATTGTTTTATGGTGTTGAACTTGTGGAAAGCTAACGGATACGGGCCTACATTGTTCATTGTTTTTCAATGCCGGTGAGCTGCTCTTGCCGACCGCCTATCATATTACATCCGGTCTGTATATACTTTTGTGATCATTCTGTACACAATCGTGAAAATATCGTGATGCCCGCCGCGGATTTAACCCACAACTTTGCTTCAGAATTAACAACCAAAAAAACCTGAATCATGAATTCTGAAGTAAGATTATTCACGGCCATTTTTGTGGCTCTATTCGCGCTAAGCAGCTGTAACAAAGAAAACTTCACCGAAAGACTGGAAGTAGACAACACCCGGATCACCCAGGAAATAACCGACGAATCCGTCAATGCCTTCCGCTTTCCTGGTGACGGTACCGGCTCCGTTTACGTCATGGACAATGATCCCGGCAGCAATAATGTGCTGGTCTTTAACCGGCGACCGAACGGCACTCTGAACGGACCACTGAAAGTAGCCACCCACGGACAAGGTAGCGGCGGCGGCCTGGGCTCCCAGGGCTCCATCGTGAGCGACGGCGAATACGTCTACGCCTGTAATGCGGGCAGCAACACCATCAGCGTGCTGCGTATCGTGGGCAAAACGCTCAAATTTGTTGACAAAACGAGCTCCCACGGAACCATGCCGATCAGTATCGCCGTACACGATAACCTCATTTATGTACTCAATGCCGGCGGCACCGGCAACATCAGCGGTTTCAAACTCGGCCTGGGCGGACTGAACCACATCCCATTCTCCGACCAGGCGCTGAGCAGCAGCGCGGCCGGCCCGGCCCAGATCTCCTTTAATACAGCCGGAGATCAACTCGTGGTCACCGAAAAAGCGACCAATATGATCACGACTTATGCCGTAGATGGATCCGGAAAAGCCGGTGCGGGTACATCCTATCCGTCGGCGGGACTGACGCCATTTGGATTTGAGTTCAGTCCGGCCGGTGATCTCATTGTTTCCGAAGCTTTCGGCGGCAACGAAAATGCGAGTACGGTAAGTTCTTACAGCCTGGGCGCCGGCGGTACAGTGGACCTGATCGACGGTCCCGAGGCCACGAATCAAACGGCGGCCTGCTGGGTGGTGGTGACCAGTAACGGTGAATTTGCCTACGCCAGTAATACCGGCAGCAACAGTGTGACCGGTTATCGCATCGACGATGATGGCGACCTGCACCTCCTGAACGCCGACGGTGTCACGGGCGTAACCGGTGACGGACCCATCGATATGGATATGAGCCCCAATTCTACCTTCCTGTACGTGCTCAATGCACGGGACAACTCCATCAGCGTGCTTTCCCGCCGCTACAATGGCCAGTTATTCCCGGTACAGACCATCACGGATTTGCCCGATGCGGTAGTCGGCATGGCCGTAGAATAAGCCTTTGACCTGAGGAATGTGGGAAATCTGACTTCCACATTCCTTATTCTTTTCCCCACCCTTCCTTCCTTTCCCTGCTCTTCCCACCTAATTACTGACATTTATCACTTTTTTCGGCGACCCAGGTCACAAACACCCCCACTTTTTGTTATTAAATTAAGACTCCTTCGGAAACTCTTTTCCGAAGCCTGTTCATCGATTATCCAACCAAATTTACACACCATGAAAACTGAAAATGCTTCATTAGTAATGGGTTACTGGGAATACACTCCCGTAGAAGAACTACACCGCCGGAGCCAATTCTGGCTCTCCGAGACTGCTTTTTGGAAAGAAGAGCTTAAATTCATGCGTAAACTGGTGCGCAACCACCTGCTGTATTTTATGGATGAAGAGCGCCATCCCGAGACAACGCGGCTCACTCAGGGGCTACTCAGCCTGAAAAACGATCTCAGAACCATCGAAGATAACATCCGGGAACACGAATCTCATCTAAAAACGCTGCTGCTGGCCAGAACCGAAAGGAAAGAAAAAGCCTTTCGCCGGGAACACGGCAGCCTCGAACACCTGATCGGGCAGTTCACCGAAGATTACAAAACAACCAAAAAGAAACTCTTCCGGGAAGCCGATGCCGTGCTTAAGGAAGAAAAGGTGCAACGCCTGATCAGCCTGGCCGGATAGAGCTGAAAACCGAACGTTTTGAAGCCACAAACCAAACTTGATGAATTATCAGCAACGGCCATCTGCGGCAACGACATCAGTTCTTCCTGTTTGTACGTTTCCGCTTTGGCCATTATTTACGCCCAACAGTACGCCTGGTTAGCCCTGCTGATCGTAGCGGGGGTCCTGTTCCTGTTCCGAAAGATCTACGGAGAAGTGGTAGGAGCCCTGCCGCTAAACGGCGGTGCCTACAATGCCCTGCTGAATACAACCAGCAAAACCACCGCATCTCTGGCCGCTACGCTGACCCTCCTGTCCTACATGGCTACGGCCGTGATCTCGGCCAGTGAGGCCATGCACTATGTACACAGTATCTGGCATCTGCTGCCCGTGGTGGTAGCCACGATGATCCTGCTGGCCATATTTATGGGCCTCAGCATCATGGGGATCGGAGAATCGTCCAAGGTCGCGACCGGGATTTTTATCTTCCACCTCTTTTCCCTTGTTCTGCTTTCCTTATTCTGTGGGATCTTTTTGGTCCGGCACGGATTTGGCACGCTGATGGCCAATTATCAGCTTCCGGTAAAGGGTGGGATCCAGGAAGCGCTATTTTTCGGATTTGCTGCGGCCATGCTGGGCATATCCGGCTTCGAGAGTTCCGCCAACTTTGTGGAAGAACAGGCGGAAGGCGTCTTTCCGAAGACCCTCCGCAATATGTGGATCGTGGTCAGTATTTTCAATCCATTGATGGCCTTTCTGGCGCTGTCTATTATTCCCGTCAGTGCGGTGGCCGACAACCAGGAGGCCCTGCTCGCTTTTCTGGGTAATCAGGCCAGCGGTAGCTGGCTGGGCACACTGATCTCAGTGGATGCCGCACTGGTACTGAGCGGAGCCGTACTTACAGCCTACGTGGGCGTTAGCGGATTGCTGGAACGGATGACTCTCGATCGCATTCTGCCCAATTTCCTGCTGGAACGCAACCGGCGCGGAGCCCCCTACCGGATCGTGATCATGTTCTTCCTGCTTTGCGTATCTATCCTGCTGATCACCCGGGGAGAACTGGCGGCGCTGGCCGGCGTTTATACCATTTCCTTTCTGCTGGTAATGGTCCTGTTTGGGCTGGGAAATGTATTACTCAAGCTTAAACGCAAAAGACTTCCCCGCCCGGAACGCGCCTCGCCCCTGGCTATTTTCCTGGCGGTAGGGGCCGTCATCGTTGCAATTATTGGTAACGCGATCCTGAATCCACCTTATCTGGGGGTCTTCCTCGAATATTTCATACCGGCCTTTCTGCTGGTAGCCATCATGCTTAACCGTACCCGCCTGTTGCGGCTACTGCTCGAACTGATCAAGTATTTGTTCAAACCCGTGCAGCGTCTCGTAGATAGCTCCAACCAGCGGATCCTGCGTGTGATCGATGAAATTAATGCCCAGGAGTTTGTCTTTTTCACTATTCACGACGATGTAGCGGTGCTCAATCAGGTCATGTTGTACATCACCCGCAATGAACATACCCGGAAGCTGAAGATCGTTTCCGTCATGGAGAAAGGGGAAAGTACGCCCAAACGACTCCAGTCGGACATCGAAGTCCTCGACCGGGAGTATCCCGAAATTGATATTGAATTTATTGAGATCGAAGGCACCTTCGGCCCGAAACTGATCCGGGAACTTTCCAAAAAGTGGAATATTCCGATCAATTTTATGTTTATCGGCTCCCCGGGAGATGATTTCCCCTACCGGATCCACGAACTGGGCGGGGTCCGTCTGATCATCTAAAAGGAAAGACGGTATGGAAAGCGGGTACGAATCGGCCTTCCCAAACCATGTTAGTTTAATCCGTTTTCAGCGCTTCGTCCACCGCGCGGTCTGCGTGCAGGCGGGTGGTGTTAAAGGTCGGCAGGTCCACATCATCATCGGCGATGAGCAGGGGGATCTCCGTACAACCCAGGATAACGCCCTGCGCTCCCCGGTCACCCAGCCGTTGGATGACCCGCTGATAAGTTTGCCGGGAGCCTTCCAGGATCTTGCCCTGAACGAGTTCTTCGTAAATGATCCGGTGTACTTCGCGCCGGTCCTCATCGGTGGGGATCAGCACCTCAATTCCGTTCTCTTCCAGAATATTCCGAAAAAAATCCTTTTCCATCGTGAAACGGGTACCCAACAAGCCGACCGAATTCAGCCCCTGCCGGCGGATCTCCGCTGCGGTCACTTCGGCAATGTGCAGGATCGGAATAGAGAGATGTTCCCGCATGGCGGGCGCGCAAAGGTGCATGGTGTTGGCGCAGATGAGAATAAGTTCCGCGCCGGCCTTTTCGAGACGTTGGCCGATATCGACCAGCATATTGTCGAGCGCCGCCCAGTTGTCTTCCATTTGTAATTTTTCTACTTCGGCAAAGTCTACCGACCACAGTAAACACTTCGAGGAATGGAAGCCGCCCAGCAGGGCCTTGGTACGCTGGTTGATCAGTTCGTAATAGACAGCGGAGGATTCCCAGCTAATGCCACCGATCAGTCCGATTGTTTTCATGAATTCATTTTAAAGATGAGTAATGCGTTGGCGTCCGGAGTTCAGGGGCTATCGTTTATGGGGAGTCGATCCGGTTGCCGGAACACGTTTTTCCGGATACCGCTTTCGATCCCTGTTTCACCATAGCTCCCCGGGTTAAAACCAGACAACACGCACTACCTCATTTTCGTTCCGCTTTATCTTTTGGTCAGGTACCAGCCCAGCCAGCCGCCCACCAGTCCCCACTGGACAACTGCATCGATCAGGTAGGGAAAGGAATCACTTGCAAACCAGACACTATTCAGATAGGGAAAAGCCAGATAGCCGATAAAACCGACCGCCAGGGACGTCATAACGGCGAGGGAGAAAGTCAGATTTTCAAATTTCAGCAATATCCAGATCAACAGAAAAGCGGCGATCACATCGATGAAAAAACCACGGATCAGATTGAGTCCCATATTGTATTCCAGAGCATCGTGGTAGCTGACCATGGCCCAGGGTTTACCGACCGCCTCGGTCATGGCCGCCTCCATTTCTTCGGCCGTGGCTCCCGGCCGGATGGTTGGCAGATAATAGGAACCTTCTTCCAGATTTTGGGACAGGAACTGAATGATGGAATCCTGCTTGGGCGTATAGCTCATTTCGTTTCCGTGGATACCGATCAGTCCCCAGGACAGGAACTGCCAGAAGAAGAGGATCAGTGCGGCCACGAGCGTGCCGATGATTTGGTTTCTCATAATACTTGTGTTTTAGGTGTGAATTTCTTTCGGTAATTTAGGAAAAAGCCGGTAGAAGTTGAAATTCAGTCTGGGGTTTCCTAAAACACCCTATCACCGGAATATCGGGGTCCGCCTATTGCTTGTCCGACCACACATTACAGCGCACCACTCCGTCGTGGGCGTGGGCTTCGGTAGAGAATACTTCCAGGCGGGAAGTCGCCGGGTCCAGACGGGAGCCCGCCGCGTGTACGAAGCGCGCCTCTTCTTCACCGCCGCGATATTCCACGGCCCGCTTCCCCTGATGCCGGATGTTTTCCCAATCAGAAATGTCCAGTCGGAAAAAGTCCGCCCAGTGCCGGGTGCGATCTACGGAGTACAGGCCTACGCCGTATAGCGCTTCAGCCGAGTTGACATAGAGATTGAAATTTTGGTAAGAATTGCCGTCTTCGCCGGGTATCCAGCTCCCCAGACAGGCCGAAACCCGGGTTGCGGGATCCTGCAGGTCTTTACTGCTGGTCCGGTAAAAATCGAAACGCCGGGAATCCCAGTTGCCGACGGTGATCAGATAGGCATCTTCCAGTTCGGTAATGCCGACGGCCCCGGCACTCATGATCTTGCCGGCCTCCGCCTCCCGTACGATGTCCAGATGAGGCAAATGCTGCGGTGCCCGCGGATCGGATATATCCAGCAGTACCACGCGGGCGTAGGATTCCTTGCGGAGGTCCGTATTTTCAATACCCACTGCCAACACATTGCCGATGATCTGGAAGCCGCCCGGATGGTTGTATTTCAGGTCCGCGGCGCTGCCGCTGAGATTGAGATCCGTCGGTACGGTAAACTTGGTGTGGATGGTGCCCTCGGCATCCGTAAAGTACAGATAGCCGTATTCCTCGTCACTGCCGCTCACCGCCCAGCCGCCGTCGGCCAGGCGCTGCATGCCCTGCTGGTGGTAACTGCTTTTTCCATCCGGGATCGGCAACTGATTGCGGTTATGCAGACTAAACGTCCGGACCTCCACCGCCGGATCTTCCTCCAGGTATCCGGGCCAGTCGGACACCTGGCTTTGGGTCGGCGCCGCACAGTGAAGCGCGGTGAGAAGTCCGAGTATGGCTAATAAAATTCCGGTTTTACCGGTCATCCGCTTGTTGAGATCCCGTTTCATTTTGCTTTATTTTTTTGACTGATCGCATAGCCACGATCCTATCACTTCATTTTTTCCCGGCTGACGGTTTCGTACTGCCCGGCCAGTTCCTGTACTTTATCCGGCATCGTGGCCGCCATATTTTTCGTTTCACTGGGATCTTCCCGGATGTTGTATAACTCCCAGTCGCCGCCATTGACCCGAACGATCTTATAGGTTCCACTCCGGAACATCCGGAATTTTTCCATTCCGGAGATAAAATATTCCGGCTCGGTCCGCTCCTCCCCTTTGAATATCGGCAGCAGAGAGCGGCCGTGCAGGGGGATGGTCGCGTGTCCGTTTACAGTATCCGGATAGGACTCGCCGAGCACTTCCAGGAAGGTCGGTGCCATATCCACTACATGCCCCGGCTGGTGGGTAATACTGTTCGGCTCGATCACTCCCGGCCAGTAGGCAATAAAAGGGGTATGGCTACCGCCCTCGTGGCCGAACTGCTTGTACTGGCGGTAGGGCGTATTGCCCAGATTGGCCCAACTGGAGCGCAAACACCAGTACGAATCGGCTGGCCCCGGCCGTACATCGGGGATCTTATTCGAATAATAAGGACAGGAACCATTATCTACCAAAAACAGGACCAGGGTATTGTCCATTTTACCGGCGGCTTCCAGTTGATCCAGTACCCGGCCGATATTCTGATCCATGCGGTCAATCATAGCGGCGAAGACGGCCATTTCCAGGTCGAGGGAATCGTGTTGCTCGGCACTAAAGCTGTCCCAGGGGTGGTAGTCAGTATAATCCGGGATGAGCGGTCCCCGGAATTTATTGAGATTCCCTTCCGGGGCACTCAGGGTAGTATTCGGTGGGAGTACGCCCATTTCCTGCATGCGGGCGAAGCGTTCGTCCCGGAGTTGATCCCAGCCTTTGCGGTAAGTACCGCGATATTTGGCGATATCTTCGGGTCGGGCCTGCAGTGGGTAATGCGCCGCGTGGTAGGGCAAATAGAGGAAAAAGGGATCATCCGGTTTTTCTGCGAAGGCTTCTTCCAGCCAGTTGACAGCATAGTCCGTAATGAAGTCCGTTTTGTACATGGGTGCCTGTTCGTACGCGATCTCGTCCGCGCTGAGTTCCTGCCCCTCCAGATAAAAAGGACGCTCGTATTCTCCCGAGGGCGGGCGGAAGTACTCCGTGGTGGCCCAGAAATAAAAAGAGTGATCGAATACGTTTTCCGCTTTGCAATAGTCCGGCACCCAATTATCGAAATGTTCCTTGCCGCTCATGATATTGTGGTAGCCGGCCTGTTTGGTGAGTTGCGCCAGATGGACGGCCCCTACTCCACCCTTGTACAATCCGGTGAGCAGGGAGGAGCGGGTCGGATTGCATTTGGCCATATTGTAGAAAGTGGTGAATCGCATACCACCCTCGGCCAGCCGGTCGATATTTGGCGTATTGATCTCCCCGCCGTAACAACCGAAATCGGAAATACCGATATCATCGGCCATGATGAGCACGATATTCGGCGGGGAAGGCTGCGGGGCTGAACAGGATATCTGGCCGGTGAACAGGCCCAGGAAAAGTATACTTGCCAATAAGTTGGTAAATCGTGACATAGGCTTGTAAGTAGTTGGTTAATCCGGCAATAGGCCGGTATTGTCAAATCGCTTTTTCGAAAAATAGGCTTTCCAGCGGATGATGCCGGTAAATTCCCCTAAATTTATCCGCCCGATCAGTGAGTGATCCGGGAAATTCGTCTTTAGGAAAATACGACCTACAATCCTAAAGACCGTCCGACCGGGCAGCAGGCTTCCTTCCCATAGACCCACAGGAGGCACCCGGCACCTGACAGCTAAACAATCAAAATCAGAAAACATGCATAAACCACTCCTTTGCCTCATGTCCATGCTATTCTTACTGGCTTGCGGTATCACTTCGACTACCGAAGAAGCCGAAGCTCCCGAAGGGTTCACCGGTGCGGCCGGTGAGGTCAAGATCATTACCCTCGATCCCGGGCACTTTCACGCGGCCCTGGTCCAGAAAAGTATGTACGAGCAGGTGGATTCCAATGTGTACGTCTACGCACCGGAAGGTCCGGATGCGCAAGATCACCTCAACCGCGTCGGCAATTACAACGAGCGGGCAGAATCCCCCACGAGCTGGAACGAGGTGGTCTATCAGGGCAGCGATTTTCAGCAGAAGATGATCCGGGAAAAGAAGGGCAATGTAGTGGTCATATCCGGCAACAATGAAGCCAAAACCGAATATATTCACGCCTCCGTTGAAGCCGGGCTGAACGTGCTGGCCGACAAGCCGATGGTAATCACCCCGGAAGACTTCTCCCTACTGGAAGAATCCTTCAAAATTGCGGATGAGAACGGCGTGCTGCTGTACGACATCATGACCGAGCGCCACGAGATCACGACCATGTTGCAGAAGGCGCTGTCGCAGATCCCTTCCGTTTTCGGCGAACTGGAAAAAGGCACTCCGGAAAATCCGGCCATCACCAAGGAAAGTGTGCATCACTTTTTCAAATACGTATCGGGGAATGTGCTGAAACGGCCACCCTGGTTTTTCGACAGTAAACAACAGGGTGAAGGACTGGTGGATATCAGTACGCACCTGGTGGACCTGATCCAGTGGGAATGCTTCCCGGAAGAAGTCATCAGCTATCCGGGCGATATAGAAATGATCTCCGCCAAACGCTGGCCGACACCTCTCACGGAGGAACAATTCAAAACCGTGACCCACCTCGAGCAGATCCCCGATAACATTCCCGTGGAAGACGGCAAAGTGCTGCCCTATTCCAACGGGGAGATGATCTACCGGATCAAAGGCGTTTGCGCTAAGATCTCCGTCATTTGGAACTACCAGGCGCCGGAAGGCACGGGCGATACGCACTTTTCGATCATGCGAGGTACCAAGGCCGATCTGGTGATCCGTCAGGGCGAAGCCGAAAACTACCAACCCGTTCTTTACATCGAAGCGGTAGAAGCTGATTCTGATCTGGAAAAAACCTTGCCGGCCGCCCTCAGCAATATCATCGGAAAATCCTATCCCGGGGTGACCTTTGAAAAAATGGAAGCCGGCAAATGGCGGGTACAGATCCCCGAAAAGTATAAGGTAGGACACGAAGCCCATTTCGCCCAGGTAACCGAAAAATATCTGGGTTACCTGATCGACGGTAAATTACCGGACTGGGAAGTGCCCAATATGCTGGCCAAATATTACACCACGACCCAGGCGCTGCGCATGGCCCGGGAAGAGTAAAGGATCCCACCAATATTAGCATCGATCCAGCCCGAACTGCAAAAGAGGAAACGGCTGGTCATATTACCGAAGGGCGGTCAGGTTTGGAGAAAACCGGCCGCCCTTCGGTACTTTATCGGCCACCGGGAAATAATTGTTCCGGGAAATGGTTTCTCTATTAGGGAGTGATCGCACATATCGGTATTTTTTGTAGTTTTATTGAAACTCACACCGAAATACTGACAGGTCTTTACCCGCCCGTATTCATTCTTCGAAATATACTGACCCTGGCGGTTTGGAAATTACCAGACCACTTTGCATCGAGTATACCACATTTGTTAAAGAAAGACATTCTAAACCATGATGGAATCATTCAAAAGCTCCCTTAGCACCCAAAAAGGAAAGTTCGACATTATCAGCCTCGAAAAAGTAGCGGAAAAACACCCCCAGATCAAAAAGCTCCCCTTTTCCATTCGTATCCTGCTGGAAAATGCGTTGCGTAACTACGACAACTTCCTGGTCACCGATGAGCATATCGATACGCTGATCAACTGGAACCCGCAGGGAAGTGAAAATTCCGTTCCCTACAAACCGGCGCGGGTACTGATGCAGGATTTTACCGGCGTCCCCGCGGTGGTGGATATCGCGGCCATCCGTTCCGAAGCCATCCGCAAAGGCAAGGACGGATCAAAGATCAATCCCAAAGTACCCGTCGATCTGGTGATCGACCACTCCGTACAGGTCGATTTTTTCGGGACCGACTATGCTTACAAAAAGAACGTGGAATTTGAATACCAGCGCAACCGGGAAAGGTACGAGGTACTGAAATGGGCCCAAAAAGCCTTCAAGGATTTCACAGTGGTGCCTCCCGGTATGGGGATCTGCCACCAGGTAAACCTGGAATACCTCGCCAAGGGGGTAGTTGCCCGCGACGGCTGGGCCTTCCCCGATACCCTGGTAGGTACGGACTCGCACACCCCGATGGTCAACGGGATCGGTGTGGTCGGCTGGGGCGTCGGCGGTATCGAAGCGGAAGCCGCACTGTTGGGGCAACCGATCTATTTTTCTAGTCCGAAAGTCATTGGCCTCGAGCTGACCGGTAAATTGCCCGAGGGTATCACGGCCACCGATATGGTACTGGAGATCACCAAACAACTGCGCGCCTACGGCGTGGTAGGAGATTTTGTGGAAGTATTCGGAGACGGACTGGACAACCTCTCGGTCCCCGACCGGGCCACCATCTCGAATATGTCGCCGGAATTCGGCTGTACGGTCACTTATTTCCCGATCGACGACCAGACCATCCGGTATATGGAAAAAACCAACCGCGATGCCGAACAACTCGATCTGGTGGAGCAATACTGTAAAGCCAACCTGCTGTGGAGAACCGGCAACGAAGATATCGAATACTCCAACGTACTGAAAGTGGACCTCTCCGAGCTGGAACCTTCCGTTTCCGGCCCCAAACGCCCGCAGGATAAGATCCTGGTGAAGGACCTGCGCGACCAGTTCGGGCATTTGCTGAAGGAGGTGCACGGCCGGGATTATATCTCTATCGAAGAACGGGAAACCTGGTACGCCGAAGGTGGATCGGGCACCGCCCGCACCAAAGATCTGCGACCGCAGGATCAGGGCGAGGATGTCGAAGTCATGGTCGACGAAAAAAGCCTCCGGTCGGTTCATCTGCGCCGGGGAAATCAGGAATATGTGCTGAGTGACGGTTCCATCGTAGTGGCGGCCATCACTTCCTGTACGAATACGTCCAATCCCTCCGTAATGCTGGGTGCCGGTCTGGTAGCCCGAAAAGCCATTGCCAAAGGGATCGACGTTAAACCCTGGGTAAAGACCTCCCTGGCCCCGGGCTCCAAGGTGGTGACCAACTACCTGGAAAGAGCCGGCCTGCTGAAAGACCTGGAAGCACTGAAGTTTCACGTAGTGGGCTACGGTTGCACCACCTGCATTGGTAATTCCGGTCCGCTGCCGCCGCACATCGAAGAAGCGATCGATAAAAGTGAACTGGTGGTAGCCTCCGTGCTGAGTGGTAACCGGAATTTCGAAGCCAGGATCCACCCGAAGATCCAGATGAACTTTCTCGCCTCCCCGATGCTAGTCGTGGCCTACGCCATCGCCGGCCGGGTCGACATCAACCTGCTGGAAGATCCGCTGACGATCGACGCCAATGGTCAGGAAGTTTACCTGAAAGATATCTGGCCCAGCCAGGAGGAGATCCAGCAGGCCATCGAAATGGCGACTACCAAAGCGGATTATGCCAAAGAATACGCCGTGATCTTCGACGGCGAGGAACAGTGGCAAAACCTGGAAGCGCCCACCGGCCTGGACTACGAATGGCGGGAGGATTCCACCTATATTAAAGAAATTCCCTTTTTCAAAGATATCAGTGAAACGCCCGAACCGCTCGAAAATATCGAAAACGCCCGGGTACTGTTGAAACTGGGCGATTCGGTCACAACCGACCACATCTCCCCGGCGGGTTCTTTCTCGGAAGACAGTCCGGCCGGAAAATACCTGCGGTCCAATGGGGTAGAACGCAATATGTTCAACTCCTACGGTTCGAGAAGGGGTAACCACGAGGTGATGATGCGGGGTACCTTTGCCAACGTGCGTATCAATAACCAGATCGCCGGACGGCAGGGTGGTTACACCAATTATTTCCCCGAGAACAAGGAAATGCCGGTGTACGAGGCCGCTATGAAATACCTGGAAAGCAAAACGCCGCTGGTCGTGATCGCCGGTAGTGAGTACGGTTCCGGTTCTTCCCGCGACTGGGCGGCGAAAGGCACCCAACTGCTGGGAGTAAAAGCCGTTATTGCCAGTTCCTACGAACGTATTCACCGGTCTAATCTGGTGGGACTGGGCGTATTGCCGCTGGAATTTGCCGCGGGAGAAAATGCGACCTCCCTGGGATTGTCCGGAAAGGAAACCATCAGCATCAAGGGCATCGAAAGCGGACTCACGCCGGGCAAGGAACTCGACGTTACAGCCACCAAAGAGGACGGTAATGTCGTCTCCTTTAAGGTGATCACCCGCCTGGATTCACAGATTGAAATAGAATACGTCAAACACGGCGGTATTCTGCAGTATGTACTGCGCCAGTTTCTGGAAGCCTGATCCGGGTAACCAAAAAGGGGGAAAAATAGTCAAACGCAGGTGATAGATCCGCTGGAAAAGGGTCTTGAACCCCGACTGCTTTTCCCCCTATACTTTTCGCACCCCTGAACCTGCCAAAAATCATTGCTCCCCAACCATTTTTCCCGCTAACTTAAATGGGCGTACGGAAAGATGCCACTCACCGGAAATGGTGTGGGCTGCCTTTCCCGACGCGTAAAATTCAGGAGTGAATTCGTCCGGATAATGCAATGATCCGTACACTGGTTGACAACAGCCTGCTCCTGAATGGATGGTTTAATCCGGTGTGTGACCAGTTGCATAACTTTTCCACACCCAAACCCGGGAGCATGTTTACGCGATTCGTATTTTCGGTAGTATTGCTGGGCATTTTTCAGCTCTCTTTTGGCCAGGACCTGGCGATCCTGAAGAACGGGAACCGACTGGAAGGAGAGATCCTGAGCCGTACCCGGCAGGAAGTAGTTTTCAAAATTGACCGGGAAGCAACACCCATTACCATTGCCCGCTCGGAGATCATGCTGCTCCAGTACGATCACCGGCCCCACTTTTCCCACTCCCTATCTTTTGAGCTGTCCATGGGGATGCCCCTCGTTGATCCGGCCAATACCGTCAAAGAGCTATTGGCGGATGAGGGTTTCGACGATACCCGGACCTATGTACTCGGCCTGAAAACCAAATATCCCGTCATCCGACGGGTGCCATCGCTCGGCCTGGCAGTCAACTACGCCGTCAACGGCAGAGCGGAACTGGGACTCGGTTATCAATACAAAAGTGCCTATCTGAAAGGTTTCAACGCCACGACCGGCAATGTGGAACTGAATTACGACAACCACCAGCTCACGCCTGTTTTTCGGCATTTTACCCGCTATCACAATTCATTTCTCGAACTGGGATTCCCCATCACCTCCTTTCAATTGAAACAGGTCGGGGATAATGCATCCGGCGATCGTGCACGGGACATACAGGCGGGGATAAAACTGGGCGGTGGCATCGTGCTGTCGCAAAAACAACTCTCTGGTCTGCAGCTGCGGCTCAACTATTATTTCAACTTCGCTCCCTTCCGGATCGAAGCGCTGCAGTACACTTCGGAATTCTATGCAGACCAGACCAGAAGTTTGTTTCAGGACCAGACCGTACGGTATCATTTTCTGGAATTCGCCATGGTTTACAGCGCGCGAAAATGGCGAAAAAGATAAACGACGACCGAGGTCGCAGGGTGTGAACAAAATCCGGAGAAATGCGGTACTTTTAAGACCGCATACTTTTGGTAGCGCTCACACAACAATCGCCTATGAGACCGGATCTCCTGATCATCGTTTTAGTTCTTTTCCTTATCCTACTGACCTGGTGGATGTTCTTTCGAAAACCAAAAACCGACCTGGGGCAATTCCCTCCGGCCTGGCGGGACATTCTGCGAAAAAAAGTGGCCTTCTACCGGGACCTGACCGAGGCCGAACAGCAACGTTTTGAACGGGCCATCCAACAATTCTTCAAAGATGTAGACATCACGGGCGTGGAAATTACCCTTGACGATACCGACCGCCTGCTGGTAGCAGCCAGTGCGGTGATCCCGCTTTTTGGTTTTCCCGGCTGGCGCTATCATAATCTGAACGAGGTGCTGCTGTACGAGGGAACCTTCAACCACGACTACCAGACCGAGGGCAAGGAGCGCGATATCCTCGGCATGGTCGGCACCGGCGCCATGCAGCGGATGATGATCCTTTCCCGCAAAGCGCTGCACGCCGGCTTTGAACAGGAAAACAGCAAGAAGAATGTCGGCATTCACGAATTCGTGCATTTGCTCGACAAAGCGGACGGCGC
Source organism: Flavilitoribacter nigricans DSM 23189 = NBRC 102662 (assembly GCF_002646595.1). Classification (GTDB taxonomy): domain Bacteria; phylum Bacteroidota; class Bacteroidia; order Chitinophagales; family Saprospiraceae; genus Flavilitoribacter; species Flavilitoribacter nigricans. The sequence continues at coordinate 18,429 of NZ_PDUD01000065.1, forward strand.
CACGGACGGCATTCCGGAGGTATTGATCGAGCGCCCCTTTGCCATCCCCTGGCTCAAGGAGATCCACGAAGAGATCCGGGAGATCAAGAACAACGACTCGGATATCAATCCCTACGGGGCGACCAATGAAGCCGAGTTTTTCAGTGTAGCCAGTGAGTACTTTTTCAAGCAACCCGAGCTATTCCATAAAAATCATCCCGAACTGTTCGCTATGATGGAAAAGATCTTCCGGCAGGATTTGCTGGATTGATGCACTACAGCGTTTTTATGCTCGGAAGGCCGGCGTTTTCTCTTTTCGTTGCGGTTCTCCGTGAAATCTTGGTTAAGCCGGATTTTACCCTTATTTTTCTTTCACTTACTAACCTTGCTGCATTTTGCGTACGGGACTGCAAGCCTGACTGTTTCCAGTCCGGACCTCAAAACGGCAATCCGCTCGTACAGGATGACAGAAAAAGCAAAGGCATTACCGTATGAATGAAAAAAGAAGGCAGTTTCTCAGAAATTCCGGAGTAGTAACCACCGGCTTATCGCTTTTCCCCCGTCTGGGCTGGGCGGATCCCGCCGCTTCCGCACCACGAAAGACCAAAGAAGTGATCAAGATGCTGACGGTCATCAATGACGAAAAAGTGCCGGGGCTGCTGGAAAAACAGATCGATCAGCCGGGAGACCGCTGGCACGGCGGTTTAAAGAACGTTTACGAGCTGCCCAATGAACACTCCACAACCTCCTTTATGGTGGTCTTGGGAGGGGCCTACGCTTCGCCTTCTTCCCAATATTACCGATCGGCCGAGCTGGAACAACCGCTGGAGCGGGCCATCGAATGCCTGTTGCGGGTGCAACACGAGGACGGCACCATCGACCTGTACAGTACCAATTTTCACTCTACCCCGGATACGGCCTTCATCGTCAATTACCTGAGTCCGGTCTACGCCTGCCTCAAACGGATGGAACGCCCCGGATTGCGGGGATTTATCGGTAAACTGGAAAACTTTTTTCAAAACGCGGCGGAGTGCCTGCGCAGCGGCGGGATCCACACTGCCAACCACCGCTGGGTGGTCAGTTCGGCCCTGGCCCGGGTCTTTTCCTTTTTTCCCGATGCCCGTTTGGTAGATCGCGTCAATGCGTGGTTGGGCGAAGGCATCGATATGGACCCGGACGGGCAGTACACCGAACGCAGCGTCAGTATCTATTCTCCGATCTGCAATACGATGTTCCTGACCATCGGACGGTTGCTGGACCGGCCCGAACTGATGGACGTGGTGCGGCGCAACCTGAGCATGAGCCTGTATTATATTCATCCGGACGGCGAAGTGCTTACCGACGCCTCGGATCGTCAGGACCGGGCCTATACCGGATACGTCAAGGAATACTACTATGCTTACCGCTATTTTGCCATCGTGGATCAGGATCCGCAGTTTGCTGCCGTTTGCGAACTGATCGAGGAGAAAATGCCGGAGCGCATTACCCATTTCCTGCCCGCTCTGCTGGAGTTGCCCATTTTTGAGAAAAAGATGCCCACGGCCGGCCGTATCCCGGATCAGTACGTCCGCCGATTTTCGCACTCGGGTATTCTCCGCATTCGTCGGGGCGATACCGACATTTCGGTGATTGAACGGAATCCGACTTTCCTGGCTTACCGGAAAGGCAGCGCCGTACTGCAATCCATGCGGCTGGGGGCTGCTTTCTTCGGCAAGGGACAGTTCGAATCCCAGGAAGCTGTTTTTGACACCAAGTCCGTTACCTTTAAATGGAGCGCTTCCGGTCCGTATTACCAGCCGATCGCACCGGAGATCCGAACGGGAGAAAACGACTGGGAAACCTACAGCCGGGACGCCCGCGGGCAGAGCGAGATCCAGTACCAGGAAATGACCGTCACCATCACGGAAAACGAGGGCCGGGTAGAAGTGGAAGCCGAGATCACCGGCACCAAACACGTGCCGGTTGCCTGGGAGTTGAGTTTCCGAAAGGGCGGAACGCTCAGCGGCGTAACGGAAGATCCGCAGGTAGCGGATGCCTATTTTCTGGAAAGCGGCGAAGGGAGTTACCAGCTGGGGGAACATACGATCCGGTTCGGCCCGGGTGCGGTCACCCACAAATGGTCTCAGATGCGGGGTACCCTACCCAAACAAGAAGGGTATAGCGTGTACATCACCGGCTATACCCCTTTTAAACATAAGATCTATCTGGAATAAACCGGAGGAGTACTCCGGCTGATCAGGCCTCGATCGCTTCTTTTCTTTTTTTGAAAAACACTTTCCCAAACCGGCTGTACCCACTGGCTTTGAAATCCGAAAAAGCCGGGTGCATGCGCAGGTAGGCCAGCATATCGTGGGAGAGGATCGTACTCTGATCCTGCAGACCGAGTTCGATGGCTCGTTGGAGACATTCAAAACCCTTCAGGGGTTGCTCCAGTACGGAATAGGCACAGGCCATGTGGAAAAACAATTCCGGATCGGTCGGCGCCAGCAGTTGGGCTTCTTCCAGATGTTCGAGCGCCAGATCCAATTCATATTCCTGCAGGTGCTTTTGGGCCGATCTTTTTAGTTTCAAATGGGGCTTTTCGGGCATGGAGCCGTAGGGGATGGCCACGTCCTCCGCTACCATTTTCCCGTCCCGGCTGAGGTCAAACACGACCTGCATGCCGTTTTTCACTTTGGTCGTCAGGATAAACCGTACCAATTCCCCGCCTTCCTGCACGGTGAAACAGTGATTGGTTCCCCAAAATGAACCCTTACGCGATACCAACTGGCCATTGACAAATACCGATTCCTGCCCCGACCAGCTATTATGCAATTCGATCAGAAATTTTCCCGAAACAATTTTTTGGTACTGCATAATTGGACGTTTTAGTGTTTTAGTCAATACTACCGGATGATACATGCCCATCAGGAATTAAACTTGGAATTAATGTGCTTTTAGGCACAAAATGTGGGTAACAAAATGATCATTTCCCGGCTTAGCGTGCCGTAGGTACGCCATGTAAAACCATATGGCGTACCTACGGCACGCTGAATCTCCCGAATTATTTGACGGGCTACCTTTATCTCGTCCCTACGGAACTTTTAACCCCTGATTCGCTTGATACGTCCCATAATACGGGAAATGCCTTTTTGCATAAAGCTTCTTCGATCAGTGCTAGGGAGTTTTGGATAAAAATGTTGAACGTGGAAATGTTGTGACGTGGAAACGTTGGAACGTGGAAATGTGGAAACGTTGGAATGTTTGGAGGGAGCGTTCATTGTCTGGGTCTGATCTTAAAAAGAATTGCTTATAGGGACCCGAGTAATTGAACGCTTCCTCCGATGATTATTCGGATAATGGATCGGCGGAAATGGCCGGAGCCTTAGCCGCGGACGGGATCGACGTGTTCGCTCAGGAATTTCTCGGTTTTGGCATGTTCCACCTTATTGATGAAACGATCGGACTCGTGCTTGTCCCGAACGACCTTGGCCACTACGAAACAGGCGGTTACGCTAAACAGATAGGACATGCCCAGAAAACCTTTTACTGCGAAGGCCGCTTCCAGCGTGACCAGACCTACTGCCATTCCGATAAAGGAGATGCAGAAGGCGATCCAGGCCAGGGCGTAAAAAGCTTTGGTGTTGTTGTTCTCGTAAATGTAACTGCTCATGATAACCCGATTTTAGGAGATGAAAAAATGGTTTGCAGGCCGGGGGAGGCGCCAGGCCGCAAAGAGATCGTGATCACTCTTTACGGCCCTTAGCGTAATATGGTGGCCCGATCGGGGACCACGCCTATCAAAACAAACTACAATGTCGGGTGATTTGGGTTTTAGGTCTTTATTTTTAGACCAAAGCTTAAGATCAATGGACGCCGACCGGTTTAACCGATCAGGCGCAAGGGGGAACAGCTGGCCTTTCTATCGTTGCCGAAAAGCGTCTCACTGATCAGGGCCAGATGGCTGGCATCCGTTCCGCAGCAACCGCCGAAAGCGCGCAGGTTGGGGCATTGCTGTCGCAATTTACCGTACCACTCTGCCAGTTCCGCGTGGTTGCCGGGATCAAGTTCGGTAGCTTCGTCGAGTTCGGCGTGGCTCCGGCAGGAAGCGTTGGCCCGAACCCCGCCCAGCCGCAGTAGCCAGGAACCGCCGCCTTCCATCTGACGGTAGAAATGCGACGGATGGGCACAGTTGATCATATAGTACAGTGGGTAAGCGCCCGTTTCCGTATCGATCCGGTAAATGGCCTCTTTCAAGGATTCTCCGCTGGGCAGATGCCCGTCCGTTTCCACGGTGAAGGAGATCACCACCGGTACATTCCAGGCTTTGGCCGCTTTGGCGATCCCCAGTCCTTCTTCCGTATAGTTGATCGTCATGGCGGTGATCAGGTCCGCATTCGCCTGTTTGAAAGCATGGACCTGCAGGGCGTGGTATTCCTCGGCCTCCTGCACATTCATTGTCAGGCCGACCTGATACCCGTCACTGCGGGGCCCGATACAACCACTGATCAGGGTATCCTGCACCGTATCCTTATACGCCCACTGCAATTTGCGGAGTTGCCAGATGGACATATAATTGACGTCGATCAGTTCGGAGGGCGAATAGCCCATTTTGTACCCCCAGTCCAGATTGGCCCGCCAGGTGGCACTCTCTAGAATAAAGCCGGTGCTGTACTTGCGGGCCAGGTCCAGATACTGCCGGTAGTAAGACTGCAGCAGCAACTGGTAATGGGGTTTGTTCAGTAGTTCAAAGGCGGCAAAATGGGGCAGATCAATGTGGTAGTGGTAGATCAGGGTCGTTTCCAGGCCGCCGTCCGTGAGCCAGTATTGCTCAAATAACCTCTTCGTGCGCATGGTTTTGGTTTTTTACGGTGTACGTTGAGTCGGGCTCCGAAATATCTTTGAAAGCGAGCATTTCGCCGATCTTACCGGATGCGCCGTCGTAGAAACCGGTCTCATTCTCGAAGTTTTTCGGGTTGTAAAAAGTACCGAAGAGGATGTCAAATACCGACAGATCGGAATAGTTATTCCGGTGAATGCCCCGGGCGTGGTGATAGGCGTGTGCCTCCGGGCGCTGCACGATGTAGCCGAGCCATTGCGGGGTCTTTATATTGGCGTGCTGGAAGATGGCCAGGAAGTTGGTCAGCAGCAATACCAGGGTGATCGCCTGCGGATCCAGACCGATAAGCAGGGCAAAACAGATGCTACCCAGTAGCGTAAAGCCGATCATATCCATCGGACTGAAGAAAAACGCCCCGTAGGTATCCAGCCGCTCCGCACTGTGGTGCATCTGGTGGAAGGTACGCCACAAAAAATCGGACTGGTGCATGGCCCGGTGCCAGAGGTAAAGGCCAAATTCGTAGACCAGTACGCCGACTAAGGCGCCACCGACGGCTCCCAAACCGGACAGGTCCAGCAGGCGATAGTTTTCCAGAAAAGGATCGGTCAGCATCGGCAGGTAGGAAGACAGGTAAAAGAATACGGCAAAGGCGGTCAAGCCGCGCAGTTTCCAGCCGGGCACTTCGGGCAATTCTCTGGCGGGAAATACACTTTCCCAAATCATCAGGCCGGCGTACATGGCAATAACCGTCAGGGATAATGGGTCTAAAAGGATCTCGATTGGGGTTGGCATGATCAAGTATTTTTTATAAATGGATCAATTTGGTTGTCAACCCTATTGGCGTAAGTTTTTGCCTTACATCGTAAGTTCGGCCCCGGAAAGTTGTAAGTCCGGGAAACTTTTTCCGTAAAATCCGGCATTCCGGGGGTTCCGTAGAACGATTTCGGAGGTCGTATCGTTTTTCTGAAAAAATCCATGTTGATCGCCCATCCCTGATGAAACCGAATGCCCGATTGTAGCGGGCCGTTTTCCGCTAAATACCGGCCTTATTTTTTCCATTTCATCAATCAAAACACCATGCCCGGAACGCACGAAAAACTGGATAATCCAGTATGGTCCGCCCTCAGTGAAACCCACTCGGAACATGCCCTCGTATTCGACCGCACCAGGTTTTACCATCCCGACTACTGTCCCTTCGGAGGAATGGCTCCCGGTGGCGCAACTTCCACCGGCATGGATGCCTACGCGGACCTGATCGATCATTTCTATATAGTGGGTGATCACCCGCCAATCAGCAAGAAACTGGTTTTAAAAAAGGAATTGCTTACTCTCCAGATGATCCTGGAAAAACCCATTGAGCAGGAGATCCGGGAAACGATCGTCCGGCTCGGTCCCGAACACCGGACCGCACTCATCCAGTTGATCAATTTGGTGCAACCCGGCTATTTCCGGTCCAAGACCTCCACGATGGGAAATTACTTCGGCATTTTTAAGGAAGGAGCGCTGGTAGCCGTCACCGGCGAGCGCATGCGGATGGAAGGATATACGGAGGTCAGCGGCGTAGTTACCCATCCGGAGCATACCGGTCGGGGATACGCCCGGCAGCTTATTACCCGTACGGTACAGCATATTCAGGGAGAAGGGCAGATCCCTTTTTTGCATGTGGCTACAACCAATAGTCGGGCGATCGGGCTGTACGAAAGGCTGGGTTTCGAAGCCCGGCTACAGTTGAGTTTTTGGCAGTTGGGACAGTAAGAAGCAATATCTACTCCATCACATCGATACCTTCCATGCCACCGGGCGCTCCGGCTGATAGGAACAGTAATTCCCGGTTTTAACGGCATGGCTTAAATGCCGGCCCAGCGCAGTATGTTGGCGATCGATCTTTTTGATCGCGCTGCGGATCCGCCAGGTGACGGCTGCCCGGGCTTTTTCCGTAGACGCGCCGAGGTTCCGCGCCTGCCCTTTCTGATTGAGCGATCCGGACAAATACGACAGCAATTGATCATATTCGGATTGCAGACTGCCGGTCCGGCCAAGATCATTCATTTGTTCGGCTTCCTGCAGCTCGGCCTGCAACTCCCGGATGCGGGTCCGATAGGAAGTTAGGGCTTTGGCGTCCAGAGCTGCCGTTTCCTGAACATCGACCAGCACGGCCCCCATGAGCTCGGTACAGTGCCACTCTTTTTCGGGTTCGGCGATCAGCCGGGCGAGATCGTGAAATCCCTTGGCGTCTTTGAGCAGGGCGCTTTCTCCCGCAAAGCCGATCTCCCAGAATTCTCCTTTTTGCAGGAAGTAGGCACTGGTATCAGCAACGGCCGGTGCCGGCCGATCGGTTTCGGCAGTGCCGCTCCAACCGTTCCGGACAAAATCCCGGAATTCCTGCAACCGCGTGCCGTTTTTATAGGGATTGACATCGATATGCCACTGCAGGGCTTCCCGGTCGGTGGCCGGCTCGCCCCGGTTGATGAATTTCTGGAAAGTCTCCTTGTACTTCGCCCAGTAATGCTGCATCTGCTCCGTATCCCCGAGGTAATAAGCGGCACCGGCCATGTACAACCAGAAATCTACCCAGACGGATTGGGTACGAACGGTTTGCCCCAGTTCGAAGGCGCGTTGGTAATCGCCCAGTTCCAGGTAGATATTCGAACCGTACAGAAAATAGGATTCCTGCCGCATGGGGTTGAGGAAGCAGGCCTTGTGGTACAATTTTTCCGCCTCTTCGTTGTACCCCAGAAACATAAAGGACAAGGCGATCAGGATCAGATTGTCTGCATCATTAGGATTCATGCGCAGTGCCTTACGCAGGTAGTGTTCCGCCTTATCGTATTCTGCCGAAAAGAGGTAGGTGCGCCCGAGTACCGCCAGGGAAAGGTAGTCGCTGTCGTCGATCTCCAACGCTTTCAGGGCGTTCTCCTGGGCGCCCTTCTGACTGACATCCCAGCGGTCCCAGAGCTGGCAGCTCCACTCGTTGAAATAAGATAGGGACAAGCCGGTGTAGGCCCGGGCGAAAGCCGGATCAATCTCCAGTGCCTCGGTAAAATACTGCCGCGCGGCCTGATCACTTTCGGCGGTGCCTTTCTTCAACAGTTCCCGGCCGATCAGCCATTTCTCGTAGGCCGCCAGCTGTACCGTTTTCTTTTTGAAAGAAAAGGAAAGCAGATCGTAATCCACCTGCTGCTGCAACACACTGACCACCTGCTGGACGATCTTATCGTGGGTGGTCATTATCTTATTGAGTTTTTCTTCGTGCTGATCGGAAAAGGCCAGGGTGTAATTGGAAGTCCGGATCAAATGAATCCCGATCCGAATGCATTCGCCCTGCATACGAAAACTCCCGGTGACCAGATACTGGGCCCCCAGGGCTTCAATCGCTTCGCGGTCCGAGACATCGCGAATGTGGGAGGTGGAATAATGGGAAATGACCGACAGGCCGATAAATTTGGAAAAGGCGATACTGAGATCTTCGGCAAAACCGCTCAGAATAGGATGGAGGGTTTCCCGTTCGTTCAGCAGACGGAACGGCAGAATAGCGATCGTGATCTCTTTGGTTTGCTCGATAGTCAAAGCACAATTTTTTTGCGAAGTGGTGATAGTCTGGAGCTCTCGTTCAATGGCCATATTCCGATCTTTTCATGATCGAAACCGACCTATTTCATTCATTTACAACTCATTTTACGCTTTATCCGGGGCGCGCTACGGTATATTAAAGTTAAACCATTTGTCCTTGAAAAGCACCGGCTATCGAATAAACGGTTCTTCCGGTTGAGCGGTCTACCGAATAATTTGAGTAAACCGCAGGAGGTTACCTTTCTCGACCTGCCCGCAAGATCAGTAGCGGATCCCGACAGCTCATCCCCGTCATTCGACAACTCAGTCAACTAATTTTGCTTTCCCGTTCCCCTACCCGGCATATTTGAAGCAAAAACCCGATGAAATTCCCGACTGTATTTTCCCTTTTCCTTATCTACGGTTTGCTGATCCCGGCCGCCAACGGGCAGAGCCGGATCAGTGGCCGGGTTGTGGATAAGCAAGACCGCCCCATTGTAGGAGCCAATGTTTATCTGGCCGATACCTACGACGGCACCTCCAGCGATACGGATGGGAATTTCAATTTTCAAACTGCGGAAACGAGCAATAAAGAACTCATCGTGACCTACCTGGGCTTTTCGGAATTCCGCCAGGAGATCCCTCTACCGCAGGATAGTACTTACCTGCAGATCGTGCTACAGGAAGACGCCTTCGAACTGGCCAGCGTAGTGATCACCGCCGGCACTTTTGATGCCGGTGAAGAAGGGAAACGGGAAGTCCTCAAACCGCTGGACATCGTCACCACGGCCGGCGCGACCGCCGATATTGCCGGAGTACTGAATACCCTGCCCGGCACTACTACCGTCGGCGAATCCGGTCGGCTATTCGTACGGGGCGGAGAGGGATATGAGACCAAAACTTTCATCGACGGACTACAGGTGATGAACTTCTACAGCCCCGCCGCTCCCAATACCCCCAGCCGTTCCCGCTTTCTGCCTTTTATGTTCAGTGGAACCAGTTTCAGCACCGGCGGCTATTCGGCCGAATACGGTCAGGCGCTTTCTTCCGCCCTCATCCTGCAATCCAAATTTCTGGCGCCCCAGGAACGCACCGATATTTCCCTGATGAGCGTGGGGATCGACGCGGCTACCACTCAGGTCTGGGAAGAAGCTTCGCTTTCCGCCAAGGGTCAATACACCAATCTCGATCCCTACCTGGGGCTGATCGATCAGCAACTGGACTGGATCGATGCGCCCACTTCCTGGGAAGGATCGGTCGCCTATCGCAAAAAGATCAGCAGCAGCGGCATCCTCAAATTATTCGGCAATTTCAATCGATCGGCCTTCTCCCTCAACCGTACCGACCTGCTCGATCCGGAACTAAAAACGCAGACCAGCATCACCAACAATTACGGATACCTGAACGCCATGGTCCAGGAAGTGATCGGTAATGACTGGACGCTGAAAGGAGGATTTTCCTACACGCAAAACCGGGAAAACATCGGACTGAATACGGCCCGGGTAAAGGAACGGGAGCAGGGCTTACACAGCAAACTGGTATTCAGCCGGCAGCTCTCCGGAAATGCCGCCGTTAAATTCGGAACGGAATATTTCAACCGTAGCTTTCTCCAGGACTATCGCCAACCCGATCAATTCTCGAATCGCTACCAGTTCACCGAGCAGTTGGGGGCTCTTTTTGCTGAGTCGGATATTTATCTGAGCGACAAGCTGCTGGCCAGAGTTGGACTGCGCTCCGAATACGTAGCGCTGAGTCGGGACCTGCATCTGGCGCCGCGCCTGTCCCTGGCCTATAAAACCACCGAAAACAGTCAGTTTTCGGCGGCGTTCGGCCACTTTCGTCAGACCGTTCAGAACGAATGGCTGATGCGGTCTCCGGACCTGGCGCAGGAGCAGGCCGAGCATTATATCCTAAATTATCAGATCACCGCCGGCAAGCGGACTTTCCGGATCGAGGCTTACCATAAGCGATACCGGGATCTCATCAAATATACGACCGGCGCAGATCAGTTGCCGCAGCAGTTATCCAACGGCGGGAGTGGCTACGCCCGGGGTGTGGACCTCTTCTGGCGGGACAACCGGACTTTCCGCAATGTGGACTACTGGGTTTCCTATTCTTACCTGGATACCGAACGGGATTACCGGAATTATCCCTCCGCCGCAACGCCCCACTTCGCCGCCCGACATAACTTTTCCGTGGTATACAAACACTTCATTACCGGGCTGAAAAGCCAGATCGGTCTGACGTATACCTACGGCAGCGGACGGCCCTACCACGATCCCAACCGGCCGGGGTTTATGGAGGAGCGAACTCCCGCTTACCGGGACCTCAGTGCGAACCTCAGTTACCTCTTCCGGGACAATATTATCCTGCACCTCAGTGCCTCGAACGTGCTGGGGCGGGAGCAGATCTTCGGCTACGAATACGCCGCCAGGCCGGATGAGAACGGCAGCTATCCCGGCCGGGCCATTCGTCCTCCGGCGCCGCGCTTCCTGTTCGCGGGCATTTTCATCACCTTTTCTCCGGATGCGGTGCTGAATCAGCTACCCAATTTATAAATCGGCCAAACTCAGGCAGTACACCATACTCCCTGAGAGGCCACGAATCATCATCTATAACCGACCAGTAATTATTTCTTTAAAATCCAAAACCATGAAATTGATCACCATTTCCGTCATTACCTTACTGTTTACCGGCAGCCTGTTCAACCAGTACGAAGCTGCGATGGAAGCCGCTATTGAAAAGTTGTACGCCGCCCAATCGCCCGAAGCCCTGCAACAGGCCGGCAATACCTTCGAACGCATCGCCAAAAAGGAGACCGACAAGTGGCATCCGCATTATTATGCCGCCTACGTCCGGATCATGCTCACTACCCATACCGGAGATGCGGCCGGTAAAGACCAGCACCTGGACGCCGCGCTGGAACATATCCAGTCCGCCAAAACCCTTTCCCCCAACAACAGTGAGCTACTGGCCCTGGAGGGATTTATTCACATGCTGCGTATCCCCATCGATCCGGCTTCCCGGGGACCGCAATATTCCGGCATGTCTATGGGGGCTTTGCAAAAAGCTATTGCGCTCGATCCGGACAACCCGCGGGCTTACCTGCTGCTCTCGGATATGCAGTACGGTACCGCCCAGTTTTTCGGCAACGGTAACGAAGAAGCCTGTAAGACCCTGCAAAAGGCGATCGACCTCTTTGCAACGGACCGCCCGGACCATAAACTGGATCCCGCCTGGGGAGAAGCCTGGGCCGGCCACAGTAAAAAGGAGAAAGGGTGTTAGCACCCAATACCCGTATTTCATCCAGCCTAAAAAATGATATCTTCACACCCATGGCAGATCAACCCAAAACCTGGAAAAAACATCTGGCAGAGACCCTACTGTTGTTCGCAGTGGGTCTGTGCTCTACTTTTTTGTTTTGCCGGGATTGTATCGCCCGGATCGAATACACCTGGGACGATTTTCTTTACAGCGGTCTGCTCTGGGTATTTTTGTGGAAGGGCAATGAATTCGTAGCGGATATTCCCGATCGCTACATTTCCTGGAAGGAACGGCCCACCCAGCGGTTATTTATCGGCATTATCGGGCATGTGGTCTATACCCTCATCGCCAGCATGGCCCTGTACCAGTTTATCTCCTTTCTGGAGGACGGCCATTTCCAGACTTTGAGTTTCCGGCAGATCGTCAATTACAATTTCACGGCCGTGATCGTTACCCTGATCATTACCCTTTTTCTGACGGCCCGTAGTTTTCTTTTTTCCTGGCGGGATCTGGCGGTAGCGCACGAGCAGCTCAAATCCGAATCGGTAGCCTCCCGACTGGCCTCCCTGAAAGCCCAGGTCAATCCGCATTTTTTGTTCAATAGCCTGAATGTGCTTTCCGGGCTAGTTTACCGCGATGCGGATCTTTCGGCCCGCTTTATCAAGAAGCTGTCGGAGGTCTACCGCTACGTGCTGGATCGCCAGGAAGATGAACTCGTGCCGCTTGCGGAGGAGGTGGAATTCGTGGAAGCCGTTGTCTTTTTGCAGCGCATCCGCTTCGGTGAGCACCTGCACGTAGAACTGGATCTTCCGGAAACGCCGGATCTACTCGTTGCGCCTCTCGCCCTGCAAATGCTGATCGAAAATGCGATCAAGCACAATGCGATCTCGGCCGACCGGCCGCTGACGATCCGCATCTTTACCGAAGGAGATTACCTCGTGGTGCGCAATAATCTCCAACCCAAAAATACGCTCACCGAAAGCCTGGGCATCGGACTGGAAAATATTAAAAAACGCTACAGCTTTTTAAGCGGCAAAGCGGTCATCGTGACGCAGGACACCGATCATTTCACCGTCAAACTCCCCATAATTAAAGTGGCATGAAGCGGATCGTGATCATCGAGGACGAGCATTTCGCGGCGGAGCACCTGGAGGAAATGATCCGGCAGGTCCGGCCCGATGCCGATATACTCGTCAAATTGCCGACCGTCCGGGAGTCAGTCGATTGGCTCAAATCGCACGGGGAGTTCGACCTCATCTTTACCGATATCCAGCTGGCCGACGGTACCTGCTTCGAGATCTTTTCGGAAGTGGTGGTCCGGGTGCCGATCATTTTTACCACCGCCTACGATCAGTACGCGCTGCGCGCTTTCAAGGTCAACAGCGTGGATTATCTGCTCAAACCCATTGACAAACCGGCCCTCCGGATGGCTTTCGCCAAACTGGAACAACTGCAACCCCAGGCAGAGTCACCGCCCGCCTTCTCGCCCGGGCAGATCCAGCAACTGCTCCGGTCCATGCAGCCGGAATACAAACAGCGCTTTGCCGTCAAGATCGGGGATCACCTCAAACTGATCCCCACGGAAGAAGTACTCTATTTCCTAAGTCAGCACAAACTGACCTATCTTTTTACCGAAAGCGGAAAAAAATACCCCGTGCAGTATACCCTGGCGGAATTGGAAGAGCTATTGGATCCCCGGCAGTTTTTCCGGATCAACCGCCAGATGCTGCTCCGCGACCGGGCGATCGAGGATGTGGTCAGCATCAGTAACAGTCGCCTCAAGGTAAAGATACCGTTCGCCGCCAAAGCGGTGATCGTCAGCCGGGAACGCTGCCCGGATTTCCGGACCTGGTTGGATGGATAAATGCCGTCCCGGACAATACTTACCGGAACGGCATTCATTCGTTTGTATTTAATACTGATGGAAAGCATCCGAAACAAAGCCCAGCACCACCGGCAGGGCCTCCCGCCAGTAAGTCCAGGTATGTCCGCCCTGACGAACGCGGTACTCGTGCGGGATCTCGCGTTTGCGCATGGCGATGTGGATGAGGCTGTTGCCTTCGTAGAGAAAATCATCATCACCGCAGTCGATGTACCAGCGTACGGATTTGATATCGTCCACCGGTAGATTTTCCATCATGAACAGCGCACTGTGGCGTTCGTAGTACTGCTGCATCACGTCCGCCGGGTAATCCGTATTATCGTCGTACCGCCGGGCCAGGCGTTCTTTCATCTGCTCCTCGGATAGAGGTCCGGCCGATGCACTCAGCGGACAGGCCGAGGAAAAAAGCTCGGGATGGTGCAGCGCGTACATAAACGATCCACCGCCGCCCATGGACAGTCCGGCAATCGCCCGGAAGCGTTTCGAGCCCTTGATCCGGTATTTACTTTCAACGTAGGGCATCAGTTCTTCGAAGAAAAAATCCTCGTAGCGCCATTCGTTCTTAATGTCGTTGAAATAGCCGCGCCGACCGGTATTGGCGTCCGGCATCACAATGATCATGGGGGTGGCTTTGCCCTCCCGGATGGCATTATCTGTAATACGCAATACTTCTCCGAACTGCACCCAGCCCGTCTGATCGTCCCCGCCGCCGTGCAGCAGATAGAGGACGGGATAACTCCGTTGGGACGTTTCGTAATCCGGCGGCAGGTAGATCGCAAATTTGCGCTGACTGTCCAGGATCTTGCTGGTCATGGACACATCATCGTAGACCTTACCGGATTGAGCGTGGGTAGAACAGAGCGGCAGCAGGAAAATAATGGGCAAAATATATTTAAGCATGTTAGCTGATTGTGAAGGTGAAAAGATCTCCAGGTAGTCTGTAAATTCCGAGAACCCGGTCTTTTAATATTGATGAAAAGCATCCGAAACAAAGCCCAGCACCACCGGCAGGGCCTCCCGCCAGTAGGTCCAGGTATGTCCTCCCTGACGAACGCGATACTCGTGCGGGATCTCTTTTTTCCGCATGGCGATGTGGATCAGACTATTGCCTTCGTAGAGAAAATCATCATCACCGCAGTCGATATACCAGCGAACGGACTTGATGTCATCTGCCGGCAGATTCTCTACCAGGGAAACCGCATTGTGCCGTTCGTAATAGGGTTGCAGGTCGGCCGCTGCGTAGCTGATATCCCGCCGTTTCAGTCCGGCCTCCATCTGCTCAACGGAAAGTGGCCCCACGTATGCACTGAGCGGACAGGCCGAAGAGAATAATTCCGGATGGTGCAGGGCGTACATGAAGGAGCCGCCGCCGCCCATGGACAGGCCGGCCACCGCACGGAAGCGCTTTTGCCCTTTAATGCGGTACTTTTGCTCCACATAAGGCATCAGTTCCTCAAAAAAGAAATCTTCGTAACGCCACTTGCCGGTAATGTCGTTAAAATAGCCCCGCTGGCCCGTATCGGCGTCCGGCATCACAATGATCATCGGAGTAGCTTTGCCCTCCCGGATGGCCTCATCGGTAATGCGTAATACTTCGCCGAACTGTACCCAGCCCGTCTGGTCATCGCCGGCGCCGTGCAGTAGGTACAGGACCGGATAGCTCCGTTGGGAAGTCTCGTAATCCGGGGGCAGGTAGATCGCGAACTTGCGCTGACTGTCCAGGATCTTGCTGGTCATGGAGAGGTTATCGTAGACCTTACCGGTCTGAGCGTACAGAAAAGAAGCTGCCAGGCACCCCAGCAGCAACAGAGATAATCGTTGGATCATGGTTCTTCGAATGTTTTGATTTGACTTGCTTGTTTCTTTAAAGGTAAGCTTTAGTAGGTTTTTTATGGTATTGGTGGGTAAATATTGTAACGCCGACCGTAACGCCGACTTCCAGTCGGTGTGTTCGCCGACTGGAAGTCGGCGTTACGATCGGCATTACAGGAGAGCTGCAATCGATCAGGGAAAATTATACTGCACCTGTACACCGGGAAGGGTCATGATCACATCCAGGCCGACCTGCCAGTTGGGCGTCAACCGCCACAATACGCCGGCCCGGGCTGCGGGTACGGCCAGGTAGAAAAGATCGCTGCCCCGATACACCTGGCTGGTAATCAATTGGTCGATTCCCCTTTCCGGGAAGTAAAAACGATCCTCCACAATGTTTTCATCCTGGATCAAGCCGACGATAGTGACCCCAAAGTAAAATTTAAAAGGATGCCGGCGTCGAAACATATAACGGACATCCAAACGCGCATAAGTCGCTTCCCAGTACTGGGTGCGCAGCACAAAAGCCTGTCCGGGATTGTCCGGTACCCGAGCCAATACTTCCTGCCGGGTATCCGGTTCGGAATAGAACATAGCGCCGATACTGATATCAAAACCGGAGCGGAACTGCCGGCCAAGGGTGAAACCATAATTTTGATCCCACCGTTTTCCTTTATCGAAAACCCCTTCAGTGTATTGCGGATAAAGCTCCAGCCATTCCTGACCTCCTTCGAGCGGGACGTAGACCGGCTCCGCTTTATTGGGTTGCACCTGGTAAAATTTAAAATCGCCATTTCGGCCCCGCGGAATGGTTTGCCAGCTGGCCTGAAAATACCAATAGCTCGGTGCCGGCTTCTTGATGGACCGATAGTTGATCTTTTCCGTTTCCGCTATGGCTACCGCGGCGATTGGGGACGATTCAAGATTATCCAGTACCGCAAAGTCCCGGAATTCCTTGCTCATTTCCAGTTCCCACAGATGGTCCGATAAGTTGCGGGGGATGAGGCTATCGCTTTCCGGTGACTGAGCAGCTGCCGTTGACGACTGTTCCGGGTGAACCGGTAAATCGATCGCTTGTCCGATCACTGCGGGCTTCTCCCCAACTTCCCGTATTGCTGCGGGTAGTGGATCTACCGTTTTGAGCACAGCGGTTGGTCTGGTCTTTTCGGCAGGAGCAGCTGTTGTTAGATCAGGAGCAATGGCAGGCCGGGCGCTAGCCGATTCCCCCGGAGGCAAGGCAGGGCCGCGAAGCGGGAAGGCACCGATGTCCGAGGTTGATCGTTCCGGCCTGTCGCCCATCCCGATCCGGCTGCTTCGGACCAGCCATAAACCGGCAGTAAAAGCTAGCACCAGACTGAAAACCAACAAATACCTTCCGATCGACGTCGGAGGTGGTGCCGGATCTTTTGCGATCTGGCTGTAGATAGCCTCCCATTGCCCCGGAGGGGGTGCAAATTTGCGCTCGTGCTGAATACTTTCTCTCAGCTTATCTTCCAGATAGCTCATAATGTATAGCTGTTGCGAATTGGCCTAAAAAAAGGAGCACTCCACTTTTGTAATTTCCGACGTGCCTTGGCTAAATTGGATTTGGAAGTGCCCACACTGATCCCGAGCAGCTCGGCAATTTCCGGATGGTTATAACCTTCCAATACATACAGGTTGAACACCAGCCGGTAGGCCGGTGGCAGCAATTGCAAAAGCCGGTAGATCTCTTCTTCGGCCAGTGTATTGAGGGCTTTATTCTCCACCCCCGGCATTTTTTGCACCGCTTCCATACCCAATATTTTATCGGCTTTGCGACCGGCCCGAAAATGGTTGATAGCCGTTCTTACCGTGATCGTCCGTAGCCAGGGTTTGAAGGGCTGATGAACATCGAATTGCTCCAGTGAGCGAAATACTTTGACAAAGGCATCCTGTACCACTTCTTCCGCTTCATCCCGGTTTCGGCAATAATGCAGGCTTACCGTCAGCGCATAGGAGTAGTAGCGTTCGTATAGTGCGAACTGTGCGGACTCCTCACCCTGACGGCAAGCTTTAATGATATCGGTTAGTGACGGACGGCTTTCTTTCATCAGAACTCTTGCGCGTTAATGGCTATCTTTTAAACGGCTTTTAGACAGGACCGATAGCAAACGGCCATTTTTTAACGAGGCTGCAACCAGACCCGGAAATACCCCTCCCGGAGCAGTAAACGCCGGTTGGTAAATAGCTCATCAATCGGCCTGCCCGGATCACCGATCAGTGAGCTGTTATCCGGGGAAAAAGTATTCGGGACAACTTTTTCAGCTTCAAAGCGGCCTTCTAAGATACTGCTTTCCGGGGACCAGCTTTCGATAAAAAGGGTTCCCTCCAGGTCGTAATAATGGGACGTCAAATACGGGCAGTGGCTGGTGCCACCCTGCTCCCGGCTCAACAGTCTGATATTTACCCGGGGGCCTTCCGCCTCACCCTGATCGTTCGCCCGGCCAAATCTTACTTCCCGGCCAACCAGTTCATCTTTCAGGTCTACCCCCAGGACCGTGATGCTGATATCTTCCATTCCATCATTGGTGGTTCGGGTAAAATGCAATTCTTCGGGGGTGTAATAACTTTCGTCCTGTCCAAAGCGATAGCCGTCAAATCGAACCATATTGTCATCGATCTCCGCTTCGATGAAATCGTTTTCCAGCACCATCACCTCCGTTTCAATGGAGGCTGATTCGCAGGCGCAGAAAAAGAGCAGGGAAAAGAACAGATAAATACTTGGCTTCTTCATGATTGTTTGCAATTGGTTTGTATTTATCTATTCAGGAGGTGGGGACCAAAGGGTTGCCTCGGGATAATTTTTTTTGTGACGCCGACTTCCCATTAGTGTGTCCGCCGACTGGAAGTCGGCGTTACGAGTGGCGTTACGAAAGTTAAAATCCCCGGCTCCGATACCGGCTAAAAAAACGGTCCGTTATTTAGATTATAAAATCGGGTAACCGACGGCAATACATTTACAACTAAGATCGTCGGGCCCATGAAGATCGTAACCGCAGCATCCAGTCATCTGTAAATTTCAAGTTCTCCAGCTACTCTTTCATCCTAACTATTACCGGACTAACTAAATTCTTCCAACCCATGTTGTCAAAACACCCCATCCTGTTCTTTCTGATCTTATTTTCATTGGCCGGATGTCAATCCGAACAATACTTTGATGATACCGCTATCCAGGGTCTCTGGCAATCGCTCAATGACCGTGAGTATGCGGTGGCCTTTCGCGAGGACGGAAGTTTCGGGAATTATACCCGGGATAAAGACCTTTTCGCCGATTTATACGAATGGAACGCGATCCATTACAAAGTCAATAAGGTGATCGATGCCAAACGGGTAGAATTGATCCTTTTTGACAATATCACCAAAAAGGAATTCATGCGGGCGGAAGTTCACCGCGTAGACGAAAATCGCATCCGGATCCTCTTTATCAAACATCACAACATTCTGGATCTGGCGGATGAATTCCATAAAACCGATGGTTTTGGTAATTTTGAGGAGATCATGGATAGTATTTACTGATGCCTAACTGATAACGAACTTGGATCGCGAGCAATTAAACCTGCAGAATAAAGAGCTAAAGATCATCAATGCCATCGCCCACCAGCTGAATCAGGCGGTAGAGCTGCGGACGGCGCTGCAAAGTAGTCTGCAGTATACGGTGGAATTGCTCGACCTGCATACCGGCTGGATCTGGCTGGTACACCCGCAGACCCAGTCCGTTTACTTGGCCGCTTCTCATCAGTTACCGCCGGCATTCCAACAACACCCGGAGCGCCTGTCCGGCTGGTGCTGGTGCATCGAAAAGTATCTGAGCGACCGCATGGATACTACCGTCAACATCAGCGAGATCACCTGCTCCCGGCTAAAAGACCTGCAGCAGGGAACGGCGGGGCTCCGCTACCACGCCAGCGTACCTTTGTTCTCCGGTCCGGAAAAGATCGGGATCATGAATGTGCTCAGTTCGGAATCCCAGCAAATGACGGAACGCAAGCTGCAATTGCTCCATACCATCGGCGAACTGCTCAGTATGGCCATTACTCGCACCCAGCTGTACGAGCAGAGCAAAAGCCGGGGCGCCGCCGAAGAGCGGCAACGCTTCAGCCGGGGCCTGGGCGAACAACTCCTGCCTACCCTGGACCGACTGCTGATCAAACTGCAGGCGGCCCAGTTGCCGGCAGCTAGCGATGTTGATCAGAGTCTCCGCGAATCCGAACAACTGGCCGGCCAGTTGATGGAAGCCATCCAGGAAATGCAGGACACCCTCAAAGAGATGGCCGAAACGGAACAGCGACAGCCGCAAAAGATCAAATATCCCGGTCCGCCGCTGTCTCCACGGGAACTGGAAGTGCTCCACCAGCTCCAATCGGGGCTGACCAACAAACAGATCGCCGATGAACTCTTCATTTCCGAACGAACGGTGAAATTCCACGTCAGCGCGATCCTGCAGAAGCTGGATGCCGCCAACCGGACGGAGGCAGTGCAAACGGCGCTGCAAAGGGGCCTGCTATCGGTCTAAAAGATCCGGTATTAAAGGTTTTCCGGTAAAGCGTCACCGCTATCGATACCTCTTATCTCGCTCCCATTTTAATGCCGCAATATTCCACCCACCTGTACCAAAGTACAGGTCCAAAACCCGCCATCTGCCCGGTGAATGGCCGCCCTTCTAGCCTGATCTTTGTGGTATACAAAAACCAAAAGACATGAAAGATCAAAGATCAACCGCACTGATCACCGGTGCCTCCAAAGGTTTGGGACTGGCCATTGCCGAAGCACTCGCCAAGCGGGGCTGGCGCCTGATCATCAACAGCCGGCACGCGCAGGAATTGCGTGATGCACAACGTAAATTGGAAACTTTCGGAGAGGTCGTTGCCATCTCCGGTGACGTTCGCGACGAGATCCACTTATTCCAGTTTGCGGAACTGCTCGAACGGGAACAGTGGTCTCTGGAACTACTGATCAACAACGCTTCCACCCTGGGTGCATCGCCCCAGCCGGCTTTGCTCGATTACGCAACCAATGCCCTGCATAACATTTACCACACCAATGTGATCGCGCCGCTTTCGCTCCTGCAAAAAGTACGCCCCTATCTAAGTACCAACGCCACCATCATTAATGTAAGCAGTGACGCTGCCGCTGAGGCCTACGAGGGCTGGGGAGGATACGGAGCCAGTAAAGCGGCCCTCGATCACTGGACCGCCATCCTGGCCAAGGAACAGCCGGACTGGTCGGTTTACGCCTTTGATCCGGGTGATATGCGTACGGAGATGCACCAGGCGGCCTTCCCGGGGCAGGATATCAGCGACCGGCCACTGCCCGAAGAAACGGCCGTACCGGCACTACTGAAACTCATCCAAACTCATCCGGAGAGCAGACGGTATACCGCCCAGGAACTGCTGACTCCGCCCACTTCCCCCTGGAAATCCGAATATTTCCTGACCATGCTGAAGTGAAAGCGACCCAACATTACAACGTTTCCACATTTCTACCTTTCCACGTTTTGTCAACATTTGACTCATCGCGGTCTGAAGACCTACTGATTCTAAAAATTACTGCCATGCAATCACCCACAATATCCGCCCTTGATTTTGAACTGCCGGTTCATCTAAGCCGGCCGCTGCCTACCGAAAGCCGGGGCCTGGAACGGGATGCCGTCAAACTACTCGTTTCCAAAATGAATACCGACAGCGTATTCCACACTACTTTCGCTGAGATCGATCGTTTCCTGCAGGCGGGCGATGTACTGGTGGTAAATACCTCCGCCACCGTACCCGCAGCCCTGGACATTGTGTTGCCCACGGGCCGCAGAGGCAAAATTCACCTGTCCAACCAGATCAGCGATACTACCTGGCGCGGTGAATTGCGGGAGATCGTGCAGGGCCGACCCAAACGGTATTTTCTGGGACAGGCCGGTGCGGTATTTCCACTACCCGGTGGGGGAACGGCTACCCTCCTGGATCTCCACTCCGGATCAACCACCGATACCCGCCATCTGCAGTTGTGGGAGATCCGGCTGGACCTCCCGCTTGTGCCCCTACCTTATCTGCACCGCTACGGGAAACCCATCCGCTACGATGAACAGCAATTTCCGCTGGAATACTACCAGACCGCTTTTTCCACCGAGGCCGGTAGCGCCGAAATGCCTTCCGCAGGAAGGGCCTTCACCCATCCCCTGATCACCCGACTGTTGATCAAAGGAGTGCAATTTGCGCCAATCACCCTGCATACGGGAGTGTCCAGTCTGGAAACCGACGAAGAACCCTTCCCCGAATTTTTTCGGGTGCCGGCCATCACGGCGAGCCTGATCAATACAGCCCGGCAGCAGGGCCGGCGGATCATCGCGGTGGGCACTACAGCCGGTCGGGCGGTGGAATCGGCGGTGGACCGGCATGGCCAGGTCCGGGAAAAGGAAGGCTGGACGGAATTGTACATCAAGGCGGAAAGTGGCATGCAGATCATCACCGGGCTGATCACGGGTTTTCACGAACCCCGGGCGTCCCATCTGCATATGCTGGAAGCCCTGGCCGGGCGTCATCACCTGGAGATCGCCTACCGCGCGGCCCTGGAAAGGGACTATTTGTGGCACGAATTCGGCGATCTGCACCTGATCGTATAAGTGAGCGGCGGCCGGTTCCCGGATCGGCCATCGCTCAAAATAGCATGATGAAAAAAGTATATTTAATTATCTTCGAGATTCTGATTAATTTTAGGCTGAATAGGAAACGGGTACAACTAAATTCAATATGTGTTAGGGTTTACACGTTCTCAATGAATTCCCAAAATCTAAAAACTATAGTCATGAAGGTTTTTAAATGTACGCTTCTGGTTGCGGCGGTATTTGCTCTTGCCGCAATTATCACACCTACTGATGTAATCGCCCAGGGAGGCTTCGACGGTCTCGGTAAAGGCGATGTGGTGATCATTTACGATGGTACCGGACAGGGCCAGAGCTATAAAGTGCGCCGTCCGGCAAAAAATAATCTGAAACGCTATCCGGTAGTGGGCCTGGGCAACTCTCCCGTTTTGCAGGAGTCTGCCTCCGCCGGCAAACAACCGATGACGGCACCCGACGGATACTACGTCGTTTTTTCCATGGGTGATGACATTGGCGGCAAGCAAGCCCTTTACACCGCTAACGGAGTAACTTACCGCGGTATCTGGCGGGTAGTGAAACCCATCTCCGCTACCGATTTCAATGAGAATGGAGAATTGATGGTTCCGGATGGGGTATTGTATAAAGAACGGCTGGTAGCCGATTATCTGATCGTTTCCCGGGCGGATTCATTTGCGGACCCGATCGAGGAATAAGCCAGCGATTATCCATTAAACACAAACATGAGTCATCCCGAATTTTGAGCTAAAGCGAAAAAGAGACACCAGTGGATGGCTAGCCTTAACCTGTAGAGCGGTATCGAAGCAGATCGGTACCGCTCTCCTGTTCTATGGCACCAATTCCTGAGGAATAAAAAGACCCAGGATCTCCATCCCCTCAAGAGTTGTAGGAGGAAGTCATACACTAAAGCGACAATAGCTAAGAGTTTGAGTCTATTTTCCCAGAACCATAATCTGGGGGATTCCATAGCCAGTTCTGATTTTCCGAAGCGGAAGCTCTGCTCAATTTCCCATCGGTGCATATAGGAAAAGACTATTTC
>NZ_PDUD01000066.1 GCF_002646595.1 Flavilitoribacter nigricans DSM 23189 = NBRC 102662
TAGGCCTCCCGCTAGCGTTCATCCTGAGCCAGGATCAAACTCTCCATAGTAAAGTTCTTACGAACCTACTAATAGTAGATCCAAATATTTTTACATCGGATAAGTCCTGGCTTCAATTTACGTCTCTCAACGAAAATATCCGCTTAGCTGTGTCTTATATGTGCTAATTCTTCTCTTCAAATCTCTTACCTCGCTACCTGCAGTGTCAAAGAACTTTTCGAATCTATTACGAGCACGCAACACTCTTGTTACAAACTCAGATTCTTATCTTAAAGTATTAAACTTTCTCGTTTGTTTCCCCGCTCTCTCGCAAAGGGAATGCAAAGATACAACCGCTTTTTATTCTGACAAAATTTTTCAGGATTTTTTTAGAAAAAATTTGAAACCATTTTGTCATCTCTTCGTTGTCTCTCTCGCCGTATCTTTCAATTTCTGTTCGCCTTCCTTCGAAAGCGGATGCAAATGTATAACAATAATTCTATTCCCACAATACCTTCTTCAAAAAAACTATAGAAAACCGCGCTTTTCGGGTGTATTTAGGAGAGATCAAGCACTTCGATCGGCATCTACTCATTTGATTTCTAATCACTTAAAAACACGCCCACTTATTTTCATTTTTTTTGAAAAAAGTTCCCGGCCCGGACGTTTTTTTCAGGAAGGCTCTATTTCCGGGAATTCTACCGTGAATTGAGTGCCTTTTCCCGGTACCGTCTGCACTCTGATCTCTCCATTATGGTAGTCAATGATCTTTTTGACGATGTAAAGCCCCAGTCCCATTCCTTTTACCTTGCTCCCGCTGGCCGCCCGATAGAACTTATTGAATATCTTTTCTACTTCTTTCTGCTGCATACCGATCCCCTGATCCTGAATTCTGAAGAAGATCCGTCCCTTACTGCCGCTCAATTGTACTTTTATCGTCTGCCCTTTGGGGGAATACTTCTGAGCGTTGCTCAGCAAGTTGACCACTACCTGTTCCAGGCGTTCCTCATCTCCATATATATATAGGTCCGGTTCGAGGTGCAGGTCCAACACATGCCGGGTAGCAGCCAGGTCCATATTGTCAATAGTATCTTTCACTATAGCGGAAAAATTAGCCGTCTCCATTTTAAAGGAGAGCTCTCCCCTTTCCACTTTGGAAATATCCAGAAAATCGGTAATGAGGCTACGCATCTTAAGTGTGCTTTGCAAACACTTATCCAGAAACGGCCGCGTCTTTTCCTGCTCGCCGATCATACGCTGCAGTAATCCCAGATATCCGGCGATGCTGGTAAGCGGCGTACGCAGTTCGTGGCCGGCAATCCGCAGGAAGTCGTCCTTCTGTTCTTCGGCCAATTTGCGATCCGTGATATCCTGAGCTGTTCCGATAAAGCGGTAAGCTTCGTTTTTATCGTTGAGGTAACTCTGCCCCGTTGCTCTGATCCATCTTTCCTTGCCGTCCGTCCTCCGGACCACGCGGTATTCTATATCGTAGTGCTCCGTACCCTGGAGCGCGGCCCTTACTTTAAGGTCTGTTCTTTCCCGGTCTTCCTCGTGCAGCGCATCCAGAAACTTTTCGTACGTCATATCCTCCCGCACCGGAATGCCAAATATCTCTTTACAGATATCCGACCACTGCAGGATGCCATCCAGGGGATAATAGTCCCAGGTGCCCAGGTTGGTGGCAGCGGCAGCCAGTCGCAGTTTCTCTTCCTTCTCTTTCAGTTGCTCTTCGGCCACCTTTTGTTCGTGTATATTAAACACGGCACCGATGAAACCGACGAATTGGTAATTCTCATCGAAATTGGGCAGACCGGAATCTACGTGCCAGTAGAAATTACCGGCTCTATCTTTCAGGCGGTAGTTCTGGGTGTAAGGGGTACGCGTTTCGGTAGCGTACTGGAAGTTGGTCTTTACCTCTTCCAGGTCTTCCGGGTGCACTGCTTCCAGCCAGCCGAAATCTTTCCACATGGATTCTGACTGACCGGAATAGATGCCCCACTGCTTATTTATATAGGTACATCGCCCCGTTTTATCCGTTACCCAGATGATTAGCGGGACATTATCCGCCATTTCCCGAAATCGCTTTTCACTCCGCGCGAGAGCGATCTCCTTTTTTCGCTCCTTTTCAAAGGATCGTACATCGGCAATTGCCGTAGAGATCTGGGCGGCGGTGAGCGTCAGGTAATTTTTGTATTCATCATCCATTTCCAGATAGGGCGATAAGCCGCAGAGCAATAGTCCGGTGACTTCCTGTTGCCCCGGTTTCAGCAAAGGGACCATCGCCACGGAGTTGATGGGTTTACCATCCTCATGTCGTACCTCTTCCAGGACCTGTTCCAGATCATCCGCGATCACGATCTGCCTGGACTTTTGTAAATGGTCGATCATGCAGTCTTCGTCTCCCTCTCCGACCAGTGGTTGAAGCTCCGCCGGAAAGGTCTCGGCACTACCCATAATTTTACTGCCAGCCACCAGGTCAAATTTCAAACCATCATCCCGACGTAGATATAAAGCAGAGAACTGAATATCCCGGGCATTTTTCTCCAGTACTTTTATCGTAGCTTCACCGAGCGCGGGCAATTCGCGATACCGGGCACTAAGTGAGGAGATATCCTTGATGCAGCTCAGCCTTCTCTGTTGCTGGATCTTGGCTGATTCTTCATTACAGGCGCAAA
This sequence comes from Flavilitoribacter nigricans DSM 23189 = NBRC 102662, assembly GCF_002646595.1. Lineage (GTDB taxonomy): Bacteria > Bacteroidota > Bacteroidia > Chitinophagales > Saprospiraceae > Flavilitoribacter > Flavilitoribacter nigricans. The sequence continues at coordinate 2,655 of NZ_PDUD01000066.1, forward strand.
ACAATCCGCCGATCGCTCCATTATCATCCCGAAACGGACTGTACGAAAATGTCCAGTACGTCTCCTCCATAAATCCTTTTCGTCCCAGATACATCAGCAGATCCCGGGCGTGAAATTCTTCACCCCGAAATACATTCTCAACCACCCCGCCGATCTGCCCCCAGACCTCCGCCCATACCTCACGGGCACTTTGCCCCAGTGCATCCGGGTGTTTTTGACCCAATACGGGCAGATAGGCATCGTTGTGAAACATGATCAGATCGGGTCCCCACCAGATGAACATCGGGTAACCGGAATGCAAAATAATGTCCAGCCCCACCTTCAGACTCCGGGGCCAATGCTCCGGTTCTCCGAGCGAAGTTTGCGACCAATCCTTGTTCCGGATCAGTTCCAGCATGATATTGCCGTCCTCCGGAGATTCCATCCAAGAACTATTTGCATTTAACTCGCTCATTGTTTAAACTTTTGGGCTTACATTTGCTTTTAGATTAGAAAGATTTTCTTTCTGAAAAAACTACACACCCGGAGAAGCCGTTACTACTATTGAAGTTCTCCGTGATGTTATGTAACTTAGTGGAGTCAACAATCTCTCGCTAACTGGATTTCAATGGAAAAAAAACATATTCTTATTGTTGATGACGATCCGGACATTTTAAATGTAATGACCAATACGCTGCAGTTGAATCAAAGCTACCATGTTATTGGTTTTTCAAACGGCAAAGAAGTGCTCAATTACATTGATCAGCATCCGCTGGAAATTCCGGACCTTTTCGTTCTCGATATCTGGTTGCCGGATATCGACGGGGACGAGATCGCCCAGTTGTTGAGAAAAAATGAAGATACCCGTAATCGATTCATCATTCTAATCTCAGCCGTGATCGATGCTAAAACAGTAGCGGAGGAAGTTGGTGCGGATGATTACCTTTCCAAACCATTTCTAATCGAAGAGTTGGAGCACAAAGTGGATCAACTGATCCGGGCCTAATCCACTCCGTACGGTATATCACTGTTGCTGTTGCATCAGGAAAGGCCTTAAATTCAGCTCATCGCCCTTACTCAGAATGATGGCCCGTTCAATTATGTTCTCCAGCTCCCGAATGTTTCCCGGAAAATTATAGTTCATCAGTACTTTCATATCCTCTCCGGATATCTGCTTTACCTTTCTCCCCATTTTCTGGTTGAACTTTTCAATGAAAAATTTAGCCAACAGAGGAATATCGTCTTTTCGCTCCCGCAGCGGCAGGTTGTAAATAGGGAACACACTCAGTCGGAAATAAAGGTCCTCCCGGAAATCGCCCTCACTGATCATCTTTTTCAGATCCCGGTTGGTGGCTGCGATCAATCGTACATTGATCTTGATCGTCTTGTTTCCACCCAGCCGTTCAAACTCTCCTTCCTGTAGTACCCGCAGCAGTTTCGGTTGTAGATGGATCGGTAGTTCTCCCACCTCATCCAGTAGCAGGGTGCCGCCATCGGCCATTTCGAAACGTCCGATCTTGCGTTGGAAGGCACCGGTGAATGCGCCCTTTTCGTGTCCGAATAATTCACTGCCGGCCAAATGCTCGGGAATAGCCGCGCAGTTCACTTTTACGAACGGGGATTTGCGCCGGCCACTGAGGTTATGTATGGCATTGGCCAAAAGTTCTTTTCCGGTTCCGGTCTCTCCTTCGATCAGCACGGTAGCGTGAGTATCGGCAACCTGCTCAACCTGTTTGAGCACTTTCCGATACTTCCGGTTCTTACTGATGATGCCCGAAGAGTTCTGTTGCAGATTGATCTCTTCCAGGTTAAACCTTTCCTGGTTCGGCTGTCCGGCTTTGCCGGCTCCGGCATCGGTCTTGGCGGTGGACTGCCAAAACAGACAGACCGCATCATTTCCATCTAAAGTTAAGAAAAACTCTCTGGCCTTTACGGGGACGAGCTGGTCGTCGGCCGTTTTGACGGAATATTGCAGTTCTCGCTGCCCGTCTGACTTGACCCTGGTCCATCGCTCGGACCAGGACTCCTGATCCGAATGGGCTAAAATGCCGTTTAAGGGTTGGTCCAATAATTCCTCTTCCTTATAACCGAGCCTTTCCCAACAGGTGGCGTTGGCGTATATAATGGTACCGTCAGCCTGGGCCCAAACGATCATTTCCACTGCATTGTGCAATGCGAACCGGGCCAGAGATGGAAATTGGTATACCGACATACTTTTTTCCATATTAATGTTTTGAACATGTTGCATTTTCTCTGGCGATGATCGCAGAGAAAACAGAACTAGCTACTTTTTGGCTTTTAGATAATAGTAAGGTAATTAAAACGTCTTATTCTGAGTAGGTCATCTAATTATTGTACCTACCTTAAATTTCGATCAAGGCTCTTAGGAAAGGAGATTTAGGTAGAGAACTTACCAATTGGGCCTCCAAAAATACACTTGTTTCGGCATTTAAAAAAGCGAGGACGCGCTCTGGATCATTTTTAGCGAATAATTTTTCAAAAAGATCGCTCCCCGGATAATACTTCTGTTCCAGTACCCGCAACATAAGCTTATCGTAGAAAGAAGCGCGCCGCTCCGGCCAGGAAGTAGGGAGTATCGGTGACCGGCCGGCCGCCAGGCAATCCGCGATATTTTCTACCCGCCGTTGGATGTTAAAAAACGTGTAGCCCGAAGAAGCTCGCGTATCCCCACCGGCCATTCCCAGATGGATGACCCGTCCTTCGTGCGTGGGGAAGGAAAAATCCGTCATCGGTATGTTTCCCATTTCAACCTGTTCAATGGAAAAATCGCTGACTCCCGGTAAATACCGGTCTACATAATCGTGAAGGATGGCATCGTAAGCTTCCGCTTCGAGATGATTATTGGAAAAAATAGCGATCTCCACCAATGCTTCGTAGGGTGAAGATGGCAATACATACAGGAATCGGGTCTCCTGATGCTGTGGGATACGGAAATCCATCAAGGTTGCCTGCCCGGGATCGAATGCGGCGGTATCGGTCTTGATAAACCAGCCCCGGAAATGCTGGTCCAGATAATTGACCTTGGTCTTGTCGATCTTTCCGAAGAAAATACTATTGAAGCACCAGGATGCGCTGAAGGTCCGGTCACCGACCTGCACTTCCACACCCTTATCTGTAGAATTCAGGCTATGAACTTCTCCGTAATACCGCTCTACATTACCGGCACGGTCGATCAGGTCATCCGTGTACTGGTAAAAATCGATCCCCCGGATCAGTTTGTAGGTATAGGGAGCAATGTCCAGCAGGCGGCTGAACTGGTGGGTGTGGACCCAAATGTGATCCCAGGAATGGAAGACGATGCCTTCGAAAAAACCGGCTTCCTTTTCCCAAAAACACCAGGTCCGGTCATTTTCCCGTTTGGGACTCCGGTCGATCAGTAAGATCTTTTTCTCCCTAAGCTCCGGATTGGCGAGCAGGCGGCAGATGAGACTCCGGCCGGCAGCTCCTCCCCCCGTAACGATATAGTCATACGTTTGCTCCATGGATTATAGCATCCCCAGCTGGTTCTTTACCGCTGAGCTGAAAAGCAAATATACTTTTTTGCGGTCGGGCACCCTGATCCGTTCCTGGGTTACCCGGCGAACGGGAGCACTTTTGATCTTATCGAACAGATTGGTGTAATAAACATAAGCCAGATAAACCCCCAGACGGCATCCCTTGGGCAACTGCCGGATACCGATAAATGCATCGTCAAAATCTTTTTTGATATCGGCTTCGATCGTCGTTTTATCCTCCTGTGTGAAATTCACGAAATCCACTCCCGGGAAATAAACCCTTCCCCGGTCGTCGTAATCACTCTTCATATCACGCAGAAAATTGATCTTCTGAAAGGCGGAACCCAGGCTACAGGCGGAGGCCTTCAGGTGCTGGTAGGCCGCATCGTCTCCCTCGCAGAAAACCCGCAGGCACATCAGCCCCACAACTTCCGCCGAACCGTAGATGTATTTTTTATACAGGCTGTCCTCATAGCGGTCAAAGAACAGGTCCATTTCCATACTATCCAGAAAAGCGTCGATCAGTTCGCGTTCGATCTGGTATTTGTGGACCGTTTCCTGGAAGGCGTGCAGTACGGGGTTCAGGCTGATCCGCTCCTCAATGGCTTTGTAAGTATCCTCGCGAAACCGTTGCAGCAGTACGGCTTTGGGGTAATCGTGGAAGGTGTCCACTATTTCATCAGCAAACCGGACAAAACCGTAGACTGCATAGATCGGAGAACGAAAACGCTTGTGAAACACGCGGATCCCCAAGGAAAAGGAAGTGCTATACCGGGTGGTGATCAACCGGCTACATTCTCTACAAACTTGGTTATACAGGCTTAGCATAAAAAGTTAATTGTGGCATCAGATCTTCGATCGGAAGGTCATCAAACTGCCGATGTTAGTGGTTTATTCAACTTATGGTTCTTGGCTATTTCCGCCGCTACTACCTGCCCCGATATCAGAGAAGGCGGTACTCCCGGCCCCGGCGTGGTCAGTTGCCCGGCGTAAAACAGGTTTTTCACTTTTTTACTGCGCAGCTTGGGTTTGAGGAAAGCCGTTTGCCTCAGGGTATTCGCCAGACCGTAGGCATTGCCCTTGTAGGCGTGGTAATCCGCTTTGAAATCCCGGTGCGCGTAGGATCGTTTATAGACCACACTGCCGCGCACGTCCTGTCCGGTCAATTTTTCGAGCCGGTCCATAACGATGTCGTAGTATTTCTCCCGCTCCGAATCCGTGTCTTGCAGATCGGGAGCGGTCGGGATCAGAATGAATAGATTCTCGTGTCCTTCCGGCGCAACGGAGGGGTCCGTGACCGACGGTGCGCATACGTAGAACAGTGGCTTGCTGGGCCACTGTGGCTGATCGTAGATCTCGACGGCGTGGCGCGAAAAATCTTCGTCAAAGAACAGATTATGGTGGTGCAGTCCCCGCAGTCGCTTATTCACACCAACGTAATACAGCAGGGAGGAAGGCGCCATCGTTCGCTTATCCCAGTAACTTTCCGTGTATTGCCGCCATTCGGGATCCAACAGTTGCTGTTCTACATGATGATAATCTGCGGCTCCTACCACTATGTCTGCCGTATATTGATCCCGGTCGGTGATCACTTTCCGGGCAACTCCATTGACGACATCGATCCGCTGTACCGCCTCACCGGTGCGCAATTGAACACCTTTTTCCCGGGCCAGCGCAACCATACCTTCCACGATCTTATGCATTCCGCCCATCGGATACCAGGTACCCAGCACCAGATCGGCATAGTTCATCAGGCTGTACATCGCCGGGGTATTCTCGGGAGTGGCTCCCAGGAACAGTACCGGGAACTCCAGCATCTGCCGCAACTGTTCGTGACGGAACAGGCTCCGCACATGGGAAGACATGGACTGGAACATCTGTAGGCGAAATACGCTTTTCAGCACCCGCATATCGGCAAACTCCAGGATACTATGCCCGGGCTTTTGCACAAATTCCTGCATGCCTACCCGGTATTTGTAGGCTGCTTCTTCCAGAAATTTATCCAGGTGCTTCCCGCTGCCGGGTTCGTAGCGCTCAAAAAGCGCCTTCAGGTCATTCAGCTGCGCGGGTACCTCCATGATATCCTCCGGTCCGAAGTAGATCTGATAGGAAGGATCCAGTCGGACCAGGTCGTAGTAATCGGATACCTGCTTACCGAATCGTTGGAAATAAGTGTCGAATACATCCGGCATCCAGTACCAGCTCGGGCCCATATCAAAGGTAAAGCCTTCGGCCTCGAACTGACGGGCACGACCGCCGGGCACTTCATTTTTTTCCAAAATGCGTACCTCGTATCCCTGGTCAGCCAGGGTGGTGGCTGCGGCTAAGCCGGCAAAACCCGATCCGATAACAATCACTTTTTTTCCCAAGGATCCCTTTTTTATTTTGCAACCGGCGGTTTAATTATCGCCTGAAAAATGAGCTGTTGAAAAAATACTCGTGTTCAACAGGAGATTTACGTTTTTGTTTAAAAACAAGTTAGCTAAACTTTAGACTAAAAAAGGCAAAATATTGCAACGCAATTAGTTAGACCGGTGAAGAAGTTTTTTTGCCGATCTACGCTCCGCACCTTCGAATGTCCGGCTGTGCAGATCACTGTTTAATCCATTTTACGATACCGGTTCTCCCTTCGGATCGGACCCGTATCACGTAAAATCCAGCGGACAGATCTGACACGTCAATTGGCCGGCCGGCCGGTTCGTTCCGACGGCCGCGCAACAGCACCCGACCGGTACCACCTTCCATGATCTCGTAGGTAAGGCTGCCGCCGAACTGAGCCGCATCTACTTTTAAGAATAATGCTTCCCCGCCGGCCAGCGGATTCGGAAAGACACTCACCCCGATCGAATCGTAAGTTCGCGGATCCCGGGTATTGGTGGGCGGCAGTCCCTGCACCCGCACGAGGGACATGATACGGCCGTCGACATTGAACTGACCTCCCAGGTAGAAATTACGGTTCTCGCCCACCGCCATGATGTCGATGTCAACCACTCCCAAACCGGGAGCAAAATCATCCAGGTACCGGCCGTATTCGTCAATAATGATCTGAAAAGGTTCTTCTATATCGGAATAGATCTTGTTGCAACTGCCAACGACCAATACCCGGCCAGGTGCTATCTCCCCGACAAAGGTGTTATCCACGGTGTAAAAGATCGGGCACACGGAGCTGCCGTAGTTAAACCTGAAATCCTGCTTACCGTTTTGATCTATCTTATACAAGTAGGTGGCATTGGCACTATAGGGCACTGAAGCCGGCGGGCTCCCTTCGATCAGCATTGAACCGTCATGGAGTAAAATCGCCTGGTGGTTGGAGAATTTCTCCCGCACTTCGAATTTGAAACTGTTATCCAGGGTGCCGTTCTTTTCGGCCCGGACCAGGCTGGTGGGCCCAAACCCGTCGTAGATCATTTTATTCCCAAATAACAGCAGCCGGTCATCCGGTTGGAGGATGATCTCCCGGTATACTCCCCGGTCGGTAAGCAAATCCAAATGCTGATCGGCAAAATCGATCAGTAGGTTTCCGGCTGTATCGTATTTGACCAGTTGCCGCCCGTCTTCGGGCACTATCTGGTCAAACTGGCCACTTTCTCCGGCGTAAATATGGTCCTCGCTATCCACCTCCAAAAATGAGATGGTGCCCGTGCCATTAAAACCGTAGGGATAGGGGGAGAAATTTTTCAGAATATTCCCATCCTGATCGGTTATGTTTACCCCACTTAGGTACTTGTCGTTCTCTTCCGTAAAAGTATATTGGCTCCCGAATACATAATTGCCATTCGACAAGGTATCGATCTCATAGATCGGAGTGTAATATTTGGAGAGTTCCAGGTTGAAAGTGGTATCCAGCGATCCATCCGGCAAAAGCCGCACAACGTTAACTGCCCGGCGGCCGTTTACGACCTGGAAAAAGCCTCCCACTAATAACTTACCGTCGTTCAGTAACTGCACATCATAAATTATGCCCGGCCTATTTATCGCAGCATTGAAGCCGAGGTCAATTTGCAGGTCCTTACCATTTTCAATCGGTTCGGTGCGAAATAAACCCGAGGCGAAAACCTCATCGAAGTTGATGAAATTTCCAGCTACCAGCAAGGCGCCATCCGGCCTTATTGCAAGATCCCAGACAGCTCTCCAGCTAGAAGCTCCGATGGAGTAGGAAAAGGCCGTGTCCGGATTGATCTGGTATAGATCTTTAGTATAAAACAGGAACATGCTGTCCCCTGCTGCGGTAAGTCCCTGTGGCCCTTCATTTAATTTAACGGATCTTAGGAGCTCCCCGCTACCGGTAAGCATACTCACCGTACTATTTAGCTGCACTACACCGATCAGACCCGCTGGGGTCTTTTCAACTGCGCTTATGCGCGCTCCGGTCCTCATACTTTCGGGCGGGTGAAAATCCATATCCACTGCCCCCTGCACATCCAGGCGAAACAGGTTAGCGGTCTGTTCTCCTAACTCCAGCATTTGTCCGTACAACACAAAGCTGCTATCCGCATAGGCGGAAATCCCATACATGGTTCGATCACCGAAGGATTCCCATTCATCCTGTATTTCCGGAAAATCTGAGAATAAACTACCGTCCGGATTCAGTACATTTACCCGATCGGCCCGTAAGTCGTCCTGGCCGGGTACTTGAATGGTCGTAAGCAATAAAATTTTTTGATCCGGCAGGATATCGATATCCTGCACTTCCCATGTCCGGTCTCCGGAGAAATTAAAGGTCGTATCCAGACTACCATCCGGAAGTAATCGAAGCAGATTGCCGATGAACTCGCGATCCGGATCGTGAAAACTCCCTCCGATCAGGATCTTATCATCCGGCTGTACGATCTTGGCCCGAAAGGCCGATGATAAGGCAATCTTAGGGTCCAGAGTAAAGGATGGATCCTCCTGGCCATCTGGCAGTAAACGAGAAAGTCTCCGGTTGGCAGGACGATTTCCGATGTAGTCAAAACTACCGCTCAGCAGGATCTTGTTATCACCTTGCAACAGGACCTCATTGACAACACCCGCAACCCGGGAAAATTCCGGTCGAAAATCAGGATCCAGCTCCTGGGCGTGGAGTAAGGACGAAAATGTCAAAGAGCAAAAGAAGATCAGGAAAAAAGAGCGTTTTTTCATACTGTTCCAATTAGAGGTATTCGCGTAGTGATATATCTTATTCATTAACAAGAAGCAAAGATCACCTTATCGGTTTCACTTCATCCCTATTATCTGTAAATTGCCTGATGTCAACTTCTCAAGCTTATTATAAGGATATTCATAATGCTTTCCAGGCGGCGGGCCGTCCCGAGATCGCCGAAGGCCAGGCTCGTTACCTGCGCGATCAGTTCGAGTTTTTCGGACTGAAAATGCCGGCCTGGACCGCCATTGCCAAAGACTATTTCAAAACCAAGGGTTTCCCGCCCCCGGAAGATCTGATCCCGGTTGTCCGGCTTTGCCTGGAAGATGATCACCGCGAGCTGCATTACTTCGGGATCGAGCTGACCCAGCGGCAGCTAAAAAAACAATCCGCCGAATTCATCAACTTCCTCGAAGAGCTGATCATTACCCGTTCCTGGTGGGATACCGTCGACTGGATCGCCAAGCTTGCCGGTATACATTTTAAACGTTTCCCGGAGCTCCTTCGGCCCGTTACCCGCCGCTGGATGGATTCGGAAAATATCTGGTTACAGCGGTCCGCTATCATCTGCCAGCGCTTCTACAAACGGGAAACCGACGCCGAATTGCTTTTTTCCTACATCCTGGAAGTTGCGGATTCGAAAGAATTTTTCCTCCAGAAAGGAGCCGGATGGGCTTTGCGGGAATATTCCAAGGTTGCGCCAAATGAAGTTACTCAATTTATAGCAAGCCACCAACTTCCGCCACTGACCGTGCGGGAAGGCATGAAATGGATCCGTAAGCAGGAAAAGTGACTGTTCCAGAACATGAAGGGATAAGCACGGCACCGGGGAAGATCGTCCCGGTCCGAAAGATACCTATTCGGTGGCAATATTCTGCAGGATGGAAGCTCCGATATCCGCATGTCGTTTATCGCCTCCGGCTCCGGATTCCAGAAAAATAGTTCCGAAAAAAATAGCCCAGCCAATGGCCCGGTTCTTTAAACTTTGGTCGGCACCGTAGGCCGTTAATGCCTTCTCCCGGGTAGGTTTATCCCGGAAAAGCATCCAGAATACAGCCAGATCAGTTGCGACATCGCCACCGGTCAGGTCCCCCCAATCGATAATAGCTCCAACGAGGCCATTGTGTACAATGATATTGCGCGGGTGCAGATCACCGTGCAGCAGCTGAGCCCCGGCCGGGAATGGCTCCTCCAATGCGTTTTGCCAGAGTTGCCTGATCTGATCCGTGATCAGGTCTTTTCTATTGGCCAGTAGATCCAGTCGCCGAAAAACATCGGCGGCACGTATTTCCAGGGGGACTCCCCGGTAGTCATTGGTCGGAATATCGGCCGGAGCCGGACGGTGGAGTGCCCGCAAAAAGGTCGCCAGTGGCAGGGCCGCAGCATTCTGCACGGTCGCTTCGTCCGCTGCCCGCCCTGCGAACCAGGGCACGATCGTCCAGGGCCAGGGATAATAATCGGTAGGCTGCCCGATGCCAAGCGGCGCGGGGATACGGATGGGCAGTTGCGTTTCCAGTTGCGGCAGCCAGCGGATCTCGTTGTGCAGCAATTCGACGGCTAGCTGCCTCCGGGGGATCCGGGCAATAAAACGGTCACCAATTTTATAACTTTCATTGTCCCAGCCGGTATCCAGAAAGCGAACTTTCAAATGTGCAAACTCGGGAAACTGTTCCGCTACAAGTTGTTTTACCAATTGCTCACTGATCGCTATTTCCGCCGGTGGGATCATTTTTTACTGTGCTTCTTTCGCAGCACCTCTCCGGGTAACTTATGCTGAAAGACTCCATTATCCACGGCGAGTTTTCCGTTGATGATCACGTACTCGATGCCGGTCGGATACTGGTGGGGGTCTTCAAAAGTGGCCTCATCCTTAACGGTGGCAGGATCAAAAATCGTAATATCGGCATAGTTACCTTCCCGGATCATTCCACGCTCGGGTAAACCTATCCTTTGGGCGGGCAGGCTCGTCATTTTTCGTACGGCTTCTTCCAACGGCAGTACACCCTCTTCGCGCGAATAATATCCCAACACCCGGGGAAAAGTACCGTACGCCCGGGGATGCGGATGCCCTTTTCCGGGCGTACTCAACCGCCCGTCCGACGCTACCATGCTGAAGGGGTGCTGCATAATGCGCCGCACATCCTGTTCGTCCATGGCGTGAAAGATGCAGTTCGCGCCCCGGTGTAATTGCGCCTCGATCACCAGTTCGGCTCCCGTTTCGATATTCGGTTCCCGGCCTTCCGCCACTGCCCAGTCGTAGAGGGTTTTGCCTTCCAGTTCCGGTTTCCAGTTGAAGCGGGAGAATTGCACGCGGCGCAGATCTCCACCTCCCCGGTCGTTGACCAGGTTGTCCATAATGCCGGCCTTGATACTATCGCGCAGCACGGGATCTTCGCAACGTTTGGTAAACTCCGTGATCTGGTGCCCCTCCAGTGCCCAGGCGGGAATGAGCACGCTGATGCCCGTATGGCTGGCCGTATAGGGATATTGGTCCATCATGATGTCCAGTCCCGAGGAGCGGGCGGCATCCACCATTGCCAGGGTTTCCCGGCTTTTTCCCCACATGGGTTGCCCCATAGCTTTGTGGTGGGTAAGCACTACGGGGATCTCGGCTTTTTCCGAAATAGTAATCGCTTCACTCACCGCCTCGATGAGCCCCAGGCCTTCCTCCCGGAGATGTGAAGTATAGATCCCTCCTTCCCGGGCTGCTATCCGGGACAGCGCAATGATCTCATCCAGCTTGGCGTAGGTCCCCGGCAGGTATTTGAGTCCGGTTGAAATACCGAAAGCGCCCTCCTGCATGGATTTGGCCACGAGGGCTTCCATAGCCTTGAGTTCCCCTTCGGTCGGCGCTTTATTGACCAGCCCCATGATCTGATTACGCACGGAATTGTGCCCGACCAGATAAGCTACATTCATGCCCACTCCCTGTTCCTCCAGATCGTCGAGGTATTTACCCAACGGTAGGGGGCCGCCGCCGTCCGGACCGCCCAGGGCCGTGGTTACGCCCTGCCGGACGTGGCTCTCTGCTTCCGGCATCGTGGTCAGCGGTTCAATATGCGCATGAATATCGACAAAACCGGGACTGACGATCTTGCCTTCGGCATCGATCACCCGTTTGGCGCGCATTTTGATCTCGGGGCCAACCCGCAGGATACGATCTTTGCGAACGGCCACATCCAATTCCTGAGCCGGACTGCCGCTACCGTCCATAACGCTGCCGTTTACGATCAACAGATCCGCGGAAACCCCACAGGAGGCGAGAAAACAAATTCCAAGGAGAAATGTAAGTAGTCTTATCATAAGAACAATGAGTAGATGAGCTATTCCAAACTGAAGAATTGCTAAATTTAGGAGAAATTCATACACCATCAAAACCCTCACTACGTGAAAAGTTACCTACCTCTTTTTTCGCTCTTATTTATTTTGGCCTGTCAGTCGACACCTACCACTTACGATCTGCTGATCACCAATGCCCTGATCTACGACGGTACCGGATCCGCACCCGTGGAAGGATCGATCGCCATCAACGGCGATACCATTGTGGCGGTCGGCCCGCTGGAAGCAGCCAGTGGTACTCAGGAAGTGGATGCCGGCGGAATGGCCGTCAGCCCCGGTTTTATCAACATGCTGAGTTGGGCTACGGAAAGTCTGATCGAAGACGGACGCGGTATGAGCGATATTAAACAGGGGGTTACCCTGGAAGTGATGGGCGAAGGCTGGTCCATGGGACCACTGAACGATCAGATGAAAACGGATGAAAAGGCCAGTCAGGGAGATATCAAATTCGACATCAACTGGACCACCCTCGGGGAATACCTGGAATTTTTGGAAAATAAAGGCGTTTCCCCCAATATTGCTTCCTTCGTGGGCGCAACCACGCTGCGCATTCACGAGATCGGCTCCGTCGACCGCGAACCTACTCCGGAGGAACTGGACAACATGCGCACCCTCACCCGCACGGCCATGGAGGAAGGAGCCCTGGGCATTGGCTCCTCCCTCATCTACGCTCCGGCTTTTTACGCCAAGACCGATGAGATCATAGCATTGTGTAAGGTTGCCGCGGAATATGGCGGCACCTACATCACCCACATGCGCAGTGAGGGAAACAAGATACTCCAGGCCGTAGATGAAGTGATCGAAATAGCGGATCAGGCTGGTATCCGGGCGGAGATCTACCACCTGAAAGCCGGCGGCCAGCAGAACTGGCCCAAAATGGATCGGGTGATCGCCAAACTGGATAGCGCCCAAAAAGCCGGTATCGATATTGCCGCCGACATGTATAACTACGTTGCCGGTGCAACGGGCCTCGATGCCTCTATGCCGCCCTGGGTACAGGAAGGCGGCTACAAGGAGTGGGCCGAACGACTCCAGGACCCCGAGATCCGGAGCCGGGTGAAAGCCGAAATGAAAACCGACGCTATGGACTGGGAAAACCTCTACGCAGCGGCAGGGTCTGCGGATGGATTATTGCTCGTAGGGTTCAAAGCGGATAGTCTGAAAAAATATACGGGGAAAACACTGGCCGAAGTGGCCGAAATACGGGGGACGGATCCCGAAGATACCGCTATGGACCTGGTTATCCAAGATGGCAGTCGCGTGGGAACGGTCTATTTTCTGATGTCCGAAGAAAATATCAAGAAGCAGATCCAGTTACCCTATATTACTTTCGGTTCTGATGCCGGTGCGCCGGCGGCGGAAGGAGTATTCCTGAAATCGAGTACTCACCCGAGAACCTACGGGAATTTTGCCCGCCTCCTGGGCAAATACGTGCGGGATGAACAGGTTATTCCCCTGGAAGAGGCCATTCACAAACTGACCCTGCTGGCGGCCAATAAATTGAACATCCAGAACAGAGGGAAACTCGCTCCGGGCTATTACGCCGATATCGTTATTTTCGACCCGGCTACTATTCAGGATCACGCCACCTTCGAAGAACCGCACCAGTATGCCACCGGCGTACAGCACGTTTTTGTCAACGGTGAACAGGTACTGAAAGATGGAGAACACACGGGAGCTACCCCCGGAAAAGTCGTCCGTGGCCCCGGATATCAGGAGTAAAATTCAAGCGGGGAGTCTGGTGATCAAAACCAAACTCCCCGCTTGAATTATCCCTGTAGGACAATCTGAGTATTATTCCTTTTTATTTTTGAAATCTCCGCGCTTCCAGGAATCGAAAAACTTCTTCCAAGCGACGGGATTAAAGATATTCATTGGTGGCTGCTGACCGATGTGGTAGTAATCACGGGCCTGCTGGCGCATATAGTAATTGGCGTTCTCCCGGCCGTCTTTTGCCACTTCGTTCCGCATGCGGGCCAGGGTTTCGTTGGCCAGGTTGCGGGCCGCTCTTTCCTGAAGTTCCGGCGTCACGTCCATCGCCAGAAATTCCAGCTTGAAATGTTCCCGGCTGGGCCAGGGAAAGACAACTGTCTCCGGCAGGTTAATGGCATCCTGGGTCATCAATTGTACCAGAGAATAACGGTTGTCATCCAGATCGGTCGGGATCTCAAATTCCACGTTCTTATATCCGACTGCGGAAAAAACGATCGTATCGCCCTTTTCTACTACAATAGAGAAGAAGCCCTGAAAATCGGAATAGGTACCGCGGCCTTTATTCTTCACCAGGATATTGGTGTAGGGTACCGGAAATAATTCCTGCGTACTACCATCCAGGACCATACCGGAAAATTGCACCAACTCTTCATCATTCTCATCCTGAGCCAGTACGGTATTCGTAAACAGTCCCAGAATTAAAATGAGTAATATGTATCCGCTCTTCTTCATAACAATTTGCGATAGATTTATTTGATTCAGGTTGACGTACACCCGGTAGAGCGGAAAGGTAGCCGGAAGAAGCGAAACCATATAGCTTTTATATGCTTCAACCTGTTCGCCCTGCGCTCTACAATCCAAGTCACGCAACTTGAATTGTCAGCAGTCGTAACCAAGCTTTTCAGATACTGCTAATTATAGGACGCAGAAACCCGCGCTTAGGTTTGTTGCGGTCATATAAAAGTAGACTTTTTTAGCTTTTGTTAACGAATTTGGGTGGAATTTACCGGATTTTAGTCCGCTATGAATCAGAAGTTTGCGGTCCGGATATACTTTGGATCGCCGGTCCGGTCAGGTTTAGAATGGCCGGCCGACCGTCTATTTCACATTCATTATCAATCCTTTACCCGTCCGCTGCTACTACGAAAGCTACTGCAGACCGGAACAGATGCCCGCTCCGGTCTGCCCGATTCGGCTAGTTAACCGCCACGGTGCCCTTAAACGAAGGAGCAACCTCCCCGGAAAGCGCTACGTCCAGCACTTCATCCATTCGATCTACGTAGTGGAATTGAAGGTCTCCCAGGTATTCCTGATCTACCTGCTCTACGTGTTTTTGGTTGTCCTTACACAGAATGATCTCGCGGATACCGGCCCGCTTGGCGGCCAGGATCTTTTCCTTGATGCCACCTACCGGTAATACCTTGCCGCGCAGGGTGATCTCCCCGGTCATGGCCAGATAGGGTTTTACCGGCCGACCGGAAAATGCCGAGGTCAGGGTCGTGAGCATCGTGATACCGGCCGAAGGACCATCCTTGGGAATAGCTCCTTCCGGCACGTGCAGGTGCACGTCGTATTCGTCGAATACTTCCGGCTTCAAACCGAACTGCTTGGCTTTGGCTTTCAGAAAGCTCAGAGCTGTAGTGGCGGATTCTTTCATTACATCCCCCAGATTTCCCGTCAGGGTAAGTTTGCCCTTACCCGGGCTCAGACTGGATTCTATAAATAAGATATCGCCCCCTACCGGCGTCCAGGCTAAGCCAATGGCTACGCCGGGAACGGCTACTTCCTGATAAATATCGCGATCAAATTTGGAGGGCCCGAGGATATCCTTGAGGTCGCTCTTGCGGATCGTCGGACTGTATTTTTCTTCCATGGCCACATTTTTGGCCACGTGGCGCATTACCCCGGCGATCTGCCGGTTGAGTGACCGTACGCCGGATTCCCGGGTGTAGGACTGAATAATAGCCGCCAGCACATCGGGTTTGATCCGGACGTGTTTGGCTTCCAGCCCGTGCTCTTTACGTTGCTCCGGGATCAGGTGGCGTTTGGCGATCTCCACTTTTTCTTCCATGGAATAGCCGCTGATCTCGATGATCTCCATGCGGTCCAGCAGAGCCGGCTGAATGGTGCTCAGCGAATTCGCCGTGGCGATAAACAGGACCTTGGACAGGTCGTATTCCAGTTCCAGGTAATTATCGGAGAAAGTCCCGTTCTGTTCCGGGTCGAGTACTTCCAGCAATGCGGAAGACGGGTCGCCCCGAAAGTCTTTTCCTACTTTATCGATCTCATCCAGAATGAATACGGGATTGGAGGTACCTGCGCGCTTCAAAGATTGCAGGATCCGCCCCGGCATAGCGCCGATATAGGTCTTGCGGTGGCCGCGGATCTCGGATTCGTCGTGCAATCCTCCCAGAGACATCCGCACAAAATTCCGCTTCAGTGCTTTGGCGATCGAGCGTCCCAATGAGGTTTTACCCACACCCGGAGGGCCTACCAAACAGATGATCGGCGCCTTCATGTCGCCTTTCAGCTTCAATACCGCCAGGTGTTCCAGAATGCGTTGCTTCACCTTATCCAGACCAAAGTGATCCTTGTCCAGTATTTCGCGTACCCGCTTCAGGTTAAAATTGTCCTTGGAGTAGGATTGCCAGGGCAAGTCCAGCAAGAGCTCCAGGTAATTCAGTTGCACGGAATAGTCAGCAGCCTGCGGGTTCATGCGCCGCAGTTTGCTCATTTCCTTTTTGAATGCCTCTCCGATCACTTCCGGCCATTTTTTCTTTCTGGCCCGGATCACCATTTTCTGAAGCTCTTCTTCCTGCGGGTTTTGGCCCAGTTCTTCCTGGATCGTTTTGAGCTGCTGGTTCAGGAAATAATCGCGCTGCTGCTTTTCGATATCCACCCGAACCTTATTCTCGATCTTATCCTTTAACTCCAGCAACTGCAACTCATTGTGCAATTGACGGAGGATCGTATCGGCTTTTTCCCGCAGATCGTTAATCTCCAGGATCTTTTGCTTCACGCTGATCTTGGAACCCAGATTGGAAGAAATAAAGTTCATCAGGAAGCTGGGATTACTGATGTTCTTCAGCATCACCATCGCTTCGGACGGAATATTGGGCGACAACTCAATGATCTGACGCGCCAGATCCAGAATGGAGGCGATCAGCGCTTCAAACTCCAGCTTATTTTCGGGTGAAGTGTAATCCAGTAATTGGATAGTGCCCCGCATAAAGGGGGATTCCTGCAGCATTTCCACCAACTCGAAACGACGGCGGCCCTGTAAAATGGCCGTGGTCGTACCATCCGGCATACGCAGCAACTTCAGAATGCGCGCTACCGTACCGATATTGTACAGATCCTTGGCGGCGGGATCTTCTACTTCACTGTCTTTCTGCGAAAGCACCGCTACCACCTTACCGTTCTCGTAGGCTTCGTTGATTGCCTTGATCGATTTGTCTCTGCCAACTGTGATGGGAATGACAATGCCTGGAAAAAGCACTGTATTTTTTAAGGCCAGTACCGGTAGATTTTCCGGGAACTGTTCATTGCTCTGTGCATCATCTTCCTCTTCCATGGAGATCAGTGGAAGAAAGTCCGCATCCTCTTCGAAGCTATGATGGTTTAGAATCTCGTCAAACATATTTCATTCTTCTTTCAGCGCCTACTCTAAAAAACCTTCCATTTGCTGTCAGGAAAGCGGTCCTCAGTCGTAAGTCGTGGTTCAATGATTCACCAATCGCCGGCGTTCTTCAGATCCTGTCCATACGAGGAACATGGTCATTATATTCCGCCGAGCGTGGTATTTTTTACCGGCTATTCCTCATTTAACTCAAAGCACTGCCAGAAGTTTAGGCAAGTGGCTAAAAATAACAGCCAGCCGGCCTTTCAATGTCATTATGACAGCGAAAAGCCGGAAATACTATGACTTTCAAGCGGGCAATTTCCATGCCACACTGAAAAATACAAAAAAACCAGCCTAATAGCTGGTTCTTTTTTATATATGTGGGTAAAATCAAGACAAATAGGCAGTTTCATGCCTATCTATCAGGTAGGTCTTACTCAACTTCTACGGTCAGTTCGGAAGTTACTTCCTCGGCCGCGATCTCGGCGATCTCTTCCTCTTCGTCCTGGTCCACCTCATCCTTTTCTACCCGAAGATTATCAATGATGAAATCCTGCCGTTGCGGGGTGTTTTTCCCCATGTAGTACTGCAGTACTTCGTCGATATCAGTCTCTTCGTTCAAAACGACCGGATCCAGCCGGATATTCTCACCGATGAAATCCTTGAATTCACCCGGAGATATCTCACCGAGTCCCTTAAACCGGGTGATCTCCGGCTTACCTCTCAGGCTCTTGATCGCATTCTGCCGCTCCTGATCGGTGTAGCAGTAGAAAGTCTTTTGTTTATCCCGTACACGAAACAGAGGCGTATCCAGGATATAGAGATGCCCGTTGCGCACCAGTTCCGGAAAGAATTGCAGGAAGAAAGTCAGCAGCAACAGACGAATGTGCATACCGTCCACATCCGCATCCGTGGCGATCACGACGCGATTGTAGCGCAGATCATCCAGCCCGTCCTCAATGTTGAGCGCATGCTGCAATAAGTTGAACTCTTCGTTCTCGTACACGACCTTTTTGGTGAGTCCGTAACAGTTAAGAGGTTTACCCCGCAGACTGAATACGGCCTGGGTCTGTACATCACGGGCCTTGGTGATCGATCCGCTCGCCGAGTCCCCCTCCGTAATGAAGATGGTGGTACCCAGGCGGATCTCTTCGTCGGTTTTGCGGGGTCCGTCGCTGAAATGCGCGCGGCAGTCCCGCAGTTTTTTGTTGTGCAGGTTCGCCTTTTTGGCCCGCTGGTTCGCCAGTTTTTTAATACCGGCGATCTCTTTCCGCTCCCGCTCCGATTGCAAAATGCGCTTTTCCAGCGCCTTTTTGGTTTCCGGGTTACGGTGCAGGAAGCGATCCAGCTCCTCTCCTACATTATTCTTCATGAAGGTGCGGATAGTAGGCCCTTTCGGTCCCATATCCGTCGACCCCAACTTGGTTTTGGTCTGCGATTCGAATACCGGCTCTTCCACCCGGACGCTTAGTGCGGCTACGATCGAGCTGAGGATATCGCGGCGGTCAAATTTTCCAAAGTGGGTCTGCACGGCCTCTACGATCGCCTCTTTCAGCGCGTTGAGGTGGGTACCACCCTGGGTGGTGTGCTGACCGTTTACAAAGGAGTAGTACTGCTCGCCGTAGTGGTTGCCGTGGCTGATCGCCACTTCCACATCTTCCGCTTTCAGGTGGATGATCGGGTAGCGCAGGTTCTCATTGCTGGTTTTGCGCTCCAGCAGGTCCAGCAGACCGTTCTTGGAGACCAGCGTTTTGCCGTTGAAATTGATCTTCAGGCCGGCATTCAGGTAGGCGTAGTTCCAGAGTTGATTCTCAACGTAGTCGGAACGGAATTTATACTTTTTGAAAATATTCTCATCCGGCCGGAAAATGACCAGCGTACCGTTGCCCTCGTCCGTTTTTTTGACCTTTTGGTCCTTGGTAAGGTTTCCCTGTTCAAATTCGGCGATCTTGGTCTTGCCTTCCCGGATCGCCTGCACTTTGAAGTAGTCGCTCAGGGCATTCACGGCTTTGGTACCGACCCCGTTCAAACCTACGGATTTCTTAAATGCCTTGGAGTCATACTTACCACCGGTATTGATCTTGGAAACACAATCCACCACCTTACCCAGGGGAATACCCCGGCCGTAATCCCGTACGTAGACTTCGCCCTCCTCGATCTTGATGTCGATCTGCTTTCCGTGCCCCATGACGTATTCGTCAATGGAGTTGTCGATCACCTCTTTGATCAGGATATAGATACCATCGTCGGCGGAAGAGCCATCGCCAAGCTTGCCGATGTACATCCCCGGCCGCATGCGAATGTGCTCTTTCCAGTCGAGCGAGCGAATATTGTCTTCCGTATAGGTTACTTGAGCCATATTGAACCGTTGTGTTTAGGCCATACTGCCTTAGAGACTGTTTGAAAACCTCTCACTGGGTTACAAAACGCGGCTTTTGCCGCCACTTTGCACCTATTTTTAACTCCGTAGCTGGGCTATGCAGTGAAAAATAGCTTTCAATTTACGCCAAAATCCGGGTTTTTCTCCGGCAGCAGAAGTTTTCAAACAGCCTCTTAGTGCATATTTCGTCTGCAATAATACGAAATACTACTTAACAAAACAACAAAATGTTTTTATTGGCAGCAAACAAAAAAATGTATTTACTTATCAATCTCCCGCTTGATCTCCCGGGCCAGGTCGTTGCCGCTTCCGGTAAGTACGAGTTCGATCCGGCGGTTGGCGGCCCGCCCTTCGGAAGTTTCGTTGGACGTGCGGGGAGCGAACTCCCCCTTACCTGCCGGTAAGATGCGGTTAGCTCCCACGTCAAATTCATCGATCAGCAATTTTGCCACATTGCCGGCCCGCAACAGGCAGTAGTCCCAGTTGTCCAGGCTTTTGCGGGCTACATCGCGATTGTCCGTATGGCCCACCACCTGAATGTACAGGCTGGGGTATTTGGAAAGGATCGCGCTTACCGCCTGCAGGGCGTCAATGCCCTGCTGTTCGAAACGGCTGGTACTACCCGGGCGAAATACCATATTCTCGTTCATCACCACCACGACTTCCCCGCCGCGTTGATCCACCGCGTAGAGGGTGGAATCGAACGTCTGCAGCGCAATCGAGATCTCCCTGGCGATCGCCTCCTGGGCATTTTCCCAGCGATTGATGGTTCCTTTGACCTCGGCCAGTCGCTGTTCCAGCGCACTGATCTCATTGGACTTGCGGGAGATCTCACTGTTCAGTGATTGCTCCTGGTTGGAAGCTTTGCTCCCGATATTTTCCACTTCCGCCTGCAGGCGGTCGATACGTTCCTGCAGTTTATCCTGAGTGGCGAGCAGTGCCTGGTTGCCCCCCCGGCTCTCGGCCAGATCCATCGTTAACTTGTCTTTTTCCGCCCGCAGGTTAGTCAGCTGGGTTTCCAGTTCACTGACCTTGGCCTGGTGCTCTGCATTCAGGTTGCCGACTGTTTCTTTGAATTTCTTACTACTTACGCAGGAGCTCAGTACCAGGCCCCCGACAAAGAGAAAAATAAGTGTTCTCATGACTTTCTATCATTTACTGCAGGCGGAAACTGGCCGCACCCAACAATCCTACATCCGTATACACTGAAGCCCGGTAAAAACCGCGATCCAGTTTTTCGGATAACTCGTGGGTAAAGGACAAACGCTGATTGTCACCCACATTAACCTCCTTAGCTTCCTGGGCGATCAGATCCATACGTTGGCCACCGACTACAGACTGGGCCTGGAGCGGATTCTCCGATGAGATCGGCACCCCGTTCTCATTGGTGATCACCAGATAGAGTGGGCGGGTACCCTGGTATTCGGTCGGTACGTTGGTGAGATCAAAAGTAACCTTGATCCGACGGGTACGACCGGATCTGGCGGTAGCTTTGCTCGATCTCCGTTCGGCCTCTACCTGGAAAGCGGTAGCTTTGAAGTTGGCCAGCGTCAGCCGCTTCAGTTCGTCCTGGATGGTATTGTTCATTTTATTCAGTGCCTCATTATCCGCCCGTACCTGGGTGAGATCGGCTTCCAATCGACCGGTGAGGTTTTTCAGCGAATCGTTCTCTTCCTGGATCGCATAGATCGTTTCTTCCAGTGCGGCTTTGGTGGCCAGTAACTCCTGGATCTCCGCCCGCAGCCCGTTCACCTGGCTGGTGTTCTGATTCCGGGAAGAGCGCAGCTGAGCGTCCTTCTGGGATAACCGGCTTTCTACCTCGGCCAGTGAACCTTCCAGAGCGGTGTTCTCTTCAGCCAGTGATTCGTAGGCTACCCGCAGGCTATCCACTTCCTCGGCGAGATCCTCCTTCAGGACCTGCAGATCGTTCAGACTGCTGTTCAGTGCTTCATTTTGTTCGGCCAGTGCCTGGCGTTCTTTCTGCTGTCCTAATCCCCACCATCCGGCCAGTAAGAACAATAGTGCTAAAATAGCGGCTATGATGATCAAGCCTCTTGATTTCATACAAACTTTGTTTTAAAGTTGGTCCGCAAAGAGAGTGTTTAAAACAACCTCTAAGACCAACCCAATTGCTAATATTGGTTGTCCTGTTTTCGTTCGTTGAGCGCTAAAATTAATCAATTTAGGCGCAAGCAGGAAACGAATTATCATAAGACTAATAATCTCTATCCCGGTCACAAAAAAAGTCGTACACCACAAACATGGTATACGACTTTAGCAGCTTTTAGTTTTGGATTAAAACCCAGAACTTTTTATTAGTTCTAAAAAGCTATATATTTGAGCAGTTTAATAATGCTTCAATATCTATCTATGCCCTTTGCTGTTAGCTCAGTGGGGCATAGATTTTTTGAAGCCAATTGTTAGAACAGAGTAAGACCATTTTGGTTTGTAATACTCCGAATATTTTCCCCTTCGGTCAAAGTTCCTTCCTCAATTCCAGGTTCCCACAGAAGTCATTCGCTCCGGTAGCTCCTCCTGGAAGAGCGTTCATAAGACATCGCGGGCAGTGGAAATTTTAGGACTCCAATATTTGGAAACCGATATGTTATCGATCACTACCCCGCGGGAAGTGCTATGGATCACTTTGAGCCCGTCCCGGTCATTGGACACCACCATGGCGACGTGAAAGACCGCTCCATTTTTTGATCGGCGGAAAAAGATCAGATCCCCGCTTTTAGCTTCCGATATCTTGATCTTTTTGCCCTGATTTTCCTGGGCTCGCGAGCTTGGTGACAGATCCACATCAAAGTTGTCCATCACGTAGTGCGTAAAACCGGAGCAGTCGAAACCCGTACGGGGACTCCGGCCTGCGTATTTGTATTTGGTGCCCAATTGCTCCTTGGCGTAGACCACGATATCCTGCCGCAGACGCGCTTCCCGGTCGGACACCTTTGTGGATTTTCCGGTGTTGGAAGGAGTGGTAGTTGTCGGTCTGGTTGTCGTTGTCGTCCTCGTTCTGGGACTGGAACCTGACGAGGTTTTGCCGCCATTGCGCGTAGTGGCCGTGGTGCCGTCCGGCTCCGTCGTGAGATACCGAATAACATCACACTGGGTAAATAGCAACAGACAGGCAAGCAGGGGCAGCGTGGAACGTAGAAAGTTTCCGGACATATCTAATGGTTTGGTAGATGGCTATTCCAACCGGATACACGTACTCCGGGCAAGGGTGAATAGTCTCTGAGAACTTATAATCGGTTTATAACAAGAGAATAACGAGGAGCGAAAAAATAAAATTATTATTAGCTAAAAATTTCATATTTCCTTAAGATATAGCAATATAAACCTTTCCATCTGCACGGTCAAGACACCTTATTTCCGGGCCAGGCATGAAGTTGTACTCTGACAACTACTCCCGGCTAATCCCCTCGTCAACCTATGCACTTTTTTTCCATTTTTCAAACGATGCTGAAATCATCCCGGTCGGCCAGGAATGCAAAGCGCTGTCGGAATTCCAGCTGAGCAGAATAGGACAAGTCCGTTGTAAAGCAATCCTCTATATGGGATGCCCGGTACAGTACCCGCCCTTCAAAATCCACCAGGCAGGAGTCTCCGGAATAGTAATGGCCTTTGCCGTCGGTACCTACCCGATTCACCCCAATGGTGTATACCTGGTTTTCGATCGCTCTGGCCGTCAGCAGACTTTTCCAGGCAGCCGAACGCTTTGCGGGGAAATTGGCCACGTAAAGCAACAGATCGTAAGCTTCCGTATTACGGCTCCAGACGGGAAACCGCAGGTCATAACAAATAAGCGGACAAACTTTCCAGCCCATTAACTCCACGATCAGTTTTTCCGCTCCCGCCGTATAGGTTAGGTGCTCATCCGCCAGCGTAAAAAGATGCCGTTTGTCGTACGTATGGTAGTTGCCGTCCGGTTGCATCCAGACCAGGCGGTTGAAAAAATGATCGTTCTCTACGGCGATAAAACTTCCGGTGACAACAGCTTCGGAAGCTGCTGCCCATTTACTGAGATGCTGCAAAGTAGCGCTGTCCATGGGTTCGGCCAGAGCCGCAGCATTCATACTAAACCCGGTTGTAAACATTTCCGGGAGTACGATCAGGTCGCTGGTGTTTCCGATCGCGGCGATTTTTTCATCGAACATCCGGAGATTGGCCGGTTTATCTTCCCAGTGCAGGTCGGCCTGCAGTTGCGTAACGCGGATTTTTTCAGTAGGCATTTTCGAAAGCATTGATCACCGGACGAAAATAAGAAAAGAGTTACCATTTGACATGATAACTCTTTCCAAAGCTTTATGCATCAAGCCGGACCGCTGCGGGTCCCAACCATACTCTGTCTTACTTAGCCGCTGCCGCTGCTGCCGAAGCCGCACTACGCAGTGCTCTCGGAATTTCAATGGTAGCGATGGGAATACTCGGAGAGTTCATGATCTCTACACCTTCTACGGTTTTGATATCACGTACCCGGATAGATTGCCCAAGTTCCAGTTTGGAAACATCGGCAGTCATCTCGTATACCATGTTCTCAGGAGTGGTCTTGATCTTAACCAGACGCAGGTTTTGCTGCAGTTTACCACCAACTTTTACACCCGGAGCGGAACCGGTGAAGCGGATGGGAACCTGAATTCTAACGGTAGCGCCGTCAGTCAGTTGGAGGAAATCCAGGTGCTGGATCTCATCACTAACCGGATGGAACTGCTTGTCCTTAAGAATGCAACGATAAGCATTGCCGTTTACATTTACTTCGGCAACTTTGAAATCGGAGGTATAGATCAAGGGGCGTACATCTCTTGCAGAAACGGAGAAATGCAACACATCATCACCACCATACATTACGGCGGGCACCAATTCTTCCTTCCGCAGCGCTTTGGTAGCGCTTTTGCTCATTACCTTTCTTTCCTGACCCTCCAGAGTAACTACTTTCATGGCTGATTAGCTTTTGCGAATTACATTTAAATGCGTTTCAGGAACAATGGGTTCCAAAACGGCACGCAAAGATAGGCATTTATTCTAAAAATCAATGCAATAGGTAAAAAAAATATTACCCCTCCACAAAGAGTGCGGAAATTGAACGATGCTCGTGGGTATTTCGGATCGCTCTGGCAAAGAGTTTGGACGTGGGCAAGACCTTGATCTTGGAAGATTCCCGTTTCAGCGGAATGGTATCCGTCACCAGCAGTTCGGTCAGTGGCGACTTCTCTATATTCTCGTAGGCTTTGCCGGAAAGCACCGGGTGCGTACAGAGTGCCCGTACACTTTTAGCCCCTTTTTTCAGAATGATCTCGGCGGCCCGGCAGAGCGTGCCGGCCGTGTCGACCAGGTCATCCACCAGGATGACATCCGCACCGTCTACATCACCGATGACCGTCATGCCCGCCACCTCATTGGCGCGCTTGCGGTACTTATCACAGATCACCAGGTTTTTTTCAAAATGCTTGGCGTAGGTCCGGGCCCTTTTCACTCCGCCTACATCCGGCGAGGCGAAAATGGTATCATCCAGGTTCTGTTCCTGCAGGTAAGGAATATAGATCGCTTCGCTTTTGAGGTGATCCACCGGGATATCGAAGAAACCCTGGATCTGGTCCGCGTGCAGGTCCATGGTCATGATCCGGTTGGCACCGGCAGCCTGCAGCATTTCGGCGATCAGTTTGGCTGAGATCGGCACCCGGGGTTTATCTTTCCGGTCCTGCCGGGCGTAACCGAAATACGGGATCACCGCCGTGATATAGGAGGCCGAAGCCCGGCGGGCGGCGTCCATCATCAGCAAAAGCTCCATGATGTTTTCGGAAGGCGCAAAGGTAGACTGAATGAAGAACACATAGCAACCTCTTACCGACTCGTTGATCACAGGCTGCATTTCGCCGTCACTAAAACGATGTACGCTCAGGTCTCCCAGGGGCTGTTGGTAATAATCAGCGATCTTATCCGCGAGGTATCTGGAATTGGTACCTGAAAACAGTTTGACTTCTTCTAGTCTGGCCATAAATCCTTAAGGGATTGTGTGAAAGTTAGGGCAAAGTTACTATTCTACTTTTGTAATTCTGCACTATGGGCCGGGCAAATCACCGAAGATATTTCAACATTAGCCGAAAAAGTGCCCCCGTTCGTCTATTGCTTGCGGCAGAAGTCCAACAGCCGCTTAATTTTGTTCGTTGAAGTGGCATACATAAATTATTATGAACTTCTTTATAATGACAAATTGGTGGACATCATTGGCCTGGGAGAAACAAGCTTTCTGGAGCCTGGCCATCGTATCCAGCATTCTGCTGGGTATTTTGTTCCTGTCCTCCCTGCTGGATGAAGAAGCCGAAGAACCGGAAACTGCCGCTCAAAAAGGATTTTCCCACTGGATGGACTCCCGTTTTGTGCTGGTCTTTTTTACCGCTCTGGGCTGGGCCGGCTTAGTCGTTTTTCATAACACCAACTCTCTGGATCGCAGCGTGGTCTGGGCTTCCGTATTTGGCCTGGTCATTGCCGTATTGGTCCGCTGGCTCGATATCAGTGGCCGTCGTCTCCGCTCCAAACCAATGCCCAAGATCGGAGATGTCTTGTCTACCGGTGAGGTTCTGCAACCCATTCCTCCCCATCGCAACGGTTTTGGGAAAGTCCAGATCAACGATCGCCGGTCACATTACACCATAGATGCCATCACCGCCGGCCGGGAGATCCCCCGGGGTACTTCCGTCAGAGTAGTAGATGTGATCGATGACCACGTTATCCTGGTGGAGAGCCTGGAGCCACAATATCCCGGTCAGCGCAAATAACCAGCCCGGCTTCCCCTTAAAAAAAGACTACCTTTCCGTTCCTGATTTTTTCCAAAGTAATTTTCAATTATGTTCGAGGATCTGTTCCTGGCTTATGCCATCGGAGATGCTTTTGGAGCCGGTGTTGAGTTTCAGGATCGTGACTGGATCCGGCAGCACGTAGATTTCAGTCGCCTGGTGAATGCCCGCGCTTCCATTCGCGCCGACGTCCCCGACCCCGAAATGTTTACCAGACACTACACTCCCTGGGAATATTCAGATGATACGGAAATGACTATCGGCACGGCTCGGGCGCTGCTATCCGGCCGGCCATTCACGGCCGAACTATTAATAGAATACTGGAGCCGGGAATATCAGTCCGGCGTAGCGACTAAAGGATACGGCCGCAACGGGCACGGTTCCATGCGCTGGGTATACAGCGGCGCCAAAAGTATAGAAGAGGTATGGCGATTTCAGGCCACCCGGGAATATCCCGGCAACGCAGCCCCCATGCGGGCGGTTCCGCTGGGTTTTGCACCCAGCCATCTGATCGACGATTACGCGCTGATCAATGCCGATGCTACCCATCCTCATCCCAAGGCCCGGGCCGCAAATATCCTGGTTGCGCGGGCCTGCCGTTATTTACTGGTCGAAAAGCAGGATCCTGCAAAACTAATCCATAATATACTACCGTTCCTGCAGGAAACGGATCGGGAGACTGCCGATCTATTGCTGCAGATCGATCGCCTACCTCCACCGCATCTCCTGCAACCGCAACATTATACGCTGCTATGCGGGCCGCAACCGATCCGGGAACCGCGCTTCCCGGAAGGTATCCACGGGCTACCGTCTGATGCCATGCTCACCGCCGGCGCCGTGGCATATATGCTGAAACACTTTCGCAATACCTTTTCCGGCCTGCAATTTGCCATCCGGCTGGGAGGCGATGTCGACACCGTTGCCGGGATCGTCACCGGTATCCTGGCCGGACGCTACGGCAGCAGCAGCCTGCCCGGCTTTATGCGCCGGAGTGTAGAGGGCATTCCCCTATTGCGGGAACTGGCCAAAGATTTTGGCAGATGGGTATCCGATAATCAATCCTGAACGACTTGGCAAGACTATGATCCTAAGCCCGGATCTTCACTATGTGGCTCCGCTCCGCAACGACTCCTTTTCGTGACTTTTTGAAAAAATCGACGTCTAAATATCGAATGTTAGTTTAAATGCGAAACTAAGCCAACTTTTTACTTATTTTTGTGTTAATTCGAAAAAGCCCGGGCCGCAAAAGAAACGGTCCACAAAACCAATAATACTATGATGGATCTTGCTGTAGCCAAAAAGAATCTGGAAAAGAACGGGTACCTCGACCTGGAAGTCGATCCTACACTGGATCTTTTCGAGGAGATCGAAAAACTGAAAAAAGAAAAAAATGCCATTATCCTGGCTCACTATTACCAGGAAGCGGATATTCAGGATATAGCGGACTACATCGGAGACAGTCTCGGACTGTCCCAGCAGGCCGCCAGCACGGATGCGGATATGATCGTCTTTGCCGGTGTACACTTTATGGCGGAGACGGCCAAAATGCTGTCACCGGACAAAAAGGTCATTCTACCGGACCTCAAAGCCGGTTGCTCGCTGGCCGATTCCTGTCCGCCGGAGCTTTTCCGCAAATTTAAAGCCAAATATCCCGATCACGTGGTGGTCAGTTATATCAACTGCACCGCAGAGCTCAAGACCCTCACGGATATCTGTTGTACATCTACCAATGCCGTACACATTATCGAAAGTATCCCAAAAGATAAGGAGATCATTTTCGCACCCGATATCAACCTGGGCCGGTACCTGGTGAAAAAAACAGGACGTGATATGGTGCTCTGGAACGGTTCCTGCATGGTACATGAGATCTTTTCCGGCGAAAAGATCACCAAACTGATCGAACGCCATCCGGAGGCCAAATTTATCGCTCACCCGGAATGTGAGGCGCATATTCTGGAAATTGCCGATTTCATCGGTTCAACTACCGGATTACTAAATTATACCAAACGCAGTGACGCAAAAGAATTCATCGTAGCGACGGAGGCCGGTATCATCCACCAGATGCAAAAAGCATCACCGGACAAAACCTTCATCCCGGCGCCACCGAATAATACCTGTGCCTGCAACGAATGCCCGCACATGCGTCGCAATACACTGGAAAAGCTCTATCTCAGTATGAAATACGAGCAGCCGGAGATCATTCTTCCACAGTGGGTGATCGACGAGGGCCGGGCTTCCATTGACCGCATGCTCGAAATTTCTGCGAAAGCCGGGCTTTAGTTGGTAAATCAATGATCTGATGATTTAATGATTTGATGGATTTTCGTCACATCATTGAATCATCAGATCACTGCATCATTAGATAAGTTTCCAGCCTTTTCTGGCTTTGCGTGACAGTAATTTGTTCGCCGCTTTGTCGCCGACAAACTTTTCCTTTTTAGCATTCCATTCCAGTTTTCTACCCAACCGGTAGGAGATTAAGCCCAGGTGCATGGGCAGGGTCATATCCCGGGCGTAGGCCAAATCGGACTCGGGCTGTGTACGCGATTTTACCGCATCCACAAAGTTTTGCTGGTGTCCCGGCGAGCGCGGGATGGTCTTCCCGACTTCCGGAATATCTTCTACCGTCTCTCCATTGATGGTGATCGACCGGGAACCGTAATCGCAAATGAGCGTTCCTTTATCTCCCTCGAAGTAGGCTCCGATGTGCCGGTCGGCCGCTCCGGGCACATCCGGCGGCGTGGAGGTCCAGAAAACTTTAAGTCCCTCAAACTGATAATCGATATCGATCCATTTCGGCGTATCCGCCGTGCCGGCCGCCTCTTCCCCACGGGCCTCGATTCTTTGCAGTCCTTTCGGCTGGATCGCCCACCACACCACATCGGCGATATGGCACCAGAAATCAGCGAATACCCCGCCGGAATAATCCATGAAATAACGATACGTAAAATGGCAGCGCTCGGGGAAATAATCCCGCTCCGGAGCCGGTCCCTGCCACATATCCCAGTTGAGTGTAGCGGGCGGCGCCTGGATTTTTGGCGGTCCGATCATCGGTGGTTCACCGGTTTTCCACAACCTCACGGTATGTACCTTACCGATCGCTCCCGAGCGAATGAGTTCCACGACCCGGTGGTAATTGTCCGTGGCGTGGATCTGGGTACCCAATTGAAAGATCCGATCGTATTTATTCAGGGCTTTGAGCATCTTCTGTCCCTCTTTTACATCGTAAGAGAGCGGTTTCTCTCCGTATACGTCCTTCCCGGCCTGAAACGCCAGCGTGGCGATACTGGCGTGCCAGTGATCCGGCGTAGCGCAGGTAATGGCATCGATATCTTTCCGATCCAGGATATGTCGAAAATCCTCGTAGGTATCAACTTTGCCGTCCGGCTGCTTCTCTTTTAATTTTTTCAGGGTATCTCCCAGATGTTGCTGGTCTACATCGCACAGGGCGACAATTTCCACTTCCGGCAGACTGGCAAACCAGTTCATATGGTTGTTCCCCATACCTCCCAGTCCGATATGAGCTACGCGGAGGCGGTCACTGGCAACCACCTTACCGCTCAGAGCGGGCATGATCATAAAACCGGCGGCGGCGAGTGTTGATCTTTTTATAAATGTTCTCCTGTTGTGCAGTTGGTCCTTTTGCATCGTGATCGTTTTGGTATGAGTATTTTGATAGAGTTGGTATCCGGAAATGAAAAAAGTAAATGATCCATGATAATAGACCCGGGCAGTAGTTTCAAACCCTGATTTTATCGATAAGCGAATGGTGCAATTGAGATGATTTCACCAATTATTCATTTGGGATCAATTAAGGTAGGAGTTTTTTAAAACTAACCAAGTAGGGACCATAAAAAATGGCCCACAGGAAAGATATCCCTGTGGACCAATTTGGCTATTGGGGTTTCATTGAAACCAAATATTCACTCTATTTAACTTATCTTCTACCGGACGCGCCAACTGGGTAGATATCCGGTGTTCCCAGGGAACCGCAGGCTACCGGCAGTGTAGGCCAGTATTCGTCCATTACGGTACCTCCGTGCAGTACGATCTCCCGGTTTTGCAATACTTTCAGACTGCTCACCATTTCTGCGGAAAAAGTACGTTCGTACATCAGATCACCATTTTCATCGGCCATCGGGAAATTTCCTTCCTCGTCGGTCAGGGAAAGTAATACGCCGCCGTAGAAAGGCACGCCTTCTCCTAGATCGATGATCCCATCTTCATTGGTATCGGCACTCTCATCGGGACATACGGCAGGGCGGGTGTTATCCGCAAAACCGTGGATATGTTGTGGGTGCACCATATTGGCCTCCAGGCCGCTCGCCTCCACCATTACGGTCAGGCTGCCATCCGGGTTATCTGCTACCGTTACCGTAGCCATCGCTCCGGACATGTTCAGCATTCCCAGTTCGGCGGTATAGATCTTCGTTTTTGGTCCTTTGTGCGCTCTGGTTACCAGTTCCGCATCGCCGGATGCATCATCTGCAGGTGTAAATTTCTCTTTCTCACAGGCGGTCATCAGGCTGAAGGACACGGCAAAAAGCAATAAAATTCGCAAGGTTTTCATAATAAATTTAGCTGATTTGGTTTGAGCACGGTACCAAGGTTTATTTGTGTTTGGGCAATAAACTTTCATACGACTAACGAACCGTTCCGTTCGGGTCTTCCTGGTCGGTGTATTCAAACTTGGGTTAAAAATTGAGTACCTGTGTTGCAACAACAGCGTAGATGAAGTCCTGGATTGTAATTTGGACTCTGCTACTATATACGGGCGTAAGCCCCTGTATGGATTTCCAATCAGGGAAAAAAATAATATTTAAGAGTATTTTTGGGAATTATTAATCGGGCTGCAAACGCCACTTTTTCGTTTATACTTCAGCTATTTTTCAGTCCGTACCTTACAGGTATGCACTTCAAAATAAGCTTCGTCTAAACAAAAAATTGACCGTTTTCGCCGCAAAGAAAAAATCCCAAACATACTCTAAGGCAAAAACCGGTTTTGTAACTACTCTGGATCTCTCTACACTTAACTGCGAACCGCCGAAGGAGGAACGGTAAGTTAGGAGCAATTTTGGGGAGAATTCATTAGAAGTGAGTGATTGCTAGGCAAGAATATGACCGGGAATGGGTGATTTGTCCCGCTGGTAGACCTTGGGCAGCATCCCCGTAAACTCCTTAAAAGTGCGGGTAAAATGAGCCTGGTCGTAAAAACCCGAAGCGTGCGCCACTTCCGTCAGCGTCTTGTCATCGTGATGGTGAATGGTTTGCAGCCCCTGAAGAAATTTCTTATACCGCCAGTAGATCCCCGGTGAGAGGCCGAACCATTTCATAAACAGGCGGTGGGTCTGGCTGCGGGAATACCCCAGCAGCTTTTCGTACGGCAACTGCCCGACCGGCTCGGTTTGGCTCAACTTTTTTAATACGGACTCCATTTGGATGGCCATTGACACCTCACTATCGGGCTGAAAAAATCGGGACAGCCAGTTTTCTACGATCGCGGCCCGTTGCTCAAAGGTTTTTATTTCGAGTAACTGTTCTTCCAACAGGTGCATGTCGCGGAAGATCAGGCTGCCTTCCAGAGAATTATTCGCCAGCTCTTTGGCGGGAAGACCGAAAAGGGCATAGGTAGCGGCGGGTTGTAATTCCACCCCCAGAAAATGGTAAGATTCAAAATTGAGCGATATGGTATTGGTCTGCAAACCGCCGATAAACCCAAATTCATGTAGTGGATCACCACCAATGGTAGATTGCTCCCCGATGGTGATCATTGGTGGCTGCTGGCCCAGGCGAAAAAACAATCCGTGACAACCGCTGGGAAAAATGGTCTGCCGCTGAAAACTGGTAAGCGGGTCCATTTTATGCTCCCAGATCATGGAGACTAAACCCTCCAGTTTTTTTGGCTTATACGCCCGGAAAAATGCCGTTTCTACCATAAAAAGCAAATTGATGAACAGGTTTTCAAAGATAAATATCTTCCGGGGGGCTTTTGGTTACCTCTGAAGATAAGAAAATATTTTTTTTATATTCACTCTTGGCGCGCTGCACAATTTTCAAAACAATACCGACCTACTTACTCCCTTGCCCTAATTGCCTAAAATCCAAAATTGTACTATGCCTTCTGCAGACCAATACCTATTTGTCATGTGGGATGGAGGTGGAGTGGTGCCACCTATTCTCGCTGTAGCCCGCAAACTCCTGGATTCCGGAAAAACCGTCAGTATCCTGGGGGAGCAAAGTATGCGGGCGGAAGTCGAAGCCGCAGGATGTTCTTTCCATGCGTACCGCTATGCGCCCAATCGTCCGGACCGACTGCCGGAATCTGATCCCTTCCCGGACTGGAACGGAGGCTCGCCCTTCGCCGTACTCAAAAAACTGATGTATGCGCACGCCGGGGCCTACGCCCGGGACGTTATCGAATTGTGCCGGGAAAAACACTTTGATAAAATAGTGGTAGATGGCTTCATCCTGGGCGGCATGGTTGGCGCGGAAGCGGCCAAAAAGCCGTTCCTCGTCGTCTGGCCGGCGATTGACCCCATTCCCCACCCGGGGCGGCCGCCGGATGGTCTGGGCCTCTTACCGGGCAAAACCCTATTCGGAAAGACCCGGAATCGCGCACTGAACTGGCTCTTCAAAAGAATGCTCCGATCGGGGCAAAAAATACTGAATCCACTGCGGGAAAAATACGATCTGCCTCCCCTTCAACATCCGTTTGAAGAATACGAGCAAGCGGAAAAAGTACTCCTGCTGAGCAGTGCGGCTTTTGACTATCCTACCCGTTTGCCGGCAAATACCCAATTCCTGCATCCGCAACTCAAAGACCCGACCTGGGCCCCGCAGACCCAGATAGACATCCAGGGACCTTACGTGCTCGTTAGCCTGGGCAGTACCTTTCAGGACCAGCATGCGCTCTATCAGAAAATAATCGATGTTCTCAGTCAGCTTCCCGTACCGGCGATCGTGACCCTGGGTAATGTATTTGAGCCCGCTTCTTTTCAAGGCTACCCGAATATTCAGATCTACAAAGCAGCCGCTCATCTCGACATTTTACCGGAATGCGGCCTGGTGATCCACCACGGAGGGCATGGCGTTATGATGAAGAGTATTCTGGCCGGCTTGCCCCAACTGGTGATCCCCATTGGCAGGGATCAGTTCGGTAACGCCGCCCGGGTCATTTACCATGGGATCGGCCTGCGGGCCGGCAAGAAAACCTCACCGGCAAAGCTGCTGAAAATGATCAAAACCCTACTTTCCCAGGAGCAGTTTAGTCGCGCAGCGCAGGCCATGAGTCAAAAGATCAAAGCGGAAATGCAGGAGGAAATTCCTATTGATTAATTCATCATTATCTTTTTGACGAATAGCCGTGGGACATTTTCTGATTCACCGTTAAATTTGCGGGGAAAAAGGTCTACATTTCCCCATTGATCTGTTTCAACATAAAGTACGCTATGCCATTACCTGATTTTGAAATATTTGCCAACCGGTTGCGGAAAATGGCCAAACACCACGATAAATGGGCCCGCCGGAAAGGGATTACCTGCTATCGGATCTACGATGCTGACGTACCCGAATTCCCACTGGCCATAGATCGTTACGATTCCTTTTTGCATGTCGCCGAGTACCGCCGCCAACACGGACTGAGTCCCGATGAGTATCAGTTGTGGCGTTCGGGTAGCAAACAGGTGATGCAGGAGGTACTGGAACTGCCGGCCGACCGGATCTTTTTCAAAGAACGGGAGCAAAAAAAGGGTAAGGAACAATACGAAAAGCGGGACGACCGCCAACAGGAATTCACCGTAACGGAAAATGGTCTGAAGTTCATTGTCAATCTGCGGGATTACCTGGACACCGGTCTGTTCCTGGATCACCGGATCACCCGGCAGATGGCGCGCGACCAGGCAGACGGCAAACATACGCTCAACCTTTTTGCCTACACCGGATCCTT
This sequence comes from Flavilitoribacter nigricans DSM 23189 = NBRC 102662, assembly GCF_002646595.1. GTDB lineage: Bacteria > Bacteroidota > Bacteroidia > Chitinophagales > Saprospiraceae > Flavilitoribacter > Flavilitoribacter nigricans. The sequence continues at coordinate 37,067 of NZ_PDUD01000066.1, forward strand.
CAGCGTTTATATGGCTGCCGGCGGAGCGGCCAGTACCACCACCATTGACCTGAGCAATACCTACCTCGAATGGGCTCGCCGAAATATGGCCCTGAACGGATTTGAGGGGGACGCCCACCAGTACATTCGTGCGGACGTCAAAGGCTGGCTGGCCGAACCGGTCCGACAGTTGTACGATCTCATCATCCTGGATCCGCCGACTTTTTCCAACAGTAAAGCCATGGAGGACATTCTGGATGTTCAACGGGATCACGTGGAATTGATCCAGGCCTGCCTGCAGCGGCTCACTCCGGGCGGTATCCTCTACTTTTCCACCAATTTTCGAAAATTCAAACTGGACGAAGCAGCCCTTTCGAACCTGGCCGAAATTCGGGACCTTTCCGCCGCGACCATCCCACAGGATTTTCGAAACAAAAAGATCCACTACTGCTGGGAATTTAAAAAACCGGAATCCTAAGGAACAGACAGGATATCGTAATTAATTCACTGGTAATAAAAGTCAGCTCCTTGCCCCCAATCTCCTGGTCTCCCAGTCTTCTATATTGCAAACCAAGGAAACCGACCAAAATTTCGTTAAAAGCGATAAATATCCTTTGCGTCAAGCTCAACGAGCTTTCCGTTAAGATGATTCCAACTGATTAGC
>NZ_PDUD01000067.1 GCF_002646595.1 Flavilitoribacter nigricans DSM 23189 = NBRC 102662
ATCAGCCAAAGGATTGCCAAGCTCCATAGAGATTGGTAAGCCCTGATCAGCCATAGGATTGCCAAGCTCCATAGAGATTGGTAAGCCCTGACAAAAAAGGCTTAGCAATCTCTATCGAGCTTACTAATCCAGGGAAAACATCATCTCCATCGCCGCCCGCCAACTCCACCATTCGTAGTGAGGGCCGAAATAATGCTCGTCCAGCCCCAGATTGTAGTAGATCAGCAACAGCCAGACCGCAAAGAACAGGACTGGCCACCACCATTGTCGCAGCGACAGTATCCACTGGACCACCAGCGCCAGCGGGAAGGCCAGCAGAGCGTAAAATTCCACGAAGGCCCGGTGCCCGAATGCGCCGCCGAACCACCAGCTGGACCAGCTCGAAAAGGCATACCAGCACAGTATCCAGATGATCAGGATCAATCGGCTATTGTGGATCCCCCGGATCGCACCGGCCAGCAAACCGATCAGGGCAAGGGCCAGCAACGGGCTAAATAATAGCCAACCGTTCTTAATGGAAAATAACACTTCCCATAATTTGGGATCATTCCAATAAATGAAGCCTTCTTCCTGGTAAGAATCGACCAGAAAGGAGCCCGTCGCGTATTTCCAGTAGAGCATCTGCGGAACAAACCAAAGCAAACCCAGTAATGGGAATAACCACAACTGGGCAAAACGTTCCCACAGGAACTGCAGTCGTTCCCGAATATCCAGGCGGCCATCGGTAGTGTAAAAGAAAAAGAACAGCGCCAGCAGTAAATTGGTCGGCCGGATCAGTACGATCCACCCCAGCGTGGCGGCCAGGCCCCAGGCGAGCGGCCAGCTACCCTGTGTACGATAATAGCGGTCCGTCAGCCAGATGAAAAGATTAAATAGAACAAACGAATAGACGTGGGACATCCCCGGTTCCCGGGCAATATAGTGCAACAGATTGGTGCCCAGCAACAGCGATAAGGCCACAATATCGGGAGTGATGCCTTTAAAATGAACGCGCAGATTGGTCCGCAACAGAAAAATACCCAGGAAACCGTGGCACAATCCGGCCAGCAGTAAGCTGATCACATAGGGTGGCGAGTGCCCGTCCGGCGGATAATCGGGGGTAGCTACGGCCACGGCGTGGGCCGCCAGAAAGAACGGCAGTTGCATCATGGCCACCCCGCAGGTATACTTATCGAAAATCTTGTCCGTACCCGGATAGGGACGGAATTCGGCGGCCCCGGTGCGTACCGGTATATCCTCAAAACCATCGTAGATAAAAACGGCAGGCAGATACATGTAATACCCTTCGGCATCAGACCAGATCACCGCGTCCAGGCTCCGCTTGCGAAAGTTGAAGGCAAAAGCAATGGTGTAGACGATTGCTCCGGTCCAGAGTAGCGGGATCAGATATTTCCGGGTCCAGTGCTGTTGCCCTACCGCTGCCATATATTGTATTTCAGGATGCAGTAAATGGCCCGGAAACCATCCTTCCAGTTGATTTTTTTTCCTTCCTGGTAAGTGCGCCCGTAATAAGAGATCCCCACTTCGTAGATGCGGACTCCCGGAATGCGCGACACCTTCGCCGTCACCTCGGGTTCGAAACCAAAGCGTTTTTCCTGCAGTTCCAGTCCCTGGATCACCTCGGTCCGGAACAGTTTGTAGCAGGTTTCCATATCCGTCAGATTCAGATTGGTAAATGCGTTGGACAGAAAAGTAAGGAATTTGTTGCCGATGGAATGCCAGAAAAAGAGGATCCGGTGCGGATTGCCTCCCATAAAACGGGAACCGTACACCACGTCGGCATTACCTTCCAGCATCGGGTTCAGCAGCAAGTGGTACTCCCGGGGATCGTATTCCAGGTCCGCATCCTGAATGATGATGAAATCCCCGCTCGCTTCCCGGATGCCGGTGTGCAGCGCCGCACCCTTTCCCTGATTTTTATCGTGTTCCAGGTATCGCATGGGAAATTCCGGATGCTCTGTCTGGTAGCGTTGCAGGGCCTCCCGGGTACCATCCGTAGAACAATCGTTGACCACCACTACTTCGCGGGCAAGCGCGGCGGGCAGGGTTACCGTCCTCACTTTATCCAGGATCTGGTGGATCGTTCGCGCTTCGTTGTAGGCCGGTATGACGATGGATAGGGTACGCTGCATAAACAGGATTTGAGCGCCAAAGATAGATATTCTGGGGAATTATCGCAGCCCATAAGCCGGTGCCGGAAAGGTACGGCCCCGTTCAACGGATCTCTATACCAGTAGCTTTATTCCGGAGTGGCCATCATCCAGGCCGTTGCTCCGTCCGGGTCCCGGATCAGCCGGTAATCTCCGCTGATCCCGACCACATCGACTTTCGTATCCGCGGGCAGAGCCGCAACGGGTGCAGCCTCCGACGTGGGCGCCTGCAACAATTCCACCGGCCGGTCCAGGGAAAGATTGCCGATAGACCGGTTCAGGTTTTCCAGGGCATTGGCCGGTAAATAACCCGCTAATCCTTGCGGACTGCGCACCCGGTACCAGTTAGCGCTCGCAGCGAGTACTTCCAGCGGCAGGTACCGGTCCAGCGTAGCCAGTTGCCGGCTTCGCGATTGGGGCGCGGCCGACAAGCGGGTATTGCTGCGCCTCACCCGGGCTATATTACCCAGCTGAGCGGTATCGGCCCGCACGCCCGGTGTTTTATCCGTTTGAAAAGCCACGTAAGGATGCGGATCGATCGCCCCGTAACCGCGTCGGTAAATCCCGAAATGCAGGTGCGGACGGGTGTTCCGGGCGTTTCCGGTATTGCCCACCAGCCCCAGCGTATCACCGGCCTTGACCATCTGGCCTTCCCGGACCAATTGGCTGTCAAGGTGGGCATAATACAGCGATTGGTGACGTACGGGATCGCTGAGCCAGACCTGCTTACCTCCCAGTCCCCGATCCCGCACGCTTCGCACCATACCGTCAACGGCAGCCACTACCGGAGTGCCCCGCCGGGCAAAAATATCGATGCCTTTGTGATCGCGTTTTCCGCCATCCCGCGGGTCGCCGAAAAAGCTCCAGATATCGCGGTTCTGTTTACCGCTCACCGGGAAGGCCCCGTAGACCGGTTGCACGATCAGATCGAGGGTATAACGTGTAGACGCCAGTAATTCGGGTTGGATCCTCAGGATGTAGGTTCCGGCCTCTTCCACTTCGAAATCCAGGCTGTCTGTCTGATCTTCTTCCGTATTGAGCAGATGGCGAAAATTGACCGTACTATCGGTGGATTCATCTCGAAAGAGATCCACAAAATAGCGGATACTGTCCGGTGTCGTGACCAGTTTCATTTTCAGCAGTTCCCCGGTCTTTAATTCCATCCGGTAAGCGATCGCATCCGGATCTTCCGCCCGGAAATAGCCGGTTTCCCGGAAAGGTGGCTGGGTCAGCACACTATCCGCCAGCGCCCGGCTCCCGGCCCGGCGCCAGGCTTTGCCCAGCTGGGTATTGGCCAGACCGGTGGAATCCAGGGCGGCCAGATAGGCTTCCCGGGGTGTCAGTTTGGGCGTGGAGAGCAATCCACCGAAAACGGTATTTCGGTCACAGGCGCTAAACAGGAGCAGCCCGGCAAACAGGAGTACCGTTAGAGAAAAATATCTTGGGTGTTGGTTCATTTTGTAATGGGTAAATATCGCTATTCAATGGCTACCGGCCATGAAACCTTAACGGGTTAAGTACTTTGTCAAAATTAAAGAGCAAATGGAGGCGGAAAGGTTGCCTACCTTAATAGAATAGCTGCCGGACTAGAATGTTTAACCGGAATGCTAAAGAACTGGTTAAGAAAAACTTAAATCGTATTTTTCGGTAAATCAGGTTCAAGAAGGGTGACGCTCCGAACGGAAATCCATTAACGAAGTACCAACCGGCCACCAGCTTCCCGGTCACCGTTCCATAAACGGTACACGTACACGCCGGCCGGAAGATCACCGGTCAGATACTGGTATTCGAAAGGTTTCCCCGGCTCGGCCTCCCAGTCGGTCCGGATCACCCGGGCACCGTTGAGTGAATACAGCTCAAACCGCAACGATTCGCTTTCGGCCTGCCGGACCCGTACGTGGAAGAAATCGCGGGCCGGATTGGGACTGATCTGCACCTCGGGTGGTGCGGGATAAAGCACTTCGGCAAGATTAGTGTAGGTATAGGTTCCCGACTTCCGGACTTTTATCCGGTAAATGTCATTGCCTCGCCGTGGTTCCGGGTCGATAAACTGATAATTTTCCTCACCCTGACTATTACCACTTGGCGGAACGCTGCCCAAATTTTCAAAATGAAAATAATCGCTGCTCCGTTGTACGATCATTTCGCTCACTTCCGATTCATAGCCGGTACGCCAATTTAATTCCACGGCGGTCTCCACTAACTGTGCCGTCAGCGGCATCAATTCCACGAAGGGGTCTTCACAATAAGGACGGATCACCCTCCGATCGGTGGCCGACAGGCCGGCGGCATCCGTCACTTTTAGTTCAACCCGGTAATAATAGATCTCTTCGCCGCAGCCCAGCGGCTCCACCACGAGAAAGGATTCGGTCTGGGTATCGACCGGTTCCGGATGGAAATGGTCGTTGTGGTGAAAGTAGACCCGCCATTCGTACTGCAGATCTTCCGGCTGATGCTCGGCATCGTGTACTTCGGCCGCCAGTCGCAGCACCGTCGTTTCGTCGGTGGGATAGCGTACACCTTTCCCGATACTGCTGATGCGGGCCGTCGGCGGTGTGTTGTTGAGCGAGATGATACGGCTATCCTGGCGACTGAGTCCCTGGGCATCCTTCACGGTAAGGCGGACGGTAAATTGCTCCGGGCCGCTTCCCGCCGCGCGGTAGATATGATCGGGCGCCGCTTCGCTGCTCGTACTGCCGTCGCCAAAATCCCAGAAATAGGTAGCGATGGATCCCGAATCATCGGTAGAGCCCGTTCCGTCGAATTGAACCGTCAGCGGACTCGGACCGTAGGACGTATCCAACTGAATGCGGGCCGTGGGAGCGGGATTGCCGCCGTAAGTGATCCGGCGCACGGCACCGTAAATATCCAGGTAGTACAGATTTTTGTCCCGTGGATTGAGGGTCATGTGGATGATATCGTGCGCCTCCCGGTGGAAGGGCGTAACGGAACTTAGCTCCTGTTCATCGTTAAAATCAAAAACCTTGATCCAGCTACTGAAGTCCACGCCGAAGTATTTCCCGCGATAGCTTTCCGGATAGGGTCCATCTTGGGGGTAAAAGACGCCGGCGAGGCTCGAAAAGCCGTTGAATAACTCACTTTGCACGGGGCAATCCGGATCGTCCAGGTTAACGGCCATCAGCTTGCCTTCCGGATCAAAGCCGGGCACGGCGGCCTTCCCTTCCAGGTTCCAGCGGGCATTGTTCCAGACAATGGCCGGCAGCGTTTCCACCGGAGCCCCGGGAATGGCCGAAAGCGGTTCATTTGGATTACAGGGATTGGGGATGACGGCCGGATCCTGTTTCCGGGGTCGCCGGAAGGTTTCCCGAAAATTGAAAAAGGGTTCCACGCAGGCCCCTTCGTTGTAGTATTTGTTAGGGGCCAGATAGTTCGCTGGCGCGGGTAGTTTGGCAAAGGCCCAGCTCTCTTCCAGGCCCTCGGTGATGGGCCAGCCAAAATTCAGTCCGCCCCGGGGAATAATGTTGATCTCTTCCCAGAGTCCGTTACCGACATCACCGGCGTAGATGACTCCCGGATTACCTTCCGAAGCGTAGTGGCTACCCGTTTCCGGTCGCACCATGATGCGGTAGGGATTGCGCAGCCCGTAGGCCCAGATGCGGGAAACTGCCGACCGTGGGGCGGACGGATCGAAGAAAGGATTGCTGGGTAGTCCGTCACCGGTTTCCGGATCGATGCGCAGGATCTTGCCGTTGTAGCTGCCCAGATACTGGGCCCGGTACGATCCGACATCCTGATCGGGGGTGATGATGCCGGCCGCCAGGGCCGGAGTGACGGGCGTTTCCAGGCTGTCGCCGCCAATATCGGCACTGACGTTGCTGGTGGCGTCACCGCAGGAGATCAGTAGGGTCCGGTCGGTCGCCATGATCAGGCTTCCCAGTCCGTGGTAAGCGTACAGGAGTGGGATCCCGTTCCCGATCGTCTCTCCCAGCAAGACTTTTTTGCTTCCCTCGATGATCGTGGTAAAAGCGGTAGCCGGATCGGCCGTGAAGCGACTAACCCGCCCAATGGTAGGCTGATGCAACACCGAGCTGTCCGGATGGTAAGCGGGGGTACCGTAGTGGTCGTAATAGTGCCGGTCCAGAGCGTACAGGAGGTAGATGTAACCGTTCTCCAGAAAATCATGATCCAGACAAAATCCCATCAGGCCGTGATCCTTCCAGTTGCTGACCTCCTCACTGATGTCCAGCAGTGGAGCGGGAAAGGGTTTCCCCAGGGTATCGATCATCTGAATGCGACCGGCTTTTTCCCAGACGTAAGCCCGACCGTTGTCATCAAAAGTGACGCCGGTGGGAAAATCAAAACCATTCAGGTAAACTTCATCGTGAAAATCGGGCGGCAACTGAGCCGAGAGGTAGCCCGCAAACAGGAAACAACAGAGCGTAAAGATGGAGCGGTTCATGGGCTTCACAGCAATTGAAGTAAGAATGAAAACGGCCGGATCAATAACACAGCCAGGATCGAAACGACGGAATAAAGGTCTTATTTTAAATGGGCTTATGCCAAAATTTCGGCCTTTTTCTGGCACGGGTGCAGCTGGTGGGAGTATATTTAGGCCCCAGGTAGTCCCTGCCTTCCCCAGCTTCAAAAAATATTAAACCTAATGATAACCGATGATCCGCAAACTCACATTGCTCAGTTTCCTCACTTTCCTCTATTGCAGTAATCCGGAACCTATGGATAAATCCGTCTGGATCGAAGAGATCCACCAGGCCGAACGGGCCTTCAATGATATGGCCGCCGAACAGGGCGTTCAGGCTGCTTTCCTGGCCTTTGCCGCGGACAGCGCCGCCATCAACCGCAACAATAGCATCATCCGGGGCAAAGCGGCCATCCGGGAATATTTTGAGCAACAAACCCTACGCGATGTACGCCTGAGCTGGGAGCCGGAATTCATCGAGGTATCCGACGACGGCAGCATGGGTTACACCTACGGTCCCTATAATTTCTCCGCCAGGGATACTTCCGGAAGGATCATGGAAAGCACCGGCATTTTCCATACGGTCTGGAAACGCCAGCAAAACGGTGGCTGGAAGTATGTATACGACTGATCGGTGCGGGCCGGCCTTTCGGACGACCATTCATAACAGCGCAGCCTACCGGGGAATCGGCAGGCTGCGCTGTTGTCATTAGTAAATTTTGGTTGTACTAACGTTTATTTAATTCCGTGGTAACGGTCCCTTTATTCGTTCTTCAAACTCTCCACGGGATTCGCTACCGCCGCCCGAATACTCTGGTAACTCACCGAGATCATGGCCACCACCAAGGCGCCCAATCCGGCAGCGATGAATACCCACCACTGCAGATCTATCCGATAGGCGAAGTTTTGCAACCAGTCCTGCATAAAGTACCAAACGATCGGCGAAGCGATGACCATGGCGATGACGATCAGTTTGATAAAATCGATCGACAGTAAACTGACAATACTGGCAATGGAAGCGCCGAGCACTTTCCGGATGCCGACCTCTTTGGTCCGGGTAGCCGCCGCGAAGGAAGCCAGGCCGAACATGCCCAGACAGGCAATGAAAATGGCAATGCCGGCAAAGAGTGCGAACAGTCGTCCCTGCTGCGCTTCACTTTGGTACAGCCGGTCCAGCCGCTCGTCCAGGAATTGATACTCGAACGGGAAATCGGGCGCCTGGGCGTTCCAGGCCGTTTCGGCAGCACTGATGATCTGGGGTATACGACTGCCTTCCGCCTTGACGGCAATGGCTCTTGCCCAAAAACTGGGTGAAATAATAAGCGGTTCGATCGCATCGTGCAGACTGGTAAAATGGTAATCCCGCACTACGCCGATCACCGTGCGGGGGATGGTATCAAAGGAAGCCATTACTACCCGTTTCCCGATGATCTCCTGCTGACTGGTGCCCAGATCGGCAACGGCACGTTCGTTCAGCATCACAACCTGGGTACTGTCGGCAGAAAGTTCGGGATTGAAATCCCGGCCCGCTACGATCTCCAGCCCGAGGGTAGATACCACATTCAGATCGACGAAAGCCGTCCGCATCCGGATGTTCTGGTTCAGTTCGGGCACCTGAACGCTTGTCGCATCGTGATCGCCGCCCGGCACCCCGCTGAGGAAGGCCACTTCCTGGACACCGGGGTCGCGCAGCAGCTGTTGCCGGAAATTCTCCCGTTTGTTATAGATGTCCGGATTGTTGATCGGCAGCAGTAAGACGTGCTCTTTATCAAAACCCAGTTCTTTATTTTGCAGATAATTCAGTTGCTGGCGGACGAAAATGGTGCTGCACAATAAACCGACCGACAGTGCGAACTGAAAGATGATCAGTCCTTTACGCAGCCCGGCCGTATTCCGGTTACCGGCCTGGGTGGAACCCCGCAGGGCAAAGGCCGGCCGGAAAGATGACAACATCCAACCGGGATAGAGACCCGCCAGGAGAGATACGATCAGCGTCAGGCCGAGCAAACCACCGACGATCATCGGAATGGGTAAGTCAGCCGCAAACTCCACCGCAAACAGCTGTTCGAAGCCGGGCATGGCCCATTTGGTCAGCAGCGCAGCCGTGAGCACCGAGGCGGAGGTCAGCATCAGGCTTTCGCTCAGCATCTGCGCCACGATCCGCATCCGGCCCGATCCCAGCACCTTGTGGATGCTCACTTCTTTGCTGCGTTCCACCGCTTTGGCTGTGGCCAGATTAATATAATTGGCGCAGGCGATAACGATCAGCAAAAGGGCCGTAATGAAGAAGATATTCACCGCCTGCCGGTTGCCGTGGCGCATCGGATCGTACCGGATATCCTTTGCGAAGTAGATATCCCGAACGGCTTGCAGCCGCAGATCAATGCGGTTGCCGTTGCGCTGAAAATCCTCGCCGAAATACTTATCCATGAAGCCCGGCAGGAAGGGCGCCAGATCGGCCGCCGTTCTGCCTTCCTTCAGGCGCATGTAGGTACAGAGGTTGTTGTTCCACCAGCCGCTCCACCAGGTGGCTTCGGCCAGTTCGAGGGTGCTCTCCACCAGATCCGGCTGAAAATGCATGGGTCCCGGCAGTTCATCCAGCACTCCGGTGATGACGGCATCGTAGCTGTTGTCTACCCGGATGGTTTCCCCCATGGCCAGTTTTTCGTCGCCGAAATACTTACGGGCGATGGCCTTACTGACCACCACATTGTGGAGGTCTTTGAGGGCCGATCCCGGATCGCCGTACAGCAGCGGCAGATCAAAAAAGGTCAGAAAATTGGCATCCGCGTAAAAGTAATTGTCTTCCTGGAAACGCTTCTCCCCCAATTCGATCAGGGATCCCCCGTCGAGCAGACGAACGGTCTCGGCTACCTCGGCGGCAAAGTCCTGCTCCAATGCCGGAGCGAAGGGGGCCGAGGTGATGCCGATGTCGTAGGGTTCATTGTTGATGTTGGAGACCCGTAACAGTCGGTAAGTTCGGTCGGGTTCGGGAATCAGCTTGTCCGTCTGCCACTCATTGTACACGAAGAGTCCAATGATCATGGCAGCGGCCAAACCGATACTCAGACCGGCATAATTGATCAGGCTGGCAGTTTTGTTCTTCAGGATCTGTCGGAAAGTGATCTTCAGGTAATTGTTAAACATGTGTGTGGTCGGTGATTACAGGGTGTCAAAATTATCGATAGACCCTTCAGATGCAGACTATCTTAGAATAACTTGCCAAAGTCGTGCCAAACCAAAAGGCCGGGAAAACCGTAGATTTTTGGGGCGTAATGATTAAATTTATACTCCCTAGATGTTCAAAAATGAACATTTGGTGTGTTAAAACCGGACAGCGGTAGTTTTTTCTCCAGCTGATCCCCAGTTAAAAAAGCAAAACAAATTTACTCAAACCATAATCGAGCTAACCCTCTATTGCAAAACACCTAGTATAATGAGAAAAAACTTAAGACTACCTTTCTGTCTGGCACTATGGATGACCACCACTACCCTGTTCGCCCAGATCACCCGGACCGTTTGCGCCTCCGGATGCGATTTTACCACCATCCAGGCGGCTATCGATGCGGCAGTCATCGGCGATTTCATCGCCGTCCAGGATGCGGTGCACACCGAAAATTCCATTCTGGTCAATAAGGATGTAACCATCTGCGGCGGCGCGCCGGGTACGATCGTACAGGCCACGAATAATCCGGGTACCGGCAATTTTCGGATCTTCAATATCAGCAATGGTTCCACGGTCACGATCAATGACCTCGTCCTCCAAAATGGCAATCTCTTATCCAACCTCAACGGCGGGGCCATTTTGAATAACGGTGATCTGCTGCTGGTCAACTGCACGCTGACCAACAACCGCGCACACCGGGGTGGAGCCATCGCTTCTTCCGGCAACCTCGGGCTGATCGATTGTACGGTCAGCAACAATACCGTAGCCGATCTCGGGATCAGCCGCGCTTCGGGTGGCGGGATCTACTCCGGAGGGATCATTGCCCTCGTAAATACGACCATCAGCGGCAATGACAATCAGACCGGCGGGGCCGGAGACGGAGGCGGCATGACCATCCTGGCCGGCGCCATCTTCTACGCCATTCATACGACCATTGCCAACAACACCATCGGAGTGGACGGTAACGGAGCCGGACTATCGGCCCAGACCGGTAGTATCCTGGAACTGGCCAACAACATCATCGCCGACAATATCGGAGCGGAGGATTTTTACAATCAGGGCCTGCTGCTCCCAACCCAGAATACCACCAACATCATTCCCACCTGCGCCGGTAGCTGCCTGACCTTCATTACGGATGATCCTGCGTTACTGCCTCTGGCGGATAATGGGGGCTGTACCCAAACGCACGACCTGGGGCCGACCAGCGCGGCCATCAACGCAGGTACGCCTTTTGATCCGGAAATTACCTCCGACCAGCGGGGGGCCGCCCGCAGCCTGCTGGAACCCGATATCGGAGCGGTGGAACTGACCGCAACGGTACCTCCCTGCCTGGTATCTTTGCTGTGCGAGGGACTGCTACCGGTGGAATTCCTGAGTTTTGAAGCCCGTCCCGACCGGCAGTCGGTCGTATTGTCCTGGACAACCGCTATCGAGGTGAACAACGAGGGATTTGCGGTGGAAAGATCCACCGACGGCACTAACTGGGAATTCCTGGATTTTGTGAGCGGTCGGGGCAGCACTTCGGTTCCTACCGATTATCGCTACGAGGACCAGACTGCTTTTCCCGGAACCAATTACTACCGCCTGAAGCAGATCGACTTTGACGGCCAGTTCGAATATTCGGAGATCCGAACTGCGCTACTGGAAGTTTCCGGCGGCCAGGGACTAAGCGCCTTCCCCAACCCGGCGTCCGAAACCCTGAACATCCAGGTACCGGAGGGCCGTGGATATTATCGGTTACAACTGCTTAATAGTCTGGGACAGGTCCTATGGGAAAAATCCCTGGACCAGGGCAGTCAGGACCGGATCAGACTCCGGGATCACGACCTGGCTCCGGGAACCTACTGGCTGATCAGTACCCCGAACGGATCGGACGAAGTCGGCAGGCAGGTACTGCGGGTAACGCTTACTCCCGATGGCCGGAATTGAAAAGCCGATCGTTTATGCGCTAAAAACCTGGCAAATTATTTACCTTAGACGTTCAAATCACAATCTTTTCACTCATGCTATATTTTACACATTTGAACGAAATGAAAAAACCTGCAAGTTTTACTCAATCGATTGCGTTACTGCTCGTGTTGCTGCCGTTCCTGGTGGTTTCCTGCCAGGACCAGCCCGCTGCCGAAGGGGGTTCTGAGGAAACCGTTGAGGTAGAATCCATGAACGACACGCTCAATGCGATCTCGGATCCGCTGGTAACGGATATCTACACGGCCGATCCGTCCGCCCACGTATTTAACGGTAAGATCTACATTTATCCTTCCCACGACATTGAATCCGGCGTGCCGCAGGATGACCTCGGCAGTCACTTTGATATGAAGGATTACCACGTCTTTTCCATGGACAGTATTCCGGGACCGGTGACCGATCACGGGGTAGCGCTGGACATCAAAGATGTAGCCTGGGCGGGCCGGCAGATGTGGGCGCCCGATGCCGCCGAAAAGGACGGCACTTATTATCTGTATTTTCCGGCAAAGGATAAGGACGATATCTTCAAGATCGGGGTAGCCAGTAGTGATTCACCGACCGGACCGTTTACCCCCGAACCCACTCCCATCGAAGGTAGCTACAGTATCGATCCGGCCGTTTTTGCCGACACGGACGGCAGCTATTACCTGTATTTCGGTGGTATCTGGGGCGGCCAACTGCAGCGCTGGGAAGGAGAAGCGTACAACCCACAGGATGAATACCCTACCGGCGAAGCTCCCGCCATATTGCCCAAAATGGCTAAACTCAGTCCGGATATGAAATCACTGGCCGAGGAGGTCAAAGAGATCCAGATCGTCGACAAGAACGGCGATCTGCTCAAAGCGCAAGACAACGAGCGGCGATTCTTCGAAGCGGCCTGGGTGCACAAGTACAATGACACCTACTACTTCTCCTACTCTACCGGCGATACACACTATATTGCCTACGCCACCGGCGACAATCCCTACGGGCCATTCACCTACCAGGGCGTGATCCTGAATCCGGTCATCGGCTGGACCAACCACCATTCCATCCTAGAATTCAATGGAAAATGGTACCTGTTCTACCATGATAGCACGCTTTCCGGTGGGCAGACCCACTTACGCAACATTAAACTGACGGAATTGAAGCACCGGCCGGATGGTAAGATTGAAACGATTGATCCTTATTTGAATTGAGGATCTACGCTATAATTGGCGCGAAGCGGTTTGGGACTTGCCCAGACCGCTTCGGTCTTTATAAGATAAGCTGATTCTGAGGGTTGAAACCTCCCAAACCCTTTGATCAGGTTAGAAAATGAGCTGCAGCATCTAATCGGAATATGTAGCTCCTGACTTTCCAAGTTTTTGTCACTATCACATTGCCTAGACTAGTTTTTTTTCAGCCCGTGCGCAATGACCAGGGCCGTTCCGATCATGACCGACACATCGGCCATATTAAAAACTCCGGTACGTAGTAGCCCCAGGTCGATGTGCAGAAAATCGGTCACCGAGCCGTACAGATAGCGGTCAAAGATATTGCCGATCCCACCACCTACGATAAAACAGAGTCCGATCACGATCTGCTGTTCCAGTTCGGCCCGAACCAACACAAAGATTAGCAGGGAGAATAGCATCAGGGTCGGCAGCAGCAGCAATACCACTTTTTTGGCACCGGGAGAAAGGGTGGATCCCAGACTCAGCAGTGCACCCGTATTTTCCACTTTGGTCAGAATGAAATAATCATCGATCAGTTCGATATTCTCGTGAAAGTCTACCTTTTCCCGCACAATAGATTTGGAAAATTGATCACAACCGATATTAACGGTGATCAGGGCAAGAATTAGCGCTAAGCGCATCAAACCGGATGATTTCATAGTCGGTGGGTTTTCCTTGGCTTAAGTGTGAGGACTAACAAATATACACGTTGCCGTACCAATAAGACAATACTTCCAAATATCCGTCAGCTGACATTTTAAACTTTCACCGCGACCGAACAAGCTTTACCTAGGGCATGTTCCTAAACTATAAACTCCTGTAAGTAAATACCTTACCTCCCTTCACCGAGCCTCACCATTGCAATTAATTATTTCATAAAATCCCTAATGACCATGAAAAAATTAGTAAGTCTACTGTGCTTTTTACTCGCCGGCTCCGGTGTTTTGCTGGCTCAATTCAACGATCAGGGTAATTTCCTGATTGGTTCCACGCTGGGTTTCTCCACGGCCGGTTCGCGGGTTATCCAGAACGTTGGTGATAATCAGGACGAAGGGGAAGGGCCGTCTTCCACCCAACTGAGTATTTCCCCGAAGATCGGTTATTTTATTGTGGACAACTTTGCGCTCGGCCTCGGCATGGATTATACGCTGAACGAAGTCGACCAGCCCAATAACAATAAGGTTACCGACACGGACCTGCTGTTCGGACCGTTTGCCCGCTATTTCTTGCCTCTGGAAGATGATATCGCCCTGATGGTGGAAACGACTTTCGGTTTCGGCCGGTCTTCGGATACCCAGGATATCGGTGGACAGATCCAGAATATCGGCACCAACATATTCGCCTTTGGTATCGGCCCGGGCATTACCGTGATCTCCGACAGCGGGATCGGTATTTCCGCTGTATTCAAGTACAACTACGCCCGCAGTGAGTTTGACACCAATATTGACAATATCCAGCGACAGACGATCACCCGGACCAACGCCTTTGATTTCTCTATCGGCTTCCAGTACTATTTCGGTGGTTTGGTTGGCGTCGGAGAATCGGACAATCAGTCGCCGAGTCGCAGTGATTTTTACCGCTAGGAAAGGCCCAAAAGATCATCCCAAAAGCTAATACAAACGGGGTAGAAAACCGATGCGCGGTTCGCCGGTCATTCGGATTTTCTGCCCCGTTCTGTTTTTCTAACCTCCGCCGGCCGATAGATAAACCGGTAATTCCTGCTTATTCAAGCGCTTCCCGGTCAAACCGGATGCGGCTCCCCTCCCCTTCTACGAACAGTCTTTTCACCTGATCGGCTTTATACCCTTCAACCAGTATCGTGGCGCCACCGTATTCCGGCTTTTTCTGGTAGGCCGCAAATCCCTGTTCGCACTGTTCCAGGGTGACGTTGCGTACGTAAAGCATGGACTCATCTTTACTGGCCAGGGCGATCGGAGCGTTGCGGAACGAGCTATTGAATACGGTCAGATCACTGGCCTCACCCACACTGATACCCTTGTCCCCATTGGTATCGAACTGGCATTCGAAAACGTTGACGATACTGCCCGAAACATCCAGGCCATCGTTGCCCGTCCGGAAAAATCCACAGTTGCGGACCTCGCCCTTGCTGAAGTCGCTATCGAAAGCATCACTGAAGGTTTCCTCGAAACGACAGGCTTCCAACTGAAATTCGCTGCGAATAACGTTCAGGGCATCTTCACAGTGGTTGGCAGCAAAACGGCAACGGTAGAACCGGACCGGCGATTCGTAGAAGTTGACCGCTCCGGTCAGGTGCCAGCCACCGGCCGAAAGCGTATTCAGTCCGCTGAAATCCACATTCTTAAAAACGGATGCTTTACCCGAGTTGAGGACCGTAAATCCATTACCACTACCGTCACCGGAAAAGATCCTTACGGGCGCTTCCTGCTCTCCCATGGCGTTGACGGGAGAACGACTGACAAAAGCCGCTCCGTCCCGCAGGTCCAGTTGGGTACCGGCCGGGATCTCCACCTGGTATCCCGCCGGGATATAGATGTGCCGGCGCACTTCGTGCTGACCGGGAAAAAAGGTGACGAATTTATCTTGGATCCGGTAGAAGGGTTGCTCTTCCAGCAGATTATCCTTGAAAAGCTGAGCGTAATCGGGCGTCATGGCAGCCGCTTCCCGCACGACGACCGATGAGAAAAGCGTGTCCAGACCAAACGGCCGGTAGTAGATCCGTGCCGCGCCACTGGGTAATGCGACCGTTTTAAATACCGGCGTTCTTTGTTCGCGCAGGGCCCGGTCCTCCAGAAAACGCAAGCTGGCAAAATCATCCATCAGGCTATCCGCCCGCAGGCGGCTCGTATACGCCCGGGGCATTTGTCCCGGCAACAACAGGACCGCATCCAGCCGCTGAACCTGATCACTGCCCTCGGAGCTCCAGCCCACCACTTCTACCGGTAAGGTATGGGTGTTCTGCAGGCGTATGTTCTTCCCGTTGGCCAGCAGGCGTACCGCTTTTACGCTTTGTCCTTCGTAGGGCAGCACCATGCTGTGGATGAAGCGCGTCCGCTCCCGCAGATCGGACAGATCGGCTTCGTAGCTCGGAAACTCCATCCGCAACCATTCGCGCCGGGCCGTCCACTTCTGCCGGATGCTATCCAGAAAAGGTTCGAAAAAGGTCTGATCGGTATAGTGATACAGTCGCTGGATATAACGCCGCGTGAAAGCCGTATCCTGAGCGAGCCGGTGGAACAGATTGTCGCTCATCAACGATTGCGGATTCAGAGCGCCTTCTCCCAGGAAGGTATAGCTATCCGCCGGTGGTCCGCCGAAGCCGTCGAAGCCGATCGGTTCGAGCAGACCGGTGATCGGGTTGAAATAGTAGCGCTGGTTGTGCCACACCACCCCGTGGTAGGCATTCAGGGCATCGCAACTCGCATAGTAGGCAGCCAGGCGATCCAGGTCAAACACCCGTTCCGCGGGGAGTTTGCCGGAAAAATAATCGGCCAGCAGGTTTTTGGCCTGATCGAGCAATGGGCCCTGCGTCGTGTCGGCGGCGAGATCGTCGGCTTCAAAGGCGGTGATATCGGCATTTTCCCAGGCCGCCGCCGAGGGCGTATAGCCGAACATGATGAAACCATTGGTTTCCAGTTCGCGCTGGTAGGCCAGCCAGAGACCGTCCTCATTAAATTTCAGGATCGGTCCTTCCCGGCGGCGGCGCGATTCGACCAGTTGTTTGGTAAAATGTTCTTCGTAGGCATAGATGCCCCTGGATTCTCCATCCACCTGTAATTCCACAAAATCGTAGCGGGTCGTGAGAATATCTTCCTGTTCCCAGAGTTGGTGCAGTACCCATTCGTGCAGGTGGTAACGAGCCGCCGGTGTATGCAGGCTGAAAACCTTCAGATGCTTCCATTCGTAGGGATCGCGGACCTTCACCCGGAAGGACCATTTGTCGTCCGCGAGGTGATCCAGCCAGTCGCCCTTCAGGCGCAGGCGTACGGGGATCTTTTCCGTTCCGTTTCGGATGCGGGCCTTTACCCAGTCGTCGGAATCGCTGAACAGAATGCCCCGTTGGATGGCTTCACGCCTTTTGTCCGCCAGATCTTCACGGCCACCGGGTCCGATCTCCAGATCCAGCACTTCCGGCTGGAAATCCGCTTCGGCCCAGACATCGATCCGCTCGATCTCCAGATCGTCGAAAAATACCGGCTGGTAGCCGTTGGTATACACGTAGATATTGACGTATTCGATCTCGCTGCCGTAAGGGATGTGAAAGGTGAGAGACAATTTTTCCCAGCCGTCCTCGAGGCGCATTACTTCGTCGCTTTCGTGGTAAAAGCCGACCGGCCCCGTGCCGTTGACGGCCAGTTTACCTTCGTTGAGGATATTTTTGTACCGCCAGACCGATACCCGGTATACTTCGCCGGGACTGGACGATTCGAGCCGATAACCAAAGCCGTACTGTGCGCTCTCTCCTTCCGGTACCCGGCAGGAAAACCAGCCCGACCGCGCAGCCTCACTACTCTGCATGTTCCCATTATCGAACTGGTAATTGTCCCGCACAAAGTGACTCCCGCGCACCCGTTCGGCATCGCAAAGAATGGATTCGCCCGGATTCAGGCTCACCGGCTCGTAGCGGTAGTTATACAGAATATACAGCAGGCCCGCCAGCAGCAGGGCCAGCAAACCACCCAGCAACCAAAATTCCGACCGAAATTCTTTAGAACGTTTTCGGTTTTGGGATAAGATCATAATACTACCTCCGGTTGATCAATAATCGACAGACGAGTCGCCGGGGAGAGGCCGGTGATCACATTTTTCAGTTCGTTGAGTTGCTCCAGTCCTTCGGCCCGAACGACAAAAGATAAATTTAAGCCTTTTTCCAGGGTATCCATACGTTTGAGTTCCACGTAGGTTAGCGTTTGGGTGACCAATTCCGTGATCCGGGAAAAATCGTCAATATCGGTCTGGATGTGCACAAATAGCTGTTCTTCTTGTTGAAAAGCTTTCCTGCCGCTGATCAGTTTGCCGATGTAGAGCAATCCGATGATGATGGTGAAGGCGACAATGGCCAGAATGGGCTGGTTGGCCCCGCCGGCCAGACCGATGCCGATGGCAATGAAGAGGTAGGTCAGTTCTTCCGGGTCTTTGATGGCCGCCCGGTAGCGGACGATGGACAGTGCTCCAACGAGTCCTAGAGACAGTGCGATGGAAGATTTAACGATCATAATGATCAGCAGGGTACCCAGGGCCAGGGGCAGGAAATTGGCGGCAAACTTACGCCGGTTGGAGATGGCGTTGCCGTAGTGAATATAGAACAGCCGCAGCAGGGCGATGAGTAATGCCGTTACCAGAATGTTGAGCAGAAATTCATCCAGGGGAACGTTATTGGAAAATTCCTGAATGTATTTTTCCTGGATCTTTTGAAAGATATCCATAGCTGATATAGGTTCTGAATACTAAACCGATGCAGGCAAACACATCCCAAATTTGGCGGGAGATCTACCCATTTTCATCATTTATCATCCAAGATTGGTGATCAAACGGCAAAATAGGTGTTTTAATATAAACGGCGGGCAAAAAAAAAGGTACCCTATTCAGAGTACCGACATAAACTATAAACAAACAAAAAACATTAGCGATTCAAAAACTGTATTCATAACAGAGGAGGCATGCAAGTGTTCACAATTTTTTCATCATTTTAAATTTTTTTTTCCATCTGCCATTGTGCTTGATTTTGGTAGATTAATGTAATTTTCGGACATGAGTATTAGAAAGAGCAGGGAGGATATTTTCAGATGGTCACTGATTGGGGTCATTGTGTTGATCTTGTTGATGCGGTTGGCTCCCGTCTTTCGTTTTCTCTTAGGTATTCTGGCGATCCTTGCCATTGCGGGCCTCATCGGCGGAACGATCTGGTATTTTGCAGTCAAAAGAAGAAGAGACCGGCGCTATGCGGCCAGCACGGAAGGGCAGATCGAACAGCGCATCGCCTTCTGCAAAGGGGAGATCACCAAACAGGAGGCCGACATCCGGGAAATTGAAGAAAATATCGAAGACCTGGAATCCCAGATCAACGGCGGCAACGAGATCGCTCCGCAAAATCGCCAGGAAAGTGAAAGCCTGATCCGGGCTTTTCGCTCCCAACTGGAACTCCGCCGCTCGAAGATCACTTTCTACGAAGCCGTTATGCGGAAACTGGAGATCCTGCTGCACAACCAGCGCCTGGCTTCTGACCTGGAAGTAAAAAAGAAAAAGCTGGAACAACTCCGCGAAAACAACTACGAAGAACTCGCCAAACTCGAATCCCTCCGCTCGGACGTAGAAATGGATACCCTCTACCTGGACACCATCGACCAGCTTTCCCAGCGCATCCAGGATACCAATACCGTGGATGACGCCGAGATCCTCCAGAAGGAACTGGAGAAAATGACCAAAGAGCTGGAGTATTAACATCCGCCCCCGATCCCCAAATCCTTATAGAATCTTTATACCGCTTATACTACCTTTATACCAAAAGCTACTGTGGGAGTTTTCGAGTACGTCAAAAGAAAACGAACGATCCAGTATGTGATCAGTTTGGGGTTGATCAGCCTGATCGCCGTCATTGCCCATTTTTCGGTCAGCATCACCGGCTATAAGGTCGTAGCCCTCATTCTGTTGTTGGCCGTCTCTTTACTAGCCATGGTTTTCGATATCTTTCCGGTAGTGCTGGCGGCGGTTTTTAGTGCTCTGTTGTGGAATTTCTTTTTCATCCCGCCGCTTTTTAAATTCACCATCGCCACGCCGGAAGATGCGCTCTTGTTCCTGATGTATTTTGTGATCGCCACGTTGAACGCCGTGCTGACTTCCAAGATCCGCAAAGCGGAACTGAAGGCGAAAGAGGAAGAAGAACGGGAAAATACGATCAAACTCTACAATACCGTCCTCAATTCCTTATCCCACGAATTGAGAACGCCCATTGCCACCATTATCGGAGCCGTAGATGCGCTGCAGGATAATCCCGGCAAACTCACCGACCGGGACCGCCGGGAACTGTACGGCGAGATCGGTCTGGCCGGCACCCGCCTCAATCGCCAGGTCGGCAACCTGCTCAATATGAGTCGGCTCGAATCGGGGTCTATCCAAGCCAAACCGGACTGGTGCGATCTCAACGAACTGATCTTTCGGGTGATCAATATGGTACGGGACAAACCCGACCTGCGGGAAATCCACTTTGACCCGCAGGAGGACCTTCCTTTGTTCCGGCTGGACCAGGGCCTGATGGAGCAGATCCTGTTCAACATTGTACACAATTCCCAGCAGTATACGCCGGCAGGTACAATCATTACCATTCGGGCCGATCAGTACGAGAACGGTTGCCGGGTCATTGTTTTAGATAATGGGCCCGGTTTTCCGGAATCCGAACTGGAAGCCGTATTCAAGAAATTTTACCGCCTGCCCAATTCCGTAACCGGAGGAACCGGCCTGGGTCTTTCCATCGTGAAAGGTTTTGTAGAGGCCCAACACGGAACGATTGAGTTAAGCAATCAGGACTCCGGCGGCGCGCGATTTGATCTCCGGATCCCCGCCGAGGTATCCAATTTAAATGAATGGAAAAATGACTAAAGACGAGATCCTGATCATTGACGATGAGCCGCAGATCCGAAAATTGCTGCGTATCAGTTTGGAAAGCAATGACTATAAGGTCATTCAGGCGGCCAGTGGTCAGGAAGGTCTCGCCCTGGCGGCCAATCATTCCCCGGACCTGATCCTGCTGGATATCGGTCTGCCTGACATCAGCGGTCACGAGGTGCTGGAGCAGTTGAAAGGCTGGTTTCACAAATCCATTATCATCCTCTCCGTGCAGGATAGTGAGCAGGATATTGTCCGCGCCCTGGATAACGGAGCGATCGACTACCTGACCAAACCTTTCCGTACCCAGGAACTGCTCGCAAGGATCCGCTCCGCCATCCGCCGGACCCAAACGGAAAATTCCGATGCCCCGATCGTTTGTGACGATCTGGAAATAGACCTGATCGCCCGCAGTGTACGGAAGAACGATGCCCTCATCAAATTAACTCCTACCGAATACAAATTGCTGGCCCTGTTTGCCCGGCACGAAGGTATGGTGCTTACCCACCAGTATATCCTCAAGGAGATCTGGGGCGTTGGGCACCAGACGGAAACCCAGTATTTACGCGTTTTCGTGGCCCAGCTTCGAAAAAAACTGGAGGATAATCCCAATCATCCTACCCATATTGTTACCGAAAGTGGCGTGGGTTACCGATTCAGTTGAATCTTTATAAAATCTTTATATCCTACCGGCTAACCCTTACATTTTGCTGATCTTTTAACGCCTAATTTTGCATTGTAATTAAATCAAAAAAAGGTGAGTAAAAGAAGAAAGAGATCCGAGCAGGATGAAATTGATCGCTCGTTTGACGAGTGGGCCACCAGTGTACAATACCTGAAGTGGCCGCTGATTTTCATTATCGTTTTTATATTCTTGCTGGTCTTTTGGATCAGTGTTTCTACTCCCAATCAATAAGCGCCGGTCTTCCGGCGGATTCTCATCAATGAAAAAAAGTATATTCAATAAATTTAGCAGATGGTATAAAAAGTATCAGGTCAGCAAATCGCCCCAGATGAATTTGGTCTGGGGATATTTCCTGTATACGGTGGCCGGATTCGCGTTGCTCTCCATTCCGCTTTTTCATAAGGTGGACATTACTTTTGTGGACAATTTTTTCATTGCAACTTCGGCGATCTCTACCACCGGATTGGTCACGATCAGTGTTTTTGATTCTTATAATTTTTTCGGACAACTGATCGTCATGCTGCTTTTTCAAATTGGCGGTATTGGTTACATGACCCTAACCACATACTATTTGCTTTTCACCACCAAACGGATCACACACTGGCACAGCAGGATCATTGGTGCGGAATTTACCATGCCGAACACGATTAAGATCAATGACTTCATTAAAAGTGCGATCGTCTTCACTTTGGTCATGGAGGCCCTGGGTGCCATAGCATTCTTTATAGCTTTCCGACAAACGGGCATGGAATATCTACAAGCGATCTGGTTTTCCGTTTTTCACAGCGTCTCGGCTTTTTGTACAGCCGGATTCGGACTTTTTAATCATAGTTTTGTCGGCTACAGCGAAAATGTGCTCATCAACACCATCATTTCTATCCTGGCAATTGCAGGCTCGCTGGGCTTTATTGTTATTACCGATATCTGGTATCGGCTGGCGGGAAAAACAAATGATATTTCATTCACATCCAAGATCATAACCTATGGTTTCCTGTTTTTACTCACGGTAGGCACCCTATTGCTGTTCGCTACCGAGCCATTGATCCAAAGGTCCGGAGCTGCGGTGATGCAGTCCTTTTTTCAGGCAATGACGGCGATGACCACAGTGGGCTTCAATACCATTTCTACGGGAGATCTCAGTTTACCTACGCTCCTGTTCGTAATCTTTCTCATGTACATCGGTGCTTCGCCTTCAGGAACGGCCGGTGGTCTGAAGATAACGACCCTGACAGCCATGTTAGCTATCTTGAAAAGCAGACTGCTGGGTCAGAAAAAAATTACATTTTTTAACCGGATCATACCTTTTGAAAGACTCTACGTAGCCACCTCAACTTTCATGCTCTATACGAGTATCATTTTTCTGTTCACCTTCTTACTGGCGTACTCGGAAGATTTCGCCTTACCAAAGATCTTATTCGAAGTAGCCTCCGCCCTGGGTACGGTGGGTTTGAGTACCGGAATTACCGGCGAACTTTCAACGGTGGGCAAACTGATGGTAATTCTACTGATGTTCGTAGGCAGGGTCGGTGTGTTGACCTTCGGTTTTGCGCTACTCGAAAGGAAGTCGATCGACGTTCCTGAGACGATTAAAGACGATCTGGCAGTTTGAGCCACGATTCCAGACTACTGATCATTCCACCACCTTAGCCTTCTCTTCGAATTTTTTCTGGACGGCCCGTAAATTGGCCCGCACTTCCTGCTGGTCGTCGTAAACGAATTGCACACCTACTTCGATCAGGGAGCCTTTCTCCCGGGTGTAGGGTTCAAAGCCTTCGTCGTAGATCTTCTGCACAAGTTTAGTCACGTTACCGCGGTCTCCGAACAGCCCGATCCGGATGAGGGCGACATTTTGTTCCGGAGAAATGGTGGGAGATTCGGTATCGAGTTCTTCTTCCGGTGGCGTGGAATTATCGGAAGGAGCCGGTTCTTCCGCCGACAGATTGTTATCCTCTTCGCCGGGAGCGGTGGGTTCTTCCATGACCAGCTCGTCGTCCTCGATATCGCCGGGGCTGACGTTCACCCGGTCTTCCGGCAGTTCCTTTACTTCACTCAGTCCACTGGTGGGATCCTGGGTATCGTTGAAAAACAACAGCCAGACAGTTACCACAAATACGACCATCGCCGCTGAGACAACGATCCAGAGATTCTGCTGGAACCAGTCAGAGATCACCGTCCAGGTATCCGCACCATCCTTTGTGGTAGCAGCGGTAGCCGGAGCGACGACCGCAGTGGCCGGTTTGATCTCCTGCCGCTGGATGACCGGAGAGGTGACGGCGGGCAATCCGTAAGCGGCCGTATCGAAATTGTTGTGATCACTCATCAGGTGCAACTCACCGGAGTGATTTTTGTATAAACGTCCTACCCCTTCGATGGCAATGATCTCGCCAGAATTCAGTGCATCCTGCAGGGATTCCACGTAATCGCGAATGACCTGTTCGGCCTCCAGACCGCTTAGTTGGTGGGCATCCGCTACGCGCTGGGTCAGCAGGCCGTCGTCAATGGGTAGATTGGTGTTAAGGGTCACATCCCGGGCCGGCGGTAGTATCTTGGCCTGTACGTGATCGATCTGGGCCGGCTGGTATTCCGTTACCAAACCACCCAATCCGGGAATGTTTACCGAATCATTCTCGTACAGTAATTCCTGAATGTATTTGTCTACTCTGATCTGCATGATATTCCAAAACATTAGGCGAACGACCGGAGCCACTGGCATCCGATGCCGGCTTATCACTCCCAAAATTACCGACAAAGCAGTAAAAAACAAAGGTTATCCGTCAGAAAACCCGATCCGGCCAACACATTGATTTATAATCAAATATGTTTCCGGAAACCGTTCAATGGGCCAACCTTCGGTAAGGAAGTTATTTTATCCTGTGTATAAGTGAGCGCAGGCGCTCCCTGTAAAGGTCTGTAAAAATTTGGGGACATCCATGTCCGGCGGGAAAATAAGGCGAAATTTACATTTCCCGCTTATTTTCAGCTCCATTCGGGGCCGGTTCTCCATTGTTCCTACGAGCTTTTGCGAAAATTGTTTTAAAGACTTCCACGAGACAGGCGGTAGCTGCGCTTAAAGTCCTGATTTGCAGGCAACAACTTTTCCGACCATTCCTTCTGTCACCCCAAAGCAATAATTGAAGGACAAGTTCGCAGGAACCGCTCATTATCTTAATTTTGCCCAAAACCATCTAGCATATCTATGTCATTTACCGACCAGATCATAAAAAGAGAAAAATCAGAAGCTTTATTCGAAGAAGCTAAACAGTACTTCCCGGGTGGGGTCAACTCTCCCGTCAGAGCTTTTAAATCGGTATCCGGACCACCGCTTTTCATTAAGGAGGGTCAGGGCTGCCGGATCACGGATGAAGATGATAATCAATTCATCGACTTTTGCTGTTCCTGGGGTCCGCTGATCCTGGGGCACAACAATGCACTGATCCGCGAGCGGGTGATCGAGACCGTAAAGAAGGGGACTTCTTTCGGCACCCCCAACCGCCTGGGTAACGAACTGGGGAAACTCATCCTGCACCATCACCCCTACATCGATAAGATCCGCTTTGTAAGCTCCGGTACGGAAGCCGTTATGTCGGCGCTGCGCCTGGCCCGCGGCGTGACCGGTAAGTCCAAAGTGATCAAGTTTGAGGGATGCTACCACGGCCACGTAGATAGTCTGCTGGTTAAAGCCGGTTCGGGACTGGCTACTTTCGGCGTGAGTACCTCCGCCGGCATTCCCGAGGCTTTCGCCAAAGAGACCATCGTTATTCCCCTCAACCAGCCGGAAGCGCTGGAAAAAGCCCTCAAAGAACACGCCAACGAAACGGCCTGTGTGATCATGGAACCGGTACCGGCCAATAACGGCCTGCTGTTGCAGGATCGCAGCTTTCTGCAGTACGTACGCCAGCAATGTACAGCGCACGGTGTACTGCTGATCTTCGACGAAGTGATCTCCGGCTTCCGGGTCGGATTCAGTGGTGCTGCCGGCTACTACGATATACAGCCGGACATTCTGACTTTCGGAAAGATCATCGGCGGGGGCATGCCGGTAGGCGCCTATGCGGCCAGTCACGAGATCATGGGGCACATCGCTCCGGACGGCCCGGTTTATCAGGCCGGAACCCTATCGGCTAATCCGGTAGCCATGGCGGCCGGTCTGGCGGCGCTGGAACAACTGATCCAGGAGGACTTTTACGAAAGAATGGCGCAGAAAACGCATCGTTTCGTGGAGACGATCGAGCAATTCTGCCTGGACCGCGGCTACGAGATCAGCTTCCCGCATATCGGTTCCATCTTCTGGATCGCCTTCTCGAACGAGCGGATCCTGGCGTCGGATCAGATCGATCCGGCCGGAATGGAAAAATTCAAGGTCCTGCACCACGAGTTGTTGCAGCGTGGCGTTTACCTCGGTCCTTCCGGTTACGAAGTCGGTTTTGTTTCCGCCGCCCATACAGACGCCGATCTGGACGAAGCGGCCGAAAAGATCTGTGAATCGCTGGAAGTGGTCTTTGCGTAATAAGCTTTAGAAACAGTTTTTCATAGTTATCCGGTTGTCCGTGTATGCGACAGATCCGGATCGGTGAACTGCCCGGAATACCGCATGGTGTGCTCCGGGCAGTTTTCATTTTCTCCCGGACCATTGCTTCCGCTTTTCCCCGCAAATTGTCATTTTTGTTCCGCCCGTTATCTAAAACATTCGCGCTTATGAAAAATCTCTTCCTTTTCTTATTGCTTACTGCCGGCTCTTATGGGATGCAGGCTCAGATCCAGCTGGAACTTCAATTACTTGCCGATGGATTTTCCCAACCGGTGGACATTGCCAACGCCGGAGATGAACGGCTCTTTGTGGTTGAAAAAGCCGGGCGCATCCGCATTCTTCAGAAAGACGGACAGGTCAATCCCGAACCGTTTCTCGATATCCGGGACCGGGTGAGCAGTCAGGTAGAATTTGGTCTGCTCGGCCTGACCTTTCATCCAAACTACACGGATAACGGCTATTTTTTCGTCAATCATATTGATAAGGATGGGAATACCGTGATCGTGCGGTATCAGGTAGCGACGGACGATCCGGATCGGGCTGATCTGAATAGTGCCACTACCCTACTCAGTATTCTTCAGCCTTCTACCATTCATAATGGTGGAGATCTGAATTTCGGGCCGGACGGTTATCTCTACATTGCACTGGGTGACGGCGGCGAAGGCGGCGATCCCCACAACAATGGTCAAAACCGGCAAAGCCTGCTGGGCAAAATGCTGCGCATCGATGTAGATCAGGGAGATGCCTACCGCATTCCGGAGGATAACCCCTTCGTCGAGACGGACGAAACGCTGGACGAGATCTGGGCCCTGGGACTGCGCAGTCCGTGGCGCTTCAGCTTTGACCGGCAGACCGGGGATCTATGGTTCGGTGATGTAGGAGAGGAGAGCTTTGAAGAGGTAAATTTCCAACCCGCGGGCAGCAATGGTGGCGAAAATTACGGCTGGCGGTGCTACGAAGGCAATGCGGTATTTAACAGCACCGATTGCGGGGAAGCCGGTAGCTATACCTCTCCCGTTCTCGCCTACGACAGTGAATTGCCGCTGGGCTGCTCGGTTACGGGAGGTTATGTGTACCGCGGCGTAAATTATCCCCAACTTACTGGAAAATATGTCTATACGGACTTTTGCAGTGGAAAGATCTGGACGCTGGAACGCAACAATTCCGACGAGTGGATCAATACGGAAATATACGAGGGTCCCAATTACCAGTACGTTTCTTTTGGAGAGGATGCCCAGGGAGAATTGTACCTGGCCGGTATTGAAGGGGGCATCTATGAGATCAGCGGTCTGACCACTCCAACCGATGAGCCGCGGCTGGATGCCCGGCTTCAATTTCGCCCTAATCCTTTCGACCGGTCGATCTGGATCGACGGGACTATTGCCGAAAACGGGAACTATCGAATGCAATTGCTGGATGCTCGGGGACAGAAGATATGGGAATTCCAGCGCCGGCTGGATGGGCAGTTTCAACAGCACTTAGCTACCGATGAGCTACCCGCCGGTATCTACTTGTTCCGCTTGGAAAGGAACGGCATCAGTACGGTACGGAAGATCGTCAAGCAATAATCGACTTTGCAGCATGCCAACTATTGCTAACGCACAACGGCCACCGGCATTTCGGGATCGTAATTACCCTGGAGGACCGGACTCTGCCGGTTGCCGGTATAGGTGCGTACATGGTTGAACACAAAGTCAAATAACTCTTTGACCGACACCTTTTTATCCAGATTATAGTCTGCTTCTCCCTTCAGCCCCCGAATGAGGAAATGGCTGAAAACACCCTGCCGCAGTCCGCTCGATTCGAGGGAAGTTTCATCGGATTTGGAAGACATGATCAGGGCCGTTCCCGCCTGGGCTTTCGCCAGATTTTCGTAGAACTGGGTCAATATCTGGGGCTCCCGGCCCCTCATCGCCAGCAGGCTTCCGGAATGACAGGCGTCCGCGATGCAGAGTTTGTACTTGGCTTTGCTTTCCGCCAGAATGCTGTTGATCTCATTGTGGTACAACTGGTTATTCATACCGTCATAATCGATAGGCAGAAATGAGCCGGGCAGACCGTGACCGGAAAAATAGAGAAAGATCAGGTCATCCTTGCCCGCTTTGCTGAACAGCTTGCGCATTGTAGAAGTGATCTGCTGGTGATAGGCATCCTCATCGACCAGGATCCGGATCTGATCATCCGGTATAGCGCCGCCTTCCGGGCTTTTCAGGTGAGCGTAGATGCGATAGGCAT
The DNA here is from genome assembly GCF_002646595.1 of Flavilitoribacter nigricans DSM 23189 = NBRC 102662. Taxonomy (GTDB): domain Bacteria; phylum Bacteroidota; class Bacteroidia; order Chitinophagales; family Saprospiraceae; genus Flavilitoribacter; species Flavilitoribacter nigricans. The sequence continues at coordinate 27,948 of NZ_PDUD01000067.1, forward strand.
CATCGTCAGGATAACGCAGTACCGGCATATGGTCATAAGCCGAGACGCCGATGATCACGGCCCAGATCTTGGGTCCGCCCTGCGGGCGGGCCGGAGCGGAAGCGAAGTACTGCTGCTCGCTGCGTGTGGGCGGTGCCGAGTAAGGTGCCTGGGCGCCCATATAAACGCCTTTCTCCCAATAGCCGTTCACCTTGTTGCCGTCAGCCATGAACAGCGTTCCCATACCGGCGAAAGCGCCTTCGCTCATCTCGCCTTCGTACTTTTCTCCGTTGGCATACTGCACCAGCCCTTTTCCATCCGGGCGGCCGTTGCGAAAGGTACCGGTGTATTTGGCTCCATCCTTAAAGATGTAGATCCCGTAGCCGTTTTGACAATCGCCCTCGATACATCCGGCGATCCGATTCTGACCGGCAGTCCGGATCGTATTCTGGGCTTCGCCCTGTTGCCAGGGGCCATTGGTTACCGTGCCGTTCTCGTGGTAGAGTTTGCCCTGACCGTGCCGGAGGCCACGCAGCAGCTGGCCTTCGTAGCGATCGCCGTTGGGATAATAGAATACCCCCTGGCCGTCGGGTTTCCCGCTCCGGAAACTTCCCTCGTAGCGGCTGCCGTCCGGATAGGCGTAGGTGCCGTTGCCCTGCAGGCAATTGCCCCGAAGACATCCGGTTTGCATGCGGACCGTATTGGCGATGTAATTTTCCTGACTGGATAAAGATTCGAAGCGACCGTCCGGACCGACGGCGAGGCCTTTTTGCCAGTTGCCCGTTCGTTTTTGACCGTTCACGAAGTAGCGTGTTCCTTTGCCATGCGGCATCCGGTGGGCCCATTCTCCCTGATAGCGACTACCGTCCCGGTAGTAACAAACACCCACACCGTGGATCTCTCCCATCCGGAACTCGCCGACATAAACCGAGCCGTCCGGCATAATATACGTGCCTTCTCCGTTCTGACAGTTACCGGACACACAGCCCTTTCGGTTATCTGCGGATGCGATCCCCCCGCGGGTGACCATTTCGTTGGGGGCCACATTTTGTGTACGGACCAGGCGATCCTGCAACCACGTTCCGGACTGCTCCTCCCCAGTGGAGGAACGCAGGATCCCCTCACCCTGTCTGAGTCCGTTTTGCCATTGACCGGTATACTGGCTACCGTCCCGGTAATACCAGCTGCCTAATCCACTGGCTTTTCCCTGGCTAAACTGGCCGGCATATCGTTCACCGTTTTCCATCAATAATATACCAATACCATTTTGACAATCGCCGGAAATGCATTGTCCGAATAAGCCAGAGTTGATCAATAAACTCAGATACAGTAGTACTTGTGCTTTCATATTCATAGGGGATTATAATATTCGTGTCATCCGGAAGTAGTCAACTTCCTTTCCGATCACTTAGCAGTCAGCATGATTCCTGCACTAAATCGCAAATCTGATAAAACCGGGAACAGTTATTATCTGCAACGAAATGTTAGCGAAAAAGATACATATATTACTCAATTACCATAATTCAGGCGGTAAAACCCAAAGGGAGCTACGGGAGCGTAGCAGGCAGAGAAACTGCAGGCGGAAAAATGGAGAAAATGGGTTCATTTTCACAACTGGAAGTTACTCTGTCTGCTAAGCAATGTGATGTAGTATGGGTGGTTGTTTAGCGGAATTCAGGCAGTCGGAAATTAAGTGCAACCGGCCGCTTTTTTCCACTTCACGGACACCCTCTGCGCCCTAGTAACGGGTGACGGCAACCGGCATGCGGTCGTCGAAATTCCCGGTAAGGGTCGGCGTCTGAACGTTGCCGGTATACAATCTTACCTGCTTGTGAACGTAGCCGAAAAGTTCCTGCACCGTAACGATCTTGTTGCCGTCCGCATCCGCTTCGCCCTTCAGGCCTCTCACCAGGAAGTGGCTGAAAATACCGGAACGTAGACCACCGTCTTCCAGTGAGTATTCCTCTCCTTTCGAGGACATCATCAGAGCGGTACCGCCGCGCGTATCTTCAAAGGCTTCGTAGTAGCGTTGCAGGATCGAATTCAGGGGTTTCCGGGAAGCCAGAATGCTGCCCGAGTGACAGGCATCCGCCAGCACGAGTTTGTGCTTGGCTTTGCTTGCCTCGAGTATATCTTTGATCTTTTGGTGTTCGAGTTTGTTGTTGTAGCCGTCGTAGTCGACCGGCAGGAACGAGCCCGGGAGTCCGTGGCCGGAAAAGTAAAACAGAATGACGTCGTTCTCATCCGCTCGCAGGAATACCGAACGCATGGAGTTCATCACATTGTTCAGCGTGGCATCCTCATCGACCAGGATACGCAACTGGTTGTCGGGCAGGGCGCCACCTTCCGGACTCTTCAGGAACGCAAAGATCTGGTAGGCATCGTCATCCGTGTAACGCAGGGCGGGCATATGGGTATACCGTGCAGCCCCTACGATGACGGCCCAGATCTTCACATCCAGATCCCGGTCGACCTGGATCTGTTGCTGGATATCTTCGTTTCTCCTTTCGAATAGCTTTTTGATGGGTTTGCCGTATTCCCAGATGGCGCCTACTTCGCGGCCATCCGTATAAAACATGACCCCTTTACCGTGCGGAGCGTGTTCGCTCCAGCCGCCTTCGTAGCGATCGGCGTTGGCGTAGTATACGGTGCCGTTGCCCTTGGGAAATCCGGCCTCGAAATCACCGACGTATTTGGAACCGTCCCGGTAGATGTATTTCCCGACGCCGTTGGCGCAGTATACCTCGTGGCAATTCCGCAGGCGGGTGGTATCACCGTCATAAGCGAGTCGGCCCCAATCGGCGATGTAGTTGTCTTCGGACCACTCTCCCTGTACGATCTCACCGTCCTCGAAGGTCAGTTTGCCCTGACCGTGGCGTTTGTTCTTACTCCATTCTCCTTCGTAGACGGCGCCGTTGTTGTAGTGCATGGTGCCCCGTCCTTCGGTTTGTCCGTTGAGGAACATACCATCGTACTGGTCGCCGTTGGCGTAGGTGAACAGTCCCCTTCCGTGGGGTTTTCCGTCCAGCCACTGGCCTTCGTAGATGTTGCCGTTGGTGTAGTTCATCGTACCCTCGCCGTTGATCTGGTTTTCCTCGAAGTTGCCGAGGTATTCGTTCTTGTTGGCAAATACCATCCGTCCTTTGCCGGACCGCTGCTGGTTGTCCCAGTTGCCGATGTATTTGCTGCCATCCTTGTAGTAGAGGATCCCCTTGCCGTGGATACGGCCGTTTTTGAAGTTACCGGCGTAGCGATCTCCGGATGGGAAAGTACATTCGCTATAGCCGTTTTTACAGTCTCCTTTGGTACAATTTACTTGGCCGGTTAATAGGGTTTGCATACACATAACCGCCAATACACATAGTAGCACTCTCATGTTGTCACATTTTGATATTGGTAGAAGTCTATACTCCGAGAATCGAAGTAGAGTGTAGCGGTCATATCATAGATCGGTTTTTGATGAAAACAAATATGGCTGTTCTTTTTAGGTGTGTATGGAGTGGTTTGAATTGAAAAGTATTGGTCAGCTGGTTTGGTTAATGTTCATGGGTACTTCAACATATTAACCATTTTTGGGATAGCTAAATAACCTGAAAAAATGGTCGATTATTGCGCGTAAAATTCTCCATCTCCCAATTTTCTGATACCTTAACATTTTAGATGTCCGGTAAGCTGCATATTCCGGGAAATTAACAAAACCTTTTGTCGACAAATAAGGAATATCAATATACTAAAAGTGGTAGACACCTAGAAATGGAGCAGACAATAATAATAAATCTTTAACTTTGTTGTTATACCATATTATCTAAAACTTGAAATACCATGATTAAGAAAGTGTATCTCCTGGCGATGGGGCTGGCCCTGAGTGTGGCGGCCTGCAACTCAGCCGATGTCAACGAATCCGCTGCCGAGGCCGGCAGTACGGAGGCAGTCGGAGAACTGGCCGATAACCAATTTGGCGATGCGGTAGATGCCGAAGGTGCCATCAGCTACGCCAGTCTGCTCGAGCAAATGGAAAGCAGTGATTCCGTGGCCGTGAAAGTTAAGGGCAAGGTGGAAGCCGTTTGCCAGGCCAAAGGCTGCTGGATGAATATCACCGCTGACCAGGCGAATGCCGAGGATATGATGGTAAAATTTAAGGACTACGGATTCTTCGTACCCAAGGACATTGCCGGACGGGAAGTGATCATGGAAGGATACGCTTTCCGGGAAGTCACACCGGTCGACGAACTGCAGCACCTGGCCAAGGATGCCGGCAAATCTCAGGCCGAGATCGACGAGATCACCGAGCCGAAAGTGGAGCTTAAGTTCCTGGCTTCCGGGGTCCTCCTGCTCGACGCCAGCTAAAGAAAAAGCGCGGAGACAATGAAACCTTGACTCCTGCGTTTCAGTTAGACATTAGGCGAGTTCTTACCGACAGCGGTAAATGGTCAAAAGGTGAAACATGAATTATAAAGCTGCCAAAGATTTCATTCTGGAAAAACTCGAGCAGGAGCTTCCTGCCCAGTTGACCTACCATGGTTTGCATCACACCTTAGACGTACTGGCCATCACCAAAGAACTCTGTTTCCTCGAAAATGTCACTGCCTACGATACGGTACTGCTGAAAACGGCAGCCCTTTTTCACGATTCCGGATTTGTGATCAGCAATGTGGAACACGAGAAAAAGGGCTGCCTGATCGCCCGGCAACATCTGCCGAAATTTGGCTACAGTCCCGCCGAGATCGAACAGATCTGTGGGATGATCATGGCCACCAAGATCCCCCAAAGCCCACAGAACGAACTGGAGGAGATCATCTGTGATGCCGACCTCGATTACCTCGGGCGGGATGATTTCTACTCCATCGGCTCTACCCTCTTTTCCGAGCTCCGGGCCTACGACATCCTGGATACCGAACAGGAATGGAATCTCATCCAGGTGAAGTTTCTGGAAAATCACACCTTCTTTACGGCTACCAACCGGCAGCGGAGAGCTCCACGCAAGGCCGAATACCTGGACGAATTACGGGGCCTGGTTGCCGCCTACTAGCCCTCCAATCGGGCGAAATTCACTTTTTTTTCACTTTTTTCACTTTTTTTTCGCCGCGCAAGCAGCGTATGCATTCCGCCAAACGTATAGTTTAAAGTTTGATGATATAGGCGTTAAGTGATGCAGCCCCTACTTTATACTCACTAGTTTAAGCCAAACGATACACTCACAAAGGAGGGGCTGCACTTTTAACTCATCAGACACAAATCCATTCTCTCCTTGGTTTTTCCTCTTAAATTCCTTTATTTTAGCCCTTACAGATAACGGCAATCCCCTGCTCGTATCCCTTTAAGAGCCCATATCTTATTCATAGCCAATGTTGTAAGCGCTACTCTTATCTCTTTCCTAAACACCCAAATTACTTTACAACACCTCCAGTTGGTGAACCTGAGTGGTTTTTATCTAGGTTTCATAAGAAACGCTACTAGCGATCTTCCCTTTTCCATCTACCCAAACAAAGAAAACCTTTGATAGGCATAACACCTATCAAAGGCCCTTAATGAAACATGCTGAAAAAAAGCATCAAGCCGATGCCCGGTAAGTATCATCGCCTGATGCCTTGGAGCACAATTCTACAGCGTTCTAACCATAAACATGCAACAAATATAGGGCCTGGTCATTGTGGATACAATGTCAGTTTTGCAAGAAAAAGACAGGTCACAATAAACGAAAAAACTGACTTATACACACACAAACCACTGTATTTCAAATACATAAAATACTTACATTGAATCCAAATCAGTACCAACAACTTGGGTTTCATACTGCTCAATAAGTTCTGGTGTAGCCTGATCAGGAGAAGAAATAATACCAATGGATAACAAAAAAGCAATTACAGCAACCATAGTTTTAAATTTTTTGAATTTTGATTTAAAACTATAGGGATTCTCAGATAAGATCGATAACTTTTTTTTAAAAAAAAGACATACTAGATTACCTATTTATTTCAACCACAAAACTTACATTTGCCTATTGATCAATAAATTATACTAATAGATGAGCATCTCAATTGAAGAAATAAACTCTTTAATTAGTGTTATTTCTAAAAATAAAGTCAAGCAAATTGAAATTATTGGAAACGGTGAGCACAGTACAAGTCAAGTTCAGCAACTATATGAATTACTTGTAAATGAGGAAATCAAAACGGATGAAGAAGGCAGAGAATTTTTCTTTGACGGTGCTGTAAATCAGATATTGTATTTCAACAGATTGAAGAGAAAGTTAAGATCTAGACTTTACAATACTCTTTTTTTTATTGATGTAAATCGATCCACATTTAATGAAATACAAAGAGCATATTATACCTGTTACAAAGAATCAACGGCAGTAAAAATTTTAATTGGTAGATATGCCCGTAATTCGGCGATAAGTCTTGCAGAAAGAACAATAAAAAAAGCAATTAAATTTGATTTTACTGACATTACTTTAGAATTAGCACGAACCCTAAGAATGCATTATAGCAATATTAAAGGCGACAAAAAAAAATTCGCCCATTACAAAAAAATACTAAAAAAATATTCTGAAATTTATCTAGCTGAGCTGAAAGCAGAAGAATATTATTCAGATTTAATAATAAATTTTGCAGGATCGCAGTCTACGAAACCAGAATTGCTCGATGTTGTAAAGAAAAACTGTTTAGAGTTAAAAGAGATTATTGTAAAGTATAATTCCTATAAGCTTAATCTTCATTCTTACATGATGTTTATCTTAAGGTATGAAATTGAAAACGACTTTTCAAATACTCTAATTGTATGCAATGAAGCTATCAAATATTTCGAATCTAAACCCCATATAATATCTAAAACTGTTGTTATTAATTTTTCTCTTAAGAAACTTGTTTGCTTTATAATGTTAAAAAGATTCCTTGAAGGCGAAAATGTTGCGAAATATTGTTTAAAGCTCTTACCCGAAGGATCTGTCAATTGGCTTATTTCTCAAAATTATTACGTTATTTTATCTTTTCATTCAAATCAACTACAAAAAGCATATTCTTTATATCAAGAAGCAAAAAACCATTTGGATTTTGATGATAAAACCATTGCCTACTTAGAGCATTGGAAAGTTCATGAAGCTTTAATCAATTATTTAATTGCGATAAAAAAAGTTGAAATTAATAAAAATGATGATTCCACTAATTTTAGGCTCTCTAAATTTATAAATAACGTCCCCACCTATTCTAAAGATAAACAAGGTGTAAATATTTCAATTTTGATCATTCAAATTCTCTTCCTTCTCCAAAATGGTAAGTATGAAGAGATTATAGACCGTACTGAATCTTTAAAAACTTATGTTCATCGCTATTTAAGACGAGATCATACATTCCGTAGCAATTGCTTTATTAAAATGTTACTTTGTTTACCCGCAGCCAGTTTTCACAAAGCTGGAGTTACTCGAAAGGCTAAAAAATATATTGATTTACTTAAGTCAGTTCCAATTGAAAAAGCTAACCAAAGCCCTGAAGTCGAGATCATTCCCTACGAAATGCTCTGGGAGTTTGTCTTAGAATCCCTCGATAACAAATTCCATTAATCAATCCTCACTCATTTTGTACCTGAAAGAATAACTTTTCCGAAATCTTTAATATATTAGGAGTAAACGCAAAAAAGATGGCAAGCCTGGAAAACTTGAAAGATCTGGCAAAAGGGATTAGTCGCAATAAGGTGAAAAATATCCATGTGATTGGTAATCACGGTTCTGAGACAGTTTTCGACAAGTTTTATCAATTCTTAATTGAGGATCAATACGCTACTGATGAAGAATATGCTAACTATTTTTATCCTGACACCACAAATTATCATGCCTTTTATAAGCTAAAAGACCGTCTTTTCAATCGACTTATTAATACCGTTTTTTTTATTGATATCAATAAGAAAGGGCTTGTACCAGTGCAAAAAGCATTTTATGAGTGTTATAAAAATGCCGCTGCTGTAAAAATATTATTAGGCAAAGGTATTAGAGTTCCAGCTATTGGATTAGCTGAAAAAACATTAAAAAAATGTCTGCTATTCGGATTTACCGATCTGGTTATTGAACTTGCTAGGCATATCAGAATGCAATATGCCAGTTTTGATCCCCAAGAAAAAGATTTCAATTTCTATACTTCTATCATCGACAAGCATTTAAAAATTTACAAAAAAGAAATTGAAACAGAAGAGTATTTATACTCCCTGCTTCTTAAACATGAAAATCGAACAAATCTCAATCAGTATTATGCCAAAGTTCTAAAGACACAGAAAAATCGTATTAAAAAAATACTTCTAAAAGGTGTATCCTCAATGAGGATAAATTTATACTGCTACTTTTTCTTATTTACCTACTATGAATTAAGCGGAAATTGGAAAAAACTTATAAAGATTTGCGATGAGGTAATCCAAAAAGAAGTTTCTAACCCAAACGTTTTTACGCCCACTTTGCTCGGCAACTCATATTACAGAAAAATAAAAAGCCTCTTTATCTTAGAAAAATATGCCCTTGCAGAGAGTATGATAAGCAAATGTCTTTCACATTTTAAAATGAGATCTCATGATTGGTTTTCTGTACAAGATATACATATAAAGATCTGCTTGCATAACAGAAAATATACGGAAGCGTCCAAAATTCTAGAAAAAATAAACGAGTTCAAAAAAGATAATTACTACTACAAAACCTGGCAAGAAAACGTGAAAGTTTATGATGCCTTCTTACATTACCTCCAGTGCATTGGGAGACTAGCTCCTTCTTTGCTAGAAAATGAAAATCCTCCTTCTTTCCGCCTGCAAAAATTCCTCAACGAAGTCCCCAACCACTCCAAAGACAAAAAAGGAAGTAATGTCACGATTCTTATTCTTCAGATCCTATTTCTACTGGAGCAACGGAAATACGACGATATCATTGACCGCACCGAATCTTTGAGGGTATATGTCCAGCGCTATTTAAAAGAAGACGGCACCTATCGGAGTAACTGTTTTATCAAAATGCTGCTGTGCCTGCCGGCCGGTAACTTTGAACGACCGGAGGTAGCAGCCAAAGCGCAGGAATATCTCGACCGATTGCACGCCATGCCCATTAGGAAAGCTAAACAAAGTGCCGAACTGGAAGTGATGCCCTACGAAATGCTCTGGGAATTTGTACTGGAGTCACTCGACCGGAAAGCTACCTCCAATTAAGTCATACCAGGTCAAAGCATCTCATTTCCAGGAAAAACAAAAGCCTCCATACTTGCGCATAGAGGCTTTTACTATTTAGGATAAGTAATTCAGCTAAAGATCCTACCCAATAGCTTTTCTATATTACCCATCCACTGTAATTGCTTAAATCAAAAATAAAAAGACTCTGATCAAATTAATTAAATATTTATCGGCTTTTTCGACATTCAGATATAAGTCGGAAATAGCTAACTCAGACCCGGTAAATACGCAAGCAACTCATAACCAATAATTTAATAAATTATAGATAGTCACTCAAAAAACTGGTAACTTACATTTAAAAAAGAGCGTGACAAAAAAAGAAAGAAATCAATTGATCTGGGATCGCTACCAGGAAGGCTATAGCCAGGAAGAGATTGGGA
>NZ_PDUD01000068.1 GCF_002646595.1 Flavilitoribacter nigricans DSM 23189 = NBRC 102662
GAGGGTCGGGAGTTCGAGTCTCTCACCGCCCACTATTAAAAGCACTATAGCCATGTCGGTTGTAGTGCTTTTTTTATTTTAGCTTATCAAAATCAACCGAATTTAGTGCTCAGTTGGTTTAGAGCATCCCGATTCCATCGGGAGGGTCGGGAGTTCGAGTCTCTCACCGCCCACTACAAAAGCACTATAGCCATGATGGTTGTAGTGCTTTTTTTATTATACTTACACAAATCCATCCGAATTTAGTGCTCAGTTGGTTCAAAGCATCCCGATTCCATCGGGAGGGTCGGGGGTTCGAGTCGCTCACTGCCCACTGTCAAAAAAGCACTATAACTAAGATCGATATAGTTCTTTTGTCATTTTTAAAACGCGCTACACATGTTCTACTTCTACATCCTCCACTCCAACGAGCTGGATAGATTTTACATCGGCCACTGCCACAATCCAGAAGACCGCCTCAAAAGGCACCTCTCCAATCATAATGGATTCACCGCAAAAGCTAAAGACTGGGAAATTGTTTATACGGAAGCATTTGAAGCCAAGACAGAAGCTTATGCCAGAGAACGGCAGGTGAAAAAGTGGAAATCAAAAGTCGCAATCCTCGAACTTATCAATAAGGTTTAATGCTCAGTTGGTTTAGAGCATCCCGATTCCATCACCAGCAACTGCATCGTAGTACTAGAATAATTCCCCGTAAACTTTAATCTATTGCGGTGCGCTGCACCTGGAAAAATTATGACTTTCAGGTTGGGGATAGATCGGTGCGCTGCACCTGGGAAATATAAATCCGGGTTGGATAGAGATCAGCGTGCTTCACCTGTCCTTTCTTCAATATTTTTTGAGAACAACCGCAATGGACAAAAGCCAAATTTACCTCTAACTATAAAGTCCCTCTGATCAAAACCTGCTCAATCCAAGTTCTACCACCAGCTTGCCTTCACTCCAACGAACATATCCACCCACCCACCAGTTAGAAAATGGAAACCCGGGCACCGGGATATCTATTCCAAATGACCAAAACTGAAAACGTGGACAAACAAGGCCTATTTAACAAAGAACTCAGCAACCTGTACGCCATCGCGAAACAAACCAATCATTATTTTAACGGCAGTGACATTTATTTTCTATCCGAAGGGGTGCAGCAAATGCTGATGGATTATTTGAAACTGATCTGCCAGACGGAAGAAATGGCATCCGAGGCGTTGGATCAGATGGACGTCAACCCGACCAATACGAAAGATTCCATCGTGGAGGAGATCACCGAAAATCTTCGCCAGATAGCTGACAAGGATTTGGACGAGCCGGTAAAGGCATTGAGTTATCAAATGTCCATCAACCGGCTGATGGGTTACCATTTGGCGAATATGGAAAATATCGCGCTGCTGGCGAAAGATCAAAAAGGACTACAACCGCTGCTTGCTTTGAGAAAAGACTTGTCCGGTTACAAAGAACAGCTTTTTGCATAGAGCGATTGCAACGGTTTTGACTTTCCGCGGATAGGTATCTACCAAAATTTTCACGATTCTTGAATACAACCAACTATGCCCTATTGCTCCCGCCCGGAGCGGTTGGACAGTTGCTTCCTATACAGGGATTCCAGAAAAGCGCCAAAAATACCCCCAACCGTGTAACTAACCAGATCACTCCACAAAAAGCCATAGCCCAGGATCAGGCCCCCCAAACGATTACTGCGTAGGGTATTGATCCAATGCCCCTGGTAAAGCTGACTCAGTTCGATCAGCCAGCAAAATGCGACACTGATCAGGACGACTTTCCAGGTGGGTAATCGGGTAAATACGAAACCGGTGATAAAAAAGAACATCAGTGCGTATAGCATATCCCCCAGATAGGGATAGATCACCGCCGGGACGAAACGGGTACGGGACAGTAAACCCAGACCGATCGTCAATATGATAAAGCCAAAATAATGTAAGCGGTTTCTTTGCATACCGGAGCGCGAATTGATGCCAAAAGAGCTTTACAGGACAACACCACTACCCTATTTACCCCAAAATACGATCACTCCCTTTTTGTTGCCGTTCAGGATATCCAGTTTACCGTCGCCGTTGATATCCCGGACTACCACGTGGATGCCGATACCGGAATTATCGTCGATCGTATGGCGCTCCCAACTCACGCTTCCATCTTCCCCCCGATCGAGCTCGAACCAATAGATCACCGGCGGTTCCTTTCCGCCCGGATCTTTACCCTGGTGGGCGTAGAAACGCTTGCCGGTCACAAAATCCGGCAGATCATCTCCGTTCATATCCAACATGGCGACACCGTGGGTCTGGGAGAAAGACGTGTCGATCAGATGGCGCTGGAAAGCGATCTCCCCTTCTTCGCCCGGTACCTGCTCGTGCCACCAGACGCCGTAGGCATGGGCGGAAGCCGAGAGGACGTCCTGATCGCCGTCGCCGTCAAAGTCATAGGCGTACATTTGGGAGCAGGGCAGCCCCAGGTCCGCCGGATGGAAGGTCCAGGGATAAGTGGACAGGTCCGCCGGTACTTCCCACCAGCCTTCCCGAACGATGATGTCTTTGATACCGTCGCCGTTGATGTCTCCCCAGCCCAGGCCGTGGGAATACTGCCGGGTACCTTCTTCCTGGGGCAGACCGATCGAACGGCCCGTCCAGGTAGTGCCACCCTTTTCGGCCGGAGGTTGAAACCACATCATTTCTCCCCGATCCTTATTACCGAACATTAGCTCCAGGCGGCCGTCTCCGTCCAAATCCACGGTCATCGGCGATTCGTTACAGGCGGTGGAGTCGATCAGGTATTCTTTCCAGTGCTGATCTTTATCTCCCGGATTTTCGTACCAGTAAACGCCCTCTCCGGGGAAATCGAAGCAAATGTAGTCCGCCCATCCGTCCTGATTGACATCCTCCGTAAAATTCAGAAAGGAATGACTGTATCCCTTGGTGTAATCAAAAGTTTCCGGTTGCCGGATCTCGTGCGGCTGCCAATCCGGCGCTTCGAACCAGTAATGACCGGCCAGGATATCCAGGTCACCGTCATTATCTACATCGGCTACATTGGCGCCCTCGGAGATGAACTGATCGTAGATCACCTCTTTTTCAAATACGGGATCCACACCTACGGTATCCGAAGAGGTTGGAGGGGTATTACAGGCTGCAATGGCTACTGCGATCAAAAGTGCCAGTGGATAAAGGCGTTTAAATGGATTGAACATTTCTTTTTTTTTATTCGAACAGGCGATCAGCAGATTAAACATAGGCTGAGATGCTGTCCGTTTTTTTAAACTGATCCAGGTTCACTTGCGTCAGGTATCGGACCGCAGGCTCAGCAAATAGGCCATCAGGTCTTTAAAGTCCGCTTCCGGAATACTTTCGCGGAAGGAGGCCGGCATCAGGGTATAGGCCGAAGGTTTCTGTTCGACGATCTCACTTTTTTCGATGGAAAATTCCTGTCCCTGTACGTCTGCAAAAACCACAACTTCCCCTTCTTCCCGACGCAGCAGACCGGATTTCACCGAACCGTCCCGCAGTTTCACGGTATACATGCTGAAGGCTTTCGAGATATTCCGGTTGGGATCCAGGATCTTTTCGGCGAGTGCCTGGGCACCCCAGTTGCCGATACCGTCCAGTTGGGGCCCGATATTGCCGCCCTGATCGCCAACTTTGTGGCAGATCCCGCAGTAGACCGAAAAATTACTCTTGCCCTTATCGATGGAATGTTCCGATGGTACGAAGCCCGCCAGGCGTTCGTTGATCACCTGATCGATATCTTCATCTGGAGGCAGGATATTAGCGGTCAGTGCGGTGTAGGTGTTCTGCTGACCAGCCGACATGCCGGATTGTAAACGTTCCATCACCTGCGGTTCCAACAGCAGGCGAGGGTTGATCCGCACCTCCGAGGCGGCATCCAGCAGGAAGTCGATGCCCGCGCGACTGTTCCCCAGATTCATAACGATCTCCTTCTGGGATTCGTAGGGGATATCCTGCATGTAGCTGGGGATAAGCTCCCGGCTTTCCGCACGCCCCTGATCACTCAGGGTTACCAGCCACATCTCTTTGAGGCGGGTGGGGATAGGATCGCCTAGGGCAGCTTCCATTTTTGCTACCACTTCCGTATTGCCCATCGCCAGCAGGGCCCGGGCGGCTTCGTTGCGCAAGTTGATGTCCGCCAGCGGAGAGCCTAACAATTGCTGTAATTCGGGTGCCAGTTGGCGAATATTGTAATCGGCCGCCATGCGGGTAGCAAAAGCTTGCCTTTCAACGGTCGTAGCCGGGCTGACGGGCGGGAAACCGATCACTGCCGGTTCCAACTCACCGATCCCAACTTCCTCTCTCCAGGCGGCGCTACCGTCCACCAGCCGAAGCAACACCGGTTTACCAGCCCATTCTTTTCCGCTCCAGCTAATTTTTCGGTTGGTGGTCTCTTCCGTCACTTCCGTCATTTGCAGCACTTCGCCGCTGGATGGATCGACCAGCTCCACCCGGTTTTCCGGTGGGGTTGGCTGCTGATTCTCTCCCGGAGGATTTTTGCGCCCCCGCAGGGTGAAGGTCAGCGTCTCGGGCATGTCAAAAGTCGGTGACTCGATGGTCAGCACATGATTGCCCGCGCCGCTCCGCAAATAGATCTTATTGGAAGCCGGGTCACTGGCGGTAGAATCTTCCACGATCCAGGAATTACCCCGGTAGGGCTTTCGCTCGATGGGGATGGTGGTCCAGCCACCGTAGGGCGCCAGCGGATCCTCCAGGAATTCGGTCGCCAGGCGGGTAGCCCAGGCCCGTCCTTTCTGGCCCATCTCTTTGGCGTCCTGCTCCATCCCCGCCAGCATAGATAAGAAAACCGGATAATCCTCGTCCGGGTTATCCTTGCCAATGGGCTCCAGGGCCGCCACCAGTTTATCCATATCCCGCGCCGGTAACCAGCGCGCAGCGTGTTTGGTATAGCGGCGTCTGCGATCCAGCGGCTCGGAAATATTGGCCAGGTGATTTAACAGGAACTGCCCGGCAGCCCGGTCATCTACGCCCACCATAACGTCCGCGAGCAGGCGGGCGTCTGCCTCCGTCCAATCCTGAGCATTTACCCAGGTTAGCACCTCTCCATCCCGGATCTGATCGCGGAGCGACTGCCGGATACTGTAGTAGAAATGTGTGTCTTCCTCATCTTCCGTTTTCAGTCGCTCCAGCAGCATCGGCACCTGCTCTTTGGCCGGATGCTGACTCAGTACCATCACCGCCTGTCGGCGAACGTGCGGGCTCTCGTGCTTGATCTGCTCCCGGGCGATATTCAGTAACGGTTCGGCCAGCTCGTTCATTTCAAACATGATCCGAAGGGCATGTGTCTGGATGGTATCATTTCCGTTATTGGCAGCCGACATCAGGAGGTTCTGCTCCAGACCATCCAGACGGTAAAGCATCCACAGCGCCTGGATCTGCGCGTAGGTAGTGGCGTTATCCGTGACCATTTTTTGCAGAACGGGTATCGCTTCTTTTCCAAAGTCATCCACAATCTTATCCGCGATGGCCATGCGCAGTGGTAAATTCGGGTGGTTGAGCAGTGCCGTCAGTTCGGTGAGAGATTTCTGCGCATAATTCAGCGGTTCGGCCGCACCGGCGCCTTTACCGGTGTATACGACCCGCCAGATGCGGCCCCGTTGGCGGTCCCTTCCGGGGTGATCCAGCGGTACTTCGTAGTGGCCGATGATCCGGTTGTAAAAATCGGCGATGTACAGGGCGCCATCCGGGCCGATCTTCACGTCCACCGGCCGGAACCAGGGATCATCGCTGACGATAAAATCTTCTTCCTGATTGATCACCGGGGTCGTTCCCTTCATCGTAAAGTTGCTGCGGGAAACCCGGCTGAGCACCACATCCCCGTAGTAAAAATTGCGCTTGAACTCCTCCGGGAACTGATCGGCGATATAGTAATCCAGGCCGGCCAGTGCGGTAGAACCGTAGTTATGCTTCATCAGGGCCGGTCCGAAGCCGATGCCCGTTGGCTGCTTGCCGAAGTGTGGATAATCCGCACCGCGAACCAGCTGGTAGACCGGACTGGTATGGCAATCCGTCGAGTAGGTATACCCCAATTCGTCGTAAGCATAGCCGTAGGGGTTTACCCGTCCGGTCGTGGTAAATTCCACATGACTGCCGTCCATGCGAAAACGGAACGTATTGCCGGAAGTCATTACAATAGTATCGCCGTCCGATCCGGCTACGGTAGAAGTATTGGAAAAACCGTGATCGGCGTGGATCCAGCCGTCCCAGGAGCGCACGAAGTTATTGACCATGCCGTGGGTATCATTGTACCGAAAACCGGTGTACAGTATCCGGCGTTCATCCACCCGGTCGTCCCCATCGTGATCGATGAGGTGCCAAATATTGGGGATGCTGTAGGCGATCACGCCATCCGGCACCACCTGGATACCGATGGGAATATTGAGGGAATCGGCAAAGGTGGTGATCTTATCAGCAGTACCGTCTCCGTCCGTATCCTCCAGAATGGAGATCTTATCTTTTCCCGCTCCGGTCGTATCCGGGAAGGGATATTCGTACGACTGCGTCACCCACATCCGTCCCCGGTCATCAAAGGACATATTGAGTGGCTTGCCGATCTCCGGTTCGGAAGCGAACAACTGTACTTCAAAACCCGGCGGAAGATTCAGCGCCATGCGCTCCTCTTCGGGAGATAGCGGATCGGTGTTGCGAATATTACGGCCGACATCAGATTGATCGGTGGAGGTAGTCGTAGTGACCGGTGTTTGTTTGCAGCTTAAAAAACCGGTCAGGAATAGGGCACAGAGGAATAGGCTTTGCAAAACCCCTTGGTGTTTTGTCATCATGATCAGGCTGGTTTTTCGACTTGAATTGGTTATCCAAGATAGGAAAATAAATTTACCGACAGCCCAGCACACTGCAAAATAGTACGCCGACCGGTAGCCGGTACAGGGTAGACGCCGGTAAGGAGCTGCTTACCCTAAGCGGGCCGAAAAAAAGTATCCCGGTTCATCAGGACGATGGACCGGGACTACTCAGAAATGTTTCCCTAAGAAATATTACTTTTTATCAAATTGATCTATTCTATTTACAGTTTTACCGCTTTCTACTATGCCTATTTTTCATTTTTCAAACTGGCCTGGGCCGCTGCCAGACGGGCGATAGGCACCCGGTAAGGAGAACAGCTCACATAGTCGAGTCCGACGCGGTGGCAGAAATCTACCGAGGCAGGATTACCACCGTGCTCGCCGCAAAGTCCCAGAGACAGGTTAGGATTACCTTTGCGACCTCTTTCTACTGCGATCTGTACCAGGCCACCCACACCATACTGATCGATCTCTTCGAACGGATCGTGATCCAGCAGCCCCTGCTTCAGATAGATCGGCAGGAATTTACTGGCATCGTCCCGGGAATACCCGAAAGTCATCTGGGTCAGGTCATTAGTACCGAAAGAGAAGAAGTGCGCATTCGGGGAGATGTAATCCGCCAGCATGGCCGCCCGCGGCGTTTCCACCATCGTACCGATCTGATATTCTACCCGCTCGTTGCGTTCGGCGAAGATGGTCTCAGCCGTAGCTTCGATCAGGTTTTTCTGCGCTTCGAACTCTTTTACTTTGGATACCAGCGGCACCATGATCTCGGGGATCACCCGAATACCTTTCATTTTCACATCCAGGGCCGCTTCGATGATCGCGCGTACCTGCATTTCCGTGATCTCCGGATAGGTGATACCCAGCCGGCAGCCGCGGTGCCCCATCATCGGGTTGGCTTCCTTCAGTTCTTCGATCTTATCTTTGATCACTTCGAGGGATACCCCCATATCATCGGCAATCTCCCGCTGGCCGGCCTCATCGTGCGGAATAAATTCGTGCAGCGGAGGATCCAGCAGCCGGATGGTCACCGGCAGATCGTGCATGGTCTCAAATAATCCTCTAAAGTCCTCGCGTTGGAACACCAGCAGTTTGTCCAGTGCGGTACGGCGTCCGGTTTCGTCGGCAGCCAGGATCATTTCCCGCATCGGGATAATCCGTTCCCCTTCAAAGAACATGTGCTCGGTACGGCACAGACCGATACCGCGGGCACCGAAGCGGAGAGCGGTAGCTGCATCCTCCGGTGTATCGGCATTGGTACGTACTTCCAGGCGGGTATACTTATCGGCAAGTTTCATCAGTTTCCCGAAGTCCCCACTCAGGGCGGGTTCCTGGGTAATGATCCGGCCTTCGTATACTTCCCCGGTCGAACCGTTCAGCGAGATCCAGTCGCCTTCACGGAAAGTCTGGCCATCAACGGTCATTGTACGGGCGCGGTAATCCACGTGGATCGCTCCGGCACCGGATACACAACATTTACCCATACCCCGGGCAACCACGGCGGCGTGGGAGGTCATACCACCCCGAGCCGTCAGGATCCCCTTGGCGACACTCATACCGCGCAGGTCTTCCGGAGAAGTTTCCATCCGCACCAGAATCGTAGGTTTATTGTTTTCCGCCCAGGATTCGGCATCATCGGCAAAGAAGACGACCTGACCGGTAGCCGCACCGGGTGAAGCCGGTAAGCCCTTGGCGATCACGTTAGCCGATTTAATGGCCGTCGGATCAAATACCGGGTGCAGCAGTTCGTCCAGTCGATGCGGATCTACCCGCAGCACAGCCGTTTTTTCATCGATCATTCCCTGGTTCAGCATATCGACGGCAATTTTAACCATGGCCGCTCCCGTACGTTTACCGTTCCGGGTCTGCAGGATCCAGAGTTTGCCGTCCTGAATGGTGAATTCGAGGTCCTGCATGTCGGCATAGTGATTTTCCAGGCGGGTCTCGATCGCAGCGAGTTCGCGGTATACTTCCGGCATGATCTCTTCCAGCGACGGATATTTTTCACGGCGCACCTCTTCGGTGATCTTGGCCAGTTCGGCCCAGCGACGGGAACCTTCCAGCGTGATCTGCTGAGGTGTGCGGATACCCGCTACCACGTCCTCTCCCTGAGCATTAACCAGGAATTCTCCGTTGAACAGGTCTTCGCCGGTACCGGCGTCGCGGGTAAAGGCTACCCCCGTGGCGCTATTGTCATTAAGGTTACCATAGACCATGGCCTGGACGTTAACGGCGGTACCCCAATGTTCGGGAATACCGTTCAGGCTACGATAAACCTGAGCCCGCTCGTTGTTCCAACTTTCGAATACGGCGCTGACCGCTCCCTGCAGTTGTTCCCAGGGATCGGTGGGGAATTCTTCGCCGGTCCGTTGCAGGATCAGCTCTTTAAATTGCAGCACCAGCTTTTTGAGATCACTGGTCGTCAATTGATTATCGTTGGCGACACCGCGCTTTTTCTTCATTTCATCGATGAGCACCTCAAACGGATCTTCGTCTTCCTTGCTTTCCGGCTTCAGCCCCATTACGACATCGCCGTACATCTGGACAAAACGCCGATAGGCATCCCAGGCGAAACGACTTTCTCCGGAACGCTGACTGAGTCCCTCAACTGCATCGTCATTCAACCCCAGGTTGAGTACGGTATCCATCATACCGGGCATAGACACCCGGGCACCGGACCGCACGGAGATGAGTAGTGGATTTTCCCGGTCCCCGAAACGGGTACCCATGATCTGTTCGAGATGAGCGATCCCCTGTTCCATTTCTTCCCGGATCGCTTCCATCAGGTCTTCCCGGCCTTTTTCGGTATATCTTGTACAAGCTTCGGTGGTGATCACAAATCCGGGAGGTACCGGAACACCCAGGCGGTTCATTTCGCACAGGTTCGCGCCTTTACCACCCAGGAGGTTTTTCATTTGAGCATTACCCTCCGCATTACCATCGCCAAATGTATAGATGTATTTGGTCTTTACGGTCTTGGCATCTTTCGGTGCCATGGTTTGAGTCATCATATGGGTAAAATTTTTATTTCTTGGAAACTCGAACCAAGTTAGTAGTAATAGGCTCCGCTGCCATTGACATTTATTTCCTGGGTAGATGATGCTTGTCAGCATACGGGTAGTCGGAGACCATCCGGTCTGGAACCAAAGCGTTCTTTAACCGCAATGCTACGGGACAGCACCGAATAACATTTGACCGATATGGATATCTTGCCTAGATCACCAGCAATGGAATGCGGGTATGCCGGGCCATAAGGCGGGTACGGCTGCGGTGGAACAATCGTCCTAAGATGCCGGAAGCGCTGCGATACATGATTAACAGGTCGATCTTTTCCCGTTCGATGAACTGATTCATATCCCGGATCAGGTCCTGCTTACTCAGGCGATGGGTCTTAACCGGTAATTGGGGAAACTGATCCCCCAGTGCCGTTTTCAGGGCCAGTAGTTGCCGGGGAGGTTCGTCGGCCGGCAGGTCGCTGAACCGCACCAGATGGACCTCCGCGTGCAGGGGTCGAAAGCGGTTGATCACCGCCGAAACCATGTCCTCCTGTACCCAACGGGGTTCAATCGCGTGGGCGATCCGGGAGATGGGAAGATCTCCGGTCTGTTCGGGGATCACGATCACCGGACAGCTGGTGTTGCCGACTACATCCGACGCCACCGTGCCCAGCATATTCTCCATGGCTTCGTGCCGGGCCCGGGTACCGATAACGATCAGATCGTAGGCCTGCGCTTTGATCCGGGCCTTGATCACGGAAATAGCATTACCAATTTCTACATGGGTGAAGATCTCCGGCCAGCCACCGTTTTTCCAGCGCTCCCGCTCCGCTTCGATCAGCAACTGTAACTTTTCCTCTACCAGATGACTTCTGGTAAGGGTAGCGGAGGCAGAAGGCTGTAGCGGCTGATCGAGGTTTTCCATCTGCGGATAGATGGCGTGCAGCAAATGGATCTCGGCGGTCAGCAGGGTGCCGATCCGCAGGGCGAAACGAAAGGCCCGCTCTGCTGTTGGGGAAAAATCCACCGGTACGAGTATTTTGGTCCTGCTTTTCATTTGCTTTAATAATCATGGTGACTGGGTTGCCGGTTGCCCCCATCAGATCATCTCTGACTTTAGGCAACCGGCAAATGAAAACCCTTTATATTAAAACCCTGCCATTAATTCGTTTTTTACCGCCCAGATCGACCTTTCCGATAGCAAATCTTTCCCTTTGCGGGGCAGCTTTTATCCAATCGGAAATATCCGGATCAAAGTTTGCCGGGAAGAAGAACAATGCGAGCTAAACAATATATACCCGATTACAATTCATGCCCACCAGGAGGCATAGATCCCGGAGGAACGAAACACCGGAGCCCGTCCAATAATTTGGCGCGCTAAGCCGGGAAATCGTCCTTTTGTCACCTATGCGTTTAAGGGCACATCCCCTCCATATTTAAATCCTGATTCGCGTGGCTCAGTTTGTGATCCGCAGCTTGGGGGACAGTTTGAGGAGTAAAGGCCGGCAACCTGGTTTAAAATACAAAGGATCCAGCCGGAAGGAGGTGATCAGCGCCAGGAAGCGGTATGATAGAGATCATAAATATTTTAGAGCCATTGTATAATTTTTTTGGGGAAATTGCGTTTTCCGTAGAAGTGAAATAGTGATATGCTATCTTATCTGGCACCCTAACCAATTATACTATGATCACCTCACTATTTCCAATGGATGCAGTATTGAGCACATTATTTGAAATATAGCAGCGCATCCTCCTGTCAGAAACTTTCGACTGTTACTTAAAACAAATATTCCGTCTTAACAATACGAGTCTTTTGTATTTGCTTTTGGCTCAAGGATTCTGACTGATTAATGATCAGTCTTCACTAAAATGAAAGTATTATGAAACAACTGTTGTTGTTTTTAATGGTTGCACCAACATTTATGGCCGTTAACACCAATCTAGCAGGGATCTCAAAAGCTCTGGGTGACGGTGATGCAACTGCTTTGGGAAATTATTTTGACGATTCGGTTGAGGTGGCTATCCTGGAACAAGAGGACTTTTATAATAAAACACAGGCCGTTGAAAAGGTCCGTGCATTTTTTCAAAGTCATCAGCCCAGATCGTTCAATCAGATCCATAAAGGAAGCTCGCAATCGAGCGATTCACAATATTGTATCGGCGACCTGGTAACCGCAGATGCGAAATACCGGGTGTACATCTACATGAAAAACGTCGATGGCAAAACACTCATCCAAGAACTGCGCTTCAACAAGGAATGAAGCGTTTAAAATGACGTAATGTCGATAAAGGGAAGTTGGTTTTACCGGCTTCCCTTTTTTATTTCATCCATTCGCAGGACGCCCAGTCCAAAAAGTGCAAAATCATACTTGACGGGGTCTTCCGGATCAAAAGCCCGCAGTTTTTCGGTAAGTTCCAGTACCGTTCTCCAGTCGGTCTGCTTACGGTCGATGAGGCCGTATTTCCGGGCCACCCGATCCACGTGCACATCAAGCGGCATGAGTAGTTGCCGGGGGTGGATCTCCCGCCACAGACCGAAATCAACACCACTTTCATCCCGGCGCACCATCCAACGCAAGAACATATTCAGCCGCTTACAGGTAGAATTCCGGGCGGGGGTAGCGATGTGCTTCCGGGTGCGCTGCGGCGCGTGCTCGAGGCTGAAGAACAGTTCGTGAAATCCCCGCAGGGCTGGTTCCACAGTTTCACTTTCCGGGCTCAGATGCCGGCTAAAAGCGGTCTCCAGCGAAGTGTGCTGCCGGTAGTACCACTGAAAGAATTCCAGAAAATAAAGGGTATCGGTATACTGAAAGGTCCGGTGCTTAAAATCCGCAAAGCGGGCCCGGTCTTTTTCCTCGTGGTTCAGTATAAAATCGTGGGGAGCTCCGTCCATCAGGTCGATCAGCCGGTGGGCGTTGTTGATGATGGTCACCCGCTGGCCCCAGGCCAGCATAGCTACCCAAAAACCGATGATCTCGATATCCTGTAGCCTTGTAAACTTATGTGGAATGGAAACGGGGTCCTTTTCAATAAAATCCGGCCCATTGTAGTGGGTGGACATCTCATCGAGAAAAACTTTCAGATCGGAAGGAATACTCAAATTTCTGTCTTTTTTGCCAACTGCTGCTTTTTCGGTACCAGGCGCTTATACATTTCCAGATTGATAAGGCCCATCCGCTGGGCGAGGTGGGATAGGGAAACCCTCAGCACGCCCAGTCCGTACTTGGCGCTCCGCGAAAAGTTGATACTCGAAGCTTCTTCAAAATATTTGGTCGGGCAGGTCACCTCCCCGATGTGGAAACCGGCGTAGATGATCTGCGACAGCATTTCATTATCAAAAACGAAATCGTCGGAATTTTGGTTGAAATTGATCGTCTGGAGGACCTCCCGGTTGAACGCCCGGTAACCGGTATGGTATTCGGAAAGCTTATAATTGACGAGCAGGTTCTGGGTAAGGGTCAGGAAGCGGTTGGCAATATACTTATAGAGCGGCATGCCGCCCTGCAGCGCGCCTTTCCCCAGTATCCGGGAGCCGAGTACCACCGGGTAGAGCTCATCCCCGATAATATTTACCATAGCCGGGATCAGCTTGGGGGTATATTGATAATCCGGATGGAGCATGATCACGATGTCTCCTCCCAGTTCCAAAGCCTTATTGTATAGTGATTTTTGATTGCCTCCGTAACCGCGGTTGTCCGGATGGACGATTACGTGTTGTATCCCGATCTTGCGGGCCAGGTCGGAGGTACCGTCTTTGCTGGCATCATCGCAGAGGATGACTTCATCTACCAGATCGAATGGAATTTCCCGATAGGTTTTCTCCAGCGTGAGTGCGGCGTTGTATGCAGGTAGTACGACGACGACCTTCTTTCCTTTGTACATCTGTCCGGTGTTGTTGTCGCCGCAAAGATAGAACAATTGTGAGGATTTAAGGATCCGATCATTTGATGAATAATCAAATCATCCCCGTACCCGATTATCGGATCAGCAAATTATTCGCTCAGCAGTCGGTGCAACTCACTTTTTACAAAGGCACCGAGTTCGGCAACATACTCGCGGGAGAAATCGAAAGAGATCCCGGCCGTAGCGTAGATCTGATGGATCGGCTTGGTATAACCCAAGGATAAAGCATCGACGTAGCTGCGGATGGCCTGCTCGGGTTCTTCCCGGTATTTTTTCCAGATGGCGATAGCGCCCAGTTGGGCCATCCCGTATTCGATGTAGTAGAAAGGAACTTCGAAAATATGCAACTGCTTGTGCCAAATGTATTCCGAATAATGCTCCAGACCTTCGCTGTCCACCACGCCGGAGCTAAAGGTGCGCAGCATGTCCATCCAGGTCTGGCGGCGCTCCTCTTTGGTATGTTCGGGATGCGTATACAGCCAGTGCTGGAATTTATCGATGGTAGCGATCCAGGGCAATACTTTCAGTACGTTCTCCAGTTGGGCGATCTTGGCCCGGCGCAGATCTTCCGGATCGGGGAAGAAAATATTCCAGTTATCCATGGTCAGTAATTCCATGGTCATGGCGGCCAGTTCGGCTACTTCGGAAGGTACCCGCTTGTGGGTGTTCAGCGGATGGTCTTTGGTAAGGAAGGAATGGATAGCGTGCCCGCTTTCGTGCAGGAAGGTCCGCATGTCGTTCAGGGTCTGGGTAGCATTCATGAAGATGAACGGAATGCCGGTCAGCATCAGCGGCATATTGTATCCGCCGGGACGCTTTCCTTTTCTGGAATCCAGGTCCAGATGGCCCATATCCTTCATGGTACTGATCACCTGACCGAACAGAGGGTTAATTTCCGTCAGACACTTTATGGATTTCTCCACCAGCTCGTCCGTGTCTTTGAAAGGTCGCAGCGGAGCTTGTCCGCTGGTATCTACGTGCAGGTCCCAGGGGCGCAGTTTACCCAGTCCCAGGGTGCTTTGCCGGTATTCATTCAGTTCGTCTACCAGCGGCAGGATCTCGAACTGGATCGATTCGTGAAAATCCAGGCATTCCTCTACCGTGTAATCAAACCGTCCCAGTTCGCGGAATTTGTAATCGCGGAAATTCTCATAGCCCGCATTCAGGGCGATCTGGTGCCGCTTTTTCAGCAGGTCTTCAAACAGTTCTTCCAGGTTGTTGGTATCCTGCAGGATGCGCTGATTGATCTTGTGGTAAACATTTTCCCGGCAGGTGCGATCCGTTTCCTCCAGCAGCGTGCCCGCTTTTTGCAGGGTCATCTGCCGTCCGTTCACGCCAATGGTCATTTCTGAAAAAATGCGGCCGTGCTCTTTGGAGCGCAGCTGTACATCGGTGGCCAGCGGAATATTTTCCTGACGAAAGAGATTGACGGCATTTTTGATATTACGGAGATAGATGCGGTATTTCGCGGTATCCAGTTGACGTATGAACGGCGAGTTGACCAGCTTGCGGTTGAGATTGTCCTCGCAGGCGATGATCCGTGGAGAAAGTTCCTGTACGGCATATTGGTAGAGCTCGGTGGCATCCTGGTCGCCGCTGTCCACAGTGATGCGGATGTACCGCCAGGAGAAAGCTTCACTGATGGCTGAATCCAGATCGTTCCGATCACAGATCCACTGCTCCAGTGCTGCTACTGAGTCAATATGTCGTTCTAGTAGATTGTCGTAAAAAATCTTAAGCGTTGCCCAATTGGTCAGTTCAAAGGAAGCAGGTAAAAAGTGCTCAACCTCCAATTGAGTAGTGGTCGCCGTAGCTCTCATAAGTCGTCAACTTTGTAGTAATACGTGACTATTTCATGGATTCGGGAATAAGCTTGCCTCCTTATTCCCTTTTGCCGACGACCACCAACTCTGTTGCTATTCTTCCTCGTCTTTAACTTCTGTGGGTGATGCTGCATCGTCATCCTGAAGCAGTTCCTGTTCCTGAAGGAAACTGAACCACTTGATGACCTTTTTGATATCTCCAACTTTCACTCTGTCGCGATCGTAGTTGGGTAGTATATCGGCAAAATATTCAGTTAGCTCTTCCGTGGGAGCCCCCGTATCAACGGGCGGATTGTCTTCCAGTTGGTCGAGCATATTTCTAAATACAACTCTGAGCTCGGCGGTGTCTCCGTCATCCGTGTAAATACCAATGGACTCCAAAGGTGTGAATTGATGTTTACGCGATGAAGCGAAACGTTTCTTGCCGGTACTCAGATCTTCAATGATCAGGCCGTTATTGCGATTGGCAGCCATTCGGTACAAACCGGGCAGGCCGCTTACCGCCATGATGTTCTCGATCTTCATAGAATGTAGATACGCTTTTTATTTGAACCGCAAAGGTACAAACAAAAAAACGATATAGCCTCAAACGATTGGATTGGAAAATTTAAAAACATTTACC
This sequence comes from Flavilitoribacter nigricans DSM 23189 = NBRC 102662, assembly GCF_002646595.1. Classification (GTDB taxonomy): domain Bacteria; phylum Bacteroidota; class Bacteroidia; order Chitinophagales; family Saprospiraceae; genus Flavilitoribacter; species Flavilitoribacter nigricans. The sequence goes on from NZ_PDUD01000068.1 coordinate 16,180, forward strand.
GGGGAGGCAGTAAACTCTTCCGAGCTCCTATTTCAACTAGAGTATCTCTAAAGCTCTGTGTTTCTAAGGTCTAAGATGGTATTAAGGGGGCACGTAGAAATGTAGTCCCTAAATAATTTGATGTAAAATTAAGTCTTTTTTAATTCTGATCAAAGTAATAGGGGGTATAAAATGAGGAATATGTTAAAAAAGCGAAAAATCCACCATAATTCCACCCCAAATAGAAAAAGGTACCATCTCCCCTAAAAGCGGTACTAATATTGCATTAAGCGGTTGATCGCATCCTGTAAACGGGCCGTCGGCAGGAACTGGTTTTCCAGCGCTTTAGCGAAGGGAACCGGTGTATCCAAACTGCCGATCCGGAGCACCGGAGCGTCCAGATATTCGAAGCAATGCTCGCTGATATGGGCCGATATCTCGCCGCCGATCCCGCCCAAAAGCGTGTCTTCGTGCAGGATAATTACCCGACTGGTCTTGCGCACACTGGCCTCGATCGTTTCGTAATCGATCGGCAACAACGTACGCAGGTCGATGATCTCCGCGTCGATATTTTCCCGTTCGCAGTGTTCGGTTGCCCACTGTACGCCGAAACCGTAAGTAACGATGGTCAGTTGTGCTCCGGGACGGGCCACCCGGGCTTTTCCGATCGGCAACTGGTAGTTCTCTTCGGGCACCGGACCGCTCAAACTGCGGTAAAGGGCCTTGTGTTCGAAGTACAATACCGGGTTCGGATCGGCGAATGCCGCCAGCAATAGTCCTTTGGCATCGTAGGGCGTTGCCGGATAAACGATCTTCAGTCCGGGCACATGAAAAAACCAGGCTTCCGTACTTTGCGAATGGTAGGGCCCGGCACCGGTACCCGCCCCCGTCGGCATGCGCACCACTACATCCGCCGGTTGCCCCCAGCGATAGTGCAGCTTCGCCAGATTGTTGACGATCTGATTGAATCCGCAGCTCACAAAATCGGCAAACTGCATTTCCACCATAGCTTTCATGCCTTTCAGGCTCAGTCCGAGGCCGACGCCCACAATGGCGCTTTCGCAAAGTGGCGTGTTCCGTACCCGCTCCGCCCCGAAACGTTCGACAAAACCGTCGGTGATCTTGAATACCCCGCCGTAGTCGGCTATATCCTGTCCCATCAGTACCAGGTCCTCGTGGGTCTCCATGGCCTGGGCCATACCCTCGGAAATGGCATCGATGAACCTTTTTTCACTCCCCTCCCCTCTCAGGTCCGGCTCACTGATCACGGGAGCCGGTGCGTATACATCGCCCAGTTCCTGCTCCAGGATCACTTCTACTTTGGGTGCCTGATCGGCAATTGCCAGTTCCGCTTTGATCTCGGCTTTGATCTCTTTTTCCCACTGCTTTTTCCGGGTCTCGGTCAGGATGCCTTTTTCCAGCAGGAATTGCTCGTAATTAGCAATGGGATCTCTTTCCTCCCAGTAGTCCATCAGTTCCTGGGGTACGTATTTGGTGCCGGAGGCTTCCTCGTGGCCCCGCCGCCGGAAGGTCTGACATTCCAACAGGATCGGTTCGGGGTTTTGCCGCAGTTCTTCGGCCAGGCCGCGAACGGTGCGGTAAACTTCCAGAATATTATTGCCGTCGATCGTCAGGGCCCGCATACCGTAGCCGATACCGCGATCCGCCAGCTTTTCGCAGCGGTACTGCTCCTGGGTGGGCGTACTCAGTCCGTAACCGTTATTCTCAATGATAAAAATGACCGGCAACTGCCAAACGGCCGCCACGTTCAGCGCTTCGTGAAATTCGCCCTCACTGGTACCTCCCTCTCCGGTAAACGCCAGCGCTACTTTCCGTTCCCCCCGGATCTTATGCGCCAGTCCGACCCCGTCGGCCAGGGAAAGCTGCGGCCCGAGATGAGAGATCATACCCACTATGTGGTGCTCCATACTTCCGAAGTGAAAAGAACGGTCCCGCCCTTTGGTAAATCCCAGGGGTTTGCCCTGCCACTGCGCGAACAGGCGGTGCATGGGTACGTCGCGTGCGGTGAATACGCCCAGGTTACGGTGGAGGGTGAAAATGAATTCATCGGGATCCAGCGCGACCGTAGCGCCCACGGAGATGGCTTCCTGTCCGATCCCGGAAAACCATTTGCTGACCCGCCCCTGACGCAGCAGGATCAGCATTTTTTCTTCGATCAGACGGGGAATCAAAAGTTGGCGATACAATTCTAGCAGGTGGTCATCGGATAATGCTCCGGCATCGTACTGGATGGTCGTAAGGGCGGTTTTGGACATTTAATCTGGTTCCTTTGGTTTGGGCAACAAAGGTACGCAGTCTTGGAGATTTTTAGTACACAATTCATTTTTCCCCGACTGAATTACAAAGAGACCGATCTTCCCCGGACCGAAACGATGGCGTTCCGGTTCGGGGGGATCAGTCTCTCTGCAGGCGTCAGCACTTAACCCGATCCGCTATCGCACCAGGGTGAGGTCGCCTTTGAAGATCTGCGATGTGCCATCTTTAAAGCGAACCCTGGTAAAGAAGGCGAATACGGCCGCATTCATCGGCCTCTGGGAATTTTTCCGCCTAAACCATCCGTCCCAGCCAAACTGCGGAACATTTGGTAAGAAGTCCTCTGCGATAAAGACCAGTTCACCCCAGCGGTCAAAGATCATCAGTTCTTCGATCAGTTCTACGTTCTCATTACCGTAGATCGTGAAATAGTCATTTTCTCCGTCTCCGTTTGGCGAGAAGGCATTCGGGATGTATACGCCTTTGGTCCGATCCACATAGATCGTAAGCGACGCACTGCCCTCACAACCCAGGGTATCGATCACCGTAAAGGTGTAGACCTTCGTCGAATCCGGATTAGCGATCGGATCGTAGCAATTTATACAGCTCAGGTTGTTACCCGGTGACCAGAATAAACTGTCGATCATATCATCCATCAGGTCCGTCTGTCCGTTCAACTGAATGAAATCACCCCAGTCGATCTTATCAGTACGGGCCGATACCAGCACCTGGATCGGATCCAGTTCAGCGATCACCAGCGTAGTATCCCACTGACAGCCGACGACATCCTCGATCACAAGCCGGTAAGGACCCGGGGCCAAACCTTCGAATACCGGCTCGGTTGAAAATGGTCCACTTTCGCCGTTTATGGAGTACACGTAAGGCGGCGATCCTCCTTCGACGGCATCCACTTCGATGATACCCGTGTTGGAGTCTGCACAACTTGGTGTGGTCAGCACATTCGCGGAGTTCGGCAACAGTGGTCCGTAGACAAGTATAGTATCCTGATCGGTACAACCGTTACCGACATCAAATACGCTCTGGATGTAAAGACCGGCGCTGCTCACCTCGATATTCTGCACCTGGGTACTACCCACAATGTTACCACCGATGGTGGTCCACTGGTAGGAAATACCCTGACCGGAAGAAGAACGGGATCCGTCGATGATCATCTGGGCCACTCCGCAACTCAGGAGCAGACTGTCCTCCAGTATGGCTATCGGGCTGCCGTCATCTATCGTCACGATCACCGAATCCATTCGATTACAACCGTTGATCGTATCCTGAACCATCAGGTAGTACGTTCCGGCCGTACCCACTTCCGGAGTAAGGGTATTACCTCCGGAGATAATGCCACCGTCAGGCCCGGTCCAGGTGTAAGTGATGTACGGCGCGTTGGAAGCCGCACCTTTCAGAATGGCCGTTTCCTGGTAACAGTTCAGTTCGGCCGGATCACCGGCGTTAGCGGCCGGGTATTCCGTTTTATCTTCCACCAGCAGGCTGTCGATCGCCGGACACCCGTTGATCGTATCGAGTACGCTCAGTACCACCCAACCACCTTCGGTCACCTGGATGCTCTGGCCGTTGCCCATGTACTCGCCGTTTTGCGTCCAGCGGAATTCGTACTGGTCGGCATCACCGTCGGTATTACCGAAGAGGGTGATCACGGAGGTATAACAATCCAGATCTCCCAACTGGCGGATAACGGCCAGCGGTGCCTCGGTATTGACCCCAACGTAAACCTCAACCGGTTCGGATACACAGCCGGTTACCGTATCTTCTACCACCAGCGTGTAGACACCGCCGAAGGAAACGGTCGGGTTCTGCAGATGGCGGTTGGAATCGTTGATACCCGGGCCGCTCCAGGTGTACATCGGATTCGGACTGTTGGTCGATCCCAGCAGGGTAGCTTCGGGCACATCACAGGTGATCAGTCGGTTCGGGCCGGCATCCGCCAGTGGCGGCAGATCACCTTCTTCCACGATCACCGTATCCCGATCCATACAGCCAAATCCATTGGTCACTTCCAGGATGTACATGCCCGCCTGGCTCACGACCGGATAAATGTGATTGCGAGTAGTGGAAGTGATACCCGGACCACTCCATTCGAAGAGGATGACGTCCGCACTGGATCCGCTGCCGTCCAGCGTAACCGTTGGTGCACCGCAATCAAAGGCCGTATCTTCGCCGGCATCCGCTACCGGTGACGGAGCTTCCTGGATATTTATGGAATTGGTGCCTTCACAACCCCGGTCGGAAGTGACCGTTACGGAGTAAACGCCCGGCTCTTCCACGTAAATGCTCGGCGTAGTCGCTCCGGTAGACCACAGATAGCTCACAAAATCACCGTCTACGTATACCGTTGTGCCCTCTCCTGCACAGAGATAAGGCGCACCGACGATGGTCGGGATCAGTTCTGGCAGTACGGTCAGGTTCAGCGTCAGTACGCTATCACAGCCGTTAGCAGCCGCCCCCGGCAGGACGATCTCGTACTCACCGGTCGTGTTGTAGATACGGCCGTTCCAGCTGAAGTTATCACCGGCACAGATCGTGGCTGATTCTTCGTAGGTACCCAACGGCAGGATGATCAACTCGATCTGCAGGATGCTGTCACAACCGTTCGCGGCTCCACCCGGAATTATATCCGTGTAGGTACCGGCCTCGAAGTAGAAACGTCCGTTTACCTCAAATGCATTCCCCTCGCAGATCTCGCCGTAGATCTCATTGATAGCTACCGGCAATTCTTCCAGGGTAAGCACCAGTATACTGTCGCAACCATTCGCAGCGGCTCCGAATAGCGTATCCCGGTACGTACCGCCGGCCGTGTAGGTCGTGCCGTTCAATTCGTAACTGTCGCCGGCACAGAAGCTGGCTGAGATCGGGTTGGTCACCGGCTGGTTCACCTGCAGATTCAGGATAATGGTACTGTCGCAACCGTTGGCCGCACCACCCGGGATCGTCGTACTGTACATTCCGGAAGTCGTGTAAGTATCACTACCGATAGTGTATTCCTCTCCTTCGCAGATCGTAACGTCGATCTCATTGACGACGGCCGTTTCCACTTCCAGATTCAGAATAATGATACTGTCGCAACCCGCGGCGCTTCCGCCCGTGATAACTTCCATATGGGTACCCGGCGTATCGTATTCGTTGCCGTTGATCGTGTAGGGTTCACCTTCGCAAATAGTAGCGTCGATCTCGTTGGTAACGGCATCTTCCACTTCCAGATTCAGTACCAGCAGACTATCACAGCCATTGGCGGCACCGTTGAAGATGGTATCGAAGTAGGTACCCGTTGTCGTATAGACCTCACCGTTGAAGGTATAGGATTCTCCGGTACAGATCTGTACGTTTCTTACCAGTTCTCCGGGTTCGAGTACCTGCAGATCCAGACGGATCAGACTATCGCAACCAGCACTGCTGCCCTGCGGGAACAGTTCGGTGTAGACACCGCTCTGGGTCAGGATCTGTCCTTCAAATTCGTAGCTCTCTCCTTCACAGATAGTCGCGCTAATTTCGTTGATCACCTGATCATTTACCGTCAGGATGAGCGTAGTGGTACTGTCACAACCCACGGCATTGCCACCGGCGAGGAATTCGGTATAGGTACCGCTTTCCGTGTAGGTCTCACCGCCGAATACGATGGATTCGCCTTCACAAATGGAGCGGACGATGGTCGCAGTGGACGGTTGCTGTACCGTCAGGGTCAGTGTAGTTACCACATCACAACCGGAAGGACTGGCACCGATCATGGTATCCCGGTAAACACCGGAATCGCTGAGGTCCACTCCGCCGAAGCGGTAGGTCTCTCCTTCACAGATCTCGGCACTCTCCTCAACCAGCACCACGTCATTCACCTGCAGATTCAGGATCAGCGTGCTATCACAACCGTCGGCACTACCATTCTCGATCACATCGGTATAAGTACCCGGCTGGGAATAGGTTTCGCCATTCAGCGTGTACGTTTCCCCGGCACAGATCGTGGCGTTGATCTCATTGGTGACCGGCTGATTTACGGTCAGCACCAGCGTCACAATGCTGTCACAACCGTCGGCACTGGCCCCGATCAGCGTATGCTCATAGCTACCGGCCGTATCGTACTCTTCACCGTTGAAGAAGATAGATTCACCGGCACAGATCTCGGCATTGACGGTTTCGGTAGCGACCGGTACAACTTCGATGATGATGATGTAATTCACATCACAACCGGCATTTCCGGCATTCATCACTACATCGGTGTAGGTACCAGCCGTATCGTAAGTCTTGCCATTGAACTCGAATACTTCACCTTCGCAAATGGTGGCCTCGATCGTTTCGCCCTCGGATTCGAATACCGTCAAGGTCAGCACGATGGTACTGTCACAACCGTTGGCGGCTTCTCCCGCTAATACTACCGTATAGACGCCATCCTGATCGAATACTTCGCCGCCGACCGTATAGGTCTCCCCTTCACAGATCTCCGCATCCACATTATTGGTTGCCGGTGGTTTCACCGTCAGGGTCAGTTGATTGACGACATCGCAACCGGTCGGGCTACCGCCGATCATCGTATCACGGTAAACACCGGAAGTGGTCAGAGTGCGACCGAAGAAGTCATAAGATTCGCCTTCGCAGATCTCCGCCGTATCGTCGATGAATACCACATCATTGACATCCAGATGAAGGATGAGGGTACTGTCACAACCATCCGCACTGCCGCCGGTCTCACTATCCATGTAGGTACCGGGCTGGCTGTAAGTTTTGCCGTTCAGCGTGAAGGTCTCTCCTTCACAGATCGTGGCGGTAATCTCGTTCGTCACCGGCTGATTTATTTTCAGTACCAGCGTTACGGTACTGTCACAACCCGCAGCGCTTCCGCCCTGGATCGTATGGGTATACGTTCCGGCCGTGCTGTAATCCTGACCGTTGAAACGGAAAGTTTCGCCGGCACAGATCTCGGCGTTGACCGTTCCGGTAGCCAGCGGCACTACTTCGACAATGATCGTGTAGTTGATATCACAGCCGTCAATGCTACCGCCTTCATCTACATCCTGATAGGTGCCTGCAGTATCGTATTGCTTGCCGTTGAATTCGAATACCTCACCCGCACAGATCGTGGCGGTAACGGTTTCGTCTACCGGTTCGTGTACCGTCAGGTTGAGGGTAATGATACTGTCGCAGCTATTCGCCGCCTGACCTTCCAACAGGATGGTATAAGTTCCTTCTTCCGTGAAGTCATCGCCGCCGGCACCGTAGCTTTCGCCTTCACAAATGCTGGCATTGATGATCTGTCTGGCGTTCGGAAGTACATCCAGGGTCAGGATAACGGTACTGTCACAACCGTTAGCGGCCTGACCGGCCAGTACCCGCGTATAGGTACCCGCACTGGTCAGCTGATCGCTTCCGAAGGTATAGGTCTCTCCTTCGCAGATCGTGGCGGAGATCGTACCCTCAGCTTCTTCCAACACCACTACCGTCAGTTGGTAGATCACATCACAGCCGTTAGCGGCTTCACCCGGTTTGGTCTCAAAGTAAGTGCCGGCCGACGAGATCTCTCGATCAAAGAAAGTGACTGACTCACCCGGGCACAGTTCTTCTTCAAGGGTGACCGTTTCATCACATTCATCGGAACAGGATTCCGGCGGCGTTACGGTGAAGTCTACTTTACAGGCAGAATCTGTCTTATCTCTGATCCGGATGGAAACTACGCCATCGGCAATGCTGTACGGACCGAAGGTCTTCACCTCGCCGTAAAGTCCGGATAACAGCGTGTTGTTAAAGATATCCACCTGGCGCCATCCCAGACCGGAAGCATTTTGACCCGTAACGATCACGTCGAAGTAGAAGATATCGTCGGTCGGATCCTCCGGAGTACCGTTGTCCTCACAGCGTTTTTCCAGTACCTGGGCATTGATCTCACATTCGGCACAGGTGGGCGGCGGATCGGTACAGATAGTAGCTGTACAGCTGCCATCCACACGATCGTAAACTTCTACACAAACGCGTCCTCCGGAAATCGGATATGGCCCGATCACATTTACCTGACCGTAAGGATGCAGGCCGGGGAATCCGACAATCCGGTAGCTACCACCGGTATTGATACCCGTCACCTCCGCCAGTACATAGAACTGATCATCACTCGGATCCAGCGGCGTGCCGTTCGGATCACAAGGCGTCGCTACCAGTTCGATATCGATATCGCACTGGAAGGAACAGGCATCCGGCGGCGTTACGGTGATGGTGGATACACAGTTCGGATCCGCACGATCCGTAAATGTGATCGTCACCGCGCCTCCCGAGATCAGATACGGACCAAAATTGGCAGCCGCTCCGTAGGTTCCGTTTGGCGTATTAGGATCTGTGGACGTCCAGCCCTGAATCGAACCATTTGCAGCCTCGACCGTCACCTGGAAGCTAAATGCATCATCGGTAGGATCCAGAGGCGTACCGTTATCGTCGCAAATCGGGCCTTCCGTGAGCACTGCATTAATGTCACAGGTATTGGAACAAGGAGCCGGCGGATTAACGGTCAGAGTCGTAAAGCACCCGGCAAACAGGGAATCGGTGATAATGTGGAAACGAGGACCGTTAACGATCGGGAACGGTCCGAAGACCACTACACTATCGTATTCGGCCGTGGTTCCGTAAGAATCTACCCACCCCTGTGGTCCGGCGGCATTGCCTCCGGAAACGGTGATCTCGTAGGTGTACAGATCATCGTTCGGATTGGACGGCGTTCCGTTGTCCAGACAGGTCACATTGCTGAGTACCGCTTCGATCTCACACTCACCGGAACAAGGCTCCGGTGCCGCGATAGTGATCGTCTCTTCGCAATCCGGATCGACACTGTCGGTGATCACGATGCTTACATCGCCGTCAGCGATATCGTAAGGTCCGAAGGTTACCGGCGTTCCGTAAGCACCGGTGGGCTGACTGGCATCGTTGGATACCCAGCTATCGGACAGGTTACTGCCATCAACGATCAAGGTAAAGGTAAAGATATCGTCACCCGCCGTATAGGGCGTTCCGTTGACATCGCAAAGCGTATCTATCGGCGTCAGCGTGATCAAGCACAGTTCGGAGCAGGTAGCCGGTGGATCAACATCTATGGTGTTGCTGCAGTATTCGAGATCAATATCCGTGATCACCAGGTTGATCGCTCCTCCACTGATCGGGAACGGTCCGAAATCCGCGGCGACTCCGTAGGTACCGGTCCGGCCGTTCTGATCGGTCCATCCGTTAGGATCATCGCCTCCGCCCGTTACCAGGATCTGGAAGGTGAATTCATCATCCAGAGGATCGGAAGGTGTTCCGTTGTCATCACAGAAAGGACCGATCAATTCGATCGCTATCGTACAGGGCTCCGAACAGAACGGTGGTGCGATAACCTCTACGATGACCGGGCAATTATTCGGATCATCGACATCCGTCACCGTAACGGAAAGGTTGCCGTCGATGATATTGAATGGCCCCAGACCGGTTACCGTCTCGTCGTAGGCAGCCGATGGTACGAGCACATCACCATTCAGGGTGGCCGTCCAGTTATCGCCTACATTAACTCCAGTAGCTGAAATATCGAAATAGAACAGGTCGTCATCCGTAATGCCGGGCGTCCCATTGTCATCACAGATGATGTTGCTTACGATCGCTTCGATCGCACAATCTTCAGAGCATGGCGGCGGTGCCGTCACCTCAAAGGAAGTGATACAGTCCGGTTGGTCCGTATCCCAAAGATCGAGATTGAGATCACCGTCACTGATCAGGTAAGGCCCGAGGATAACGGTGGTGTTGTAATCACCGGTCTCTCCGTTGCTGGTAGTCCATCCGTTGCGGAGGCTATCGTTCGTAACCGTGATCTCGAAAGTGAACAGGTCATCCGAAGGATCCTGCGGCGTACCCGCATCATCACAAATAATATTGTCAACAGTAACCTCAATATTGATCACTTCCAGATGTAAGGTCACTATGCTGTCACAACCGATGCTGGAAATGAAGGTCTCGGTATAAGTACCCGGGCTTGAGAGATCCTGTGCGCCTAAGGTGTAACTCTCGCCTTCGCAAATCACCACATCGATCGTTTCTTCCAATTGCGGCAGTACTGTCAGGTTCAGGGTGACGATACTGTCACAGCCCAGCGAGGAGACGAAGGTTTCGGTATAGGTACCCGTTTCATCCAGAGACTGGGTGCCGAATTCGTATACATCGCCTTCGCAAATCTCTTCGTCAATGGTGCTGCTGAGTTCCGGTAGAATCTCCAGATTGAGGGTAACGGTACTATCACAACCGTTGCTGGCCGTGAAGACTTCCGTATAGGTACCGCCAATCGCGATATCCTGACCGCCGAAGCTGTAGGTATCCCCTTCGCAGATCGCTTCATCGATCGTGACCTCGAAGGTTGGCAGTACCGTCAGCGTCAGGGTGACCGTGCTATCGCAACCGTTGCTCGCCGTGAAGACGGCTGTGTAAGTACCATCGGTATCCAGATCCTGACCGTCGAATGTATAAGTCTCTCCGTCACAGATCTCCGCGGCAATGGCTTCTTCCAGTTCCGGCAGTACCGTCAATGTCAGGGTAACCGTGCTATCGCAACCGTTGCTGCCGGTATAAGCCGCGGTGTAGGTACCGTCGGTATCCAGATCCTGGCCATCAAAAGTGTAAGTCTCGCCTTCACAGATCTCCGCGGTAATGGCTTCTTCCAATTCCGGCAATACCGTCAGCGTCAGGGTAACGATACTGTCGCAGCCACTGCTGGATGTAAAGGTACCGGTATAGGTGCCGTCCGCATCCAGATCCTGGCCGTCGAATGTATAAGTTTCGCCTTCGCAAATCTCCGCCGTAATGGATTCGGTCAGTTCCGGTAGCACCGTCAGCGTCAGGGTAACCGTACTGTCACAACCGTTGCTACCCGGGAAGACCGCGGTATAAGTACCATCCGCGTCCAGATCCTGGCCGTCAAACGGATAAGTCTCGCCTTCGCAGATCTCCGCCGTAATAGATTCTTCTAACTCCGGCAGGACGGTCAGGGTCAGGGTAACGGTGCTATCGCAACCGTTGCTCGCCGTGAAGACGGCCGTGTAAGTACCGTCTGTATCCAGATCCTGACCGTCGAATGGATAGGTTTCGCCTTCGCAAATCTCTGCGCTAATGGATTCAGCCAACTCGGGCAGTACCGTCAGGGTCAGGGTAACCGTGCTGTCGCAACCGTTGCTGCCGGTATACGTGGCGGTGTAGGTACCGTCCGTATCCAGGTCCTGACCATCAAAGGTGTAAGTCTCGCCCTCACAGATCTCGGCGGTGATAGCTTCCTCCAATTCCGGCAATACCGTTAGCGTTAGGGTAACGATACTGTCGCAACCGCTGCTCGCCGTAAAGGTGCCGGTATAAGTGCCGGACTCATCCAGGTCCTGACCGTCGAAAGTATAGGTCTCCCCGTCGCAGATCTCCGCAGCAATGGATTCGGTCAGTTCCGGCAGTACCGTCAGCGTCAGGGTAACCGTACTGTCACAACCGTTGCTGGCCGTGAAGGTGCCGGTGTAGGTACCGTCGGCATCCAGATCCTGGCCGTCGAACGGATAGGTCTCCCCTTCGCAAATCTCCGCCGTAATGGATTCCGTCAGTTCCGGCAGTACCGTCAGTGTTAGGGTAACGGTGCTATCGCAGCCGTTGCTCGCCGGGAAGACGGCCGTGTAAGTGCCGTCGGTATCCAGGTCCTGGCCGTCGAACGGATAGGTCTCGCCTTCGCAAATCTCCGCAGTAATGGATTCCGTCAAATCCGGCAGGATTGTCAGCGTCAGCGTAACGGTACTATCGCAGCCGTTGCTCGCCGTATAGGTAGCGGTATAAGTGCCCTCGGCATCCAGGTCCTGACCGTCGAACGGATAGGTCTCCCCTTCGCAAATCTCCGCAGTAATAGATTCCTCTAAATCCGGCAGGATTGTCAGCGTCAGCGTAACGGTACTATCACAACCGTTGCTCGCCGTAAAGGTAGCCGTGTAGGTACCGCCGGTATCCAGATCCTGGCCGTCGAACGGATAGGTCTCTCCTTCACAGATCTCCGCAGCAATAGATTCCGTCAAATCCGGCAGGATTGTCAAGGTCAGGGTGACGGTACTGTCACAACCGTTGCTCGCTGTAAAGGTAGCCGTGTAAGTACCGTCGGCATCCAGATCCTGGCCGTCGAACGGATAGGTCTCCCCTTCACAGATCTCCGCACTGATCGATTCTGTTAATTCTGGTAGTACGGTCAGTGTCAGGGTAACGGTGCTGTCACAACCGTTAGCCGCGGTAAAGACTTCCGTATAGGTACCGTCTGCAGTCAGCGTTTGCGTGCCAAACTGATAATTATAGCCCTCACAGATCTCTACATCGATCGCCTCGGTAAAGGTCGGCAGGATGGTTAGCGTAAGGGTAACGGTGCTATCACAACCATTAGCGGCCGTAAAGACTTCCGTGTAGGTGCCGCCCGTGGTCAGCGTTTGGTTACCAAACTCGTAGCTGTCACCATCGCAGATCTCCGCAGCGATCGTTTCCGTAAAGGTCGGCAGGATCGTCAGGGTCAGTGTAACGGTACTATCACAGCCATTTTCAGCAGTAAAGACTTCCGTGTAGGTGCCACCCGTGGTCAGCGTTTGGTTGCCAAACTCGTAGCTATCACCATCGCAGATCTCCGCCGCAACCGCCTCGGTGAAGGTCGGAAGGACCGTCAGATTCAGGGTCACCGTACTGTCGCAACCGATGCTGGAAGTAAAGGTCTCGGTGTAAGTACCTGGAGTTGAGATATTCTGATTACCAAAGGTGTAGAAGTCATCGTCACAGATCTCCGCATCGATGGTTTCCGTTAGGATCGGCAACACGGTCAGGTTCAGCGTTACGGTACTATCACAACCGTTGGCGGCCGTGAAGACTTCCGTGTACGTACCGTCAGCAGTCAGCGTTTGCGTGCCAAACTCGAAGCTGTCACCGTCACAGATCTCCACATCGACCGTCTCAGTGAAGGTCGGAAGGATCGTCAGATTCAGGGTGACGGTGCTATCACAACCGTTGGCAGCGGTAAAGACTTCGGTATAGGTACCGCCCGTGGTCAGCGTTTGTGGTCCAAACTCGTAGCTGTCACCGTCGCAGATCTCCGCATCGATCGTTTCCGTAAAGGTCGGCAGGATCGTCAGGGTCAGCGTAACAGTGCTGTCACAACCGTTGGCAGCGGTGAAAATCTCCGTGTAGGTGCCGCCCGTGGTCAGGGTCTGCGTGCCAAATTCGTAGCTGTCGCCATCGCAGATCTCCGCCGTAACCGCCTCGGTGAAGGTCGGCAGGACCGTCAGATTCAGGGTCACCGTACTATCGCAACCAATGCTGGAAGTAAAGGTCTCGGTGTAGGTGCCCGGAGTTGAAATATTCTGATTACCGAAGGTGTAGAAGTCATTATCACAGATCTCCGCATCGATGGTTTCCGTTAGGATCGGCAGCACGGTCAGGTTCAGCGTTACGGTACTATCACAACCGTTAGACGCCGTGAAGACTTCCGTGTAGGTACCATCCGTAGTCAACGTCTGCGTACCGAACTCGTAACTATCCCCATCACAGATCTCTGCATCGACCGTCTCGGTGAAGGTCGGCAGGATCGTCAGATTCAGGGTGACGGTACTATCACAACCGTTGGCAGCGGTAAACACTTCGGTGTAGGTGCCGCCCGTAGTCAGGGTTTGTGGCCCGAATTCATAGCTATCGCCGTCGCAGATCTCCGCATCGATCGTTTCCGTAAAGGTCGGCAGGATCGTCAGGGTCAGCGTAACCGTGCTGTCACAACCGTTGGCAGCGGTGAAAATCTCCGTGTAGGTGCCGCCCGTGGTCAGGGTCTGCGGGCCGAATTCATAGCTTTCGCCATCGCAGATATCGGCAGCAACCGCCTCCGTGAAGGTCGGCAGGACCGTCAGGTTTAGAGTTACCACACTATCGCAACCGATACTGGAAGTGAAGGTCTCGGTGTAGGTTCCCGGAGTTGAAATATTTTGATTACCGAAGGTGTAGAAGTCATCGTCACAGATCTCCGCATCGATGGTTTCCGTTAGTATCGGCAACACGGTCAGGTTCAGCGTCACGGTACTATCACAACCGTTAGCGGCCGTGAAGACTTCCGTGTAGGTACCACCCGTGGTCAGCGTTTGCGTGCCCAGCTCGTAGCTGTCCCCATCGCAAATTTCGGCATCAACCGTCTCGACGTAGATCGGAAGGATCGTGAGCGTCAGCGTCACGGTGCTGTCACAACCATTGGCAGCGGTGAATACTTCTGTGTAAGTACCGCCGATAGTCAGCGTTTGCGTGCCGAGCTCATAGCTGTCGCCGTCGCAGATCTCTGCAGTAATCGTTTCCGCAAAGGTCGGCAGGACCGTCAGAGTCAGGGTCACCGTGCTATCACAGCCGTTGGCAGCGGTAAACACTTCGGTATAGGTTCCACCGATAGTCAGCGTTTGCGTGCCGAACTCGTAGCTGTCGCCGTCGCAGATATCGGCAGCGACTGCTTCCGTAAAGGTCGGTAGAATAGTCAGGTTCAGTGTAACTGTGCTATCACAGCCATTTTCAGCCGTAAAGGTCTCGGTATAAGTACCGCCGGTAGTTAGGGTCTGGCTGCCGAATCCGTAGCTTTCGCCATCGCAGATCTCTTCATCCAGTGTTTCTTCATAGGCCGGTAATACCGTTAGATCCAATACCACCAGACTATCACAGCCATTTTCGGCCGTAAAGGTCGCCTGGTAAGTGCCGGTAGTGGTCAGGGACTGATTGCCCAGATTGTAGGTAGCCCCCTCGCAAATGGTCTCGGCGATGTTAACGGTATCCGATTCCAGAACGATCAGGTTGATATTCAGGATCGAATCGCAACCGTTGACTGATCCACTAGGTATGGTATCAGTATAGATACCCGGATTTTCGTAAGTGTTCCCGTTAATGGTCAGGGATTCTCCTTCACAAATGGTCTGATCTATTGTTTCACTTTCCCGGGCGAGTACGGTCACGGCGATCTCATCGGTTGCCTGGCAACCTTCTGCATTCATGTAAATATATCCTACCATGTGCACACCCGCTCCGTTAGCCGCCGGATTAAACATACCATTGGTATTAACGGCTCCGGTCCAGGTTCCACCAGGTTTATCCACAATGATCTGCTGTGGTCCGGCATTAATACAGAGTGGTGCCACCGGTTCAAGACTAACGGCAAGTACACCAATGGTGATCACCTGGGTAACTGCAGTCGTATTTCCACAAGCATCGGTGTAGGTCCAGGTACGCGTGTAACTTCCACCGTTATCGGTATCAATACCGGGAACCGATCCGGAACCATCACAATTGTCCGTCCAAGTCAGATCCGGAGCCGGAAGAACAGCTTCGATACACTCTACGGTAACGTCAGCCGGTGGGTCTTCAAATACCGGTGCGGTCAGATCATTAATTACGATCAATTGCTCGCAATCGGCGGTATTGCCACAATCATCCGTGACCCGGTAAGTGCGGGTTATTGTTTCCGAACAGCTTAGATTATCGGATACATCCTGTACAAAGGTCACCGTTACACTACCACAGTTATCCAGGGCATTGATTAAGGTGATATCCTCCACCGGAACTTCCGCTGAACAGCTAACGGTTACATCGCCCGGACAGTTGACCGTTGGACTGGTGGTGTCCTCGATCGTAATGATTTGCACATCCGTGCCCACATTCTGACATTCATCGGTTACCGTGAAGGTACGCGTGATCACGATCGGGCAGGTGCCTGATTGCGTATCCACATAGGTGACCGTATAATCACAGGCTTCCGTGACCGTCACCCCATAAGTGCCTTCCTGGCCCGTAATGTCCACCGGAGTTTCCGAATAATCGGCAAGGCCGCCGGCAACATCGCAGGCTTCGACCGTATCATCATCCGGAGCCGTCACCACCGGATCGGTCGTATCTCCAATCGTGATGGTTTGTACGTCCGTACCCACGTTCAGACATTCATCGGTTACCGTGAAGGTCCGCGTGATCACGATCGGGCAGGTACCCGTCTGCGTATCGACATAGGTGATCGTGTAATCGCAGGCTTCCGTGACGCTAAGCCCGTACACCCCTTCCTGACCGGTAATATCCACCGGAGTTTCGGAGTAATCCGGCAAGCTGGTAGTAGCGTCACATGCTTCAAAAACCACATCATCCGGAGCCGTTACTACCGGATCAGTTGTATCACCAATCGTGATCGTCTGCACATCCGTACCTACATTGAGACATTCATCCGTCACGGTGAAAGTACGGGTGATCACGATCGGACAAGTACCGGTCTGCGTATCGACATAAGTGATCGTATAGTCGCAGGCTTCGTCTACGGTTACGCCGTAAGTGCCTTCCTGACCGGTAATATCCACCGGCGTCTCGGAGTAATCGGCAAGGCCAGTCGTCACATCACAAGATTCGATGGTATCATCATCCGGTGCAGTAACTACCGGGGCGGTTGTATCATCGATGGTGATCGTTTGCACGTCCGTGCCTACATTCAGACAGTCATCGGTTACTGTGAAGGTCCGGGTGATCACGATCGGACAGGTGCCCGTTTGCGTATCTACATAAGTGGTGGTGTAGTTACAAGTTTCCGTGATCGTCAGGCCATAGGTGCCTTCCTGGCCGGTGATATCGACCGGTGTTTCGGAGTAATCCGTCAGGCCAGTCGCTACATCACAAGCCTCAATCGCATCATCGTCCGGTGCAGTGACTACCGGTGCGGTCGTATCGTCGATGGTGATGGTTTGTACGTCCGTACCGACGTTTAGACACTCGTCGGTTACCGTGAACGTACGAGTAATCACGACCGGACAGCTGCCGGTTTGCGTGTCGACGTATGTTGTAGTGTAATCACAAGCTTCCGTGATCGTCAGGCCATAGGCCGCTTCCTGACCGGTGATGTCTACCGGAGTCTCGGAATAATCACCCAGGCTCGTGCTTGCATCACAGGCTTCGATCGTATCATCATCCGGTGCGGTCACTACCGGTGCAGTCGTATCATCAATCGTGATTGTTTGTACATCGGTGCCGACATTCAAGCACTCGTCGGTTACCGTAAAGGTCCGCGTGATTACGATCGGGCAGCTGCCGGTTTGGATATCCACGTAAGTGACGGTGTAATCACAGGCTTCCGTGACCGTAAGGCCGTAAGCGCCTTCCTGGCCGGTAATATCTACCGGAGTCTCGGAGTAATCCGTCAGGCCGGTCGCTACATCGCAAGCCTCGATCGTATCATCATCCGGAGCAGTCACTACCGGTGCAGTCGTATCATCGATAGTGATCGTCTGCACGTCTGTGCCTACGTTCAAGCAATCATCGGTAACGGTGAAGGTACGTGTGATCACGATCGGACAAGTGCCCGTTTGCGTATCCACGTAAGTCGTGGTATAGTTACAAGCTTCCGTGATCGTAAGCCCGTAAGCACCTTCCTGACCGGTGATGTCTACCGGAGTCTCGGAGTAATCCGTCAGACCGGTCGCTACATCGCAAGCTTCGATCGTATCATCATCCGGTGCAGTAACTACGGGATCCGTTGTGTCTCCTATGGTAATTGTTTGTACGTCCGTACCAACATTCAAGCACTCATCGGTTACCGTAAAGGTACGCGTGATCACGACCGGACAAGTGCCGGTCTGCGTATCGACATAGGTCGTGGTGTAATTACAAGCTTCCGTAATTGTCAGGCCATAATTACCTTCCTGACCGGTGATATCCACTGGCGTCTCGGAATAATCCGGCAAACTGGTGGTCGCATCACAGGCTTCGATCGTATCATCATCCGGTGCGGTGACTACCGGTGCGGTCGTATCATCGATCGTGATGGTCTGCACGTCGGTGCCTACATTCAGGCATTCGTCGGTAACCGTGAAGGTACGTGTGATCACGATTGGGCAGGTGCCGGCTTGCATATCCACATAAGTGACCGTGTAATCACAAGCTTCCGTAACTGTAAGTCCGTAGGCTGCTTCCTGGCCGGTGATGTCCACAGGAGTTTCGGAGTAATCCGTCAGACCAGTTGCCACATCGCAAGCTTCGATCGTATCATCGTCCGGAGCGGTAACTACTGGTGCGGTCGTATCGTCAATGGTGATGGTTTGTACATCCGTACCCACGTTCAAACAATCATCGGTTACCGTAAACGTACGCGTGATCACGATTGGGCAGGTACCCGTTTGCGTATCTACGTAGGTCGTAGTGTAATTACAAGTTTCCGTGATCGTCAGACCGTAAGCGCCCTCCTGACCGGTGATGTCTACCGGTGTTTCGGAGTAATCCGTCAGGCCAGTTGCCACATCGCAAGCTTCGATCGTATCATCATCCGGTGCAGTGACTACCGGTGCGGTCGTATCATCGATGGTGATGGTTTGTACGTCCGTACCTACATTCAAGCACTCGTCGGTTACCGTGAAGGTCCGCGTGATAACCACCGGACAGCTGCCGGTTTGTGTGTCGATATATGTTGTGGTGTAATCACAGGCTTCCGTGATCGTCAGGCCATAGGCCGCTTCCTGACCGGTGATGTCTACCAGTGTTTCGGAGTAATCACCCAGGCTCGTGGTTGCATCACAAGCCTCGATCGTATCATCATCCGGAGCGGTCACTACCGGTGCAGTCGTATCATCAATCGTGATCGTCTGCACGTCGGTGCCGACATTCAAGCACTCGTCGGTTACCGTGAACGTACGCGTGATTACGATCGGGCAGGTACCGGCTTGGGTATCCACATAAGTGACGGTGTAATCACAGGCTTCCGTCACAGTCAGGCCGTAAGCGCCTTCCTGGCCGGTAATATCTACCGGCGTCTCGGAGTAATCCGTCAGGCCGGTCGCTACATCACAGGCCTCGATCGCATCATCATCCGGAGCGGTCACTACCGGTGCAGTCGTATCATCGATCGTGATCGTCTGCACGTCTGTGCCTACTTTCAAGCAATCATCGGTAACGGTGAAGGTACGCGTGATCACTACCGGACAAGTGCCCGTTTGCGTATCCACGTAAGTCGTGGTATAGTTACAAGCTTCCGTGATCGTCAGGCCGTAAGCACCTTCCTGGCCCGTAATATCTACTGGAGTTTCAGAGTAATCCGTCAGACCAGTTCCCACATCGCAAGCCTCAATCGTATCATCATCCGGAGCCGTAACTACGGGATCGGTCGTATCACCGATGGTGATGGTTTGTACGTCCGTACCAACATTCAAGCACTCATCGGTTACCGTAAAGGTACGCGTGATCACGACCGGACAAGTGCCGGTCTGCGTATCGACATAGGTCGTGGTGTAATTACAGGCTTCCGTAATGGTCAGACCATAATTACCTTCCTGACCGGTGATATCCACTGGCGTTTCGGAATAGTCCGGTAAACTGGTGGTCGCATCACAAGCTTCAATCGTATCGTCATCCGGTGCGGTGACTACCGGTGCGGTCGTATCATCAATCGTGATCGTTTGTACGTCCGTACCGATATTCAGACACTCATCCGTGACCGTGAAGGTACGCGTGATTACGATCGGGCAGGTACCGGCCTGGGTATCTACATAAGTGACCGTGTAATCACAAGCTTCCGTAACTGTAAGTCCGTAGGCTGCTTCCTGGCCGGTGATGTCCACAGGAGTTTCGGAGTAATCCGTCAAACCAGTGGCAACATCGCAAGCCTCAATCGCATCATCATCCGGAGCCGTTACTACCGGTGCGGTCGTATCGTCGATGGTGATGGTTTGTACATCCGTACCTACATTCAGACAGTCATCGGTTACGGTAAACGTACGCGTGATCACGATCGGGCAGGTGCCCGTTTGCGTATCTACATAAGTTGTGGTGTAGTTACAAGTTTCCGTGATCGTCAGACCGTAAGCTGCCTCCTGGCCGGTGATGTCTACCGGTGTTTCTGAGTAATCCGTCAGACCAGTTGCTA
>NZ_PDUD01000069.1 GCF_002646595.1 Flavilitoribacter nigricans DSM 23189 = NBRC 102662
CCAGTCGTTGAGATTCGGTAAAATCACTCTTACGCATCTGATAAGTTTTTTGAAAGTTAGATAATTTTGAAATAACTCTCTACTTATTTTTGGTTGCGCGATTTGGGAAGAGCACACTAGGAGTCAGAAGTAACCAGCTATTGGTGGAACCACGTCTATAAAAGAATGTAATGAAGCAAAAGAAGGTCAATTTTTTTTTACAAAAAAAGTAATTAACTCAGCTCTTTCTCCTGCTTCTATTTCTTCTAACATGTATAAGATCTGCCTTTCTTGACCAAATAGGTTCCTTTTTCTAGCTTCATTCAAGATGTTGATGAGGATAACTTTTGCTTTCTTGTTTTCTCCAATTCCAGAATAGAATTGCCCTGTATTTTTTAAAAAACTGATATGTGAAAGAGGAGGTAATCTTCTTGAAATATAAGAGAATGCTCGTCTGTATTCAGAAAAAAGTTCTTTTGCTTTTGGATATTGGTCTGTGTTCATCAAGAATTCAAAGATGCGTTTAATGGTGCTATAATATTCAATAGGCTTATTTTTTACATATAAACTTGCCTCATTTATTAGTTTTTGATGACCTTTAACAGACTGATGCATGATGATTTCTTGTCTTTCAAGTGGAATTAGATCTAATTTAGTAGCACCCTTCTTGCTAGTCAAAAGCAGGGCGTTTTCTCGCATTAACATTATAGACTCGTCATATTCTCCTAACGCTTTCTTTATAACGCCCAAAAACAGGGCAAACTTTACATGCTCTTTTATTAGTTCTTCGGAAACCATATTTAAACTTGATATGATTTCAACTGCTTTACATATATGTTCTAAAGCCAAAGTTAGAGTATATTGATCTTTTCCTTGATCTAAAAGCATCTGTGCTAACAGGGATTGTAGACGAGAGTATTGAAAAGAATTTGAAGCCTTTGGTATAAGCTCAATTGCCTGGGCAATAGAAAGTCCGGCTAAGTAAACAGGATATGGATCTCCTGTTTTTTCGTACAATTTTTTTAGTTTTTTTATCTCAAGAAAAAGAAAAACTTCTATTGTATTGCTGCCACTACTGGCTAGCATATTTAAGTTTACATTATTTAACTTTATAAAACTGCGCGGTTCCATATCGCATGGGCTAATTCTCTATAACAAAAGTGTCATATCCAGCTTTTTTCAAAGCTTCATAACTCCTCCATACAGTCGTAGGAATTTCTTGCGGAATTTGAAAACCTTTTTCTGCATAAATTTTTATTCTTTGTAAATCGCCAACCATAAGATTGATCATTCGATCTAGGGGGACCTCGCTGTTAGGATAGTCCCCAAAACTTAACTCAGGTGCTGAAACGAGCCATTCTATTTCAGGCCATTGTTTTGCTGCTGTTGCGTAGGCCCTACGACACATGTAGGGTTTGGTAACTAAAATTCCTTTTTCAACATTAATCCCATGACTAGCTAAAATAGCTTTACTTTTTGTAACATTATCGCCTGTATTGGTAGCTTCTTCTTCTACTAGAATTTTTTCTCTAGGTACTCCCATTTTTTCAGCAATGTTAGCAAAATGCTTTCCTTCGCTAGTATTCCATATTTTTTTTGTTACTTTTCCAAAGCCTCCGGATGTGATCAATAGAGGAGCATAGCCATCGAGTACTAGTTGAGCAGCATGAATTGCCACTCTCTCATCATGGCTTCCCATAGCCAAGATGAAATCGGCTTCCTCTAAAGCAAAATCAAGGTTGTGGTAGTCCCATAATATTTGAGCATTTTTTAAGATATCTTCTTTTATCTCTCTCATCATAATTAATTAGAATTATAAAAGTCATTTGTTCGAACAAATGACTGTAAGAGTAATCTGCGTTTGTTCTCAGGTATATCTTTTTGGCCATAGCCAAGAGGTTCTCTTCCGTGAAGGACTCGATGCTGATTTAGAATCAGCATCTGCCCCCGTTCCAATAAGAATGTAATTTTGCGTGATTCCAGTATATGAAGCATTTCTCTTAACGCTTTTTGAGTCACTTCGTCAGCTTCCGATGATAAAAGGTTTCCTGTAAATCTATATTTCCAAAGGGAATTGAAATTAAGAACTGGAAAAGGGTTGATATCTTGGCCTATTCCGTTTAGCTCAATTACTACACCATCGCTAAATTTAGACATGCTGAGAATTTGTACATGCTTTGGAGATAACATTTTTTCTATTCCATCAAATGAAGAAACTATAGATCTTCCTCCAAGAGCTGGATCATGTCGTATTGCCAAAAGACAAACAATATCTGGAGGATTAGCTGCATTTACAAAATCTAAATGAAGTGGGCTAATACCAACGCCGCCAGACCTATTGGCCGGGCGTTTTAAATCTACCCCAAGTTTACGCCAATGGCCGGGATGTTTTTTGAAAACGCGAAAAGGAGATCCTAATGTACTTAGCAAATAAGTACAAATAGGTGCAGCATCACTCTCTGAGTACTTATCCAGTAGAAAAGCAAGGTTGATAATAACAAATCCTTGACCTCTTAGAATTCGGTGAAATAAATCGAAAAAGACTTCTAATTCTTTGGACAAAATGCCTGTTTTCTGGATAATCGTTTCGCCATGAAGCCACTCTTTAAAGTCCCAGCTATTCACCCGGAATTGTTTCGAAGTATCGAGTAAATGATCTATAATCGAATGCGATACGTCAATTGTATAGGCCTTTTTATTCTCCATCTTGAAATAGCTTATTACGTAACTTGACAGCTCGCTTATTCGCTCTTTGAGTTAGGTATCCGAATACACCAGCAAAAATTATGAGAAGTAAAAAAAGCCACCAAGAACGTTTATCGATTTGGTCGATTGATTGCTCTGAACCAAAAAGACTTGTTGCAAAACCAAGAATAGTACCGATTATTGTCCATAGAATAGTTTGCATTAGTGTAACATCTCCTCGCAACTCATCAAGTCTTTGTAATAAGGAAATGTTTACTAGGCGAACCGTCAATTCTTCTCGATTTGGCATTTTTACAGGAGCAGAGTGGCGATACTCTCCTATAATTTCTGATGAAAGCTCATCTAAAGAAAGGTTTAGTAATCCAACTTCGGCATCTTCTTTTTTTGGTAAAGAAGAAAAATCTTCAGTATTCTCACTAACTGGAGGTTTACTCTTATTATTTTCTGCCATTTGTATAGACTTGTTCTCTAATTAGCATCAAAACATAGAAATGATGCTAATTAGCACAACGTACATATACATACATATAGTTCCAATTTCGTATTATTTTCCAGTGAGTGTACATAAATTTTTAAGAACACAATCCCCATATAGTGCTTAATTTACCCAAATTTTACTCTTGAGCTGTAATTAAGAGGTAATCATTTATGCTTTTTTCTTAATATTTTACGAATTTTTAACCAGTATTTAACCTATTAAGATTATGTCGTACTAACCTAATTTCCCGCTTTTAAGATTGTCTATCTCTAAGCATATCATTCAAATCCTCAAACGGCAAAAACATCCGACTCTCATCAAACACCGACTTCCCAAAGTCCCCAATAAACTGCTGACTACAGTCCTTCCCAGATCGATTATTATCCAAATAAGTATGAATAGCCGTATACCCTTCTTCTTTGATAAAACCCACAGTCTTCTGATAAGAAGAAAGCGAATGCATCACCACCGAATCTCCAGCCAGGTTATCCGTTTTCATCATAGTGAGCAAGGACAGAAAATCCGTCATCCCTTCAAATATGTTAACCACACCATTCCCACTTTTAAAGCCCCGGATAATGCTGATATCCCGCTTGATCAATGCCGATTTAAAAGGATGATCATCCAAAGCCGCCCGGATCTCATAGCCACCAGATCGGTTTTCCATACCAAAGGCAAAGTATTCCTTCCCATTGACCAGGTTGCGGTAGTGCACTTCTTTGAGATATTTTCTGGCCAGCGATTCCGAGATCATCCGTTTTTGGGTGAGGTATTTGATGATCGCCAGATTTTCAATGTCTTTGGCTTCGATAAACTCCAATTGCCGCGCCTGCGGCTCGGCTGGCTGTTGAAAAGAAAAAAGATCATTACTTGGTGTTCGAATTAATTGTATAGGGTGCTTACCATATAGGTCATCCAAAAACCGTAAAGCATCACTTACGCGAGTATACCCTTCATATCGTAGGATGAAATCGATCACGGTACCGCCGCTATCAGCAAAGTCATTCCAGATCCATTTTCCGCCCAGGTAGGATGTATGGAAAGAAGGTTCTGTTTCCTTCCGGAAAGGAGAGCAATACCAATATTCAAAACCGCCTTTTTGAATACTAACCGGTTGATAACCCAATCGAGAAAGTATATCCGGAAGTGAAAGTTTTTTGGCCTGTTCGCTGTTCATGCTATCCTTTCCTACTGCCGGCAGTTCATCAGTTTGGCCGTTTGTCAGTAGCGGAGGTCAGCCGTTCATACTTTTCCTGGATGGCCTGTAGGCAAAAGGTTTTGAGTTCCATCGATTCATCGATGAGTAGCTTCTTTAGTTCTTTGTGAAAACTTACCGGGATATCCACTGTGGCGCGGGTGGTTTTCTCTTTTTTCGGCTGTGCTATATTCTGATGGATCTGGTGGACAGCGGCCTCCACCTGGTGCTCGTCCGGAGTGGCTTGGTTAATCAGATCTGTAATGCTTCTTTTTTCTCGTTTGGACATTATGCGACCTCCAGTTTTTCGATGAGTTTGGTTTCTATTTCCCGGCAAAAAGCAGTGACTTCCGCTTCTGCTTTTGGATCATCCCACTCCAGGGCAGTCAAACCGTATTTACTGCTCCGCTTGTGGGCCACTCTTTCGTGGATGACCTGTTCCAGTGGTGTGATCCCGTATTTTTCGAACAAGGATAAAGCATCCTTTACTTCATGGCCTTCCCCATTCCAACTGTAGCGGTTGAGGATCAGGAAGGCGGGAATTTCTGTCTTTACCGTTTTCGCGTCCTCGTATCTGCGGAGAAAGCGCTCAAAGCTTTTCAAGTCATCGATGGAAGGTGTCAACGGAATGATCAGGAAGTTGGCCAGTAGAATCATTTTGGTAGTGACCTTTTCCAGTTGGGGTACGCCATCAATGATGATCACCCGGTAGCCATTGCCCTGGTGAGTTTTAATGTCGTTGATCAATCCATCAGTACTGGACATAGGAAACACATCAATTTGCGGCTCGGTACCGGCTTCCCGGCGGGTGCGCCAATCACAGGTCGTCCGCTGCTCGATGTCGGTATCGATGATACAGGTCTTTTCGCCTTGCCGGGCAAAGTAAACGGCCAGGTTCCGGCTAAGAGTAGATTTGCCGACGCCGCCCTTTAGGTTGGTCACTGCTATGATCATGTAGTTTTCTCCTTCGTTACTGGTAGTATAAACTGACGAACTGCCGAACGGAAATACTTTTTGCAGGAGAAACTGAAAAGAGGTTGAAAAAATGATCTCGGTGATTTCGGGCAACACAAGGAAAATGCAAGACTGCCATACTGCGATCAGTCTAAACGGTCAAACTGTAGAAAGGAAAAACTGCTATCAGGTTTACCTTTCTTGGAAAAAAGGATCTGCGGAGTTAATAAAAGCTATGGAAAGCGACAAGCACAATAGGTTTTATTAACGGAGCATACCGATATTGCCCGCCCACCAGGCGGGCCGCGCGCGAAATACGCACAGCATTAATTTGATGATATGGTAAGGAGCAGAGGAGGCCGGCGCTCCTCCGTCCTATACCTGGCTTTAGTCCTCATATTTCCTTTGGATAGCCAAAATATAATCCACTGCCTTTTGTGCTTCCGCTGCGGCTTTGAAGATCAGTTTTTTATCCGCCTTTAGCGCTGATAACCAGCCCTGCAAATAGGCCGCGCTGTTCTCGGTAATCTCATCGTAATTGATGCCTACATGAGCCGCAAGGAAGGAAGCTCCCATTTCCGCCAGCAGTTCTTCTTTGCTATACCCGGCAGAGCCAAACGGGTTTAGGCCCATTACCCCTTCCCGGTCCAGTCTGGATTTGTGGCCAGTGGAATGGCTCAGCTCGTGGAAAAAAGTCACATAGTATTCTTCCGCCGTAGTAAACTGCCGGATATCTGGCATGTTCAGTTTATCGGCTATTGGGTTGTAATAGGCTTTATTAGCATCTTCAAAAACGTATTGCGGGGCGTTGGGTACATTCTTGATAATGGCTTCACATTTGACTATGCGTTCGTGTTCCTGTAATTCTACTTCTGGAATATCAAATTCGATGTCTTCAATGTCGGCAATATTGAACACCTTAAAGCATTTTAGCATCGGAATGATCTGTACCTCTTCGCCCATCCCTTTCAAAGCTTTGGCCTGATCCAAGCTCACATAATTGTCTTCCTGATCCTTGAATAAGGGTTTGAAGAAATAGACCGTTTCGGCTTTAGATCCCTTCCGGATCTTGCCACCCATATTTTTGGCCTGTCTGAAGGTCATGAAATACGGAATTGGGTGTTCTGTTAGGTTCATTAAAATGGCATTTATGCCGGTGTACTGGTGTTTGGTGGCATAATTTCGGGCCAGTCCGTAGCGGTTCCAGGTACAACGCCAGGGGCTA
This sequence comes from Flavilitoribacter nigricans DSM 23189 = NBRC 102662, assembly GCF_002646595.1. Classification (GTDB taxonomy): domain Bacteria; phylum Bacteroidota; class Bacteroidia; order Chitinophagales; family Saprospiraceae; genus Flavilitoribacter; species Flavilitoribacter nigricans. Next base: position 6,538 of record NZ_PDUD01000069.1, read on the forward strand.
ACGCCTTTTTCTAGTAACGTGATCATTTTGTTGGTTACCTCCTGATAGAGGTCTTTTTTAGTGGTGTTTTTCTGCTGTCTCATGGTTTTATCCTTTTTAATAAGTTGATAATGAACGGTTCATAACCGTTCTGCCTTCTCGGCGAGAGATAAAGGGGGAGCAGGCGCAAGGGGAGGGTTAACCTTGCCCGGTTTGCACAAATGAATCTTTGATGAATGCGGAAAATTGGGATACCCTTGCCGCCTGCTGGGGAGTTCGTCCCCTTAGATCTTTAGATCATTCCTTCGTCGGCAAAAGACAGGTAGCCGCCTTCGGGTGACAGGATCAGGTGATCCAGTACGAGAATGTCAAGCAGTTCGCCGGCTTTGACCAGTTTGTTAGTCAGGGCGATATCGGCCTGGGATGCGCGAAGCTGGCCCGATGGGTGATTATGCGCTAAGATCAGGCTGCTGGCCCTGCATTTTAATGCGGCGGCAAAAATGATCTTGGCATCTACTACCGTACCGGCTACGCCGCCCTGTGATACAGGATAACGGCCCATTACCCGGCTCGCTCGATCCAGCAACAGGATGAAAAATTCTTCATACAGGTTAATGGTCCCTTCGTCCCAATTGGCGGCCAGTATTTCGTAAGCATCAAAAGAGCTTTTGACTTGTGGCCGGTCGGCTGCTTTTACCTTGTTGTAGTACACCATCTTTACTTCGGTGACCTGAGTAGGGATCTTGTAAGTCATGTTCGTAATTTTTACGGATTGTTAATTAGGAAACTCCCTTCATTCGGGAGCGGAGGTGATACCTCGTGGGCAGTTTTTCTTTTGCTGCCGGATACGTAATTGAGGTTGCCTCCCTTTTGCAAGGCAGCATCACGAACAGCCGGAGACGGTGTCAAGGAAGGAGGAGTTATTTTTATTGCAGAGAAAAATCAGTCCGGAAAGTTTACGGTCCTTTACTCCGATGGAGGCAGGGCGTATCTTGCCGAAGCAAAAAAAGGGAGGAAAAACGCAATTACAGGCGGGAAAAGGGAAACAGGCAAGGCGTGAGGTAGCACTGTAGCTCACATCTCACTTTGCCGATTGTTCCTGGGTGCCTGAGCTGGCGGCGAGTTTTTGAGAAAACCGTGACAGCTTAGGGGAATATGAGGGAAAGTGAACAGCGTCCCGGAAATGGAGCATTGAATTAAAGCCCCGGATATAGTATATTTGTTAAGCTATACTGTATAATATTATGACTGTAGAATCACTAAAGGCGGAAAGTTTGAAGTTGGATAAGGCAGGCCGGAAAGAGCTGGCCTACTTCCTGCTGGAGAGTATCATCGAAACCGATGAAGACTTTGCCCTGGAGCTTTCGCCCGAACAACAGGCCGAACTGGAACGACGTATGGAGGCTTTTGAGAAGGGCGAAATGACCTTCACTCCTGCTAAAGAAGTCCTCAGCCGAATCCGCGGGAAGCATGGCCTGCAACATTGAAATATCGGCGGAAGCCGAAAATGACCTGGACGAGGTTGTTACCTACTACCTGGAGCAAGAGACTCCTACAACGGCGATGCGCTTTTTGGATCTCTACGAACAGATCGAGGAAGCTATTGCCGATCGACCATTATCTTTTCCCATCATCCATCCGTCCGGACTTCGCCGGGCACGATTTTATTCTACCTTCAAATGTTCGGTGCTGTTTGTACTTAAAGTGGATACCGCCTACATCATTTCGGTCTTTATGGAACGCCGGAATCCGGAAGATTGGGAAGGGCGAATAGCGTAAGAAAACTCATTTCTCTTTTCAAAAGCGAAAGCGCGTCAGCGCCAAAATTTTTTTGTGAGCGATAGCGAACTCCTTATTGCTACAACACTTCTTGTGAACAAAATCCCATTGTGTAATGGACTTATCCACCCCGCTCGCTTGCGTCAGCGTTATGGGGCGCACGCTTCGCGAGCAGCATGTATAAGTCCTGGAGAATAAAATTTCCCCCTTTTTATGTATAAGAAGGAGATCTACCGCAAACCCGCAGAAATCTCCGAAAGCATGCGACAGTTTCTGGCGCGGGTGCGACAAGATGTGGCGCAGATCCGACAAAAAAGTATTGACTTATTGTCGCTATTCAGCCAAGGTGTTGTCAGTTAGTTGCCAAAAAAGAGTTCGAATTATGTCGGAAAAAAGTCAAAATAACCCCGCAATCATTGGAAAAAAACAAGGGGTCCCCATCTATAAAGTGAATCCGAGCGTACCCGATCCGAATTGTATTAGCAAGAAAAAAAAGGTGCATTACGGAGATGAGCAGAGAGGCTTTATCGTTGATTCTGGGTCCGGAGAAATAATATCGGTAGGAGGTGCTGGATTCTATGAGTTTGAAGAAGTGGATAATACGAAATTTGTAAAGCTATTCCTCGCTGGGGTAAAGCAGGCTGCTGGCCTGAGTAAATCTGGTCTTACGTTATTTGAAATCGTCTACCGCGAGCTTCAGGAGAAACCAGGTGAGGATAAGGTTATGTTGAGTTACTACACGGCGTCGGAACATGCTCCAGGGATGACTACGCGGACTTATCAGCGAGGTTTACGGGAACTTCTGAATAAGGAATTCCTATTCCGTAGTCCGTCTGATGGTGTTTTTTTTGTCAATATCAGGTTTATGTTTAATGGGGATCGATTGGCTTTTGTGAAGGGGTATAGGCGAAAGGGAGCAGCTGTGCAGGCGGAGTTAGATTTGGATGCTGCCGTAATTCAAAACAATAATACTATTAAAAATACACCTCCCCAGTAAACATCTATGATTGAAAACTTAATAATGTTAGATCAGAAATACTTATATTACATGCATTAGGTTTTATTTTATCTACAGGCCTATTTTACTCAATAGAAAACATTAGATGGAGTGTAGATCATTGGAGTTGAATTTATGAGGTTTAGTTTTTGGATTCCGTAAAGCTTCTGTTTTCTATCTTTTAAATTTCACCATTTTTTCAGTTTGTAGTTTTGGCCTAAAGCATTGCCATAACAGCATTCTATAATATAAGATTTATGAAAAGAAAAACCTTTATAACTCTTGTACTTACAACTCCTATAGCTGGTTATCTTATTTACAAATTCCGAGAGAATGCTGAATTTATTAGAAATGTGGATGAGAATTTAGAGCCAAATGATATTTTTGAATTAGGGTTCCTTGATTATGTTAATGCATTTACTTTAAGAAGTATCTCCAAAGAAGGATTAGAAAAACAAACTAATAATTTCCTGCGAACACAGTTTTTGAGTCTTCCAGGTGAAAACTCAAATATAAGTCCAAACTGGGAGAGTAACTATCTTGAGAATTTAGATTATATTCCTTACAGAGATGGAGTTCCATTAACAGCAAAACAAATAGAAGAACTTGTTAATAACAAAACAGTTCAAGAAGAATTCTATAAATATCTTAATGATGTAACTACCTATACTTCTTATGGATTAGGAATTTTAAGTACAATTACAAAGAATCCCTATGTAACCGTTGCTAGTCTCCTTACCTCTACAGCATCGTTCAAGACATCAGAATGGGAAAAAGAGGAGTTTTTGAAATATGAAATGGAAAAAATGCTGCGGACCCTAGCATTGGCTGAAAGAAATAATAATTTATTTTACCAAATACAAAAAAGATCAAAAGAACTACTGGTTTCTAATAATGTATCTCAGGAGAAAATCTCGGAAACCAAAGAGGAAATTCTTTCTATTAACTTTCCAGGTAATTACATGACTGCTTTTTCCGATAAACTTAAAGACTTGATAATCAATCAAAATTTTGAGTTAGGGAAGACATTAAATGAGATAGAAAAAATTGAGTTCTATGAGCAGTGTATGAAAGCACAAACTGAGATGACCAAAAAACTCAGTGCGGCTAGAAAAGAAACAATGCTTGAGCTTAGAGATGAAGCAATGCTATTTAAAAGTTTGGAACCAGTTGTCTCTTCATTTGTGAATAGCATTTTTGAGTCCAAGCATGCGCAAGTTGTTAATGCATTCGTGGGTACAGGGTTTGAAGTAAATAATCTGCTAGCAGTAGGAGCGTTAGGACCTGCTGGATGGACGGCGGTTGGAATTGGTTTAGCCACAAGATTATTTAGTATTGGGGCAGGAGGTTCTAATGCTGTAACAGAATTGATAGTAAAGGGTATAACTGAGATATTGAATCAGTTAGAAGCTATTAAAGGCTCTTTGAGATTGATTCAGAACAATCAATACGAAATTCTTGAAGAGATTCGAAAACTTTATGAAGAAGTTTTGATAAATAGAGAAGTCATAACTATAAACATTCGAAAAATAAATGATTTTGCCCGATTCGAACACAAATCGAAAATTTACAGTGTTCGAGAAACTGTTGTAGACAAACTATACAGATCTCCTAACAATGCGTTGGAACGCTTGCATTCAGATAATGACATAGAACAACTTAGTGACTTTCAGTTGTTTTCGTATAAAGAGAATATTGACAAATTAACTGAATTGGCACTTGAAAGCCTAAATAACACTGAATTTACTAGCTCAAATACTGAATCTCTTGACGGAACTCTTCTGCGAAACTCCATCTATAATTATTGGGAATTAGAATACGTAAAGGCATCATATAATGGGTCAAAGTATTATCCAAATCTTTATAATAAAATAGGTCTGTTACAAGATACCTATTATTTTCCTACTCCCAAAAATTTAGGAAGCTACGAAAGCATTATAAATCCCGAAGCCTTTTATAATGTTGTCGATTCTATTATTTCTTGGAAAATTCTATTTAAAGATTCTCAAAATAATGATAATACTAGATTGGTACAATTAGAGAATAAAGCAAAAGCGGCAAAAGAATCAATGCTTTTCTTTTTAGAGGATCAGAAATTTGAAGAGAAAATTAAACTCCTGACCGAAAATATTGACAAACTCCTTTTTGAAATACGGGCTAAGTTAGATAAGGTTTTCAATGACTTAGAATGGAATTCTAAAGACTTAAAAAGAAAATCTAGAGGTTGGAGTGAGTTAAAAGATGATGGATTCAAAATAGCACCAAAGGGATTGCCTTGCTACGCTTATTTCTTATCGAAATCGAATAAATTGAAATTTAAGGATACTCTTTTCTCATACGAAGAAAATGCAACTTTATCAAATGACTGGAATAAGGGGGTTATTATAACCGATGTTGGGAAAGTGTTGAAATTGAACGTGATGCAGAATATCGATGAATATCCTAGATTGGGTATATTCTATTTCATTATACTTCATTTCTATGGATTGATAGAAGAAAAATGGGTAGATAAATCAAAGGTTTTTAATAACATTAAACAAAATTACTCTAAAAATGAAGTTATTCATTCTCACATAAGAGAAATAAAATTTAATCGAGGCTTTTTTGCTGGACTTAAATTATATTACGTGACTAAAATCATGGCCGTTTTTCCTCCAGATGCATTTGTTACAGATTATGGAGTTAGTTCTCGAATTGGAGATGGTGATTTGATTTTTAGACACGTCTTTCCTAAGACCAAGATGAGAATTCGTGATGGTTGGGATTTTTTTAGTAGCCAATCGGATCTAACTGCAAAAAGTTGGAAAGATCGGGTTTCCGACTTTTTGACACAAAAAGGTGTTTCTGAGAAGGATATAGGCATTGATTTAGAAAATATCAATATATTGGAATTCCTTGAGTTCTTTGTGAATGATTACATTAACGAGCAAAGATTAATCCTGTTGAAAGAGTTCAAAAGGTCTCTATTTAGTAATAATAGCGGACAATCGATTTTCTCATATTTCAATGGTCTAGGAGCAAGCCTAATTTTTCAATATACTTTCCGGAATTCGATTTTAGCTGGTAGGCCAGAGTGTATGCTCTCATATAATGATATGGTTGTAAACGACTTAGATGTTTATCAACTAATAGAATATATTCTTTTAGATAGAGATTCAAAGAATGTCGAAAGGATTAAGAAATATAAGGAAAATAAATATCCTGAATTGAAAAAACTGACAGCCGGATCTAAGTATTTACCTTTAAGTGAAGATAATACAGTCGATTTTATTATTATTTCTTTGAAAGAATCTTTATTAAAAACATTGGAAGTTTTTAGGGGGCAAAAAATAGAAGATATTGAAAAGCCTTCAATATACTGGTTAGATAGAGCGATTGAAAAGCTAGAGTGGTACAAGAACTTGAAGTGATGTAATTAAGGATTAAGTACCTCATATGCTTACCGTAAGGTGAAAATTGGAGGCGAGGTATTTTGCGGCAGTTGAGGTAAGTTAAAAATCCTTTGGAATGAAACTTAACAAAAATCGCTTCTGAATGATTTAAATGTCAATTTCAAATCCTTCAGCCTTTCCATCCCGATCCTTACCTTTCGTGGGCCGGGGAATTCCACTTTTCCCAAAACTCTTCAACTTGGATATCGTTTTTGAACGAGTCCTTTCTCTTTCCAATATTGATTCTTTACTTCCAGCGATGAAGCCCTCAACATAGGGCGTATCGGCGCTCGCAACGCTTTCTAAAAGCAATTGGGCCAGATCTGGTTGATATTTTTCGATAATGTAGCCGGCATTAAAGCCATCAACTACCTTCTTTTCAAAATCTGACATAGCAAATTATTTTGGACTATTTTCAATGAAATCCAAAAGGGATTGTCGACGATATACAATTATTTTTCTCTCGCCGATCCTTCGGTAATCAAATTTTCCTTCATCCCGCAATTTCAAAAATGTTGCATCTGATCGGATATGAACGATCCTTTTTGCATCATCTTTATTTACCCAAGGATCCAACGAACTATAAACTTGATCCTTAAACCTGTCAGCCACCTTGTCGACTAAAGCGTCGAAGGCCTCAAAGCCTAAGCAAATAACATTTATTTTTGATTCAAAATCCGACATGAGAAGGGTGTGAAGGTTTGTATCACATCCAAATATATAAATAAAAGATAAAATAAGGGAGAGTTACAAGGTGCTTTGACTGACAAGCTTGAAAAACGTACCTATTGTAATTTGCCGGTACCGACCTGTCAGAGCATGACTGAATTTTTTATCAGCCTCAGGGATATCGTATTTACAATAGAATTGACTAATGGCATGAAAATAAGACCTGCCACTTTCTCCAAACTCATTTGCTAATGCGCAGGCTAACCGGAACCAATCCGGCTCCTCAGTGGTAATATCAATTTGCCGTTCCACGATTTGCTGGATTAGGGCCTCCACCTTTTCCTGTGTACCAATTACATGTCGACTTGGAGAAAAATGTACGCTATGCCTTGGGGTCTTTTGGGGCTGAGGTCTACCCCATTTCCGATAAGGAATAGCATCATGCCGAAATAGAGGTTCCGGATCATAGGAATAGCCGCGTAACGAAGCCACATTTTGCGGTGCTAGGTCAATCGTGATGCCATAATTTAATAGGTCATGATAAATAGCCTGAAAATGCTGTTTGTGGCGTTTAGGGCAAGCTATGGGGATGATCAGAAAGAAACCCTTGCCAGAGACAGATAGCCCAGCAAAAGCCACATTCCGGATCTTGAAAAGCTCCTGTTTGAGGTCCATGAAATTGGCAATATTCTCATTGCCCTTTGGGTCGATATCGATACAGATCAGACCGGAATGCTTGACCAGGTTCTCTTCTTTGCGTGATGGGGCGAAAATACCGCTTACGGTAATCGCCGGTAAGGTGGCTTTTATCCTGTCTCGCTCGGCTTTGTCGTCCAACTGCCTTAGTTCCTTTACCTGATCAGCATATTTGTCTGAAGTCAACCAGGTGAGTAGGTTGACATTGTCTGGCTTCCTGCCTTCATAGGATCTGAAGCAACTGACCTCTATATCAAGCACTGATCTTTTCATAGATAAGAATGTTTTTGAGAGAAATGATCCGGCGTGAAAGTGCACAAGATGCACAAGATCGCACAAGATCGATTTTAGGCGATCTTGTGCACTTTAAAGATTTGAAATTCAGTAGATTACTCTGAAGTGCACAAAATGCACAACTTAATTTTGGTAAACTTTTTAAAAATCGACCTCGCCTTGTTCTTTGCTACTGCCTGGAGGCGTTGGCTGCCGTCCGCTATATACATCAGCTTCATCAGCGTAGATGATGCCGTACACCCAGGAACGGTGGTTGTTCCGCTGCTTCTGGTAGCGGGGAAAACCAGCTTTGCGCAGTGCCTCCCCTAATTTCTTTTGGGAAAGCTTAATGGATACTTTGTCCTGCAGGTGTACCAGGATCTCGGCGTTGGTAAGATCTGCTTCCGGAAGTTCTTCTTTATCCGGAGGGCGCATATAAGTGACCAGGACTTCGTATTCGTTCGACTGCACTTCGAATTGCTCATTGTATTCAGCTAGTTCTACCTGATCTTCTTTCTCCAGCCAATAGATGAACCCTTCTTTGAATTGCCGGTAGGCCTGTGACCAGACCATATCGATGTTTATTCGTTGCGTCGTATCAATATCGATCTTATTTACTTCAAAAGGCAGGAATCGCCGGTTGCCGGTCGGATCATGTAGGAACTGTGCTTCATTACTGGAAGCAATAAATGAGCAGATCTTGGGTAACTCCTCCGCATAACGCGCATAAGAGCGGCGGACCTTTACCGTATTTTTGGTCAGTAATCCTTTAAACTCGTTGATCTTCCGGGAAGTGATCCCGGCGAAGTAGTCATCGAGATTGAAAAGAAAATTACAGGACGTAGCCAGCATCGAATCCTTGTTGTCCGGATCGAGCGAGCCTTCGACATAGTAGGCAGCAAGCGCTGGAGGACATAGATTACTTATCCAGGTCGACTTGAAAGTACCTTGTGGACCGGCCAAAATAAAGCAAAGCTGGTTCGCACAACGGTCTTCGATGAAGGCATTGGCTACAGCACCAACCAGCCATTTCTCAAAATATTTACGGAACATAGCTTCCCTTTGGGGAGCCATGGTTGGATCACCAGCAAGTTCTACAGTGGCGCAAAGTTCGCCGACGGGATCTCCTGTCGGGCTTGGAAGGTTTTTGAAGTATTCTTGGATGGGATTGACCGAGGGGGAGAAGTCGCTTTCCAGCAACTCCCCCACTCTGGTCTTACTAGCTTGGGTTATGCCCTTATTTTTAAGACGGCGGACGATGGTGTGCAAAGTGAAATCATCGATCCGCTTCCATTGCTGTTTAGCCCCTTTGAATTTTACCTCCGGAAAGCGGGTAATGGTATTGAAGCGGAATTCAGCCAACGCGTTCAGTGCGGCTTCCAATTGTCGAAGCTTGCTGTCGCCATTTAGATCTGTTCCTTCCGCAATTTGTACTCGCTTTTTTGCATGGTTTTTCTTATCTTTGGACATACTTTTTATTTGAATTATTTCGAATTAAAGGGGCCGGAGGTGCTAGCTTCAGCCCCTTTTTTTATTGATCCGGTATTTATTCCGGTAATCCAGTAATTCGCCTCGGCTATAGCGCCGTTCTTTCAGGTGGTAATAGACCGTAAAATGGCCTTCATCGGTCAATACTTTTAAGACCTTCGAGCAGACGCCTAGAATCCGGCAAGCTCTACCGGTACTCACCAGGTCATCCTCGCCAAAGACCCTTTGTAACTCCTCACAAACTGATTGGAAGGCAGTACGAAACAGGTTTCTGATCATCTCTTCCAGATCTGCCGTTGAGATCGTTTGCAGAATAATTTCATTTTTCATGATTCTTTAAGTTTTGCTTATCTCCAACAGATGATTGCAAGTTGACTTCTTCTCTTTCGAGCTCGTTTAAGACCAGTTCAAGTACATATTCACTGGCAGTTTTGCCCTTCGACTTGGCCAGCGCCTGGAAAGCTTGCTTGATCTCTTCCGGCACCCGGGCGTGAAGGAAAGCATCGCGTTTAAAGAAGGTCTTTCCTATGATCATCTGATTGAAAATAAAGTGTGAAAAAATTGGTGAAACAAATGTTGTTACGCAAACTTAAAGAATAAATACTTATATAAAGTCCGTTGTTTTTCAGTGTATTACGTGAGGCGCTGTCTTCATTTCAGTTCATTTGACTTCATTTGACTTCAGCATGAAAAAAGCCGCAATTCATTTGACTTCATTAGGGTTCAAATGGTCCTCGAGTTTAAGTCCTGCAAAATTTAAAACTTTAACACTTTTTAACACTTTGGAGTCTAAAATCCTTGATAATCGATGGATTTTACTTCAGTCTGCAAAAGCTTTTTTCGAATTTGCTGGACATTTTCGAGGCGTTTCCGATTCTCTTCAATTGAAGTCAAAGTGGATCTATGAGAAGGTTTTCCTTTTTTACGGCGCTTAATATCCTTCTGCACGGACGAATAGTAGCGGTCTCGAAATCGCGCTTCCAGTCGGTTGAGGTTGCGGCGTAAAAAAGGGTCATTCGGGTCCAAATGCACCCCATAAAAGGTGGCACTTATAAGGTCTGCCCGTTCAATGACGGGCTGAACCCGTTTCCCTCCGGCAAGGATTCAGCTTTTCGATCACTTTCCAGGCTTTTGGGATGGTCCTCTAGTTTTGGGGCCTCTTCTGGATTTGAAGTATGATCCGGACCAGGTAGAACCGGTTTTTTACCATCATATAGATCATCCATGAACTGATCAAAGTCGGCTCTGGCAACATAGAAGTTGTGTAGCTCCTGCCACTGGTCCTTGTTCTGATACAACTGCATTTGAGTGGCAAACATGGTTTCCTTCAGAATCATGATCTCAATGACCCAACCAATGAGCATGAGCGTTGAAACGGATACGGTCCAGGATAAACCGTAGGGCGACATTACCAGCCAGGCTTCCCAAAGGGATAATCCCAAAAGGGTCGTAGCTGCAATGATGCCCATTGAAAAGCGGCTTTGTATCCTGGCCGGATTCAATTGGAAAAAGAAAACCAGCGTTCCACGACCGGCCTGTATAGCTAAAGGAACCAGAAAGGCAGCGACCTTAAAGCCGATATGTGGAGAATTCTGGGAATGGAAGATCCCCATGATGAAGGCCGAGATCAGGTAGGTGCCGATCAAGAGCCCAAAAGAGAGCTTCGGTAAAATTCGGCGTAGCTGTTTAACAGCCCTTTCGAAATCCTGATTAACAAGAGTGTTTTGCATGGTTACAGAGTTTATATGATTGAATTAATGGATATCCATTTTCCGGTTGCGGATCTCGAGGGCGATCCGCTCGGCATTTTCTTCTGCATCGATGCCGATATAAGTTCGTAGCTGTGTTTCGGTTGCATGGCCTGTCATGGGCATGATCTGAGCGAGCGTGTAGCCCATTTTGTACAGATTAGTGGCAAAACTTCTTCTACAGGTATGGGTGGAAATGAGCTCATACTTTGGAACAAAGCGTTTCTCAATTCTGGCTTTCCGCCCCATGTATTGTTCGACGACCAGCATCTGATCATCAAATCCTGCATTCTGGCAAAGTGATTTTAGCCCTTCGTTAAGCTTTTGCATGGATAGGGTGGGAGCAGTGTAATTGTATTCCTCAAGGATTGGAAGGAGCCAGGGAAAGATATTCAGTGGGATCTTTGCCGGAATATCTGTTTTCTGGGCGATCACTGATAAAATTGGTACTCCGTTCATGGTGCGGTAGAAATGGGCCGGAGTATATCGAGAGTAATCACTGAAGCGTTGTCCAGTGCCGGCACCAATTAGGAAAAGATCCCGAACCTTCTTGTAGTAACCGCCGAGTTTAAGATCAGCCAGTGTTTGAAGCTCTTCCAGGCTCAAAGTGACTGGTGTACTTACCGCTTTTTTCTTACTGACCAACCATCCGGAGCCTTGATATTTCACATTGCTGTGAAGCTTCTTTCGACGGGCACGCTCCATGAACTGGCGTAATATGCTTAGGGTCTTATTGCCGTAGCCGACTTGCACTTTGCGAGTTGCCAGCCAGTCGATCAGCTGCAGGCGAAAATTCCAGTCAATATCTTCGAAGGTAAATTCTCCTTGTTCTCGTGAGAAGTTTCTCAGAATTTCAGCGTGAAGCTTAAAGGGTTGGAAGGAGCTTCTACGCATCCCTTGCTGTTGCATTTCTTCCAGCTCCTGCTCAATGAACTCAAAGAAGGATAGTTGTGGAAGTTGATCTACCGGTTCAGTTCGACCAGATTTGAGGTCTAGCTTATCTTTGAAGCTTTGGACGGTAATGCGGCCATATCCGGACTCAATGTAGATGGCTTTGCAATATGCCTCAAAGTCGTCAAGTTGACGGCGAATGGCCCACAGATCTGGCCTACGTTCTTTTTCTATTGGCCTTTGTGCCTTGAAGTTCCATTCCTTAGGATGGATGGCTAGACCAGTAGAATACAATACTTTTTGTCCACGGTACCGGAATACCAAAAAAATTAGGGACTCCGAAGTAGCATTCGGAGATTTTAAATTGAAGCGAGGCTTTGGTAATTTTGCCATAATTTTGATTTTAGCATCAAAATAGGGGTGGACAACTGCAAAAGCCTAAGGAGTCGGCATAGCAGTCATTCACATTCCGGCGTTTTCCGGAACTGGCATATTCAAAGCCTGTTATTTTTGAAAGAATGGAAAGATAGTCAGGAAATTAGATGACATTTCCAGGGTCTTCCGATTCGTCTGGCTGGTCCCGTCCGGACCGCTTAAGCTTCGGCAAAAAGCTTGAAAGACAAGGAGTTAGAGATATGAAAAATCTCCGAGTTGTCGTTTGAGTTGTCGAAATGTAAAAATACGAAAAAAAGAATAGGCCAAACAATCAAGTTTGGCCTATTTTTTTGAATTAGTCTTTACCCTTTCTCCTGAATCGAATTGCTATAAGAAGACGGACCATGCAACTAGCAGTCCAAACTCGTAAGAATTTGTTGAAAGTATTTAGTCACGATAACAGAAATTCTCATTTTTATCATTAGTCTGATGCGAGAAAAAGTAACTTAAATTGAAGTTTAATTCCCTTCTTCACGACATTTGCAATTAGTAGCTTCCCGCACCAAAGTGGCTATACATGCATTATTTTCACTTTGGACAATACTTAAAGCTGATCGGCCTTCATTACACACTCTTTCACAAGATATACATACCTCTGTTGCCTTTTCACCAGGAGGACATAATACAGTTAATAACCAATCTTCTGATGAACAGTTACTACATCCTAGAAAATCTCCAGAACAGCCGCTCATTGTGCATCCTTCCATATCTGAGCAACCATTGCAGCCGCTTGAGCCATCACATGCATCAAGGATGAGAACAAATAGTAATAAGTATAAACAATTCTTGAGAATTGGATTGTTATAAAGAAACTTTGTCATGATTTTTTTTTTAGATTATTACTGAGGTATTGGACTTCTTCCCGGTTCCTTTTCCAAGCAAAAACAAATTTTGATAATTGATAACTCCATTTGTTGATCTCGGATTCTAAAACCATCCAATATTGTTGCAGATAAAATGAATTCATCTTCAGTTCCAGGATTCAAAATTGCAGGTATTTGATCTATTACTAGTCCTACACTGAGAATATCAATTTTGAAATCAGAGCCTCCTCCTCGGTTGTGCATTGTAACCTTTACTTTTCGAAGCTTTTGAGGCAATTTCACCTCTATGCCCCTAGGACTAAAAAACAAGCCATGGTGAAATGGGACAGGCATAGCAATGCCTATTATATAAAGATTGACTAATGAGGAAAAATTAATTCCATGATGTGTCAATGAAGGCGATCCAGGAGCAAAGTTCTGTCCGACAGCCAAATCATTAAAATTCACACATGTTTCTTTGCAGGGTTCCTCTTCTTCGGTGGAGCAAAGAGTGGGTTGAATTTGGCAAAGGTCAACTTTGTCAATGTAAATGATGTTTTGCCCAGCAAATCTATCTATACCCCCTATTAATAGGGTAATTTGATTTGTCCGTGCTGTAGTTCTGACAGTTATAGTCCCCCATTGAGGTTCACTGGGGAGCTCTCGCCAAATAATATTTGGAGAATTTGGATCAGTACCCCCCATTGGGTCAATGCCGATGCGTGCGTGCCCAGTTTTACGCGTGGTGATAAAATGGAAATCTGCACAGAAAAAATAATCCCATCCCTTATTTGCACAAATCTGTTGATAGATACCTGCTTGCATTGCACCACGAAAACGGACTCCTTGGGCGCGACGTCCTTCTCGCTCTACGAATTGTTCTCCAAAAAATAACCATTCTCGAGGTTGATCCAAGGCACGCGTGTCTAGTGTTAGAACCGGCGACGCATATGGGAACCAACCATTGGCCACTCGATTTGGATCATCTGGACTTCCTTGTGCAAAATGATGAAATCCATTCTCCATGTTTTTGTTTTTCAGTTCTACTACTTGCACAACCGTTCTAGCCGATCCACTACCTCCGTCATCATCGGTAACCGTTACTTGAGTTATGTATTGACCACAATGTTCCCATAGATGGCTGATCGAAACTTCACCTATGGCTTTTGGCGGTTCATTAACCTCTACGATAAAAGCATTTTTCTCAGTGCAATCTCCAAAATTCCAAGTGGCGGTGTGGACGTCGCACCATCCTTCATCTTCAAATTCGGCATGAAGCAAAATCTCTTGACCTACCAAGGTACAGATGGCCTCATCAGACATGACTTTTGGTGGTAGATTTAATACTGTAACCTGCATACTTGTTTCGCCGATTCCGCCATCATCATCGATTACGGTAAGTCGTACTGTATATAGCCCATTATCACACCATGCATGCATAGCTGACGCAGTACCCCGAGCCTCAGGTTCTGTATTTGTTTCTGCAATAATTGCCACAGTTGGTTTTGAGTTATCCCCCCAGTCAAAAATGGCAGTATGGGTGTCAAGCCATTCTGAATCGGTAAACGAACCTATGATCTCAACTTCCTGACCTTCATTCACTGAAAGTGAAGTAGGCAAATTTACTTTGGGAGATACATTTTGCAGACGAACAGTGGTGAAGTTTCTCGTAATTGCACCGCCAGTCTCATCCACCTCAATACGTAATTTGGCTATATATTGCCCACTGTCTCCATAACGGTGATCAGACTGTCTCACCAAAGAAGAGTTACCGTCTCCAAAGTTCCACTGAGGTCGACTAAAGGCTTGATCAGCCCCTCCATTGAAAGAAACTAGGACACTGGCTACTCCGCCGTATGGCCCATTTGCATCAGCGGCATCGAGCACAGCTGTACTGGCACTTACTATAGTCATTTCTCCGATAAATCTCACTCCCGTTGAAAAAATGTCTACTGGATTTTTGAACCTAGCATTGATGCTACCAATATTTGGAAGATCTACTGGCCATGCAGCTACACCAGTTACATTTCCAAGTGCATCTCTTGCAACTCCCCCTCCAATACTTTCCACAATTTTAATAACAATAGCAAGTACAATAACTGCAATGATACCACCTAGGAAGCCGCCTGAAACAAATCCTATCAAGAACGATAAAATCCAGCCAAGTAAATCAAGATCAATGTCGACATCCGGCTCATCAATCACAAATGGTTCAAGCATTTGTGTGCCATCACTGTTATCAATCCATCTCAAGCCCATATTTACAGTGAAGTTGACTCCAACATCAATGCTTCCTAGGATTACATCTACGGCGGTCAGGCTACCAGTCACTCGAATGGCTCCATCTACTAAGTTTATATCAATGGATTCTAGTCGGATCTCCCTTCCATCCGTTTGTTCTCGGGGTAGGGTAACTGGAAGTTCAGGGAACTGTTCATCGATATTTTCGCGGAAAAGACTTTCGATGAAATCGTCGTCAAGTGCAAAGGCAAAATCGCAGGAAGGCAGGATGAAATTTTCTAGTAAATCAGCATTGGCACCAATACCTCCATTGAAAGCAATTGCAAATGCCTCTTCAAGTACCTTGGGTACTATGTCATCAGCTGATAATCCTTCTGCCAATTGACCTTCGGGGGCCCAAATAATAATCCATCTGCGATTATCCATTTCAGCCCTGATAAATTGTTCAACCTGCAATTCCAGGTCTGCTATAGTTGGGATATCGAAATTTACTGGAGGCCTACCTGTGAAGAAGGTATTTGCAGCAGTTATAAACCCAGTACGAATGGCATCCTCAAGTGGTGGAAGGGCTGGAAAAAACGACCGAGCGGCATCAACTAGATCTTTATTAATGTCATAATTATCTCCCTCTTCTCCGGGCCCAGGTGTAATACTGACCAAATCGGCATTTATACTATCTGTGCCAATATGGATGTGGCTATCTGTTCTGGAAAAGGGCATTGTCAGACGGGCAATAGCAAAGACCCCCATTGGTGTAGCCAGAGAGAAGAAGGGAATTGTGTCTGTAATGTCATAGAATCGAATATAAACAGGTATGTTCACTTCAATCGATTCTGGTGGATAACTCACTGCTATACTTTTGGTGGGATCAGATTCATCGTCAAAAAATTGGATAGATGCCATCATAGAGAAAGGGCCAAAATTCAGTGGTATGTCTTCAACCAAATGTGGAATCGTCCCATCTTGATAAAGTTGGTGAATGTACTCCTCTGGACCATTTTCTAAGAGATCAGCGAAGGGATCTCCAGATGTTATCATAACGTCTACCGCATCTGTTGGTAAATCTTCGAGTAAAAGTGCTAGATTAACCGGCGCTGATGGATCAGGAGCATTTCCAACAGGGAGTCTTAGTGTTACATCAGCTGTTAGATTAAACAGTTGGGCACTTGGTACAGGTGGATTAGCTATCTCCAGATCAATTTCCATTCCCAAGATTAGGTCAATGCCATTGATAACAGGGTTTAGGTTGAGTCGGACTTCATCTTGAGGTATTTGTACAGTTCCATCTGCAAGTGAAAAAGGCCCCAATGGCATTCCTGCAGGCAATTGTATCTCTTGAGGCAACGTTCCATTATTATTTAAGCTACCTGATCGCCACGCCTCGCGGAGTAAGGAGAGAAGAGTAGCTTCTGTTATTTCTGCAACTGTTTGAAAACCCTGTGTATTTACCATGATTTGCTTTTTAATTTTATGTGGAAAACTTGGGATGATTAAAAAATGAGAGTCAAAAATTATCTGAGTTTTCAGGAACGTGCTCTTCTCCTCTCTTCGCTGGATTTTAACCTGAATTTTACAGCAGATAGAGGTGTTTTTTGTTCACTTTTTAAAAGCTGCTCAAATTTTTCTTTGCGTGCAAAAGCTGTCCTTTGTGAAAGTATTTTTTGATATTGATAGAGAAGTGGTAAGGCTTCATGGATTTGTTCAAGAGATTCGATTTTGTTTTTTTCTTCAGTTTCAATATCTTTTATTTTGGAATAAATAAGATCAAGCGCTGTTTCTAAAGTTATTGACCTTGTGGATTTAGACTTACTGCTCATCTTACGGGATTTCGTTTTTCTCGGATCAGTTCCCTTTGCAAGTTGGGCAAACATTTTTTTTGCCATCTCTTTACTTGCAGGAATGGGCTCTGATCCGAATAATTGTTTCCAATGTTTTTCAACCTCAGCCAATTGTTGCAACCCATCCGGACCAAATCGTCCATATGATTCTATTTCTTTTCTTGCTTTGGGAGTAAAGGAGTAACCTAAATATTCCAATGCTAAAATAGGGTTAGCAGTAGCGGCCAATGCCAATTGAGGATTGCCATTTACTTGATTTACAATTCGAGGCATCAATAATTGTAACTCTTTTAAGGATTCAATTTTAGTGTTTTTGCTTTTACTCATTAGTTCGAAAATTTATAGTTTAAGAAAACTCATTCTTATAACTCACAAGTTTCCTTCTACACTAAAAGCAATGGGCAATATGCCAATGGCATATTCAACCCGATTGCTCATTTGTATAGGGTTTAGTTTTATCAAGGGCTTTTAAATAGCTCCCTAAGGATCGCCACACACGAGTGTTTATCTATTCCTCATATATATATGTACAAAGGTGGGTAGAGGTAACAAGCACAGGAGTTTTTTAAAAAACAACAAATCTATTACCCTCCTAAGCACTCTAAATTTTAACTAAACCTATTGATGATTTTTGTATTGATTGAATTCTAATTAACTTCAGGTGGAGTAAAATATCGACAGTCAGATCTAGGTTGAACCATCTTTGGCATACCTGAGAAAGAGGAAAATATGTCAGGAAAGAATGATCTATTATGAAGAAGGTTTTAATTCTTTTTTTCAGTCTAACTATAATTTTTGCTTTAGTTAAAGTTGGACAGCCATTCCAACAAAAGAAATTCTATCCCCCATCAATTGCAGATTACGTGCATCTTGAAGGTGTAAATCTAGTTTTTCAGCAAGCTGATTTTTTTAAGCACAGTCTGGATTTCGAGAGAGCTGTTGAAACGTTTAAGGAGTTAGTTGTAAGTGAATTAAAGGATGTCGATAGAATCTATGCATTGAACCAGCTTGGATTCTGCTACTTGGCAATGCACATGGATAGTTTGGCAGAAAATTGTTTAAGGGAAATTGAATCACAAAATTTGAGTTTTAGAAGCTATGAAGCCGAAGCGGATTATCACTTAAACAGAGGAATCTTATTCGACCACCTTGACAATTGGAAGGATGCTCTAAGACATTTAAAAATGGCTGCCAGCCTTTACAAAAAAGCATATGGGATAGATCATTTACGCTACGCTCAAACCATCAATCAAATTGGGCTTCTTCATTATGAATATGCATCATCCTTTGATTCGGCCTTGCAGTACATTATTCCAGCATACGAACTTTTTCAAGCTCATTCAGAATGGCAGCCATTCAGTAAAGAAAATGAATTTGCAATGGCTTTAATCAATCAATCTCAACGCGATCATCGCCCTGGAGAGAGTCATTGTGATAATGCTCTTAAGCTTGCCCAGCAGGCATTCTATAAGGACAGTCTATTCATGGCTAGATGTCTGAATTTGAAAGGGAATATGTTAAAAAAGCAAAAGAAGTATTTAGAAGCAAGGAAGAGTTTTGGGCAAGCTATCCAACTTGGACGTAAACTTAAGAGTTTGCACCTACAGGAATTTATGGCAGATAGCATTGTTAACGAGATTCAAATAGGAATTAAAGAAGAAGATTTTTTGGTGGTTATAAGCGATTTAGAAATAATGCAACCTGATCGCTATTTTCATCCTGACCGTCTACGTGGATACTATTATTTTGGAGTGAATCCTAGTAGGAGTGTTCAATATTATGAGCAATTCTTATCCAATTATAGAAACGATCCACAGCGAAATCGGCATTTGCTAGGTGAAGCATACTATTCTTTGGGTAAAATGTATCAAAAGCTAGGCATTTTTGATTTGGCTTACAGATCATTTAGAGACATCATGCTTTATGGGACGCCATATGAAGGTGAGGATCTAACTTTGGGCCAAATTATTTCTCCTGAAGTATATCATTCTTACAAATACAACTACAGGTCATTTGCCAATATTGCAGGCGTTTTATTGAGGAAATTCAATTCACAAAATGATCCCGTTGATTTAGAGTGGGCCAATCGATTCTGTGTATTGGCCGACTCTTTAACAGCTTTACCCTCTCCTAATGACGATGCTATTATCACTTATCAAAAGGAAGCAGGAGATGAGTTTTATCAGGTTGCAATGGAGTGTACATATCTATCTTATGAAAGAAACCCCAACCGATCATTGTTAAACCAAGCATTACGGTTTTCAGAAAGAATGAAATCCCATATCCTATTTAGAGATATGTACTCTAGAGAAAAATTTGATGAAAACCTGGGAAAGTTATTTCAGGATAAAATCTATTTTGATTGGTTAAAGGAAAATGGAAATCGCCTAAATGATGAACAGGTAGAGCGATACAGTGTAATGATAGAGGCTTTAAAAAATAGTTATCAGGATTGGGGAAAATATTTCGCCTTTGACTCTATATTGAATATTGACTATGTCCAACGATCTTTAGCTTCATCTGAAGCTTTAGTTACATATAATTATAGCAAGACGCAATTATCTGGAATTTATATTGATAAAGATACAGGATTCTTCTTTCAAAATGACCCAGGAAACTTACCTGAGTTGATTAAATCCTTTCGTTCTCAACTGGAAAAGTCTACAATAAAGAACTCTAAGAAGTGGATAAAATCCTCTTTTGAGCTTTATACTGTTTTGGTTAAACCATTTGCTCAAAACTTAAATGGCAAAAGTTTACTTGTCATTCCGGACAAGGAATTAAATTTAATTCCATATGAGGCACTAATAACAGATACAATATACAATAAGGACTCTCACAATATTTATTCCAAAGCACCATATCTCATTATTAATACCCAAATTAGTTATGCACCGTCTTGGACAGTTTATTTACAAACTTTAAAAGAAGGAAAGGACATACCAGATAACCCTACAATATTGGCTTATACGTACGGACAGAGAAGTCATTCATGGTTATCTGAATCCGAATCACTACTTGATACAATAAGTTCAATATTTGGTGGGAAGCAAGTGCAGTTGGCTAAAAATAGAGCTTGTAACAAGGATCATTTCTATCGAAACGGAGAAAAATATGATATTTTACACTTTAGCATCCATGGCCAAAGTAACCCCAAGCAGCGATGGGATAGTAAACTCCTTTTCCATCCCTCAAAAAACAGCTATGATACCCTTTATGCATATGAAATTTTACAAAGAAAATTCAATGCAAAACTAGTAGTTTTGGGTGCTTGTGAGACTGGTTTTGGAGCAATAGAATCTTCAGAAGGAACCTACTCTCTTGCGCGAGCTTTCATTCAAGCAGGAGTGCCTACTGTTATTTCCTCACTTTGGGAAATAGATCAAACAACGACGGCTTACTTACTTACCTATTTCTATGCTGAGTTACAACACACCCTTGATCCAAAAGAAGCTCTTCGTCAGGCAAAGTTGACATATCTCAGCCATGGAGATAATTTCTTAACACATCCAGGATATTGGACGGGCTTGATATGCTTGTTATAAGTAGTCAGATTTTTAGGAAGACCTAACTCTACATTTCTTAGTTATCAATAACTGGTTCTGCTACCTCTGTAAAACAAATTCCCCAGTCATCCTTATGATAAATGGGGCCATTAATGGCTATCATTATGCGTTTTCCATTCGATTCTGCTTTCTTTAAAGCATTATGCCAAAGCTCTAATTCTGATTCTAAATTTGCTTCTGGGATGAAATAATAACATATGCTATTATCTGATAACAATAGAGGCATGAAATAGCTCTTCTTGTTCTTAGCAGGATCATTTACAAGATCTTCAATAAGCCCAATTGCCCGCCTCCTTGCTGGCGAATTCCTTGTCCACTGATTCACTTCAACCTGACCGGTATGCTCAAATAAAGGAAACAGGTCAATCCCAGTATCCTCATAGGTGATGGGAATAGCACAGCGTTCATCTCCACGTTGTTGATGATCTATACCCTGAAGATCAAGACAGGGATTAATTGCAGTACTACGAAGCCAAGATCGGTCCCGTTCTTCGTTCTCCACATTTAGAAGTATTGTACAAGAAAACTGTTCTTCCAAACCTACATCCGAACTTAATTCAGAAATTTTGACCTTATTGCCCTCCTCATAAGCTTTGTAGGTCACGTTACAGAACCCTATGGGAATTACTAAAGTGGAAATATCAAAATTGTGCTTATCTTCCGTAACATTCTGAAATTGAGGTGAAACCTTTGCCATTCTTGGATTTCCTTTCCGTCGAAATACGGAAACGGTTAAGCCGTTCCATTCTGCAAGTGCCAAGAAGTTATCAACTTCACGTTCGCCATGCTCAGAGCTAATGGAAATTGATTGACTTTGGAACCGTGGGCGTTTGTTGAATTGTTTTTCAGCCATTTTTCTTTGTGTTTATAGATATATGCAAAAAGAGCGTAAAGGTAACGTCATTAAGGTAGTCTCATTATAGCTTTTACTGCGCGGAGAGCATCAATATAACCATAACCATAAATTAGTGAATGACCATCAGCAGTATGCAGTGCCGGATCAATCTTTCTCGCTGTATCAATAAGAATTTCCTTAAATTCTCTGACTTTTAAGTTTGGTTTTAATGATAAAAGAAAAGCACATATCCCAGCAAATACAGCACAAGCGGCCGAAGTTCCATCAAAATCGGTATACTTACCTCCATTTTTAGCAGCGTTAATTGGCCACCCCCCTAGACCGTCTGATGGTGCGCATAGTAAGAGCGGGCTGCCAAAATTAGCATATGAAGAGCGTTTATCCTCACTGGTGAATGCTCCAATTGCCCAAACATCCTGATGGTTAGCAAAACCGTTTAAGCTGGAGATATCCATTCCATCATTACCTATGCTAAAGCAAACGACAGTACCTAATCCGTTTCTTCCCTCAATGGCGCATTTATGAATCGCATCATATACTAGGGTTGGGACCGAAATCGTACTATCAGCTGCAGCCCAACTACAATTAACGACCCAGGCGCCATTCGACAACGCATGTTGGAAACATTGCTCAAGACCAAAGAAATTAAAATCGTAACCATTGTGAAAGCGAATAGGCATTAAACGGCTTTTTGGTGCCACTCCCATAAAACCTTTCTCATCATCATAATTTCCAACGGCAATGCTGGCACATGCAGTACCATGGTTTTCAGTCGGGAGATTAAAGGAAGGATATAGATCACCATCGGCGAAATCCTTTGGTGCAATTATCTTATTTGGCCCTGCAAATACAGGATGGTCAAAGTCGAAACCTTGATCAATAACTGCAACAATCACCTCAGAACTGCCTTGTGATTGTGCTTCCGCTTGTGCTTCTAATAGCCGGGAATCCGCACCTTTTTCGAAGCCATCCGCATGGCCGGAATTCTTAAGATGCCAGCTCGTAAAGGGATCAGAATGCATAATCCCTAGTGTTGCTATATCCGGTTCTGCTATCTCAACCGCAGGATGGCGCTGTAAGGCATTAGCTACTTTCAAGGGATTTGGAGAATACCTGGTCGTTCTAAGAATATATTTCCGATTTCCTCGCGATTCAACAAATTGCAATTTATACTCACTAATTAGTTCTGCTACACTGAACTTCTGTACGCCTTCTTTAAACTCTGCATAAAGTAAGCCAGTTGGTATTATGGGAATATCTTCATTAGAAGCGTAATAAACGTGAGTTCCAACCAGCACGTTTTTGTGATTCCTTAATTCATCCAGTGTATTTTCTGTATCATTTGATAGATACAGATCAAAGGTTCTGAAAGGAGTTAAACTATAGGGAGTCATGCTGGAAGGTTGAATTATCAAGGCTCGGTTTTTCCTTCGTAAACCAAATACATTAAAGTTTTTTTTCAAATGGAGTTGGCCTTTTCCATAACTTAATGTGACCTCGTCTAATTTATTATTATCATTCATGCCGGTAATTTTGCGAAATAGAAATTCAGTTAGAGATTTTGATAGATTCAAGCTTTTTAAGTATCTCCTTTGCCTTCGCCTTTTCTTTCCATTCAGAAATAGTGAGCGATTCTAAAATTGGAATTGCCGCACTTATACGATCTTGTTGGAGGTACGAAAGGGCAAGATACCACTGAGTTGCATCCTGAGGAACTTCTACTGAATACTGAATACTTTCAAAGACAGACGTAGCCTTGGTTGCTTGATTCTGGCCTAAATACGCGATTCCAA
This sequence comes from Flavilitoribacter nigricans DSM 23189 = NBRC 102662, assembly GCF_002646595.1. Taxonomy (GTDB): domain Bacteria; phylum Bacteroidota; class Bacteroidia; order Chitinophagales; family Saprospiraceae; genus Flavilitoribacter; species Flavilitoribacter nigricans. The sequence goes on from NZ_PDUD01000069.1 coordinate 30,021, forward strand.
GATAAAACAAAGTCAAGGTGTCATTTTCATTTTCAAACTTATTCTCAAGAGAAGGAATAGCTGCTTCGTAGTCAGCCTTAGCGTATAGTTGAGCAATAGAATCATTTTCGCTCAGAGTTTGTCCTACATAGGGGTAAGGCCTAAAATAGTTTTGGGCAATGGCAGCAGGCGGTTGACTTGCTGATCCGGAAATTTTAATATAAGCTATAATTGAAATCACAATCGCTATTATTAGAGCACTTACTATCCAATGCTTTGCTTTAAACCCGAAATACCTTTCTGATTTCAACTCTATTTGAGGTAATGAATTTTCTTTCTCTTGGAGGTATGTTCTTACCTTTTGCTCACGAAGACTATATAATCCATCTATGGTTTGTTTTAATTGGATTGCTTCTCTATTAAAATCAGCATCCTCTTGCAGCCGTTTTACTACTTCATTTCGGGTTTTTCTTGGCAAATTGCCAAACCAGAATTTTTCTAATAACGCAATATCTTTATCTGACAAACCCATGACTATTCACTTTTTTTAAGGCTAAAAATCATCTCTCTCAGTCGCTCTCTGCAACGCCTTAAAGCCATTTTAGCAGCAGCATATGATGGGAATTGCATCTGTTCCCAAATACTCTTCAATGATTGATTTTCAAGATAATAATACCGAAGTAACTTTTGGCATCGTCCGTCTAGACGTTCTAAACCAGCACTAAGTTCTTCCAGAAATATTTCCTCCATTTCGGGAGAATCATTGCGAGCAGCGGTTTCGCTTTCAAGCCAGCTCCATTCATGTTCTTTTTCCTTTCGTTTTTTAATACCCCGTAATTTTTCGTGCCATTTGTTATTCCCGGTTCGAAAGATCCATCCACCTAATCCACCACCCCAAAGCTGAGACAGTTTACCAATTGCAACTTGTCGGTCTAGTTCTATAACAGTATCATGATATACCTCTAAAGCCTCCTCTTCGCTGCACGACCATTTGGTCATCATACGTTGAACAAATCTCACTCTGTATTTCTTATAAATCCAACCTAAAGCCTCCATATTACCCTTCTTGAGAAGCTTTATGGCATTCCTGTCTGTCATGAAAAAGAATCTATTAATCTATGATTAAATATGACAAAAGTAACTTGTCCTGAATGTTTTATTTGAAAGTTTTCTTAATGGCTGGCTGAGGGGGATACAAATAATTACCTTAATGAGAATTGTAAATTATTGGAAATTTAGGGAAGACTTTTCACTTCTCTTACTCAAGGAAAAAATATAATTAATTGTTATGATAAACTAATACATGTATTTTTTCAGAAAGAGCAGGCCCCGAATCAATTGTTCGTATCAAGTTATGATCCTAGTGGGTCTACTAAAAACTCAATTCACCTCCTGAAAATCAACGCTTTATAAATCTAATTTTTAGCCGCGTTGACAGTTGAGTTGACGTTTTCAAAATTTCAATCGGCCGGGTAGTTTATCCGGCCTTTTTTCGTTGTAGGCACTGCCTTTCTACAATGCTCTTCAAATATAGCGAATTTCAGCCATTCCAATTCTCTTTTTTGTAAGGAGGTTGTTAGAAATTAAGCTTGATTTTCTAGTCTCCCAGAATTTTCTATTTTTGTTTGGCGTCAAATTACTGATTCCTTTATGGCCGATTTTCCTACTAACGTACCTGTTATATGTGTAGAATCTCGGACGTTTAATGCTTTGGTGAAAGCATTAGCGAAGGAAATCAGGGATGATGATCTAGACCCTTGGATTGATGAAAAAGAATCGATGAGGCTTCTGAGAATTACTTCGAAGACGACTTTCCAGAAATATCGAGATACAGGAGATATTGACTTCCGAAGGCTCAGTTCAAAGCATATTGTGTACCGAAGGCAATCTATTTTAGATTTTATCGAGAGCAGCCCTAAAACAAAAGAGTAATGGATGCAGATAAGGAATTATTGGAAGGCTTTAATGCTGGTTACATCATTGAAAAGCATCGACCTGCTCTATCCAAACAATTGGTTGCCGCCGTTGAAGGTGTTGAACTTCCCTTTGTTGAGGGCTTTGTTGCCGGTGCTCAGGAATATGCAAAAGAACGGACTCAAACCAAAACCATAGCTAAACTCAGGGAAGCTTCAAAAGGTATCCCACGCCTTACGAAAAGTAAAGATCGGGATGACAAGGATAAGGGGTTAGAGATTGATATCTAAATTCGGGAAGGTCTTTTTTCCAGGTGACGGCAAAATTCTTTCCCTTTTCGTGGTTCAGTTTGGGAAAGCTTGATCTAATAGCTGTGTCGAACGAACATGGACTCCTATACAATATTGAGTACAGGATATTCAATAAATTCGTCAATTAAATAATTCATTGGGAAAAACATTTTTATCAGTGAAAATATGTCCTCTTCACCTAAGTCATGGTCAATTCTTATCCATTTTTCTTTTTTGATTAAATCAAGTCTTTTTTTATTGTTAGCAAATTGTGGTATTTGATTGGGGTCGACGTAATGTGTAGCTAGGTCAAAATGATTGAATCTTAAAGTCTCTTTATCAATTAGTCCATGTGCGAAAAGAATTTCACTACCTCCTCCAATGATTTGCCATAACTGAATTTGCAAATCTGGTTCGTTAAAGTTGCCTAACACAAATAAATCAGCATATTGACCTCTATTTAAATCCCTTTCTCTATCACAAAAATACCAAGATCTCACAGCTTTTCTTTCTCTTAAAACCTTTTGAAGCAGATCTGAATAATTTATAGAAATTATGGAGGCTCTACCCCTTATCTGTTTTATGCCGGGTTTGCCAATTTTGAATCTCGAATAATCGATCATCTTTTTATGATATAGGTATTCAATTTGATTGCTAATATTACTTACGGGAGATACCCAATAGTTATTTAATTCATATAACCTTCGAAAAGGTTTTGATTTATTATTTACTTCAGAGAGGTCTTTAAAATGGATTAAGCCCTCTTTATTAAGAAAATTAGAGAAGATGTCGACAGAATCATAGTTCAACTTTGGGTGAATAAAAGTATTCGATGAATTATGATAAGGTTCAACGGATATAGTTTCTCCAAGGAAGAAGTGTCCATCAATAACTCTATACTCATCACCCTTATTATCAATTCCTGTAGACCATAAAGGATTATTTTTTTTATTTAAAATAGTTAGTTTCATATTCTAATCTTCTTGTGCTCACCGTCTGGCTGTTTGTACCTATTACCCGATTTATCTGAATGAAGAATAAAATGGGAGGAAAGCTTTCCCTCTTCGTGGTTCAGTTTGGGAACAGTTTGTGTAGCCGTAGTGCGACCTTAGGAGCATTTTGACTACACTGTGTTCCACGCAGAACCAAATACCTTTTCATACGAAGGAATCATTTACGATAGTATGGCGCTTCGAAAATGCCTTTTATTCCTTCTTCAGTTAAAGAATGGTTATGAAGCTCTGTAGATATTTCTTCTAACGTAATACTTGAGAAATCAACATCTTTAAAAGTAGAGAAGAAACTAGTTACCACTCTCTTCAATTCTCTTAATTTACCTCTCCTTAAAATTCTTGAATCCTTAGGCAAAACGACACCACGAGCAGTACTCTTTGATGGAATAACCAGCACTGGTAAACACTCACTATTAGGGTAATTTTTCTCAAACCACCTGGTAGAATGTAGTAACTGCTCCGCTTCAGACTTTACAATTTCATTTCTCTCAACAGATACCCCTGACTTGCACTCAATGACGAGAAATGAATTAGGGCCGATACACCATAAGTTATCGGGCCCTTCTTTCCATTCTAATTCTGGTCTCTCAGTATTGAAACCTAGAATCCGCCCCAAATCATTAAGGGACTTCTCAAATTTCTTATAATTTGGTCCAAAAACTAATCCACTTAGAATACTATCAAGTCCAATTTTCAGACTGGGAAAATCATCAAACTCAAGAAGCCAATTTCGTATCTCTGCCGAACGATTCTGTTTAATTGTCAGCTTTTTAATCTCTAATCCTGATATAGGTCGGAATAAATAACGATTTTTTTGATGAGCTTTAGTCTGTAGTAAATTAGACTCGTTCTTATTCGTTGGATAAATCACCCTAGCCATTTGTTGCATATACCATCCCGCCTCCGCATCATCGTGCGAGTGCTTGTCTTTAATTGATTGATATTCATCTTTTGCTTTAGTAAACTCACCTTGTAGATAGTAATTTTCTGCTTTAGCCTCAAGCTCCAGTGTTTCTAGAATACTTTGGTCTTTCTCGCCATCTTCAATGGAGTCCATCTGTTCAATGTAAAATGATTTCCACCCCTCATCTCTAATGAGACATTGTTTCATTGCCCCAACAACGATTTTTCTACCATCATTTTCTTCCCCTGCATCTTGAACGGCAAATTTGGCCAGTTCAATACCAATGTCTACCTGTTTTCTAGTTTGTGGAGAAAAGAAACGCTTTAGACTACGATTCTTAATAGATGCCAGTAGGTTTGCTCCAGTGAGTATAATTATACAGTAGTCCTTTTCTCCACGAACACCTCTGCCTAAACCTTGCTCTATTTTCTGAGCAATTTTCATATTGATTATTTCACTTTCACTGCGCACCTCCTCTTGATATGCATCAAACAACGTCTGAGCATATGGTCTCTTATCAAGAATTAGAACCCTACAGCTCTTGTCAGGTAAGTCAATTCCATCATATCTATTTGCAAAGACGACAGTATTTGACCTCCCACTTCCATTTTTCAATCCCTCAATTAAAGAAACCATATTCTCACTCGTAGCCTTAACAGCGCCACACTCCACCCAAAAATCGGCGTCTTTGTTACTTGGTGTGAGCGCAACAAAACCAATATTGTTTTTTTCTCTTGGCGGAGAAAGCCAATTAACAATCGCCTCTCTATTTAATTCATGATCAATGTAGTATGGCAGCAATATCATCTTCTCACCGGACCACTTGCTATCTTTGTTTATAAACGGATTTAAGACCGTCTCCTTACTTATAGCCAAACTCTTAATGAATGAAGAATCGTCATTTGTCGTAGCTGACATCAATATCCGATGCTTAGCTTTATCAAAAAACCTATACTTATATATAGGAATTATTGTAGGAGTGATTTCGATACGATAAGAAGAAATAATACAATTGCAATCTCTTAGATCATCCTTGATTAGCTGCCAAGCATATGGGTTCAGTTCGCTTGCGTCTTCTACACATATTTCAGCCAATTCTTCATACTTCTCGAACCATGCCCAGTAGGGAACTGCTAAAACATCAGAAGATTCTCCATTCCTAATTTCAGAAAACGTTACATATCCTTGTTGTTTCAAATAATCTTCAAATAACGAGATGATCTTTTCGTACAACTCTCCTTCTCTTGAGATTTTTAAACTAAAACTACTTTCAATCGAATTGATACACGCATGGCTGTCATCCAAAACAATAGCACCTATATTAATTCCTTTATTCCCAATACCAAACTTAGAAAATCCATGAAATACCTTCTGAACATGAATGATTAATATAGATGTTGAGTCGTAAAACTCCTCAGGAATACTCCCATCAGGAGTTACAGTAACATAATCAAAACCAAACTCAGAAGCCTGTTGACAGGTTTGTTCAACTAAATACTTGTCTGGGCAAATATACATAACGGGACCAGAGCCGCTATTCAGATACGATTGTAAGATTAGTAAACCAATTAATGTCTTACCCTGTCCAGTATGCAGTTTGATTATTATATCATTATCTTCTCTTCTTTCGGCATGCCATTCGGTCAAAATCTTTTCTTGGCTGGGTCGAAGAGGTCCCTTATCTGCATCTCTATCTAGAAATTTATAGATTTCAATTGGGTCTATCCTTTTTGTACCTTCAGTATTACCAAGCCTTTTATTAAAATTAATCATTTGTATTTGGGTTGACTTTTAAAATTATCTCAATTTAACTACGTTGATTTACCTAGGCCGTCCCTGTAAATTCTCCAGGAGATAGTCTTCGATATAAAATTTGGCTATTGGCCGTTTCCCTTGTGGAGTTGTAAATCCGAAGATTGATGATTCTAGGTCTATACGGTCCCAA
>NZ_PDUD01000007.1 GCF_002646595.1 Flavilitoribacter nigricans DSM 23189 = NBRC 102662
TAGTAGAATTCCTGGCCAACACCGTCTCCGTCCGGATCACCGAACTGAACGCTCAATTGCAGTTCATCATCGATAACTTCTCCGTCACCGTCGTAGTCAAACATATCGAGGCACTCGTAGTCTTCGATCAGTACGCGGCGGCGTACTTCGATGCGGATCGGTCCGCAATTGTCAGAGCTTCCTTCGTCGATGTCGTCAGCGTATACGCGAGCCAGTCCCTGGCCACCGATAGATACGTTCAGATCGTCGTCGCATACTGCGATCGGCTCAACCAGATCTTCTACCTGGAAGGCACAGAAGATCACTTCTTTGTTACCGCAAGCATCAGTCACAGTGTACTTGATGAAGTGGCAACCCAGAGGAATACCGGATACATAGCGAGATGCACCAGGAGCGATAGTAGCAACAACAGGACCGTCAGTAGAGAAACCAACAATCTCAGTCAGTACTTCCCAGCTAGAGCAGTTGTCTTCCACAGCCGGCATCGGTACGTGGAAAGCAGCAGTACAGTCGTAAGGACCGGTAGAGTACGTACGCAGGTCTTTGTGACCGTCGTTGTCGTAGTCAACGTCTTCGCAAGCTACTTCGGGAGCTTCGTAGTCACCTACTTTGATGGTTTGCTTGCACTCGTATACTTCTTTAGTACACCAGTCAAGGATTTCCCAGGTACGAACGATCTTGTAAGTTCCTTCGCAAACTACGATACGCTCACCATCGGTGTAAGAAGCACCGAGGTTACAGAAAATTCCGTTCAGGTAAGCTTTGTGCTCGTAGTCTTCCCAGTCATCTTCGCCTTTCACGTAGTCAACGTCAAAAGCCTGGTACAACCAAGGATAGCCGGTCTCATCGGGATGAGGGTTACCTTTAGCGTCCAGTTTGATGTCGTCTTCGCAAGACAGCTCAGCATCTTTCGGGCAGTATACATCTTCCAGAGAAGGCTTGGTGATGTAGATGTCCTGGTAGCATACGTCCGGAGACTGCAGTGCTTTACAAGCGTCAACAGCCGTGAACTTACGACGGATAGTAACGTCGTCACAGTCCGGGTCGTAGCCGTAAACTACTTCGTCAGTTACCGTTACCGTGATGTCACCGCAGTTGTCAGTGAAAGTAGCGTAACCAGTAACATGCTTGAACAGCCACTTGGCGTGCTTGGAAGAAATAGAACCTTCGATCAGGTTACCATCCGCGTCCAGCTTATAAGTAGCAGGACCATCCAGCAACAGCTTATCGATGTCATTGCAAACGAATTCTTGGAAACCGTAGTTGTAGGTATTCCAGCCGCGAACATCATCCGGGCAGGTTTCCAAAACGGGAGGTTGCTTGTCTTCAGCAGTGATATAACCCCAGCAGTTGTTGTTGGGATCGTTATCCGCTGTAACGACAAATTTGTAGGTACCACAACCTTGGATTACGTTGTCGGCACCTTCACCGTCCTCAACTACTACAGTTGCAGCACAGTCAAAACCGGGAGCGGCACTAGCCAGGGTAAGAACTGCAGAACAATCGTCCTGTAGGTTTACGTTGAGTTGGCCTTCGCAAACTACCTCGCCACAATCCTGGGCAGAAGCAGTCTGTAAGCCCATCCAACAGACTGATAACAGCATCAGGCCAAATGCTCTCATCAAATTAGACGGAATAGAAGTAAAATTTCTTTTCCTCATAAGATTACAATTTGTTAAAATTAGGTTAAAGAATTAGGTTATGAAAGTTGCCAGAATCGCCAGCAATTTTCCGGACTCGATCAAAGTCCTAAAAACAGTCAAAAAAAACATCAACTGTTGGGTCGTCTTACACTTAAAATCGCTACCCGAAAATTAGGTCAAAAAGATGGATAGCGTTTGCTAAAATATCTGAAAAGAAACTCATCGTTTTTTATCAATCCCTGAAAAAGAGGTTAAGGATGGAAAAAAACTTTAAGCAAAAAAAACATATAATCGTTTAGGATCAAATTAAATCGGCATTTTTTTTCCAAATTAAGTTGGAAAAGTTGGAGATTCAGTCCAAAATCGGCCTTTCTCAAAAAAGTTGTGGCTTTTTTTCAATTTTAAAATAAAAGTTTCCAGTGGAAAAACCGCCATTCGGATTGCCATCGATTAGAAAAATTTTCCTCCTCTCCCTGCTAATTTGGTAATAGATATTTGAATAAAAAACGGATAAACAGGCCACCGGTCAACCATTAAAAGTGTGCGGACACAAGAAGAGGCAAATACGAAGTGAAAGCGGGCTCTATCCTATCCAACACCGTCAACCATCGACCTTCTACCGTCAACCATCAACCGTCGACCATCAACCCCAAAAAACCTACTTCCGCCGCATCACCGGCACCGTCTTCACCACCATCTGAACCGTCTTCCGGATCCGCTCTTCCAGCAACACCATTTTTCCTTCCCGCAATCTATCCAGGATCGGTTTCTGATAATGACGAACGGTGATCAATTCCAGATCGCGATCGATCAGTACCTTGAACTGATCCTGTAGCCTCGCCGCAAAACGATCCACCTTATCGTCGATATCGTTCATACACAATACGAAGCTGATGGCCGTGTTTTGCATCATATTGACCTGCAGGCGAAACTCCGCTACGAGATTAAAGATGTGACTGATGTGGTGTTCGGCGACAAAAGAGAAGTCGCGCGTGGAGATCTGGAGCAGCGCCTGATCCTGTTCAATGGCGACCATTGGCGGATAGGCATCATCCACTTCGTCGGAAATATAGGTTCCCTCCCCGGCCGGTTCCAGAAAAGACTTGACGTAGAGCGGAATGTTTTTATTCTGAATGGGCTTGATCGTTTTCGGGTGGATCACTTTAGCCCCGTAATAAGTCATCTCGATGGCCTCCTTATAAGAAAGGCGATCCAGTTTGGTGACGTTCTCAAAGACGCGGGGGTCGGCAGTCAGTACACCCGGCACATCTTTCCAGATCGTCATGCTTTCCGCATCGAGGCAGAAAGAGAATATAGCAGCGGTGTAATCGGATCCTTCCCGTCCCAGCGTAGTGGTGAAGTTTTCGGAAGTGCTACCGATAAAACCCTGGGTGATCAAAAAGCCGGGGGCTTCCAACATCGGCTTCACGATCCGATCGGCCCGTTCCTGGGTAGCTTCCCATTGCACCCAGCCTTCCCGGAAGATATTGTCCGTTTGAATGATATCGCGGGCATCGAGCCACTGAGTGGCCAGACCGATGCTGTTGAGATAGGCGTGTACGATCCGGGAAGAGACCAGTTCTCCCACCGACACGATCTGATCGTACATATAGTCGTAGTTGTCGTGCGGTTCTTCGTCCAGCACCCATTCCACTTCCACAAAAGTATCGTTAATAAGGTCGTAGACTTCGTGCTCGGTTCCCAGCAGCTCGGCGCAGATCTGGTAATGTTGTTGTTTGACCGCTTCCAGCAGCGCAGTGGCCTCTCCCGTTTGCGCATTGTGGGCTTCCACTACTTTTTCCATACCATCCGTCACCTTTCCCATGGCGGAAACAACGATGAGGATCTGATCTTGTTCGAATGTCTTTAGTATTTCGGCAACGTTACGGATCCGGTCGGCATCTTTTAGAGAAGCGCCACCGAATTTAAACACCTTGAGTGTTTTCTTCATTTACATAGTTTTATTAACGAGGCACAAAGATAGTTTTTCATCGGTTTCCATTTGAAACGATTATCATTACATTTGTGTTCATGGGCGGAAAATGATTGCCGGCAAAGCGGGATCAGGCACCGTCCGGGTTTTAAGACTAATACGGATTGCGCCGGAGATAAGCACGGATCAGAACATCTCCCCGGCCGGTAGCAGCAGTGCCCGCCTACTGCTGTTTAGGTTATTTTTTATCCTTCGCTGTCCCGGCCAATCCCAGGTAAGACTAACATTATGAATGCAGACCTGCAAACAGCTCTAAGCGTTTTCCTGATCGGAATGCTCACCGTTTTCGTAGTGCTCACCCTGGTCATCTACACCGGTAAACTGGTGATCTGGATGGTCAACCGCACCGTCAGCCGGGAAGAAGCCCGGCACCTGGCCGACCACCACCGGCGGGAAGCTCAACTCGGCGAAGCCCAACACCACCATCTCCCCGCAATTATTGCCGCCGTCGACACCATCACACAGGGGAAAGGCCGCATCGAATCCATCGAATGGATAGAACAATAAACCCGACACCCGACACCTGACACCTGACACCTGACACCTGACACCTGACACCTGACACCTGACACCTGACACCTGACACCAAAAATAAAACCAACCATGACCAAAGACATCAAATTATGCCTCGTCTACCGCGACATGTGGCAGTCCTCCGGGAAATACATGCCGCGCGTAGACCAGTTAGTACGCGTTGCTGAACCCATTGTGGAAATGGGATGTTTCGCCCGGGTGGAAACCAACGGCGGCGGTTTCGAACAGATTAACCTCCTGTTCGGAGAGAACCCGAATGTAGCGGTCCGCAAATGGACCCAGCCTTTTAATGATGCCGGAATTCAGACGCAGATGCTCGAACGCGGCCTCAATGCGCTCCGCATGAGCCCCGTACCGGCCGATGTACGCCGGCTGATGTTCAAAGTGAAGAAACTTCAGGGTACGGATATCGCCCGCTCGTTCGACGGTCTGAACAATCCGCAAAATCTCGCCCTTTCCTTTCGTTACGCCAAGGAGGGCGGTATGATCGCCCAGGGTGCTTTATCCATTACCCATTCTCCCGTCCATACGGTCGAATACTATATTCAACTGGCCGATCAGTACATAGCGTTGGGAGCTGAGGAGATCTGTATCAAGGATATGGCCGGTATCGGCCGGCCGGTATCCATCGGCAAAATGATCAAAGGGATCAAGGAACGTCATCCGGAGGTGCTCGTTCAGTACCACGGTCATTCTACGCCCGGCTTCTCGGTGGCCTCTTCACTGGAAGCAGCCCGCAACGGTGCGGATATTATCGATGTGGGGATGGAACCCCTATCCTGGGGTACCGGACACGCCGATCTGCTCACCATCCACGCCATGCTGAAAGACGCCGGATTCAGCTTGCCCGATATCAATACCAAGGCATATATGCAGGCCCGGAGCCTGAGTCAGGAATTTATCGATGATTTCCTGGGCTATTACATCAATCCTCAAAACCGCTTTCTAAATTCGCTGCTGATCGGTCCGGGATTGCCCGGCGGAATGATGGGCAGTCTGATGGCCGATCTCGAAAAAAATCTGAGCAGCCTGAATCGCTGGCTGGAAAAACGCAACCGGCCCCCGATGAAACAGGAAGACCTGCTGCTCAAACTCTTCGAAGAGGTGGAATACGCCTGGCCCCGACTGGGTTATCCGCCCCTGGTAACGCCCTTCAGCCAGTACGTCAAAAATGTTTCACTGATGAATGCCATCCAACTCATCAAAGGAAAAGACCGCTGGAGCATGATCGATGAGAATACCTGGAATATGATCCTCGGCAAATCCGGCCGGCTTCCCGGCGAACTGGGCGATGAGATACTTGCGCTCGCAAAAGCCCAGGACCGGGAGTTCTATACCGGCAACCCGCAGGATCTGTATCCCGATGCGCTGGACAGCTTTGCCGAGAAGATGCAGGAAAAAGGATGGGACCGCGGTCAGGACGACGAAGAATTGCTGGAATACGCCCTTCACCCCTCCCAGTACGAAGCATACAAATCCGGCGAAGCAAAGCAAAGATTCCGGAAAGACCTGGAAGAGCGCAAAGCGGCAAAATCAGCTCCGGAGCAAGCACCACCGGCCAGCGCGGCTACTCCCGCTCCGGCCGCCCCCCGCCAGATGACCATTGATGTGGATGGCGTAAAGTACCGCGTCAAAGTAGCCTACGACGAACAAGGCGCGGAAACGACAGCGGACGACAACAGCACCGCCGCCACTACCCCACCGCCGGCAGAGTCTCCTGCGAACCACCGGGAGATCACCGCGCCCCTGGAAGGAAAATTCTTTCTGACCAAAGATTCCGGTGAAAAGGCCGTCAAGGTAGGAGATCAGGTTCGGGAAGGAGATACGATCGCCTATATCGAATCGATGAAAGTGATCAATGCCGTAACCGCCGACAAAAGCGGGAAGGTGGTGGAAGTCGTCGCCCAACACGGTACCGATATCGAAGAAGATGACGTCATTTTTCGGATCAGCTAAAAGTATAGATTATGAATGAAATACTGCTCAAGCTGTACGAAATGACGGCATTTGGGGAGATCGTACGGCAACCCGGCTCTATCCTCATGCTGATCCTGGGATTCACCTTGCTCTATCTGGGGATCGGAAAAAAATACGAACCACTGCTCTTGGTACCGATCGGTTTTGGGGTGCTGCTGGCCAATTTCCCCGGCGGGAACATGGCGGTAGTACCAACGACCGATCACCCGGAGATCGCCCACATGGCGCTAACGGAGATCGCCGCCGAATTCGGCATCATGAATATGTTGTATTACGCCCTGATCAAAACCGGTCTACTGCCACCGCTCATATTTCTCGGCGTGGGCGCTATGACGGATTTTGGCCCCATGCTACGGAACCTTCGGCTGGCGCTTTTCGGCGCTGCGGCCCAGATCGGGATTTTCACGGTCTTGTTCTCAGCGCTTTTTCTGGGTTTCAACCTCCAGGAAGCCGGGGCACTGGGTATCATTGGCGGGGCGGACGGCCCAACCGCCATCTATACCGCCATTAAACTGGCGCCCCATCTGCTGGGACCGATCGCTATCGCCGCCTATTCCTATATGGCGCTGGTCCCGGTGATCATTCCCCTCGTGGTTCGGTATACCGTCAGTAAAAAAGAACTGAAGATCAATATGCGGGAGCAGGATCGCGAATTCCCGGAAAAAGTGGAGATCAAAAATTTGCGGGCGGTAAAGATCATCTTTCCGATCGTGCTGGCCACCATCGTAGCCTTACTGGTGCCTTCTTCGGTACCGCTAGTCGGATTACTGCTGTTCGGTAATCTGATCAAAGAGATCGGCCAGGAAACCAACCGGCTATTTAAGGCTGCTTCGGAAACCATCATGAATACGGCCACCATATTCCTGGGGCTGACCGTCGGAGCGACTATGACCGCACCGACCTTCCTGAACGGAGACACACTAAAAATTGTTCTGGCCGGTTTTCTCGCCTTCGCCATTTCAATTCTGGGAGGAATTGTTGCCGTGAAGATCTACAACCTGTTTGCCCGCAAGAAGATCAATCCGCTGATCGGGGCCACGGGCCTGAGCGCGGTGCCAATGGCTTCCCGGGTAGCGAACGAGATCGCCCTGAAATACGATCCGCGCAACCACATTCTGCAGTATGCGATGTCGAGTAATATTTCCGGTGTGATCGGTTCGGCGGTGGCAGCGGGGGTGTTGATTTCTTTTTTGGGGGGAGGAGGTTGATGGTCGAGGGTGGACGGTCGACGGTCGACGGTTAGGGGCATTGAGGAAAGCAGGTGGTTGAGGATCTTAATATATTTTGCAGAATGATTGTATCGACCGGTGAACTAATACCCAAAAGAGCAACCCACTATCTCAATAACAAAAAATTAGCAGAGGACTGTCCCCCGACTGGCGGGGGATTTAGGGGGTGGAATATCCAGATCCTATACATTCCCAAAAGATCAGTTCGACGGTTGAGGGTCGACGGTCGAGGGTTGACGGTTAAGGGCCTTGAGGAAAGCAGGTAATTGAGGGTCTTAAAATCCTTTGCAGAGTAATCGTATCAACCAATGAACTAATGCCAAAAAAGAGCACTTTCTATCTCAATGACAAAAAATTCGCAGAGGACTGTCCCCCGACTGGCGGGGGATTTAGGGGGTGGAATATCATTGATCCTTTACCCAATCCCCCCACCATCCCCCAAACCACATCCAACTTAAGAAGTCTTCGTCTTAATAATGATCACACCATTCATACCCCGGCGGCCGTAAAAGGCCGTTTCCGGTCCGCTCACCACTTCTACGGATTCGATATCCAGGGGGTTGATGGCGCTGGCCGCGCTGGCGTAACCATTACCCATCGGCACTCCGTCGAGAATGAATAAAGGTGGGCCGCCGCCGCGAATACTTACTTCACCGTTTTGCACCAGTACGCCCGGCGCACGCATCAGGAAATCAGCGAGGGTCAGAGGATTCTGGATCTCTACCACGCGTTTTCCGTCGTAGGGGTCCTGCTCATTATTATCACTGGCGGTATCGTAGGTAGTACCACAGGCCGACAGCAAGACCATCAGGGCAAGCGTCAGAGTAGACATTATTGCTTTTATATTTTTCATTGTATCTGGTTGTATGGAGTTTTTTAGATCTGACTTACACTTCGTGTAAATCTTTATTTATAAAACAGTTACAACTCCCAAAAGTGGTCCGGTGCTCCTGTTTTAACTGGAATTTCACACTTCTTCCGGGCCTCATTTCAAAAAAATAGTCGAAAAGTTCGATTGCTTTAAAGTAATTTAAATCCTCGTTCGTCTACAGGAATGAATAAATCAGGCAGGTGCAAGAAAACAGACCCAATATCATTCAGACCGTTCGGGAATACAGTCAGCGACTGTTTCGGTTTATCCGTAGCCGGGTAAGCACGGACGAAGATGCAGAAGACATTCTGCAGGATGTTTGGTATCAGTTTAGCAATACCGCCGAAACGGAAGTGATCAATCAGGTAAGCGGGTGGCTGCACAGAGTAGCCCGCAATAAAATTACCGATCGCTACCGCAAGCGCCGGGAGTCTTCGATCGAAGACCTTAATTTTGAGGACGAAGATGGAGATGCCCTGTTCCTGGATTTTTTAATGGCGGATGACGATGATCCCGAACTGGCCTTCATGCGGCAATTGTTTTGGGAGCAGTTGGAAGAAGCCCTTAACGAGCTGCCGGAAAACCAACGCGATATATTCGTAAAGAACGAACTGGAAGGAATTACCTTTCAGCAGATCGCCGAAGAGACCGGTGAGAATATCAAAACCCTGATCTCCCGTAAGGGTTACGCGGTAAAACACCTGCGCAACCGGCTGGCGGTCATTTATCAAGAGTATCTGGACTAGTAAAAATATAGACCTATGTCACGCAAACATCGATTCAAGAAGCGGGGACGTTTTATTTTTTTCCCACTGATCGCACTCACCTTTTTGTTACTCATGGGTGCAGTAGTCATGTTGTTGTGGAACGCCATTTTACCCGACCTGGTTGCGGTAAATCCGATCACCTACTGGCAGGCTGTAGGTCTGCTGTTGCTCTGCCGGATCCTCTTCGGCAATTTTCGTAAGGGTGGTCCGTTCGGTCCGCCTCCGGGAGGAGGAGGTTCCCATTCCAGAAGAAATTACTGGCGGGAAAAATGGAGCAGCATGAGCCCGGAGGAACGGGCCGAAATGAAGGAGAAGTGGAAAAGGTGGCGGGATAAACGCTGCGAATAGCCTGTAGATACTATCCCAATCCTTTGATCTTCAAATAATTTTAAAAAAGTCGAAAAAAATTAAAGTAAAAGATCACCCCGTTCGTCTACCGAAATGAAAGCGCAATTTTGCCAAAACCAAATTCAAAAGATATGTATCCGTTCAGATTTTTAGGAGTAGGATTGTTTGCGGTAGGGCTGATCCTTTTTGCGCCCTTCTTCTTTCGCTTCCTGCTTTTCGCCCTACTGCTGGGGTTAGCCTTCCGGCTGGTCAGCGGCTACCGGAGAGCCAGGTATGGTTACAGCTACGGTTGCCACCGCAGAAATCACCACCATCAGCGCCATCATCATCCGTTCGGCCCGCAGGGCCAGGATCGCTACGACGAAGATGGGATCGTTCCTTCGGATTACTGATCCGCTGCTAATCCTCCGGCACCCAAACATTTTAATCTGCTCCGCGACCTAATGCGGAGCCACTAATTTTCCAATTTAAAATTCAATTTACTATGTGTCATAGACATGCCCACGCGCGTCGGGCCCGGCATCGCCATGCCCACTGGAAACGCCACTTTAACCAACATTTTAACCGGCCACCGGCCAATATTTCGGAGAAAGAAGATCATTTCGAGATCCTGCTTTTCGTACCCGGAATGGACAAAGAAGGACTGAATCTGCAGGTGAAGAACGATGAGTTGTTCATTCTGTACAAAGCTCCGAAAGATTCCTGGGACCAGGATGAGATCGTTACGGATTTCACCGAAGAAGCGTATACCCAGGCAAGTTTTCGGCGGTCTTTCCGCCTGAATAACAAGGCGCTGGTAGAAGAGATCTC
Organism: Flavilitoribacter nigricans DSM 23189 = NBRC 102662; assembly: GCF_002646595.1. Taxonomy (GTDB): domain Bacteria; phylum Bacteroidota; class Bacteroidia; order Chitinophagales; family Saprospiraceae; genus Flavilitoribacter; species Flavilitoribacter nigricans. The sequence goes on from NZ_PDUD01000007.1 coordinate 10,173, forward strand.
CGCCACCTATAATGACGGTGTCCTGAAGGTGATCCTTCCCAAGAATCCGGAAACGAATCGCCCCGTACATACCATTACGGTAGAAGGGTAATTCGCAGCCGCGGTAATTGCCGGTACGTCGGTGCATTGGCATCATGGCTGCATCCGGATCGTACGGCAATTGCCCAGAGAAATAGTATATCCATTATTTACCTGCTATATATTGAACGGCTGCCTTTGGGGGCGGCCGTTTTTTATTGGCCGTAAGGAAGAATGCGAACCGGCAGCAGAATTGCCCGACAAAGACTTTCCCTAATGGTTTTAAGACTGGCGGACTATTCTTACATTTAAGTCGATTTTCCTTTACGACTTAAGCCATAAGAATGAAAAGCATCTTCCATCTGCTCATCCTTTTTTTACTGACCTCTTCTCTGATCGCTCAACCCACTCCCGGACAACTGTCCTCTGCCTTTGAATGGCGAAATATCGGTCCCGCCAATCAGGGCGGCCGCATCGTGGATATTGAGGCCGATCCCAACGATTTCACCAAAGTAGTGATCGCCACCGGCTCGGGCGGCGTCTGGAAGTCGGACAATGCCGGCACCAGCTGGACCCCGATCTTCGACCGTTACGAAACGGCCTCCATCGGCGATATTGCCCTGGGACCAAACGGCACCCAGACCATCTGGGTCGGCACCGGTGAGGCCAATAACCGCAACAGTACGTCCTGGGGTAACGGCGTGTATCGCTCCGATGACGGCGGGCAGAATTTCCGCCATCTCGGTCTGGCCAATACCCAGGCCATAGCCCGGGTAGTTACGCACCCGAAACAGGCGGAAGAAGTATGTGTCTGTGCCACCGGACACCTCTGGGGATACGAGGGAGAGCGGGGCATTTTTCAGACTACCGACGGCGGTAAAAGCTGGAAAAAACTGGCCGGCGGCCTGCCCGACGACGGAAAAACGGGCTGTACGGACCTCGTGCGCGACCCCAAGAATCCGAAGATCCTCTACGCCGCTATGTACCACCGCTATCGCCAGCCCTGGACCTTCTACAGTGGCGGAGAGCAGGGCGGCATTTACAAAAGCACCGATAACGGCAAAAGCTGGAAAAAGCTAAGCACGGGACTGCCCGCAGGCCCTACCGGCCGGATCGGATTAGCCATATACCCCCAGAACCCCAAGATATTGATGGCCCTGGTGGAAGCCGAGCGGTCAACGGATCTGAACCAGCCGGGCAGCGGACTTTACCGTACGGAAAACGGTGGCCAGAGCTGGCAATACGTCAACACCTACAACAACCGGCCTTTTTACTACAGCCAGGTGCGGATCAATCCCCGGAATGATCAGCGGGTATATTTGCTGACCACCAGCTTCATGGTTTCCGATGACGGCGGTAAAACGCTCCGAAATGGCAGCGAAGACCAGGAGGTACACGGAGATTTTCACGCCCTCTGGCCCGATCCCAACTATCCGGATCGCTATTACCTCGGCGCCGACAAGGGACTGTCCATTACCCACGATCACGGAACGCATTTCACCCTCATCGATAATCTGCCCATCGGGCAATTTTACCGGATCGGTTACGACATGCGGGATCCTTACTACGTTTACGGTGGTCTGCAGGATAACGGCACCTACGCAACGGCCAGTTTCTCACGGGATGCCCGCGGGATCCTCAGCGATTCCAACTGGAAGCTCCACTGGGGTGACGGCCAGTTCATCTGGGTGGATCCCGACGATTGGAGAAAGGTCTATTCCTCCACGGAAAACGGTAGTTTTCTGCAGTACGATCCGCTCACCCACCGCATCGACGGGATCAGTCCCACGCCCCTGAATACCCTCAATCCACCGGGAGTGGATCCTGCCGACGAAAGCGCGATCCGCTTCAACTGGTCGGCGCCGCTGGTGCTCTCTCCCCACGATGCCAATGTTCTGTACGGCGGGGGGAATTACCTCTACCGCTCGGGAGACCGTGGACAAAGCTGGAAAGTGATCAGTCCGGATCTGAGCACCAATCATCCGGAAAAAAGACTTCAGGGAAAAAGCGGTGGGGTCACCCCGGACAATACGGGGGCAGAGACGCACTGTAGCATCAGTACGATCTCCATTTCTCTGGTGAAAGCGCCGGTTGTATGGGTAGGAACGGATGACGGTCAGGTGCATGTAACCCAAAATGACGGTGAAAGCTGGACCAACGTTCGTACCAATATCCCCGACGTACCCGCGGAGATCTGGGTGAGCCGCATCGAGGCCTCGCACACCGACCCGGCGGTGGCCTACGTGACTTTCGACGGTCACCGGAGCGATCACTTTCATCCCTGGGTTTTCCGTACGGCGGATTACGGAGCCAGCTGGCAGAATATCAGCAATAACCTTCCCGAAACGGAGGTCGTTCGGGTGATCCGGGAAGATCTGGAGAATCCCGATCTTTTATTCATTGGTACCGAAACGGGTATCTGGTTCAGTATTGACCGGGGAGGGCACTGGGAGCGATTTATGCCCGGCCTGCCTACCGTTTCCATTTATGACCTCAAGATCCACGCCCGGGATCACGACCTGATCGCCGGCACCCACGGCCGGAGCATCTGGATCATGGACGATATCAGCGCGCTGCAGCAAATGCGGCCGGAAGTAATGGAAGCGGACGCTCACCTGTTCGACCAGAAACCGGCAACCCTCTGGGAAAATGTCAGTCGCGGCGGGCAACGGGGGCATTTCTGGTTCGCCGGAGATAACCCGCCCTCCATTGAACTGACCTCCAGCAAGGCAAGAGCCCGTTTTCGCAATACCGCCCTGATCACTTATTATCTGGGGACCGAAGCGTCGCAGGACGTTCAGCTCGAGATCAGCGATCTGTACGGTAAGCACCACCACAAGGTTAAACTGGAGAGCATTCCGGGTATCCACCGCTACCAATGGGACCTGAGTTTTGAGCCCCAGCCTTATTCCAGTGCACAACAGGAACGCATCAGTGAGCTGTTCCGGAAACTGGAAGAACAGTACCCGGGCAACACCTACGTCCGACGCGCCCAAACGCGCTATCAGAACGCAGACAATGCCGAAGAAGCCCGGGAAGCGGTGAATTACCTCTACAGCAGTTATCTGGAATATCCGCTGGATGAGGACCTCCGACTTCCGGAAGCTGGCCCCGGTATCTACCAGCTGAAATTGACGGTCGGTGATCAGACCTATCTGGGTAGCCTGGAGATCCGGGAAGACCCCCTTTTGAAAGAATAGCGAACTTCTGCCCCCGAACCCACGGTTTTGGAATGGGATAATCAGGAATGGCGGTAGATAAAACAAAAATCAGCTTATCTACCGCCGCTAATCCACCCGCTTTTAACATATGATCTACTTTATCAACCCCAAGTCGGGAAGCGGATTGGGATTGAAATTGCTGGCCGGCCGGATAGCCGGAACTACCGTAAGCATCGATCCACCGCGAATTTTAGAACAACTCCGAAAGCATGTCTCTCCCGGCGACCGTTTGGTCGTAGCCGGTGGGGACGGCACCTTTTCCCTGGTCATCGGGGGACTTTTCCGCCTGGGTCTGGCTCAGGAGGTGAGTCTGTATATGTTTCCGATCGGCACCGGCAATGATCTCGCCCGCAGCTTGCGGATTAAAAAATTCAAACAATTCCCCAAAACGGCGGCCGATTGGGAAAAGCGCTTTCCCCGCGCTATTTCTATCCCCATCTGGCGTTATGGCGACCAATATTTCGTCAATTATCTGAGCTGGGGTATGGATGCCAAGATGCTGGCCGAAGTAGAAGGATTCCGTACCCTCTTTCCCGGCAATCTCGCTCTGCGCAAGATCGGTTTCACCCTGGCCAGTATCCAGCACATGGACTATTTTGTGCGTTCTTCCTCTACCCTGCTGATCGATGGGAAGCCCCACGATCTCAAGGGCAAGGCCGGCATGATCATCAGCAATATGCCCTACTATCTGGGCGGGAGCCGTATCAATAAGATCAATCCCGAAGAACCGGCCCTCAGTATCACTTTCATCAATCACGTCGCGGACCTCATTCGCCTGGGCCTGGCCCGTAATAACCGAAAAAAGAAACCGGTGCTCCCCTATCTGACTTCGGACCATATCGAACTGAGCGGCCCGGACCTGCCGATGCAGATCGACGGCGAAGTCGGGATCTACCGCGAAACAGCCATCGAACTGGCGGGCCACATCAAGGTGTGGGTCTCCGGCAAAAAGGTCAGGTGATCACGGCCTGGGCTTCAATTTCGATCATGAAATCCGGATTGGCCAGGCCGTTCACGCTCAGCCAGGTACTCGCCGGGGGGGTGCTGGTACCGAATTTTTCCCGCAGTACTTTCCCGATCACCGGTCCGTCCCCCTGCACATAATTCACCTTATAGATCCGTAGCATAACAATGTTTTCCAGCGTACCACCGACTGCATGCAGGGCCCTTTCCAGGTTTTCGATGGATTCCCGGGTCTGCACTTCCAGATCATCTTTGCCAATGATAACTTCCTTTTCATTCCAGGCTACCTGGCCGGAGATAAATACCAGCCGACCGGGAGGGGTGATCACGATCTGAGAAAAACCATATTCGGTAGATTTGAAAAGATCCGGAGGATTAACAACTTGCTTTTGGTGCATAAATGGATTAGTTTTTTTCTAAAATGTAAGAGAGATATCATCCTTTACCATACCGAACATTCCATCCTAAGCCTGGGTTTCAGAGCTACAAAGTTTTCCTAAAATTATATCGAACCGAAACCCTTGGCTATTGAAAACACTTACTAAAACAGCCTTACTTATCTTCTTAATTATCGGCACCGTCATCATTCTCTACTACGGTCGTAATTTTCTGTTACCACTGGCATTCGGTGGATTTTTCGCCATGTTATTCACCCCAATGGAAAATTGGTTGCAAAAAAAAGGCATTCCCAAAACCGGAGCGGTGATGATCTGTCTGCTGACCGTACTGGCCGTGATCGGTATCTTTTTCGGACTGATCGCCTGGCAGGGAAATTCTCTGGCCGAGGACTGGCCCAAGATCAAAGAAGAACTCAACCAATCCGGGGAAGATCTGGAGGATTGGGCTATTGCCAATATCGGGATCGTATCGGCAGAACAGGTGCAACAGATCAAAGAGAACCTGGCCAACCAGAAAAAGCAATACATGAGTTGGATCCAAAGTTATTTGGGTTCCTTTTTGAATACACTTCTGCACGGCCTACTGGCCATCGTATATATGGTCTTTCTAATGCTGGCCAGTGAGCGACTCCACCAGTTTGCCATGAAGATCGCGCCCGGCGGAAAGAAAGATGAGACCCAGTCTGTTTTAAACGAAGCCGAAGATATAGTTTCCAGTTTTTTTGTGGGTCGCCTAATGCTCGTGGGTATCCAGGGCGTGTTGTACGCTATCGGGTTTTCAATCTTTGGGCTGCAATACGCCATACCCGTCGGACTGTTGGCAGGATTGCTCACTTTTATTCCCTACATGGGTAATATTATCGGCGGATTGCTCGCCTTATTCATCGGTCTGGCGACCGGCGGAGGCAGTACGATCATTTTCGGGATCATCGGCACCATGACGGTAGTACAACTACTGGAAAACTACGTCCTGACTCCCTGGATCGTCGGTTCGGAAGTAAGTCTCAATCCATTTTTCACGTTCATCTGCGTCATTGCCTTCAGCCTGGTCTGGGGTGTCGGCGGTACCGTTCTGGCCGTGCCGATCACGGCGATCATCAAAACCATTTTTGATCACATTCCGGACCTCAGGCCTTACGGGTACGTGATGGGATTGAGGGATGCCAAAACATAATAGCTACGTTTCAGGCCATCACGGCCAGCATATTGAATATTGGTTCACCGATGCTCTGGTCTCCGCTAATCTGGGAAGCATCAAGGGCCGTCTGCCGGTCGATACCTTTGGTGAACAGTCGCCAGGCGATGCGCTCCGGGATCCGGACGATACAGGCCGGGTCCGGTAATTTTTCGGAAGTAAGTTGCCAGCTATTCGCTCGCCGAACCAGCCACCAGCTTCCCCCGCCGTCCCCCGTGACGATAAACTGCACCACCTTTCCCTCTTTAACTTCGACCTCCCGGTAATGATGCGGCAATGCCCGCATGGAAATATCCAGATAAGGACGGTAAAAGACTTCTTCGTACAATGCTTCTTCCCGGCCCACCGCCAGCCGAATCTGTTGCTGGTGGTGCCACTGTTCGGTGTATTCCCGGGCGATGTGGAACCAGTTTGGCGAAGTCGATTCACCGGCCCAGGCCACGGAAAAAGTAGCAGGAGCAAAAGGATCCAGACCGGCCAGCAGGTCAATGTACTGCGGCCCACTCCCTTCCAGCAGATGGATCAGCACCGGGGGGCTCAGTCTGCGGGTCGCCGAGATCCATTCGGCGTTTAGTCGATTCAAAAAATCCACCAGATCCCGATAAGAATGGATTGTTCCGGGCGATTCTCCAAAATACCCGTCCCGCAGCATGGAGACGCTGCGCAATTGGCCATCCAACAGATGCGCGGCAATATCTCTGACCCGCCAATGCCCCGCAATGGTCGGTTTTTGCCACCCGGCATCGTCGAGAGAACGGAGTAATTCCAGCAGTTTCAGGTGTAGTAACCGGATCCGATCCAGCACGAAGATGGGTTCGACTTGTTCCATGGATCTTGATTTTGAAAAGTTACAAGTATCCGCGCCGAAAAGTTCCCGTGCCCTACTGGATCTGGGGCACGGTAAAACTGATCCCGTAGGGTTCCAGTTCCTCACTGAGCGGTCCCAGTCCTACTTTCGCCCGACGAGCATCCACCTGCTCGGGAGCCTCCAGTTTGTACAATGCCCAGGGTGTATCGCTATTTTCATCGATCAGATAGGTTCCATAGCGCTGAGGCTGCCCGTCGGCCACCAGTATCCGGTCTTCCAGCTTGGCGACCTCAATGGGGTCGAGATCCCCGCGCTCGGCGGCAGATTTGAGATATTTGAAATATTTCTTGCGGTATTTCTGGCTGGCGGCCTGCTGAAAGATCGTCCAGACGGTCGCCATGTGCACGCTGTCCACTTCTTCCAGGGTAGGCATTCCACAGTGCTCGATAATGCTGATCACCATTTCCAGGTTATCCCGGTTGGCCTGGAGATCACTGGTAATACCGTGGGTGCGCACTTCCCGGTTCCTTTTTTCAACCAGTTCCAGCAGAGCGCGCTGCCGGGTACAGTCTACATCTACGACTCGGATCTCGGAAGAACGTCCGTATTTATGGATATCGTTCATCAGCTGCTTATCCTCCGGGGTCATGGGACGAAGGCGAAATTCCACAATGGTCCCTTCTGCGTCGACATACAGGTCGGGAATGTACTCATCAGCGTCCTGAAGCGCCATCAGGGAATCGGTACTGATCTGGTTGCCGTATTTATCTTTGATGATCAATCCTTCCAGGGACGGTAGTTCCTGGTTGCGGATCAGCAGGATCATTTCTTCGGTAGGAAGCTTATAGAGTTTGCCCGAAACGTCGCTGGTAAGATCACCACAGGCGAGATAAAAAAAGGCAATTAACAGGGCTGGGAGAAGGCGTTTTGTCATCATTTTATTTACGTTAGTTTGCTGGGGAAAACAGTTCTTTAAATTTACAACCACCTGCCTATATTCCAAAGGTAAAACTCGACCAACGGCCAATTTGGTTCCATTACGGGAAATTCTCCGCCGTGCATCCTGCCCCGTTCGTGGAAATCCACCCATCTCCGAAATCGATTGCATAAATTCCAGCTAATTTTTATCTTGAGCTATATTGCCCCAACGATCAGGCAATTAAACATTCACGAAAAACCAACAACTGCCATGAAAAGACACCTGTTTTTCATTGCCCTGCTTCTGTTTACCCACTACCTGCTTACCGGTCAGCAAATTACCAAAGCCGATCTCATTTTCCTCACTCCCGAATGGGAAGGGGAACGGTATCCGGACGGACGACCCAAAGTGCCGGACGATGTATTGGAGCGCATGAAACTCGTCACGCTGGAAGAAGCCTGGGCGGTGCTGCGCGGTGATAATTTCACCAACCAGTACGAAGAAGGCTGGATGACCATCAACCCGGACAGCGTGCTGGTCGGGCGGGCGCTCACCGCCACCTTCATGCCCGGACGACCGGATGTGCACCGCGTGATCGACAAAAAAGGACACGAAGAGGACGGCCGGATCAAATCCCAGAATTCCTGGCCGATCGACCTGCTCATTCCCGGGGATGTATACGTCGCCGACCAGTTCGGTGCCCACGTAGACGGGCCGACCATCGGCGATAACCTCGGCAATTCCATCTACGCAAAATCCGGCAACGGTATCGTCTACAACGGAGCGATCCGGGATATCGACGGCTTGAAAGAGATCGGCGGTTTCACCTCTTTTTTCCGCTCCTACCATCCGTCTCACCACCTGAATAGCCCGGATGTAAGGGGGCGTCTCAATACCACGCTGGTCGGCATCAATACCCCCACCCGGATCGGCAACGTCATGGTCATGCCGGGTGACGTGGTGCTGGGCCGGGATGGCGGCGTGATCTTTATCCCGCCGCATCTGGCCGAAAAAGTGGTCACGACCTCTGAGATCGTTCGGCTACGGGATATGTTCGGCCACCAGCGATTACGCGAGCAGAAATACACCGCCGGACAGATCGACACCCGCTGGTCGGACGAGATCGAAAAGGATTTCTCCCAGTGGCTGAATGATCATATCGACGAGTTGCCGGTACCCAAGGAGCAAGTCCAGGCCTATCTGGAGAAGCGCACCTGGTGATCTTCCGAAGATCTATCCTAGAACCAGTTCCATATCAAAAGACAACTAAAGCAAGATGAGCACCAACAATCGAAGAAGTTTTTTCAAAAAAGGGGCGATCGCAACGGCTATGGCGGCCGCTGCCCCCTTTGGATATAGTTTGCAGGCCGCCGTGGAGAAAACCTCGCTCCGCTCCTCCCCTTCCGACCTGAAGATCACCGAAGTCAAATGCGGTTTTATCCGGGGCGGCAGCGGACTTTTCGTAAAGATCTATACCAACCAGGAGGTCTGGGGCTGCGGCGAAGGCGTGGATGCCACACCGGGCACTTACCATCTGGTCAAACGGTTCGAACGCATGTTGCGGGATAAAAATCCCCTGAACGTCCACCGCCTGTTCGAAGACATCCGGCGGGCCGGTGTGTTCGGCGGTGCCCAGGCCGGCATGTATATCGCCGTACTGTCCGCCGTGGAATCCGCTCTTTGGGACCTGACCGGAAAAGCGCTGGATCTGCCGGTCTATCAGTTGCTGGGTGGTAAATTCCGGGATAAGATCCGGGTGTACTGCGATACCGCCCTCTACCAGAGCCGGCTGCCGACCCCGGAAGATTTTGCCGAAAATGCCCGGCAGGCCAAGGAAATGGGCTTTACCGCCATCAAATTTGATCTGGATCAGGCCAACGATCCCAATAAATACGACCGCTACAACTGGACGGCCAGCCCGATGGAACTGGAACGGATGTACAATCAGATTGCTGCCGCCCGGGAAGCCGTCGGTCCCAACGTCGACATCTGCGCCGATATGCACGGACGCTACGATACGACCACCGGCGAACGGGTTGCCCAATTATTGGAACCGCTGAACCTCATGTGGCTGGAAGAACCCATCCCCGCGGAGAACATCGACGCCTACAAAAAGATCACCGATTCGACCAGCACGCCGATCTGTGCGGGTGAGAATATTTATCTGGCCCACGGATTCCGCAAAATGCTGGAAATGGGCGCCGTGGACATCATCATGCCCGATCTGCAAAAAGTGGGCGGCTTGGGCGAAGGACAACGGATCGCCAACCTGTCCAACCTCTATTACGTGCCCTTTGCCCCCCACATGGTTGCTTCTTACCTGGGTGCAATGGCCGCCTGCCACGTGTGTGCTTCCGTCCCGAACTTTATGATCCTGGAATGGCAGATCTATTTCCATAACAACCCCATGTTCGATGAGATCGTCACATACGACGGACCGAAGATTGAAGACGGCTTCATTACGCTGTCGGAAAAACCGGGTATCGGGGTGGAGATCAACGAGGAGGGCATGCGGAAATATGCGACGCAGGGGATGCCATTTTTTGAATAAGATTAAATGTGTGAACGTGGAAATTTGTGAATGTGGAAACGTTCGAAGGTTCGAAAGTGCTAAGGTGGAAACGAGATGGGGTTAGGTTCTGAAGCTCTGGAACTTCTCAGAATAGTGCCCCCCTTTGTCTTTAAACCTTAACACATTTCCACGTTTCCACCTTAGCACGTTAGCACGTTTCAACAGCTCCCGGTGTACCGTCTGTTGATGCGTGCAGTTACAAGCCGGGCACCTACTTAGCCTTCATACGCTTAATCTCTGCTTCCAGTTGTTCGATATAGGTTCGTTGGCTGGCCATCGCTGTTTCAACCTCCTCCGCGGTAAAGCGGGGAGTGATGTGCTGGGGGCAATTCCAGTCGTAGGCCTGAATATCCAGCAGAATGATGCGTTCGGGCAGGTGTGGGTAGTCTGCCGGGTCGAGTTGCTGAAACAGTTCCGGGGCCGTCTCCGGGGCCACGATCCGGGCTTTAGCGTACAATTTCAATCTAGCTCGTTCCGGATAAGACACCAGTATGAGGGATACATTCGGGTGCGTACTGATATTACCCACCGAAATATATTGTTTGTTGCCGGTGAAGTCAACGAAACCCAACGTCCGTTCATCGATCACCTGCAGGAAGCCTTTGGGTCCACCCCGGTGCTGGATGTAAGGGAAGTCATTCTCCCCGTAGGACGCCAGGTAAAAGCTATCCCGCTCACTAATGAACCGGATCTCATTTTCCGTCAGGCCATCCCGAACCAGGTGTTTTTCGCGCCGTTCGTATGCGAGTCGGCTGCCGTGTTGTTCCTGTAGCGCCTTAATTTCTTTGGTAAAAGCCAGTTGAGGGTAGTTCATGATCGGAGATTTAATGGCCTACCGCAGTCCGGATCAGGTATAACTGCCCTGCAGAATCCCGGGGATCCTGCAGATCAGTTTTTCTCCACATCGGTATCTTTTAACAGGTACCGCTACAGATATTCGATCCGGAAATTGATCGGGCTGTTCTTTGCCAGCATGGCCGAAATACCGCAGTAAGTATCTTTCGACATTTTTACGGCCTTTTCCACTTTTTTCTGATGCTTTTCCGCTACTTTGATCCGATAGATAAGTTCAACTTTCGTGAATACCTTCGGATGATCGATGGTCAGATCCGCCTTGGTCTGGATACTGAAATCCGAAAATTCCACACGCATTTTGGTCAGCAGGCCCGCTACATCCATGCCGGTACAGGCCGCCAGGGTGCCCAGTAGTAACTTCTTGGGAGAAGGGCCCGTGTCGTCGCCATCCGGCGCTACGGTATCGATGCGGGTCGTGTGTTTATCGATCTTCACGTCAAAGGCCATATTACCGGCGTGAAAGGTGGTCAGGTCGTAAGCCATGTATTAAAAATGTTTGTTGATGATGCAAATTTTGCCGCAAAGCTAAATAAACTTTACTGCTAAATCAGCCGGGCAGCCGGTAATCCGTACGGATCGCCCACTGCCCGGACAGTCAATTTAGGCGGCGACGGCTTCCAGTGCTTTCGCACGCGGGAAGTCGATCGGCACCTGAGTAGTACCATGCACGTAATTGGTAAAAGTGACTGCCGTCACGGTGGCGATCAGATCAATGAGCGCTTTTTCGTCAAAACCCTGGGCAAAGAACTGGTCTTTCAGTTCCTGATCGGCTTTGCCGTGGTTGCGGGCGATATTCCCGGCGAGGCGGGTAAGGGCCTGCAGGCGGGCATCGGCGATGGTACCGGCTCTCAGTTCGAGCGTTTCATTTTCGGTAAAACCGGCCATTTTGCCCAGTGCCGTATGGGCCGCCAGGCAGTACTGGCAGGCATTGGCTTCCGATACGGCCAGTTTGATGGCTTCGATCTCTTTACCGGTGAAACTGCCTTTACCCGCTTTGCCACTGAAGCCCAGAAAGTTTTCCAGGGTATCGGAAGAATAGCCGATGGTTGCGTATAGATTAGGGACAACGCCCAGTTGTTTTTTCAACTGGTCAAAAATGGTTTGTGCTTTTGCATCTACCTGTTCGGGAGTAGGAACCTGAATTTTGTGGTCAGACATGATCTTGTTTTTTTATCCAAAGTTTGTCTTTGGGTGATTAAAAAGTTTTGATTGAATTGATGGTACAAAGATGCAGGCCTGCCCTTCCGAAATGAATGGACAAAAGTTCCCGGCACTTGGACAGAGGTTCCTTTCTTGCCGAAAATGAAGGATTAACTAAAAATGTAGGCTGTAAAAACCGGGAAAAGACCATCCAGGATATTTACCCAGCGATTGGAAATATTGCAGTCTTGCGCTATTGGCCATTAGGTAAGTATGGTCAAAAGTCGGACGTGGTGCCTATGTAGGTGGAACCGACATCTATCTATGGAAAGTCAGGTCTGTAAGCTGTCGTTTGTTTTTGATGAAGGTTCAGCTTCCCCGGTCCGTTCGCGGCTAATCCACTTTTTTCGCAATCGACTATTGACCGGGTCACTAAAGTAGTTTGCCACCAGGGAGCCAAGCAGGTAGCTCAGGCCGATCCCCACCAGGAACAACAGGTAAATACCCGATCCGGTAACCTCGAAACGCTGATAGACGTAAGTGATCAACACAACCACGAACATGTGGGTCAGGTAGATCTCGTAGCTGTACTGCCCAAGATGGGCCAGCCAGTTTAAACCCGGGAGCCTTTTTTGTTTTCCGTCCGCATGCCGATGGTGCATCCAGAGCAGGACCAACGCGCCGCCCAGTGCCAGTAGCGTGATGTAAAGCCCGTTTTTAGTCAGGCCCAACTGGAAAACAGTCCGTTTGAAAAAGAAAACAAAGATCAACAGCCCCCACCCGATCACCATCAGGGTATTGAGCCATTTTTGCGGGATCGTGATGCGGCGGGCTACCAGGGCGGCCAAACACCCCATAGCGATGGCATCGATATAAGCCAGATGGTTGCGGTCTCCCAGTTCATTATCCGGGTACAGGGCCGTGCGCGCCCAGGGTGAGATCAGAAAGAAGACCGAAACGATCGCGACAAAATGCCATTCCTTACGGGCCAGCAGGCAAACCAGGGGGAAGAACAGATAAAAGGTCTCCTCGATGGACAGGGACCACAGCACATCCCAGTTGCCCGGTAGATAACCGACCTGGATTTCCAGCCAGTTGAAATGAAAGGTCAATGCTGCGAAAACGGCCCGACCCAGGCTTACCTTTTCGGGGTTAATTCGGAAATTAGGTACCTGCAGCAGATGCAGCACCGCCAATACAAGTAACAGCAGCCCCAGTAGCGGCATGATCCGGGCAAAACGATAAAGGTAAAATTGCCGGGGAGAGACGGACGGCAGACTCCCCCACTTTTTCAGCGCGGAGTGGGTAATGAGGTAGCCGGAAATGACGAAGAACAGCGCCACCCCGTGGAAACCACTCCAAAAGAACAGGCTGAACCATTGGCGGGGTAAAGCGGCTCCCAGTAGCGTTTGCTTGAAATCGAGCCGTAAGTTCAGGTGCAGCAGGATAACGGCCAGTATGGATACCCCACGGAGGATATCTATACCGACATTGCGGTCGGGTCGGGTGTTTCGGTTCATGATACCGTAAAGGTAAAAGATGAACTGACAAAACGAGTATTTAATCTAAGTTGCGATGTAACTTAGGTAGCGGGTAGAGGGATTACCAATCGTTAAAATGGAGCAAAATCGCTCATTTTAACGGTTACAGTTTCTCTACGCTCTACTATTCAAGTATCGAATTCTATATTAAAATCAAGAACGGGAGTGAAAAAGGTCTCCCATGCTTGTCAAAAGTGACAAGTAGACAAATTGAAACAGTCGGGATGATCAGAGCGAAGCTAAATCTATGCTAAGTGTTGATCTACTACCATATATGGTGTACCTCTTTTGACTACGGCAAATATGCGATGGATCAGCTTGTTTTTGACGGCATTGTAAATCCATCCAGGAGCCTTTTTTCGTTCCACTTGTCGGTTGAAATAGACCCTTATTTGTGGATCATGTTGTACGGCTACCACAGCTGCGGTTGATAAGAGCGTCTTTAGCTTTCGATTCGCTAGAAAGCTGACTCGATCCGGCCGTCGGATTGAGGTACCACTACGA
>NZ_PDUD01000070.1 GCF_002646595.1 Flavilitoribacter nigricans DSM 23189 = NBRC 102662
TTCAAAGCCCTTCTCTAGACGTTTGTCTCCTAGTTTACTATTTAATCGCTTTCCCATTTGGGAAAGATAGCAATCTTGTCAAAGAACTATTGGCACATTTGTGTGCATACCGTAGGTCTCCAAAAACCTGGAAAGTCTTTTACGCCTGATTTTCCATGCTTATTCCGCCAGATACACCCAAAAGTCAGTAACTCCGAGTCCACTGCCAATATACCCGCGGTTACCAATAGAAAACCCGGTCGCTTCCTGCCTGGCTCTTCCTGTAAAGTTGGTTTTCTTAGTCCACACATTAGTAGTTGGGTCAAACTCCCAAAGGTCATTATTCCGGTCGCTGGTATTGTCACAGCCAGTGCCGATATATCCTTTATCACCGATTGAAAAGCTTACCGTACAGGCTCGTCCTTGCTCCACAAAATTTGCTTTACGCGTCCAGCTATCATCAGATGGGGCATACTCCCAGAAATCTCTTCTTCGAATTGAACCATCTATTATTCCGATGCCCAAATAACCCTTGTTTCCGATGGTAAAAGTGGCTGCTCCGTAGCGGGCGATCCCCTCAAAACTGGCAACTTCCTTCCAGCTGTCCGTTGGTGGATCGTATTCCCAAAAATCATTTTGAGCGTCTCCAAAGAAATCTACTCCGGTGCCAAGATAGCCTTTACCATTAATCGCAAAGCCGGCTGCGTGGTGGCGAGGGCCGCCAGGAAAGTCTGCTTTTCTGGTCCAGGTATCTTCATTGGGGTCATATTCCCACAGATCTTCGTACTTGGTACGGTACGGGCAAAAACAGCCAAGCATACTGCCGGTTCCGACATAAGCTTTCCCTTGGATAACGAAACTTACGGCACCCAGCCTTGGCGTTTCACCGGGGAAATCTGCCTTTCTGGTCCAGGTATCTTTGTCGGGGTCATATTCCCAAAAATCGGGTTCTTCCCCTCCACCAACGTACCCTTTGGTACCAATTGAAAATCCAAATGCTCCACTTTTATCATTACCGGGCACATCAGATCGTTTGAACCAGACATCTTCTAATTGAAAGGACCGGGCCTCACCGTAAAAGGTTTTCCCTGCTACAGTTAGATAAGGTCTGAAATATACTTTATTTAAAAAAAGCGGAATTTCTTTTTCGAACGATATTGCTGAAGATGCAGTAATGATTCCCTGTTCCGCTTCGAAAGGATCGTTGTTTATGTCGGGAGCAATTTGGGAACTCCAGGTAAGCCCGTAGCTGGATACCGGCAGTCCTTGGGGAAGTCCGGAAATGGTGGCGGCCACGGTGGCCCTTTGTGAGCCGGAAGGTTGTACGATGGATGTTATTTCCAGGTGTACCGGTAGGGGCTGGGTATTTAATTGTTTTACTTCATTCTCATATATGACTTCATTGTCAATTACAAGATAAGCTCTGTAAAAATAAGTCAGACCGGGCGTTAGACCGTTTACTTCACTTCTGAAATTGCCGTTCCCGGAATTTTGTAGCACTGTTTTACCAATATTGTCATCTAAGGAGGGTAGCAGTTGCTGGGATAGGGACCAGACATGTCCATATTGTTCTACAAAATTTTCTTTCAAGATACCGCTGATAGCGCCTTCTATCGTTAACTCGGTGGGATTATTCCCTACAATAACTTGAATTGATTTGATCTCGGGAACATTCTGTAACTCCAGATCCCAACGTTCACAGGACAAAACCGAGACTAATATAAAACATAATATGCCTATAGGAATATTCCATTTTCCAGCACTATCATAACTGGAAGCTAGTAGTTTCATTGGATATACATTTTGTAAGTTTAAATGTCAAATATTAAGGATCAAACACCCAAAAATCTTTAAGCTCGTTAGCGAAATTGACCGTAGAGAAGTTAAAACCTAATCCTAAGTATCCTTTTCCGGCAATTGAAAAAGTAGCTGCCGGCGTTATTATTACCCTTTTTTCACCAATAAAATCAGCTCTGGGGTTCCAGGCATTTGTCATTGGATCATATTCCCAGAAATCAATCTCCCTAGCATCGGTTTCTCCCAAACCGACATATCCTTTATCATTAATTGAGAGCGCAGCGGCATTTCTTCTTGGCCCGGCGACAAAGTCGGCTTTTCTGGTCCAGGTATTGTTAGTGGGTGCGTACTCCCAAAAATCATCCAAACTCGTAGTAAATGATCCACCTCCCAAGCCAAAGTAACCATTTGTAGCAGTTGAAAAATGAATACCCCCTACTCTCAATGGGCCGGGGAAATCTTCTTTTTGTGTCCATTCATCCCCTGCAGGATCATACTCCCAGAGCGTAGCCGTTAATTCCTTAGAATAATCAGGATTAACTTTTCTTCCTACCCCCCAATAGCATTTTCCGTCAATCGCAAAACCAATAGCATTTTCAGTAGGTCCACCGGCAAAGTCGGCCTTTTGTTCCCAGCTATCATCCATTGGATCGTACTGCCAAAAATCCTGGAGCAGACTCCTAGTCTCATCCGAACCTAGACCAACGTATCCGTAGCGATCAGTAGCAGAAGCCGTAGCACCGGATCTCGGCGGACCGCTAAAATTAGCTTTTTGGGTCCAGGCGTCGGTCTCCGGATCATATTCCCAAAAATCAGAGCGTAAATCACCATCAAATACCCTAAACTGCGGTTTGAGATATCCCTTATCTCCGATCGAGAACGTCAATGCATTACCCAAAAAGCTCAACGCTCCCGGGAAATCAGCGACTTTACTCCAGAAGTTTAAATCGCCGTCAAATTGGAGCGTATTACCATAGATCGTATCTGCCCGCAGATCGGCATACTGCAGTATGGCATAGGCCCGGATGAATAAATCCTCCTCGTTCTCCAATCCTTCCAGCGTGTAGAAGAACGGATCGTTAGTAAGTCGGGTGCCGAGGTTCACAAATTGGTCGAACAGGGTGGGCAGTTCGGTTTTATTGGACCAACAAAAACCGTGTTTTACTGCGGTGAGATCTTTTTCGGTTCCCGTCAGTTTTCCACTTATTTCCAGACTGTATTCCTTTTCGTAATCGATACCTAAAGTAGTGATCGTTGCATTTCCACTGATATATGCTACCGGATCGCTGTAAACGTAGTTTTTTCCATCCGTGGTGGCATAGCCCCTAAAAATATATTCAGTATTTGGCGCCAATTTAATGATGGCAGAAAATTGCGGATTTTGATCAATGGTTTTCCCACCAAAGGCATGCTTACCGTCGTGTTCAAAAAATGAGGGAATGATTGCGTTGGTACTCCATAAGATTCCATGCGCTGTTATGGGGCCGATCGATAAGTCACCGATCAAACCGGTAATTCTTACCGAATCAATTGAAATCGTTTCTATTGGCTCTAATTCGATTTGAATGTAATCCTGCTGTTCCAATTCCCAGGGTTCACAAGCAAAAAACACAAAACCGAACAGTAAAAAAAGCCATATCGGACGGGTTTTGCCACGAGAACTACCGGATTGCGGAATGGTAAACAATTGGTTATGGTTCATATGGTCGGATAGTGTCTAAAGTTTGATGAATTGCTTGAACGCGTTTTTTTGTTTATTCCTAACTTCCAGAAAATAATGACCCTCCGGTAAGGAAGAAACATCTATCCTTTGTTCAGTTGAATGGAAATATTGACTAATCAAAACTCGGCCGTGGAGATCCCTTATGACCAGCATACTTTCCTGGTCCGGGAAAAAATCGGTCTTAATCCGGAGCAGGTCACTTACCGGATTGGGACTTACGGATACGTCAATTTCCGACCAGTGGTCATTAGTTGTAGTTAATAGACTAGCGCAGGCATCTCCGGTAATCTTAGAAACCTCGAAGAAATCGGATAGTGCGTAACAGCCCTGAAGATCATTGAGATTAGCATTGGTTTCCAAACCCATAATATTGTCAAAGTATATCAACCAAACCAGGGCAGTGCCGGCATCTTGTCCTTCAAAGTTAAAGGGCGGAGCTCCGGGAAGGCTGGTAATGTTTAGATTGGTATCGGTAAAAATCCATTCGTAATCGAACCCAAAACCGCCTTCCGAATCAACCGCAAAAACATCCGGCAAGCCATCGTCTACACAGACTGAATCCAATTCGGTGGCAGGACCTATAGTACCTACCGAAGGAGCCGGCCTGGCTAAGCTGGTCTGAATGGAGAAATAACCTTTGTCGCGGGTAGGCCTCCCAAATGAGGAACTAGCGCCATCTACTAATAAATAATAGGTTTTATTTCCTTCCAGGCATTCCATCATAAAAACTGGATTTTCAATTATGCGATTTTCAAGAAAACCTATGTCAGCAGCTGTTAATAAACTGAATGTGCTGAAGTCGCTACAGTCCTCAACCTGGTATACTGCGACCTGAGCATTAAAATTACCTGGAAGTTCAAAGCTATTACTTAAATCAATTAATACATTACCCCCATCCGGAGGAGTACGGAAGGTAAACCAGACGGAGTTATCTATCGTGTCATTAAATGCGGACCAGCCGTCCAAACCAGCGAAGCGACTTGATACGGGTGGCGTGATGAAAAATTCACTTTCCGGAACGGTGGCTCCAAGGTTGCTAAATATTTGAGCGGGATTTTCTAAATCCAACGGGATGGCACCACACGGATCGTCATTAATCGGAGGGGTGATTGTGGTAATAGTTAAACAACCTTTTCCGGAAAAATTAATGCTGTCCTGCTG
The DNA here is from genome assembly GCF_002646595.1 of Flavilitoribacter nigricans DSM 23189 = NBRC 102662. GTDB lineage: Bacteria > Bacteroidota > Bacteroidia > Chitinophagales > Saprospiraceae > Flavilitoribacter > Flavilitoribacter nigricans. The sequence continues at coordinate 4,661 of NZ_PDUD01000070.1, forward strand.
GTATCTTTTACCTGAAACCTGCATGTAATAGGCGATACCCTCCGATAAATTTGGGGTCATGATTACACCATCATCGTTTATTGGTATTGAACAATCAATATTTTTGAGGCTAGAGAGGTCTTCACACGATTCGCTTAACTCGAAAAGGTTGATTTGAAAATCCTTTAAAAAATCAAAAGTGTCCGTAACGGCAATGATCGCAATGTCTTCCGCCGGCGCTACAAAACTATACCAAACGGAATTGTATACCACGGTGTCAATCTGAGAATCGCTACTACAGTAGATAAATGGTTCATTTTCCTGAGCCGTGGCCATTTCGAGATCGATGTTCGGGAGTTCGCAGCTTGCTCCCACGTTGATCATTATGGCGTTGCAGAGATTATCGTTGGCCGGTTGGGCCCGGCCGACAGTTACGCTAAAAAATATTATTGCAAATAGTTGGGTTGATTTTATCATTGAAGGTTCGTCAATTTCGAAAATTAATGAAAAACAATACGGTGAGTAATAACATGTAAATTGTTATTTTTCAGATTGATATACTCGGAAGTCTTTTCGAAAACTACCATCGTAACCACCAACGATATATCCTTTACTGCCGACAGCGAAACCAGTAGGGTCTCGTCTGAAACCACCATTATAGTCCGCTTTCCTTATCCATTGATCTTTTAATGGAGCATATTCCCAAAAATAGCTATCATAGCCTAAAATATATCCCTTGCTGCCAATAGAGAATGCCGCGCTCCAACTTGCTATCTCATCTTCAATATCGGCTTTTCGTTCCCACCGGTCACTGGTTTGATCGTATTCCCATAGTTCTTTAGATATGGCTTCATTAAAAGATCTGTTACTACCGCCGACGAAATAGCCTTTTTGTTCCAGGGAAAATGTTTTAATATTAGATCTGGCTGCACCTGGGTAATCTGCTTTGCGCGTCCACTTATCATCAACCGGGTCATATTCCCAGAAGTCGGCTTGGGGGGTTCCATTAAAATAGTCCTTACTTCCTGTACCCAAATATCCTTTATCACCAATAGTAAAACCCGCCGCAAATGTTCTTTGCCCGCCTGGGAAATGTGCTTTCCTGGTCCACTGATTGGTTGCCGGGTCATATTCCCACAAATCCCTCGATGGCACGTTTCCTGTAAACAATCCGGTACCCACATAGGCTCTTCCCTTAACTACAAAACTGACTGCATACCCTCTCGGAGTCCCTGGAATATCTGCTTTTTGTATCCAAACCTCTTCATCCGGATCGTACTGCCAGAATTCGGATGTGTACCTCTCCCCCGAAAATTGAACTCTCCCGGATCCAACGTAACCTTTGCCATTTATAGCAAAGGCAATAGCTGCTTCTGCAGGCCTCCCCCCAAAATCTGACTTTTGAAGCCAGGTATCTTCCGTCCGAATGATCTGTTGTTCACCATAATAAATGTGACCACCTGCCTGAAGAAAAGGGCGGACATAAGTAACTCCTAGCGGCAATTGAATGGTTTTACTATAATTAAATTCGGATTCGCTGATTACAATGTCCTGCTCCGCAATAGTAAAATCAGTGACTACATTGGGGGGCGACCCCTCCTTCCACGTGATACCGAAAGACGTAACCGGCAACCCTTCTAATAAGCCGGAAAAGGAGGTATATATAGTGGCCGTTGAAGCTTTATCTTTCTTAGTAATGCTGTCGATTTTCAAGTCGGGGGAGAGTAAAGCAGTTTGGAATTGCTCTATCTCACCGTATTTAACTTGGTTATTGTGCAAGACGTAGGTTCGGTATTGGTAAATTTGGCCATGCAGGAGATCAGTTACCGGAGATTGAAAACTTTCGTTTCCCCGTTTTCCAAATAAGCTTTGACCCTCATTTTGTTCTACAGTAGGTTCAGGCCTGTCGATCAGCGACCAAACATGGCCGTGGTTTTCCACAAACCCGTTATCCAAAAGGCCATTTATTGAGCCATATAGTTTGCCTTCTGAAGGGATTGTTGCTGCTTCGAATTTCCCGGTGATTACTTCTGGAATATCAACAGGTGGAAGATCCCATTTTTCACATGAAACCAGAAAAATAAGGTTGCAAGCTATTCCTACGATCAACCAATTCCGAACATTCATGATCTAAGAATTTTGTAGAATGTTAATTGCAGATGGTGCAAAGGGGCTACTACCCCGGGCTATTGTTCAAATTCCCATAATTCATCGACGTCAATAGGAAAAAAAACGCCATCAATTCTAAAATTACCGGTTCCGATATAACCTTTATCGCCGACTGTGAAACTTATGGCTTCCCTTACAGGTACTCCACCGTAATTTGTTCTACGCGTCCACTTATCCGCTTCCGGATCATATTCCCAGAAATCTTTTAATTCCCCCTTGGCACTTTCACCGGTACCAACATAACCTTTACCTTTGAGTGAAAATCCGGTAGCCAGAGTTCTCGGGGAGCCGGGAAAGACAGTTTTAAACGTCCAACTGTTTTTGACTGGATCGTACTCCCAAAAGTCGGGTTGATAACCGTCACCGAATCCGGTACCAACAAGACCTTTGTTATTGATTGCAAAGGCAACTGCATCAATTCTCGGAGTACCTCCAAAATTTGCTTTTCGATTCCATTGGTCGGTGGTTGTTTCGTATTCCCAAATATCTGGTAGCATGATATCGTCAGGAAAGCTTTGGCCTAGTCCTAAATATGCTTTGGTATCAATAGAAAATCCTGATGCTTTGAATCTTTTTGTTCCGGGAAAATCGGCTTTTCGAGTCCAAATATTCGTTTTGGGATCGTATTCCCAAAAATCATTAAACACCATTTGGTACTTGAAGCCTAAACCTATGTATCCTTTTTCACCCACGGAGAGACCGACGGCTGCGACCCGCTCCCCTCCGGCAAAATCTGCTTTTTGTGTCCAGGTATCCAGTGAGGGATCGTATTCCCAAAACCCGGCATAATGTAGAGAGGTCTCATACTGATGCCCGGTGCCTACATAGGCTTTTTCTCCAATCGAAAAGGCTACACCAACAGAAGTGGGGCCCCCGCCAAAGACTGCTCTTCGGGTCCAAGTATTTAGATCACCTTCAAAAGCAATTACCTCTCCGTACAGGGTATCCACTTTACCTTCAATAGAGAACAGCGCGAATGCCCGGATATAATGGATGGTATTATTTTCCAAACCATTAATTATACCGCTAAATACTTCGTCGTTCCTTCGTTGTCCCAGGTCGACAAAATGATCGGTCAAAGTCGGTTCCGGTCTTACCGTAGACCAGCAGAAGCCATGCTTAATAGCCACCAATCCTTTTCTTGTGCCTGATAGTTGACCGTAAACATCCAGGCTGTCTCCACGTTGATAGTCCAACTCCAGTGTTGAAACAGTACCGTGACCAGTAGTGATAGTTTGGCTTTCGCTGTACACGTAATTTATATTATCCGTCGTTATATAGGCCCTAATATTATACCGGGTGTTCGGGCGTACTTGTAAGGTTTTGGAAAAGGAAGACGACTCGGATGGAGTTTTCAAACCCAAATCAACTTTACCCTCATTAAATATGATCAAAGGAGCTTCTTCTTGGGTGGTCCAAATAAAACCATGCTCCGCCAGAGGATGAATGTTTAGGTCAATTACTTGGCCGGTAATACGGATGGAGTCGATCGATAAAGCTTCCAGCGAAATTATTTCTACCTGGGAAAAATCCGACTGTTCAAGCTGCCACTTTTCACAACCGGAAAGGCATAATAATGCACTGAACCCTCCCATTAGCAACCAAAAAAGATTAAGATTTCTCGTTAAACCTAAATTCATTACGGGTTTAATTTTAAATATAGCTATTGTTAATCAATGGTATTATTTCTGACCTGGGGCGTTGTGATTGAATTCAGTTTATAAGGCTATCAACTTCGGCGGGGGTCAAAGCAGGTGGGAAAATTCCTTTTTTCATTTTTTCTATCATAGCTTCCCCTACTTTTCTAGCGGTAGGTTCCGATCGAAATGCCCGGTTTCCTCCCACTGCCGGCAAATGCGGTTGGTGGATATAGCGCTTTCCTAGGTAGTAAATATCATACCCCCAACCGGAATCAGTTTGAAAGGTACGAACGAACATATCTGCGGAATTATCGGCTACCGCTAAGGACGTTTGGGTTTGTACCGGATCGTTTATTGACTCATTGACATTTTTGCAGCCAGGGCCAAATGCGCCACAGAGTAGGAATAGCATGACCAAGAAAACATCAATAGTTTGGATGTTTGCAGATTGGTACTTTCCGGATAAGGTGGGCTTGAAACTGCAAACCATTGAATTTTCAGTTTTGTATTCCATACCGTTCCATTTTCTCTGCACTCATCGCCGGAAAACCCTCCTCATTCAGGCGTTCGAAGATATAAGCTGGTATCGGGCTCACCGTAGCCATCCGACCTTTTTGTATAGACATTAGCCAATTGCCATCCTTGGAAAATACCACAGACATCGGCAGCTCTGGTTCTCCCAAAAAATCCATCATAATATTTCCCCGCAGATTCCACAAAGCAGTATTTCCATCATCATAGGCGCTCAACAAGAACCGACCGTTGGGAGAAAATCTGGTTTGCAATACCTTTCCGGGCTGCCCATCCAATATGGCTACCGGTCTGCCACTGTAATCCCAGATCTTGATGGGACCCGATTCCGGTTGAGTGAAAAAGTGCGTGCCTCCGAAGGCGGCATCAACGACTGGTCGATTGTGGGCTTTGACATTGGCGATCATTTTACCGTCAGGCTGATACAATAGCAGCTCACCGCCTGTACCCGTAGTTAGGATTAGCTGGCCATCCGGACTGAAGGCGGCATTAGTTACCGGACCGTTAGGTCCGGTGAAATTAGCCAAAACCTCCCCGGATAAAGACCATAACTTAGCCGAACCGTCGGCTGATGCCGTGAGGATCGACTGACCGTCAGGAGAGAAAGAAGCGCGATAGATATAGCCGGTATGTTGCAGGGGCTGACCTTTCGCTTGCCCATTCGCATACCATATTCTAACACTCCAGTCGGCGGAGCGAGTGAGTATATGTTTACCGTCCGGTGAAAATACAGCTTCAAGAACGGCCGCCTTATGGCCAATCAATTCCGCCAAGGAATTTCCTTCTCGGTTCCAAAGCCGCGCTGTACCATCCCGCGACCAGGTGATAATTTGCTCTCCGTTGACCGCGAAACTAATGCCGGTTACCTCGCCATTGTGGCCTTCAAGCGTAGCCAAAGGAGTACCGTTATCTTTCCAAATTCGGGCAGTTTGATCCGTAGAGCCAGTAACAGCTTCTCCACCGATCGGAGCCAAGGCTACACTGTAAACCGGACTATCGCTGCTTTCGAGAGTCGCGATGATCTCCCCATCGTTTCCCCATACAGTAGCACTGTGATCATCCGCATAAGTAATCACCCTACTTCCATCGGGAGATAGCGTTCCTCCCAGGATATTCCGACCGTTTTCCTTTAACTGTTGATGGTATTTCCAATAGACGGCATCACCAAAGGTGTTGATTATTTTAGGAATAAAGGTATCCTTAACCATATTATAGGCCATAAACGCCAGAGCCATAGCATCGTCATAGTTTTTTCGCTCCAGCTCCTGATCCGCCAGAAAAGCAATGCGGTTCGCTTCGGTGATTACCGAACGCTGCTCCGCGATCTCGGCATTTTTTTCCGCTATTTTTCGGGCCTCAATGGCTTCCTCCTGGAGTTTTTTAATGGCTTTTATATAGCCATTTTGGGCTTCGGTAATCCAGGTCACAATTTCCAATCGCTGATCCTGAGTGATGCCGGGGCAAACCTGCGCCGCCTTAAATTGTGCAATGGCTACTTCAAACTGCAGTTCATCGTAAGCTTGTTTGCCTCTTTTAAAAAAGTCCTGATAGCACTGAGCATTTAAGGGCAATGATCCCAGGCTAATCATCAGACAAATAAAGGTGAATAGGTTTTTCATGTCCAAGCGATGTGATTCAACAAGATTAATTTCCCCCGATGGGAAGGGTAAGTTTAAAGCCAACACTGCCGTTGGGATGCATTGATCTTGCCGGTAATTCTATTACCGGTTGAAACCCAATTCGATTAGGATTACAATAGGTCTCATAATTCCTAAGGTCTTTTTTATACTTATTCTGTCGGATCAGATACATCGCCGCATCTATGGCGAGTATGCCGGCTCCGGCCCAGGTCAGGATCAGGTAGGTATGATGTTGGCTGTTGGCATCCTCGTAGTAGGGGGTGGCTTCGGCGAGTGTTTCCGAGGATTGGTATTGATCGTAAGTATCGTCTCTCCGGTTTCTGAACAACTGACCGGCTCCGATACTGGCTGCACCCAGCCCGGCGGCCAGTAGATAAGGACGTTTTTGTCTGCCGGTAAAAGTGGGTTCACCGAGCTCACAATCGTAGGGGAATTCCTGTTCTCCCCATTGATTGACGCGAAGTTCTACTTCCAGTTCTCCCGATAGATTAATGTATCGTTCCAGCGGATTGAGCCAGGTGATCTTTTTGGTTCCCGGTGATAACGGGCGACCGAAATCACCGCGAAATTCATCAGCAGCGAGCAAAAGGCGTTGCCCGTTCAGTTTGATGACCGGCAATACTTCGTAGTACTGATCTTCCTCCAGATCGGAAAGTTCATAGCCGATCGTTATATCTCCGTTGTCGACGGCTATTTGCAAGTTGCTGATATGGACAGCAGCCGTCCCGGTAACAGAGCCGGGTAAAAGATCTCCTTTGGCAAGATCGATCGTGCTGTTTATGATTTGGGTGCTTGATTCCAATACCTTTAATTGGGCTGAACACCATACAGGCAGGATCAGGCAAAGCAGGATAGTTAGTGGTAAATATCTCATGTATCTTATAGCAAGAGTAACGAATAATAATTCATTTGTTTACAGGGAATGGTAAAGAGGGCTGTTGCTATACTTGGGATGAATCAGGGCTGGCCAGGTTATGGCTGGATAGAAACCTATTTAACAGGCATAAATCAGGGTTTTGAAAAATAGATACCGATCCATTTCAAAACTATTAAGAGCAATGTTAAGTATATCTACTTATTGTTTTTGGGACAATTTTGGCCCAAAGTTTTAAATTTAAGTATTTCAGAATGAATTAATTTGTATTTAAATTATTGATAAACAGATTTTAAGGGTGAATTTTGATGGAAAATATGTTTCAAAAAAAGTAGACGTAAATAGATAAGAGGACTAAAAATAGACCGGTTATTCAGCCACTTTCCCGAAATGGATCGGCTTTTCTGAAGGGGTAAGTTGTATGCGGCCCAGCCGTTCATTTGTTGACGGACAAGAAAAACCATTAACCAAGCGGCCGAAGGGAGGCATAAGTGTAACGGTTAATATACGGCTACTTTACGTATACGATTTTATTCACACCTATATACTTATCCATCCTTTCCGGGTAGTCTCGTGCTGGTGCTAACTTGGTGGTATCCGGATACTTAGTTGATCTTGGCCAGGCATTGCCGAATGCGCTCCTGAATATGACGATTATTGGGGCGGATCTTGGCGGCGTTTCTGTATTGTTCCAGTGCGTACCGGTAGGAACTGGTAGCCTGGTCGGTCTGGGCGGCGTTGAAAAAGCGATCTCCGCTATCTTTAAAAGTATCGAATGCCGTTACTAATTTTCCGGTTAATTCATTGATCCTTCCTTGCGCAAGCGAATTGTTGAAACCGAGGGCCAGGGCTTCCTGGTATCTGCGCATGGCATCGATATAGGTGATCATTCCACGGGCATACAGCTCGTCTCCTTCGCTCATCAACTGATTAAAGATAGACCCCGCATCCGATTTGCTGGTAGCTGCAACCAGACTGTCTTGCGCCTCGGTACCGGTAGAATCAAAAGTAAGCGCCACTTCGTAAGATTGGATGGCCTCCGCATAACGACTCTGGGCCATTTGGGCGTTACCCCGGCTCAGATACTCCTGGTAATTGGCTGCCCGCTCATTTTCCTGAGCTTCCAGCATGGCTTCCAGGTTTTCCTGAGCTTCCGTAGCTTTTTCCTGAGCGTTAAGTCGCTGCCCGTTAGCGATCAAGGCCAGGGTAGCCAGACTGGCGATTACCGCCAGAACAATACCCGCCAGGGTTAAACGGCGGCGGCGATTGGCGGCGGCACTTCTATTGACGAAATCCCATCGGACCGGAGTGAGCAGTTCCTCCTCTTCCAAACGCCGTCGGTACACATTGATCAGTCCCAGTTCGTTCGCGTTCAGCAAAGTTTTGGTAGCAGCAAATTCTTTCTGCCGATTGTTGACGATGTTGGCAATTTGTAAAAGGGCGACTTCGTCGGCGGTGCGGGTTTCCGCCACCTTGCTGGCCAGGGCATCGTGGGCCAGTTCGAGACGTTTGTTGTCAAAGCGGAGGATGCGCTTTTGCTCTAACTCATCAACAATAAAATTGATCTGGTCTTTTTCCAGTTTACCGACTCGCACTTCCTCTTTGCGCAGCGGCCGCTTGGTGCCTTCCAGCGTTACAAAAGCATTCAATAACTTATTGACTGCGTTGGCATTGATATTCGGGAACCGGGAAGCTGCATGTAGTTGTATGGCCAGAGTTTGCCGGCTAAGAAAATCCCCCAGCACATCCTCGATGTTTCCAAAGCGCTCCACCAGTGGTGTGGTAAAGGTTATCTGGTCCCTTTCCTCCTCCGCTGCGGCCTGATATAACTGATCCAGAAATACTTGTAAATAAGTTAATTCTACCCGGCCCTGTCCTCCGGCCAGCACGTTGATGATTTCACTGCCAACCTGCTGATCTCCCAATTCGATACCGAACTGTTTGGTAGTTCGGGTAATGACCTCGTCCGTTTTGGAACGACCCATAGGTTCTACCCGTAGCCTTTTGTCAAATAAAAAAGGGACGATCCGCTCGAAATCATATAGTTGGGCAATTGATTCTTCCCGCATGATCAGGATTACCCGGCAGTAGTTTTCGGTATCCAGGATCTCCGCAATCGTTTCGTAAAATATACTTTGTTCCTCCTGACTTCCCAGAATGAATAATTCTTCAAACTGATCGAATATTAGGAATATAGGTTTCAGGTAATTTTTATACAAACTGCGCAGGTGGTGAATAACTTCGTTCTTTGCTTTCTCATTGGTGGATTTGGTACGCTTAATACCCTGGCGTTTGCGCATGAGCATTTCCCGCAATTTGCTGTTGTTGTCTTTTTCTTCCGGTTCGAACTGTTCCAGGTTGTCAAGGAGTGACTGATTGATATCTTCATTGCGGCGAATATGTACATCGAACCAGTCCGATTCGGCAAATCGATTGGCCAGGCCGCATTTCACTAAGCTGGTTTTTCCGGTACCGGATTGCCCGTACACCAAAGTCAAATTGGACCTCCAGACCAGGTCATAGAGTAGCTCCACTTCATCGTCTCTGCCGAAAAAGATGTCTTTGTCAGCTTTGGTGTAAGCATCCAGAAATTTAAATGGGGAATTGTTTGGAGACATAGAAGTACGGACTTAGCGTTTTCGGGAAAATCTGGATCCACGCGGCTTAATAGTTTCACTTTTAGGACGCGGATCATACTGCCGGTCAAAGATCTCGGCTTTGAAACGGTCAAATTGAGATTGAATCGTGGCGTAGGTGGAATCGTTAACGATCAGGGGTTCATCATTGAGGTTATTTAAAAACTGATAGGAATAAGCACGCTCATCCTGGAAGGCAAATAAAAATAATTTAGAAGCGTAGTCGCTGTTTAAAGCATTTTCGTCAATTACAAAAGGAGTGAGATTAAGGAATTCTTTGATCTGATTATCCTCGGTTTTGAGAAACAGTACACTTTTATTATCCGTGAAGCTGTCAAATTCCACGCCTATTTCGGCAATACCGGTACTGGCAACGGTGAGTGCCCGGTTAAGAGTAATCTGGTTGTGCCGGAAACGGGGAGCCTCGTGTCGTGATTTGACGATCTCAATATTTTTGATGGTGACCAGTTTGTATTTTACCAAAAAGGCGATCTTTTTCAGGATGATCCCTAAATGGTGCTCCGCTTCCATGCACAGATCTTCCGTTTGATCTTTTTCTACTTCACGGTTCAGGACCAGTTCTTGTACACTGTTCATGAAAATATAAGCCTCGTATAATTCCGGTTCTCGCTCGGTATCGATCTTGAGGTCGACCAGCTCATCGATAAAGTAGGGAATTTGGTAGTCATCAAAAATATCGCTGATGGTGAGGATGAGTTTTACGTAGTCAAAATTCTGGTAGTTGGCTTCGCTCAGGGTAAAAAAGCTATTAAAATCAACAATGTAGTCTTCTCCGATCTGCAACTCCCGGTTCTTGTATTTTTCATCCCAAAGTTGGGATAATTGGATGTAGCAAATGAACTGCATCGAAGTCCGGTAAGTAGTGATCAGCTGCTTCAATCGACCGGCAGTAAATTGCTCCATCTCATCGGGGAGACTGGGGTCGTTACTGCGGGTAAACAGTTTTCGCAGGTGTTCGCCGATCGGAGTAGGAAAGGAATCGACGATCTCTCTTTTTATGGAGGGGATATCGAGTTCTTCTTTGTTGAGTTCGTCGTCGAGGTCAGCATTGTATTCCGCCAATTCTTCGCAAATGATGTCAATAAGAATGTCATTGACATCCAACCGAGTTTCGTAATCGAATCGGTTACGCAGTACGTTTGGGGTAGAACGGCGCTTGGGCAATGTCCATTCCTGCACTCCGGTGGCGTCTTCATTGAGATACAATCCCCATGGAAGTCCTCCGGTGTCCGAGCCCGGTAGAACAATACCGCGGTAGGTTTGCGGGCCTCGCCGCCCTTCGTATTTGGAGGTGACAAATGCCGTTGCAATATCAAACGCTTTTTTGATACTGATGTGGCGGGACAACGCGTGGTAAAATTGTTCGGCAAACTCAACGGCCATTTTATCCTGGATCGGAACCGATGTAGCCAGTACCGCTTTGACCCCACTTTTCAGAAGTAATTCCACCTGGGGTTTGGTGGCACAACCGTTGAGGAAAACCAATTGCAGGTTTTCCTGCATCCCCAGCAATTGGGCCAGACCACCGGCACCGGCAGCATGATTGCCGGCACTAGCCGTCTCGAGTTGCAGATGACTGCCACTGGCGTGCCCTCCGTAATGAAAGATAACGGCCTGATTATCGTAACGGGTAAAAAAATCAAATATATCCTCCAGGGTAGTGCTGGCTTCTGCTTCCAACTGGATGATCCCTTCGTCACTATGCCGCCGCAGTGTACGGTACACATTTTTTCGCTCCCGGTTGATCATGCTCAGGTAGGCGTCCCGGTCATTGGCAAAAGCTAGAAAAATGATGGGTTTTGACATTCTTTGCTTGGATTACCGTTCATAATTAAAAATAGAGAAAATGAATTTTATTAAAAGAGATGAAGGGTATCTTTATTGCGGTGCCGAACGGAGCACAATCCAACAAATATAAAATAAAATCTATTTTCAATTAATTGAAGAGTAGCTGTTATAAAACCAGAAGCCACTATTTTCGATGTAGACGAAAATAGTGACTCAATTTAAGGATCCTATTTTACTCAGTTCCGAGCGTAATAACACTTATCATCAATACACACCGCGGCATCTCTACAAACTGTACTGGTAAACATGTTGTTGCAATTGTTATCACCCTGGCAATAGCAGATACCGCCCGTGCAGGTAAATTTCATCACTTTTTGTCCGGTAGTTATCACGTTCGGTCCCCACTGGCCCATTGGATCCATTACTTTTGCACTGAGCACTTTTCCAGCTTTTACACCGACAAACATCCGGCGATCACCAAAACGTAGGTAATTACGGCCTTCCTGTAATTTTGATTTTAGGATGTAATCGATGATCTTAATACCCTTCTGGGGCCGCAGTCTTACTTTGGAGGGGCTGATCAACTGAGGAGATTTAGGCGCTATTTTGAGGGCAGTAGACCGGGTGGGGCTTTGGCGGTACTTAAACCGGAGAATGCGATAGTAAGCACGAAAGCAATCGTTAATACTTGTAAGGATTCATGGTAGCGAGTTTTGGACAGGTAATCAACAATAGCTTCAATAAGATGTATTTTGCAGACCGATTATATACCCAAAAATGGATGGTAGCCCGCTGAAATTTAAAAACCTTTTTACGCGCTGTTTATTTTCTCCACGCCTGCAATCGATCCAGATAAAGGTAAGAAGTAACAAATTCTCGGTGTTTCCGGTCGGTTAACTTTTCCAATAACTCCAGCGAGGAAATATAACTGGCCAGATTCCCGTTAGAGGACAGGAATTTACCATCTTCCACGTAGGTGACCAAAGAATCGTTCTGCACCTTCAGCTCGGGATAAGCTGCCTGTAGTTCGGCCCCGCCCCCGATCCAGGTGACGATCTTTTTGCCGTTTGCGATACCGGCTTCACCGATCAGGTGAGCGCCGGCACAATTGCTGACGGTATAGCGGGTGTGTTGGTTCTGGGTGCGGATGAATTCGACCAGTCGTTGGTTTTTCACCTGGGCCGACATGTCATAAGCGCTTGGAACGAAAAGCACGTCCAGTTCCGGGCAGTCCGCAAAGCTGATGTCGGGCACCATTTTCAAACCTTCTTCACTGATAATCGCGGCCGGCGTTTCCGCAATAGTCAGGACGTTGAAAAGTTTTTCGCCCGTTGCCGTCGGTTTGGTGAATACATCCAATGCAGCGGTTACCTCAGTGGTGAGTACGCCATCATACATGAGTAATCCCACGGTAGGAAGGTCGGGGTCAATGGATGCATGTTGTACCGTCCCGGATGTATCGTTTTCTTCCGGCTGTGCTCCCGGCTGACAGGCAAAAAAAACAGTCAGCAGGCATAAGATCGATATGGAGTACTTTTTCATATTTCTAATGGTATTAATCAGTGATGGGTTTGTGGGTGCTGACGGCAATGCGGTTCCAGGCATTGATCGTCGTAATGGTCATGATGATCTGCGACAGGTAGTGTTCCCCGAAAGTGTCCAGCGCCCGCCGGTAGAGGTCCTCCGGCAGCCCATCCCGGTGAATGAGCGTGACCGCTTCGGTGACTTCCAGTAAGATGCGTTCTTCGGCAGTAAACAGCGACGTCTCCCGCCAGGCATCCAGCAGGAACAGCCGTTGGGGCGATTCCCCGATGCGGAGCGCTTCTTTGGTGTGCATATCGATGCAAAAAGAGCAACCGTTGATCTGGGAGGCCCGGATCTTGATCAGCGCTTTGTGCGTTTTATTGATCTGACTTTTGCTGAGATAGGCTTCCAAAGCAAACATTGCTTGGTAGGCTTCCGGCTCCAGCACGTCGATCTGAATTCTATTTTCCATGTGCTCGTTATTTTGATCGGGACAAAAGTAAAAGCCGGGATCCGGAAAAAACTTAAGCTGGTTTAAGAACGCTTTTTTCTTCTGATCTCACTGAGATATTCGGGCGTGAGACCCAGGTAGGAAGCCAGCAGATACTGGGGCACCCGTTGGGCAAAATCGGGGAACTGATCAATAAAATTCAGGAACATCTCTTCTTTGGAGTAATCGTAGAGATATTTGATCCGCATGATGGTGGCGCCGTAGGCGATCTCGTAGACCTTGCGAAAGTAGGTTTCCAGGGCCGGAAAGTCCGCCAGCAGTTGCTCCTGGCGCTCATAGTCAATGCACAGTACCCGCGATGGTTCTACGGCCTGAATGTAAAACTCCGTGGGTTTCCGGTGGTGAAAGGCCAGATAGTCAGTGAGCCACCAGTCTTCAAGTGCGAGTTTGACGGTCTTTTCCGCGCCCTTATCGCTGACGTAGAACATGTGCAGGCAACCTTCCAATACGAAATAATGATGATCGCAGCGCCGGCCGGCTTCCATGAGCACCTCCTTTTTATCGGGGCGACGGACCTGAAAATAGGAAAGGATCTCCCGGAAATCTGCTTCGGAACAAGTTACGAACTGGCTCAGGTGCCGGTATAGTCGGTGGGTCATAGGCAGCGGGCAATTACCATTCAATAATTAAAGACGGCCCAAATATCTGTAAAAAAGCCGGATCGAATAGAGTTGCCATCCTGCTTTCGGCGGAACCGATAGCGGATTCATTTGCCGGTTGCCTCCTTTCGGACCAAGTGGCCGAAAATTCGTATTATTCGTGCCCGATTTTAAAAACTGCTAAATAATTCTGGATGGATGTATTTGCCGAAGCGCTCGAACAGGCCCGCGCCTTCAGCTGGATCGACTGGACGGCCACCATTACCGCCATTATCTACGTGGTACTCGCCGCCCGCGAAAACATCTGGTGCTGGTTCTGGGGGATCATCAGTTGTAGCCTCTGGGCCTACGCCTCTTTCTATTTCTATCAGCTCTGGATGGATGCTTTGCTGCAAATTTTTTATATTGTGATGGCCTTCGTCGGCATCTACCAGTGGAAATACAGCCAGCAAAGTGGGGGGGTAAAGCGGACCACTCATCTGACGGTACGCGAACATATCACCTACTGGGCCGCCATTCTCCCGGCAACATTCCTTTTCGGCTACTTTTTTGCCAACTATACGCCGGCTGCCGCTACTTATGCCGATGCCTTTACGACCATTTTGTCCGTTGCGGCCACCATTATCCTGGTGCAGAAGAAGTTGGAGACCTGGTTGTACTGGATACTGGCGGATAGTCTGTACGTCTGGCTGTACAGCCGGCAGGGAGCTTATCTTTTTGCGCTGTTGATGGTCATTTACGTAATTATCGCCGCAAACGGTTATTTCAGCTGGCGGCGGCAGATGAAAAATACAGTGGAAATACAGGGATGACAAAACGATTGACGTCTTACATTCTGGACGTCACCGGCCAAAAACGTTCGACCACTTTCTAACAAGCATAAAATACGTAATAATGAGTAGTACTTTTTCACGCAGAAATTTTCTGACCGCGGTCAGCATGCTTGCCGCCGGCAGTGCACTTTCCAGTCCGCTGCACTTCGGCATGGGTAATAAAAAACTCCGGGTAGTACTGACCGGTACCGGGGTGCGGGGGACCAGTTTCTGGGGCCGCCGCCTGGTAGACGAATATCCCGATATTATGGAATTCGTTGGTCTTTGTGATATCAACCCCGGTCGTCTGGCTTACGCTAAAGAATACATGGGAGTCGATTGTCCGACCTTCACCAATTTCGAAGAAATGATCAACACGGTGAAGCCGGATCTGGTGATCGTTACGACGAAGGACTCTACCCACCACCAGTTTATTGTCAAGGGTCTGGACATGGGCTGCGATGTACTCACCGAAAAGCCGCTTACCACGGATGAAGATAAATGCCAGGATATCCTGGATGCGGAGCGCAGATCGAACCGCAACCTGATCGTCGGCTTCAACTACCGCTGGAGCCCCTACATGACCAAGATCAAGGAACTGCTCCACAAGAAGGAAGTAGGTAAGGTAACCTCGGTTGATTTTCACTGGTACCTCAATACTTACCACGGGGCTTCCTACTTCCGTCGCTGGCACGGACTGCGTCAGGCGGGCGGTACGCTCTGGGTACACAAAGCCACCCACCACTTTGATTTGCTTAACTGGTGGATCGATTCCGATCCGGTGGAAGTCACGGCCTACGGTGCCCTGGAACATTACGGCAGCAACGGCCCGTTCCGCGGGGACAAATGCCGGACCTGTGACCATAAAAAGGAGTGCAAGTTCTACTGGGATATCACCAAGGACAAGCGCTCTATGGATCTCTACGTGAAAAATGAGGAATACGACGGTTATATCCGGGACAACTGCCTGTTCCGCCACGATATCAATATCTACGACAAGATGTCGGCTCAGATCAAATACGCCAATGATGTGATCGTCAACTACTCCCTGACGACCTATTCGCCCTTTGAGGGCTGGCGCATTGCCTTCAACGGCATGGACGGCCGTATCGAAGCCTGGCAGGACATTCCCTGGATGGAAAACGAAAGCCTGGATCAGGCGGCGCTGCACGCAGCCGAAATGAGCCAGAACGACAATAAAAATATGGTTTACAATCCGCTCGTGTTACACAAAACCTGGGAGAAACACCAGATGATCCAGGTGGGATACGAGCGCGGTGGTCACGGTGGTGGTGACAGTCGTTTGCAGGACAAGATCTTCAAGGATCCCAGCGCACCGGATCCGCTGAAACACGCAGCCGGAGTACGCGACGGCGCCATGTCCTGCCTGATCGGTATCGCCGCCCGGAAGAGCATCGAATCCGGAGAACCGGTGAAGATCGCCGAACTGACGGACCTCCAGCCGCGTTCCGTTCGCCTCTAGGCACAACCGAAACAAATAATGATCTGATGGGAAAGCCGTGATTTGCACGGCTTTTTCTTTCGGGCAAAGGCTCAACTTTGGGGAAATGAGCGGCAGCAATTGATCGGCTTCACCGCTTTCCCGATAGCGATCGGCGATAACCCTGGCCTCTACGATGTTTTCGGAGTAAAAGTATAACACCAAGCTTCGCCCTCCAGAACGGTTTCCCCATCCTGCCGTTTGATGACGATGCCGAGCTGGGTAACGGGTTTGGAGGCATGTACGCTCAGCACTTCGGCCTCGGCCGTAATGGTGTCCCCGATATAGACCGGTGCGGTAAATTTCCAGTTCTGGCTCAAAAAGACGGTGCCCGGGCCGGGCAGATCCATAGCCACCAGTGCGTGCAGCAGGCCGGTAGTGAGGCCGCCCTGCGCGACGAGTTTGCCGAATTTGGTGCCGGCGGTAAATTCCTCGTCAAAGTGCAGTGGATTGTAATCGCCGCTTAGTTCGGCGAAAGTCTTTACGTGTGCTGCCGTCACGGTCATACTGCGGGTGGCGGTCTGCCCCTTGGTGATTTTTTTCATACTTGTTCTGGTTAGGTGCATGGCACTTCTCGTGCCGATTGCTACGGCGATCATTACGCGGTTCGGGATTACTTCCCGGCCTAAGATACGAATCTGCAGCAGGAATCTGCAAATGGAATAGCCCCCACCGGAATATCCGGTGAGGGCCTTGAACTCAAGAGGGGGGACATTGGATGATGCTTGCGTTGCAGCGTTCCAATGTGCTTAAACCATTTATTCGAACAGTAAAATTTTTCCTTGCTGAGTCTGTTCCCCGGCTACCAGTCGGTAGAAATAGGTGCCTTCGGGCAGACTGTTATCTTTCAGATAGGCCGTGTAGGTCACTCCGGCATCAATCTGCTGATTGAAGATCCGGGCCACCTGTTGGCCGGCGAGATTGAAAATATCGATCGTTGCTCTTTCATTTTCGGTGGCCGTAAACTGGAACTGAACGTCGCCCCGGGCCGGTACCGGGAATACCTGCAGCCTGATCTTTTCGAATTCCGGCGCCAGTGTAGGCAGCCCGATCGGAGCGGTATTGGATTCCGAGGTACTAACATTGGCAATAAAAGGATTCGGACCAAAGGAGAATACTTCTTCCGTACGGCCGCCTTTCACCCAGACCGTGGTGGTGTAATTGGTCCAGTTGCCGTCCAGTTCGTAGGTGAAGGTGGTGCAGCCGTCGATGCCCCGGTTGAAACTTTCGTAGCGCAGGCCATAATCGCTGCTGCAACGTCCGGTTTTCCGATTGTAACGCCCGGATGGGTTTTCCGTGGAAAGGCCGGGATCACTGGATGTCGGATTGATCGCTACTTCGCCACAAGGCAGCGAGAACAGCACATTCGAAACGGCGGGACAGCTTTCGTCCCGTACGCAGACTTCAAAGCTCAGCCTGGTGGTGCCACCGCTGTAGGAGTTGCTCCTCTGGCGAACGACCCAGCAACCGCAGATCTCCTCGATCGTTACACTACACACCGACGTACAACCCTTGGAATCGGTTACGGTGACGGAGTGGGTACCGGCTGTGAGGTTATTAGCCGTAGCGCTGGTATTACCATTATCCCATTTGTAGGAGTAACCACCGTTGCCGCCACTGCCGGATGCAGTAGCCGAACCGTTGGCCAGGGTACAATCGGCCGGCGAATTCTGACTGGCTGAGCAGGACAAGGAACTCGGTTGGCTGATGGTCACGGTACAGGAAGTGGTACAGCCTTCGGAATCGGTCACGGTGACGGAGTGACTACCGGCTTTTAGGTTGTTGGCCGTAGCGCTGGTATTTCCGTTGTCCCATTTGTAGGAATAGCCACCGTTACCACCGCTGGCGGTGACGGTCGCCGAGCCATTACTTTCGCCGTAGCATTCCACGGGCGAGTTCTGTTTGGTCGAACAGCTGAGCCGATCCGGCTGGCCAATGGTCACCGTACAGGAGGTGGTACAGCCCTTGGAATCCGTGACGGTGACGGAATGCGAACCGGCGTTGAGGTTGTTGGCCGTAGCGCTGGTATTGCCGTTATCCCACTTGTAGGAATAACCACCGTTGCCGCCGCTGGGGGTGACGGTGGCAGATCCGTTGCTTTCCCCGTAGCACTCCACCGGACTGTTTTGACTGGCGGTACAGGACAGCATATCTGGTTGGGTGATCGTCACACTGCAGGTCGTGGTACAACCTTTGGAATCGGTTACGGTGACGGAATGCGTACCGGCATTGAGGTTGTTGGCCGTAGCACTGGTGTTGCCGTTATCCCATTTGTAGGAATAACCACCGTTGCCGCCGCTGGGGGTGACGGTGGCCGAGCCGTTGCTTTCTCCGTAACACTCCACGGGTGTATTTTGACCGGCCGAACAGGTCAGCATGTTGGGTTGGGTGATGGTAACGCTACAGGTCGTCGTACAACCTTTAGAGTCGGTGACCGTCACGGAATGACTCCCGGCATTGAGGTTATTAGCGGTAGCGCTGGTATTTCCGTTATCCCATTTGTAGGAATAGCCACCGTTGCCGCCACTGGGAGTGACGGTAGCCGAGCCGTTGCTTTCGCCGTAGCACTCCACCGGACTGTTCTGATTGGCGGTACAGGAAAGCATATCGGGCTGGGTGATCGTCACACTGCAGGTCGTGGTACAACCTTTGGAGTCGGTTACAGTGACGGAATGCGAACCGGCATTGAGGTTGTTGGCCGTAGCACTGGTATTACCGTTATCCCATTTGTAGGAATAACCACCGTTACCGCCGCTGGGGGTGACGGTGGCCGAGCCGTTGCTTTCTCCGTAACACTCCACGGGTGTATTCTGACTGGCCGAACAGGTCAACATATTGGGCTGGGTAATGGTAACGCTACAGGTGGTCGTACAACCTTTAGAGTCGGTGACCGTCACGGAATGACTCCCGGCATTGAGATTATTGGCGGTAGCGCTGGTATTGCCGTTATCCCATTTGTAGGAATAACCACCGTTGCCGCCGCTGGGAGTGACGGTGGCGGAGCCGTTGCTTTCCCCGTAACATTTTACCGGTGAATTCTGGCCGGCCGAGCAGCTGAGTGCATCAGGCTCCGTGATCAATACGCTGCACACGCTGGTACAGCCTTTGGAATCGGTAACCGTAACGTAGTGCGTTCCGGCATCGAGATTGTTGGCGGTGGCGCTGGTATTGCCGTTGTCCCATTTGTAGGAATAGCCACCGGTGCCTCCGGTAGCGACGACCATACCCGAACCGTTGCTTTCTCCATTACAGACAACCGGGAATTTCTGAGAAGCCGTGCAGCTGAAATGGGCCGGTGTTCCAACCGTTACCGGTACTTCGGCGGTACAGCCGTTGGCATCGGTTACCGTACAGGTATACCCACCGGCGGCCAGGTTACTAATGGAAGCCGTGGAGCCGCCGTTGGACCAGGCGTAGGAGTAAGGGGGCTTTCCGCCCATAGCGCTGACGGAGGCCGTACCGTCACTGCTCGGTCCGTTGTCATCATTACAAACGACATCCGTTTTGGAGCCGGTTGCCGCCAGTACACTGGCGATCTCGATCTCGTCGGCCTGTCCGCATTTGGGCGCGATCTCCGCACAATCGTGATTGGCACAGGTACTGCCTTTACCGGCGTCGGTCCAGGACAGTAACACATTGGTCAGTTTCAAACCGTCGCCGCATTTGAAAGTGATAAAGCCATACGAAACGGGAGTGTCCGAGAAGCGGGGCACCGGACCGTTACAGCGCGAGATCGGACAGAGCGAAACGGTTCCATCCGGTGAAGTGATCTCCAGATCGCCGAAGATGGCGAAGGACGTCCGGGTGGAACCGGTCGTGTTTTGCAGTATCAGGAACAATTCGGCGGTGAGTTGTTCTCCGGGGGTACAGTCGGGACAATCTTCGTCCATTTCCAGATAAGCCCCTACTACACTCAGATCCTTGGAGGTGCAATCATTCATGGTTACACCACAATCAGGGTCGTGCAGCGGATTGGGAATGTCGTTGGCATCCGGTGGCTGCGGTACGCAGGTCTGACTGGTTGCCGGCTGTACCGATAGCATCAGAGCCAGAGGAAAGAGTAGCGCTTTTAAAATGGATCTGTAGTTTTTCAGAATTAAATAATTAGCCACGAGCGGGCTTGTGGGTTGACTTGGAATGAGTCCCTTTGTGTTTTTGGTGGTAATCTGTTTCATTTTACCGGGAGTTTGGTGTTGGTCAATTTTTGTGAAAAAATTATTTGAGTGACAATAAACAGCCCGGTCTGCCGGGGTGCATTTAAGCCCGGCAAACGGCAGTGCTGTTACTTTGATAAGTCCGTTTTCGTCGGTCAGAATAATGAATAAAAAATGTGGATAGTGTAAGACTGACCTATGAACTACAAAGACATAAAATTTCTGTTCGCACCGGGGATGCCGGCACGGGAGCATACTAAAGCATAAACAGTTTGTACTAAGTTTTTAGGAATGATCAGTTGCCGGGACCGGAGATTGATCCGGGCCGCAATAATTTTTGAAGACTTTCGGGACAAGAAATTGGATAGAGGGATAAAACAGATAATTAGCAATAAGACAGATCAATTAGATCAAGTGTCAAAAATTGAAAGAAAGCGACAATGGTAGAGGAAAATAAGGACAAGGAAGAAATGAATAGTGACCCCTTGTTTTAGGGTAAGACTAATTTACTGATAATTCTGATAGATGGAAAGCTCTGGGTAAAATTTCTTCCCGAAAATTTACGAATTTCCGCAGAAATGAGAAAAATACCTGTATATAGGGCGATTCCCGGCCGATGTTTTATATCCGGTAGGGAGAAGAGAAAAAATCGCTAAATTAGCCCTGCTTTTCCGAAGGACTGAATACTCCCGTAACCATAAGTAATTTAATATGAGCGAAGGTAAAATGGAAAAAAACCGCGTGGTGTTTAGCCAGCGTAAGATCGGCGGTGAATCCCCGATCATCATTAACGAACTGATCGAGGGAGGGCTTTATTCCAGCTTTTTCGGCACCCTGGATTCGGCCAGGATCAAGAATGCAACCGATCTGGCCCTGGAACTCATCAACTCCTCGGAAGCCGATCTGATCATTATTGATCTGACGAATGTCGATATGATCGATACGGCCATCAGTATGCATCTGGTGCAATTTGTAAAGATCCTCTCTTTGGTTGGAGTAGATGTTATCTTCTGTGGTATTCAGCCTATAGTGGCGCAGGCAATGGTATCGGCCGGGGTGGAGATAAGTGATCGGTTACATATTGTTAAGAATTTAAAATTGGCGCTCCTCGTTGCCTTACAGCGGAAGGGTATGAAGGTCATACCCATTGAATCGTAATGAAAATTTCTGCTACCTCGGGCGTAAACTTCGGAGACTGTTCCCGGAATAATCCGGAATCTAATTTCGTCGGACATTTCTTTAAAAAAATATAGCCATCGCAAATAATTATCCGGTTCGCGAATCCAAAGATGTAAGACTCTGCAGAGAAGCGGTTCGTAAATTAGCTGTTGCCTGTCATTTTGATAATCTGGCAGTGGAGGAACTAGCCCTGGTGACATCCGAACTTTGTGAGAATGCGATCAAACACGCTATTGAAGGAACACTGATCCTGGACGTTGAAAAAGGTGGCCGAATTTTGGTGATCCGGCTGAAAGACCGGGGACCGGGCATTTCCGATATTTCCATGGCTATGGAAAAGGGGTATTCCTCAGTTAAGGGGAGCCTGGGCCTGGGCCTGGAAATAGTACGCCGATTGATGGACGATATCTCCATAAAATCTATAGTAGACCAGGGGACCACCATTGTGGCCAAAAAATTCCTGCCGCTGACCACTGATATCGTCGAATACGGTCTGCTCTCGATCGCTGCGGACGGTTACCTGTATAACGGGGATGCGTACGTCATCAAGGAGTTTGATGGAGACAGCGTGCTGCTGTCGGTGATCGACGGGGTTGGGCAGGGGCTCAAGGCCAATCTGGCTGCTTCCTTTATGGGTCGGTTGATCAAGGAAAATTATCGTCTCCCAACAGCAGAAATTCTGGAGATCTGCCATGAGTTGTTCAAAAAAGGTAAAATGGAGGGCGGTGCGGCCGTCAGTATTGCCAGACTTATGCCCGGTAAATTGGAATACGCCGGTATCGGCGATACCCACGCCTACTGGATCAATGATAAGTTGAACATTTTGAAAAATATTGTAGGTAGTGTCGGGAATTACAATTTCAAACCACCAATCGTCCAGGAGATACCGTTGTCGGAGCCGGTGACGCTTTGTCTCTGTACGGACGGTATACGCAATCTGCTGACCCGACCTCCTATGGAAGAGTTTTCGGACGTACAGCAGCTGGCGAAAATGCTCTATAATCATCATTCCAGATCGTACGGAGATGTGACGGCCCTGGTGGCACACTATAAGCTGTGTGACAGTTGAGTCGGCTGAAAATACAAGATGCTTGAAAAGTTCTACCGAAATATACGATTTTCTGTCCTCTATCATCAGTGCAGCCCCCTACGGGATCATTGCCGTGGATATGATCGGAGAAGTGCTGTTGCTCAACGAACAGGCCCTGCGGTACCTGGAGATCGGCCACAGCCCCAACGAGGTGATCGAGAAAAAACTGGTGGACTTTTTACCACATCTTCCCCAACTGGCCAATGTGGTCAATCAGTGTATCAATTTCGGCCGCGAAAATTTTGACGTATCCGAAACCAGTCCGGGCCGCCGTCATTTAACCATCCGGGGTCGCCAGATCCTGAATGGCATGATCCTCACCATTGAAGATGTAACGGCCACCAAAGAAGTAGAGCGGGCTACCCTGAACGCTATGCTTGATGGGCAGGAAAAAGAAAGGCGGCGCTGGGCCCAGGAGATCCACGATGGGATCGGTCCGGTATTATCTTCCATAAAGATGAACCTGGACGAAGTGCAGGAGGAGGTCTACGCCAAAAGCAGCCCCCGGTATCAGGATAACTTTGAGACGGCCCAGGAGCTACTAAAGTCCGTCACCCGGGACCTGCGCTCTATCTCCCACGATCTGATGCCCAGTGCGCTGGAGGATTTTGGCTTGGTGTCTGCACTGGATAGCCTGTGTAAAAAGTTCCAGACCGGCGACGGTCCCGCTTTACAATTCATTGTGACCGGTGAGATCCAGCGATTGAATTCCAGTATCGAACTGGCTTTATACCGGGCCGGACAGGAATTACTACACAATGCTTTGAAATACGCAAAGGCCACCCGGATCAGCCTGCAACTGATCAAGCACCGGGACAGTATCGTGCTGATGGTGGAAGACGATGGGATCGGATTCAATAAAAATCAGTTCGGAGCCGACAACGGGATCGGACTGAAAAATATCGCTACCCGTATTCAGTCAACCGGTGGGGATTTTGTACTCGAAACGGAGGAGGCGCACGGCACCATGGTGATCATTGAGATCCCGCTGTAAGGATAGGGAGCATTGAATAGTGAAAATGGCAAATTCAATAGCAATGGCAAATTCAACACCTCAAGATCGGTGAAACGATCAATAATGGACCGAACTGTTGCGGTTAGTTTGCCATTGCCATTGATATTGATATTGCCATTGATATTGTCATTGCCATTAAATACCCGCAAAGGGATCCATCAAAACACAACCCAGACATTAAAGAGAAAGCTATGATAAAAGTCATTACAGTAGACGATCATAAGATCTTCAGGGACGGCATCGCTTCGCTGCTGGAAAATGATCCGGAGATCGAGGTGGTAGGGGAGGCAGAGAATGAAAACCAACTGCTGGAACTGATGGCGAAGCAACCAGCGGACGTCATTCTTATGGATATCCACCTGAAGGACAGCAACGGCATCAACATCACGATCCGCATAAAATCCGAAATGCCGGACGTGAAGATCCTCGCTTTTTCCATGCACAATCAGGTGGAGTATGTGGTCAAAATGCTGGAAGCCGGGGCATCCGGTTACCTGCTGAAAGATGCCGGGAAGGAAGAGATGGTCCGGGCGATACGGGTGGTGGCTTCCGGAAACACCTATTACAGTAATGAGATCTCCAATGTGATCCTCCAGGCACTGAACCGGAAAAATGAACCCGAGGTAAAAAGGAATAACGTCCTCACCAAACGGGAAGTGGAAGTACTGAAACTCATTGCCAGCGAATACTCTAACTCCGAGATTGCCAGTCAGTTACACATCAGCGTACGTACCGTAGATACCCACCGACGGAATCTGTTGGAGAAATTAAACGTCAAAAATACGGCCGGATTGGTAAAATATGCCATGAAGGAAAACATACTTGATAGCGAGTAATGCTAGGTGATTTTCCCAGGCCATCTACGAGAAAACATTAGGTCCTACTAACAAAGCAGTATTTTTCAAATTAGGTTTTTTAGCTCTTATACAGGCGCTTATCCCGATCTATCTTTGTCTTATGAAATTTAGCCTCAATTCACTTTTACAAGACTTTGATATGATCGACCGTCCAATAACTGCTCTACTGTTTGTTTCCAATCAGGAAGAAGCCGACCTGATAAAACAACAAGTGCATAAGAGCGCAAGCTCGACGGTAGTTCTAACTGCGTTTACCGTTGATGATTTTAAGAAAAAGTTAGCCTGGTTTCCCACCACCTTCATCGTTATTCGCGATCAGGACATGGTGGACGCTGCAAAAAACATCCTGGAAAAATATGTCTCCGTCCATGGAGAACACGCACCGTTACTGGTCACTTCCACGGATTCCCGCGCACTGACTGACCTGCCCTTCCGTCTGGAAGCGCTTTTCGATAGCACCCGGGAATTTCGGGAGCAACAGGAATTATTGCGTCAGCAAAAGCTGGAGGAACAAAGACGGACTGTACTTTCCCGGGAAACCGGGGCCCAAGATCCGGCTTAGCCTCGGTATTAATTCTTTTCAAACGCCTCCTCTTCGGGCAGTAGCACGAACTGCATGAAATTTTCCGTTCCGAAATATTTTCGGGCGGCATCCTGCAGCATTTTGCTGTCGAGGGTAGCGATCGCTTCCTCCAGCGCCTCCAGTTTTATCCCATCCAGCGGCAGATCGTTCTGGTAACGGGCATTGAGTTGACCCAGCCAGTAGCCGTTCTCCTTGAGATTTTTGATCTTGCTCTGGAGTTGGGTTTCCGTGATCTTTTTAATATCGGTTGCGTCCGCTCCGTTTTCCATGATCTTTTCGATCTCGGATTTAGCCGTGGCGATCAGTTCGTCAACTTCCTCCGGTTCGGCGTTAAAACTAATGGTGATGGAATAGTCCGGCTTCGGATACTGGCCGACATTGGATCGCACCGTTACCCCGTAAACACCACCTTTATCCTCCCGCATGGCTTCGCGCAGTTTGATCCGTACGAGACTGGCCAGGGAGGTGAAGGCGTAGCGGTTCTCGGCGGTGTATTCGAAATCGTCGTGGTAGACCATTTCCACAAGGGCCTTGGGGGCGGCCCCTCTCACCCAGGTCTTCTCTATTTTTCCTTCCACCATATCCGCCTTGACGTCCTTCCATTTTTCCCAGCGACCCTGGGTAGGCAGACTGCCCAGATATTTGAGTAGTAATGGGCGGAAACTTTCCAGGTCGAAATTACCGACAAATATGAAGGTGAAATCACCGGCGTCGGCAAAGCGGTCCTGGTAGATCTCGTAGATCTTATCGATGTCCAGCGATTCGAGATCGGACATTTCCGGCAGCGCCTTACGGCGGGGATGGTCGGCGTATTTCAGTTTGGTTTTCTCGGCGGCAAAATAGTAGTAGGGATTCACCAGAATATTCTGCATAATGGATTTCTGCTGCGTAACGTAGCTCTGCAGTACCTCTTCGTCTTTTCGCGGGGCGGTGAAGTAGAGGTAGATCAGTTCGAAAAGGGTCTCTACATCTTCCGGAGAAGTGCTGCCGTTGAGACCTTCGTTCAACTCGCCGATGTAGGGACCGACACTGATATTTTTACCGGCCAGTTTTTTATTGAGTTCGGAAAGCGGGAAGTCGCTGATCCCACTTTGGTCAATAATGGCCACTGCATTGGTAGCGTTGAAATAATCCTGGTCGTTGTACAACGAGTTACCACCCGGGCTGAAGGCCGTGAAGCGGATCTGGTCATTCTGAAAGTCAGTGGGTTTCAGTACCACTTTGATCCCGTTGGATAGGGTCCATTCCGTTACGCCCAGGTCCGGCCATTTCTTTTCGCCGACGATTTCGCCCATACCCAGTTCCGCATCCAATAGGGGAGCATCCGAGACTTCGTCGATATAGGGATCCAGTTTCAGTTGCTCGATGGAATCCAGAGTGGCCAGGATGGCGTCTTCGGCGGGCAGCGTGGCTCCTTCCTTTTCCGGACCGGTCACCACAATGGTACGATCGGTCTCGGTGATCCACTCCCTGGGCTGGGCGTTGATGTCTTCCAGACTGATGGTAGGTAACAATTTTTCGATCAATGCCAGGCGCTGTTCCGCATCCGTGAACGGACTGTCCTTTAAAAAATGGCTGACCAGTCCGCTGGCTAAACTGCCGGACGGCGTTTTGTCCTGTTCCTTAAAGGACTTTTCCGCCGAGCGCAGGGTCTCGGCCTTGGCCCGTTCGAGTTCCGTAGCTACGAAACCGTGGTCCAGGGCCCGCCGGGTTTCGGTGTATACCGAAGAAAGTCCCTGCAGCACGCCACCTTCGGCCACGAAAGCGTAGAGGAAATAGTTGTCCAGATCCCCGAGGTCGCCCCCGTAACCGGAATACGCAAAGGTAAAGGGCGGATTGGGTTGCTGACGGATCTCTACGAGCCGCGCATTCAGCATGCGGTTGTAGAGGGAGTGCATGATGCTGGTCCGGTAGTCCTGTTCATTTTCCACGGGAGTTTCCGGGTGTTTGATGGACAACTGGATACGGGTAAAGGAATTTTCTTTATCGGTAGCGATCACGAAGCGGGTCTCTTCGTGCCGTGGAATACTGTAGTCTTCCCGTTCTCGTGGTGTTCCGGGATTTTCCAGATCGGAAAAGCGGCGCCGGATCTCTTCTTCCATCCAAAGCAGATCGAAATCACCGACGGCGATCACGGCCATAAGGTCGGGCCGGTACCAGTCCTGATAAAAGCGGCCGATGGTTGCGTAATCGGCATTTTCGATGATCTCCGGATCCCCGATGGGCAAACGCTCAGCGTAGCGGGAACCCTTATAAGTGATGGGAAAGGATTTTTGCTGCAGGCGCTGATCGGGACTCAGGCTGGAACGCCATTCCGAGATCACCACGCCGCGTTCTTTATCGATCTCCTCGGGATCGAGCGTAAGGCCACCGGCCCAGTCCTCCAGGATCAGCAGCCCCTTTTCCAGAAGTTCCGTACTGTCCGTACGGGTTTGCAGCATATAGACGGTCTCCTCGAAACTGGTATAGGCGTTCAGGTCGGGACCGAAGCGGGTGCCGGCCAGTTCGAGAAAATCGATCAGTTCGTTCTTTTCAAAGTTTTCGGTGCCGTTGAAGGCCATGTGTTCAATGAAGTGCGCCAGTCCCTGCTGATCGTCATCTTCCTGCAGCGATCCGGCGTGGACGGCCAGCCGCAGTTCCGCCCGGTTCTCGGGCTTTTCATTGTGCTTGATGAAGTATTTGAGACCGTTGTCCAGTTCTCCGCTGATCACAGTAGGGTCCATAGGCAGCGGTGTGCCCGCAGTCTGGGCAGTTCCCTGGAAAATGAATAGTTGGAGGAGCAGTAAGATGAAATAGCCGGTATGGGCCCGGAACTGGTCATTGCGCGTCATGCTATTTAAGATTAGGGTGATGAAAACTTGGGAGGATACAGTGTACCCTTTAATGTTAACGGCAGTTTTGCCGAAATAGTTGTTGTTGCGTTACTCATCCAGCGGCTCCGACGTCGCCAGGGCGATCACCCGGCCTTCGCTGCCCACGGCATTGTAAAAGTGGTAGACCACGCCGTTCCAACGGACTACCCAGGGCTTATGCGCGTACTGCTGATCGTAATCCTCGGAAGGCGCGATCAGGTCGGGACCTTCCCAGTCTGTCCAGTTCACCAGATCGTAAGAACAGGCGAAGCGTTCGAAAGCGCCGGGTTTCCAGAAGGCACCGAAGTAGAACATCACGTAAAGATTGCCCATACGCACGATCTGGGCATCCCCACAGATGCCTTCGTGCCGGGTAATGAGCGGATCTTCGCCCCAGCGTTCCCAGTGCACCATATCCCGGGAAACGGCCAGTCCGATACTTTCGTAGCGGGCCGTATCACCTTTGGCGTTGTAATACATGAGGAATGGGTAGCCGGTCACCTCTTCGCGATCGTGGATCACGGAGCTCTTGTAGATCTTATCGGTCTCAAACCAGCGCGCATCCTTATCTCCGGGCAAAAGCACCGGATCGGCCAGCCGGCTCCACTGTTCGGATTTGATCAGCGGATCGTAGAAAGCCATGCCGACGCCCAGCGTGCCCTTTTCGTAACCTTCGGTAGCGCCGCCGAGATACGACATCCACAGTTTACCGTCGTGGCCGTACATCTTGTACGTGCCGCCCCAGTCGATATCCACCAGCGCCATATAGCCGGCTTTCTGATTGGCGTCCCAGGTATTCTGGGAAAAGGTGAGCAGGCGGCCGATGGTCCGCCATTGCAACAGGTCCTGGCTTTCCGCCAGCCAGGTTTCGTAACCCTGTCCGTCAAAAACGATATAGCTCATGTACCACTGGCCGTTCTTTCGGAAAACGGTCGGACTGTCTACCATTTTGCCGGAATCCGGATGTTGGAGTACGATACCGTATTTGTACGGCGTCCGGACGGCCCGGTAGACACTGTCCATGACGCTCTGGGGTACGCTTTGGGGCAAATGGGCGGAGCGCGGCGTATGGCAGGCCGACAGGAGAATTAACAATACCCCGATCAGCCCGGGAAATCTGTGACGTTTCGCGAACGGCAGGTAGTAGAATTTCATGCTTGTTTAGGTATTCGGTCCGAAATTTTCGAATGTTGTTCACCAATAGGATGAGGCCCACCGGTGATAGCGGTGGGTGCTCCTGAGAAAAGATCCTACGCCGGCCCGTTAATTAATTCAAGTTGCCTTTAATTTAGATTCTAGCCAAAAGAGACTAGAAAAAGCCAATAAATAGGAATTTTATAGAATCAGAGCGGGAAGCTTAACAATAAGGTTGAGTGCCAAGCGAA
>NZ_PDUD01000071.1 GCF_002646595.1 Flavilitoribacter nigricans DSM 23189 = NBRC 102662
ATCTAATAAAATGTTTACCCCGAAAATAGGCAAATGTGCCTAGATTCGGGGTATTTTATTTGCCTTTTCCTAAGCTAATTTATTGAAAGTTAATCACCTAGAATTTACAGGGATGGCCTGGGTAGTGAAAATATTCCGGATTTGGCTAATTTGGGGGGGGATCGATGAAGTTTCTTGGAAGAAAGAAAATCGAACGATAAAATGGTATGTGATTTTTTCCACCCCCTAATTCCCCCGCCGGCGGGGGATAGTACCCGGACACATGCGATAAAATCAGCAGATTGTCTACCATTTCCATCTCAATACCCCGAAACATCAACACCTTAACACGTTTCCACGTTCACACTTTCACACATCAAAACATTAACACCTGTCCACATCACCGTCCCATATACTTCCACAGCAAAGTGCGGCTCTGCCGCTGCACCTTACGTTTCAGAAAGGGCGTAAAACCCGTTACTGATCTACAAATATTTTTGCAGCTACGTCGCTGATATCAATAAGGGCATAGCCCTGGAGATAAAATGGGATTCCTCCATCAAGTGATACGGCGAATTCAAATAGCGATTTTAAGGCATCTGGTTTACGATGGTACATTTTAAAATTAGATTATAGCTTTGCGAGGGCACTGAATCCGATCATTGAAAATGCTAAAGTTGAGCTTAGAAGCAGGCTGAATGCTAAATGATATAATTTCTTCCACCCCCTAATTCCCCCGCCCGCGGGGGATAGTACCCGGACACTGGCGATAAAATCAGCAGATTGTCTGCCATTTCCACCTCAATACCCCGAAACATCAACACCTTAACACGTTTCCACATTCACACTTTCACACATCAAAACATCAACACGTTTCCACCTCAACGCCCCATATACTTCCACAGCAAAGTGCGGCTCTGCCGCTGCACCTTACGTTTCAGAAAAGCCGTAAAACCCAACAATTTGCCGGTAGCGCCGAGCGCCATGGAAGACCAGCGCCACATGCTGAAGGTATCTTTTTGGTCGATGATGAGGCCGTCCTGGAAGCGGAAGCGGCTGTTGATCTTATTGTGGACCGGACGTTTGGTTTTGGAAAAGAGGTACTTGGCTTCCCAGTAAGCGCTGCCGGTGTGATCATCCGCCTGGATCTGGGAATAAGTGATATCCAGCTGGCCGGCGGACCTTTCCAGCAGCATGGTCCACATCTGACCGACTTCATCTCCCTTTAGCTTTCCGAAGGCGGGATCTTCGAAAGTGGCCTCGGGATGATAGCAGGCGCGCATGCCGGCGGCATCGCCATTTTGAAAGGACTGGTATAATTTTTCCAGCAGTTGATGGTTGGGATGTTCACTCATACCATCAAAGATAAAAAAAGCCGGGAACCGCCTTTAATTTGGCAATTCCTAAATTAAGACCTTACTTTTGGGATTCGCAAATGATTCCTATCGACTACACTCAATCCATTATCACCATTTAAACCGAGATATGTACCGCATAGTATTGTCCCTATTGATGTTATGTACGGGCCAGTTGATCATGGCCCAATCCAGTGAACTGTCTGCGCTGCAGCAACAAATAGCTGCGAAGATCGGCCCGGTGGAGGGCGCCAGGTCTGCATATACACAGGCGTGGAGTTTCGATCCGGCCACCCCGGATCAGGTAAAACTGACGGTGGAGGAAACCGATAAGAAAAAAGGAAAAACGGAGACGGCCACTTATCAGTTCAGCCTGGTCGATCTGGACGAAAATCTGGTGCGGGATGAAACCCGGCGGGACCTCAAATTCATTACTGCCGGGATCGGAGGTAAACAAAAAATGGTGGATGTTTATGAAAATGGCGAGCCGCAAAATTACGAAGATGAGGTCAATATCCTGGTTGCGGATTCCAAAGCGGCCCGGGAACTGCAGGAACTGCTGAAAAACGCGATAGCTCTGGCCAGATCCCAGGATAAAACACGCCTGCAATTCGGGAGTTTCGAAGAAATGGACATCTGGCTGCAGGACCATATCAAAGATTTTAAACAGGAGGATAATTACTACATGGCCGCCTTCAAGCCCAGCGGATCGGAGAAGATCATCTACGATTACAACCTGCGCAGAAGGGATAGCCGAAATGTAGACAAATTCCAATACACTTTTAACCTGGCCGATCTGGATCCCAACCGGATCCAGCTGGAGGTGCGGGGCCGCTCCATTGCGGTCAACGCCAAAACCGAACGGGATCAGCACTTCGTGACCGTATTCGATGACGAACAGCCGGACAATTTCGACGATGAGATCAATTTTCCGATGGAGAGCATCGCCGCGGCCCGCGATCTGGCGGCCGTACTTCGGATGGCCATCCCGGAAGCGGTAAAACTGCGGACCGAAAGCCTCATCCCGATGGATGACCTGACCGCCGGGCTGAGCGATTTCAGCGAGCAGGTCCGTAGCTTTACTCAGGAGGGTACCACATTCGACCAAAAGTTAGATAACGGTTGTTTGACCACTTATCAGGTGCAGGAGACCGGTAGCAACGGCAAAACCGAAACGGCTACTTACGAATGGAACCTGGGGGACCTCGGACCGGATGAAGTTGCCATTAAAGTAGCCGGGAAAGACATCTATGTGGTGGGAGAGATCAAAAACGGAGAAAACCTGATCCAGTACTTCCGGGACGGAGAGCAACGCAATTATACCGATCAGGTGGATATCCGGGCCGAAGGGGTCGAAAATGCCAAATCACTGGCGTTTCTGCTGAAACAGATCGCCAAAGGTTGCGATGAGCAACAGCGCCAGATGCTGGGCGGTATGGAAAAGGACGATCCGGCCGCCTGGATACAGTCCGAAGTGCAGGCGTTTAAAGATCCGTCGGAGCCCGCCTATCGCCAGGAGATCGCCATTGACCGGGACAACTGTTCCCTGGTATTGACGACCGTCAGCCCGAAGGGTAGGGGCGAGGAGAAAATGCGCTACGAGGTACTGCTCCGAAACCTCGACAGCGCAGTCTTCAATCCCGAGGTTTCCGGCAAAGAGGTCCTGGTCGAACTTCCGACCCGCGAGGGCGAAGATCACATCAAAACCTATAAGAACGAGGCCGTCGAAAAATTTACCAACAGCCTGCAGATCCGCGTGAAAGACGTTGCGGCTGCGCGCAGTCTGATCGCCGTATTCTGGCAGTTAATGGAGGATTGTGCCGAATGATTCGGGTGCGGCGCGGCTTAGCGCAGCTCCTTAACAAATATTCGCGGATTATTCGGTAACTTTGTTGTGGCGTCATAACAACGGCCCTTCATTTGGCGTTTCTTTCAGGCATAAGCAACATACTACAGTAACTACCAATATCTTACTACGGATCTAACCCCACAGAACACTTTGAGCTCGGTTCGAAGGGCAAAAGGCATATCTGAATGTGATCTTTTCCGTTCAGATCTGTTCAAAACTACTTTATTGTTCAGGTAATGCGGCATATCATAATCCTATGGCATATTCTTCTGATGCCCCTGTTGGGGTACAGCCAGATCTGTGGAGTCGTCGATACGACGATCGTCTCCCAGGGGGCGGTGGAGAATATCTCCATCGACATTGCTCCTGGTGATCTGGTCAACGATGATCTTTCCGATCCGAACCAGGGATTATGCGGTATCGAGATCAGTTTCGTGCATCAATATGTAACGGACCTTGGTTTATCACTGGAATCTCCTGATGGCCAAGTCGTACAACTTACTGGGCCTACTACCATCAGTACGGCTGTTCCTCCCACTTTTGGAGCTAGTTGGAGAATTACTTTTCTTCCTTCCTCAGAAGTCGCCGTTCCCGATCCGAATTTCACTTCCAGATGGAATAATAATCTCAATAGCGCTACTTTCCAGGCAGGCGGCCAATATCGTGGCTCTTATTACCCCTTTAATGGCAATCTGGAAGATTTTAATACCGGTACTGTTTCGGGTACCTGGACCCTACGAGTAGATAATAGCCAATCTTTTAATGGGGGAGCTATTCTCGCCATCCGCTTGATCTTTTGTGACCCACTGGGACAGGATTGTTGCTTCGC
Organism: Flavilitoribacter nigricans DSM 23189 = NBRC 102662; assembly: GCF_002646595.1. Classification (GTDB taxonomy): domain Bacteria; phylum Bacteroidota; class Bacteroidia; order Chitinophagales; family Saprospiraceae; genus Flavilitoribacter; species Flavilitoribacter nigricans. Next base: position 4,013 of record NZ_PDUD01000071.1, read on the forward strand.
CGATGCCGGACGACTGGACGATCCGGATCTCGATGCGTGTATCGGAGATCCGGACCTCAACTTCGTTCCGGAAAGTCGCTATAGTTTCCCCCCGCCGGATACAGATCTTTATGGTTTTACCTATCTGGTGAGCCGGGACAGCATTCTGCTGGCTTACGATAGTACGGAAGTGGACCTGACGGACATGCCGGCCGGCACCTATCAGGTTTGCGGACTTTCCTATCTCCGGGCGGATTCTTTACTGCTGCCCCAACCGGACGGCCAGTATTCCCTGAAAGAAATGTTCAGTGATCTGAATAGTCTGTCCCCCTCTTTCTGCGGGGACCTGACGGGAGATTGCCAGCTGATCGTGATCAATGAACCGCCGCTTCCGGTAGACCTGCCGGTAGTGATCTGTGAGGGAGAAACCTTCACCTATCAGGATAGCACCTACGATCAGGCGGGCACTTTCCCGTATATCTTACAGACGGCCAGCGGCTGCGATAGTCTGGTCAATATTGTGCTGACCGTAGTGCCTACCCAAACGGTTGCGGTGGATAGCACGATCTGTGCCGGGGAGACCGTGCAGATCGGCAATTCGGTCTATAATACCACCGGTATGTATCGCGATACCCTGCCTTCCGGCATTGGCTGCGATAGTGTAGTGGTACTGGACCTTGAAGTGGTACAGGATATAATCGTCAGCCTGGATACCGTCATTTGTCGGGGAGATTCCCTGGTGGTCAACGGCCAGGCCTATTACGATACCGATAACTTTCAGGTCACCTTACCTTCCTCGCGGATCTGCGATAGCATCGTTATGGTCAATTTGCGGGTACTCGATCCATTGATCGAACTGGCTCCGGTAGATACTATCACCTGCGCCCGGCCCACCGTCACCCTGGATGCCGGTGCGTCCACGCCTGTAGGATCGGTTATTTTTGAATGGCAGGACCTTGCAGGAGCAAGCCTGGGAATGGCTGGTACGCTAACGGTCGATGAACCCGGAGACTATGTCCTACTGGTTTCGGAGGAAGTGAATGGGCAACGTTGTACAGTCCGCGATACCGTGCGGGTGGTGGCCAATGAATCCTTCCCGGTAGCGGATGCCGGACCGGATCAGACCCTTACCTGCGTGCAGGAGATCCTGACGCTGGGTGGCAGCGGCACCAGTATCGGTAGTGAATATATTTACGAATGGACTACCGATACCGGAAACTTCCTGGACGATCCGGATATTCCGGCTCCCCGCATCGACGCGCCGGGGCATTATACCCTCATCGTAACCAACACAAGTAGCAATTGTATGGATACTTCGACGGTGATGATCGACGCGCTGCAGGAGTTGCCGGCGGTTTTTACCTCACCGGATACCACCATAACTTGTACGAATCGCAGCCTCTTACTAACCAGTGATGGTTCTTCGCAGGGGGCTATGTTTGAATACGAATGGCGGAACAGTCAGGGAGATGTACTGGGGAATGATCCCAGTCTACGGGTAGCGGCTGCGGATACTTACCGCCTGATCATTCGCAATACGCTGAGTTCCTGCACGGATAGCGCGGAGGTCAGTGTAGCGGTCGATACGCTCCTACCGCAATTTTCGATCGATGCGCCACCGGCCATTAACTGTGACCGGCCCACCATCCGGCTGAACGCCGTAGCGCCCGCGCTGGATACGGATGTGACCATCACCTGGGACGTTACCGATGGCGGCAACATCCAAGCGGATGCCGGCACGCTGACACCTCTGGTGGATGCCGCGGGTACCTACACGCTCATTCTGAACAATACGCGTAATGGATGTGAGTCTTTCGCCAGCGTGGAAGTGGCGGATATCCGCAACACGCAGACGGCTGCACCGCTCGTGCCGGACATTATCAGTTGCGGGGTGAGCAGTGTGGTACTGGATGCCGGTACTTCCAATTCGGGCCCGAATGTCGTTTACCAATGGACAACCTCCGACGGACAGTTCGTTGATCTGTCTACCGGCCGCACCGTTAGGGTGAACGCCGCGGGTACCTATACGCTCACCGTGCTGGATACCATCTCCCGTTGTTCGGATATGGCCAGTGTGGAAGTATTCCGGGATCTGAACAGCCCGGTGGCGGAAGCCGGGAATGGCTTTGCCGTCGATTGTGCAATGGGCCAGGATACCCTGCGGGGTACAGGTTCTTCCGAGGGGGTTGATATAAGCTACACCTGGACCGGACCCTGCCTGGAAAGTAACCCGGATTCGCTCTGGGTAGTCGCTTCCTGTGCCGGCATGTATTATCTGGAAGTAACGGACCTCTCCAATAACTGTTCGGTGATCGATAGTGTGGAGGTGGTGCTGGATCAGAATGCGCCCATTGCCGCGGTTCTTCCGGTGGATACCATTACCTGCGCTGCACCGAGCGTACTGCTGGATGGCTCTCCTTCCACTCCGGCTAATGACTTGCAGTTCAGTTGGACCGGTCCGGGGATCACTGGAACGACTACCGATCCTGCCGTTTCGGTGGATATTCCCGGCATTTATCAGCTAGTGGTAGCGAACGCACTCAACGGTTGCACGGACACCCTGGCAGTGGAGGTGGCCATGGAAACCGTTCTGCCCTCGGCCGACGCGGGCGATGATCTCACCCTGACCTGCGCGATCACCGAAGGGATGATCGGCGGCCCGAATACATCTACGGGCCCGGATCTTTCCTACAGCTGGATTGAGATCGAAGGACAACTGCCGGGAGCCACGGATACACCTGTCGTCCCGGTAGACGGAGCCGGTATCTTCCGGCTGATCGTAACGAATAACCGCACCGGCTGCCGGGATTCTTCCCAGGTTGTGGTGGTGGAAAATAATGAATTGCCCGGTTCGAATGCCGGACCGGATCAGGAGATCAATTGCAGCAGCGATCGGGTGGATCTGGATGGCTCCAATTCGGTCCAGGGACCAGATATTGTTTATACCTGGAGCGGACCCTGCCTGATCGGTCGCACCGATTCGATCGGTGCGCGGGCCGATTGCCCGGGAACTTACCTACTGGAGGTGACCAATATGGTAACGGGTTGCAGCACGATGGATTCGGTGGTGATCACCCTGAACCCGGCCGCTCCCTTCGCCGTGCTGCCGGATACGGCTAGTATTGATTGTGCTGCCGGTACGGCCACGCTCGATGGCTCGGCTTCTTCCACCGGTTTTTACGAATGGACGCTCAACGGGGCGGTGGTCTCCGCCGGGGCTAATCTCATCAATGTAGCCGAAGTTGGGGTGTATTACCTGTCCGTAGAAAATCAGGATGGTAGCTGTACCGCTCAGGACAGTATGGTCGTGATCGGTAATTGCCAGCCCGAAGCCATCATTCTGCCTTCGGATGACCTTACCTGTGAGGAACCCACCGTGGTTCTCGATGCCGGAAATTCCCGGGGACAGGCTTTACGTTACGAATGGACCGGACCGGATCCCGGATGTATCGTCGGTGGGCAGGGAACGCCCCAACTGGAGGTGAGTTGCGGAGGCACCTATACGCTTATTCTGACCAATGAACAGGTCATGCTGAGCGATACTCAAACGGTAACGGTAGCCATGGACGACAATATGCCCGTGGCGACGGTCGGTCCGCCGGACACCCTGAACTGCGTGCAAAATGTAGCAACCCTGGATGGTTCGGCCTCCACTACCGGCCCTAATATTGTTTATCGCTGGACCCGGGTTTCCAACGGCGCCCTGATCGCCGAAACGGCAACGGCGACCACCCAGGTGCCGGGCACCTTCGTCCTCGAAGTACTCGATACGGTTTCCTTATGTAGTAGTACGGCCAGTGTGAGGATCGTTGAATTTAATTTACCCATCAGTCTGAGTTTCGGAGATAGTGTACTGGCCTGTGGTCAGGATACTTTTGCTTTGACGGCTCTACCGACTCCGCTGTCTGATTTTTATACCTACAACTGGAGTGGACCGGAAATACTGGTGCCGTCGGATAGCGCCACGGTGCTGGCGGGCGAGGTGGGAGCCTATTCGGTAACTGTAACGGACCGCAGAAGCGAATGCACGGCCACCGCTACGGTCAATCTCACCGAAGATCAGCAATGTGCTCCCTGCGTAACGATAGCGACTCCCGATACCCTTAGCTGTGCCCGGATGGAAGTAAGCCTGGAAGCTGCCTTTTGTCGTCCCTGTACGGGCTGTGCCCTGCAATGGACCACCGCCGACGGGAATATCGTAGCCGACGGGAATACGCTGCAACCAACGGTCGATGCCGTGGGCACCTACCGGCTGACGGTGATCGATCTGGAAGGATTCCAGACGGATGTCGACGTAACGGTAGTGGAGAATAATCCATTCCCGCCGGCCGGTGCCGGACCCGACCGGATCATTACCTGTGATAGTATGACGGTTACCCTGGGCAACTCCGCCGGCGTGCCGGATCCGAGTCATGCTTATGAGTGGTCGAGCCCGGATGTTCCCGGGTTTAGTGATCCCGCTACCCGAACGGCGGAAGTAAACGAACCCGGTACCTACGTGGTCCTGGTGACCGATATCAATACCGGATGTTTTACCCGAGATACGGCCTTAGTAACGATCGATACCCTGCGTCCCCTGGCGAATGCCGGACCGGATCAGATGCTCAGCTGCAATGATCCCTTTGTGATCCTGAACGGAGGCGGATCTTCCAGCGGTAGTGAGTATCAGTTTACCTGGTCGGGCAGTGATGCTGCCGCCTGTCTGCAGGGAATGAATGCGGTCAATCCCATCGTAAACTGTCCGGGTACCTATTATCTTGAAATTAGAAACCGCAATACCGGTTGTAGCGATCTCGATACCGTGCAGGTATTTGCCGATGACGATCTGGCGGTACTTACGCCATTTCCCGATACGGCGCTCAGCTGTAGTGTGGATAGTGTTACCCTGATCGCCGGATTGGCGGAACCCGAAAATTATGCTTACCGTTGGTGTGCTCTGGATACGAACGGCCAGGAGGTAGCTTCTTCCTGCCGTGATAGCTTGCGTTTGCCGGTCGGCACTACCGGAGCGTACCGGTTCACGGCCATCAATGACAATACCGGTTGTGAATCGACTTTTACGGTTAATGTAGCGGACGAGCGAGACTTACCGCTAATCGATGCTGGTCCGGATCTTCGCTTCCGCTGTACGGACGATAGTCTGCTGGTAAGTGCCGAGACCGGACAGGATCTGATTGACCTGGATATAGCGTGGACCTCCCTGGGTAAGCTTCCGATCGGGAACGCCAATACCCTCAATCCGATCATCTACGCTGCGGATACCCTGCTGCTGACCGTTACCGACCGCCAAAGCGGCTGTACGGCAATGGATTCCGTAGTGATCGCGCCGGACCTCAATGCCCCTGCGGCAGAAGCCGGTGCGGATACGGCACTCACCTGCCTGGTCACCAGTCTGCAACTGCAGGGTGGCGGCAGTTCCAATTCCGGTAATGCACTGACCTACGCCTGGACCACGGCGGACGGTAATATTCAGGCTAACGCCAATACAGCTACGCCGCGGATCAACCGGCCGGGTACTTATTTGCTGACCGTAAGCAATGCGCAGAACGGTTGTACTGCCACAGATGCCGTGGTGGTCCGCGATGAGCAGTCCGCACCGGTAGCATCCATCGCCGATCTGGGCTCCTTGCAGTTTAGTTGTAATGTCGATACCCTATTGCTGGATGCTTCCGGTTCCGTTGCGGCTGGCGGCGGACCGCTCGATTATCTGTGGACGATCGTTTCGTCCGGTAATCTGATCGGACCTACGGACCAGCCGACGATCCAAACCGATGCCATTGGTACCTACCGGCTGATCGTGTCGGATCCCGGTAGTAGTTGCCGGGATAGCCTGCAGTTTACGCTCAGCGCGGCTTTCGGGGCACCGGTGATCCGGATCGATGCACCGCAGGTGCTGACCTGCTCCCGCGATGAAGTGATAATCGATGCTTCGGCTTCGGAATTCGGCAGTAATTATACCGCTACCTGGATGGATGATCAGGGCAATGTGCTGCCCGCAAGCGGACTCAGCCTTGCCGTCAGCGAACCTGGTAATTTTACCTTACAGATCGATAACTTGCAAAGTGGCTGTACCAACCTGAGCCAGCCGATAAGCGTGCGCCAAGATACGACCGCGCCGACGGTAGTGATCTCGCCGACCGATCTGCTGGATTGTACCATTACCTCCGTTACGCTGGACGGATCGGCCTCTTCCGGCAGTGCTTCCCTCACCTACCAATGGACTACCGCCGGGGGGATCCTGCTGAGCGGAGACCATCAATCGCGGGCTACTGCGGGTGGGGCCGGTACCTATATCCTCGAAATTCAGGATGTGCAAAATGGGTGTACAGCCTTGGACTCCATCCAGGTAGAGGCGATCACCGCTCCGATAGCAGGACTGGATCTGCAAATGACTTCGCCCGGCTGTACGAATGCTGCCGGCGGGAGTATTCTGGTCAATGAAGTGATCGGTGGAACGGCACCCTTTATTTTCCAACTGAACGACGGCGCCGAAGTCAATACCGGAACTTTCACTCAACTCCGTACCGGAACCTATACGGTCCGGGTGCGCGATGTAAACGGATGTGAATGGCAGGAAGAACTGGTCATCCCGGAAGCGGCACCCATCGATGTGGATTTGGGGCCGGATCTTACGATTACCAGTGGAGACAGTATAGAACTGATCGCCCAGACCAGTAGCCGGGATATCGTCAGTTACCGCTGGGAGCCGGCCATCGCCGACGGATCGATGGTAGTAGTAGCTCCGGAAGTAACGACCAGCTACGGGATTACCGTAACGGATGTGAATGGCTGCTCGGCAACCGACCGGGTGCGGGTGATCGTGAAAAAAACGAGGTCCTATTTTATCCCTAATGCCTTTTCACCGGACGGCGACGGAAGCAACGATCGCTTCATGGTAATGACGGGGCCAGATGTGGTCAATATTCCCACCTTCCGGATCTATGATCGCTGGGGGCATCTGGTCTACGAACGGCACGATATTCCACCGAATGATCCGGCGCTCGGTTGGGATGGACGCCACAACGGCAGTATTATGAACTCCGGTGTCTTTGTCTATTATGTAGAACTGGAATATAACGACGGAACGATGGAAATCGCCCAGGGAGACGTGGCGCTGTTGCGTTAGAGATATACCTGCAGGTTGAAAAAAATAGCCCAGCCGATCCCGAATAGCAGCGCGACCTGATCTTCCTGGTCTTTGGGTTGAACCGGCAAAGGCACCCCTGCGTAGTCTCTCCTGATCCTTCTCTTGATAATGAGCCGAAAAACTTTCCTGGTTAATTCTCCGATGAGGATCATTCCTAAAAAGAAACCTATGGTTGGACTGATGTATTGATCCTTAGCGATAAAATCCAATGGGCCGAGCCAATAGCGCCAGCTGATGCTCAACCCGAGCAGGATGAGCACCGCGACCTTGTTCTCCGCCTTGACCTTTTCACCGAAAAAAATCATTGGAAATTGGCATTAGCCATGCTTATTCACGGCTTAGGATAGCAAAGGAAAAAAGATCACCGGAAAAATGATGGCGATCATGATGGCCGCCAGCCGCCAGTAGTAACTGGAAATATACAAGCCGGTCAGCACCAGCAGATCATCCTGCTCCAGGATCGTCATTTCCCCCCGGCCGGACCAGCCCCGAAAATGGACAATTGCTCCGTCCTGATCGGTGATCTTCCACCGCGTTTCCCAGATATTGGAAAAGGTCCAGTAGAATTGCTGGTCTTCGAGGTGGATGGTAGCCTTGGGATACCAGGGGTTAAAGGTAATGGTGCCGATGGGGCGATTGCTTTGGGTTTCCAGCATATTGATACGGGTGTGCAGTCCTTCGCAACGCTGAAAAGTAACTTCCTTATTGTTCAACCGGCCGTAGGCCTTCCGGGAAAGCTCACTGTCCTTCAGGTGACCCACCGGGAATCCGGCAGCGGAAAGCTCATAGGTACATTTAAACAATCCCTTTTTCCATTGCAGTGTACTTTGCATGATTATTTGATTTTGGTTGCTCCGGCTGTCACCGGTAAATCATTATTTATTGTCTTTAATCTCTCCGATAGCTTTGCTCACCTGACGCATATTGCGGCGGTAATACCGGATGATCAGATAGAGTAGCGGTGGAGTAACGAGTCCGCAGGTGAGCAAAGCCCAACCGTAGGCGGCGAAATCCTGCAGCAGATCTTTTCCCAGGAACAGTTGAAAAACCACCGGCAGTAGAAAAAACGGCATGATCAGATTGATCCGGATGCTGAGTTTTTTGTACAGGCCGAGCAAAGATTTCAGCGCGCCGAAGTCTTCGAGTGTCTGCTGGTAGCTGTTCTTGGCCAGGTCGATCCGGCGGGCGTGGCGGATAATGCGTCCGCCCATCACAATGCTCAGCAGCAGGATAAGGGCGGTAACAACTCCGCCGGTGATGGTCAGCCAGTTGTCCAGTTCGTGAAAGCGAACGAGCAGCAGACCGAGTACGGCAATCGTAAATACCATCCCAATGCCTTCCATAAGGATGATCCGCCCCAGCCGGGAACTCGAACGTTCGTGGGCCATTTTCAGGATCATGCGGTCCGTCACTTCCTGCTGCCGGTCGAGCCGGGCACTCATTTCGGACCATACCGCCTTCATTTGTTCTAATTCCATGCTCGCTTATTGATCTTGGGTTAACTGAGCCTTCATTTTTTGCCGGATCCGCGAGATCCGGGTGCCGACATTACTTTTGGAAATGCCGATAATTCCGGCAATCTCTTCGTGACTTTTTTCTTCCAGATACAACAGAATGATCCCCTTATCCAGATCATTCAGTGTTTCAATGTAGCGGTACAGCATTTTTACCTGTTCTTCAAAAACGGGATCGGTACCTTCGGCGTATCGTAGTACGACCTGATCGATCGGTACGTGCTGGGTTTGGCGTTTTTCCCGGCGCAACCGGGTGATGGCCGTATTCAGGGCAATGCGATAGATCCAGGTGCTGATCCGGGCCTGTTGCCGGAAGGTGCCGAAGGCCCGCCAGAGCTGAATGACAATCTCCTGGTAAAGGTCCTGCTGATCCTCCAGTGTACGGGTGTACACCGTGGAGACCTTGAAAATGATGGCTTCATTTTCCTTAACCATTTGAGAAAACTGGTCTTCCAGCGTCATTCAGGAAACTGTTTTATAGCGTTAGTCGCAATGGACGGCAGAAAATCACACTTTTTTTAAATTTTTTCGGCAAATGACCCGAAAAGGCAGTTGGTTGACTGGAAAAAGGATTGGAAATCCATGGAGGCAGGGGAGGGGCGCGGATCGCTCATTGCGAAGGGAAGCGGCTCAATCATTTTGGGCTTCCACCTGCCAGATGCCGATCGTGCGATCATCGCTGGCGGAGAGCAGGTAATTCCGGTAGGGCGTCCAGAGCAGGCTGTTGACTGAATTGACGTGACCGTTATCCCGAACCGTTTCGATGACCTTGAGCAGTTCGAAATTTCCGGCATCCCAGATCTTGATGGTTTTGTCCCGACTGGCGGTAGCCAGCCATTTCCCTGCGGGATGGAAAGCGATGGCATTGATGGTGAACCAATGGGCGGGTTTAGCGACTATTTCCTGAAAACCGTCCCAGATGTCCCAGACTTTCAGGTGAGCATCCCGGCTACCGCTGAGCAGATAGCGGCCGTCCGGACTGTACTGCAGGCTAAATACCGAATTATCGTGGGCGTTGCGGATGGTATGGATCAGTTGCAGGTCCGGTAATTTGAGCAGATAGATGGAATTGTCAGAAGATCCGACGGCGAGCTGATTGTTGCCCGGATGGACGGCTAGGCTGCGCAAACTCTGATTACTGAGTTTTATGCTTTCTTCGGTCCGGCTTTGGGCCACCGACCAACGTGTGAGCATGCCCTGGCCACCGGCGGTAAAAAGATCGTCTTCTACTTTTTCAATAGCAAAAACCCCCTTCTCATGGTGGGCAATATTGCGAGTGTTTTTCGGCTCCTGCAGATCGATCCAGTGTACGCCACCGTTCATGTTGCCGGCTACTACCCGTTGCTGGTCTGGCAGGCAGCACAGGGAAAATACCTGCGTGTCCACTTTGGCGATCAGGCGTCCGGGGTCCGGATCGTCGAGATCCCACCGGACGATCCAGCCGTCGCCGGCAGCCGACAGGAAGTAGCGCTGATCGGCATCGGGCGTAAGGGCAAAAATAGCGGCATTATGCCCACCGAGGCGGGCTATCGGGGAAAGATTCAGTGAAGTGCTCATGCTTATTCCTGTACTTTTGACAGTCTTTTCGGGCACTTGCGCTCCATGATCTCCAGCACTTCCTGGTCGTATTCGGTCCGTTCTTCGCGGGTCATACGGGCCACAAAGCCCCGGTGTTCACTTTTTCGACGCAGGGCAGCACAGTCTTCAGACCCGGCTTTCAGGACGCCCTGCACGTAGCTGGGGTTACTCCAGGAACTACGTCTGCCGGCGGCCTCCGCCTGACGGGCTTTGCGATCGATCTCATTGGAAACCCGTTTAATGCACTTACAGCGGTTGCTGGCTTCGATATTGACCAGTTTGCGACTACAGGAGGTCAGGCATAAACTACCCAGGCATAAGGCGAGGATGATGAAATGGATATGGGAAAAGTGCTTTTTTCTACAATATGTCATTGGGTAGTAAATTAGGTTTCGGCAAATATAAGCCTTGTTAATCACTTCGCAAGCCCATAGATATCGCCGCGCCGGCGGGCGGAGGGATCATTAGCAGCCCCGCATCCTCCCTTCTCCCGAAATCTTTTCTATTTTTGGGACGATAAGCATTCCGGTATGCCTATTTTATTGCACCAACATATTGAACCCGAAGGGGAACTCGGCATCTGGCAGATCACCGAAACGGAGGCCTGGTTCCGCGATCGCCTGTTCCTGTACCCGCCCGAACTGCGCCAGCTGGCCGGTATCAAAGGCCGCAAACGGGTGGAATGGCTGGGCGTCAGGCATCTGGTCCACCACATGTCGGGCCGGGACGAACGCGGGGCATTTATTAAGGATGAACACGGCAAACCCCACCTGGCCCACTCCCGTTGGCACATTTCCATCAGCCATTCGGGTGAGCTGGCCGCGGCCATCGCAGCACCCCAGTCGGTCGGTATCGATATTCAGCGCCTGGTGGGTAAGATCGAACGCATCGCCCACCGTTTCATGCGACCCGAAGAACTGGAATGCCTGGATGAATACCAGCGCCTGGAACATATCCATCTCTTCTGGGGCGCCAAGGAAGCGCTCTACAAGGCCTATGGCCGCCGGCAACTTCACTTTAGCGATAATATTCTCATCCACCCCTTTCCCCTCGACTGGAATAAGGGCACCTTCACCGGGGAAGTCATCAAAGATGATCACCATCTGACCTACGAACTACATTACCGGATGATCTCTTCTTTCGTTCTGGTGTATGCGATTGAGCATGAAAGTCTTAACGATTAGCCGTAGGGTACCCGGAGACTGATAAATACACCTCAAAAGTTCGTACCCCGGGTAGTTGTGTTAAAGTATTAAGGTGGAAATGTGTTAAGGTTGGAGTGTGGGACGAATATTTTTATTTTTTCAACCGTCAACCGTCAACCGTCAACCGTCAACCGTCAACCGTCCACCGTCAACCGTCCACCGTCAACCTTCGACCGTCTATCCCATTCCCACCCTTATTTGTCGATCCCCAGCCTCCAAAAGCAACGTTATCGGTTCTTCACTGTCTTTGTTCCCGTAAGCTTCATTTAAAAATTTAAACACTTTATCATGAAGATGAAAAAAACCTGGCTGTTACTACTCGCTATCGTTGCTCTCTGGAACTATTCTTCCGCTCAGAACGGGCGCTACATTCAGGGCGAAGGCGCGGTCGTCACCAAAACTCTCAAGCTGGACAATTTCGATGAGATCGGTCTGGCGGTAGTCGGCGAAGTACATCTCTCCAAGGGAAGCACCCAAAAAGTAACCGTCAAGGGACAAGCGAACATTATCAACAACCTGAAAACCGAAGTAGAAGACGGAGAATGGGCCATTGAATTCGATCAGAAGGCCAGAAACTACGAAAAGCTGATCTTCGAGATCACCGTTCCGGATATCGAGGGGCTGTCCATCGCCGGTTCCGGTTCAATCATCGGTAAGGATGCCTTCAATGGTCTGGACCGACTGGATATTGCTATTGCCGGTTCGGGAGACGTGAAGTTTGCCGGTTCGGCCCGGAAGGTATCGGTATCTATTGCCGGTAGCGGTAACGTGCAGGTAGAAAACCTGAAAACCGAAGATTGCAAAGTAGATATTGCCGGTAACGGCGATTGCAGCATTGAAGTGACGGAGGCGTTGAGCGTATCGATCGCCGGTAGCGGTGATGTAAAATATAAAGGAAGTCCGCGTTTGAATACCAGCATTGCCGGCTCGGGCAAAGTGCGGCGCATGTAATGCCATCGGATCGATGATTTGATGATGGGACCCTACCAGAATTCGTTTAGCGTATTTTTACCGCAAAGGCGCCAAGCCGCAAAGATTTAGGGCTGTCTTCTTTGATAAAATTTGCATCAGCAAATTTTTCAAAGTCCTTCCCCAAAGGGCTCGACCGGGAGCGGCCTTCACAGTCAAGAACGCAAAGATTCATGATTTTGCTGGAGGCAAAATCATGAAAACTTAGCGTTTTTGCGCCTTTGCGGTAAATTCCGTGTGTCTTATTGTGCTAAACAAATACCCTACCCATCATCAAATCATCAACTGATCCGGCTCCACCCTTTTAGTTTCTTTCCGTGTTTTTCCAGATACCATTTGATGGGATGATGCTCCGGCCGCTCCAGTTTCGGATCGTCATCGAGGATACGGGCGGCAATTTCGCGCGCGGCTTTTAGGATCTTACCGTCCTTGGCGAGGTCTGCGATCCGGAAATTGAGGATACCACTCTGCTGGGTACCTTCGATATTTCCCGGTCCACGCAGTTTCAGGTCGGCTTCGGCGATCTCGAAACCGTTGTTGGTCCGCACCATGGTCTGGATGCGCTCCCGTCCTTCATTGCTCAGTTTAAAGCTGGAGAGCAGAATACAGTAGGACTGCTCAGCACCCCGGCCGACCCGGCCCCGCAACTGGTGCAATTGCGACAGACCAAAGCGCTCCGTATTTTCGATCACCATTACCGAGGCATTCGGTACATTCACGCCCACTTCGATCACGGTAGTAGCCACCATGATCTGGGTTTCCCGCTTCACGAAACGCTGCATTTCATAATCTTTATCTGCCGCTTTCATCCGGCCGTGCACCACGCTGATCTGGTATTCCGGTGGGGGAAATTCCCGACGCAGCGCTTCGTAGCCTTCGTCCAGGTTTTTCAGGTCCAGGGTTTCCGATTCTTCGATCAGGGGATAGACGACGTAAACCTGCCGTCCTTTGGCGATCTGTTCGCGCATAAAGCCGATCACCCGCATGCGGTGGTGCTCGGTGCGGTGCGTGGTCTCCACCTCTTTTCGGCCGGGGGGTAATTCATCGATGACGGATACATCCAGGTCCCCGTACAGTGTCATAGCCAGGGTCCGGGGAATGGGCGTGGCGGTCATCACCAGGATGTGGGGTGGCAGTGGGTTGTTCTTGGCCCAGAGCTTGGCGCGTTGGGCCACCCCGAAGCGGTGTTGCTCATCGGTGATCGCCAGGCCGAGATTCTTAAAAACGACTTTGGGTTCGAGCAGGGCGTGGGTGCCGATGAGAATGTGGATATGGCCTTCCGCCAGGTCCGCCAGTATGGTTTTACGGGCTTTTCCCTTCACGCTACCGGTAAGGATCTCTACGCGGATATCCATCCCCTCCACGTATTCACTGATCCCTTCGTAGTGTTGTTGGGCGAGGATCTCGGTGGGAGCCATGAGACAGGTCTGGTAGCCGTTGTCCAGCGCGATCAGCATACAGAGCAATCCCACCATCGTTTTACCGCTGCCGACATCCCCCTGCAGCAGCCGGTTCATCTGCACGCCCAATCCGAGGTCGCGGCGGATCTCCTTGACGACCCGCTTCTGGGCACCCGTCAGTTCAAAGGGTAGTTTCTCCTGATAGAAGCCATTGAAATAATCTCCGATCTGGTCGAAGACGTATCCTTTTACGACGTCCTTACGGCGGCGTTTGATCTGCAGCAGCCGGATCTGCAAAAAGAAGAGTTCTTCAAATTTCAGCCGGTTGCGGGCGGCTTTTAATTCTTCGGCGTCTTTGGGGAAGTGGATCTGTCGCAAGGCCTGCAAGCGAGAGGGAAAACGAAATTTCTGGATCAGATAAGCGGGCAGGTTTTCGGGTACATCCGTCGGCGCCAGCTTATCCAGCAGTTGTTTGGCCATCCGGCGCCGCACTTTGGCGTTCAGCCCTTTCGTGTTTAGCTTTTCGGTACTGGGATAAACGGGGGCAAAACTGGCCTCCGCTTTGACGTTTTCGGTCTTGACGGGTTCAATCTCTGGATGGGCGATATTGAGTTTGTGACCGAAGGCGCCGACGCGGCCGTAAACAATGTATTCCATGCCTACGGTCAGCGATTTTTCGATCCAGTTCACGCCGGTGAACCAGACCAGCTCCAGTGCGCCGGACGGATCGCGGAAAGTCCCTACCAGTCGTTTTTTCCGGCCCTGCCCGGCTACGGTCAGGCGACGCAGAATACCGCGGATCTGAACTTCTCCGCTGTGTTCGCTTAATTCTCCAATGCGGTGGAATTGGGTACGATCAATGTATCGGTGAGGGTATTGTAAAAGGAGGTCGCGTTGGGTGAAAACGCCCAGTTCTTTTTTCAGGAGGTCACCTTTGGCCGGACCGACCCCCTTGAGATATTCTATTGGACTGTCGAGTACATTCATAGCAGTAAGCGCTGTCTGGCGGGCGGTATCCCTACGCGGAAAGGCGGGCGACCGGTAGCGTACAACGTTTCCGTAAAAATAAATTTTTTTTGTTAAAATAATGGATTTGGAAACGCTTTATTGGAAAAGCGGGTTAGGGGACAAAGATAACGGAGATTTCCCTTATCTTTGCGTCCTTTGCCCCGGGCAGAAGTATGACAATACATTTTTAAAACGTGATCGGCAACATTGGTAGGTTGTGAATGAACCAAAACACAGGATCGGGTTGTTGACTTAGTCGGCAATTTGTTGTAAACTGAGAGCCGATTACGGACCACTGTTCAATTTAAATAAAGTATAGCCATGGAAACGAAAAGACAGAAACAGGCTGCTGAATTGGTAAAACGGAACTTTAGCCTGGTATTGCAGCAGGAAGGAAGTTATATCTATGGCCCCGAACCTCTGGTAACGGTTACCGGAGTGAAGATCACTCCTGATCTGAGTCTGGCTAAAATATATCTGAGCGTTTTCAATACGGATAACAAGCAGGCCGTATTGCTGGAAATGGAAGAAGAAATTGTCCGCCTGCGCCAATCACTGGCCCACCGGATCCGCAAGCATATCCGGCGTATTCCGGACATTTCCTTTTATGCTGATGATACCTTGGATGAAATGTACCGGGTAGACCGGCTTTTTAATCGCCTGTACGATGAGAATCAGATGGGCGAGGAAGAGTAAATAACGGTGCCCGGCACCAGGAACCCGGTATCCGAAACTTTGCCGATGGGCAATATCGGATACCGGGCACCGGATTTCCGGGGGCTTTATGCTGCTTTCGCAGCTGCTTGCTTTTGTTGAAGATTTCTTTTTTTAGAGACATTCTCTTTTTTGCTGCCTCCCATTTTTACTCCCATCATTGCACTCAGGAAGATTGGTAATGCGAGTAACATCAGCCAGTACTGGCCGGTGAACCCACCCAGGACGATAACGCCCATCATTGCGTAAAAACGGAGGATCAAAGTGCCGATTCCAAGAGAAAATGGTTTCATATCAGTTCTATTTTGTGGTGATTATTGTAATTGTTAAGTACTCCACAAAAATAGAGCGCTGATCCGCCCGCGCCGCTGACGGTGGTCATGCGGTGGGGTGACTTTTGTCATTATTTCATCGTGTTGAGGTGTTGATGTGGGAATGTGTTAATGTTGATATTCGGCGACCAATAGCCTAATGATCATATTGACGACCTTTCTGTTGGTGGTGGATATTTGTTTCAATAGCCTTATTGGCTCAAGCGTGTTTCATTGAGATAATCGATACCCTTTGTCGTTATCTCATCATTGTGTTGAAGTGTTAAAGTAGAGATGTGTTAATGTTGGTATTCGGCTTCCAATAGCCTAATGATCATATTTACGGCCTTTCTGGTACTGGTGGATTTTTGGTTTGAAAGGCTCAATAGCTCGAAGCGTATTTCATTGAGATTATCGGTAACCAACAAGTCAAAGATTAAAAAGTGCAAAAAACTCTAAGTGCAGGCCTCGGGTGTCAGAATTATTTTAAAACTTAACCGTCCACCGTCCACCGTCCACCGTCCACCGTCCACCGTCCACCGTCAACCGTCCACAACATTCACCTGCCGCGCCAGCTCCCGCGACAATTCAATCACCCGCTCGCCGCTGCGGACCTGGATCTCCTGGCCCTCATTACTCATCACGGAAATATCGGTATCCGGCAGCAGGCCCAGCTTCCAGAGTTGGGCGGTGATGTGTTCGTTCATTTGTTTGGCGGCGATCCGGGCGGACTGGCTGGGTTGCAGTCGCGACAAGGGGAATTTAGGCAGCCCGATCTTCGCCGGAATGGGAGAGCCATGCGGATCCAGTTCCGGGAATCCCAGTTCGGCATCCACTTCGTCCAGCATTTCGTCGGTAAGCAGGTGCTCGAAATGTTCCGCTTCATCGTGGATGTGTTCGGCGTCCATGCCCATCTTATCTACGAGATAAGTTTCCCAGAGGCGGTGGGCGCGCACCAGGCGTCGGGCGAGTTCCTGGCCGCGGCCGGTGAGGGTGATCTTATCGTTGTCAGTTTCGAAAAAGCGTTGTTTGCTCAGTTGCTGGATGGCCTTGGACACGGTTCGCGGCGCCAGTTCCAGTTGCTGACTGAGCTGATCGAGGCTCAGGTTGCCCGCATTTTGCAGGTGAAAGGATCGCTTGATGATATCTTCCATGCGGATCCTCGCCCGGAGTTTGCGTTTCTGGGCGGACCGGAACACCAGTCCTTTCTGCGGTGCAAAGAAAACGGCCAGCAAATAGATCAGGGTTGCGGTAACGGCCATGGCCGGGCCGGGAGTGGTTTCCAGTTGAATAGCCAGCAACAGACCGATCACCGCGGAGAGTAGCCCGATGGTACCGGCCAGTACCAGTACGGTCGGCAGGCGGTTGCTCAGCAACAGGGCCGTAGAGGCCGGGGTAATGAGCATGGCCACCACCAGGATGACGCCCACTGTCTGCAGGGAAGCCACCACCGCAAAAGAAAGTAGCAGCATCAAGAAATAGTGGACCATCTTTACGGAGATGCCCATGGTCTGCGCAATAACGGCCTGGAAGGTGGATACGAATAGATAGCGGTAAAACACCACGACGCTGAGCAGCACATAGAAGGTTACTCCGGCGGTGAGATAGAGGTCCGAATCCGAGACCCCGAGTACGTTACCGAACAGGAAATCTTTCAGGTCCAGGTGCACCCCTTCGTTTTTACTGATATAGGAGATCCCCATGACGCCGAGGGAAAACATGGCGGTGAACACAATACCGATCGCAGCATCGTTCTTGGTTTTCACATTATGTTGTATCCAGGTGATGCCCACTGCGGTGAGTAAGCCGGCCAGCACCGCTCCGGTGAAAAAGCCGAGCTCGCTGTAGCCGACCACTACAAAAGCGATCACTACCCCCGGCAGGATAGCGTGGGCCAGGGCATCACCCACCAGCGACATATTGCGGAGTACAATAAAACAACCCAGTACGCCACACATCAGTCCCACCAGACTGGAAGCGATCAGTGCCCGGATGGCCCATTCTTGCTGAAGTATTTCCAGGAATTCCATATGCTGTAATTTTCTTAGCGGTTTTGGTGCCGCTTTATAAGGTGCTACCGGGCTTTCCGGCTTTGACCGACCTTCGGCTTGCGGCTACCGTTCGGTATACCAAAATTACAAGCTTTTTTAAAATTATCAAATTATAATTTTAGATTAGTCTAAAAGTTCTTGGTAAAGTCCCATCATCTGGTGGGTAAGTGGCTCACCCCGAAACTGTTGGGCGTAGATGTATCCCTTCTCGATCATCTGTTCCCGGAACTGGTCATCACTCAAAATGCCTTCAATCCCATCCCGGATCGCTTCGATATTGCCGGGGTCTACCAGATAGGCGTCAGGACCGGCGGCTTCCGGAAGACTGGAAACTTTGGATGTGATCACGGGCGTCTTACTGAAAAGGGATTCCAGAATAGGGATGCCAAATCCTTCCCCGTAGGAAGGATACAGGAAAATGGAGGCCTGCTGGTAAAGCGCCGGCAGATCACTGGATTCCGGTTGGATAAAGTGGATGCGATCCTGCAGATGGCGGGCGGCAATGTAGTTTTTCACTTTATTGCGATAGGCTCCCTTTCCACCGCCGACTACCACGAGCGGTAACTGGAAGGAGGGCCGGAGCAGTTCCATCGCTTTGATGATGCCCAAAAGGTTTTTGCGTTCGATGATGGACCCGACGTACAGCAGGTATTCGGCAGGCAACTGGTAGCGATCCAGCACCCGTTGGATGGTGGAATGCGACTTGGTCTGCATAAACCTCTCGTGGCAGGACTGATAAATGACCTGGATCTTTTCCGGCGCGATGGAGTAGTACTGGATGATATCCCGCTTGGTCGCTTCACTGATGGCTACGATCCGGTCGGCGTAATGGCAGGCGTAGCGAAATTTCCCGTTGTAGATATTGCGGTCGATGGCGGCATACTGGTTGGGAAAGCGCTTAAAAAGCAGGTCGTGGATGGTCACAACCGTTTTGATCTTCGTCTGCTGGATCTTGAGCGGAAGTTCGTGGCTGAGACCGTGGTAGAGCTGGATCTCCTGTTTTTTCAGGTCTTTGATGATCCCGCTCATCCGCCAGAGCGGAGCGAATTTGCCCTTGGCGGTCTGTACACTGAACAGTGGATCATTCTGAAAGAAATGGGTTTCCTCCTGCGGTTTCAGCTTGGGCGTGAATAAAAAATAAGCGTGTTCCGGATAATAAGTGGCCAGATTGGCGACCAGGGTGCGGCTGTAATTGCCGAGGCCGGTAAAGTTGTTGAATAATCGTTTGGCGTCGAAACCAATCCGGAACATGCAGTTTGCTAATTTTTTTCGAGAATAAGGAAAAACTCATCCTGGTCTACCACCGCGAAATCTACGAAACGTTCCGGTTGTTTTTCCCATTCTTCCCGGCGAATAAAGACCGAAATATTGCTTTCCGGATCAGCCAGGGCCTCTTCAGTGGAAGCGTAAACCACATTGGGATTGGCAAAATATAGATCCAGCAATACCCGCTGTGCCGGCCATTCTCCGATCTGGTAGATCGTTTCCTCTTCGGCCAGATTTTCGGTTTGCCGGTGAACGACCTGCGTGTAGATCTCATCCGGCATGGAACCTTCCGTAGGTTGCGGTTTGGGCCCAAGATAGCGGTAATACATACAAAATACCCAAAATAGTAAAAATCCACCCAAAACCACCCGGGGAAACTGCTTATAAAGCCACCAGATGCCACTCATGGCCGTGGCGGCTACAAAAGGTACGGCGGGTGAAAAATACCAGTACTTGGAAGCGGTACCCATAGACAGGAAGATCGCCAGCGGCAACCAGATACAGATCGACAGAATGGTAAAGCGGTAGCGGAGCGGCTCCCAGTTGGGCAGACCGGTGATAAACTTGCGCACGATCCCGCCCAGCAGAACGGCGTAGAATACCAGATCCCAGTAACGGAAATTCTCCCGGAGCACATGGTAGAGAAACAAAGGATCGGCCGTTTCGTGCTTACCCTCAAATTCGTTTTGCGTAAAGCGATCGACGATATCGTAGAGGAACATGCGCTCGAAGGCATTGCGGCCGCTCACCAGTGGATCATCCAGTTGGTGACCGAAAAAGTAAATGGTGAGATACCAGGCGATTGGGAATATCAGGAGGATCCCCACCGCTTTGTAAACCTCGCGCAGCCGTAGTACGTGCATCAGCCGGCCATCGACCAGCAGATACAGCAGCAAGCCGGGGAAAAGTACCCCAAATGCCGGCCCTTTGGTGAGGAAAGCAAACCCCCAGAGAATGGCCGCTTTGTAGATATCGTGGTAGCGCATGAAGTCCAGATATCGTAAAAAGTAGTACAGCCCGGCCAGCAGAAAAGCGATCAGTACCGCGTCAAAATCACCGGTGCGGGATACGTGAAAACCAATGATGGCCCGCACGCTGAGCAACATCAGGCAGACCCCAAAAGCAAATAGGGGCGGCCGGTACAGATTGACGATCCTGAACACAAAGAAGAAAATAAAGACCCCGGCGATAGCCGAGTGCAGCCGCAGGCTGAAGGCATTGTAGCCGAAAAGGGAAAAATTGGTTGCGACCATCCAGATCACAAAGGGCGGTTTGGCCCGGATCCGGTCGGGTTCTCCCCCGAAATACAAATTGATATAATCTCCGGTCTGGAGCATTTCAATGGCATTGATCCCCGTGTGGGCCTCGTCCCATTGTTCGATAGGCGTGTCTCCCAACTTATAAAAACACAGGAAAATGGCCAGTACCAGAGTGGGGTACAGCCAGTTGATCTTATCCGTCCAGTGGTTCGGGTTTGAGGGAGCAACCTTAATCTCAGAAATACTTGATGCCATTTTTCAGGGTTACGACTAGGTGAATTGCTTAAAGGTAATGGGTTTTTTCAAACCGGGATCTAATTTCGGGCTAGTTAACGCGCGTGATAGTTTGGTACGTCTGCTTTGGGGTGATATGAGGCCGTTTGCTTCCGGTGCCTGCTTCTCTCCTTATTTAGTTTAAGGGTGGAGAAGTCGAATGCCGGTAAATAGCTGGGTATAAAAGAGTGTGTGCCGCCGATCCATCATTCCCGGACAAAACCTTAAAAAAATACAAGTTCCGTGCCGGCGGGCGAAAACAGGGTGGCGGAAAAATAGTCTTTGTGAAAGCTACCTGCTTCCTGTTACGTGCCAACGGCCTTTATGGTTACCTGAATCGAACGGGTGCGGGAGGAAACACAACTAGAAACTCCTAATAAGCGGGCATTGTTGGTTACCGGAATAATTTATTTTCAACTTAATGGGCTAAACTTGCGTTAATATCTCAAATTTAAGGGGCTATCATGCCGGCTTGGTGAAGGATAGCGCATGCAGCGAAGATAGTTGTTTATCCTGAAAAAGCCGGTAAATCCAGATGCATTAACGCTTCTCTGGCCTCTACATCTCCCGCGCTTATCCGGTACTTTTCGGCCGATCGCAAAGTTCGGATCTTCCAAGGCATAGATTATTAACGCTAAAACCTAACCACATCATGAAGGCACTCGTTTGCAAAGGCATTAAACAACCACTGGATTACGAAGATATTGATCTCCCCGAATACGATGCGTCGGAATTCGGAGTGGTGGATCTGCAGGCCGCTGCGCTGAACCGCCGTGATTACTGGATCACTAAGGGACTTTATCCGGGACTGCGATTCCCGACCGTGTTGGGTTCTGACGGTTGCGGAATTTACGAGGGAAAGGAAGTGGTGATCAACCCCACGATCCGTTGGGGGCAGAACGAGCGTTATCCGGACGATGATTACATTATTCTCGGATTGGAAGAATACGGCACTTTTGCCCAGCAGGTGGCGGTACGTAAATCCGCTATCCACCCCAAACCGGCCCACCTGACGGTAGAACAGGCCGCGGCCTTACCGCTGGCCGGAGTAACGGCCTACCGGACCTTATTTTCCCGCTGTCAGGTACAGCCCGGCGAAAAGGTATTGATCTCCGGAATCGGCGGAGGCGTGGCCTTGTTCGCTTTTCAGTTTGCCCTAGCCATCGGTGCGGAAGTGTACGTGACCTCCAGTTCGGAAGACAAACTCGAAAAAGCCCAGGAAATGGGTGCGACAGGTGGCGTAAATTATACCGATACGGATGCGATGAAGGCATTCTCCAAAAAAGTGGGCGGTTTTGATATCGTGATCGACAGCGCCGGAGGGGATGGCTTTAATCTTTTACTACGGATGTGTCGCAAAGGCGGTAGAGTAGGGGTGTACGGCGGTACGCGCGGCAACTGGGAAGGGATCAATGTTCCCAACGTCTTCTTTAAGCAGCTTTCGATACACGGTAGTACCATGGGGTCGGATCAGGATTTTGCCGACATGCTGGACCTGGTCAATGAACACCGGATCGTGCCGGTAGTGGATCGGGTGATGGACCTGGAGGCCGGCAATGATGCCCTGGCGCTGATGAAGACCAGTCCTCAGTTCGGGAAGATCGTGCTGCAAATACCTAATTGATCAATAAACATGGGGTATGAGAATAGCAATGTCAGTCTCAATGGCAATTACAATGGCAGAGAGGTATTGTAATTGCCATTGCCATTGCTATTGAAAAACCACTTAGCAATAGTTGCCCATGATTTTCCCGTTTACACTGATGATGTAGTCCAGGCGGATCTCCAGGCCGGTATCCATCAGCAGATACTCGGCGCCCTCCCGGATGAAGAAATCCTTGATCTTGCCTTCGGCTGTTTTGGTGACCGCATCGGTTTCATTGTATTTGATGACGGCCGGTTTGCGCAGGGTGGCCAGCGCTTCCAGTTCATCGTAAAAAGAGCAACTGATTGGAACGTAGGATCGGGAAGACATAATGTTATTTGGTTTTATAATGAGGTAATCCGGACCGGCCGCCGGGATCAATAAAACACCGGTCCGGCGTTCATAGTTGCATGATCCGCTGATTTCCAGCACTATTTTCCGAAAAGGGCTTTCCAAATTTAAAATTTATAGTTACCTTTGCACCCGCTTTAAAGAAAAGCGACATTTCTATTATTAATTTTGTCTGAATCAATTTATGAAAAGTTACGAAATTACGTTCATCGTCGATCCAGTGCTGTCGGGCGATGAAATCAAAGCGACAGCTCAGACATATGTCGATCAGTTGAAAGAGGTAGGTGCTACGATCGTGCATGTGGATGAAATGGGCCTTCGTCAGTTGGCTTATCCCATCAACAAGCGCAGTTCTGGCGTTTACTACACCGTTGAATTCACTATTGAAGACGGTACTCCGATCGACAAACTTGAGTTGTCCCTGCGCCGTGATGAGCGCATCATGCGTTTCCTGACTGTCCGCCTGGACAAGTACGGAGTAAAATACAATGAAGACAAGCGTAAAGGCTTGATCGGTAAGGTAAAGAAGAAATCCAAAAAAGGATCTCAGGACAAAGATCGTCGCGATCGCAATGATCGTAATGACCGGGGTGACCGCGGAGGAAAATCCGGTGGTAACAACAGGAACAGATCTGAATCCAAGCCCAAACCGAAAACGGAGTCCAAAGCTGCTACCGCCACTGCGGAAGAAGAAGAATAGGACCCAAGCATTGTTTTAACCGTCAAAAAAGAAAATCATGGCTTCAAGAGACGATATTAAATTTTTATCCAATCCTAAGATCGGTCAGAAGCGCAAGAAATATTGCCGCTTCCGCCGCTATGGCATCAAGCACATCGATTATAAGGATCCTGACTTTTTGTTGCAGTTCGTGAACGAGCAGGGCAAGATTCTGCCTCGCCGTATCACCGGCAACTCACTGAAGTATCAGCGTAAAGTGGCTACTGCGATCAAGAGAGCGCGCCACCTGGCTCTGCTACCGTACGTAACGGACCTGCTGAAGTAATTTATTTTTACGGTTGACGGTCGAAGGATTACGGTTGACGGCAGGAAGAAACAGGTCGTGAGGAGTGAATCTTGTAAGAGCACTTTTCCGGTACCCCGTCCACCATCTACCGTCCACTGTCCACCAACTAACACTTTTTATCATGGATATTATATTGCTGCAAGATGTCGATAAAGTTGGCGAAAAGCACGAGGTCGTAAAAGTAAAGGATGGATACGGCCGCAACTACCTGATCCCACAGGGTCTGGCACTGATCGCCAACAAAACCAATATGAACCGCCTGGAGGAAATGAGACGCCAGGAGGAAGCTCGTGAAATGAAACGCTACGACGAATACAAAGCTGTTGCTGACGCGCTTGAGGATAAAGTACTCAAGATCGGTGCTAAGGCCGGTACCAGCGGTAAGATCTTCGGTAGCGTTACCAATATTCAGATCTCTAACGCACTGAAAGAACAGTTCGACCTGGAGGTTGATCGTCGGAAGGTGCAACTGCCCGATGAGGTGAAAGAAGTAGGTACCTATACCCTGGTACTGAACCTGCACCCGGAAGTGAAACCGGAGATCAAGTTCGAAGTAGTAGCTGAGTAAAACGGTTGACGGAGAGCTGAGCTGCAGGCTGCTGCAGCGCGCTTCGTGAAAACCTTTCAGCTTTAATCCCGGATTTTTCCCATGAGGAAAAGTCCGGGATTTTTTTTGTTACCTCCCTCGGCAATCCGGTGATGAAGTATCCTTAATGGAATAGCGGGGTAGTGGAAAGAGCGTAGATTTCCGGAACGGCCAACATCTTTACGGTTTACCCGTTCTTATAAAAAAACGCTGTCTGTAGCCTATGCCGAGATTATCCACAAACTGGCTCTTCCTCCTGTTATGCATCGGGAGTATTGCCTGCCGCTCTTTGCCCCGGGGCCCTTTCGATAGTACGAGCGTACCGCCGGTCCCGGATTACAGTGACCCGGCCAGCTGGGCCGCACTGCCGACCCTCGATGACGAAGCGGATGTCCTGCCCGCCGATACCCTGGTCGACCGGCAGGCGGATGCCCCGATCGATGTGTTTTTTCTCCACCCAACCTCGTATACCGGCAAGCGGGGAGACCGCAACTGGAATGCCGCCGTCAGTAATGAAGATGTGAATGAGCGCACGGATGAAGGGGCCATCCGGTTTCAGGCCACTATTTTCAACGGGGTCGGAAAAGTCTACGCGCCGCGTTACCGGCAGGGACATCTTCATCTCTATTATTCCGAAGACACCACTTCCGCCCGCAAGGCGCTGCAACTGGCTTACCAGGATGTGCGCCGGGCTTTCCAGTATTACTGGGAGCATTACAACGACGGACGGCCGGTGATCATCGCCGCCCACAGCCAGGGTACCAATCACGCCGAACGCCTGTTGCGGGAGTTTTTTGACGGACAGCCGCGGCAGCAGCAACTCGTAGCGGCCTACCTGGTCGGTATGCCGATCCGCAAAGATGCATTCGAGAAGATACCGGCCTGCGAAACGCCCGGCCAGACCGGATGTTTTACTTCCTGGCGGACCTTCAAGCGGGGATTCGAGCCGGAAAAGATACCGCACGGGGATCAGATCGTGGCTACAAACCCTCTGCTGTGGAGCCTGGATGATACCTATGCGCCCGATTCCCTGAATGTTGGGGCTGTCCTCAACCCATTTCAGCGGATCTATCCCGAAGCCAGTGATGCGCAGAACTACCAGGGCGTACTCTGGGCCAGCAAACCGAAATTCAAGGGGAGCCTGTTTTTGACGGGTAAGAATTATCACATCGGCGATTACAACATCTATTATCTCAATGTGCGGGAGAATGCCCGGTTGCGCACCAACAAATATCTTAACCAAAATAATCAGGCTATCTCTTCCGAGCGCTAGCCGAATACCCAAATGAAAATGATACCTATTTCAGTAAAATCATTCCTTTTTTTAGTGCTGGCCGGCTTCGGCCTCGCGGGCTGCGGACAGAGCGAAGAAGCGATCATCCCGGTTTTTGAGCAGTACCAGACGGCCGTTGCGGAAGCCGATCCGCAAAAATTCCTGAATGCGATCGATGCGGAATCCAAAGCATATCTGCTCGCGCAGCTGGAGTATCTGCAGGTAGACGAACGCGAAGCGGTGGAAACCTACGTAAACGAAAGTTCCTATCCGGTTGTCAATGTAGATATGATCGCCCGGGCGCTTAATCATTACGATAAGGCCCAGGTCGAAACGCTTTCGGCCGAAGACTACCTGGATTTTAATCTGGGTTATCTTTTCCAACTGGAAGGAGAGATCATTGAGGGGCTCAGCTTTCGGGAGCAGTTATTACAAACCGATCAGCGGGCCAAGTTGCGGTTTTCCAAACCCCTGGACGATGAGCGCAGTACCATTGCCGATTTTGAATTCTTAAAGGAAGGGGACCAGTGGAAACTCAATCTGCTGGACCGGATGATCCTCCTGGAAAACAACGCCCGGATCACCCTCAAATACGCCGAGCAGAATACCTGGGATTATGTCGCCGAAAAGCTGGATAAGTATTATCCGGGCTAGTCAGCATACTTTGTGGAAGCGTACTTCGTTCTAATACCTTTACGTCTACATTATGCTGAAATCTTAAAAAATCACCTATGAAGTATTTGAAAGTCACGCTTTTCCTGATGGTCCTGCTCGCGGTATCTTCCTGCAAGAAAGATGATGATACCATGACCACCTGTACGCCCGCCGATTGGGTCGGCACTTACGTCGGTACGATCGACTGTGATGGCAACACCGAAGACATCACGGTCACCATTACGGCTTCCGGAACTGATGATATTATTATCAGTTACCAGACGGCTACGGTTTCTGCTGATTACGATCCCCTTCCTCCGGACGGTTGTGATCTGGACATCAGCGCTTCCGGCGGTGGGTTTACCGCGAGTGTGGACGGTGAGCTGGACGGAAACAGTCTAACCTTTACGGAGACGATTTCGGACGGCACCAACACGACCAGTTGTTCGGTGACCGCCACGCGTCAGTAACGAATAGCGGTAATTATTCCGAAAAACTGCGGGAGGATAGATTAGAAATCACACAGATAACTGTTCTCCCGCAACCACTTCTCCATCTCCTTATAATTAGGAAGCACATCTTTTACCACTTTCCAGAATCGCGGTGAGTGATTCATTTCCACCATATGGGCCAGTTCGTGTACGATGACGTAGTCGATGACCGGCTGCGGGGCAAACAGCAGGCGGGTCGACAGATTGATATTGCCGTTGGTTGAGCAACTGCCCCAGCGGGAGTGGTTGTAGCGCAGCTTGACGGATTGCACCGGTTTCCGGAAATAGCGGTCGTTGATCTCGTGCACCCGGCGGGTGATCTGCGGCAGATGATCGTTGCCGATGACCCGGCTCAGGAGGGTTTTGATGTTCTGCTGCAGATTGGGCCCTGCGTCTGCCCGGGCGATCTTCAGTTCGATGACGCCATCCTGCAAACGGGCCGAATGGGTCTGACGGTCTTCTTCCCGAATGGACAGGCGATATTGCCGGGCTCCGACCTCCAGGATCTGTCCGTCGATATATTCCCGGATCGCCAGCCGGTCCAGTGCGCCGTCGCGTTTCCGGTCCACCTCCAGTAGCCAGCCCTTGATCCGGTCAATCTCCTGCGAAACGTTCACCGTAGAGAACGGATTATTGGGGATCCGCAGGATCACCTCCTTCTTCCCAATGGCCGCCCGGATATTGGGCCGCCGTTCGTAGACGACTTTCAGGGGAATGCGTTTACCGGCTACATCGATCAGGATGAGCTCACTCTTTTTTCTCCTCATGCTACAAATATAAAAGCGCCGTCCAGCAATATGGTTAGCTGAACGGCGCTTTAATTTTTTTTATCCGTTTACCGAAACGGTATCCAGGTCTCCGGCTCAGGCGTGGGCCGCCCGGAAGTCCTGCATTACTTTTACCAGCGTCTCGATGCCTTCCTTCGGCATGGCGTTGTAGATGGACGCCCGGAAACCACCTACGGAGCGGTGTCCTTTGACGCTCATACAACCGGCCGCTTTACAAGCTTCCAGGAATTGTCCTTCCAGTTCTTTGTATTCGTCGGCCATGACGAAGGTGACGTTCATCAGCGAACGGTCCTCCTTCTGGGTAACGGTTCCGGCGAACATCGGATTCTCATCGATCTCCTTATAGAGTACAGCGGCCTTTTCTTCGTTGTTTTTAGCTACGGCTTCCAGTCCGCCCTGCGCTTTAACCCAGCGGAGGGTCAGCATCATGACGTAAATGGGGAATACCGGCGGCGTATTGAAGGTAGAACCTTTTTCAATATGCGTATTGTAGTTCAGCATCGTCGGGATGTGGCGATCTACTTTACCGAGCAGGTCCTTGCGCACGATCACCAGGGTGACACCGGCGGGGCCGAGGTTCTTCTGGGCACCGGCGTAGATGATACCGAAACGATCTACCGGGAACGGCCGGCTGAACATATCGGAAGACATATCCACTACCAGGGGTACATCCGTTTCGGGATATTCGGCCAGTTGGGTACCGAAGATGGTATTGTTGCTGGTCAGGTGCAGATAAGTTGCATCCGCCGGAATAGTATAGCCTTTGGGAATATGGGT
This sequence comes from Flavilitoribacter nigricans DSM 23189 = NBRC 102662, assembly GCF_002646595.1. Lineage (GTDB taxonomy): Bacteria > Bacteroidota > Bacteroidia > Chitinophagales > Saprospiraceae > Flavilitoribacter > Flavilitoribacter nigricans. The sequence continues at coordinate 32,277 of NZ_PDUD01000071.1, forward strand.
GTAATTATCGGCTTTGGAGGAAGCGAGTACTTCCGTCGGACCGAATGCCTTGGATTCTTTGACGGCCTTGGCTGCCCAGGAACCCGTATCCACGTATACGGCCTTACCGCTATCGTCCAGCAGGTTCATCGGGGCCATAAAGAACTGGGAACTGGCGCCACCGGAGAGAAACAGTACGGCAAACTCTTCGCCGATACCGCCGATCTCGCGTACCAGGGCTTCTGCTTCCGCCAGTACCGCGGAGAAGTCCGCACTGCGGTGGGAGATCTCCAGGATAGAGAATCCGGAGTTGTTGAAATTTACGCAGGCCGCTCCGGCCTCTTTCATCACTTCTGCCGGCAGGATCGCGGGGCCGGCACTAAAATTGTACTTCTTCATATTACAGTGTAGATTGTATTCGGTCTATAATTTTAATGAAAGGATAATCATGTCTGCTCACAGCGCGGCCGAAGGGGAAAGGAAAAACAGCGCTTGCAAAGATCAGGGATACTATACCTATATATAAGGCATGGAAACCTGCCCTCCTGACTTCGGTATGCCGTATATAATAAGGCTTATTCCTTAATAAGCACGGCAAAAATAAACTTTTTCCAAAGCTATGTGCACTTTTATTGAATGAAGCGCAAGAAAAATAAGGGTTTGTTACGTATTCTAAAATACGGTTCGGAACCGGGCTAAAACCGGGCCAAAAGTTTTTTAAAAAAAAGCTGAAAAAAATTTTCCGTGGAAATTGGCGGCTGGCAGCAAAGGAAAATAGGGCTTCGAAATTAGAGCCAGAAAGTAAATTCGGAGAAACCGCCGATCGCCAATTTGAGCGGCCTTTTTCACCCCGGATGATTGCATATTTTTTTCACCAGAAGTTGTGAGAAGTGAGAAAAAGGATTACTTTTGCATCCGCTTTTGAAAGGAAGGCGAACAGAAATTGAAGATACGGCGAAGAGAGGACTACGAGAGAGCGACAAAATGGTTTCAAATTTTTTCTAAAAAAACTCTGAAAAATTTTGTCAGAATAAAAAGTGGTTGTATCTTTGCATTTCCTTTGCGAGAGAGCGGGGAAACAAACGAGAAAGTTTGATACTTTAAGATAAGAATCTGAGTTTGTAACAAGAGTGTTGCGTGCTCATAATAGATTCGAAAAGTTCTTTGACACTGCAGGTAGCGAGGTAAGAGATTTGAAGAGAAGAATTAGCACATATAAGACACAGCTAAGCGGATATTTTCGTTGAGAGACGTAAAATTGAAGCCAGGACTTATCCGATGTAAAAATATTTGGATCTACTATTAGTAGGTTCGTAAGAACTTTACTATGGAGAGTTTGATCCTGGCTCAGGATGAACGCTAGCGGGAGGCCTA
>NZ_PDUD01000072.1 GCF_002646595.1 Flavilitoribacter nigricans DSM 23189 = NBRC 102662
GTGGAAGTGCAGTGATGTATGAAGCTGAGTAGTACTAATTACCCGAAAGCTTCCTTTATTTCTTCAACTTTACCATCACTTTAGACAACTGCAAACGATCTTTACCTTCAATGCTGACATTGCAATAGCGATTGTTCAGTACAACTTACCGCTTCCCACACTTGTCAATTGATTTTGATCATGCGCCCCGCGCAATGATCATCCCGGATGAGATCCGGGTGGATCGAATCGGGATCGCCAAGAGGTACACTGTACCATGATCAAAATCAAATAAAGAAACCGAATACCAAAAGCGGTATTCACAAGAATTGTTGGTGGTTATAGCGAAGGGGTTCACCTCTTCCCATTCCGAACAGAGAAGTTAAGCCCTTCAGCGCCGATGGTACTACCACTAGGTGGGAGAGTAGGTCACTGCCAACTTTATGAAAGCTTCCCGACTAACGTCGGGAGGCTTTCTCCATTTTAGGGCTATTCTGCCCAACAAACGGACCAATATCCTGATCCATATGGCCAGCCAAATACAAAAAGGTGCTGTCAAACAGCTCGAACTCCTCTGGTGGTTGATCACTTTTCTGGTGCTAGCCGCCGTTTTACTGCCCATTTATTTCAATATCGGCAACTTCCCATTCTATACGCTCAATATCGTAGTCATTATCTGCTTCATTACCCTGGGGCGGTACATATTCCTTTTACCGTATACCTATCTGGCGCACCGGGAAACCTGGAAGATCGTCCTCGTATTCCTGTGCATCCCTCTGGTCTTTTATCTCGTACAGGAACTCAATAATTTCCAGACTTTCGTCGATGAAAGGGGCGTGGAAAGCCTGGTCGGCAAACGCCCGGCGGACCGGCAGATGCAGTGGGTATATTTTATCCAGAATGAGATCTTATTGTTCGGCGTAGGCGCAGTGATCACGGCGGTGATCTTTCCCTTTCGGTTGATCCTTTCCGTCTGGCGGGGACGCAACCGGGGTACAGTATAAACCAAGGTAGGTTACAGATCAGGAGCGGCCGGAGTGGATCGCTCCCCCGCACACATCATAGGTGGCTCCCGTCACACTGGACAGGCAATTGGGCCGTCCCAACAGGCGCAGGCTGCCCATCAGCGCGATCAGCGCCGCTTCCTTAAAGGCGATCAGCCGATCGTCCGGCAATTCGATCTTTACATCGGGCAATGCCGTCTGAATACATTCTATCAGAAAATCATTATAGGCTCCGCCGCCGCTTACCAGCAGGCTGTACGGCCCTTCATCCATTGTTTCCCGCTTGCGGATTTGCTGTACCTGCTGGGCGATCTGTCCGGCAATAAGCAGACAGGCTGTGTGCAGCCGATTGGCCGTGGATTCCGGATGTGCTTCAAAAACCTGGGTTTGGTTTTCTCGTACCCAGTTGTTATCCAGAGATTTAGGGTAAGGAAGTTTGAAATATTTCAGCTGATTTTGTTGCCGGGCCAGTTCCGGAATGAACTGACCACCCCGGGCCAGATGGCCTTTATCGTCGTAGGGGAGTTGTAAAGGTGCTACCAGCGCATTCAGGATCTGATTGGCACCGCAAATATCGAAGGCGACGTGCCCATTATGGGTGCGGGCGGTAATATTGGCGATACCGCCGAGATTAAGGTAAAAGTCATGCGGAGGGAGAAGAAGAGCGTCGGCCAGTGGCGCCAGCGGTGCCCCCTGACCGCCATTGGCAATATCCAGGCTTCTGAAATCGCAGATGGTCGTAATTCCGGATTGAGCAGCAATGGCGGCTCCATCTCCGATCTGAAGCGTAAAGCCGCGTTCCGGATAATGAAAAACCGTGTGGCCGTGGGAAGCGATGAGGTCGGGCTGAAAGTGGTGCTCCTGGAGGAAATCCCGAACCAGTTCACCGACCAGTTTCCCGTAGTCGGCATGCAGTGCGGTCAGCTCCAGTCCGTTTAGTTGGGTAGCTTCCCGCAGACGCTGTGCCCAGCTTTCAGAATAGGGGAGGGTAGCGGATGCCCCCATTTCCCAGGAAAGGATCCGGGGAGATCCGCTATCCGTGGCGATCGTAAATTCACAGGCAGCTACATCCAGACCATCCAGCGAGCTGCCGGACATTAGCCCGATGGCCCGCAATTGTTGAGTAGCTTGGTCGGATATGGCCATGTGGTGAATTATTAATCTTTTTTCAGGGTCATCGTGTACTCAGCAACGGCCTTGATCTGATCCTCTTTCAACAGAGAACCCCAGGCAGCCATGGTGTTTCTACCGTTGGTGATCACATTGATCCGTTCGTCAACGGTTAGTTCGGAAGTTTGCAGGTTGAAAGCACCACTGGCGCCCATATCGCCGTACAGACCGTGGCAGGCAATACAGTTTTGCTTGTAAATTTTTTCACCGTCTGGAGCGGGAGCGGCCGGCTCCGCTGCACTTGCCGTTGTTTTTTCAGCCTCAGTGCTGCTGCTGTCCGTAGTGTCTTCTGAACCGCCACAGGCTACAACAAAGCCTACCAGTGCGGCAAAAATCAAAATCTTTTTCATAGCTATCGGATTATCGTTTAGTATGTTTTTAAAGAAATAGATTGTTTTCAATTTTATAAGTGGCCCCAAGATAGCGATAATGTAAAAAACGAAAGAAAAATGTACATTTATAGTCGGCGGCGGTTACTTCCATTCCGATTCTGCCGGCAGCTTCGCCCAAAAAACCATATATTAATACCGGTCCTCCTCCCGCGCGCCTTTAGTCGTGTTTAGACCCGCAATAGTCGGTTAAATGTAAACATTTGTGGGTGTGGTTTGTACTTTAAAGTAAGAAGTGATCTGAAGGTAAGGGCACCACCAATCGACCTGCATTTAGCGCACTTCCGAGTCATTGTTTATCAAAAAACATAATAAAATGAGTGAAGCAAGAAACCGAGGCAATGCGAATCCCCAGAGTAAAATGATCAGTTGGGGTGTGATCGCATTTGTCCTCCTTATTCTTATCATAGGGTTCAGTAATGCTACTTTTCTCACCATTGATGCCGGAGAACGCGGCGTGCTTTTTCGCCGGTTTAGTGGTGGTCTGGACCGCGAGAACATCTACGAGCCGGGTTTCCACATTATTGCTCCCTGGAACGTTATGTATGTCTACGATGTACGGGAACAACAGGTAGAGGAAGAAATGGAGGTTCTGTCCAGCAACGGTTTGAACATCAGTGTAGATGTCACCGTACGGGTAAATCCCAAATATGACAAGATCGCCGAGATCCACGAAAAATTCGGCCCCGATTACGTCAAACGGCTGGTGATCCCGGAAACCCGGAGTTCCGTCCGGGAGATGATCGGTCAGTTCACACCGGAAGAATTGTATTCTACCAAACGCGACGAAGTACAAAAGCTGATCCAGGGGAATCTGGCGAAGGCTTTGGATAATAACTACGTGGAACTGCGGGCAACCCTCATCCGCGATATCGAACTTCCGGAAAAAGTACGGACGGCCATTGAGGAAAAACTGGAGGCCGAGCAGTCCGCGCTGAAGTACGAGTACATTCTGGACCAGGAGCGGAAAGAAGCCGAACGTAAGATCATTGAAGCACAGGCCAAAGCCGACGCGAACAAGATCCTGAACGCCAGTTTGACCGACAAGATCCTGCAGGATAAAGGGATCGAGGCCACACTGGAACTGGCCAACTCTCCGAACAGTAAGGTCATCATCGTCGGCGGTAACGGCGACGGACTCCCGCTGATCCTCGGCGGAAACTAACGATTGAACACTATCGCAGATCGTAAGATCTGTGCGCAAATACTATGGAGCGGCTTCAAGCAGATTGGGGTCGCTTTTTTTTTGCGATCATTTTGTATTTTAGTCGGAGATCGCCGGGATTACACTTCCCGCAAAGGAAGCACCGGCTTCCCCACCATTGGGCAGGGGCGTTTAGTTCTCAAATTGTGGCATATAAGATTGAAAAAAATCAATTGCCAATTTGAGCTGAACCGGCTCCCCCACAATTGGGGCATTCATTCACCATTACATCCGACTAATTATGAATTACCGAAAGCTTCTCTTTCCGGTGCTGGCCCTTTTGTGGGGTCACGCCCTCTTCGCTACCGATCTCACCATCGAAAATATACGGGCCGTTTACCGACCGGATGTTGCACCGGACCAGGCGCGGGTCATATTCGATCTCCGCTGGAAGAATGCCTGGAACAACGATAGGAACCACGATGCAGTCTGGGTATTTGTCAAACTGGACGGCTACTACAACAACCACGTCAAACTAAAACCGGCCGGTCACCGGGTACTCGTAAATCGGTTGCCCGGCACGACGGAACCCCGGATCGAAGTGGCTGCTGACAGCCTGGGTATATTGATTTATCCCTCCGGCAATTACCGGGGAGACGTAGATCTCAAACTGGAATTGTTGCTGGATCAGGGCCGACCGTTCAACGGTCGCCGGCTCCAGGGGAATTTCCAGGTGTACGGTCTGGAAATGGTGTACATTCCCGCAGGAGGCTTCACCCTGGGTAGCCCCGATGATCCGGCCCGGGAAAAGGCCGCCTTTTATCGATCCGATGCGGCCGGGGAACCCGACGGACTGTTTGAGATTCGTTCGGAGGCCGCGATCCCCGTCGGACCGAATGCGGGCGAGTTGTACTACTGGAGTGAAAATGCACTCTATAACGGAGATCAGCAGGGACCGATCCCGGAGGCTTTCCCCAAAGGGTTCCGGGCATTCTACATCATGAAATACGAACTCACCCAGGGCCAGTACGCGGCTTTTCTCAATCACCTGCCGGATACCTGGACTTATGTGCGATCGCCGCTGGGTGGCCGGGATTACTACGAACACCGCGGCGGTATTCGTCTGATCGACGGAAAGTACGTAGCGGATAATCCCAAGCGGCCCATGAACTACGTCAGCTTCACCGACGGTCTGGCCTATACCGACTGGGCGGCACTGCGGCCGCTCACCGAGCTGGAATACGAAAAAGCAGTCCGCGGCCCCGCCCAACCTATTCCCGGGGAATTTGTGTGGGGAACCAATAATTACGATCAACTCGAACGTTACGTGACGCCGGACGCCGAATTGGTACTGGCCAACGGCCACTCGGAAAGCGAACTGACGGATGCCAACCGCCCGGTGTTTGGCGCTTCCTACTATTGGGTCATGGACCTCAGTGGCAGCGTCTGGGAGAAAGTCATTACGGTTGGCAATCCGGTGGGACGTCAGTTCGTGGGTAGCCACGGCGACGGAAATCTCAGTTTCGGCCACGCGACGAATGCGGACTGGCCTAAGAGTGACGATGAAGTTGGGGGCTTTGGGTACCGTGGTGGCGGTTATTACGAAGTGGGGCGCAGCTACGATGATTTCAATCCCCACTCACCCGTTGGCTACCGGTACTACGGCGCCTGGTCCGGCGGCCCCCGTTCCATTGCATACGGGTACCGGGCGGGAAGAACTGCGCAGTAATGTTCCGTCCTTTTTTCTTTTGTCCGAAATTCTGGACAAATTTGTGGAAAAGAACAAAACGGAATCCATGAAATACCAACTGCCTGGCCAACGCCTGATACTCTTTCTGACCTTAATGACCCTTGCCCCCCTGCTTCGGGCTAACGTTAACCTACCGGCTATTTTTGCCGATAATATGGTGATGCAGCAAAACAGCTCCGTCAAGATATGGGGATGGGCCAAGCCCAATGAGAATGTAACGGTCAAGGTCGGTTGGAGTACCGAAACCTTCACCTACAAAACGGATAATCAGGCCCACTGGGAAGTAACGGTCAGTACTCCGCCGGCCGGCGGACCGTACGATATCGAGATCGAGGGCTACAATAAGGTGATGATCCGGAATGTGATGCTTGGAGAAGTCTGGCTGTGCTCCGGCCAGTCCAATATGGAATGGTCCCTGGCCGGAGGGGTGATCGGCGCGGAAAAAGCGATGGCCAATGCGCAGAATCCCAACATCCGTTTCTTCACTGTAGCGCACCGGACTGCCACTACTCCTCAGATCGATCTGGAGGGTGCATGGGCCGTCAGCACCCCCGAGAACAGTCGAAGTTTTAGCGCGGTGGCCTACTTTTTTGCCGCGAAGATCCAGCAGGAGCTGGGCGTACCGGTAGGGATCATCCACTCCAGTTGGGGCGGTACGCCGGCCGAGACCTGGATCCCGGAAAATAAGATCCGGCAGGACCCGGCACTGTCCGCAGCGGCCGACCGCCTGGAACCCGTACCCTGGGGACCGGTAGAACCAGCGCGGGCCTACAACGCGATGATCGATCCGCTGACCACTTTTCCCATCGCCGGCGTGCTGTGGTACCAGGGCGAGGCCAATACGATCAATGCAGAATCCTATGAAGATATGTTCGCCACCCTCATCCGCAGCTGGCGGGAATTGTGGGGGCAGGAATTCCCGTTTTACTACGCCCAGATCGCTCCCTTCCGCTACGGTGCCGGCAACCGGGGAACCCTGGTCCGCGATGCCCAGAGACGGGTACTGAAACTTCCCCAAACGGGCATGGTCGTGACCAGTGATATCGGCGATACAACCGACATTCATCCGCGCAACAAACTGGATGTGGGGCAGCGCCTGGCCAATCTGGCGCTGAGCCGGCATTACCGGGTTTCGGATGCAGTTGCAGCCGGGCCTCTGTTTAAAAATATGGAGATCGACGGGCGGAAAGTCTGGATCAATTTTGAGAACGACGAGGGGCTACACGCAACAGAAAAGGAGATCACGCATTTCGAACTGGCCGGTGCGGACGGTGTCTTCTATCCGGCTAAGGCATTTTTCCGGAAAGGGCGACTGGTACTACTATCCAAACAGGTGCGGCATCCCAAACGGGTGCGTTACGCCTGGAGCAACACGGCCACGCCCAATTTATTCAACGGTACTGGCTTGCCTACTTCCAGTTTTATCAGTGAATAGACGGCAGTCCGACAGAATAAGGAAAACCGGAAGTTAAAAGGTAGAGCACGGCGGTTGAGTGCGCGGAGTTTTGCTTAAATTCAAAACAACCAAACGCTCTCATCTATGATCAAGGCATCATTACCGCTGCTCTTGACTTTGTGCAGTCTCAGTCAGTTGCTACCGGCTCAGGAGTGGGCACCACCCGGTACCCGTTGGTATTATTCCCAGTATTCATTTGGCGGTCCCAATATCGGGCTGCACGTAATGGAAGTAGTTGGAGACACCACGATCAATAACCGCGCCTGTCGGATCATTGAAGGTGGGCAGAGTTGCAGCTTCCCGATGCGTTATGCTTATCGCGAAGATCGACGCATCTATTATTACAACGAAGTAAGCGAAGACTTCGCGCTGCTCTATGATTTCAATCTGGTTGCCGGGGATACCCTGAAAATGTTCGTGGCGGATCTGGGAACGGAAGACATGGATACGTTCTATGTGCGGATCGATTCGCTCAGTCAACTCCGGATCAATAACGATTCGGTGCAGGTCCAGCACGTCACTCCACTCTACAATGAATCATTTAATGCACCACTCAGTTTTGGCAGGAGGATCTACGAAGATATCGGAGGCGATCATTTTTTTCTGCCGCCTTACGGCTTTTGTGATGTCCCCGCCGGACCGCTGCGCTGCTTTGAACATCCCGACTTCGGAGTCTACCAATTCCTCACCGAATTCCCCTGCGATTACGTACCGGTCCGGGAGCGGTTCTCTGATTTAGGCCTGAACGTATATCCCAATCCTGCCGGTGATCAGATCCTGATAGCTACACCCGGCGAACCCTTTACCAGCCTGGATATTTTCGATCTGAACGGCCTCCGACTTTATTCCCAAAACAATATTTTCGCGACAGAGATCAGACTTGCTTTACCCGATCTGCCCGCCGGGATATACCTGATCAAAGCGCGGTTGCGGGACGGAACAATAGGTGTTCAGCGGTTTTTTAAAACATGATCCACCTTACATTCAGAGCTGAAGGTCCTCCGGTGGGCCTAAAATCTGCATTTCCCAATAAAAACCCTATCTTTGGGCAACTTCGCGTCGGCCCCTTAATCAGTGGGCTGTTGATAGAGTCGAAACACGCCCCATTATCTCATATAGAGATTATTTTTAACACCTGTAATTACAGGTGGAGGACAGCCAGCAGGCGTGTCATGTAAATCCTTTTTCGCAAAAAAAACGAAAGACTTGCATTAGACTATGAAAGAATTAGCAACTATTCACGATCCCGTATTCGTGCCGCGGGACGATTACTCTGCGCTTGATCGTTTTTTCCTGTCGATGATTCGCGATGAGCGTGACCTCCCATTCGTTTACCTGAGCCTGAAGATCACTTTGATCATGATCCCCATCGGATTGGCGCTGTATTTCACCTCGGGGTGGATATTTGCCGCCCTGGCGGTCACTTATTTTGTGGTGAATAACTTTGTATTCAAAGGTCCTTTTGGCTTGATGTTGCATTGTACCAGTCACCGCAAATGGTTCAAATCCAATTACGAATCGTTGAATAAATACCTGCCGTGGGTGGTGGGTCCATTTTTCGGCCAGTCGCCCGAAACCTATTACAGCCACCACATCCATATGCATCATTCGGAAAATAACCTGCCCGATGATCTCAGTTCTACGATGTTTTACCAGCGGGATAATTTCCGGGAGTGGTTCCGTTACTTCTGGAATTTCTTCTGGAAGGCCATCATTGAGCTGATCCAGTATTTCATCAGCCGGGACCGAAGAAAGCTGGCCCGTAAGGTGGCAGTTGGTGAGTACGTTTTTCTGGGAGTGGTCATTGCGCTGTGTGTGGTAAATTTCTGGGCAACCTTCCATGTATTTATTCTGCCTTTCCTGTTGTCCCGCATCGTTATGATGATGGGTAACTGGTCGCAGCACAGTTTTGTCGATCCGACCGATCCGGGTAATCCGTTCTACAACAGTATTACCTGCATCAACCACAAATACAATCACAAATGCTGGAACGACGGCTACCACATCAGCCACCACCAGCGCCCGCATATGCACTGGACGGAACACCCGATCTATTTCAGAAAGACGATCGATGATTACGCCAAACACCAGGCGCTGATCTTCGACGGACTGGATTTCCTCGGGGTATTTTTCCACCTCATGCGCGGCCGTTACGATGTACTGGCCGATCACCTGGTGAATGTGGACAATATGTTTGAAAGCAAAGAAGAAGCCATCGCCGTGATGAAACGCCGTACGCAGCGTTTTGCGGATAACTGGCAACCTTCCGAAGATATGGTCATGGCCACGGCCTGATCCGATCCGGCATGAGGAAGGAGTGGTAGTCCTTCCTCATGCCTTTCCCTCCTTTTTCTTCCTTTACTTATGGCCGGCGAAAAAGATCTTCAATTATTGTTGCGCAATATGGCTCCGTTGCAACGGGATGGAGTGTACGTCTTTACCACCCATCCGGACCCGGATCCGCAAACGCTGGCCGCCGCCATTGCTACCTTCCGGGAGCCGGAAGGCATCACCTGCATATTACCCAGAGCCAAAGCGGACGAATGGGAACTTTCCTATACCGGATTAATGGCCTGGATCACGCTGCAAATTCACTCTTCCCTGGAGGCAGTCGGACTGACGGCCGCGGTTGCTACGGCACTGGCCGCCGAAGAGATCAGCTGTAATGCGGTGGCTGCCTATTACCACGATCATCTGTTCGTACCGCTGGGGGATGCGCCGCGGGCATTGGAAATTCTACGCGGGTTAAGCGCCGATCATGGGGCTAAAACGGACCTTTAGACGGGCAATTTTTAGAATATTAGGGGGCATACGCTGGAAATTTTAAATTTTCATTACTTTTATCTAGCATAATTCTTATGAGTAACTAACTGAAAGGTAAAGTAATAGCGACTTTATGCCTAATAACCCCCCAGTGTTTTTCTTCGCTGCGGCGAATCGATCGGATAGTCCGTTGAAAGCTCTGGCCCGGGAATCCGATCTGATCCGGCGGGCCTTGATGGAACATCGTCACAATTTCTACATCCAGATTGAGCATGAACCCTTCATCACTCTGGACCGGCTGGCTTACTACCTGACGGAGTTTAGCCATTCTATTCAGCTATTTCATTTCTCAGGCCACGCGGCCGAAGACCACCTGATCCTGGAAGGTACTACGGCGAAAGGCATGCAGGTAGCCGAAACGCTCGCCCGGCTGGAATCGCTGCAACTGGTTTTCCTCAACGGTTGTGAAACTGAAAAAACCGCCAGACGGCTGCTGGAACTCGGTGTTCCGGCCGTGATCGGTACCCATCGGCCGGTGCCGGATGAGAAGGCCGCCAGTATGGCCCGCAGTTTCTACCACGCCATGGCTAAGGGCTATGAACTGGATGATGCTTTCCAAAACGCCGCCACTATTGTGGATGCGGGGGAGACGGAGGAATTCCGGGGCCAGGGTATGGACGGAGCAGAAGAGACGCCGCATTACTTCATCGCCTACCGGGATGAAAAAGCAAAACACTGGGTGATCCCCACAGTCTCTTACCGCGAGATCATCGTGCCCGGAGCCAGCGAGATCCACAATTTCCAGCAGTCTCCGGTTAATCAGGTGCTGATCCAGGTCCTGTGGGAGGTCTTAAAAGATTACTCCGATGAGTTGGAATTTTTTCACCTGCAACACCAGAAGGGCAAACACGTAGATTTTCGCCGGATCCGGCGCGCCATCACGGATACCCTGCCGGCGCCGGTAGGGGAGCAGGTACGCAAACTGTTTGCCGCCGAACACCGGATCGAAACGGCCAATATCCGCCGGTTCACCTACGAGCGTCTGGATCAGATCATCCGCACCTACAATTCGTTGGTAGAACTGGTGGCCTATATCATGCTGGCCCAGCTCTGGGATGCCAAAATGAGCAATCGGGAGCTGATCGTACCCCGTTACCAGTCGTCGGTCATCCGGCAGTTCTTTACCCTTTCCCCCCACGAGTTGATGAGTTATGACTACATTCGGCTCATCCGGGCCATCCGGATCATTTTCGACGAGAACGATATTCCCTACTTTATCGAGGAGATTGCCCGGGCTAAAAAGGCGCTTTACGAAGACGAGGCCTTCATCCACGCCTATCGCTTCATGCAGTATATGCGCGAAAAGCAGCCGCATGTGGAGCGGAAACTGGAGGCCGGAGAGATCGAGAGTTACTGCGTGCAGGCGGAAAAACATCTGGGGGACATTTTTCGCCAGCTGGGATTCTGCGCCAAGTATTCTTTCCACACCGTCAAGCAGATCAATCTGATCCGCCCCCGGCATCGGCTGCCGATGTTTCGCCACATTACGGTCAAGCTGGATACGATCACCGCCGGCTTCCTGGACGAAGAGAATCTGTACCAGCATTTTCTGGACGATAATTCGGTGATCCTGGTCAAGGAACCCCTGAATAGTTCCAAACCGGAATTCCTGAATCTTTCGCCTTTCGTCATCGATGAACACGCCCTGAAGCAAAAGGAACTGAGCCGGATCTTTTATTTCCACTACTACAATTTTGACTACCAGACCATCTACTACAAGCTGGCTCAGATGGAGACGGAAAAACTGATCATTGATACCGGAAATTATCCCGAACTGATCCAGGAATTAAACGATTTCTGTTATCTCTTTTTTGATGTTGACCTGAAACACATGCCATGATACCCCTGAGCCCCTTTAAATTGCTGGACCCGTACACCCGGGAAGACCAGGCTATCTTTTTCGGCCGGTCGGCAGAAGTCGATCGCTTGTACGAACTGGTCAACGAATCCCGGCTGATCCTGGTGTACGGTGCCTCCGGTGTCGGTAAAACCAGCCTGGTGCAGTGCGGTCTGGCCAACCGCTTCAACGATACGGACTGGTTTGAGGTCTATGTGCGGCGGCGGAACAATATCAATCGCTCCCTGCGGCGGGTGATCAAACGCCACGCGCTGATGCCGGTGCCTTCCGGATCCACACTGGAAACCGCCGTCGATTCCCTTTTTCTGGATTATCTGAAACCCATTTATTTCGTTTTCGATCAGTTTGAAGAGGTCTATATTCTCGGTACGAACAGCGAACGCAAACGCTTTTACAAATATATTGCCCGCCTTTTGGACCAGGGCGAAAAGCGGCAACTTCCCCTGCGGATCATTTTGATCATGCGGGAAGAATACATCGCCCGGCTCTACGATTTTGAGCGCTATCTACCCAAGGTCTTTGATAACCGGCTACGGGTGGAATCCATGAACACCAGCAATATCCGGCAGGTGATCCGGGGTTCCTGCGAGCAATTTGGGATTAAACTCCGGCGGCCCGTACAAACCGCCAATCGCATCATCTCCCGGCTTACGGATACCCGGCGCGGGATCCAGCTGTCATACCTGCAGATCTACCTGGATAAGCTTTTTCGGGTATACCGGGAGCAACACGCCAACGGACAGGTGATCTTTTCACCGGATCTGGTGGACCGGGTCGGATCGATCGGAGATATTCTGGTGGAATTCATGGAAGAGCAGCAACACATCATTCAGGCGCGGATGAAAAGCCGATTCGGGATCTCCGATCCGGATGTGATCAGCAAGATCATGGATCAATTCGCCACGCTGGAAGGAACGCGACGCTCGCTGAATCGGATGGATATCCGCATGCTTGGGTATTCTGACGCCGCAGTAGCCTACTGTATCAGTGAGCTGGTCGACAGCCGGCTCTTGCGGGTGGATGAAGGTTCTTACGAGCTGTCCCACGATAAACTGGCGGAGAAGATCGCCGAGACCCGGGATATCCAGTCGCGGGACCTGATGCGCATTCAGGGGCTGATCCGGCCCAAACTGGCCATGTACCAGGAGCGTAAGGTACTGTTCTCGGAAGAGGAGCTTTTTTACATCCGTCCCTACTTACAGCATTTCAGCCTGCAACCGGGATTTTCCGAACTCTACAACCGTAGTGAACAGGAGCGCCGTAAGGAAAAATACCGCCTCCAGCAACTCAACAAAGAGAACGAATACCACCGCCGGGAAACGGAAAAGAAAAATCGTCAGATCGAGATCATCAACCGGGTTTTGTACTCGAACATCTGGCGGTCGGATCAGGATTACCACAAGGCGCTGCAATTCGCGCTGGAGGCCTGGCGCATGAGTAGTGTCGACGGCCGGCCTTCCCTGGAGATCAAACAGGCCCTGATCTCGGCCTATTACGCGGCGGACGAGAACAATGCGATCAATTACGAGCGCGAGATCCGGGTGGGCTCCATTATCCGCTATATCAAACTGGCCCCGGATGAAAGTCTGATGTTTGTCGCAACGGCCTCCCACGATGCCTTACTTTATAACTTATCCGGCAAGCTCATCCAGAAGATCCCCTACGAGCACGTGTCGGTCGCTACCTTTTCTCCGGATAGTCAGTGGTTATTGCTGGCAACGACGGACGGAAAACTGTTCCGGATCAACCGGGAAGGGAGCACCGTAGAAACCCACCAACTGGACCTGCGGGCTATCCGGCAACTGGTCTTTCTGCCCGCCGGTAACCATTTCCTGCTCGGGGCTAAGAATTTTATCGGCCGGTATGACCTCAATGGGAAACTAATAAAGAAATTCATCCTTCCGGAAGTCATCAAAGAACACGATGATATCAAACAGATCGTACTGGCTCCAGACGCTTCCTATTTTGTGGCGATATCCGTGTATGGACACGACGCTTTCTGTTTCAGCCTGCAGGACGATCATCAATGGATACTGAAAGCACATACGGATAAGATAACGGCCGTGGATATCGCTCACGACGGCGACCATCTCGCCACCGTATCGGCCGATAAGCATTTGATCATCTGGTCCCGTGGGGGGGAAGTCCAGGAGGATATCGTTGCCCACGGGCAGACGGTTATTTCCGTGCAGTTCTCTTCGGATGATCGCAAAATACTCACCGCCTCCAAGGATAATACGGCCAAATTCTGGACGATCTATCCACTGGAAGCGAAAGTTTTGAAAGGGCATGAAGACGATATCGTTAAAGCGATGTTCACCCCCCGGGACGATGAGATCCTGACCATTTCTAACGACCATACGGCCCGTCTGTGGTATACCGACGGCAGCCACCGCCTGCTCTCGGGCCATCAGGGGCGGATCAGTGATGCACACGCACTGCAGCATCACGGCGAACTTATTACGGCTTCTTCGGATCAGACCATTAAATTTTGGAATGCCGGCTCTACCCGGATCGTACGACTGGACGGCCACGGCCCCCCGGGCATCAGTGAAGCCACCTTCTCTCCCGACGGCCGATTGATCGTTACCGTGGGGCTCGACGGGCAGGTGCTTTTCTGGAATCTGGGCGGCCGCCAGTACGGGCTGGCCCTGGAACATCCCCAGGCGGTAGATAAGGCTTTTTTCGATCCGGGCGGTGAACTGCTGTATACCCTCGGGCGGGATAAGATCCTGCGGGCCTGGACCTTACAGGGGGAAATGGTGTGGTCGATCGGCGATAAGAGAATGATGATCAATAAGGCCAGACTGGCGGCCGACGGCCGTTTCCTGTTCACGCTGGATACGACCCAGCAGATGCACATCTGGGACCGGGACCGGAAAAAGGTACGTACTTTTCCTACCCACCAGGCTAAAGTGTATCGCTTTGACCGCAGCTCGACGCGGGATCTGCTACTGACGGCTTCCAAGGATAACACGGCGGCGCTCTGGAATTACCAGGGCCAGCTGACTACCCGTCTGGAGGGGCATCGGAGTAATGTCCATTCGGCCTATTTCAATCAGGACGGCACCCGGATCATAACCGCTTCGGCCGATCGGACCGCCCGTATCTGGGATCTGGCCGGTCACTGTCAGATCGTACTGGGAGATCATCCGCGTTCGGTGTCCCGGGCCTTTTTCATTCCCGGATCATCCCGTTACCTGACCCAGAGTATGGGATATGATATCCGCCTTTGGGACGAGCAGGGGAGACTGCTCCGGGTGCTGGACGGCCATTCGGGACACGTCAACCACATTTCATTCTCGGCTGATGGGCAGTATATTCTCTCGGCCGCCAACGATGAGTCCATCATCCTGTGGGACAGCCACGGGGAGATCATCAAACGCTTTCAGCAACACCACGCCCAGGTGAACGGCGCCTTCTTTTCACCGGACGGAAGACATTTCGTGAGTGTGGACGCAGCCGGTAAGGCGATTTCCTGGCTGAGCCCCGAGGGTATACAAAATGCAGTGAGCCTTTAATTGTGACTTGTGAGCAACAATTACCCGGCAGCAGACGTATAAACATTGGCTTGCTAGTTACCTTTTCGCTATATTGCGCTTCTATTCGACTATAATTATGAAAGGACTTAGTTTTCAATATCCTGCGTGGTTTTTAATTTTCTGTGTGATCTTGGGTTTGGGATACGCTTTGGGGCTTTATTACCGGGAAAAGACCTTCCGGGATCAGGCGCCCTGGCTGACCTGGTTATTGGGTATTCTGCGCTTTTTGATGGTAACTATCGCCAGCGCCCTGTTACTTTCCCCCCTCTTGCGATCACTGCAGACCGAAACGAAAAAACCACTCGTCATACTAGCTCAGGACAATTCGGAATCCGTGGCCGCGGCCATGACCGAAGAACAGCAACAGACCTACCGCCAATACGTTGAAGCCCTGGCCAAGTCCCTCTCCGACGAATACGAGTTCAAAGAATACAGCTTTGGTAGTGAAGTACGCGAGGGGATCGATTTCAGCTATGGCGATAAAGTGACCAATATCTCCGAGGTTTTCAATGATATTTACGATCTCTACAGCAACCAGAATTTGGGGGCCGTAGTGTTGGCTACCGACGGTATTTACAACGAAGGCAGTAACCCGGTCTATTCGGGCAACAAACTCGGTGTACCCGTTTTTACTGTAGCGCTGGGAGATACCACGCCGAAGCGGGATGTGATCCTCAAAAGAGTTTTTCACAACCGGATCGCCTACCTGGGCGATAAATTTTCGGTACAGATCGATGTATCGGCGCTGAACTGTAGTGCTTCCGCAACCACCCTCAGCGTTTCGAAGGTAGAGGGTAATAATGTACGACGCCTGCAGGAGATCCCGATCTCCATCGACCGGAATGACTTCTTCACCACGCAGGAAGTCATCCTGGATGCCGATCCCGCCGGAGTACAGCGGTTCCGGATCAGTTTGTCGCCGGTCTCGAATGAGGTCTCTACGGTGAATAATACCAAGGACATATTCATCGATGTGCTGGATGCCCGGCAGAAAGTACTGGTACTTGCCAACTCCCCGCATCCGGATATTACCGCGCTGAGGCAATCCCTGACTTCCAACGAGAACTACGAAGTGGAAGTAGCTTACATTGCCAATTTTACGGATCCTATTGCCGAGTACGATATGGTTATCCTGCACCAGTTGCCGAGTATCGGGAACAGTGCGGAGGCCGTCATCAATGAGATCAATAACCGGAAGATCCCCGTCCTCTACATAGTGGGCGGACAAACAGATATCAACCGCTTCAACCGCGTCCAGTCTTTACTGACGATCCGGGCGGGCGGAGCCAATTCCAACGAAGTACAGGCCCGGGTGGTGCCCGGATTCAACCTGTTTACCATCGGCGAAGCCATAAGCGGAGGCATCGGTATTTTTCCACCGCTGATCGCCCCCTTTGGAGATTTCAGTGTCGGTGCCAACAGCCAGGCACTGTTGCGGCAGCGTATCGGGCGGATCGACACCGACTATCCGCTACTGGTACTGGGGACGGACAATGAAGCGCGTGCGGGGGTACTTGCGGCGGAAGGGATCTGGAAATGGCGACTTTTCGATTATCTTCAGCACCAGAATCAGGACATTTTTGATGAATTACTGGGTAAGACGATCCAGTACGTGGGACTGAAAGAGGATAAGCGCCGGTTCCGGGTCAGCATGGACAAGAACATTTTCAATGAGAACGAGCCGGTCATTTTTGACGGGGAGTTGTACAATGATAATTACGAACTCATCAACGATCCGGACGTCAGCATGTCCATCACCGATGAGGACGGCAAAGAGTACGATTACGTTTTCAACCGCATCAATAATGCATATACCCTCAATGCCGGTATCCTGCCGGTGGGGAACTACCGCTTCACGGCCAATACCGTAGCTACGGGCGAGAGCCTGGAATACAACGGCCAGTTTACCGTTCAGCCCATCCAGCTCGAACTTTTCGAGAGCACGGCGGATCACCGACTGCTGCAACTGATCAGTGATCAGTTTGGCGGTAGCCTGGTAGCTCCGAATGACGTGGCCAGTCTGGCGGATCGAATTGCCGAAAAGGAAACCGTAGCGCCGGTCATCTATCAGTCGGTAGCCACCCGTTCGGTGATCAATCTGAAATGGATCTTCTTCCTGTTGTTGGTATTGCTGACGGCGGAGTGGTTCCTGCGTCGCTATTTTGGTGGGTATTAAAAGCAATAAAGTGGAGCCAAAAGCAGGGTTTACTCTTGAGGTCCAGGTGTTTATGAAATAATTTAGGGCGGAGAACCGGGAGCAAAGCATTCCGGAAATGCCAGTTATTTTTCGTACACTTTGCTCCTGGCTCAAGCTAAAAAGTGAAATTCGGTAATTAGCCGAATTTCACTTTTTTACCAGCTCATGTCATCTTCTCCAACTTCCGTCTTGGAGTCATCATCATCATCTTCTTCGTTCTGCTTCGCTGCAAGTTCCGCTTCGTACTCCTCATGACGACGCGTGTACTCATCGTAGTCATATTCCGGCATCAGCTCGGTTTTGACATAATCAATGACCTCTTCCAGGCTGCTGAGAAAGCGATTGAAATCCTCTTTGTAGAGAAAGATCTTGTGTCGCTCATAACCCTCACTGTTAAAGCGTTTGGTGCTTTCCGTCAGGGTTAGGTAGAAGTCGTCTCCCTTGGTCCGGCGTACATCGAAAAAATAAGTTCTGCGCTTGCCGGCCCGTACTTTTTTGGAATACACACTCTCGAATCGCCTTGAATTCCTCTCGTTATCCACGTTCAAAAAATTTAGGTTAATTAAAGTGCACCGTACAAAAGTAAAGATTTGGCCCATATTTCAAAAAAAAAAAGGAAAAACGGTAAATGGCGGGCAGGAGGCAGCAAGCGGCGGAAGTGCGCCGGTGAATGGTTGCGGTTGGCCGCAGGGATAGGAAAAACCGAAATGGGCGAGAGGCTTCCGAAATGATCACCTTTCCGGTTAGGGGAAAGGGGATCGCTTGGAATGGCTCCGATTAGCCGCAACCCGCATGGCGGTTTAGGAAGAAGCTTCCTCGAAAGTCTGTCTTTCGTACATATCGTAGTAGTAGCCTCTCAGTTCCAGTAGTTCTTCGTGGGTACCGACTTCCGTGATCCGGCCGTCATCCAGTACGATGATCTTGTCGAACTGGAGGTGAGAATAGATCCGGTGGGTAATGATGATTGCCGTTTTGTCGGCCAGGGCTTCGTTGAAATAGCCGAGTATTTCCTTTTCGGTAGTGGTATCCACCGCGGAAAGGCAATCATCCAGGATAATGATATCCGGATGTTTGATCAGCGCCCGGGCAATGGAGACCCGTTGTTTCTGACCTCCCGAAAGCGTGATCCCCCGTTCGCCGACCCGGGTCTGGAACCCTTCGGATAACTCCTTGATATCCTTGTAAACCGCAGCGTGGCGGGCGAATTTTTCGATCTCTTCCTGGGGTGCATCCCGGCGGCCGAAAGCAATGTTGTTGGCTACGGTATCAGAAAACAGGAAGACATCCTGGGGAACGTAGCCGACCCGGCGACGGAGATTATCCAGATCGAGGGATTCGATATTCCGGCCGTCGATACGGATCTCACCCTCGCTGACGTCGTACATGCGTACCAGTAGATCGGCAATAGTGGTTTTCCCGGAGCCGGTCCGCCCCACAATGGCCATTTTCTGTCCGGCGGCGAGTTCAAAACTTACTTTCTTCAATGCCCGAATACCGGTATCCGGATAGACAAATGTTACATCGTCAAATACGACCTGCCCTTCGATCGGAGACTCATCTTCCGCCGGACTGGTAATTTCCGGCTGGGTATCCAGGAATTCGTTGATCCGTTTCTGGGAAGCTGCAGCCTGCTGGATGATGGAGGCGATCCAGCCGATTGCCGTTACCGGCCAGGTCAGCATATTCACATAGATCACAAACTCGGCGATGTTACCGGCGGTGATGGTGCCTTTTACTACCTGCAAACCTCCGACGTAAACGGTGATAACCGTACTGGCCCCGATGAGCAACAGCATAATGGGGAAAAAGAAGGAATCTACCTTTACCAGTTCCAGCGATTTGGTTTTGTAATCCTCGCACTGATCGGCAAAATGCCGAACCATGGGCGCTTCCTGTACGTAAGATTTTACCACCCGGATGCCCGAATAGACTTCCTGGGCAGTACTGTTTAGACTGGCCAGCTGGCGCTGAATACGCTCACTGCGCTTGTTGATCAGATTGCTGACATAGTAGATCGAAATGGACAGTAATGGTAGCGGCGCCAGGCTGTAGAGGGTTAGTTCCACACTTACCCGCAGCATGGAATAGATCACCAGTACAAAGAGGGAAGCGAGGTTGATACCGTAGAGGACCGCCGGTCCGAGATACATCCGCACCTTGGACACGTCCTCGCTGATGCGGGCCATAAGGTCCCCGGTATTATTTCTTTTGTAAAACGCCAGATTGAGTTTCTCGTAGTGGGCAAACAGCTCCTTTCGCATGTCGTATTCGATGAGGCGGGACATCACGATAATGGTCTGCCGCATAAAGTACATGAACAGCCCCATGATGAGCGCGAAAAGCAACACCAGACCTCCGAATAGCAGCAGGGTCTTACCGAGCAGAGAATAGAGCTCGGCTTGCAGCTCAAATCCGTTCAGCAGATGGTACAGGCCGATATTCTCTACCACCAGGTCCAGCGCCTCGCGGATCAGCTGCGGCTGCAGTACCCGGAAATAGTTGGATAGCGTAACGAAAAGAGTACCCAGCAGCAGATGCCAGCGGTAACGGAGAAAATATTTATTGAGTACGGCTAGTTGTTTCACGTAGATTAGGCTTAAGTCTTATGTCAGTTTGGCGGATGTCCGGGAAGACTGCTCGCTGCATCGGATGCGCTCGGATTCCACAGTCCTGAAAAACATGCGACTAAATATAACCGGTTCGGCCCGGATTAGGTTTCGACCGAAGCAAAAATAATGGGAAATAGCGCACAAAAAACTATCTTTCCGGGAAAAACGAATGAGGCCTCCCCGCTGGAAGGTATGGTTGAGTTATTTTGTTGAGCAGCACGTTGAGAGTATGTCCAGCGAGTACAATCCGCATTTGTACGTCAGCCTTTCCAACGGTCGTTACCAGTTGTGCACGGCCAATGCCATTTATAGTTTCGAAGACCGTTACGATAATTACCGCAAGGCTTTCACCCGGGTTGACCTGGAACAGCTGCCCGGTAAGGACGTACTGATCCTGGGGCTCGGACTCGGGAGTATTCCGCTGATGCTGGAAAAGATCTTCGATCAGGAATTGTACTACACCGCGGTGGAGATCGATGAAGCCATCATTGAACTGGCCAGTAAATACGCCATCCCGGAGATCATGTCTCCCGTAGAGCTGATCTGTACGGATGCGCTGGCCTATGTTGCCCAGCAGCCGGCCACCTTTGATCTCATCTGTATGGACGTTTTTTTGGACGATGTGGTACCGGAATCTTTTGAACAGGATGAGTTCCTGAATAACCTCAAGGCAATGATCAATCCGAATGGATTGCTCTTGTTCAACCGCCTGGCGGCCACCACTAAAGATAAAAGGGAAAGCCAGCAGTTCTTTGAGGAACGTTTTCTGAAGATCTTCCCGGAAGCAGCCTACATGGATGTTGGCGGGAATTATATTCTGGTCAACGATGGCGGATGGCTGTAGGGCGTATTACCGTCTCTTTGGAAGAAACCATTGATCATTTTTTTAAAAATTGGCGGATGGGGAGATTGGAGATGGAGAGACTAGGAAGATGGGGAGATTAGGAGACTGGGTGAGGGGGAGAAGTTGTGCCTTTATTCTTCTTCGGGGCTCTTGGTCATTCCGTTTTAAGGATCTTAAGGAGCTATGTTCCGGAAGGAGTAAAACGAAAATGCCGATTACCGGGCGAGCCCAATAATCGACATTTTTATTACTTCTGAATCGGCAACGATCCGGGGCGCTTTGCCTGCCGAACCGTCGAAACGATCTATTCTTCTTCGTCAGTTACTTCACGGCCGCCGTCCAGACGATCCTGGTAAGCTTCCAGTTCTTCCCACTGGCCATCGTTAGCCATTTGGGCTTGCTTGGACCAGGTAGCCGGGTCGTGCATACGGTAGCGAGGACCAGCTTCGTCCAGGATAGCCTGTACTTTATCTTCCGGAGCTTCTGCCAGATCCGCCCAGGTATTGATACCGGCGTCATTCAGCAGACCTTCGATCTTAGGACCGATACCTTCAACGATCTTCAGGTCGTCCTGCTTGATCTTTTTGCCGGAAGGCAAAGTGATCTTATCGGATTTTTTCGCTTTTGGAGCTGCTTCTGCCTTGGGAGCTTCCGCTTTGGGAGCCTCTTCCTTCGGTGCTTCTGCCTTTGGAGCTTCTACTTCAGGAGCCGGAGCTGCTGCTTTCGGAGCGGCCTTTGCTTTAGCCGGAGCCGGAGCTGCTTTTTCTACCGTTGCTACTGCGTCAACGGGCAGGATGCTAACGAAAGTACGATCTTTTCTTCCTTTTGAGTAAACTACGGTGCCGTCCACACGGGCGTGCAGCGTAAAGTCTTTACCCATATATACGTTGTTACCAGCGTGGTATTTGGTGCCTCTCTGGCGAACGATGATGTTACCGGCAATAGCCGCTTGACCTCCGAAGAGTTTCACGCCAAGTCGTTTACTTTTACTATCACGGCCGTTATCAGTACTACCTACACCTTTCTTGTGAGCCATTGTCGAAAGTTTTTTTGGTGAAACAATACGACCGGATTATCCGGCAATACTATCGATTTTAATTTTGGTGAAGTGCTGGCGGTGGCCATTTTTCACGCGGTATCCCTTCCGGCGCTTCTTTTTGAATACGATGACTTTGTCACCTTTAACGTGCTCCAGAACGGTAGCGCTTACGGAAGATCCGTCCAACACCGGCTTGCCGAGGGAAACAGATCCGTCGTTCTCGATCAGGTTAACCTGGTCGAAAGAAACGCTGTCGCCGGCTTCGGCTTCTAGCTGGTGGACGAAGATCTCCTGACCTTCCTCAACTTTAAACTGCTGACCAGCTATGGTTACGATTGCGAACATTGAGTTAGAATTTTATTTATTGGTAATGAGTAAGCGGATGTCGGATAGACCGGCTTTAGGGCCTGTAAATCTATCGTTTGCACCGTATTACCCCATTTCAACCGCAAAGATTTTGCCTTTACGGCCCGCAAAGGTAAGGATAATTGGGGATTTTGCAAAGGGACCAAGGAAGAAAATTAGTACATCCGTCGATGGATAAAATTGCGTTTCAGCCGGGATGGGGCTGCTTGGTGCTAAATGGGTCATCACTCAGGCAATCAGACGATTGCAGGGAGAAGCAAGGTGGAGGTGAAACCAGGGGGATTATTAGTTGTTGTAGTAGATGGTTTGGTTGGAGATAGGGCGGTGCTCTGCACCTTGTGCTAACTTGTCAGGTTTTGGTTGGAGATAGGACGGTGCTCTGCATCTTGTGGTAACTTGTCAGTTTTTGGTTGGAGATAGGACGGTGCGCTGCACCTTATGCTAACTTGTCAGGGTCGGGTTGGAGATATGGCGGTGCTCTGCACCTGTCGGTAACTTGTCAGGTTTTGGTTGGAGATAGGGTGGTGCTCTGCACCTTGTGGTAACTTGTCAGGTTTTGGTTGGAGGTAGGACGGTGCTCTGCATCTTGTAGTAACTTGTCGGGTCTGGTTGGAGATAGGACGGTGCTCTGCATCTTGTGCTACATTGTCGGGTTTGGTTGGAGGTAGGACGGTGCTCTGCACCTTATGCTAACTTGTCAGGGTCGGGTTGAAGATAGGGCGGTGCTCTGCACCTTGTGCTAACTTGTCGGGTTTTGGTTGGAGATAGGACGGTGCTCTGCACCTTATGCTAACTTTTCAGATTTGGTTGGAGATATGGTGGTGGTTCCACCCGTTATTAGATCAACGTCCAGGACAGATCAGGCATTCAGGCAATAAAATGCGAATTATTGAGAAACCGAAAAACTCGATGATTTGTGTTCGACAGTTATCATAAAAAAGGTGCAGCGCACCGCCCTATCTCCAGCCCGTAGGGATGGAAGATAAAAAGAGCTACAGCGTAGCGTTCTTTTTGTAGTTAATGCAAACATGTATACCATGGGAAATAAGATAAAAGTTGAGATCTGGAGTGATGTCGTTTGCCCGTTCTGCTATATTGGCAAAAGGAAATTCGAGCGTGCCCTGGATCGTTTCGAACATAAAGATCAGGTAGAGATCGTCTGGAAAAGTTTTCAATTGAATCCGCACCAGGAATATATTCCCGACCAGAATGTATACGAATACCTGGCGGAAGTAAAGGGCCAGTCAGTGGAATGGTCCCGGAAAATGCACGCGTCGGTAGTGCAGACGGCTGCCGGTGTCGGACTGGAATACAATTTCGACCGGGCGAAAGTCACCAATTCTCTGGACGCTCACCGCGTGATCCAGTTGGCCAAAAAGCACCAACTCGGCGGGGCCATGGAAGAACGCCTTTTCCGGGCCTATTTCACCGAAGGGGCGCTGATCAGTGACCACGGTACCCTGGTAAAACTGGCTTCCGAGATCGGCCTGGATGAGCAGGAGGTACGGAGTGCCCTGGAACAAAAGCAATACACCGAAGAAGTGCAGCGGGATATCCACGAATCCCGGCAGATCGGTGTACGTGGCGTACCGTTTTTCGTACTGGATCGCCGTTTGGCCGTTAGCGGGGCGCAGGATCCCGAGGTATTTCTACAGGCGCTGGAGCGGGCTCATACATTGAGTACATCCGAAAATCCGGCCTAGCCGGCCGTTGCTTACGGGTACATTACGGACGGGATGATCCGCCGGGACGGAGAGGGTAAGCGCAAAAAGGGGCAGAGGAAAAGACAAATTGCCTAACTTACCGCCCGTACCAAAATCTACTGATCCGGCGCGATCCGAATGTAAGCATGCTCATCCTTGGCCTCATACAATCCTTTTTCAGTGCGGCAGTCTTCTGGCTTCGGGAACCCCGGCATTTGTCCAACCGGATCCTGTCCCTATGGCTGTTGATCTTTGCGCTGCTCTTTTTGGGCTTTTTGCTGCCCGAAGGTTTGGTGGCCTATATCAAGATCGGTTTCATTCCCTTTTTCATGCTGTCCGGGCCGGCTTTTTATTTCTACGTGCGCAGCCTGGTCGTTCCGGATTTTCACTTCCGGCGCCTGGACTGGTGGCACATCCTGCCGTTTGTACTGGTGTCGGCCTTCCGGCTGGTTTATTTCCCGGAATCGGTTTCTCTGACCACCTTTGATGGATCGAGAGTAAAGATCGTGATCTGGGGTGTGGTCGCATTGATCGTGATCTCGGTGCTCACGTACTGGATCGCCACGGTGATCCTGTTGCTCCGGCACCAGCGAAATATGCTCAACTTTTTCTCCAGCCGTTCCGAAAAGCGTTCCCTCAACTGGGTACCGCTGCTTATGCTGGCGACGCTGTTTAGTCATGTCCTCTTTTTTGCCGGTCCTTTTCTGGGTGATTCTTTCGCGACGGTGCAGTCTATGAATTTCTGGACGCAACAGTTCAACATGGCTATGCTGGGATACCTTTTGCTGGTTTTCGGTTTGATCCAGCCCATCATTTTCGAACGGGAGCGCCGGACGGTTCCGCTCCTGGAGACCGACACCCCGGAACCGGAAAAGTACCAGCACTCCGGTCTTAAGCCCGCTGTGATGGAAGAGCTGGCCGAAAAGATCCTGCGTTACCTGGAGGAAAAGAAGCCATTTGTGCAGCCGGATTACAGTCTGCAGGCGATGATGCAGGACCTGGAATTGTCGCAGCAGAACCTGTCGCAGACCATCAATGAGCATCTGGGCAAAAACTTTTACCAGCTGATCAATGAATACCGGGTGCGGGAATTTCAGCGCCTGCTCCGGCAACCGGAAGCCGACCGGTTTACCCTGCTAAGTCTGGCCTACGAGGCCGGTTTCAATTCCAAGTCTTCCTTCAACCGGGTCTTCAAAGAGATCACCGGAAAGACCCCCACGCAGTACCAACGGGAAAGTTTCTCGCAGGAAAGCCGTTGAAATCCCGTAAATACCCGCCAAATTGGTCCCATTAATACGGTTGGGACGACCCTGATACTGGAAATACCGAAGATTGCAGCAGTTTTAAAATCCTAATCAACAAAATATTATGCAAGCTTCTTTTCCAACTTCCCTGATCGCTTTATTCTGGCTGCTTAGTGTTCTGGCCCCGTTACAGTCGCAGGACATTTTTGAAACCCAGACCGTCGAGGATATTCCCTGTGCACCGCTGATCGGCAATATCGGAGCCCGACACACCCAGTCCCTGAACGGTACCTGGAATGCGCTTATCGATCCATCGGTTTTTTCCCTTAATGATCGCTTTCACTATCTGGAACGCAATTATAAACCGGAGCCTTCGGAACTCGTAGAGGCTAATCTCGAAGACGGTCTGACCCTGCGGGTACCCGGCGACTGGAATACGCAGGATACCCGACTCGTCTTTTACAACGGTAAGGTCTGGTACAAGCGCGATTTCTACGTAAAGAAAAAAGATAATAAGCGGTATTTTCTCCATTTTGGCGCCATTAATTACAAGGCGCAGATCTACGTGAACGGCGAGCATGTGGCCAGTCACACCGGCGGCTACACGTCTTTTAACTGTGAAGTCACGAAAGTATTGAAGGAGGGAGAAAATCTGCTCGTGATCAAAGTGAATAATGCTCTCACCAGTGACGATATTCCTACTACCAGTACGGATTGGATGAATTACGGCGGCATTACCCGGGACGTGGATCTGGTAGAGATGCCCGCTCAATTCATTCGGAACTATAAGATCCAGTTAGCGCCCAAAAGCATAGACCGGATCGAAGGCTGGGTGAACCTGGAGGGAATGCCGACGGGCAGCGTTAACCTGGAAATTCCGGAGCTCAACATCCGGAAGACTTTCCCGGTAACGGATGGACGGGCGCGCGTATCGCTGGATGCGAAGCCGGAATTGTGGTCTCCCGAACAGCCGACCCTCTACACCGTCCGGATCAGCGCCGGACCGGATGCAGTGGAGGACCAGATCGGATTCCGTACCATTGCCGTGGAGGATGGGCAGGTTGTACTGAACGGAAAGCCGGTATTTCTAAAAGGGATCTCCATTCACGAAGAAGCTATCGGCGCCAACGGCCGCGCTTCCAGTGAACGGGAGGCGGCAGAGTTGCTGACCTACGCCAAAGAACTCAACTGCAATTTCGTGCGACTGGCTCACTATACCCACAACGAATACATGGCCCGGCAGGCGGACAAAATGGGCATTCTGGTCTGGTCCGAGATCCCGGTATATTGGAGCGTGAATTTTGCCAGTCCCGCAGTGCTGGAAATGGCCAAGACCCGGATGGATGAAATGATCGCCCGGGACCAGAACCGCGCCAGTATCATCTTCTGGAGTCTGGGGAACGAAACACCGGAATCCGAAGCCAGGAATACCTTTTTCGGCAATCTAAATAAGCACGTGAAAAGCCTGGACGATACCCGCCTGACGACAGCGGCCCTGATCTTTAACGAAGAGATCCAGGCGATGGCCAGGGATTATTATTTTCCGACTCTGGCCGGGAAGGAGTTTGATGTTTGGGACATTGAGATCAATGATCCGCTGGCGGAGATCGTCGACGTAGCGGCTATCAACCAGTACTTCGGCTGGTACTATTCCGGATTTCTGGCGGCTGCCGCCAATCTTCCGCCGTACCAGGCCCGTAAAACTATGCTGGAGAATATTCCGAAGATCCGTTTCCATGTCCGAAACAATAAACCCTTCGTATTTAGTGAGATGGGCGCCGGTGCCAAGCGGGGGAAAACGGCAGACGAAGAGGACCTGGTCGTTTATTCCGAAGAGTACCAGGCGAAAGTGTACCAAAACCAGGTGGAAATGGTAAAACAACAAAGTGGTCTGGTGGGCATGTCACCCTGGATATTGAAAGATTTTCGTTCCTCCATGCGCCTCTATCAGGGCGTACAGGATTACTGGAACCTCAAAGGACTGATCACCGATAACGGCGAACGGAAAAAGGCCTTTTTTGTCCTGCAGGATTTCTACGGTTCCTGGGGGGCGCCTACTGTTGGATTGAAACATTGATATTTTTAAGTCATAGTGGGGGACCGGCAATCGCTTTGTATAGTGATTGCCGGTCCCGTTTTTCCCTGCCTTTCCTCAATTGCCAATAAACGTTCCTTCCTCTTCGGGCTGAATTCCGGCCTGTACTGGCATTTGGTATTGATTTTCGTTATTTTTATAAACAAAGAAGTGGCAGTGAGCCACTGCAAGCGTTTTTACCCAGTACAACTATTTATTACTAAACCTCAAACCAAAACATCATGAGCCCCAGGTATTTATCTTACCTCGTGCTGATCCTGTGTCTGGGATTCAGCAATTGCACCACCATTTTTAACGCAAATTTCAACAGCCAGCCCGTCGGACCTCCGGCGACAGATCCTCCGGGGAACCCATCGGGAGATGCGATGACTTTTTCCAACGGTGTCACCGTAGTGACGCCGAGTCTGATCACGACCAACGCGCTCCAGGTAGAGCGTGTCAATCAGGGAACCTACGTGGAGTTTATCCCCGCGGATCATCAGCTTACACCCAACTACACGGTATTCTTCCGGGGATACGTTCCAACTGCCGGTGATCGATCCCACCTGACCATGACGGTTAAGGGGAACAGTGGCACGGTGGCTTTTCAGTTGCGCATGGCCGGCGGAAAATTCACTTTGATCTCCGGGGACGGAACGGAAGAAGTGGGCAGCTATACGACCGATCAGCTCTATGTATTTTTCCTGACGATGATCGTCGATGCGGGCAGTCCGGAGATCCGTATTTCCGTACTCCAGGGCGGTAGTTCGGTAGTAAACGTCAGCGGAAAGCCCTTCGTGGATGCAGCTTTTAATAGGCTAACCGCCTTTCGCATGGAATATCCCCAGCCACTGTTGGAAGCTTTCCCGGGCATCATCGTCGTGGATGATGTACTGATCACCAAGAAGCGGGAAGTGGATGAATAGCGGTAAGGCGGTACCGCGATGAGCCGGAAGTCCGGAATGCAAGTGTCAGAAAGGTGTTTGTGCAGTCCTTTCGGCATCGGAGCTTTCCTCGCACAAATCTATTACTAAAAATCAATCCTATACCATGAAAACCCATTCTCAGATCACTACGCATCTCAACGATCACGCTCAGCAATACGTTCGGTCCAAAGGTTTTTCTTTTGGGAGCGGAGCGGCCCAGGATATGCAGGGCATGCTCGATACCGGTGCCAATAATATCCTGCATCCGACACCCGAATTCGAGGGTATCTCCCAGGATGAACTTATCGGTATGGCCGATAAAAAATTGGAAGTCTTCATTGACCACATGGTTGCCGCCCGGGAAAAAGTATATCCGGATCCGTCTGCCCACGATCGAGTGGGGGAGGAGACCTACGCCTGGGCGAAAAACCGTCTCTGCCCGATGTGGCCCTTTTGTACTTAGAGCCGATCCAGAACCCGTTTTTGCTGTCGAAAATGACCAGATTTGGGTGCTCACGAAGTCATTTTCGAGTTTCGTAGCAGCGCTACGGAAGGAGGAAATGACGAAATGAGGTTCCATAGATGGTTATTTTAAGACCAAAGGATGGTTTTTGGATAAGCTCTTAATCCTAAATCCAATTATTATGAGCGATCAAAGATTAAAAGCTTTCGATTTTGCATCGGAAAGCACCCGTTTGCTGATCACCCTGTCCACCGGGTTTATCGCGCTGACCATTACCTTTTCCAAGGAATTTATCGGTGATGTTACCCAGGTGCCGATCTGGCCGCTGGCTCTGGCGTGGCTGTTATTCTTCCTGTCCATCATGTTCGGCATTTTAACGATGCTTTCCCTGACCGGTTCGCTTTCGGAAGACGCCACGTCGAAGGAAGCTCCCGGGAAAAAGGGCGGTAAGTTATCCATTTACAGTCCCAACATTACCTACATGTCGATCCTGCAGATCCTGTTCTTTCTGGCGGCGGTGCTGTTCACCGGTATTTTTGGCCTGTTGTCTTTGTAAAATACCTCCTGTGCGCGCCTAACATAGGTTGACACAAAACGAGTGTACATTCCACTCGCTTGATGAATAAAAGTTAGGTTATTTTTTTAAATAACTCCACCGGTCTTTGACATAGCGGAATTTGTT
>NZ_PDUD01000073.1 GCF_002646595.1 Flavilitoribacter nigricans DSM 23189 = NBRC 102662
ATAGAGCATCCCGATACGATCGGGAAGGTTTAAGGTTCGAGTCCAAACGGAGTCTAAGTGCTACAACGGTCGCACTGCCCTTTTTGAATAACGGCTCCGTAGCTCAACTGGATAGAGCACCTGACTACGGATCAGGAGGTTTAAGGTTCGAATCCTTACGGAGTCACTAGGAGCCGGGCGCTTTTGTCCCGGCTTTCTTGTTTTTAAATCCAGAGAACGATGTCTAAAGTTTGTCAATTGACGGGAAAGCGCCCCATTTCGGGCAATAATGTGTCTCACTCCAACCGGAAGACCAAGCGTCGCTTTGTGCCTAACCTGCAAAAGAAGCGCTTTTATATTCCTGAGACCGAACAGTGGGTAACGCTGAAAGTATCGATGTCTGCCTTGCGCACCATCAACAAGCTGGGAATCTACGCTTATCTGAAGAAGCTGGAAGCCAAAGGCCACGATACTGGTGTTAAGCTGAAGAAGGTAAAGTAAATCATTGATCTGTTAAATCCACAGCCATGGCTAAGAAAAGTAAAGGCAACCGTATCCAGGTAATTTTGGAATGTACGGAGCACAAAACCTCCGGTATGCCAGGGACGTCTCGTTACGTTACGGAGAAAAACCGTAAAAATACCCCTGATCGCCTGGAGTTGAAAAAATATAACCCAATACTGAAGAAGGTTACAGTACACCGCGAGATTAAGTAAGACTTGCATCCTTGGTGGAATGTCCTTAATTTTGGCAGACTGTATCTCTACTCATTTAAAAACATAATACAATGGCAAAGGTATCAAAGAACGCACGGGTAGCTCAACGTGCGGCAAATGCCGGTTCAGGTCGTGACTTTGTTAAGATCGTTCAGAGCGTCAAAGACGAAAAGACCGGTAAATACTCCTATAAGGAAGTAATGGTCCACAAAGATAAATTGGACGAGTTCCTGGCTAAGAAATAAGCCGGTGTGCTCAAATATCTATGACTTACTCAAAGAGGCTTTTCTTTTAACCGGGAAAGCCTCTTTGTGTATTTGAGTTTTTGAGATCGCCGTCGGGCGGTTTTGAACTAATTTCGAAAGGGATTGATCCTTCATCTATATTTTGTTGTTTCTATTCCCAATACTCTTTTCTTTCCAATAAAACCGGCAACGAGCAAAACCATACCAAATAATGAGCTTTTTTGGCAAATTCTTTAGCAAAGAGAAAAAAGAGGATCTGGATAAGGGTCTGGAAAAAACCAAATCGAACTTCTTCGGGAAACTGACCAAGGCGGTGGCCGGAAAATCCACCGTAGACGAAGAGGTACTGGATGAACTGGAAAATATCCTCATCACATCTGATGTCGGACTGGATACTACCGTAAAGATCATTGAACGCATCGAAGAACGGGTCGCCCGCGATAAGTACATCAACACTTCGGAGCTCAACGAGATCCTGCGCGATGAGATCGTCCGTCTCCTGGCGGAAAATAACACTGAAGACCTCGAAGAATATAGCTTACCTTCCACCGAAACACCTACCATTATCCTGGTAGTTGGTGTGAACGGCGTAGGTAAGACCACCACGATCGGCAAACTGGCCTGGCAGTACAAACAACAGGGCAAAAAAGTAGTGGTAGGTGCCGGAGATACTTTCCGGGCCGCTGCGGTAGACCAGCTCAAGATCTGGTCCGAACGCGTGGGTTGCGATTTCTACAGTAAAGGCATGTATACCGACCCCGCTGCGGTCGCCTATGAAACGGTTAATTACGCCATTGAAAACGGCCACGACGTCGCCATCATCGATACTGCCGGTCGCTTACACACCAAGATCAACCTGATGAAAGAACTCGGGAAGATCAAACGCTCCATCAGTAAAAAAATGCCCACCGCACCGCACGAAGTATTGCTGGTGCTGGACGCTACCACCGGCCAGAACGCCATCGAGCAGGCCAAACACTTCACCAACGCAACGGATGTAACCGCTCTGGCACTGACCAAGCTGGACGGCACCGCCAAGGGCGGGGTTGTGCTCGGCATCTCCGATATCTTCAAGATCCCGATCAAATATATCGGGGTGGGTGAAGGTATCGAGCAGCTGCAGATCTTCAACAAGAGAGCGTTTGTCGAGTCGCTGTTCGCCGAAAAAGTGCAATAAGAACCTAATAATGGGTTTCCGCCCGGGCATTCATTTCCCGGGCATTTACCACTCCGGAAACCCCTAAATTCCACCCCGCTTTTGGGGAAAAGGTGAAATAATCGTTTATTAGAGTCGTCAACCCGGAGCTCCTTTCCAGCAGATTTTCATTTGCCTGGCGGGGCCCAATGGGATCGATCCGTTCATTCCGTACCCCTGGCTGACGCCTTGCGGTCGACAATTGACGACTTCTGATCTATGTCCTGGAAAAATCGGCTGATAGAATGGTTAAGACCTTTCGATCTGATGTGGGATCGGCTGAAGCGGCATTGGAAGAACCGTCGAAAGTCCGGCAGCACCAGTCCGATTCAACTGGCGGTCTACCGGGGATTTTCCAGCCTGACGAAAACCTGGATAAAAGGCCGGGTGTTGGAGGATCGGCTCATTGTTGCCCGCAATGAAGATTCTGCCTGGCGCAACCTCGTCAATACCTACAAACGCTTCAGCAGTCGCGAGATCTGGGGCGCCGAAGTGGAGATCTCCCTCGGTGAAAAGCGTTATCACCTCCAAACGGACCGCGAAGGATATTTCGAACTGGAAACGGAAACACCTCCCGGCTTTATCGATCCGCCGGACATCTGGCTCCACCCGGACGTAACCCTGGTGCGCACGCCCTGGGCCAGTATTGAAGAAACGATCGCCGGCGAAGTACTCCTGCCTAACCGGCCGCAGTTTGGGATCATTTCGGATATTGACGATACCATCATTCGCACCGGAGTAACTTCCCGCCTCATGTGGCGGGCGATTTACCGGACGATCCTCAAAAATGCCGGTTCCAGGGTGATCTTTAAAGAAGCCAGCGCCTTTTTTCGTTCCATGAGCGCCTACTGCGAGAATCCGGAATCTTTCAATCCGGTATTCTACGTCTCCAACAGTCCTTGGAATCTCTACGATCTCGTCAATGATTTTTTAGCCCTCAACCACCTGCCGAAGGGACCGATCCTGCTGCGTGATCTGGGGCTGCCGGCCGAACCGCGAACCGACGGTTACCGGGGGCACAAATACGAAAATATCGCCCGGATCTTCCGGATCTATCCGGAACTCAGTTTCGTACTGATCGGCGATAGTGGAGAAAAGGATACGGATATCTATCTGGAGATCACCCAGCATTTTCCCGGACGGGTGAAGGCGATCTATATTCGGGATGTGCAACACCGGGGTCGCACCAAACGGGTGAGAGATCTGATCGAGAACTCCGGGCGGGCCGAAGTCAAACTGCTCAATCACTTTGGAGATGCGGTCGGCCATGCGGAAGCGCTGGGCCTGCTGGACAGCGACGTCTACCGCCAGCTGATCGAGCATCCTTAGGGCTGGAATTATCGAGTTGCTTACTTCCCCATAACTTTTTACACAATGGAATTTCGCTGAAAACGCTTTGCCAGCCGCCGATGGCTACTGCTTCGATCCCTGCTTATCCCGTTTCATTTCCGCCCGACGCATGGGCATGGTATCGATCAAGTCGAAGATCTTTTCCGGCTGGATAAGTTGTTCCGAGCGCAGCTTTTCGCCACCGTCCTTTCCGATCAGAATGATATTAAACTCATCTTTCCCCACCCGGTAGTACTTATAGAACCATTCGGAGGTCGTTTCCTGCTGACCACCCGGGCCATTCACCATAGCGGGAGTAATGCGGTAAATGAGCAGATCACGATCTTTGACCGCGGCGGTATCTTCCCGGAAACGCTCCAGCTGTTCAGTCGCCACCGAGTCTCCCGGACTATTACTGAAAACCAGGATCAATCGATCCTTCCACTGATGTTTGGCGAGGGGTTGCCCGTTGAGTGTCATCATGCTCATAAATAAAATGATAAGGGTAATGCCTTGTTTCATATGGATTTAACTCTACACCGGGGGGCATTGTTCACCAATATTTGTTCGTTTTTCGTATGAGACCGGACAATAATTTAACACTTTCAGAGGTTAATAAGAAAACAATTGAACGGAATCCTTCCTCCAGGCCAAAGTTTAATTTGTGACTTTCAATAGGTGAATTAGTCTAAAAGGATAAACACAACGGCTCCCTTACATTTACGTTACCGAACAGAGTGTGCTCCGCAGTGGATGAGTACCATGAGACCCTACGTTCCTGTATTTGACGATTTTGACACGGACTGAAAAATTTGCTTCACCCTTCCGCACTTTTAATCAATTGTCGGTGTTCTTTTTAGAGAATAAGGCAATGAGTATCAGGCACGCAAATTTTGACATAGCAACACCATACTACTCACGCTTCAAATTCATCCATCTATGAAAACTACCCTGCTTTTTACTGCAATTTTAGCCGGTACCGCCTGTAATATAGCCGCGCAGACCAGATTTGTCGGTGAAGATTATATGCGCTATTTCGAATGGCACAATGAAAATTCGCAGCTCGAGAAATTGTACACCCCAGGATCCCAACTCCACGCCTTCGGCGAAGACGTTAAGGTCTATCGCTATCCAGATCAACATTCAGAAGTACTGACCAAGCTACAGGACGGACAAGCCGTCCAGAACCGTTCCGACTACCGGAATGTGCACCAGATCCAGGACGGAGAGATCAACGGCTACCGTGATATCTGGTTTAAGGTATGCACTGATAAAGGAGTTACCGGTTATGTATTTGGTGCTCAACTGGCCAAGGGCTGGCGCTGGGCCGACCTGACCGGAGACCGGAAAGAAGAACTGGTCATGCTGGGCGTTTCTCCCAGTCCGAGAAAGAGCTACAGTGACATCCGGGCGGAGATCCGAATCCTGCAGGGCAATCAATTGCTCTACAATACCAGCATTCCCGGACTCTGCGTATTCGAAGAATGTGCTTCCAGTCCGATGTTGCGGATCCTCAATAACCAGCCCTATGAAGGCGGTATTGTAGTGGAGGCCAGTACGATGACCGTCGGTTGCTTTACCGGTATCGAGCGCGCCTTCTTCTACTGGAACGGTCGCCAGCTCGAAAGTGTATTCCACGCCGAATACACCATCGACCGCGAATACGATCGCCAGGCCTTCAAGGTACGCGACCCCGAAGCCGTACGCACCATGATGTGCAGCTACAAAAATCAGGACCAGTCGTTTAATCCGGTTTGGGATTGCCGGGAAATTCAGACCAAAGCTCCGGTTTCACCCGATATCCAAAAGGCCACAGTTCGAGCTCGGGCGCGATGATGAAAGAATAAGTGCAAAACGTCAGTCATAAGATGTAATACCATAGAGTAGGCCGGGAACCTATAGCAATAGATTCCCGGCCTTTCCCATTTTTATGATAATTAGTTAAGCGATCTTCTGGATTTTTTGGATATTAAGGCCGATAATAATCGACAAAATACATAGTTGTGGCTGGTTATCTGGATTTAAAATTATTTAGGTTTTATCTAGCAAAAAGGAAGAAAATTCTATGCCGCCGGTAAGGTCTGCCATCTGGTCTTTCATCCTTTGAAATAATATAGTCCAGGACATTGCCTGTTGCTATACTATATCCGGAGCAAACAGGCTGCCATTACTATTTAATCACTACCACGGCGGCATTGTCTACTGACTACCTTTTAAATACACCTTACAGATGGATCAAAGTGAGAAACTGATCATCAATCTTTGCCCAACCGGCATGGTACCCCGAAAAAAAGATAATCCCTTCCTGCCGATATCTCCCAAAGAAATTGCGGCTGACGTCAGGCGATGTTATGAATTAGGCGTTTCCATGGTGCACCTCCACGCCCGAGATCAGCAAGAGGATCCCACCTGGAGCCCCGATCGATTCGAAGAGATCATTGCAGAGATCAAAGCGATCTCCCGACAATTGATCATTGTAGTAACTACCAGTGGACGTAATTGGCCGGAACTGGAAAAAAGGAGCGCCGCTTTTGAGATCAAAGGGGCTAATCGACCGGATATGGCTTCCCTGACCCTGGGCTCCATGAACTTCCCCAGCCAGGCTTCCATTAATCCTCCGCAAATTATTCAGGGGCTGGCTAAAAAAATGCAGGAAAATAGCATCTTACCCGAACTGGAGGTCTTCGAAGTAGGAATGATCAATTATGCCCATTTCCTAATCCGTAAAGGCCTTCTACAACCACCGTATTATTTCAATCTTTTGCTGGGCGCTCTGGGAACCATGAATCTCAATGCCGCAAATATAGGGTTGATGATCAATTCTTTGCCTCCCAATGCGATCTGGGCACTGGCTGGTATTGGCCGTTTCCAGACCGCCGCCAACACCATGGCCATCGCCCTGGGAGGGCACGTGAGAGTAGGCTTGGAGGATAATCCCTATTTTGACTGGAATGACCGTTCGCATGCTTCTAACCCGCGCCTGGTAGAACGTGTCTTACGTATCAGCCGGGAACTGGGTAGAGAGCCGGCTTCACCGGAGGACGCAAGAAAAATAATCGGGCTCTGATATGAATATACTGCTCACCAACATCTGGCTGGATGGTTATGCCGGAACCGAAGTCTATATACGGGACCTTGCCATAGCGCTACACCGTCGTGGTATTCACGTGGAGGTTTACTCCCCAAACTTGGGCAGGGTCGCAGAAGAAATCCGACGGGCAGGCATTCACATCGTCAGCTCCGTTAATCAACTCGTCATGCAGCCGGATCTTATCCATGCCCATCATTTTATGCCGACAATGGACGTACTTCTACGCTATAAAGATGTGCCGGCAGTCTACTTTCAGCATGATCGAACTCATCCGGTAGACACACCGCCCAGATATAATCGCATCATTCAGTACGTCGCAGTGGACTATAATTGCCTGGATCGTTTGATTATTGATAATGGAATACCGGAATCAGAATCGACCGTCCTGTACAATTGGGTAGATACTGCTCGCTTTACCTTGAGAACCAACTTTTCGGATCGTCCCCGCCGGGCACTTGTTTTCAGTAATTACGCAAATCCGAAGAATTATTATCCGGTGGTTCGGGAAGCTTGTCAAGAAATGGGCATCGAATTAGATGCAGTGGGAAAAGGAATGGGTAATGAGATTAAGGAACCTGAAAAGGTTTTAGGAGAGTACGATATCGTATTCGCTAAAGCTAAAGCAGCCATGGAGGCACTGGCAAGCGGGGCCTTTGTGATCGTTTGTGATAAGCGTGGACTTGGTGGGGCGGTCACTACCGAAAATTTTCAATATTACCGAAAATTCAACTTTGGTATGAAAACCCTTTCCAGACCGCACGAGGTAAACCTGATAGTCGAAGAGATCAACAAGTATAAGGCTGAAGAGGTTAAAGCCGTAGCGCACCTGATCCGTACAGAGGCCTCGTTTGACTCGTTCATGGACCGCATCCTCAACCTTTATCATGAAGTAATTAACAAATATTATCAAAAAGGTTTCAGAGAAAATAAGCAGAATGAAAAAACGCTGGAGAAGTATATCGATCAAATGACTGTTCAATTTAGACAGGTCATTCGGCAGAAAAATGAAGAACTGGCGGGAAAGGATCTAATTCATGCTAATCATGATAGCTTATTAGCCGCTAAAGACCGGCAACTTGCCCAAATGAAAGAAGACTTCACTCAAAAGGACCGGCGACTTGCCCAAATAAAAGAAGACTTCGCCCAAAAGGACCGGCAACTTGCCCAAATAAAAGAAGACTTCACCCAAAAGAACCGGCAACTTGCCCAAATGAAAGAAGACTTCGCCCAAAAAGACCGGCAACTTGCTGAAGCTAAGCAAGAGATCACGAAAAATAATCAGACGATTTCAGGTCAGATAGGTCATATACAGGCCATCAGTCAGTCGTTAAGTTATCGATTGGGGCGTCTGATCACCAGCCCACTTCGCTGGCTTTATGATACATTTTTGGAGTGATTGCCAGCTCTGTTTGTAAATTCACACTTTCTTTTGAAAAAATTCGGAAAAACAAGATCCCTAATATGAACCTATTTGCACGATGGCGTCTTCGGCGTAGATTCAAAAATGTTCGCTTCTATAACCCAAAGCTGACCGAAGTACAAGACAATGTCCAAATCGGTGAAGGAACTCGTGTTGGTTCCTTTACGCTGATCCAAATGGATGTGGAGATCGGTAACAATTGCACGATCGGTTCCCATTGCAATATCTGCAGTGGTGTACGTATCGGAGACAATGTCAGTATCCAGACCGGCTGCCATATTACCCGTGGTGTAACCATTGGCTCCAACAGTTTTATTGGTCCTGGAGTGATCACCATGAACGATAAGTATATGGACGGTAATATACAACCGCCTCACATCGGGAGCCATACGCGCATCGGCGGAGGCAGCTGTATATTTCCCGACGTTACCATTGGTGATAACGTTTTGGTAGGTGCTGGAAGCGTTGTCACTAAAGATATACCCGCTAACAGTAAAGCATGGGGGAATCCAGCAAAGTCTTCTTTGTAACACCGGCACTTTGCGACCTTGGTCGGCAAAAGTCAAATTGGAATATGCCAATTAACCTTCTAAAATACCCTTAAATGACTTCCAAAAGAAAAAAGCTCCGGGGATAATATATCATCCGATTTTTGTTACTTTTCAGATTAACCACAGACT
The DNA here is from genome assembly GCF_002646595.1 of Flavilitoribacter nigricans DSM 23189 = NBRC 102662. Classification (GTDB taxonomy): domain Bacteria; phylum Bacteroidota; class Bacteroidia; order Chitinophagales; family Saprospiraceae; genus Flavilitoribacter; species Flavilitoribacter nigricans. The sequence continues at coordinate 8,656 of NZ_PDUD01000073.1, forward strand.
ATTTTCAATTGACTATCAACTTCGAATAGCATTTGAAGTAAAAATACCACATGGAAAACCTGCCTAATAACCAATCACCATCTCTGATGCGTCGAATATTACTGGCTTTTGGCAAAGCCATTCTATTCACGATCCTTTGTATCCTATTCACCATTTTGCTTTCATTACCGATCGGCGAACTGATCCCCAACGAACAGGCTGCGGCCCTGGCTTCCGGTGATATGGCCGATTCTCCGGCCTGGATCCTGAACCTGACCTATCTGGTGGTGATCATCGGCACGATGGCTGCGCTCTTTATCGTGCGCAAACTCATCAGCAAACAAAGCCTGGTATCCGCCGGTCTGGCTACCGATAAGGGCGTCCGGGAATTTGGGGAAGGCTGGCTGCTCGGTATGGTTCTCGTCACTGTCGGCTACGTGCTGCTGGTAATTTCCGGTATGGCTGCCAGTACGGGTTTCAATTTCCAACCCGCTACCCTGATCGGCTGGTTTGTGCTGTTCCTGCTACAGCCTTTCGCCGAAGAGCTGCTCTTCCGGGGGTACCTCATGAGTCTGCTCGCCCGATACTTCAACATTAAAGTTGCCGTTCTGATCTCGGCCCTGGTGTTTGCCCTGGTCCATGCATCCAACGATGGCTTTTCCACCATGGGTTTCATCACCATCTCGATCGCCGGGCTGCTTTTTGGTTTGCTGTTCCTTAAAACCGGGCAGTTGTGGCTGGCCACCGGTATGCACGCGGCCTGGAACTTTATGCAGGGAGTCGCTTACGGTTTCCCAACATCGGGTATCCGCACCTATTCACTGACCAACACGACTACTTCCGGCCCCGACTGGCTGAGCGGCGGCGCCTTCGGCTTTGAAGGTTCCATTCTGGCCATCCTGCTGCTGATTGCCGCGATCTGGTGGTATCGCAATAGTCTGCGGGAAGAAAAGCTGACCGATATGATCGAACGTTCTTTCCGTACCGTACCCACGACCACCATCGATCAAAAAATACTAGACGATAATTTTGAATAACTCCGTGATGCAGGCAGTACAGTTTCATAGACCGGGTGGCACCGAAGAGCTGTTCCTCGGCGAATACCCGACACCGGTGCCCGGCCCCCGGGAAATATTGGTTAAAGTAGCCTATACCGCGCTCAACCGCGCGGACCTCCTGCAACGAACCGGCAACTATCCGGTACCGCCCGATGACAGTCCGATCATGGGTCTCGAAATGTCCGGAAAAGTGGTAGCCATCGGCTCCAAGGTAAATAAGTGGTCGATAGGAGATGAGGTCTTCGGATTACTCAACGGCGGTGGATACGCCGAGCAGGCCGTCATCCACGAAGATATGGCCATGCCTATTCCCGATGGTTTAAGCCTGCGGGAAGCGGCCGCTATTCCGGAAGTTTTCCTGACGGCTTTCCAGGCCCTGCACTGGATTGGCCAGCTGCAGGCCGGTGAAACCGCCCTGATCCACGCCGGAGCCAGTGGCGTAGGTACTGCCGCCCTGCAACTGGTTCGCCTCGCCGGAGCCACATCCATCGTTACCGCCTCCGCCGGGAAGCACGCCATCTGCCGGGAACTGGGTGCCGCCAGAGCGATCGATTACCGCACCGAGGACTTTGCCGAGGTGGTGAAAGAAATAACCGACGGCAAAGGAGTGAATGTCATTGTCGACTTTATTGCCGCCAATTATTTCAAACAAAACCTGAACGCCCTGGGCCTCGACGGCAGGATGATCATGCTCGCTCTGATGGGTGGGATCAAAGTGCCGGAAGTAAATCTTGCGCTTATCCTGGGCAAACGCCTGCAGATCACCGGATCTACCCTGCGCAGCCGTTCACTGGATTACAAGATCCGGCTGACCGGGGATTTCTACCGCCACGCCCACGAACATTTTTCCAGCGGCCGGCTCCGTCCCATTATTGATAGTGTTTTCTCCTGGGAAGAGGTCAAAGCGGCCCACGATTATATGGAAGCGAATAAAAATCAGGGCAAGATCCTGCTCCGGGTGCATGGCGAAGACTAGTTTGCATCCTTAAGACTATCCGCGCCCCGGGCTTGTCGCCATTTTGGTAGCGAATGACCGCACTGGCGAAATCACACAAAAAACAACCGATTTTTTTCAGGGATAAGCATTGTTCTGGTAAATTAGGGGCGTATTCTCCCCAAGGCCATATTTCCGTAACCACCTGTCTGAATTTTGCTCCGATAGTAGAGTTGTTTCATTTTCAACCCGGAAACGAAGTTCAGATCTGTTCCAGGAACAAATTTTCACTAATTTATGCAACGATCATATCGCTACCCGGGCCCAAGCCACCATTTCCCATTACTGCTGCTCCTATTTTGCTTTGCCATTTCAGTTTCCCTACCGGCGCAAACCACCATTTTGCACTGTGGCCGCCTGCTCAATACCGAAAACGACGCTTTACTTTCGGAAATGAGTGTAGTGATCGAGGGGAATAAGATCTCCCGGATCGAACGCGGCTACATCGCCGGAACGGGAGAGGCCACGGTAATCGACCTGAAGGCCCATACGGTGCTGCCCGGACTGACGGATATGCACGTACACATCGAGGGAGAATCCAGTCCGACCCAGTACCTGGAACGCTTTACGCTCGACGATGCCGATGTGGCCCTGCGGGCTACCACTTACGCTAAGAAAACCCTGATGGCCGGATTTACCTCCGTGCGGGACATGGGCGGATCGGGGGTGAACGTTTCCCTCCGGGATGCCATCAACCGTGGTTATGTGGACGGGCCGCGCATCTATACCGCCGAAAAGGCCATCGGTACCACCGGCGGACACGCCGACCCGACCAATGGCCGCCGGAAGGAAACCATCGGGGATCCCGGCCCGAAAGAAGGGGTCATCAACAGTCCGGAAGATGCCCGCAAAGCGGTGCGCCAGCGGTATAAGAACGGTGCGGATTGCATCAAGATCACCGCTACCGGCGGCGTACTGAGCCTCGCCAAAGACGGCCAGGGACCGCAATTCACCATGGAAGAACTGGAAGCGATCGTACAGACAGCCAAAGATTACGGTTTCCACACTGCTGCCCACGCCCACGGCCCGGAAGGTATGAAGCGAGCCGTTATGGCGGGTATTACCACTATTGAACACGGCACCTTTATGACCGATGAGATCATCGGTTTGATGGTCGAGAAAGGCACCTATTACGTTCCGACCATTTCCGCGGGCATGTTCGTTGCGGAAAAGGCGAAGCAAGCAGGTTATTTCCCGCCGGTGATCGTCCCCAAAGCACTGGAAGTAGGCCCACAGATCGCCGAGACTTTTGCCCGCGCTTACAAAGGGGGCGTAAAGATCGCCTTCGGTACCGATTCGGCGGTATCACCCCACGGGCTCAACGGAAAGGAGTTCGGTTATATGGTCGAGGCTGGTATGCCCGCCATCGAAGCTATTCAGTCCGCCACCCTGACCCCGGCGGAGATCCTCGGGGTATCGGATCAGTTGGGGACGATCGCAAGTGGGAAGCTGGCGGATATTATTGCCGTACCGGGCAATCCGCTGGAAGATATCTCTGTGATGACCAATGTTCAGTTCGTGATGAAAGATGGCCGGGTGTACAAACAATAGTCAGGGAACACTTCCGCGCTCCATCCCAGGATCAAAAAATAACAACCCTTACACCTAAAATAAATCAACAACCCCAGCTTTTGAATTATGTTTGACCGATTTCCGTACTACAAGCAGTTGGACGCGATGGACTGCGGGCCCACCAGCCTGCGCATGGTGGCGGCCCATCATGGCCGGCATTTTTCCCTGCAGTATCTGCGTGAACACAGCTACATTGACCGCGAAGGGGTCAGTATGCGGGGTATTGTGGAAGCAGCGGATCACATCGGGCTGCAAAGTCTGGCGGTTGCGCTGCCCTTTGCAAGCCCCGGCGACGATCAGCCCGGACTGGTAGATGCTCCCCTACCCTGCATTGTGCACTGGCAGCAGAAGCACTTTGTAGTGGTTTACAAGATAAAAGGATCACACGTCTGGGTGGCGGATCCGGCGCTGGGAAAGATCAAAATGAGTGTGGCTGATTTTAAAGCCGGCTATATTCAAAACGACGGTAAGGGAGTCGCGCTGCTACTCGAACCATCCCCCGCTTTTTACGATCAGGAAGGGGAAGCGTCGAATGAAATGGGCATTCGCTATCTCTTCCGGTACCTGCGCCCGTACCGGCAACTGATCGGTCAGTTGGGGCTGGCCCTCATCCTGGGAAGCGTGTTTCAGCTAATCTTTCCGTTCCTGACCAAATCCATTGTGGATATTGGGATTGATAACCAGGATATTCACTTCATTTATCTGGTGCTCTTCGCCCAATTGATGCTGTTTGCCGGACAGATCACCGTGAGCGTGGTACAAAACTGGATCCTCCTGCATATCGGCACCCGCGTGAACATTTCCCTGATCTCCGATTTCCTCTATAAACTGATGCGACTGCCCATCGGATTTTTTGATGCGAAAATGACCGGGGATCTGCTCCAGCGCATCGGCGATCACCGCCGGATCGAACAATTCCTGACTACCTCTACCCTGAATATTCTTTTTGGAGCTTTCAACCTGATCGTTTTCGGTTTTGTGCTGGCCTTGTTCCACCTGCCGATCTTTTTCATATTTCTGATCTCTTCCGTGCTCTACATCGGCTGGATCATGATCTTTCTGCGCCAGCGGGCGGTCGTCGACCACCGGCGTTTTCAGCAGCTCTCCGAAAACCAGAGTAATCTTATTGAGCTGATCCAGGGCATGCAGGAGATCAAATTACAGCGAAGTGAACGTCGGCACCGCTGGCAGTGGATGCACATTCAGGCCAAATTGTTCCGCGCCAACGTCCGGGCGCTCGCAATCACTCAAAAACAGGATGTAGGCACCCAGTTTATCGGTCAGCTAAAGGATATCATTATCACTTTTATGGCGGCCTACGCGGTTATCCAGGGTAAAATGACCCTCGGTACCATGCTGGCCGTACAGTATATCATCGGCCAGCTAAACGGCCCGCTGCAGCAACTGGCCGGATTTGCCCGCACCGCCCAGGATGCCAAGATCAGTCTGGAGCGTCTGGGGGAGATCCACCTGAAAGAGGACGAAGAAGACCTAGCGCCGGCCCATTCGGAAATACTACCGGAAGACGGCGACATCCATATCGAATCCCTCGACTTTCACTACAATAAACTTACCGGCCCGGTACTGGAAGATATCAATCTGACCATCCCCAGCGGAAAAGTGACCGCCATCGTCGGCACCAGCGGCAGCGGCAAAACTACCCTGATCAAACTCATCCTGGGTTTTTATCCGCCCACATCGGGTAAGATCAAGGTAGGCGGCATGCACCTCAGCAATATCAGCAAGGACCTCTGGCGGAGAAATTGCGGTGCAGTCATGCAGGACGGGTATATTTTTTCCGAATCCATCGCCCGTAATGTGGCGGAAAGTGAAGACCAGATCGACAAACGAAAATTGCTACGGGCGGTCCGGACCGCCAATATTCAGGAATTTGTTGAGTCCCTGCCGCTGGGCTACAATACCCGCGTGGGCAGTAAAGGAAACGGGCTCAGTCAGGGCCAACGCCAGCGCCTGCTCATCGCCCGGGCTGTTTACAAAGATCCGCCGTATCTCTTCTTCGATGAAGCCACTAACGCTCTGGACGCCGAGAACGAAAAGACGATCATGGAAAACCTCGAACAGTTTTTCAGCGGCCGTACGGTCGTAGTGGTCGCCCACCGTCTGAGTACCGTCAAAAATGCCGACCAGATCGTCGTGCTGGAAAAAGGCCGGTTGGTGGAACAGGGAACCCACTCCGAACTGGTAGACCAGCGGGGAAAATATTATCAACTGGTGAAAAATCAACTGGAACTGGGGAACTAGGAAAAATAACCCCTCATGACGTAAGTTCAATTTATTGCCAATGCCAAACCTCATCACTGAACCCGAAAAGATCCGCCTCCAGGAAGAAGGTGAAGTCCAGGCCATTCTCGGCCGTCCGCCCGGATGGCTGACCCGCTGGGGCATTACTTTCGTACTCGTGGGTGTCACGCTGTTGCTGATCCTTGGCATGGTACTCCGCTACCCCGACATCGTAGAAGCCCCGGCTGTGATCCTCAGCGCGGATCCCCCCATTCGCATTACCGCAAAATCCGATGTACGGGTCGATCACCTCTGGGTGGACGACCGGGATCTGGTCGACTCCGGTCAGTTACTGCTCAGCTTCCAGAGTCCCGCCGAATTGCCGGCCATTCAGACCCTACGAACGGAAGTGGAACGGCTCATCCCCGCCATCCGGGACCGATCGATCCGGGAGATCAGATTGCCCCAGGGACTCCAACTGGCCAGTCTGCAGGGACCTTACTCCGCCCTGAGCGAGCTGTTGGACGCCCAGCAATTCTTGCTTATCCGGGATGATACCCAGCGTAGAATTGAAGTACTGCAACGACAACTGACTCAGATCAACCGCCTGAACGAGGTAACCGATACGGTCATCGATACCTTGAAGCAGGAAGTGACCATTGCTAAAAACAACCAGGAGACTTATCTGCAGCTGTACCAAAAGGGAGCGGCCAGTCAGCAGGAATACGAGGAAGCCAAAAATAATTACCTGCGCTACCAGCGCGAGCTGCAAGGCAAAGAATCGGATTACGCCCGCAACGAGCTGGAAGCGCAGATCCGGCAAAACCAGATCATCACCCTATCCCAGGATCAGAACAACGAGATCAAAAAGGGCTGGCGCCAGTTGGCCGAATCCGCCCAGGAAATGCGCGCGTCCCTGGAGGAGTGGGAAGCCACCAATCTGGTAAAGGCCCCGATCGGAGGAGAGGTGATCTTCGCCGATGTATGGAGTGACTTCCAGTCCGTCCGGAACGGGCAGGTTATTCTGACCATTGATCCGGGTCCCGGTGATCACGACCTGACCGTCAGAGCAAAGTTGCCGGTTGCTAAATCCGGAAAAGTTCGTCCGGGACAGGAAGCGCTGTTGCGCCTCCAGGCTTATCCCTATAAGGAGTTTGGTGTCCTGGAAGGACAGGTCTCGGAGATCGCGCCCCTGCCCAATCCGGGTGAATCACCGTTCTATCACCTGCAGATTGAACTGAACTCCGACAGTCTGATCACTACCAGTGAAAAGCCCATCCCCTTTACCCAGGAGATGCAGGCTACCGCCCGCATCATTACGGACGATCGTTCTTTCCTGGGTCGGGTAATGGATGATCTGACGAGTATATTTCAGAAGAACTGATCTCACTATACTATCCAGATCAGCGCAACAGATCTGCCTCCAGCGGTACGGCCTGATCGCTCAATTCCCATTTGCATTCCAGCACGCCTCCATTTGACTGGCTGTCCGGCTTAACCCGGCCGACCAGGACCGGATAGATGAAGTGTTCCTTTTCACATCCCAGGCGGTTCAATTCCACTAGCGCAGATCGCAGGTCCACTACCGGATGCTGCCGGTGAAATTGTATTCCGGTTATTTCCTCGCCGACCTCATCATCATTACTGAATTTCAGCGGATTGATCATCATCCGTTCACAGGTATGAAATGGAGAGAAGTATTTCTCATCCCGGGTGAAATTCTGGTAACCGATACCCAGTTTAAATTTCAGCCGCTGGAAGGAGCCTTCTTCGTCCTGAATAGATTCTTTTTCACCCTTCAAATTCAGTTCTTTCCGTTTTTCCGAAGGATTTCGAAACTGATCATTGATCTCCAGACAAATGGTCTTACGGGTTGGAAAATCTTCCGGAAGGTCCAGAAAAACCATGATCTCCTCGGATTGCATCTGCTCGATCTGCCTGGTGATGAGCATTTTTCGCAGTAGGTAGGATGGTAGAAAAATAACCAGTGGGATCATCAAAATGAGCGTAGCCAGCAAGCTGGAAGCCATCCACTCCAGTACGTCTATGATATTCCGGATGCTCAGGGTGTCCGAAATTAACCACTTGAACAGGATCGTTAAACCGATCAGCGATAAGGCGACACCAATTGTGAACAGGGTTGGCTTCAACAGGAAACTCTTGAATTGACCCGTCAACAGGCGTCTCATGCGGGCCAGTACCAGCCGCACCGTATCTTTTTTCAGGTCCTTAGCGTAGGATTTGGTATTGAATTCCTGGTAGACCTTTTCAATGCGTTGCACCAGTTGATCACAGGCAGGTTCACTCTCGTCGTGCCGTATAAAGGGTCCGGGAGGCCGTTTTCGCATATCGTTCGCACGGGCAAAAGTCTGGACCATATGCTGGTGCTTTATTCGAAAATCATCCCGCCGCAGAGCCTGCACACTACAGTAGCGCCCGTACAGGAAAGCTGCTTCCCGGGAATTGACCGAGCAGAATCCGGCAAATGCGGCCAGCTCAGCTCCGGGCAGGAAGATCGTTTTCACCCTTACCGGTTCTTTGTTGGATTCTTGCAGATAGGCGACCGGCGTTACGGCGGCCCGCAGAGCATTTTCGTTTTTACCGAAAGTGTCCAGCGCAACATCGGCCAGCATCTTAAGAATGACTTTGATGACCTCCTGTTTGTCGGTGGAAGAACCATTCCCGGATTCCGCAAGTAAAACTTTTTGCAGGCGGGCTACATCCTGCTCCTGCCCATTTTCGTCCTCGATAAATTCATACAGAGCCTCTGATAATTTTTTGGGACAACCTTTCAGATTCGGCGAGCAATCGTTTAGGTATCGCTCCAGGAACACTTTAATATTCCGGGTGCCGGGCGGAATGTGACTCCGTTTCAGCTCCTGTCTTACCTTTTGCAGGATACTGGTGATCAGGTCCCCGATCAGTTCGATACGTTCCTCGATATTGAAATGCACATCATCGATGTATTTGTCCAGGGCCTTTTTGACCCGCAGGTTTTCAATATAATTTTGAGACTTGTTCTCTTCCTTGATGGATCCCTGATCCTGCAGGGTAGTGATGAGTGTGCCGACCAGGTTCTTCGCACGGGCGAAATCGGAAATCGAACTCATATTTTTTAAATACCCGTCTCCCGAACCGTTGGCAATAAACTCTTCAAAAGAAAAGATCCGGGATTCCCGCTGCTGACTGGGCGTGACGTAGGGATCGACAAAGATCACCAGCCGGTCTTCCTGTTCGGACTGCCCTTCATTTACGTCCAGGTAATGCGCCAGGCGGAAGGCCTCGCGGATGGGTTCATTGTTAAACGTTCCACCGTCCACATAAGCGTATTTGTCGGTGGACCCGGGCTTTTCTTCTTCCGAACTGGTTTCCTGCTTAGTTAATTCAGACGCAGGCTCCTCCGGCTTATCCCGGTTGGAGTCGCGCCTCGGAAATTCTGCACAATTTCTTTCCAGCACCGTCGGTTCGAAGGCTACCGGAAAAGCGCCACAGGCCACCACGGAAGCGGAGAACATTGCCCAGGACGGTCTATCGAACAGATTAAAACGGCGATAGGCAATACCGGTCTTTTCATCGTTGCCGTCCAGTTCCTGCTTTGTTCCTCCCACCAATAACCAGTTATCTTCCGAGGCCCGGCCCAGTGGTTCATCTTTCAGGTCGAACTCAATGATCCGCAGTTCCTTGTGGTCATAGGAAGAAGTTGCTTTCAGGTATTCGGTATACAGGGGCACCTCCGCCGGGTCATTGCTCTCCGAAAGGGTCCGCGCCAATAGATTGGTCAGAGAGCAGGCAAAAAGCACCCTATCGGCCAGGATCTGCTTGTGTTTCAGCTCGATATCCTTGCAATTGTCGATCAGGTATTTTTTGGCCAGGTCGATCTGTAGTTCGTTTTTCAGGATGCCGAAATTGCGGGATGGATGCTCCCCGCCGTTATTGGTTCCTTCGAATAATTTGACGATATCCACCTCATCTACCCAGATCCTCTTTTGCAGATGCTGGGCCACTTCGGCGGCCAGCAGCGCTTCCTGCTTTTCGGGGCTCAGTTTTTTAAATTTATACTCCCGGCGCAGGCCATCCATCAGCTCTTTCCCGTTGAGCTTCAACTGCTTCATTACCGATCGGTAGTCCAGCAGCGAACGCATCAGGATGGCCAGAGAAATGGCCCCGGCACTGGCTCCACTAAAGGAGTCCACAACGATGCGATCGTACGGTTCTCCGGTTTTATCCCGGCCGTACAGAATGAATAGTTTCAGGATTTCCGTGAGGGCCGCACCGGAAAAAGTACCGAGCGAAACGCCGCCGCCCATTGCGAAACTAAGTTTTAGGGTCTTTCCCATGATTGGTCAGTTTTATTGTTTGCAAGAATTCGAGCCGTTTGGGTCGTTTTCTATCAGGCTGCTAGTGATCTAATTATTGAGTGCATTTTCCAGGAACTGGCGGAATTCGTCGTCCGTTCCGTTGAGCAGTCGTTGCCGGATCAAGCCGTCATCATCCTTGCTTTTCAGCAAATTCAACAGATGCTCATAATGGGCTTTGTACTGTTGCTTTTGCGGATATTGTTCTTCATTTTCCCGGAGGATCTGTTGCAGTAATTCCCGCTGTTCATTGCTCGGTGCGCGATTCAGTTGCTCCTGCAAATAAGCGATCGTCCGGTCGTAAGCATCCTGGCTGGGAATGGCGTCGATGGCCTTGGTCAGGTTGATCAGCAGTTTTTCCTGCTTCTTAGCCAGAGACCTTTTGCGGAACCAGAGGAATCCGAAAAACAGCGTCAAGGCTACCAGAATGATCCCGATGGCCAGACCGATACGCATGACCGTTTTACTGATCCCCTGGGCGGTCCGGTCTACTTTGACGGTGGTATCGTCCACCACTGCCCTGACTTTTCCGATAAGGCTATCCAGCTTTTCACTTTCCGCCAACGCTTCGATACTATTAAGAACCAGATGTTCTACCGCCATAGCAGTGACCGGCCCAAGCAGGGAATCCCGCAGACCGTATATCCGGTTGAGACTTTCCTCGTTTAGTGCTCGCGGAACCAGTCCGGTCAGGATGCCATTCACCCGGTATTCCAGATTCCGGGTCAGTTGGTCTACTTCCCGCTGCACCTGGGTTAAGTTGGTGCTGTCCTGCAGAAAATACCGGATACGCAACAGGCTTTCATCCACAACTCCGGAAACGGCCGACTGCAAAGTGTCCTGTAAATTTTTCAGGCTGATGGAGTCGAGTTCCCGGCCGAAGGTTCTGGTGGCGCCTCCGACCAGGCGGTTCACGAGGGAATCCAGCCGGGTCGTATCGATACCGGCCAGCAATCCGGCTCCGGCCTTACGGGTAATCGAATCTACCCTCGCATCCAGCCTATCCAGATGCGGATCGAGCTTGAGGAAACCACAGGCCGTACTCATGGCGCCCACCAGTGCTACGGTGATCAGAAGCAGCCAACGGCGTTTTTTCAATCGCATCATACTCCGGTCTTTTGTAGCCGGGCCGCTTTCCTTTTAGCCTTTTTGCTACCGAGTCCCATCTTGATGATGAAGTCGTTCAGAAAGGTCTTTTTCGGGTCCAGTCTATCGCGAATGGCCATCCAGGTACCCACCCTGGCAAATTGCTCCCGGATAAAATCATTCCGCAGGTAAAGCTGCAGATTGTGCTTCCCCCAGTGGGGAATGCCTCCCATGTCGATCATCAGGTCCTGATAGCGTTCCAGGATCTCCAGATCTCCGATCGTGCCGAAAAGCAGCGGTATATCCACGTAGACTGTGGCCCGATCGTAGGCGGAAGACAGATAAGCCCGGGAAGGTGCAACAAAACGAACGGACACGTAAGAGGATTGATACAGTCCATTCTCGTCCTTATTCTTCTTCGTTTGATCAATGATGGCGTTGATCACCTCGATGACTTTCTCACCGGTGGCCTCGAAGGCAAATTCCGCACTGATCCCGTGCCGCAGTACGGCGGTTCCGGCCTGGTACAACACCTTATAGCTGGGGCCGTAGTAGCAGGTATCCTTGGTGGACCACAAGCCAAGTTGAATGGTCTTCGCCACTGCATTCGGACTATTCCGGAACCGGCGGACAGAACCTTCGATGAGGAACTCCAGATTGCTGAATATCTGGAAGATCAGATTTTTCCTGAGGGCAAATAAGCGCCGGGGCTTCTCGTCCGGTCCGACAATGTCCTGCTCTACGACCGCACAGCGATTTCCCTTGCTCACTTTGTAGGGATTGATCCGGAAAGCCATGAAGTCTTTTTGCTTGAGTTGCCGCATGAAACTTCCGTTGCGTAGTTCCTGCTCGAGCTCCGACCAGGGTTTGAGATAGCGCCGCTCCAGCATTTTGTACTGCGGCTTCACTTCGAGCGTCATTTCGTAGATGATGCCCATGCCGCCGAAGCTCAGGATCGTACTGTAGAAAGTATCGTCGTCCTGGATGAGCTCGATCGGGTTCGTGCTACCGTGCTGATCGGGATCGGTGATTCCGTCGGTGGGTTCGATCTGGAAAAAGCGACCGCCCGTACCGACCAGTTTCAGAGAGCGCACCATATCCGGCATCGTTGGCTTTCCGATACCGGTGCCGTGGGTGCCCGTCATGATCGCCCCCGAAAGGGTCTGCACATCGATGACGCCCATATTGATCAGGGCCAGGCCCATCCGGTCCAGAGTCCGGTTCAGGCGACGGATAACGATACCGGCCTGCGCGGAGACCAGCGGCATCTCCCGGAATTTCGTTCGAAGGGTTTCCTTGTGGGGGCGGGAGACCCCGGCCATGCGTTTCATAGAAAGGAGAAAATCCTTGCCTTTTGCCGCTTCGGAAAAGGAATGGCCGGAGCCAACCGCCCGTACCCGTAGTTCGCGCCTTTCGGCTTCTCTGACGATTTCGGCGATCTGCTCTTTCGTACGGGGGTAAAAAAATCGTAAGGGGGAGACCTTGACATTACCGGTACAATTGTACCAGGTATACCGATCCCGGGAAATATTTTTCAAATTCGTTTTCATAACTGGGGTATTTATTGGGGTTTTGAACTAAAATCTGAATCTTACCTGTAGCTCCGGATGTTTGTAAATGGCCAGCCATTCCGTCGTCAGCCCACCGATGGTATGCACCAGTATGGCCGGTAGCAGGCTACCACTGGCCAGCGTGACGTAGGCCATGATCAGGCCGTAGGGAATGGACAGGCTCGAGTTGCGATTATTTTTGAAGTAATGGGTCATCGCATACAGGCCGGTGCTCACCAGTATGGCGGCAAACTCGTTCCGGGTAGCCATGAGTACGGATTGCAGGATCAGGCCCCGGAACAAAAATTCCAGGGCTACCAGATAGAGGATCCAGTACAGGGCACTCAAAAAAATGCGGTACGGCGTCCAGAGCGTTACGCGGATCTCCGGATACTCGATCAGGTTGCTGCTCCTGCCGGCGCTTAGGAAGCTAAACAGCAAGGCCAGCGGAACCAGGATCAGGATCCAGAAGGTAACCGATCCGTTCCAGGCGAAACTGATCTGGAGATCTTCCAGACGCACTTCTCCGAGTACCTTCCATTTGAAGATGAGCAAAACGGGTAGTAATCCGTAAATGAGGAAACCGGCAAGCCTTCGCCGCAGGATGCGGTTGAAATAAGCCGGGTTGATATCATACTGGATCTGGAATCTTTTGGGTAGACGCAGGGAAGGCGATAGCGTATACCAGAAAATAAATCCTAAAGTCGCAATGAGCAGCGACAGAAACAAATAGGCAGTTGTTTCCATTGGGGTCTAGTTTTATGAATAATAATAGTGCAATTCCAATAAATGAAATTGCGTTTTTCGGCATGATCTTTAATGAATAACTGGGTAATTCATGCCTTTTATAACTGGTTTCGTACTCTAAATATACATAAAAATTCAGTTTTTCTCCAATTCGTTCCCGCGAGATTGATTTTCAAAGAAATTTTTCATGCCGCAAAGTTCGGCGCTGACCGACCGGAGTTGCTCCGTCCGCCCGGTATCGTACGGGGAACTGGAAAAGCTGACCGCCTGGCACCGGTCAATACACGAAAATTCTGTTTTCATCAGGGGAGGGGATTTTAGTCAATTCAAATGAGCTAAAAAGAACGATAGATCAATCTACGATTGGAGAGACTATTAGCGTGTCAAATTTAACACTAAAAACAAGCCTTATTTCCATAATATATTTTGAAGATTATTCGTATTACAAATTTTTATACTTGTAAAAGTACTTGGATTTGAATATATTGCAATAACTATTTGCAGCTGACCCCAAACAATTACATTCCAAAAGCTGCCCAAAAAATTTTTTTTAACCCCAATTACCCAGTTATACCATGCCATCACCTACCTACTATTTCAAGTTCGAATAATACTGAAAAAATCCAGAGTGATCTGCAGGAGCAGTCCATAGGTACCGGTTTGCCATAGCGGTACTTATTGGCCTTGCAGGTGCTTTGGGCATTTGTCATACGCATTTCCGGGTGACCGGGAACTGCGACCTAAGATCTTTTTTCAAACCCCATTATTTAATCCAAAAACCAGTATTATGGCGAACGAAAAAAAATTGCGCCGGGACGATTTTGTCAAGAAAGTCCGGCCAAACCCCAGTTCCCCCGAAGCGGTCCAGTTGCTCCAGGGTTACATCGGTGATTCTCCCGTCGAAGGCCATTTCCGTATTTATTTTGACGAGCACCTCAATAACTTTATTGAAGTGCCTACGGAGGCCATCCTCGAATGTCTCCCGGTGGAAAAATCCGAAAATCCGTTAGGCGGCAGCCGGGTCTGGCTCAAAAAGTCAACCGTAGTAACCTTCGGAGATCCCGCGATGACCAACCGACCGCGATCTTCTTTCCTACAGGGTGACCTGCTCACGGCCTACGCCAATTCCGGATTTACCTTCGGTGCTGGCGGCGGTGCCGGCATTGGATTAGGGGGGAATGATCTGGTGCACACCGGTCACTCCGCCTTCAACACGGCCTGCATTACTAACAATCCGCCCTGCCCAACATTTGATTTTACCTGTCACAGTTGTATCGGCACCTGTTTTAGAACCTGTGACGGGCCATCTTGCCTCTTCACCTGTAACCCGACATGCCCGGTCACTTGCGGACCAATTATCTGCAACATCGCCGCCAGGTCCATCAACCCTGACACGATCTGTACCTGTGCTTTCGTCGATCGTCTGGTCCCGGTTTCCCGGGCCTGTAACGTTCCCGGAAATGTCGCACCCGGTACCTTCCAGGGCCAGGCTGCCGGAGCCAGGTATTCCGGAGCATTTGATCCTTACCGAACCGGTAATTTCGGTTATTGATTTAGAGCCTATCTAGCAACCGTTTTTGCTGTCGAAAATGACCAGATCTGGGTGCTCACGAAGTCATTTTCGAGTTTCGTAGCAGCGCTACGGAAGGAGAAAATGACAAAATGAGGTTCCATAGATGGTTATTTTAAGACCAAAGGATGGTTTTCGGATAGACTCTTAACCCCGGAGAAAGTGGAGGCTGCGGCCTTCACTTTCTTTAAAAGCAAAATATAAATGATCCTTACTTTCGAAAACATCGCTCATTACCTGCTGGAGAAGGGCCTGATCTCACTGGATTCGATCATTGCGGGCGAATTCAGTGTCCGGGACAATTCCAGTCGCAATACCAATTTTGTGGTCAATCAGGAATTTCAGCCCGCCTATCTGATCAAGCAGGTAAAAGCCAAAGACCGGGAAAAAACCTATACCATGCGCATCGAGGCCACCTGTTACTGGCTGGCCAATAACGATGAGCAATACCGGGTATTGAAGGGTTTTCTACCGGCCTATTTTGAGTACGATTACCTCAATCACATCCTCATTCTGGAATTATTATCTGATACCCAGAGTTTGTACAGCTACCATTATCAGGCCAAAAAATTTCCGGAAGCGATCGGCCGCCAGCTGGCGGAATTACTGGCGTCCTATCATACTTACCAGCAAGGGGAGATCCAGCAAAGTCCGAGTTATCAGCTTTTCAACAAGCAGCAACCTTGGATCTTTTCACTGCCCGCCAAAAAAATGGAGGACTGGAAAAACAGCCATATGGGAACGGTGGAAAAACAGATCCTGCAACTGATTTACGAGAACAGCGAATTTCTCGATCTTCTGCAACCGGTAACGGCGGAATGGGAAGAGAAAAGCCTCATCCACGGAGACGTCAAGTTCCCTAATTTCCTGATCAATAATAGTTACGAGAACGATGAGCAGCCGGATATCCGGCTCATTGATTGGGAGCTGGCCGATATCGGTGATCCTCTGTGGGATGTGGCGGCTATTTTTCAAAACTACCTTTCCCTCTGGGTGTCCAGCGAGCTGGAGCAACAGGCTCCTGCCCAGTCCCGGAAACCGATCTTCCGGATCGAGCAACTGCAGCCCTCCATCGAAGCTTTCTGGGAACGGTATACCGCCTGTCTGGGCTGGGACGAACCACAGGCCAGAGAGCATTTGCTTAAGGCTGTCCGCTTCACTGCCCTCAAACTGATGCATACCTGTTTTGAGGCTTCTCCCTATTCCCAGCAACTGCAGCCATACAGCGCCAAAATGCTGCAGCTCAGTCTCAATTTACTCAAATACCCGGACGATGCGATCCGGAATTTATTAGGCATCACTAAACCCATTATACATGCAAGCCGATACAGTACTATCTGACCTCAAAAAAATTGTCCAGGCAATCGATATCGACACCGAAGGAAAGATCAGCTACCAGGGGGATCTTCAGCCGGAATTAAATGCTCCGGATGCCACGGTGGAAGCGAAACTCACCTACCAACTCGGGGACCTGATCTACTTCCGCGCCTACGCCGGATGGAATAGAGCCCGGAACGGCAAGATGCTAAAGCAGGTGGAACCGGACCATAGATTTACCGGGCGATTGCGCAGCGCCAACTCCACCCGGGAGCGCTTTGACCACGGCTGGCGCGTACAGGAGATCGAGCGGGACGGTGGAATCCTGATCCGAAAAGGAGCCAGTAAACGCTATACCTATCCGGGGGATTTCCTGCGGGAGGGCAACAATATGGGAGCTCTGCAGACGGGAGAATCCATCCGGCTCCTGAACCGCCACGAACTGCTGGAAGAACGCACGAACGGATTCTTTTACATTTTCGGCGATACTGTTCTGGATCTCAACATCGAAAGTAATGTACGCCTGTACTTTAACCTACGGGCGGAAAGTGCCCACCAGCTCATCGCTTACCTTTCCGAAAACCTCAACCACTGGCAGGTTCCCTTCCAGTTCAAGTGCCTGCAACACCCGCATATGTACGATAGGCGGGATGCGGGCGTCCTGTATTTCGGGAAACAATATTTCTCCATCGTGATGGAGGTGATTGCCGCCGGCTGGTCCACCCTGAAAAACTACCTGAAAGAAGAGGTGCCCCTCTTTACCCGAAAACTGACCGGCGGTATCAGTTTTGCCGAAAGCCCGGTCGATACCTCGGAAAGTTTTGGTACCAGCCGCTGCAAGATCATCGCTCAGGGTATCGTAGCGGCCTGGAAGCAGGAGCAGTCAAAAGAAAGCTGGCTTAATTACATCCTTCGCCATATCGAGGATAACTACCTCCGGCTGGAAGCGATGTACCTGAACCCGCATTCCGTTTATCCCTATTCTTTTCCTAACTTTTAAATCCAAGACCGTGCAGGAAGCATATCTCAATACCGCAATCCGGCTGGGCAATCGCATTTGCCGGGATGCCATCCGGCATCAGGATAAGTGCAACTGGATCGCAGCCACTACCGAAACCAACTACAAATCGAGGTCCGAACCCTACTACCGGGCGCTGAAGGGCGACTGGTACAGCGGTACTTCGGGGATCGCCTATTTTTTAGCTCAGCTCTATTGTGTGAGCCGGGAACCCCTCCATCGAAAAATCGCGGAAGAGGCCATGCGGCAGGCGCTGGACGATGTCGAAAATATCCGCCACGGTAAACTGGGTTTTTACACCGGCTATACCGGCATCGCCTACGCGGCCATCCGGCTGGGTGAGCAGCTGGAGTCGGAAGAATTTATCGACCGGGGCCTGGATCTACTGAACCGAATGCACCGGATGGACGAATCTGATTATAACCTGGATATGATCGACGGTTGTGCCGGAGCAATCCCGGCGCTTATCAAGCTGGCCCGCAATTATCCGTCCGATCCGCTGGAACAACTGCTCGACCGGATGGGAAGCTATCTGCTCAACCGGGCCGTTGACGAGCCCCACGGATGTTCCTGGAAAACCCTGGAAAAAGGCACGAAAGCCAATCTGACCGGTTTTGCCCACGGTACATCGGGGATTGCCCTCGCCCTGCTGGAACTGGGACATTTCCAGAAAAACGAGGCCTATATCGAAGCCGCACTGGCGGGTTTTGCGTACGAAGAAAGCCATTTCAGCGAAGCAGAGCAGAACTGGCCCGACTTCCGGGATATGTCCATGTACCT
The DNA here is from genome assembly GCF_002646595.1 of Flavilitoribacter nigricans DSM 23189 = NBRC 102662. Taxonomy (GTDB): domain Bacteria; phylum Bacteroidota; class Bacteroidia; order Chitinophagales; family Saprospiraceae; genus Flavilitoribacter; species Flavilitoribacter nigricans. The sequence goes on from NZ_PDUD01000073.1 coordinate 26,923, forward strand.
ACCCGGAGAGGAAGAAAAAACCTACTACGGCAATGCCTGGTGTCACGGTGCTCCCGGCATCGGTCTGGCCCGCCTGCGGGCCTACGAACTGACGGGAAAAGAGATACTGAAAACCTACGCCCAACGAGCCGTTAATACCACCATCGATCATTTTGATCTGACCTCTCTTGGCAATTATTCTCTCTGTCACGGTCTGTTCGGCAATGCCGAAACCCTCCTGTATGCTTCCGAGACCCTACAGGACAAAACGTACCGGGAACTCGTGGAATCCGCCGGTTACGAAATGATCGAACAGGTGGAGCGCAAGGGTACACCACCGGCAAACGGGACCCAGACGGAATACTTTACGCCGGACATGATGCTGGGCCTGGCGGGCATCGGCTACTTTTATCTGCGGCTGTACGATGCCGGGCAATTTGAATCGGTCCTGATGCTGACCTGATCCGGAAAAAATAAGCCGGCAATCTTTCCCGTGGCACGCTCCGGTGCCGATGGCCTGATCCATTCCCAGATCCAGCCATCGGTGGCCAGGAGAGAGGAGACAGGAGTCAGGATGTGCGCGCCTGAAATAGGTTGACAAAAAAACGAGTGTACATGCACTCAAAAAACCTTAAATTCAGGCACATGAAAAAGTCAAAGAAAACTCGATCTTACCTTCGGGAACGACGCTACTTCAGCGAAGATTTTCGTCGATCCCGCGTGAAAGAATATGATGAAGGTCAGACAAGTGTCAGCGAAATTTGTCGGGTATATGGCGTCACCAAATCGGCGGTCTATAAATGGATTAAGAAATATTCGCCTCACTACCAAAAAAGCATTACCAAGGTAGTTGAGGAAAAAAGCGAGACGCAAAAACGCCTGGCTTTAGAACAAAAAGTCAAAGAATTAGAACAATTTATTGGCCGTCAGCAGGTTCAGCTCAGTTATTATGAGAAGTTGTTAGCCACGGCTGAACAACGATATAATATTGAGCTGGAAAAAAACTCCGACTGGAAGTCCTCGAATGGTTTTTCACACACCGATCCCAACACCAAATGAGTATGCAATCACTCTACCAAGTTGTGGGGATCAGCCGTCAGGGCTTCCATCAACATCGTCGCCGCCTTCAGTGGCAAGAACAGCAAGTGGATCCCATTATTGAACGGGTGAAGCATTATCGGCAATTCCATCCCCGAATGGGAGCCAGGCCCATCTATCAACTGATGAGTGCCCATAAAAGTGATCAACAATTGATCGAGCATTTGGGGAGGGATAAGTTTGAATCGATCTTGATTACCAACGGTTTAGGTATAGAACCAATCCGTATTTTTCATATTACCACTTACAGTGGAGCCTTCAGGTTCCCTAATTTAACCGAAGGGCTGGAAATTAACGATATCAACCGAGTCTGGATTAGTGATCTGACCTATTACCGACTCTTGGACGGATGGGCCTATCTCACTTTCATTCTAGATCTCTATTCCCGGCGTTGCCTGGGATATGCGCTATCTCAAACCCTGGAAACCGAGCAAACCACCATGAAAGCTTTGAAAATGGCTCTAAAAACCAGAGGAAAGCATAATTTTGATCAGCAACTGATCTTTCACTCAGATGGTGGTGGCCAATATTATGATAAAGGCTTCCTGAAACTACTTCGTCAATACCAAATCGTCTCCTCAATGGCTGAGTGTGTTTACGAAAATCCGCATGTGGAGCGATTTCACAGTACCGCAAAAAATCAATATCTCATCCCCTGGGGTGTCAACTCGGTTTGTCAACTCGAAAAACGGATGCCACAGTTCATTAAATTGTATAACCAGATGAA
>NZ_PDUD01000074.1 GCF_002646595.1 Flavilitoribacter nigricans DSM 23189 = NBRC 102662
CCAATCGGTGTATGAAAGCATGTTTCAATCCCACTATGATCCAATTGCGAGTTGTTGTGGCTTACTGGCTTCCGTCCGTATCATCTGTTTCAATCCCACTATGATCCAATTGCGAGTGGTGCGCCGGCAGGCGGAGATCAGTGCGAAATTTACGTTTCAATCCCACTATGATCCAATTGCGAGTTACAGCCATTGTCTTTGTGTTTATTTCGTGGAATAAGTTTCAATCCCACTATGATCCAATTGCGAGTCGTCGATGTCGTCGTTTGTGGTGATCGCTAAATCTGTTTCAATCCCACTATGATCCAATTGCGAGTTTCTCAATTCAGAATGGCCACCCAAAGGGGAAGCGGGTTTCAATCCCACTATGATCCAATTGCGAGCGGATCGGAAGCCAAAATACTGGTTATATCTGCGAAGTTTCAATCCCACTATGATCCAATTGCGAGCGCGCATCTTCCGGTTTTCCCGGTCGAGCTGATCAATGTTTCAATCCCACTATGATCCAATTGCGAGGAGATCCCCCGGCCGGAAGTGATCGACTACAGTCTAAGTTTCAATCCCACTATGATCCAATTGCGAGGAAGTTTAGGCGGCGGTAAGTACTTAATTGTAACCAAGTTTCAATCCCACTATGATCCAATTGCGAGGATGTTGCGGTTTTATAATTCGGCCTATTTTTTGTTATGTTTCAATCCCACTATGATCCAATTGCGAGCTGGTAGGCCAGCTGGTGCCAGTTATTGAAATCGAGTTTCAATCCCACTATGATCCAATTGCGAGAATCGTAGACCTCCCAAACAAATAAGCGTCAAACTTGTTTCAATCCCACTATGATCCAATTGCGAGCCTCAACAAAAATATATATTAAAGATTGAAATTCAGTTTATTAAGAAAATAAAAATCAAAAAATTATTCTCTAAGAGTCGTCGATCTCTAATGGCTGCTTTTTTCCTGGAGATCGACGACTCTCTATAAAAAATTATCTGTAGTCATTCGTTCTCGACCAATGACCTTTTTATTCAGCCACTGCTGGTCTCGGCTGGTAAAGATAATTAAACTGTCTTCGTGTAACTGCATTATGCTTTCAGCTTCGGTAATGAGTTCTCTGAGCTTGACCGGACTAATCTCTCCTTCAAATACGGAATTTTGTATCCAGTTGAGGTAGCGTCTGCATAGTTTCAGCATTTTTCCTACTCGTTGCTCATTGATGTCGTATACGGCAACAACGTACATTTTACCACCAGATTTTAAAGGGTTGATAAATGTCGTCACCAATAAGATGCTTAACTATTTTGTAGCATTCCAATTTTATGAGGTGCCGGTAGCTTACTTTTTTTCCGAGGGTACGGTGATAAATGGTTTCTCCTAGTCGCTCGTCCCAGTGACGGGTGAAAAGTTTTGCGCCGCTTTCTTTGAGCATACAACCGCTTACATCCTGACGGAAATGTTTGGCTTGTAGCACTCGTTTGTTTAGTAGCGTGAAGATCAATCGATCTACCAGTATGGGTTTAAAGATCTCCGCCAGATCGAGTGCTAAAGAATAGCGCCGGTATCCAGGTTCGTGCAAAAAACTGATGGTTGGGTTTAGTTGGGTATGGTAGATCTGTTTGAGACACTGTGTGTAACACAACATATTACCAAAGGAAATAAGTGCGTTGATCTCATTCTTAGGTGGTCGCTTACTCCGACCAGACATCTCAAAATCGGTAATGATATGGTCAAAGGCTTCATAGTAGCTTCCTCGTATATTACCCTCCAACCCCATGAGTGCTGAGGTAGTACGCATCTCTCCCAGACCTTTCTGATATTCCTGGATCCACGCAATCTGCTTGGCTACTCCCGGTCGCCGCTTCTCATAATATTTTAGTACCCGCAACATGTTTCCGGCAGCTCCGTCCAGCAAGGCCCTGGCCAGTGGTAAACGTTTTTTTTTCTCCAGGTAAGCTTGGGTTTGAGCCACTTGTACCTTGCCGGCCAATAGATAGTCCCGTGGCATAAAAGATCCGGAATAGTGTTCGTAATAATTGAAAAAGTGCACACAGATGTGTTGCTGACCCAGAAAGTTCAACATGGCACTGTTGGTGTCCAGCGCACCGAAGACATAGAGTTCTTCAACCGATTCAACAGGCAGAAATCGGGCTTGCCCCACTTGTCCCTGCTCATCCACCGGGGTGAACTTTAAGGTGTTATCGCGGCGACTCAGTCGTCCCGGATGGAAAAGATAATATGGCTTCTTCATAACTTATTGGTACATAATAAATATTTCACCCAGCACCCTTGTCCTAACAAAAATCGTCAGGACAGCACCCCTAACCTTCTTCCCCAGCATAACAAAAGTCACAATAAGAGCAACTCCGGCAGATCGGTTGCTCTATGACTCCCGGGCATCGGCTATTCGAACAGATCCGCTCGATATCTGCTAGCCATCGTTCTATCTCCTGGATATCCTTTTCTGGTTGAAACGGTACGATCGTGCGTTCGCGCAACTCCGGATATTCAATAATACCGGTGGCACCTTTTACGCCATTTTTATCCAATAGATAGAGGTAGAATTTTACCTGCGCAATATGGGCTGCTTCGGCTTTATTACTCTTTTTAGTTTCATATACGGTCCGCGTTTTCGGATCGAAAAAGTCAATTTTTACGCCATCTATTTCCAGCTGTTTGTTCTTGCCGGCCCGGGTCCTGTAAGTCGTTTCTCCGATAAGCTTGCCGACGTAGACCGTATCCGAAGTGTGTTCCATACGAATGCCGTGGTAATGGAGCCATAGTTCCCGGTGGCAGAGGTGGTATAAATTGATAAGCGTGGCATTGATCTGCATTTAATGGCTTGCTTTAAAGGGTTATGCTTCGGATCAAAATATCCTGCTGTCGGCTGATTGTAGTTTGCTTTCCAGTAGCCCGGTTTCATAGTCGTAGATTTCGGTAAAATCGTCGCGCAGACAGAGGTAGGTGTCTAGACTGCTCTCGTGGCAAAATGGCTGGAGGCTGGCAATTAGGTCCGGACTATTGAAGAGCGAAAAGGTGAATTTGGACAGTATGCCTTGCAATATTTTTTTGCTGATCCTTTTTTCGAAGAATTCCATGGTCCTTTCCGCTTGGAGCAATTGACGATATAGTGTCCAGACTGCTTTACCGTCCACGTTTTGACTGGATGGTTGGTAAGCGCCGGCAGCTGCCAGAAAATTTAGTTCGGCCTCATCAAATAGTATTTCTTTCCTATGCTCATTTTGCCCTTCAATCGCCACCGGTAAGAGTGTCGGTACAAAAACGGAAAGGTTATCGGTATCGATTAATTTGAATTGTTGATCGATTTCCCGGAAGTCGAGCCTGCTGATCGCCGGTAAATATTGGGTTCGGAAATTGTCTATTTCCTGCAGTGCGTTTCCTTTATTTATGGCTGAAAGTACCTGGTCGTATAGGGCAGTGAAATCTTTTTCTTCCAGAATACGGCGGTGTTCGGTGATGGAGATCTCATTCCGCGCGATCTGAAAGCGAAGGTCTCGGCGGTAGAGGGTCCCGGGTTCGTTTACTTTGAACAGGTAGACGTCGCAAGTTTTTTTTCGAACGTTCCGGTTGATCCTGCCGGCTAGTTGTTCATCCGAGTCGATGAGGGAAATATTTTTAAAGCCGATGTCCATATCAATATCTACTCCGGCTTCTACCACTTGGGTTGTAATTAGTAAGACTTTTTGCTTGCTTTCGACCTGCCGCTTCAGGAAATTGATAACCTCGCGTCTACGGGGCTCCAGTATAGTGCCGGATAGCACAAAGACATGGTCAAAAAAGCCGGCCTGGTCGACTTTTTCTATTTCTATTTTAAAATCGGCGGCCGACTTTTTAAAGATGAATTCTACCATGGTAAATACGCGACCACTGTGCTGAATGGCGTATTCTCGGGAGCGATCCAATAAACAATTGGCTAATTCGGGTAGATCAATGGTTTTCTTAGTGCCTATGGGGGCGCTTTCTTCCAGTAGCTCAAAACGAAAGTGTACGCGCTTGCGGAAATTGTCATTTTGAAAAAAACGATGGGCATCGGGCAAAAGGTCGAAAAAGGTGGGAGGGCGATGCCGCGAAATATTTAATTTGTCAATGCGGGGTAGGGTAGCGGACATCAAAATAAATCGCATGTTGAAATACTTACTGTACTGATCGATGAAGTACAGGATTTTATCCCACTCCTGGGGTGGATAGGATTGTAGCTCATCAATGATCACCATGCTGTCTACCAGCCGGTGCACGGGGTAAATGGCACTTTTTCGCTGGGATTTTAGGAGGTCAAAAAAGCGTACGTGGGTCAGTAGACAAATGGGAAAGTGGGCAAATTGCAGATGCAGATCGTTTTTCCAATCGGCTCCGTATATACCGTCCGCCGAGCTTTGTTCTCTTTCCCGAAAACCGGCCTTGCTGTGCAATAACCCAATTTCGTGCTCTGATAGACCAAAAGTTTGGGCTACCGAACGATGGGTCTGGGTAATCAGTGTAGTAAATGGAAAAACGTAAAAGATCTTATTTATTTCCGGGCAAAGTCGTATCAGCTCTCCGGCAGCCAGCATGGAAAGGTTGGTTTTTCCACCACCTGTAGGGGCTTCCAGGTAGAAGAGGCGTTGCTCGGGGCTTCGCTGCTGTATCTGTCTAATTTTCCGGATCACTTCTATCGCCATTTGCCCGCGCAACAGATTGAGGTTTTGGGGCCCTTGCTCGCTCGTATCCGGGGGCTGCCAGGTAGAGTCATCTGCTTTTTGGAAGGCAAGCTTATTGTAGGATTCGGTGTGGCGGATATTGCGGAGCATGCGTTCTCTTAGCGTAGCATCAATGAGCCCGTAGTCTTCTACCGTTCCTTGTTTCATATAGTCAGAAGTGGCCAGATTGTCGGCGCTGGTTAGCAGCGAAAAGTTTAACCGGCTAAGCGCGAATAAGGGAAAGTTGTTCTCGCACTGTATTTGCTTATAGATGAGTTTCAATTGTACGGACAAATGGGGTAATAGCCGGGAGATGGCTATGTTGTATTGTTGTCTGAATGTTTCCCATGAGGTCCATTCCTGGGTGAGAACCGATTTGGCAAGGCGTTGATCCGGTGCGCCCAATCTTGGACTGTGGTGCTCAATAATACTGTCGGCTAAAACGATGAGCGCGGCTAATAACCAGGTCTTTTCTGCTTCGCCCAGCTGGGCTTGTTGTAACACTTTTTCTGAAAAATGACAGAGATATAGGTAGGCTCCCAGGGCAGAGTGCCCGTGCCGCGGCTGTATCAGGGGCGGAAATTTTCCTCTAAATAGAGGGTTTTCCATCTTGTCAATTTGAAAGTGGGGGTTGATCTTCCCAAAATCATGGAAGGCTATGGTGCCGACAAAAGCTTCTTTTAAAAGTGCGGCCACCTCTTTTTTTCGGGTAAAGCGTTCGGTTGCTCCCCTGATCAATCTGTGTACGACTACATCCAGCCCGTGTATCTGCGAAAGCCGCATTGCGTATTCCATCACTTTATCGGCGTGCTCAGCCAGGGTTTCAGCTGCCGTCGTTTTCTGATATTCCATTCCGGGTAAATGGGCTAGATACTGTTCGTGACCGGGCAGTTGCTGGTTCACGCGCATGGCTGTTTCAAATAAAACCTCTAAGGATTGCATCTCAGCATGTTCGTAAATAGTGATAGGTATTAGTGCTTTATATCTTCAAAATAGCTGAATGATCTTTTGCACTTCTTCTAACCAAAAGAGATTACTGACCTGTACCTCGGGAGCGAATACCCAATCGGTAAATACAAATTCCGCCAGCTCGTACTGGATAAATCTCGGATCGTCCCAAAAGTAAAGCGGCAGGCGTTCGAAATAGGCAAAAGAGGAGGCATTGACCGTTGTCATGGTACTTAGGTCAATACGGGCTTCTTGCCGATGATCCCGGAGTGGATATTTGCGTATAAAAAGGGAGTCAATCCGGAAATTGTTCTTGGCTTCAAATGTGTTCCAATTATGATCTTGTACGGATGCTGGATCCCACCAGGCGTGAAATTCATTTTTGCCCAGATAGGGCACGTAGACGGATTGTCCGCTGTGAATACGGTCATACAGAAGCCTTTGATCGCTATTTATTTCGGGATCTAACAATAGGTAGCAGCGGTAGCCGGGTTGTACTAGGGTATGCTCCTGGATCACCAGATTCATTCGTTCGTTGGCGTAGCCGACAGTATTGGTATAAGTGATGAGGGTTCGTTTGAAATTGCCTCGTTCGTGTCGACCTTCCAGGGGTTCGATACTTACTGGCAAGCCTGCCAGACGTTCATAATAGTCTGGAAACCTCCCTTGGTGTTGGTATCCTCCCATGCCGGCTATCGCACCGAGTATCCCTAGCAGTGCCGGCTTGTGCAGCATGTTATAGGAAAACTGCATGCCGGCGTTTACATCCGGTTTTTTCATAAAACCGAAATCGGCCTGCAAGTCAAACGATATCAGCTTCTCCATAACGAGAAAGCGTGTAGGTCCAATAATTCGGCTGCTGCCGGCACATTACTCAGCTCAGTGGTGGGATCCCGGTATATCTCGATCCGCTCTATGTGATCTTTTACGGCCGATCGCTGGAGTAATTCGGTGATTGCGGCAAGGTCGATCAGACGGCGATCTGCTGCTGATTTGATCACTACTTTGTCCACCAGGGAGGGTAATACCAACAATGAGCCGGGCTGTAATTGTATCCAGAGCATCAATTCGTTTTCCGTACCGGCTTTGGCGGCGGAATCATATAGGGTAGCGCCACTGGATAAGGCTTCTTTTAGCTTCTGGATGTCGGCCTCGGTCAGTGCCTGCCCGCCTGATAGCCGGACCAGCTCGTCCAGGTTATGGGGATTGATGGAGAAATGGTGCACGTAGTGGCCTTCGCTTAGTTTGGATTGGGTGCCCAGTGTGGTCATGGTGGAATCTTTGTTCTTTTCCCCGGAATTGCGGAATGGTGACATGATCTGCTCCGAATAGATTACGCCGTCGGGATAGCGGTTCATGCCGTGGGAGATCTGTACCGGCCCGTGCATAGAAAGATTGGCCTTGCCGTTCTTGCTGGCAAATGTTCCACCGAATAAGCGTACATCTATACAGGATAAGAGTTTGTTAGCTACTGTTTTCCGGATTATTTCATCTTTACCTTTAGGCAGCTCTCCGAAATAATGGGCATAGGTCTCATCGAGTGTTCGTGGTTGCATCTGGTCACTGAGCGACCGAAAGTAAAATAGTTTCTCTTCCGGATGTCGCCGGGATAGATAGTGCCTTACAGTGTATTTTAATGCCTTATCGGTGGCATATACTGTTCCATCTGGTAATGTACGGGGTTGATGGGTGAAGTCGGCGTTATAGTTGGAATTGATCGATTTAATGACGGCGCAACCGAAAACGCGTTGATTGAAGGTGGTAGACATGGTGGTAAAGTTTATAGGTTGTTATTGATCATTAGGGCGCTGCTCGAAGATCACGGGTTCGGAAAAATACCCGGCCAGCAGTACAGGAAATAGCTTGCGTAGGTCTGCGGGCCCGCTATACCCGAGCACTTCCCGCATGAGGCGCTCAAAGCGACCCTGGCCGAAGCTGATCTCTTGTTTGTAACGGTCAAATACGCGGGCAATTTCTTGCTTCAGCATATCTGGATTTGTTTTTTGGGTAAAAGGCTCCAGCAGCGCGTGGGTCTTATTTTCTGTTTTGCTCTGGCGAAGCAAAAAATAAATGACCTGTCCGGCACCGAAGGCAAATGCTTCTGGGGTTTCGAAATGGGCGCCGGCATTAGCCACCTGGCGCATTTTTTCCATAAGTTGAGGGATAGTCTCTGACATATTAATACCGTTGAAATTTGAATGATCAGGATCGAAATAGCCGTTCAGGCTAAACCAGATGTTGAGTTTCTGACAGATGTGAAAAGGTGTTTTGCCCCGACTGATGTCCGATCGGATACCGGAACTCATAATGTCACGAAAGGCCGCGGCGGTTAACCCGGAGCGTCTGGATTTATAGATGAAATCATAAATGGCTTGCCGGTACTTTCGCACCAGACCGTATATAACTGCATTGTTGTCGTCGCAATGTTTGGGCTCAATATCTTCGAAATATTTTACTACCATACCCTTTTGGGTGAGCCTTACTAAGGAATTGTTCAATATCACTGGTAGGATTTGGCGCTGAAATTCGAAGACGTGATCAATTGATAAAGCTTCGCCGAATTTAATGAGTTGTTGGACCCGCCAGGGACTCCCGTCAGGGGCTCGAAGATAGTACCTGAACCTGTTGACAAAATCGAAGTCTCTAATTATTCCTTTTACATAATAGAGTAGGTAGTAATTGCCTAGATCTTCCGGGTGCTTATCGTAAAGCTCCTCAATAATACCGGCATATGATTTTCGTACGCTGGCATCTAAAAGGGCCTCACGCTTGAATATGGTAATGGCTTGTTCTAAAAGCTCTTCTTGTAAAATAAAGACTGGTACGGGATTCGGCAGTATTTTACGGGTGAGCAGATCTCCAAACTCGTAGAGCTGACGGGCTTCATGGGCTTTGATGCGACCGGGGATCTGAAAGGTGGCCGTCCGGTGGAGTAAAAATGGTTTTTTACTGTCAAAGCTGTTGAAAAAGTCACTGGTGCCCCAAGTATTTCCATGTCCGTCATCTTCGTTAAAATCGGAGGTATTAAACAGCTTGTTTTGCAAGTAGAGATTGTGGGCAGAACGGTAGACTTCCAACGGCAGATCAAGATAGAAAATGATATAGGAATCATCCGAAAGTGCTTCCCAGGCGCCGGTTCGCGATAGCAGCTGGTGGAGCTTTTCGGATGTGTTTAGGGCCAGACAAAAAGCTACGGATATCTGGTAGTGGTCTGTCTCCTGATCGGTTATGTATTGCTGGGTGTGACCGAAGTAGGTAGCTATCCGATTATACAGTTGTTCTTTTTTCTTTCCCGCATTTATGGCTGCTTTGATTTTGCGGTGGGCTGCTCCTCCCTCCAGGGCACTCCTTTTAAAGGCCAGGCAATAGGGAGAAACGGAATGAATGGCTTTCTGGGGTAGGTCCATGCATTTATTAGTGCCGATCATCCAGCCGGCTTTCGTCCAGGCGGCGCAGTTTTTGAGTAGCTTTTCCATTTCGTCTTCTTTTCGGGAATAGGTCCGCCATTCAATTTCCTCGCTAATGCGGTAAGTTCCTTCTTCATCTTTGACTGCGGTCAATACCAGGTGTAGCCCGTCTTTCGGACGAAGTCCGGTTTGCTTAAAAACTACATCTAGTTGTTCTGTGAATTCGACTAATTCGCGTATCATCTTCTTTAATTAGGATGTAAAAAACTAGTTGGATACATACTCCCAACTCCCGCTCCACGCTCAACAATCAATTAAAATTGCGCTTCAATGCTCCAAATCCCATCGCATTCTTTTCTCCCATTCCGGCCAGCATAGCCAGGCGCAGGACTACTTCGGGAGCGCTTAAACGGAATCTAAATTTGTACCCCTTCACCCTGGTGTAGCCGGGCTGACCACGCATTAGATCAATTCGCTTTTCTTTTACATGCCGTGATAGCAATTGATATTCGATCTCCGGTAGCTCTGCAGGCCCTTCAAGTAGTCCGGCTTGACGGGCAACGATGTACTTGCGTTGCAGATTTGCTAGCAAATACTGTTGGTAGTTTTCATCCATTGGGGATAAGTACTTTTTTCCTGGAGTGCCGTCCGGATTATCGTCTGCAATGCTGACTACTAATGGAGAAGCCGTGAAAAATTCCAGATGGTTGCCCAGGGGCTGGAGCATTTCCATTTTCAGGGATTGTATCCTGAACTGACCGCGCGATACCTGATCGCCGATGGAAAGTGGCGCTGATGCCTGAAAAAGCCCATTGATCATACTTTGTGCAGCCTGGTCGACAAGGAACCGGATGGATAATGTCACTTCTGGCTGAGTCAGTATCAACCGGTCACCTCGTACCTTGGCACCAGGTGTTCGCAGTTCGGAAAAGGAATAAAACTTAAAGCGTCGGTGACCGTCAACATACCCCTCGTGATGCAGAAATTCACTAACCTTCGGATCTCCTCGCTCTAGGGTTTTATAGATCCAGGCCGATAACGGATACTGATAGTTGATGGGTAGGACAGCCTGTGAATCCAGGCTTTGGAGCACGATTTGAATATACATGGCAATATTTTATACCTACAAAATAAAGGTGGTGGTGTGCAGTTTTACTGCACAATGATTGGTATTTTTACAAAAAGGCGAAAATGAAGAGTAGGATAGTTGTACGGTCTCTATTTAACTTCCTGATAAGGCTCTCTCAATGTAGAATATTTTTTCAAATCTGACGCCAATTATGGGAAGAAATTCTAATGCATCTAGTCGCTACCAACGGATAAATGAGATATTCAATCTACGCAAGGGTAGAAACGCTTTAGTTACTACTCGGGAACTGGTCAATATATTGGGGGTTAGTACTCGTCAATTGCGAACGGATATGGATCAGATGAAATTGATGGGGGCTCCGCTGGAATATGATGCCAAAGACCGCGGTTGGAGATATACGCACCCTTTCGATATATCTGAGCCCATTCCACTTTCTGTCGAAGATATTATGCAGCTTCGGTTGGCGGTTGCTACTTTGGCTCAATTTAATCAAGTTCCTGGGTTTGAGAACCTTTCCGGGATTTTTGAAAAGATCCGGAAATCTGTACGGCGCTGGCTGGATCGAGAAGCCACTACTAAGGCCATTTACTTTGATCCCCTGCCTAACTATGAAGGCGCCAGGAATCTTCCTTTTTTCTTACGAGCTATTGAGGAAACCCGGGAAGTTCAATTTGAGTATCGCCCTTTCCTCGCGTCGCAGTCCAGGTCTTGCCGGATCGATCCTTATTTTTTAAGACAACATCATCAGGGCTGGTATCTTGGTGGGTTTTCTCATGATCCCAATGAATTGTTTATTCGTACTTATCCTTTAGAAAGAGTAGTAGGGGAGCCCGTGTTCACTGGTACTTTCTTTAATCGTCCTGAGAATTTTCGTCCCGCGGAGTACTGGAAATATATTGTAGGGATCAATCGCCCACCTGATAAGGGGATAGAAAAAGTAGTCCTGGAGTTCAACTACCTCCATGGCCGTTATTTCTTGTCAAAACCATTTTATGAGCCCTTTATCATCCTGGAAGAATCTGCTGAAAAATTGACGGTAGAAATGGAACTGATAATCGATATCGAATTAACTAGAAAAATTTTAGCTCTTGGAAGTGATGTTAAAGTGATTGCACCGGAGAGCCTACGTGCGAGTATTAAGAAATTTTTAGAAGATGCCTTAGCGCATTATTATACATGACGCGAAGTGGTTTGGGATTTTCCCAAACCGCTTCGGTCAGTATATGCTGTACTTAAATTGGTTTGGATTGACCGAACCAATTTTACGTCAGTATAAGTATTCCTTAATTGCTCAGATCAATAAATTGATTAAAATAAATATCAATTGTACACTGATTCATACAAATTGAGTAACCCCAAAAGGGAGCTGTAAGCGATTTACAGCCGCTCTTTTTGTGTCTCAAATAGCTCGTTCTTGAGCACATCTTGTCCCGTACCTGAAAGGTCGGGATTAGCACACAAAAACTTGAACACATTCATTAATACTCCGTTCCCCCCCAAGCAAGTTAACCATCCCCGTTCGGCCATGACTGTACTTAGTTCGATGGGCCATTTACTCACCCAATCCCCAACTCATCCGCCAGCCCCGGATTATGCCGCCGGATCTCCCGTTCCAGTTCTTTAATACGTTGAGCCATCAGGCGATTAATGTCCGGGGAGGAGGAGGTAGCCGGTAATTTTTCCATTTCCCGAAGAGGTTTTTCAGAAGCACCTTCTTTGGCAAGATCGCGAAAGACAAGATCATCCAATGGGAGTCCGAAAAGGCGGCACAGATCTATTACCACGTCGAGGGGTGGGGTAGTAACGCCCCGCTCGTAAGCGCTGATGACCTCTTTGGTCTTCTGTACCCGTTTTCCAAGCTCCGTCTGGCTTAGTTTAAGGTTTTTTCTTAAAAACTTGATATTCTTACTTAAATACATTTAAAAATTAAAATGTGAATTTTTATTTCACTTTTATGCGTATTTGAATTGACTTTTATGAACTAGTGAGTTATCTTTGTGAAAATTCAATCGAGACTTCATCAAATGTACTAAAACTTTCCTCGAAGTAAGCCTACTTCCAGGGTAAGACTTTTGTACCTATGCTCTGACATGGAACGCGCCCAAAAAACTCCCATTTCCTTTGGACTACTATTTCTTCTCTTTCTAATTATCCTTATTTTTGGTTATATCCGGTGGCAAGATGTAGTCATTCCACATCCCGATGGTACTTACTCGATCGACGATGCGACGGCAGATAAGATAGCCGACCGGGTGGACCGGATTGAAAACAAAGCCGAGTTTTACGCTTTGGTTGCCAGATCCGACGGATACTATGCTTGCCCTTTATGCCCTCCGGAAGCAATGACCAATGGTCGGTTTTTCTTAAAGTTCGAGGAGACGTATAAAGTGGGTGTCAGTATTAATCCGAAAGAACGTTACAGTCAGGCAGAACTTATCCGCTGGAATCTGGATTATTTCGTGTTAGCGGTTGGGAGTCACTCCGAAATGTTGGTTTTGGAAACTATATTCATAGGGAATTATCCCTTGCATCCTGAAAATATGAAAAGACCCCTATTGCGCAGACTTGCGGTCCCTCCCGGCAGCGGTACTAAACTAAGATAAAATGAAAGTAAGTAGAAGAACGGATATTAATACTGCACCCCTATTCGACATCCGTTTCATCAACGATAAACTAGAGGGGCAATACGACAATATCTACTTTATCCTTACCACGCTGGAAGACGAGCCCACCGATGCGTGGGAAGACCAGGGTGATAGCTTCCTGCTCATCCAGCTGCCCAAGGAAAAGATCAAGGATGCCTCCATTGACTACAAAGAGGCAATTATCAGTAATTTGCCAAAATTATCCTGGCTGCAGTCGGAGGAATTGGTGGCTTATATTGAGGAGCGCTGGAATTGAGGTCATCTGGCTGATGAAATAACGATAGCCGCGGCCTTCCGGAAATAAACAAGATAGCATGACATCCTTATTGGTAGGAATAATACTGGCCATTTTTTCTTTTTCACCGCGAGCCGCAAAGTTTTGCAATTGCTTTCTTCGAGAAAATTTGCATTCGCAAATTTTTCGAATCCCTTAGCGGTCTCAAGGCTCAAGAGCGTATTAGTGGATTTGCCGCCGGCAAATGCATTAATACCTTAGCGTCTTGGCGTCTTGGCGGTGATTTATTTATGGTTTTGTCGGTAGGATGATATGAGCGTTGGACAGGGTACAGCAAGAATCAAGTAAAACCTAAACCTGAAAATCATGACCGATTTCTGGCAAGTCATATCAAACATAAGCATTCCCTGGGTTCTGGATCGGGTGGAAGAAGAGGAAGATATCTTATATCAGGAAACACTCGATACTTTGGAAGAACTGGACGATCCTGCGGAGGAGGAACCCGGAATTTGGGGATTCGATTGGATGTGGGAATGAGGCAATGCCCTGATTTTAAAGTACCTCTCCTTGGGAGCGAAAGCCCGGCAACAAAAGACCTTACCATAATTCGACCAATCTGGGATCCTAACGGCGATAGCTCATCAGGAAAACACCAAGGCCCACTTAAAACCGATGGTTTCAAGCGGGCCTTGGCGTTCAAAAAATATCAGTCCCGGCATTCCAAACGCCGGTTAGCGGTCGATCGATGGGTTTGCTATACTACCGATAGCGGGGTGTTGTGTCTAGTAGGTGCAATGCCACATCTTAAAAAGTTCCAATCTCGGTTTCCATAAGCTGGATTTCGTTATTTTTCTTTAACCTATACGTAAAGATGACAGAAGCTCCAGAATAGGGTCGCCAAAAAAAGATCTTCACTAGATTTTCTGAGAAGTCTAACCGGTGAATCACAATAGAATTTGGGGCGGGGTGATCCCTGCTCGTAGTATTATAAATGACTACTTCTTTAGAACAAATTTCTAAAGAAATTGGAAATTCAGGTATTTGATTTCCAAAGTCAAAAATATTAATTTGGCTACATGAGGCCTTACATACGTTGAATTCTTTAGAAAATGTTTCAGTCTGTAATGCGTTAATTAATACCCTTTGAATTACGCCCTCTTTTGAGACTTGAGAAGTGCATTGAATGGAAAGTGATAATAATTGTAATACGAAAAACCATTTCATATCTATTCATTTTTAGGAACTGTAGGCAGAAGATCCGAACGGCCTGAGTTTAAAAATTCGTTGATTGCGTTGATTAATCCTTGCACATCCTCGTATTCATCAGGGAAGAATCGAGCAGCGTTCCATTTTGTTCCATCATCATTTTCACCTTTAAGACCCCAAACGTCTATTTCAAATTCTACTCCAGGTTCTCCACCATCCTGTCTCAAACCATCTAAATAATCACCATAATGAACAGTCTCATGCAATAAGGTCATATAAGTTGGTAGCAATGCTTGTAATTTTTCCAGGTTGGAACCGTCACCGGCTAGGACTGCTTCAAGAGCTTCGATATCCTTCGTGCTCAATTGAATTTGCCCATCGTAGTAATAGCCATGTGCTCCAGAAAATCCACCGGGATCGCTAACTACTAAGATTTCAGGTCCACTTCCCCAAGAAACTGCATTTTCAACTTGTTCAGGAGATAGGTTCCCAATACCATTGGGGCTATCTGCAGCCGTATGCCTTGCTAATGCTGATAATATCGCAGGGCTATTCATTACATCATTTCGAACATTTTGTTGCAGATACTTAGCAAAATTTGGATACTTCTGTATGAATTCTACAGGTAGTTTATACTTTCCTCCAACATCAATATTTGAAATTGGACTATTACCTACGTAATTAAATGGGCTCTCACTTGGAAATTTTTCGGCCAACGGATCCAAGGCATTCCACCGCCCAATACTCGGATCATACCACCTAGCACCATAATCATACATCCCCAGCCCCAAATCCGCCTGCCATTCCATCCCGTTGTATCGATACGGATCATTCCCGGTCGAAAATCCTTCCATCTCCATCCCAAAAGGATAATAGTGTCCTTCCTGGATGATGGTAGCCGTAGTACCCACCATCTTGAACATCACCCGGCTGTTGCCTAGATGGTCCCGGATGGTATACTGGTATTCGTAGGTCGCACCCGAAGGGACCGCGCGCCCTTCCGGGTGGTAAATGGCCTCCAGGTTGGACCCTACGTATTCAATACCACCAAGATACGTCTTTTCGGTAGTCGTTGCCCCGTCCACTGTTTTACTTTTCCACTTGCGGCCCAAAGCATCATAGGTATACTCGATGTATTTGGTAGCGCTGTAGGTGACTTTGGACGGGAGGTCATGTGGATGATAGGTCGTACCAGTGATTCCGCGATAGCCGTCGACAGTGACATTACCGTTATTGTCGTAGGTATAGCCCGATGCGCCGGCACTTACCTTTTTAAAACCCCGGTCGAGCAGACTGGCCTCCGCAATACCCGTGAGCTGATTTGGAACGGTACCACTGTAGGTATAGGTCAGGTCATCGATAATGCCGTAGGTGCCGGTACCGGTGAGTCCTCGCCTTTTAATCGTGGTGATGTTGCCATTGTCATCATAGGCCAGGTTGTCGACCGTATAGCGGTCCACATTACCGCTGATCCAGCTATTGCTACTGTTGTATTCTCCGTATTTGGCCTTGGTGAGCCGGTTAGCACTGTCATAAGTGAATCCGTAAGCAGCTTTATTTCTACTTACTCCATTGACCAAACAACTGGCCCCGGTACGCCATTCGATAGAGGAGATGTTACCGTTGTACAAGGCTGTGCTACCCAAATTACTGTTGGCGGTATGGTAGTTGATACTCATCGAGAACAGGTCATCGGTAGAGCAGGTTCCTGGGTTATTGATAGCCGTTAACCACCCGCGGATGTTGTAGGTATAATTCACAGTTTGGCCCTGCCCGATAATTTGCTCATCCACCTGTTCTATCTTATTGTAATGCAGCGAACTGATCTCCACTTCCGGACCGGTATCTCCTATCTGATGGTAGGTCTTGCGCTTCCGGCCTGCGTGGTCGTAAGTCATTTCTCCATTTATTACATAGTTTTTGGACTGGCCGGCCACGTAGGCGGTTTGTTGTAGACGGGTACGCAAGGGCCATCCGGCAAAATGATATTGCGTCCAGCTCAGGTTATTGCCGCTGTAGGGGTGACTTTCTTTGATGTGGATCACCTGCCCGTAAAAATTGTAAAATGGGGTATTGCTGACAAATACGGTAGGTGCGGTACCTGCCGTAGTCAGCACGCCCGCTTTCTGGCCGGTTGGCTGTCCCCGTACTGCCGTATAAACCGGATCGGAATAATGGATGCTTTGACTGGGCACCGTGTACGTAATATTATCCACATAATTGGCATCATAATCGTAATCATCGTAATAATTGACGGTGTAGATCTCGGTTCCTGTTGTCGGATAGGACAGGGTAGTGGTATAAAAATGACCGGTGGTGGCCTTGTTTTCGTAGAGCCCTTCGGAACCGGTCGGATTAGTGCTGCCGGTATACTTCCCGGTCAATATCGGTCGACTTAGGATATCGTATTTGGTAAAGGTCTTGAACCCTCTGGGATCCGTGACCAATACCGGACGGTCGAGGCGGTCGTATTGGTAAGTGTAATTACCGCCGGTACCGGGTATTTTTTTGGTGCTCAGCCGGAAGCGGGAATCGTAGGTATACAGGAAACTTCTCGACTGAATACTGGCGGTCGTATGAATATTGGTAGACGTACTGTGTAGCAACTTTGCCCCCTCCGGTTGGATAACCTGAGTAAGATTGCCGTAATTGTCGTAAAGATAATAGGTTTTGAGACCACCTATGTCTTGCATGATCTTGCGCCCCAACAGATCGGAATAAGTGGTTGCTACCTTATTATCCTCATCCGTATTTCGAACCTTGAATAAGGTATTGGCCGCAAAATACTGACCGGATACCTGCGGGTTTCGCACTTCATTAACGCCGTTGAACGTATAAGATACCGCCGTTGGCTTGGTACTCCACGCCGCTCCGGCGCTCTTCGTACCCTGTACACGAGATAGAGGAGAGACTTCTAACAGTTGCTCGGCAACAGCGTAGGTACCTTCCGTCGTGGACATGTACAAATCATTGTAGAATGAGATCTGGGCGGAGGTAGGAGCGGCCTGATAAGCTCCAGACAGAGTATGATTGTTTGCCGCAACGGTATAGGGTAGATAACGCTTTGCCTGGCGGCCGTAAGTATCATAGGTATAAAAAGTAACTGCTTCCAGACTATCAGGGGACCAGTCGATGGCTACCGTTTGGTCATCACGCCCAAGTCCGTCAAAATAACGGAAGGATTGCAGTAGCGCCGAACCGGGCAGGGCGTTGGCCGCACTGACCGTTAGTACTCCGGCCTGCTTGATGCTCCGCTGGTAGATGCCGTTATAGGCATTGGAGCCGTTCTGGTAGTAATAGTCCAGCATGGTAACGATCTCATCTCTGGGGTTTTTGACAATGATCAACCGGTTCAGGTCGTCGTAGACAAAGCGGTTGACCTTGCCGTCTACACCACTCATACATTGGGGCAGGTAGCGATCCCGGTCGTAGGATACCGTCTCCATCTGGGCATCTGCCGGATAGATCCGGAGTTCATCCAACCAGGCATTGGCCGGAATACTGATTTGGTATACCCCGGTACTGGTTTTATTGATGAGGTGTTCTGTATATTTCCAGCCGTAGGGGCCATTGGTCAGCATTGGGGACTGGACCGTGGTCCGTAAGATGGTAGCACCGGAAGTACTAGGAGTCACCGCGACGGTTCCCCCTTTGGTGTAATAACTTAGAATGTACTTACCCGTAGGTAAAATAGGAGAAGAAAGCGTAACTGCTCCACTGCTGGCCTGGTAGTATCCATCTCCCGAGGCACCACCCGCGTATTTGATATCGGCAGCAGTGAAATTCGTCCAGCCACCCTGATAGGTAAAGGGGCTGTCAAAACTGGTGTAAGCCACTTCATTTACAGCGGCGTTCCGGACGATAGCCGTCAGCCGGGCCCCATCACCGGTCCAGATGTAGGAGTTGGGTACATCATATTGCCGGGTGACGGAGGTGTAATTGCTGTAAATGTCGTTGGTATTGGCGGTTTCTACGGTGGTGTAGGCACCGGTGCCTAATTTCTCGTAAAAGGTGACCGGGATATAAGGTGACGAAGTCTTGAAATCCTTTTTAGTGCTATAAACATGCACCCCTTTGATAAAATTTTGACTTTCGACCGGCTCGCTGAACATGCGGGCCAGTACCATGCCTGACGGTACGCCCGGACCGGATACGGTAGGGTAGCGGTGAATGGTTTTACTGATCTCCACACCGGCACCGTCCAGGACCTTGATCTCGGTGGGTTGGAAAATATTAAGGTCATCGTATTTATATTCTACCTGTTTGACCAGAGAAGTCTGGGTGAGGGTGTAGGGCAATGAGTTGTAGGTCATTACCTCCTTGGTTATGTATTTTTTTCTCCTCCTGATGGCAGCATATTGTCGTTCCAACTTGGAATCGAAGGTTTTGTTCTGCAAACAACCACCCGTGCCGGCTCCGGAAGCACAGCACTGGAGCCGCCATTCGTAAGTAGTACCTATTTGACACAGTAGCGACTTATTGTCCTGTTCGGACTTAGCCTCGGCGACCATGCTGTACATGGTCGGCAGAGGGCCGGTAGATCCATCTGCCCAATAGGTATAAGCAGTCCTTTCCAATAAGTTGTTATTCGCATCGTAGATCTCTTTGCTGATTAGGTCGCCATTACTGTGGGAACTAGACCCGTCAACAAAACTGTTGCGAAAGCCGTAGACCGTACGCCCGGCATTGATCTCTTCCACACGGCTGTAGCCCACGTGGGGGCCGTCTACCGCTCCGGGGGTCATGATCAGGTAGGGAGATAAGGTCGTGCTGCTACAAGTGTAGGTTGTGGAGACCTCACAACAGGGAGCCGCGCAGTTCATGCCGTAGTGAATATTGGTATTGTTGGTGGAGTAGTTCAATCTGTGGATGAGCTTTCCGCTGGAAGCACTGGAGGTGAGGCTTAATGTATATTTATACTGGATTTTGTGCGCGAGGGTAGTGCCCTTGGCATAATGTCTGACTTCCTTCACCCGGAGCCCGCCGATGGTTTGGTCACTGGTGTGACAATCATAGGGACCGACTTTATGGGCTTCGTATTCAATCTCCGTATAGCCCTTCGTCGGATAAGTGATCTTGGTGAGAATGCCGGCCTGCATCCGCGATATATCCGGACTACGATTGCCGTTTCCAGGGTAAGTGGCGGTAGAAGAGCAATTTTGGTAGTAGGGATGGATCATCCCCGGGCCGCCATTACTATTGTAATACCCCCAAAAGTCTTGCTCTATGGTAGTCGGGACGGGTAGTACGGTGGAGTTATAGGTGAAAAAGTAGGGTTCCTTTTCTACAGTTCCTGTGGTTTCTTTAAAGGACTTTAATGTTAATCTTCCAGTAGAACCATCGTACGTAAATACGCCCTTATACCAGAGCTTGGTAGAGGTGGTCGGCCCCCTCTTTACTTCGATCCGATCCAGTTTGAAATTACCGTAGTTGCCCACGTAGGTGTTAGCGGAATTGAAGAAGGTTATTTTTTCTATCAGATTCGTGTTCTTGTAAAAGGCCACCTCTTTGATGGCTTTGCGGTAGCGAATCGACGTGTTGGAATAGGTGGTATAGCTATAAGTAGGAGCACTGGGGTTTCCGCAACCGTAGTTGTTACCACACACATTTTGTGCTTGCGGATAAGTCATAGACTCGTTGAGTTTAACATTGATCAAAGGGGTAAAATAGGTAGCCGTTTGATCGTAGAGAAAAGTCAGCTTGCCTACCACTGAGCCGTTCGGATGGGTGACTTCCTTGAGATACCACGCGGAATTGTACTCAAAATTGGTATGGGCCGGACTATAGCCGGTGGTCGGCTCCATTTGAAGATAAGTACGTTCGGGGTATTCAAAAACGTAGGTATAGCCGGAGGCGTCACGGATTGAAAAACTTAGGATGTCACCGTTCACATTCGCAAAGCCACTGGTCTGGAATGTGGGAGTGATCAAGAGGTTGACTTCATCCTCAAAAAAAATGGTTTTATCCGGTTTGATGTAAAATTTACCACTGTGCCCGCCGAAATTGTAGTGGTAAAGATCTGGTTGGGTTTCAATACGGCCTCGGGCTACACTGTCCAGAAAGCTGTTTTCGGCGATCAGGTTATTATTGGTAGTTGTATTATTCTGCCAGGCCTTGCTGGCGTTATAGTAATTGAGATCGATATCCGGGTTGCCGCGCACCGTACGGGTAATGACTCCAATTCCTTCCAACGACCAGCCTTGACCGACCTGACCGTGTATTTGGGCGGGCTTGTTGCCGCTGCCGTCATAGCGCAGGGAGAAACTCCACGCCAGTTTGCCGTCTCCTACCGTAGGTAGGGCAATACTGTAATTGAGCGCTCCGGTATAATGAGAAATTTGGATCTCGCCAAACTTACCCAGGCTGGCTGCTTCGGGGCTGGGGGGAACGATGAGTTTATTGCGTAAACTCAAGGCGCGCATGGCTGCAAAATTAGGACCGCCGCCCGGGTCTCCGGGTTCCCCCTGGCCGAAGGCAACGGAGAAGATAGGGCAAACGATCAAAAGGCAGATCCACGGCAGGGATCTGTAATGGGGTACAGTAATATTATTCATTGAATTATTTTATAGGATATGCGAAAGAGCGATATTTATTACTTGAAAGATCCGTTAATGGTTCTCCAATGCTTATTGCATCACGATAATCCTCCCCCGGTGCACTGGCTTACCGGCCCGGGAAAACAATAGGCTGTAAACGCCGGGCGGCAATTGCAGATCGAAGCGGTTTTGGTCACCAGCAACTACGATACCCTTATCGACTAATCTTCCGTTGGTATCAAAAATCTCCATTTGGTGGATATCATCTGTCGCTTCCGGTGTCTCCAGTTGTACCCAAATGGTCCCGTCGGTAGGATTAGGAAAGATATTCAGGGCGCCGGTCAGATTTTGGAGGCGGTTTTCCGTATTGATTGGCAGAGCACCGGGAGTAGGGATTGGTGCAAGAGCAAAAATGCCCTTATCCACCGTACCGGCAAAGTAAAGACCGCGATGAAAGGTAGCTGTTTTGAAAATGATCCCTTCCGGCTGTAAACCGATCTTGCTGACGTCATTGTATAATCCGTTCCGGCCAATGCGCAGCAAATCCATTTCTTCGTGCTTCGATAGATAGATCACATTGTCTTCCAGGCCTTCTTCGGCGAGTTTAGCCCAGCTTTGCCCCCGATCGTCCGAATAGTAGCAGCCCTTTCCGTTGGTGCCGACCCAAATGGTCTCATCGTTGAAAATGACAATATTGCGGATATCGAATTCAAAATCAAAATCGATGGTTTTCCAACTGCCGTCTTGTTTGATATAAATCCGGTTCTGGCCACCGGTGACCAGCAGGCCGGCTTTGGCGTGGATATCGTAGAGTGTCTCCTCTTGAAAGGTTTCCGGTAATGGCTCCGGAAACCAACCTCCCTTTTTGTCCTGCCGGTACACCCCTTTGTCAGTACAAACGTACCATTCTCCCTGGTACTTGGTAATACCCCAAACAGCCACCTGCGGAAGGGAATCGGAGATCGGGCTGAAATCTATTCCGTTTCTGGATTCAAAGACCCCTTTATCTAAAGTGGTTAAATAGTATTTCCCACTCTCTTCCAACAATCGGGAAGGGGTAAATAGATGGCCTTCACTGTTGACCCTTTCCCAGGTTTGACCTCCATCAATACTGCTTAGTAAACCTTCCCCACCAATTCCGGCGTACAGGCGCACTTCCTGATCATTATAAAGAAAGAGGATATCCCGGTTTTCAAAATTGGCCAAAGGTTGCCAGGTGTGCAGTTGGAATGTCTCTGGAATTGGGGATTCTGATTGAGCGGAAGAATAGATCGTGATAAGCAAAAGTAAATAGGAAGTAAACCTACATTTTGAGGAAAGAGCGGTCATATTGGGGAATATTTTTTAGGTGGATCATCTTGAAATCACTCTTCAAAAATAGATGCTTCCCATCGTATAAAGTAGGACGAAAATTACATTAGACAGGACAAAACGTACAAAGATGGGCCGGCTACTAAAAAACTACAATAATGTTCGTCCCATTAGGATAGCTGATTAATCAACATCGGGGCATTATTCCGCGTCTGGGGGGCTAGATTGCTGGATGGCCAGATGGCTGTGGTAAGCGGAAGCGGCAACCATCAATCCTCAAAAAGCCTCTTGACCACTGGGGTCTTGCTCCTAATGCTGTTTTCTGGTCTAACCGTTAAAATAGAATAGCTTAAAATCCTCCGTCAACACCGCTTCGTCGAATAGACGAAGCTGTTTATCCCAAAAAAATGCCTGCTTTTTTTTAATTCCACAATTTGCATTATCTCAAAAGGGTAGCTGTAAGCGATTTACAGCCGCCCTTTTTGTGTCTAGGCCCGATCCTTCCAGCTACCGGATTTCTTAACCCATACTGACCGATGTAATTTGGAGATGTTGATCAGCCGATGCGGAATTAAGGTGTGAAACTGATCTTGTCGAATAGTCATGGACTAATTGTGAGCTATTTAGTTGGTCCATGAACACACCAACACTTCAACACCTGAACACGCTCCTTCGCGTCAGTACAAACTTAAAGCAAATGAAATTCGTACTAGCACTTGCCTTCGTACTTACCACCTTTGTACCTGCTTTCAGTCAAACCCCAACAACCAAAACCAGCGGAGCAATTAGTTTACGGGAACTTGTAGCAGATCTCGATTCACTCCGTTCCGATCCCGCTTTTCAGTCGAAAATGGTCCAATTGGCGAAAGTAATGATTGCCACTTTCGAGCTTTCACCGCAAGCAGTAATCAACGATCCGCTACCGGATTTTGCCCTCACCGATTTGGAAGGGTATACCTTAACCAATAAAGATCTGCTGGGTAAAGTGGTTCTGCTCCACCTCTGGGATCCAAACTTTCCGGTTAAGCCGGAAGTGATCAATCAACTCAATGAATTGCAGGAAACCTACCGGGATGAGGACGTTGTGTTTTTATCGCTCACAGCCATCCCGTCTGAATATTTGGCTGATCATGGGATAAAAGTACCGCTGGACTTCCGACACCTACCCGCAGCTTATTCCCTCATCCGTCAGATTAGCGTGATCCCCCAAAATATCCTGGTGGATCGGCGGGGCATAATTCGTTACCACACGGGCAGCCTCAAAGATCTTTTTGTGGAACAGACTACGCTGGACGTGCCGACCATCCGCAGACAGTTGAACAGCCTGCTCATAGAATAGCGTCAGGTTCGCCTCATTAGAATAGCTAATGTATCAACAGCGGAGCCATATTCTGTGTCAGGGAGGCTTAAATGGCTTGATTGTTTGATGGCTGTAAACGGGAAAACAGCCATGAAACCATATTAACCATCAATCCTAAAAGCCTCTCGATCACTGGAATCTCGCTCCAAATTCAAAGATTCTTTGGTCAAACCTTACGGTAGGTTTTCCATATCCGCTTATTCTTCGGGCAGTCCGTTCGGGCTGCCCTTTTCCCAAACGATAGAGTAGGGGAGGGGCTTGCCAATCAAGTGACCATCCAACAATACAGCCATAAAAACCATCCAGCCATCACAACCATCAAAACCATCAACTCATGATTCACCCCCAATCAAATCATCCCATCATCCCATCATCAAACCATCAATTCTACCTAATCATCCTACTATCACTAATCAGTTGCACCAAACCCCAAATTTCCACTACACTCCCAGCTCCACGCCCCCAGCCCCATGCCCTAACCATCACCGGCTACTACCATCCCAAAACCTGCCGCGTTTTCTTCGACGCCCGAAAAACCCAGACCGGCACCCTCCTCCACGACGACACCACTGAACCCAAAAACTGCCGGGATGAATCCTTACCTTTCCAAATCCACACCTTTTTATTTCCCACCGAAAAGGAAAACTACCATGGTCTCCGGATCGAGGGCCGCTATCCATTCACTACCGAAAATTTCCAACTGGCGAACTCGGTTTATCCCGACTTCCAACAGCAAGCTACCCATTTGTACACCTTCACTACCTCCGGAAAATACATCCTCCAGATCTTCTTCCCGGAGCGTCAGTGGAACACTTTCATTGACGACACTGAACGAATAACTTTCACTTTCCAGGTTACCAAGACCCATCCCATTCCACTAACGCCCAAATTCACGCTCCTCCAGGGCCAGTACGATCCCACCATCGATCTGGTAAATTTCCAAAATTTGCCAGATCTTCATGCTGACAAATTCAGTTCGTCAATGAATGCTGACAGCGTAAGCTCGTCAGTACAATTCCACCTCATTGATTCCATCCATACCTTCCGTGTACGCAGCATCTACCACCTCCTCACCGAGGATTTCACCCTCTGGAGCGACAGCGAAGATTGCCGGCCCCTCCAAAACTGGGACCTCAGTCTCATTCCGGCCACCGGCTATAATCTGTTGGAAATAAAACTCGATCCACCCTTTCTGGAATGCTTAAAACGAGGGGAGATCTTCCACTTTAGAATGGCACTACTTCGGTAACCCATCATTCCTCATTCTTCATCTCTCATTCCTAAATCCAATACCTATGTCTCAATCAACAAATATCGAAACCATCAAATACCTCTGCTTCCCCGGCACCCAGGTGCCACTGGCCTGCTTCTTTATCCATTTGCAACAAGGATACACAGTCGCCGAATTCCTGCAGGATTTTCCTACCGTTCACAAAGAACAAGTGGACTATTTTTTGGAAATTATGATCGATGAGATGAAAAGGCCTGCTTTGCCTTTTTCTGAATAGTCAATCGATTTGCTCTGTATATGTACGTGTCGAGTAGTTATTTGGCGTTCGGCAACTACCTCCGGTTGCACCCGTATGGGCCCTGGCTGCTAACGCTCAAACCACTCGCGCAGCACCCTTGCCAAAATAGGCAGTTCTGGCCGTCCTCACCAACCCGCTATTGCAGCTGCCTCGAACCTGTTGCGGGGCCATAGCTACCAGGCTGCGGCTACGGGCCGCCAGCTCACGCGAACCCCACCGATTATTTGCCATCGCTTTTTTGTCCACTGGACAAAGCCCACTCAGGCCTCGTCGGGACGCGCCGCTGCGCGATAACTGCGAGCCAATCCCACAACCAACACCACCACGACTCGGGAGCGAAAGCCAGGCGATAAAAAGACTCTACTAGCGACACGCTTTTTATCGCCTGACTTTCTAAACACGACGCCCCGACGTTTCAAACGTCGGTTAGCGGTCGAGTGATCCATCTGCTATACTACCGACAGCAGAGGATACGAACAGCTATTCTAACGACAGCAAGTAAATTCGAGGGCAGGGTTATTTGATCCACGGAGTATCATCAATAACTGACTGCTCAATCAATTTAACATCTTTATCAGATATTTTACACTTATTTTCTTTGAACCATGACAACCACTGATCCCTATCCATTTTAAAGTCTTTATAGTCTTCATATAGCGAGACATCTCCAAAGCTAACATTACTGTTAATCCCGCTTATTTTTTCAAAAAAAAACAGATCGGTAAGTCTTACCATTGAAAGGTTCTTTAGACCTAGCTGTTTTGTCAATGATTTTAAGTTTAGCTGCTATCGCTTCAGATAAGTATGTATATCCTTCTTGACAATCCTCTGAGCTTTGACAACCTACTAAGTACAGGACAATGAAAATAATCGAAATTATTTTTTTCATAACGAACTAATTTCCTCTTCTTTCAATTTTTATTACTCGTCTGCTACTACTCAAGTACCAACTTCTTAATGTACCAGGGTTCTTCGTTATTATTCTATTTGTAACTTTCTGATTACCTCTCTCATAAACCTGTACTCCGTATAAATCATTATCATCAGAACGTGTACTTGCATTTACTTTATCCTCAGCAGGCCTGCCGGGCAGGCTGCGGCTACGGGCCTCCAATAGCCGCCTCACCACGATTTATAGCCCGGTCGCTTACGCCCCTCCATTTTGCCTTCACACAATACCCTCCACACATTCCGGGTCTGCTCCCTATGCGCGCTGCTTTCTCCTCCTCAGTCGCCAGGCCAACACACAAAGCCGACCCGATGGCCACTTCGTCGGGACGCACAACGCTGCGCGATAACTGCGAGCCAACGCCTCACCCAACACCACCACGACTCGGGAGCGAAAGCCAGGCAATAAAAAGCCCAACTCCTTCGTCGACACGCTTTTTATTGCCTGACTTTCTAAACACAAACTCCCACTTAAAACCGTTGGTTTCAAGCGGGAGTTTGTGTTCGATAATTTGATACTGGCCCCGGCGTTCCAAACGCCGGTTAGCGGTAATGAAATGTGCTCGGGCATACTTCGGCCAGCGGGGCATTGGTGGTCAAAAAATACTGGCTCCGACGTTGCAAACGTCGGTTAGCGGTCTGTTGTTGAGCTTGCTATGCTACCGATAGCAGGAGTAACAATTCGGACTAATAAAGTGAGATGAATTAAGATAAGAACTATATATTGTAAAAGAATTTCACCTAATGAAAATACAACCAATGACCAATACAATATATTCATAAGGCAAAAGAATAACACGGTTAATCTTATGCTTCGATATAAACGTTGGTCTTTAATAACACCTAAAAGTTGAAATATGTAAAGAATTAGAAAACCTGAAAATATAATAGGCACATAGTTTAAAAATTGGTTATACCCAAAAAGGTCATTCCACCACACAAAAATTTTTGAGCAGTATACACAACTAAAGATATACAAGTGAATAAATATTACTATGCTTGAAAGAATGATATTTAGCATATATATTAATTTTCATTTTTTTTATAATCTGTCTTAAACATTCCCCAAAGTGAATAGGTTTCTTTAAGTTGGCTTAAAGTTGTAATCACTAACGGGCCTCCTAGGCCATTTTTGGAAAAATAGTATTCTTTACCTGATTGATCTTTGCCAAAGAATATAGCTGCATGATCACCTAATGGAGGTGTATAACTCCAATAACTGAAGGTTTTACCAAATTGAAGTTCTGAAGAATTTATTTTTGTTTTTCTTGACCAATCTTCACCAAATCTCATTAATCCATAGGGATTGGTTGCTGTACCCAAAGTTGTTTCCAAGGGTTGCTCATTTAGAACTAATTGTCGACACAGTTCTTTACAATCATAATTATTCCCTCTTTCAAACTCTTCAATATTTTCATGGTAATACCTCATTGTTTTACTGAACACGTTATCCTCCTTGAGTTTAACTTGATCTCCTTCTGAGAATTGAATGTTTTCATTGAGTGCCCAACGTGGAATAAACTGAGAGACTGTTTTAAAACCTACTCGTAAATAATACAAGATGTACTCAAAACGGAGAATTTTGTGGTGCTGAATCATAAAACAATCCGAAATGAGTACATCACAATATAAGGCCAAACGGG
>NZ_PDUD01000075.1 GCF_002646595.1 Flavilitoribacter nigricans DSM 23189 = NBRC 102662
CATGCTAGGCGTTTGAGTAAGGATTATGAATATAATCCAAAACATAGTCGAAGTATGATTTATATTGCCTCTATCAGATTATTGATGCGGCGTAATTATTAGGTTTTAAAACAGTCTCTAAGATGACACTCAATATCATCCCAATAGTAATACCTGAAATTAAACTTTCAATTAGATCAAATACCAGGCCATCCACTAAGTCATATAATAGATCGAGAACTATGTCAAAAATCACCCAGTATAGAGCAGCAATAGTCAAGCCAATTATTAGACTTCTAACAAGAACTTCCTGAAAACTTCTCCGTAATAATATTAGTGCCGATTTTGTCCCATTGAATATATTAATTACAGCCAAATCTAAAATTAAACATGAGATAACACCTGTAATAATACCGTAAAAAAAATCGTAAAAATAACCTTTTAAACTGTCTATTAGCGAAAAATCTGTAACCGATCCGGAATGGGTGCCAACCGTCAAAATGTAAATCTGATCGTAAAGAGAATCGTATGTCAAAAACAAGATTAAACTTAGAACCAGCCCAAAAGACAGATATTTTTTTACACTTTTCCTAAATGTGGAAAGTGACCAATTTACTCGGTCTTTTGTTAAGATATTGATAGATCCCCCTGAAAGGCTAATGGTTAAACCTACAATTAAGCTTATAAATAAACCCAAAATTAGGCCAGTCAATATACCTCCAGCTAGGCCAGTCAATATACCTTCAGTCAGGCCTTTGTTTAAATTTAACTCACTAATAAGAATCAGGCTTCCAATAAAACTTCCAAATAGACCAACGACAATTCCGATTACCAATCCTCCGACTATACCTTTAAGTATTTTGGCAATGAACAGTTGAAAATTATTTATAATAATCCAATCATATTGTAGGTTTACCAATTCAAAAGTGACATCATTCCTATCATTCATTCGGTATGCTAAAAAAGAAAGCCATTTTTTCACCTTAATTGAACTATAATCAGTAATACTTTTAGTAGAGGATTGAATGAAACATTCTACAATTTCTTTCTTCCTTCCTTCCAATGAACCACTACGAAAACCAAATTCATCCCAGGATTTCATGGAGGCAAAAAGTTGCTGGATTATATTTAGGTAGAATGGTGTCTTAATAGCATCGCTGATCAAAGTATCTTTACCAATCGCATCCAATATCCCTCTTGTTTCAGGTGAATTCTGTTCTTTAAGGCTGATTTGTATTTGTTGGAGGGTAAGGGGCTTTACCATGATCTGGCAATAAACGGGAGCATCTATACCTTGTGCATATTCTTGAATTCGGGAACAAATAATATAATCTGAATTTTGATTTTTCCCATATTCTCCAATGGCTTCTAAACAAGTTTGTCGGTATTCCTCATCTAATTCATCTAATTCATCTAGTCCATCAAATAATGGTAAAAGGCGGTCTTCTGTTAATATGTTTTTTGTAAGTCCTTTTGAAAATCCCATTTGGGGTAGGAGTTCTGTGAGCCATTCTTGTACTGATGAAAACCTTTCTCTCCAGGTGGCGATGTTTATAACAATCGGAATTCGAGCATTTTCTTTTTCCAAAAGTTTAAGGGCCAATTGAAGCAAAAGAGTGGTTTTACCGGACCCTGGTTCACCAATAATCAATAATCGCCCTCTGTGTTTGTCAAAAAGGGTAATAAGCTCATCCTTTATTTTTGTGGAACGAATTGTTCGATTGTCGTATAGAGCGGCTCGGGAAGTGGTACCCTCAGTGGAGTATTTAAGTTCTAAATTGATTGGAAATCGAGCGGCAAGTTTACTGTTAATTCGGTTTTCATAAATTTCTCGCAATCCTTGGCGGATTTCCTGGAGATTCTCTTGAGAGACTAAATTGTCTAATCTGGTTAAAATATGGAGTAAGGAGTCATTGATTCTATTACTTTCAAGAATTGCTTTCTCTTCACTAATGATACCTTTATGAATGTTAATTTGAAGCTGCTGGTATCTAGTAGAAATTACCAGCGCTTTTTTTTTTAATGTTTTGGATAGGTTGCCAGGGTCTTTTAAAAGGGCTGTTATTACTTCTTCAATTTCGCCTTTTGCCAATAATTTTTTAAAGTCTGAGATGTCCATTGATTCTGTTGCTACTTTCTTTAATTATTGGAAAGGTAACAAGGTAATAAAACATTGTTAGTTATGCCTCATAATTTCATTCCTCTATTTGTATTCGAAGTCAAACGAGGTGCTTTATTCTTTTCGCTATTCGACATTTGCACCTCGAGTCCACGTATTTTCCGCACACCAAGTCCCGCAATTTTTTTGATTCTCTAAAGAACAGTTTTCTAGCTGAGTCGAGGGATTAATGATTGTTAGCCGTCGGTATCCCGCAGAGTGGGGTTGGGGCCCTACTTCTGAGTTGGAAAGGGGATGGTAGCCTTACCCAAAGCCCCTTTTCGTAACAGCCTGCCTCCGTACCCGAAGAGTCAGGGAAATATCAGCGGAAGAGTGACTTTCGTCAAATCGCTTTCTTTAATCCTCAATGGCTTTCTTTCCCCGCGACTCCAACCGTTTTATCGCCGGCGCATTAGCCAGCACACTAAAATAATGGACCGCTGTGGCTTGTAGTTGCAGAAACCGGGAGTTCAGGATCTCCATATTCGCCAGTACCAGCAGTTCCAGTGCGTAAGCATGATCGCGGATATTGCCTTTTAGATCCGGGTTATGACTGCGCCATTCCTTGGCGGTACAGCCGAAAACGACCATGTTGATCATATCAGCTTCCGAAGCCTGGTAAATGGCTTCTTTTTTGGTGTTCCATTCCATCAGAGGTACCTGATTCTCGCGTACCGCTTCGGAACGTACCAGGTAGTTGGCCTTGGCCGGTAGACATTCCAGGTAAGGCCCTTCCTTTCGGCTTCTTCTTCTTTGAGGCGCTGAAACTCCCGGACCATATACAGGCGAAAGGCAGCAGATAAACTGGAACAAAATTCCAGAGCGATGTCCCGGTGAGCGTAAGTCCCTCCTCCCCTACCCGTCCGGGATTCCATGCCGATGGCGCCGGTTTTTTCGATCCGTTGTTAGGGCTACAGGAAAAAGTCGCCACTACCGCATGCATGCGGAACTCCCGGAAGGCTGCATCGGGTTTCCCAGAGACCTAGAAAATCTAGGGTATCAGGGTATTACCGGTACGCATCCAGTTTTGGATCACTACATCGGTATTGGTATTGAATTTTTTGGCGATTTCGGTCAGGCTAATAAAGGTGATGTCTTCTTTCTCGTAGTACTTTAACTCAATGTCGTTGACAACGATCTTCTGCTTTTTCATAAGCTTCTGATAAACCCCCCTCAGATTTGAGGGGGTTTATATTTTTCTATGTTACCTGAGAGGCAAAGCCATCCCAAACAAAAAACAATATAACCAAGCCATCAGCATCAAATCATCAACCCTCACGGTAATAAATGCAAATAACTTTTTTAACCTTGACTCCATATTTTTTTCAGAGATCGCTCTTAATGAACTTTGTATGGCTGAAAGCATTTCGCATTTTACAATGCGAAATTTTACTCATTTATTTTTTTCTGGTAAGATTTAAATAAATGAGTAAACGTAAAAAATAACTAAATAACTTGATAGAAAAGCATAAAATCAATATCTTTCAGGAACAGATCGCCGATTCTTGACTTTTTTTTTACCGGCGGCCTTCTCACCTCAAAATGTAGCTAAGCAACAAAATGACAAACTGAATGGGCCTGGAAAGGACATTCCGAAGGCGGAATACATTTCTAGTACCTAATGGTGCGCCCTGCACCCGATTGTAATTTTTTAACCATAATGAATTGTCATGAAAATGCGTTGCTTAACTTTAGTTGCTCTCAGTTTAGTTTTATCCAATTGTAACCCTCCGGAAGAACCGGAGATTTCCGATCCGGCCTCTGATCGCTGGGGACCGGTAAATTATCAGATCAATGCGCTTTACGAGAATGACTCAACTGCATACTACGTCCAACTGCAAACCGACGATCGTTTGCACTATGCCGTAGAACCCACTCCCGAAGCGGAACTTCCCTTTCGCTTCTATGCTTCCACTTTCGAACATTACCGGGAGATCATTATTAGCAGCCCCTACCCTATTCGTCCCAATTGGTTCCAGATAGCTTCCTCCGAATGCCTCGATCCGGGAAATACAGCTACCGGCATCGAATTTACTGTCACTACCGCTCGGGAAAAAGATTACCTGCTCATTGCCCGACTAGACAGCACCTATTGGAAATGCTTGCAAACGACCGATCAGCCTATCTATTTTGCTTTTCAAATTCTGGAAACCTATCCGGTCCTGCCTACACCCTTTTATCTCCGCGGATTCTACGATCAACAACAAGAACTCATTCACCTCAAAGCACAAAGCGATACGGCCGGCATCTGGCACCCTACCTACGATTATCAGGTATTCCAGGAGCCCGGGCCAAAGGATTTTTCCATGCGTATTTCGCAACACCCCCAACTGGGCACCGAACAGTCGCTACTCCGCATCGGCAGCAGCATGCAGCTGGTTCCTCATAGCGTTTGGATCGGCCTCGCCGGCGAATGCCTCGAACAGGCCGACTGGGAAGTCCACCGCAATCGACTCAATGATCGCTTCCTCCTGGATGTGGTCATTCCGGATTGTTATCTGGATTGCCTCCAGGAAGTGGCCGACGGCTTTGAATTTGAAGTGGAGTTCTTCCAATATATCCCTTAGAAGTTTGCAAGAATTTTAAGGGCCATTTCAGGTCACCCTTTTGCCAAAAATGGGGGGGCGACAGAATGGTCATTCTGTCGCCCCCCACTACCCCCGGGCATATTTTTTTTCTCAAGTGTGGAGGCGCATTGCATGCGCCTCTTGATCCTAATTTAATCTTACTTGCCATGGCTAATTACCATACCCCCAACCTACCTACATCCGAAGAACTTGAACAGGTCCATCAACGAGCCGACCGAAATTACAAGTACAAACTGATCGTCCTCCTCATGCAGGAGGCGGGACTAAGGGTTTCTGAAGTGGTTCGCTTACAGATCCGCGACTTCGATTTTGAAAACAAGGTGCTTACCGTCAGAAGCCTGAAAAAGCGCAAATCCCAAAAAGATAAACTCCGCTTCATCCCCCTTACGGATAATGTCATCCAGGCATTCGCGCAATACTGGCCTAAACTCAAAGATCACTCGGCAGATGCTTACGTCTTCCCCGCCGGCCGCGGTTCCTCCAAACCACACCTGGACCGACGCAGCGTCTGGCGACGGATTAAAAAGTACAGCAACCAGAACATTCATCCGCACATGCTACGACATCACTTTGCCAGCAACATTGTCAGCAAAGGCAATGACATCAAGGTGGCCAAAGAACTACTTGGCCATAAAAGTGTAAAAACCACGGAGATCTACCTGCACGTCCCCCAGCAACAAATGCGCCTTGCGATCGATAGCATCGAGCAACAACCCACTTTCTGGCAACGCCTCTTTACTCCCCCAAAAGGGACACCTTCGGAAATTCCCATCACCCATACCAAAACGGGACTGACCAAGTTCCACGTGGGCCGAAAAGCGGAGATTGCACAACTCTATGAGCTAGCTGCGAAAAAGGTAAATACGGTGCTGATCGGGGAACAGGGAATCGGTAAATCCCATCTCCTGGATAACTACCAACGGGGCAACATCATCCGCATGGATGAATTCCAATATCCCAAACGTTTACTCGGCGGCTTATTGTTAGAACTATTCGATAACGACAAAGAGGAAATCCTCAAACTCATCTCCCGCACCGAAACCCGCCGGGATTTCGAAACCAAAGTCGCCACCCGCGAAAGCATTAAGCGCCTCTGCGAGCTCGCCATTGAAGTAACCCGCGAAAAGGAATACACCATCGTCATCGATGACGTCACCAACATCACCAAATCGGGCGTCCGGATCCTGGAAAATTTCAAAAACCACTTCCACATCATCGCCGCCGGCCGCCGTATCCGCATGGAGTACCGAACGGCTTTTTCCAATTTCGAGATCATCGAGCTCACGCCCCTACCCCGCCCCGAGTCCATCACCCTCATCGAGCGCCTCAGCACTTCCCACCTGGATCGCATCGAAGACTTCGAATCCTACAAAAACCGCATCTGGGAGGACACCCAGGGTAATCCCCTCTACATCATCGAAATGATCGACCGCCTCGCCAAAGAGCCGCGCATCACCGTCGAAGCCACCGAACGCATCAAACACACCGCTTCCAAAAATGAAATTGATTTCACGGTTATCCTCATCATCTGCATCTCCTCCCTCATGGGCCTCCGCTACATGGGCTCCGAATTCGGAGAAGATGGTGGCGCTTTTCGCCTCATTGGCGGACTCGCCCTGGTCTTTGCCATCTTCGCTCGCCCGATCTTCCGGTCGCTTAAAAGGAAATGGTTGTGATGGTTTCCTGGTTGGATGGCTATAATGGTTGGATGGTCTTGATGGCTATGATGGCTGGATGGATGGCTATTAGGACATACTCAAATATTCAGAAAAATGAATACAAAATCTAAGGTAAAAATCGCCCCTCTAATGGTTCAGTTTTTGGTTCGTATACAAGATCAGCCGGTTGATCATTTTCGGGAGCTCTTCCACACCGGATATAAGCGCATCAGCCTGCTGATCGGGGATCAACTTACGTTGTTTCGCCTTAATCAGCCATTCTCTGGTTTCCCAAACAGACCCGGAACCATAACGGTAAAAACGAATCTTCTCTTTCTTGTAATATCGTCCAAAACCTTCTGCAATGTTTGCAGATATCGAATCCGCAGATTTGGTAATTTGAATACCGATACTCCAACGAGCAAAGCTTTCCCATTGATCCACAAGCTCCCAAATCTCATTCCCCAATTGATGGGCATGGACATAAGCATCGATCTTTTCCAGTTTCATATATTCCATCCACCTATTTTAAGGCCATTTATCTATGCTATCAAGGACAATTTGACCCCAAATCTTTCCCCCAGTTCCAACCATCCCAGCCATCAAACCATAACAACCATCAAACAATCCAGCCATCCTAACCATCAAACCATAACAACCATCCCAGCCATCAAACCATCATAACCATCAACCCATGCGCACCCCCAACCACCTCGCCGGCGGCCTCATCATCACCGGCTTCGGCGCCGCCCTCTGCAACCTCAACATCTTCAACAGTCCGGCATCCGTTGGAGTCATGGCCATCGCCTCCCTCCTACCCGATATCGATCACCCCAAATCCATCATCGGCCGCAGCCTCAAACCCATTGCCAGGGCCATCAACCGGCGCTGGGGCCACCGCACCATCACCCACAGCGCCGTAGCCCTGGTCAGCTCCACTTTTCTATTTGCACTGATCGAAAAAAGCATTTCCGGCAGCAGCCCCCTGGCCCTTATTTATTTCTTCGCCTATTTCTCCCATCTGCTCCTCGACATGGTCACCCTCATGGGCGTGCCCCTACTCTACCCTTTCAGCAAGAATCCGTTCGTCATGCCGGCCAACCCCAAGTGGCGGATCCGCAACGACGACCGCCGGGCCGAGACCATCGCATTTTGTCTCTTCCTCCTCGCAGCCCTCTTCATGCGACCGCTATTCGAACAGGGCTTCTGGACGACCTACAACCGTACCTTCGGTACTCTCAAACATGTAGTCAGCGAATTTCATAAAGCGGATGATCTCCTGGAGGTCAGCTACCAGGCCAAAGTCGGCACCGAACCCATCTCCGGCCGCGGCTACTGCATTGAGGTGACGGAGCAGTACGCCATCCTCCTGGAAAATGGCCGCTTCCGGCGACTCGATAAACAATCGATGGTCCTCAACAAACTACTACCCCGCCACACGGGCCGCAAATTCGTTTACGAGCACCTGTCGATCATTAATGTCTCCCTGGATAGCCTCAACCAACTGGTTAAAGATCAGCTCATCGCCGAAATCGACCTGAGCAGTACGCTGCCGTTCTTCGTCCTCCTGCAAGGCCACACCACCGAACAAAAGCGCATCCATGAAAAGTACCTGACCGATCTGGTGTTCTTAACGCCAAAAGATACCTTGTCCGCAACAGCATCCCAAAAGATACCTTTCTTCTACGAGCCAAATCCCCGCATTCCCCTCCTTCAAAACAAATTGCAACAAACGCAAACCCGCAATCGGTTATATCACCACCAACTCCTCACCCGAGAACGGGATATTCGACAACTCAAACAGCAGATCCGCCGGGCAACCGACATGCCCACCCAGGAGAGATACTACCAGCAACTCGAAACACTCCGCAAAACCAAACCCTCCCAACCGGACTTCGAAGCGGAACGCAACCTCGCCATCGAGATCGCGCAACTCCAAAAACAGGAAAAACTTAAAAACCTGGAACGCCGGGCAAAGCTGCAGTCACCAGCGCCCCCAGTCCCCCCTGCGCCCCCTCTCCTCTCCGGTCACATCACTTTCGTTACCATCATCTAAAAATCCACCACCATGAAAATCATTTTTCCTATCGTTATAGCCTTCATTTTTCCCCTTCTTCGCAGTACAGGCGCATTGCAATGCGCCTCAAGCCCCAATCCAACCTCCCATCATCAAAAAATCCCCCAATTGAACCATGGAGCAATCAAACCATCAATCAAATCCCTCAAGCCAAATTCCAGCAGTGCCAAACCCCATGCCCCACGCCCCCAGCTCCCTGCCCTATATCAACCATCAAACTATCGTATTATCGAATCATCACAACATCGCAACATCACAGAATCACAGCATCGCAGTATCAGATCATCAAATCATCAACCCGATTCATTACCCCCCATCATCCAATTGCACCAATCCATCGACTCCTTCCACGCCCAACAAACCCACTCCCAGCTCCTCGAATTCAAAGACTCCAAAAAAGGCGAATGGCTTAAATTCCTCCCCAATCTAGGCATCACCTATGCATTGGATGGACAACCCCGCCCCAGCATCAGCCTCTCTTCCGGCATCCTATACCAAACCCAAAAAGCCAAACAACAAAGAGCGTCCAAACGCGAGCAGATCATCCAAATGCAACAACAGTCCGCCGAAATAGCAAAAAATCAACTAGCAGATCTACTTCTCCAATACCAACAATTACATAATGAGTACCGGACGCAACAGGAGCTGTTCGCCATCGAAACGGATCTTTTTCGCATTAAAGAGGATGAATACCAACGCCAGGAATTGGCGCCTTCGGATTTCTTGCAGGCCAAACGGACTTACCTCCTACAACAACAGGCGGTAGAACAGAAAGAGCATCAGCTTGGGCGACTGATCTCTAAAATTAAGCTTCATTGTCACTACTGATCCGATAAAATTTGCCGTTTGTAGCCGATTGACGGGATTTTAAACATGTTCTATTATACTCAAATTTGAGTACATAAAAATTCGCACAGTTGTTTTTTTTTTCCCAGGCTACCAAAAAGCGAAAAGTGTAGAAGAGCCTAAAATGGTTAGTTGATCAGACCTTAAATAATGTTTTAGTGCTTCCTAGCTCAACTATTTTTTATTCGTTTAACAGCGGCTGTTTTAGATAATATATCCCGTTGCTCTCGTGCCTTTTCCGATAGAATTTCTATCCGCTGTTCCTGGTCGCATCCCCACCCAATCAAGCTGGCATCAAGCACTTGTAAATTAGACAAGATCAAAAGATCAACAATATCGGTATTTTCATCATCGCGAATATTCCCTTTCGCTCCCGGGTTGGAGAGCTTCCACTGCTTAGCAGTTTTTCCGAATACGGCCATATTTAAAATATCAGCTTCGCTTGCATAGACCCCGCCACGACTACTTTTGGAAAGCTCCCGTGGGATTAGATTATCTCTTATGGCTCGGGTAACAAGCGGGTAATTGGCTTTGGTTATCTCACGGCGTACAGTCCATTGTGTCCCCAAGCCGAGTGATTCTCTTTCTTTGAGCCTTTGAAACTCCTTGATGAAATAGATCTGAAATTCAGGACTTAGCCAATAGCAAAAATTGAGGGCAATGTCTGAGTGGGCGTACGTGCCGCCGCCACGCCCTGCTTTTTGCACTAATCCAATGGCGCCAACCTCGTCAATCCATCTTTGCGGGGATACCGCCGCCCTATTGTTGGTGAACAATTCTAAAAGGTCGTGCAAATGCACAACCTTTACGTCGCTGTTGTGTACTTCTTCCCATTTCGCCAGATAACGGATGGTGTTGTTGTTGCGTATCCAATTCTGGATGGTATAGGCAGGTTTTTCTTCACTCGCCTTTTTGGCTATGTCCGTTAAACTGATATAGTCTTTATCCTTAATCGGCTCGATCCGAATGATTAAGCCTTCAACTTCAATGTTTTTCTTTGACATATGATCGATAATAAGGATCGTGTGATGAATGAGTTATTCTTTAAACGATGTAGATGAAGTTGTCATGCATCATTGCTGCTTCCTCACAGGTAAGTATTTAATGATCAGGGCACCAGCTTCAGCAACACCACAAATGAGCCTCGTAGTGCCGGCCCGTGTGCTTCTATCACAATCTTGCCAACTCTGCCTTCAATGCCTGTACCCGCGGAGCATAAGCCTCATCGATCGCCTCAAACTGCGAGGGATACAGCTTTTTGATTGCATTGCGAAAGGACGCCAACACCAATGGATTCTTCATGTTTTCTTCCAGCGAAAGAGAAGTATCATAATGGGCAAACCGAGAGGTAGTGACCAGCCCGATCGCTTCCTCCCGGGCGTCCGGATGAGCGGATAAAATATTATCTATCACCTCAGTTTCCTTTTCCTGAATGGTTATGTATAACATTTTGAGGGATGCATCCAGCTCTACTTTCTTCTGCTCTTCCGCTTGCTCTTGCTGTTTTCTAGCCAGCGCTCGTTTGCGCTTTTCATCCTTCGGATCGATCAGGTTCTCCTGCTTCACCATCGTTTGAAGGTATCCTCCCACATTTGGTATATCGGTCCCGGCTTTCAATTGCCGCAAGGTATAGGCAACACCGTTTTTAATCTGTGCTTCGGGGTAGGTGTCCACCCAGCTTTTCACAACGTCCAGACTAACCCAATGTTTTACCTGCTGGTAGATCTTGGCCGTCAGTTCATCCAGTGGTTCGGTTGTACTTTCTTTTAGCCCCTCCAGCCATGGAGTATTGGCGTGTATGTGAAAAATCAGCGCATTGACGGCCCTCCCCCTTTTGATCTCTTCAAACGTAAAAAAAATATCCGTGTTTTTCTTGAGGTCTCTCTGGGCTTTTTTGAGCACCCGTTGTTTGAAATTGCCGTATAAAGGATAGTTGTCTTTGTACTTCTTTTTCCCGTTGACGTCAATTTCTTCGATCACGCCTATGATCTCTTTCAACTCCTTCAATAGGAATTTTCTGCGACCGATGGTTTGGTATTGCTTGAGCAATTCGTAAATGCGAATGGAATAGGAACTGGGAAGACTGAGGATGTTCCGGACATCGTAAATGGTGAAATGAGATTGCAAGGATAATAGGAATGGCTTCATTTTGGGATGGAAAGATACGTCTATAAACTTGGCGTCCTCCGGTTCGTTATTCACCAGATTTTCTACCCCGACCACAATGGGGGTGTTCAACTCCATTAAGCCTTCTTCGGTGTTCCTTATTACCTTGACGATCTTGCGCATGAGTTTGAAACCGCCGGCACGAAGACGTTCGTAAGCGTCCTTGTTGTTTTCCAAGCCGTATTCCCGGATGACATCTTTAAGGTAGATGCGATAGGTCTGAAAGTCTTTGTCTGATTTGCGGACCATGGTGAGCATCTTGGTGAACACCCGGGTCTCCCAGATATCAAACTTGTACCGGGCTTCTACCAACTCATTTGATTTCCGGACTAACTTGATGACGTTCCTTTCATCCTTTTTTTTGGCAACAGCTCTACTCATAACAAATCACAGTTTGTAAAACACTTCCTCAAAGTGTTATAGTTAGAAGTATTATTTTGGGCGTGTGCAAAACAGGAATAAGCGGCTGCTCCTTGGGGCTTCTTGTTAAAAGAAATGCTCCAAAAGCAAAGTAGCCGGCAAATGCTGCGAACCACGCCCAGCCCCTCCACACGGGAGGTGTCGGAATTATCCTACTGCTAATATGTTATTTTTCAGATGGTAAGCGCTTGCAAGTTATAAAAAAACCCTCAATATGTTATAATAATCCCTCGATTTGTTATAAAAAACCCTCGATCTGTTATAGTTAATCCTCAAAACGTTATAGTTAGTCCTCAATTTGTTATACTTATCATTGTAAACAACAGTAAATCAATTAGTTAGAAGCACCGAAAAGAATTAAACAAGTTAAAAGAGAAAAAACAACAACAAAGCGTATTTTACCCTCAATATGTTATAATTAGCCTGAAATAAGAGGTGTTTTTGCATATCTGTTGTTGTTTTAACTTTATTTTTTGAAAAATAAACCCTACCCTTTTCCCTGCTTTTAATGACCTTTTTTTGTTGAAATGAGGTCAAATAGATAAACCTCCGGATCGCTTGTTTAGGGACATGCCTGTATGAACTCCTTCAATTTGTTATACTTCAAATGTACTTTTTAAAGGTGTTTTCCGGCGATTTCCTCAATTTGTTATACTTCAGCTTTAAAAAAAGATTTCCTGGGCGATTCCTCAATGTGTTATAGTTTAAAGCGATCCCTTCTTGAAAGTCAGCTTTTTGCTGAAATAATGGGCTTTTTACTAGCTTTCGCCGGAATTACCTGGGTATATGCTGGAATGTAGGGCTCAAAAAAGCAAGGATAAATGGTCAAGAAATGGGAAATTTTCGGACTGGAGTAAGGAATTTAAGCAGCTCAAAAGGTAATTATCGGCAATTCCTCAATTTGTTATAATTGACTTAAGTCCCTGATTTGCAGCGCTTCTTCAAGATGCTTTTGGGATGCTGTATAGTTCGTCAATTATCCGAATAACAAATATTATCCACCAGCAAATTTCCGCAGTAGGGATATGCTTTATTAGTATTATAATAAGCTTCCAGGATCAGGTACTGCCAATCGGAATCTGCCGTAAAAATAAAGTTGTATGGCTTCCAGGTGTCATGGATGACCGGTTTTGTCACAGCAATCAGCTGCACCTTATCGCAGGGCGTCATACCGGCCCATACCCGCAAAACGACCGGAATGTTATAATTGACGGTCTCTTCGGTAATCCTGCTTACACTGATGTAGAGTGGCGAACGGGCCAGGTAAACGCTGAATTGATATAAACTATCCGCTTGTAACGGTTTTTTAAAGGGCTGAGCGACGGATTCCCAGGTATCATTATCCCGGACCACCAGCCCCAGAAAATGCTTACCGTGTTGCGCTTGCTGGGGAACGGAGAAGGTGGCATCCGGCCCGGTATCGGGAGGCGTTTCTCCCGCAAAGCCGCAATCTAACCAGCCGTCCGGTGCTTTTCCTGGTTTGCTGTATTCGCTTTCGAAAGAAGGGTTGGGCAGTTGCAAACAGGTTTGAGCGGTGGCATTCGTCAGAAAAAAGAGGCCGAAAAGCGCGAGCAAGAATTGTTTCATTGTTAATCAGAGATTTATCAGCGTCTAAAAAATGAAAATCAAAGGTAAGCATTGCTTTGGTAAAGCCCCCTAAAATCCCCCAATAATGCGGCTTGGTTTTGTTTGAGTACCTGGTACTCTTCCAGCACTCTGATGTAAAATTTGGCGTGAATATAGTTGGCAAAGTTCAGGGCAATGGTGGAATGAGCATAAGTGCCCCGTATCGTTCTCTCTGGGTGAAGATCCCTTTGGCATTGGTGTAGGATATCCATTTGCCCACCGAGCTTAGGTTTTTCAGGAATACTTCGACTACGTACTCCTTAAATCCTCTAAAACTACTAGATGTAGTAGTTTTAAAATCTGGGTTGTAGGCGGTCTCCCATTCCTGCAGGAATTCGGGTTCCCTTTTGGTGTTGAGCCAGCTTCTTATTACTTATCCGGGTTTTTATATCTGGCCAGATCGGTAATGCAAATGTAATCTGCGTCATCGATTTTAACCACTCTCACTTTAGTGTTGAATACATCGATCTCTGCTTTGAAATCCATTACGTTTTATCATTTACGGGTTTGATGCGCTGCTTCAGCTTTAACTGCATGCTTTAGACATCCTATATAAAACTGTTTTAGCAGTTTAAAAACTGCAATATACTGCATTTTAAGTTAATTGCAGTTAGCTGATGCTTAGATAATACCCCAGTAACTGTTCGGAAAGAACGAAGCAAAAGCTATACTAGGCAACGTCAGGTATTGTGCATTTAGATCGGCCACATCCTTAACAATATAGGCCATCGATCCTGGCCATCCACACCGCGTCCCGTACGCCGATAGGTGTCGGGAAAATCAGATGCATCCTGGTAT
This sequence comes from Flavilitoribacter nigricans DSM 23189 = NBRC 102662, assembly GCF_002646595.1. GTDB lineage: Bacteria > Bacteroidota > Bacteroidia > Chitinophagales > Saprospiraceae > Flavilitoribacter > Flavilitoribacter nigricans. The sequence continues at coordinate 14,317 of NZ_PDUD01000075.1, forward strand.
AACATTTGGAAGATAAGGTTAGGTGGCGAGAAGATGTCGGGATTCCACGCCGGACAAATCTAGTGTGGCTAAAGAATTTTTTAATTTTAAGTGCCTCGAATAGCAGCATGCCGAATTTCAGCGAAATAGCCCGTTCATGAACACTTTAGCACCCAGAAACTTGAACACACACTCCTATCGGGCGCTCCTACCCTACCCCCTGCTCCAAACTCCAAACCCCCTACTAACCACCACCTCACAAATCCCCTCTCTCTTTCTTCCGCTCAATATCCTGCCGGGCCAGATAAAGGAAATAGCCCTTCAAGGTCTGCCCCATCATTTTCGTAGCCCTTTTGAGCTCTTTATGAAATCCGGTGGGAATATCAATAGTGATCCGGACCGTTTCTTGTTTTTCTACCTTCGGCTCCTCTTCGGGTTCCTCTTTGACTTTGGGTTGCTTTTCTTCCTTAAGCTGCCGGGCCAGTTCTTCTATCTTATCCTGATCTGCGCTGGAGGCAATGGTTGGTTGAAATCCTTTTCTTTGTCGTTTCGCCATGCTGAAAAATTTATAGATTAAGAGACAGATATTCGCGGTTCATTTGATTTATTTCCAACTTTGTTAATTAACGTTTGACCAAAAACCTTCGCATTAGGAGCAATATCCCAGTAATCAAGAGGCTCTTCGAGAATTGATGGTTAATAGGGCTAGATGGTTGACGCTTCCCTTTACCACAGCCTTCTAGCCATCCAACAATCTAGCTTCCCGGACACGGAATACGGCCCCGCTGTTGATCAATTAGCTATCCCAATGAGGCGAACCTCACGTTGATTAATGGTTTGGGCAGTCATTCTGTCATAAGCTTTTGAAAATCAACAAGCAGATGAAACGCTTAATACGCTATTTTTCAACGGTTTGTTAATCAGTTGCTTGACTTATGACTATCGACTTACGACTAAAAACAGCACAGGGTGCTGTTAACTAAACAATCCTTCCACCTTGTCCGTAAATTCGTTGAATACTTCCTGGGCCCTTACATCGCTGTATTCCGCCACTCCCATACCAAAGGGTAAAGAGTCCTGGAAGGCCACCAGGTTAGGAAAGGAATACAACAAGGGTTCGTCGAAGGCCTCGACTGCTGCCTTCGTATCTTTGTAAGTTAGAGTATGCATACTTTTTACATCGTTGATCACGAAGTAAGCATTCGATCTGAACCCTTGTGATTCTTTGAGCGATTTAATTCTTCTATATCGCAGGATGAATTCTTCGGTACTTCTAAAGTCCAGAATACTCGGCTTGATGGGAATGATCACGATATCGCTGGCCAGCATGGTACTGTCCGCGAGATCCGCCAATTGGGGCGAGCCGTCCAGTATTACGATGTCGTACTCTTTGTTCAGTTTTGCCGCCTCTTTAATGATCTGACTTTCTTCTACCCCGTACACGGATATATGGGCCAGACTGGCGTCCCGGTCACCGGCCCATTTCATGGAAGAACGCTGCTGGACGTCGGTATCCAAAATGCAGACGGATTTCCCCCGTTGGGTCAGGCTTACGGCAAGGTTTACCGAGATGGTGGTTTTTCCGCTTCCTCCTTTTAGATTGGTAATGGCTATGATCATAAATGCATTTGATTGAAATGATTGGTTGCAAGTATAAGCCATTAATCGGGAGAATGAAATGCTTCCGGAGAGAATATTTGCCTTGAACTGCTTATAGACTGCAATTGCAGTTTCATAGACTGCAAGAGGCGTTTAACACAGTTTTTAAGCAGTAATATGCAGTAAAAATAAAGAGGCACTCCCCTACCCTGGAAAGTGCCTCTTGCAAAATTCATCTATGATTTTTACCTCCTTCTCATTGCTCTAAGTCATCCAATCTCCCCATCATCCAATCTCCCCTCCTCCCCTATCACCCGTGTGAACCGTTTGAGCCATTCCGACCCGGCACGTAGTTGTGGTAGTCCATACGGCATTTATCACTACAAAACTTGGCGTCGCTCCGCTTATGGGAAATGTCTTTTTTACAGCTCCGGCAAATCCGTTTCTCGGATGGATCCTTACCGCCTACGCTACCGTAAGACGCTACCGTGAAACGGTTTTCCGTGATCTGGTAGGTTTTGAGGTATCCGTTTTCTTTCAACCAGTGAAACGGCTGTGCAAAAAGCGTGAACAGGATATCGGTAAGTGTGGTCACCAGGCCATGGACCATGTCTAACAGCATCATGATCGGTCGTACATGGTTCTCGGCTACTTGTTGTCCGTTTTCTTTTCGGTGTTCCCGCAACACATAAGTGAGAATAAGCGAGAGTAAACCGGCACCTATGGTGAGGGTCAATAGGATGAGATTGATCAGGGATGCCCGGCGACTGCGTTCTGATTCTAGGGATAGTACGTTATTGCGTACCTGGGCTAACATAGTGTCCGTTGCGAGTTGGTAGGAGAGTGTGGGGGTAAGACTGGCTTGCAGCTTGGTCTGGTATCCTTGGGCTTGAGCGATTATGGCATCTCCTTTATTCATGGCATCTTTGATACGTTGCCGATATTGCCGATAGCTTCTGGGACAAGAGGTGCATACCCAAAACCAGGCTTTGGGGTTGTTTTTGTGCATTTCGTAATCTTGTTGCCAGCTTTTGGAACCGGAAGCTACGGCTTCCTGCACTAGCTTGGTTTTTTCCATGCGGGCCTCATCGATCCGTTGACGTTCTTCGTCACCGGCTTTTTCGAGTAGCTTAAAGGCCTTGCTTTTAAACAGGGAATCGTTGCTCATGGCTTGTTCTATCTGCCCGTTGTAGGTTAATAGGTGACTTTGTCCGGCCATCTCCGTGCTGACAAATAGATTGGAGACCAGCGACAGGCCAATGGTGGAGAGTAGGGCGGTTATCGCAAATATCCAGACGGATCGCTTGCGGGAGGTGGGGCAGGCTTGGGTTTCCTTACCGGTATCTTCGTCAATGATTACTATATCACTGTCGGAAATATGGGAGGCACTGGATAAGGCCGTGGCCAGCACCCAGTCGATGCCCAGGTACCCCAGAAAAACGAACCCGCTTTTAACTGCAAATACGAGCTTCGGGCTATCCGGAAACAGTAGACTCCCCAGGTAGGCTCCAATCCTGAAGGTGACTAGCAGGGATCCCAGGGCGAGTAGAAAGAGTAAAAAGGTTCTTCCTTGTACATACGCCCATTCCTGATAATAGGCACTTTCCTGTGTTTTACTTTGGAAATTCATATCTTGTTATTGAGGTTGAAAAATCTCCCCTGCTTGGCTTGGCTTGCACGGTCGGCCTTGCAGGGCTATCTATTCAAAGATAAATCCTTTGCAGTTAAATGCAGTTTTTTGCAGTATAAAAACTGCAAAAACAGTTTATTTATATTCGTTTTTGCCTGAAGGGTCACTTTTTGGGTGAAAAAGTATGGGTAAGAAAGAGGTGTGGTGGCTCAGAGAGAGCCGTCATAAGTCAGGGGTATATCTAATTGAGAAAATTCATGGCATGCCTATCTACTTCGAATATCTATGAGAGCAATCGTTGTGATCGGTTTTGCTTTTCCTCTATACCTGATACGGCAGGGATCTCACCTCGCCGTTGAGAAAGAACTGTTTTACTCCTGTTCGTTATTGACGTCTTATTTTACACTTTTTTATTAGTGGTTGACTTTACTTGATTACTTCGCAGTCTATAAGCAGTACAATGCAGTTAAGGAACTGCAAATACAGTTTTTACCTTTCTGGTAGTGATTATGTGTTAAGGAAGGTGCAGCGCGCCGTCTTGGCTCTAGCTATAGCATTAGGACATTCAGCTGCAGCGTAGCGTTCCATTTGGCCGCTACAAGCATAGATTATAGCTTCGCGTTTACCCGTAATTCTGTAGCAGTAAGATGCAGTATAAAAACTGTAAATGCAGTTTTAACCTTTCTTGTAATGATTCCGTGTAAAAAAGGTACAGCGCGCCGTCCTGACTCCAGCCTGAGCGATCAGGACGTTCAGCTGTAGCGTAGCGTTCCATTTGGCCGCTACAGGCATAGATTATAATAGCTTCGCGTTTACCCGTAATTCTGCAGCAGTAAGATGCAGTATAAAAACTGTAAATGCAGTTTTAGTCTTATCCTTAATTAGGGTATTTATTCGAGCACATTACCAGGCGTCAGTCTGGATAGGTGGCTGAAACCGCATTTTTGGGCCACGGATCTTCATTTATCTACACGAATGTGTCCGGCAGATGTATTATTCGTGATCATTCGTGGCTAAAACCATTTAACCACTGTTGAATCCGTAGCCAATAGCCGATTTCCAAATGAAGAAAATAAATAGACAATATTTCGTTTCAGCATATCATTACAGTAAAATGCAGTTAAAGAACTGCAATTACAGTTTAACTTTTTCGAGATCCTTTCCATACACGGGTTTTCCTTCTAAAGTACAGAACCGGCAGGTGTACAATTAGGTCCGTCACATCCTCAACAACCCGGGTAATTCAGCCTGAAACCATCAGTACTGCGTCCCGTACGCAAGCAAGAGCTGGGAGAGTCGGGTGCCTCCGGATATAATAGAGTAGGGGAGGAGAGTAGAGAGGCGAAAATGAACATCAAGATCCGCTATTCAGATTTGGGCTATCCGAAAGTAGAGCCGGAAAAGAATATCCGAAGGAGATATTCAACTTGTTCAAACCGAATTACTCCATCCACCCATACCGTAAATGCCAGTAGATTGCAGTAGTAAACAGTCTTAATCAGTTTAAAGCAGTTTTTTGCAGTTTAAAACAGTAAAAAGCAGTTTGCAAACTGCTTTTTATACCGGAATTTTTACCAGAAACAAGATCATGGTCAGTAACGTGCAAATGGAAATGAAACCCACCCCTGGGCCATTTTTATTTTCAGGAAAATTCATTTTTAGGAAAGTCGTTTCCGGAAATGCTGCTGATGTGCATGTCGATAATTCTCCAATTGCTCGAATTTCCCTTATTGTGAAAACTGATTTTAAAGTCCTACAGTGAATTATTTTTTTGAAGATAGTAATCTTTAAGCAAAGACTATATTTTTTATCCTGAGGCCGTAAAAATGGCTTTAAATGGCATTTCTCTTTTGAAAATGGTTTTTAATCTATGGTAGAAAGAACAAAATAGATGAAAAACCTCATTTTAGTCATTTGATCGCTCATTCGGTATGAGATCATTCCTAGAGATTTTCGGAGCGCTTTTCTGCTAAAATTAGGATTTTGATTAGGGGCAAATGGGAGGTATTTGTCTCCTTGTTTTTAGATGCGCAGTAAATCCTGAATTTTTTATCTCGACTCAGATTGAGACTGCTTTAGCCGCAATAAGCAGTTTTTTGCAGTTAAAAAAAGGTTGATGCAGTAATATACAGTTTAATGCAGTTGTTTGCAGTTTAAAATATCTAAGATTACCTTATTATACGGTATTTATTGCATGTAATCCCATCGTGATCCAATTGCGAGGGATGGGGTTCAGCGTGGCTTACCTACCCTACCAAAGTTTCAATCCCACCATGATCCAATTGCGAGTGAGCATCTGCTCTTTCCCTCCGCCGGCTTTATACTGTTTCAATCCCACTATGATCCAATTGCGAGCCCAGGCCTTTACGGGTGTCCGGTTCGGGAATACCCGTTTCAATCCCACTATGATCCAATTGCGAGCGTAGTCCAGATCACCGGTGGATCCGGAGGCACCATGTTTCAATCCCACTATGATCCAATTGCGAGCCCGAAAAATCACTGGAAACGTCCACGCCTTCATCTGTTTCAATCCCACTATGATCCAATTGCGAGAAGTACTTTGCGCACCAATTTCTTCGTGGGAGAAAGGTTTCAATCCCACTATGATCCAATTGCGAGGCGATCTTTTCCGCATACTTCACGGTTTCATCCCAGTTTCAATCCCACTATGATCCAATTGCGAGAGCTAATCCGGAAGGATTTAAGGCAATGGTCAATGCTGTTTCAATCCCACTATGATCCAATTGCGAGCCAACCGGGCAATTTATCAGTACGGCGAATTTACGGTGTTTCAATCCCACTATGATCCAATTGCGAGGATCTCCGGCAATCGAAATCCATTTTCGTATAAAAGTTTCAATCCCACTATGATCCAATTGCGAGAATGCACCCATTTGGAGCATCCTATCAATTTGCTTTGTTTCAATCCCACTATGATCCAATTGCGAGGAGGTTTAATACTTTGGATTTTTTACTAGCCATTTGGTTTCAATCCCACTATGATCCAATTGCGAGCAATAAGCCCACTTACTATATCAAGTGAATCAAGTATGTTTCAATCCCACTATGATCCAATTGCGAGAATTGTCGAGCGTTCTTGCTCCGTATCCACGTTCCTGTTTCAATCCCACTATGATCCAATTGCGAGGTGGTCACATCTTCGGAGGTGCAAACGGGGTAGATATGTTTCAATCCCACTATGATCCAATTGCGAGCATGACGCCTTTTTTACCTCGTGCCATACCTATTCTGTTTCAATCCCACTATGATCCAATTGCGAGCGAAGCGGTGCAGGGCCTCCAAGAATAACTTAAACGGTTTCAATCCCACTATGATCCAATTGCGAGGGGGTCGGCCTTTTTTGACCACGCATGAGATTTAAGTTTCAATCCCACTATGATCCAATTGCGAGACACTTGTGGATACCGAACATGATCATCAAAGCCGGTTTCAATCCCACTATGATCCAATTGCGAGTTTGATACTCAGAAGAAAAAGCTTTTGGATGGCAATGTTTCAATCCCACTATGATCCAATTGCGAGCGAAGCGGAAAACAAAGACTTCCTTCCGGACCTACACACGTTTCAATCCCACTATGATCCAATTGCGAGTTTCAAAGCTGGCTGACGCTCCTGGTGATTTCCTTATGTTTCAATCCCACTATGATCCAATTGCGAGACGAAAGCGGATAGCCTCTACACCACGACTCCTATGTTTCAATCCCACTATGATCCAATTGCGAGTCCTAAGCCCACCAGACAGTATCACATCGTCTTGGTTTCAATCCCACTATGATCCAATTGCGAGTCCTAAGCCCACCAGACAGTATCACATCGTCTTGGTTTCAATCCCACTATGATCCAATTGCGAGTTGTGAAAATGGTGGTACTTGTGTGGATGGTACTTGGTTTCAATCCCACTATGATCCAATTGCGAGGCGGCCTGCAGCCGGACCGTGACGGCAATAACTATGGTTTCAATCCCACTATGATCCAATTGCGAGATTTTTCCACAAAAAGGATTTTAGAGTGCAAGGCTGTTTCAATCCCACTATGATCCAATTGCGAGCCGGTATTCATTTTCCTGGTACTTGAATGCCGACTTGGTTTCAATCCCACTATGATCCAATTGCGAGTTATAGAGAGTACATTGCCGTATTTATCAATTTCAGGTTTCAATCCCACTATGATCCAATTGCGAGGGGGTTTCCCCCGATTACCTAACGCCCTGTTGTTCGTGTTTCAATCCCACTATGATCCAATTGCGAGCAATTCAAAAAGGAGCAGCAATTGCGACAAATCTAAGTTTCAATCCCACTATGATCCAATTGCGAGGCGGCAGCGTTCGCGTTCTTAAACACCGTAATTCGATGTTTCAATCCCACTATGATCCAATTGCGAGAAGTGAACGCAACGGGCGTTTAGTCGTAAATAAAAAGTTTCAATCCCACTATGATCCAATTGCGAGGGTTACAGATTGGTTTAAAATCGGACAGGCTATTTAGTTTCAATCCCACTATGATCCAATTGCGAGTGAACAGCCCCTCAAAAAAGGAACTTATCAGTCTACGTTTCAATCCCACTATGATCCAATTGCGAGCAGGTAATCCATTCCTCCTGGCGATCTTCGGAAATAGGTTTCAATCCCACTATGATCCAATTGCGAGCAGGTTTTCCCCGGTAAATTCTGCCGGTTCTTCGAGTTTCAATCCCACTATGATCCAATTGCGAGTAATCGTGGTCACGTTGCCTGAGACTGTTTGTGTGGTTTCAATCCCACTATGATCCAATTGCGAGGATTCACTTTTCGCCTTCGCCTGGATACTTTGAAGAGTTTCAATCCCACTATGATCCAATTGCGAGGGTTGTCGTGCGAAGACCCGTATGGTCATGCATATAGGTTTCAATCCCACTATGATCCAATTGCGAGTATCTCTAGTTCTCTTTGGTAGGCTTGGATGACTGGTGTTTCAATCCCACTATGATCCAATTGCGAGCACCACCGTTTTCCAAATAAAGGCTGTCTCCGTCAACGTTTCAATCCCACTATGATCCAATTGCGAGGGATACACAGTTTAATTTTAACAATTATGCAATTTACGTTTCAATCCCACTATGATCCAATTGCGAGCTGTTTTGCATTAGGAAGCTGCCCAGGTTAGCAACACTGTTTCAATCCCACTATGATCCAATTGCGAGACGGTGAGGCTGCAGGTGATTCCTGCCTGCAGTTCGTGTTTCAATCCCACTATGATCCAATTGCGAGAATTAGATAGGCTGACAGGCAACAATGTAAAATCAATGTTTCAATCCCACTATGATCCAATTGCGAGAATACGCCGAGGGAAATGGTACCGACGATCTCGTTTGTTTCAATCCCACTATGATCCAATTGCGAGTGGCATCACCATGCTCCAATCGGTGTATGAAAGCATGTTTCAATCCCACTATGATCCAATTGCGAGTTGTTGTGGCTTACTGGCTTCC
>NZ_PDUD01000076.1 GCF_002646595.1 Flavilitoribacter nigricans DSM 23189 = NBRC 102662
CCAGTCGTTGAGATTCGGTAAAATCACTCTTACGCATCTGATAAGTTTTTTGAAAGTTAGATAATTTTGAAATAACTCTCTACTTATTTTTGGTTGCGCGATTTGGGAAGAGCACACTACCGGTGCCCGGGGGCAGTACTTCACTTGTGGTAGTACCAATATAGTCAATAAAGCCTTCGGCGGTCGTTGTCGTTGTGTCCGGAAATAACTATCCGGAAGAGGTTCGAGTGGATCAGTCTAGTTTCTTAACAAACCTTTACAAGGTATATTGCTTTTGATTATCTTCATCCAATTATAGTAATATTTAGCAATTGAGTACTTTTACTTGGTTAGCCAGGTATTGTACGCAATTAGTCAAAAAAGATATTAGTTCTGAGCAATGAAAATCATTGGTATTGATATCCACCCAGGGAAGAACTCAACCCTTTTCGATGGTGAAAAGTATGATGATTTATCATCAAGTAAATTAAAAGAGTTTCTTTTACCTATAGAAGAAGATAATGATCAAAGAATTTTAATTTGTTGTGATGCTCCGTTAACGGGACCGAGAGATGAAATTCAGGAAATCCGCTATAAGAACTCTTCGAATAGTTTAACTAAAAGAGATATAGAATATTTTTTCACAAATAATTTTGGATTCAACGTTAATGTCAAAGATACGAATGAGAAAAAGTTCAAAGGTATAAGTGTTGGCAATTATTCTTCACTTCCCCATTGGACTATTACTAAAAGGTTATTTGGGTTGCCTATTATGGGCAAGTATTGTAAAAAAGAGTTACCGTTTAAACATATTCATTCAGAAGTAGAAATTGTCAACACAATTAATAATTATATAGTCGAAGTACATCCAGGGTTGGCAATTTGGGTATGGCTCAATAAGAAATGGGATGAAGATTATAATTGGCAATATAAAGGGGAAAAGAGCACTTTGTTTCAAATTAAGGAAGATTTAAATCATTTACTGTTTGAGGAAATAAAAGTTAATTCATCGCTAAAGCCAAAATTTGAAGAAATTGACGATGATGATAAACTGGATTCATTTATAGCTTGGTTATTGGGTTATTTATGGTTACGAGATTCAAGAGGATTAGTAAATGTTATAGGAAACCAAGAAACAGGTAGCTTTTTGTTGCCAGCTATGGACCAACTAAAAACCAGTTTTGAAAATTTCATTCAGAACAGAAAGTAACATTGCTTAAGATTCATCACAGCCGCAATGACGATCAACAATACGGCTAACAGTACTTTGAGAATAACGTGTAAGATGCTGGGCAGCAGATAACCCCCTTTGAAAAAAAAAGAAGCTGCCAGCGAGAGATACTACGCCGGAGCTACAACCTCCGGCCAGCGGTGCTTCGGCCGATCGTCTAGCGAAACGTTGGGCTCAATAAAAATGATTTCAATAATGAAATATGCGAAATAATAATCTCATATTCTCATATCTCATCTTGTTGCAGTTCATTTTTGGTTGTTCCATTGATGCAGGTAGCCAGTTTAAAAACCCAGAATTGATTGACAATTCAATGAATGAGTTCCGATTATTATTAGAGTCTGGTTTGCCCACAATTGAAATAGGAATAGAGTACGGTGAATTTGGCACAGAATCCTCAATGCGAATAACATACTACAGTGTTAAGCATGAATTGAGAGATTCTTTTGTTCTAGATAGAATGGAAGATTTAGCTTCAGTAATTTTCTCAGAGCTCAAGGATCCTGAGTATTTAAGTAGAGTGGTTGTAAGGCTGATAAAAGATCCTGAGTATCCAGAAACAGTTTACATTGGTGAAGAAATCATGGAAATTTATGAGTACGAGCAAGTAATCAAAAGAGAAAATTTAGAGAACTAAACTAAGCCCAACAACCCGCTAGCCGCCCAGCCTCCGCTGGAGCTCCGGCCGATCGTCTAGCGTAACGTTATAATAATTCAATTAATAAAATGGGGATTTCTTTAATGCCATATGCTGTAGAAATTAACAAATTGAAATCGATTTTCAGTTCAAAAAATGAAAATCTCATAAAAGAAATTAAATCTACGAGGATATACAGTTGTTATGCCTTGCAGGATAAAGAAAGGCCTATCTCAATTGAAACAGCAATTAGACAAATAATAAATGGGAGTCCTTACGCTGATTCATTTCAAGACCCATCTGCATATGGGTATGCATTAATTGTTATTGTTGATTATTTAGGGGTAAATCTAAACCATGCAGGAGGAAATTTAAAATTGGGAAGGATTTTTGATGGAATTATAAATAAGTTGAAAACTTACAATATAATCTTAGATTGGACGAATCTAATTGAACCAATTTACGATTTTGGGCTACCAAGTGGGGCTGGTCACCCAATCATTGGGGGATGGCGGAAAGATAAATTTGGGGAACTATTGAAATCCTTTGACCAAATAGAAATTACTGAGGAGCATTTAAATTGGAGAAGCAAATCATATGATTCGGATCTTAAGGGAGTTCATATTTTAAGAGAAGGAATCAAAATTTGCACAAAAAATAATTTAAAATGGATAACATTTGCGCATTAAACAAATTAGTATCCGCTATCTGTAGTATTTCCTAAGGCCCATCAATACCGCTATTCGGTGGTTGGAACGCCGAATCTCTATAAATGGGTATCAAGGCACCACCCGCAAAAAAATCCCATAATGACTCCCATCACCCTTACGTTTAGCCTCTCGAAAAGCCCGATTCACCACCGCCTGCGCCTTCACGATCTTATCCGCACTACCCAGGCCGATATCGCTTCTGTTTATCAATAAAAGGCTAAAAAAATAAAAAGATCCACCACAACACATGATGAATCTTTTTAATATTTGGGTCCTCAACCGGACTATGTTCGAACTGATCAGGTGCTTTTTCAAAAAGCGTTTATGGTCTAAAAGTCTTTTTACCTATCTTCATTCTTGTATAGGATATAGGTTCCTATCCGCCATAATGGCGGTTACAAAGAGTTGCCGTGCAATCAAAAAGAAAAAAATAAATAAACCGACACGACAGAAAATAATAATATGAGACAGCTGAGCGGGACAAAAAATTTTTAAAAACTAAATTTATAATACAATCAAGAATGAAAAAATCAGCGCTACAAGTCTATCAAGACTTTTATGCTGCCATGTTGTCAAAAACTGACGCTTGGCAAAGTATGATAACCGATGATGTTAAACTTGTCGGACCTTTAGCACAAGTAGAAGGCAAAGAAGCGTTTATTGCCGCCAATACGCCTTTTTTTGCTTCTATTGTTAGCGTAGAACAACTGAGGGTTCTTAAAATTGGTAATACGGTCGTCACCCAAATCCATGTAAAAGTGGGTATGCCAAATGGTGCAACAGTTTCCCTAGATGTTTCGGAATGGTATGATATTTCAGGTGGCAAAATCGCCTCATTGCGAACCTATTTCGATACATTCGATTTCAGAAATGCTTTTGGGTAAAATAAGTTAATAAAACCCAGTTCGCTCATTAGTAATTTGACGAAAAGAAAAACAGGGAACAATGCACTGCCGCCAATCGCCGCCTATGCTAAACCGCAAACCTTAACTCGGCGGCGACTGCGGCACGGCAACGGCCAAAAAATAAAAAGATCCACCACAACACATGATGAATCTTTTTAATATCTGGGTGGACAACCGGACTATGTTCGAACTGATCAGGTGCTTTTTCAGAAAGCCTTTATGGTTCAGACCTAAATTTTCCTTTCTTATTTACCTGGTAATTCGGTAAGGATTTGGATCAAATTGAGCCCTGGCACCCCGCGTAAACATTGGATTTGAATAAGGAAATTGGTGTCAATTTTCCTATTTATCGGAACGGACTGCGAAAGATCAGAAAAAAAGTAAATACAAAAAAAAACTCTTTTGGTCGATAGAATAACTTACCCTGAATAAAAATATGTGTGTATTTCTAATACTCTGAGGACTTCCTCTACTCTTAGAAAAGTATATGGTCTTTTAAACCGACCGCAAATCTCCATTTTTGATAGGACTCAAAGTTTAAAAGCAATGCCATTTATTTTACCAATTGAACGCCTGGTTTTCTTAGTGGAATAGTTTCAACTGCCCCAACAGCTATTCCAAAAGATGGCCCTTTTCCTAACACCAATTCAAATCCAGAAACTGATGATGAGCCAGGATCTTGATATAATCGTACCCCTCCACTAAATGCACCGTCTGTAACGGTAAAAGTGAGAATGTCATGATCTCCAAAAAAAGAATCCCCCCAATACAAACCAATTATCATTCCTGCAGATAATTCAATGAATACACCCCAACTAACACCGGATTCAGCCCAAGCTCCGAACTCACGGGTATTTAATCCAAAATATATACCAGCAGATTGATTCATAATTACTCCGACCCCTGCATCGAAATAAGCGCCTATTTTACAGTAGACTTGACTGTTATCCCCTATAAATCCTCTGTTCTTTAAACGTTCAATTACAGGATCTCTTAGATCTGAAGCATATTTTTCTGGATAGCCTGAATTTCCACTTATTATATAACTCAAGCCTTTAGCAAGATTCAATCCAAGATGATGATTAACTCCATATTTCCCAGATTTATGTTGTTTTGCATTGTCCCATGCTTCTTTAGAAATAGGTTTAGGATCACTCCATTGTGGAAGTTTATTTTTTGATGTAACAACTTGTTTTTTCATTATTTCAACATGATCAATGTTTAAGTGAACACAGCCACCATTGGGGTGAAATAGTAGTTCTATCTCTAGCCAGGAAGTAACATGCCACCGGTCTTGAAAGTGGTTTGCTAAACTTAAGCAGAATAAATGTTGTCCGCGACTAAAAAGCAAATTCCATGAAACTAGCACGTGTATTTCTGCAACATTTGGAAGAGATATCTTTATATTCCAGTTGTTAGCATTCAAGACTTCAGGGTTCATATTGCCAATTTTAAATTATAATGATGTAAAAAATAGAACAGGATAATGTAGGCGGTGGTGGTTGTAGTACCTCAATCTAAAACTGATCAAAATTTCTAGCCAAAGTATATCATCTGTTCCATCTTATAACTGATAGATATAACATATTATTGTTTTTTTCGGATATGACCGAAATTACTTTATGTATAATCAAAATACCAGATATGGACAGGAGGCCGAGTAGATATGAAGTTATACAATTATTAAGAGCTGAAAATTGTGGCTATGTACTCTAGCTTTAATTATTAACAACAATATGTAGAGAGTTTATTGGATAATTTCCCGTTTTGCCGAGCAAAAGGCGAAAAATTATCCATCACGGCACCACCCTCAAAAAAATCCCATAATGACTGCCATCCCCCTTTCGTTTCGCCTCCCGGAAAGCCCGATTCACTACCGCCTGCGCCTTCACGATCTTATCCGCACTACCCAGGCCGATATCGCTTTTGTTGATCAGGTCATCCGTAGCACCCACCCAGGTAGTGGAATTGTAGCGCCAGACCTGCTTCGGCACATCCCCCGGAGCGTGGGCCACAAAGAAAAGATCCAGCTCCATGTGGCGAAAGCTGGAGACGATCCGTTTTAGCGGTTTGATCGTATCCAACCGGGCGGGGATGTATTCCCGACAATCATCAAAGACGATGGTACCGCCCCGGAAATATTTATAGATATAATCCGCCGTCTTTTCCTCATGCTGCACCCAATAGATCTGCCGGATACCGCTTTTCCAATTCCAGTCCTCTTTTTTGGACGGATCGATCCGTTTGTATTTGCGCCAGATCTTCGGCATGCCGCCGTAGGTGATCACGATGCAGCGGCCTTTCAGGTGTTTGACGATCCGCTGGCAAAAGGTAGATTTACCGGTACCATTGCGGCCGAAAATTACCGTTGTCTGGGCGTCTCTATGATTGGCCATGGCTCGTCTAGTTTCGGTGAATATTCTGGGCAAGGATCCGCAGCTCCTCCTGGCGGCGTTCCTTCTCCCGTTTCGCCTTCATGGCCTTGTGATCAGCGTAAGCCTTCTGGAAAGCCGGGCTATAAGCTCCGATCATCATCACGGCAAACATCCACTCCAGGGACATCTGCACTTCGTACTTTTTCATCATCGCCGCCGTGACTTCCACCTCGTAGTTATCCGGGTTTTTCGAGCGCTTGTAGCGGTCCATATCCATACCGGTGATCATCGAAGCGATAAAGGCCAGGAACTTATCAATGCCCATCAACATCACCCGGGCCATTTCCTTGTGGCCGTCGCTCACATCCAGGTAGCCGGCCAGCTCCTGTTCCTCTCGCGTCATCTGTGGATCTCCCGCCGGATCGTCCGGATCATCCATGAACTCCAGCTCCACGTCGTCCATCTTTTCCTTGGGGGCGGCCAGCTCCTGCATGTACTTTTTCATTTCTGCTTCCCGGTCTTTAGAGGAAACCGAAAAGAAATTGTCCGCATCGCTGATCGGAGCCGGTTCTGCCTTGGGAGCCACTTCGGGATCCGCTACCGACTTTTTCTCCGGGGCCTCGGTTTGGGCCGTGTTAGTCTTCTTCATGCTCATCATCATTTTGCTGTTGCAATAAAGTTTCCAGGGATTGATTACTGATCGGTTTATTGATCATCATCTGGCCGGTTTCGGTATTGAAGGACAAAGACGATACGGTGACCATCATTTTCCCGTTCTGCTGGGTCAGGATAAAGGCCATTTTGTCTTCGCCTTCCTTAAGCAGGCCGCCTTCTGCGACGGGCTTATCCATGCCGGTCAGCTTTTCGGTGAACTGCGGCAGGAAGGACAGTGCCATACTGGTCACCGTATTACCCAGGCTAAAGCGATCCGTGAATCGGGCGACTCGCTGCTTAAGAGAATTCTGTTTTTTGTTCATACTGATTCAGCTTGTACTTGTACGAATGGATATTGGGATAGATCCGGTGCATTTGCTTAAGGAGCTTACCGTCATCTTCCAGGCAGGATAGGGCCCGACGGACCCGCTCTTCCAGGTTGTACTGTTCCCGGGAACTTTCCAGGCGGATGATCCGGGCGGCGATCTCCTTAATGCTTAAGGAGTCGTCCGCCTTTTTCAGGATCTCTTCCACCAGGTAGAGCAGGTAAGTACCGTAAAGTTTGTGCATGGGATCATCATCTTACCTTTCAAAAATACGCAAAAAGAGATATATTTGTAATCAAAATAGTTATATACATGGCGATTTCCTTAAGAGAAAAAAAATTATCCGGCACCGGAAAAAGGCTGGATACGGGCGTAAAAGTGACCTCATTTTGGGGTGATCCTTACGAATTCCAACTGCGGGTACTGGCGTACTCACCGCTTAAAGAAGAAGATCTGGAAGAGCTGGTGGAAAGGGTGGTAGAGCAAAGAAAAGCCTGGTCCAGCTCTAAAAACAATTTTGTCTTAAGGCTTCCAGATTACGACGCGACCGCTTTCATTCCCAAAACCTCCATAACCGAACCCGCATGATGACTGCCGATACCGTCCGCAATTTTTACAATGCTACCTTCTTTCCGGAAGGCCGAGCCCAAAAGGCGCAACTCTCCATTTCCCTTAAGGCGGGAAGCCAGGAAATTGACATTCCGGGCATCGAAGTAGGCCCGAATTCCACGATCGATGAGATCATCCGCTCGTTTCACGCCTACCTCACCCAAAATGGCCCCATCCTGCTTAAGGAAAAACCGGCCGAAGCGGAGCCGGATCTGCTCAATTTTGAAGTACTACAGTACAAAGGCAAGCGCTATTTCGTGGAAGAATACCCGAATGAGCGGTTTGTGACGCGCCGAGAGAATGGGCAGGCGCTTAAGGAGAATAGCCCGACGGCGAAGACTTTGGTGAAGCGGTATAAGGATGAATACTGGCCGAAAGACTAAATGATATAGGGTTTTAGGTGTTTTTTGCAGGGCCTTCTATTCTTTGAATGGAGGGCTTTTTTGATGGGGATTTTATTGGTATATTTCGGATTGTAACGAAAGTATATACCTAGCTATGCAGAATTTTTGTTCGTATAGCCAGTTAGTAGTAAAGAAAAGAAAATTCCAATCTCATAAATAAAAACTAATCATCCCCAATGAACGTCCCAGAGTTTAATAAAAATTATATATGTATTGTCGATAGGAGAAACGCTAATCTTGCTGCTGTGATTTCTTCGTATTTACAACAAGATGATACCTTTTTAAGTGTTTTTGAAGTTCCAACCGCTACAATAGGTAAGCCTGAAGAATTCACAGAAATCATAGATGAACATTGGATATCAAGAACAAGAGGCGAAGAACTTAGTATTCAAATACATAATTCAATAAAGAAGATTGGAGGGTGTGAATACTTAATAGTAGCTGGATTAGATAAAAAGCAAAAGAGTTATTTCGACTATTTAGAAGATTACAATACAATAGAAATTGACTCTGTTGATGAGGTTGATGCTTATTTAGGAGGTATTGCTTTTGATAAGGAAGATTTCCTCGATGTAAGGCCTGATGAAGCTTTATTAGGGTTACTGATAGCAGGAAGGAAAAAATTAAAATTAAACATTGAAAGTACTGCTGATTGCCTGACAAATGAAAATCTTAAAAATTCTGGCTTGTTTGTTATTGAAAACAATAAAACTACATCTGTAGTCTCTGCAATAAATTTAGCCTTATCAATGGGGGTAGATATAGAGTTAATCAATCCTCTACAAGAAAGTGATGTTAAAGAGGTGAAATTACTTATTGAAGAATGGAAAAATGGAGACGATTCATGTTACAATGAATTAATTGCAAAATTATTTAGCAGAATAAACGACATCGAATTTTCAGACTATGATTTTGCAACTTTTTTCACAATAGGTGCTCCCTACTCCCTAATAATTAAAAATTCCATTCCAAATTCTTATATACATTTACTTAGGTATCCCAATATATTTATTGTTGATAGCATTTATTATGAAAATCAAAACCCAATAGGTTCCACGGTAGTCTTCTCCCCATTAGAGTTTGGAACTGACGAAGAGACAGATTTTGTAATAAAGGCGTTTAAAAATCATAATTTTTGGGTTAAAGAATTGATAGGTAAGAATGCTTCAGTGTCTAACATTGACATGCATGTAAAGGAATATCCTTATGATTTACTTCACATTTGCAGCCATGGAGGAGAAGTTAACGGATTTGAAGTTGTTAAAGAATTTACAGATAGAGATGGGAATAAGCATGTCATTGAATACGATGATGTAATAAGTTTTCAACCAGAAAGAGGGCAAGATTTAATTAAGGTTGAGCATAAACATATTTGGAGAAAATTTAATGGATTCATTTGGAAGAGTGAGGAATTAGAAGAACAAAAGTATCCTAATTATGTATTTTCAGATATGATTAATGCTATTAATTCAAAAAAGAAGTATGAAGGCACTCGCAAATCTATTATCCCTGATTCATGTTCGATTAAATGTTCAGATTTTATTTACCAAGCTTTATTTAACATGGTGGCTGGGTGGCATACTTCTCCGATAATCTTTAACAACACATGTTGGTCTTGGTCAGGTATCTCAGAGCATTTTTTAGATAGTGGAGTTAGAGGATATATTGGTACTTTATGGGCAGTAAAAAATGGTGTTGCTGAAGAAGTAGCGGAATATTTTTATAATGAAATTTTTGACAACTCGATTATAGAAACAATTCATAGAGCAAATAATATCACTAAAGGAACCAATAGCGAGGATACATATATTTATTGGGGGCTTCCATTTTCAACTTTAAAAAGTGCAGATTCTAAAGAAGTAAGCAGGATTAACATTACTAAATGTTTAATGGAATCATATTACAGATGGAAACGAAGAGCAAGAATACTCCCAAGAGGAACGACAAGAGATGATACTATTAGATTGGCAAAATGGAATCTTATGGAGATAAGAAGAAATTTTTTCATGGAGGCTGTCAAAATAATTAGAAAATGAAATTCTGCTACTAATGACTAAAATGGCAATAGCTCCCATTCGGTCGCTACTGCATTTAGCCGGGAGATCCCACCGATGACGTCCACATCATCGCTCCCAAAACTCCCATCGATCCCACCTGTATCAAAGCCTTGTCGCAGCCCGGATCTATCCCGAATATTGTCGAAGAAAGTTATCAAACAGGTTTTTTCCTAAATAAACCAAAGAATTATGCTTCGACAAGCAAGTCAGCGGCGGGTGGTAGTTCCGAACAAGCCCGCAGCCATGATCAACCGGCCGACGGTGGTCCCGACGGTAGAAGCCGGCGGAAGCCTGCCCAACCTGGGTACCGATAAGTACTTTGCCCTGAAGGTAAGTACGGCCGGTCTCAGTGAAGCGGTTAAAGTCGTCCTTTTCGACGGTGGCCGTGGCTACCAGTTAGGCTTTAATTTCGCCATGGACCCGGCGGTAAACATCATCGGTCTGACCGCGCAGTATCAGTTCATCCTGAACGATATCGTACACAATGCAACCTTTTTCGATGTGATCAAGCAGCGGGTGGTATCCCTGGATCCACAGATCAGTAATGATCAGGTGGCCCTGTCTCAATTTGCCCGTCCGATCAAAGTGTACGACTCTTCCAAAGGAAGTGAACCGCGCCTGCTGAAGACCATCTACCCGGATATGGGTATCCACGAAGGTCAGTATCAGCTTTCCATCAACACTTTCTCCGATCATACGATCATCACCAACCGCACGGCCCTGGTCTACGAGCAGGAGCCCGATTGTGAAGTGTTGTTCGGGATCTACCAGAAAGCGGAGCTGGGCCGGAAACAGTAAACCGGTAGTGGGTAGTTGGTATTGGGTAGCGAGTACTCAATACTCACTACGCAGTACCCATTACTAACCAACAACGCAGTCAGATGGGACCCTGGGAGAATCAAGGTACGGTAGTGGAAAGTAAACAGAAACGCAGTTTCTGGGACTGGTGGGAAGACAACGGAGATACGGCCGTAGGAGCGGCCGGTGATCTGATGTGTCTGATCTCACCTAATTCCGCCCGCTGCCGGCCGAACTATCCTCCAGGTGGCCAGTATTACGCCCAACGGCAAGACAATACCCTGCTCTATGTGCTGATCGGCGCCATCCTGTTCCTGGTACTGCTATTGATCCTGAAAAAATGAGTGCACTACAATTCAAGAACCCGGTACTGAGCCATCTGGATGGTCACAAAGGCACCGGCCGTCAGGCTACCGTTCGCCCTTTGCCCGATATCCACACGATGGTGGATGAAAAGAGTCTGGGCGTGCAAAGTGCGGATCCGCAGCCCAGCTGGCAGGAAACCGTTCCGAAAGGTCGCCAGATGTGGTTTACCGTGGGCATGGTGATAGCAGCCCTCATTGTGTTCTACTTCCTGCTTAAGCAGAAGGTGATAAAGATCTAGCCAATGGGAAACCTAAAAATAAATTGGATGACGGTGGCCATCACGGCCGCCGTAGTTTTCATACTCATTCGCGGCTTTGATATCGATAAGTTATTCGGTACCGACCGTGACTAAATGCTTAAATCATGAAGTTTACGAACCTTCATTGGGGCCTGGCCCTGCTGGTCCTGGCCGGAGCTGTATTTGCCGGAATTGTTCTTTCGGAAGAATACCTGGCCAAGCGCAGCCGCGCCCTGTTGGACCAAACCTCTTAAAATGGACGAACCATTTTTTTCACTCGGAAAGGACGGCGTAGGGGTACGTTTTGACGTAGCGGTAGATCAGATCTCCGCTTTCTGGATAGGACTGGCCCTATTCCTGGCCCTGGTGGGAGCCCTGGCCATTTACGCCCGCGTCCTGAAGTAAAAACACGAATGCTCATGGCATCTGTAAGTAGTAACATCACGGGGGTGCTCAGCGGCGCTAATCAAAGCATGGTAAAGCTAACGGGCGGCGATATCGTCAGCCTGGCCGAATACCAAGAGCTGTTTGATGCGGCTGAAGAAGGCGAAGAGCCGCAAATTGCGGGAATCCTCACCGGATCGGACGAAGGTATGGTCCAACTGGCCGACGGCCGGATCATTTCCACCGCCCAGTACGTGCGGGAGATCCAGGCGGCCGAAGAAGGCAAAGAGCCGGTGGCCAAAAAGGTCCTGCAAGGATCTTACGCCGATAACGTGCAAACTGCCAGTGGCCTGAACTCCTTAGCGGAGCTCTACCGCGTTCCCGATTCACCTCCATCCTAATACTGACGATCGCGTAGCGATGTCAGCATCAACTAACGCAACATGAACTTTAAACGCTTATATCCGATCATCATCCTGGCCATCGCCGTAGTGGGGCTTTACCTGCAATACCGCAGCTATCAAAAGCTGCACGGTGATTGTAATTGCGGTGGTGGTCCAGCACCGATAGAATGATCCGGAAAGCGGCCATTATCGTGATTGTTTTGGCCCTGGTCATTTTGCTGACCGCAGCGGCACCCAAAGTCTGGATCACCGATCTAAGACCGCGTTTACCGCTGCATCCGGATCGGGATTATGACCGGCGGACACTGGATCAGATCCAACAGGTGATCATTCACCACACGGCCGCACCGGCGAGTCAAACGATTGAGGCCATTGCCCATTACCACACCGGACCCAATCACATTTGTGATAACGGGTGTCCCGGGATTGCCTATCATTTTATGATCGATCGGGAGGCAAAGGTGTACCAGGTCAACGACTTGGAAACGATCAGTTTTCACGCCAGTGGACAAAACACGGTTTCCGTCGGCGTGTGTCTCATCGGCAATTACGACGAGCTGGAGCCCACACCCCAACAATTAACCGCCGTGGTGCGGGTGATCCGATACTTAAATCGAAAATTAGGCCGACGACTGGCCATTGCCGGTCATCGGGATTATGCCAATAAAAGCTGCCCGGGATGGAATGTCGATATCGATAGCATCCGGGCCAAAGTCTGAGCAGACTTTAACCTTGGTCTTTGAGTCGAAAGCGATCCATTTTTCGCTTAGACGAGGCACAGGTTCGGGATGATAGCCATAGCTATCAAGCCCGGTTCTGCAACGAAGTATAAGCTAAAAAGGGACGCTTGCAGGCCAATTACTAAGGTTGAAGCCTGCTCAAACATAAAACCATGCCCAACATTACCATTGGATCGAGCGATTACGACGGCATTTTGATGTACGTTGTCCACGAAGGTGGCCCCAGCGCCAACCAGGTGATCTCGGATGCCAACACGGTATGGTTTGAGGAGAATGGCGATGTACGCGCCAGTATGTACGGCGTAGCTGAAACCGATGTAACCCAAGATCCGGAAGCGGAGATCCTCAGTCAAACCAACATTAGCCGGCTGCCGACTCTGCTTTTTGTACGGGTGATAAACGGTCAGATGACGGCCATTTTAAGCCGCAAGGAAGGCACTGTGCCCCAAAGCCGGATCAGAACCGAATTTCGACGATTGCTTAAGCAGGAACCGGTCTACGAGCCCGGTGATGGCGGCGGTACCGATGATTTGATCGAAATGAACGGCCGGGGTGGATTTTTCGGCCTGGGCATGGGCGATGGTCTTGGAGGCTGTCCTAAATGGATGCCCGGCTGGATCTGTGATTTTCCCTTGTGGATCTTCATCGTGCTATTAGCCGCAGCGGCGGTACTACTCACCCTAAAATTCAAAAAGTAATGGGGTTTTGCATCGGTGGAAAAGCGTGTAGAAGACTGGCCTGTAAGGAGCGCTGCAAATCCTGGTACGCACTGCAGCCCGATCTGCTTAAGGCGTGTAAGAATGCCTGCAAAGGCGATTCGAGTCTCACTAAAGAGCAATTCCAGTGCAGCGGGAAATACGTCGATGAACAGGCCCTGATCCTGGCCTACGGCTACGATCCATGTGCCGGTGGGGTAAGTATCGATCAGATCCTGGATCCACTGGACAGCCAAGGACAAGCCGCCGAAAAACTGGATAGCCTGAGCGATACCTTTTTACTGCTCGGTATCCTGATCGCGGCGGGCCTGGGCGTGCTGTATTTCATGCGACGCTAAACCAAAGAATATGGAGCCAGTAGGCGCAATAGCGGGGATGGTCGGTAGTGTGTTCGACTTTGTATCAGTCGACAAGCAGGCCAAATACGGTCGACTACCGGACTGGATGAGCCCCAAGGATTTTCAAACCAAAGACCGCACTGCGGACATCATCCTGATCGGCATGTTTGTCGTGCTGCTGGCGGTCATTATCGCAATCATAGTATCTGCCCGAGGAATGGGCAAAAGATAAGGCAGCCTTTTTAGGCGAATTATTTTGCTGTCAGACGAGGCACGAAGAAGGAGCATAGCCTTAGCTACGCGACTGATGAAGTAACGAAGTATGGCAGTAAAAGAATCGAATAAAACGGTTGAATTCATCTTTGACCATTACTCATAAACGCGGAGCAAAATAAGTGCAAATGCCTGGATTAAACGATCTTCAAAACGTAACACTTCGGGGCCAGCAGGCGGGAGCCTACATGGAGCCCGTTTTTTTTGTAGAAGGGCTCGATCAGCCGGTGGGCCTCAAAGAACTACTGGAGTACATCATAGCGAATCTCGGGGGAGAAGGTGGCGGTGGAGCCGATAATTACGTCACCGCCGCTAACCTCGCCGGTGATACGCTGACCCTTTCCCGGATCAGCGGTGGCAACGTCACCGTGGATCTTTCCAGTATCGATACGGATACCAACGACTTTGTGGCGAATGCGGCCCTGGATGGTGGTAACAACCTGGTGCTGACCATGGATAGTGGAGCTACCGTTTTGGTAGATCTCTCCAGCCTGGCTGGTGGCGGCGGTACCACGATCAGCATCTACGATGCGGGTCTGGGCTTCATGGTTAAAGGTACGGCCGGTATCGTGGTCAGCTCTGGCAGCCAGGGCGTCTACGACTTTGATATCCCTGCCGGTGGCATTCTGGAATCTTTCCAAAAGCAGTTTACCAATGCCGGAACGGAGTTTACGCCCGGCGGTGAGGTTCAATTGAATCTGGACTGGAATACGGCCGCTTTCAATACCAGTTTTGCCAATGCGGTTAATCCCAATATCAAACTGATCCTGGGCAACAACAACCAGGCCGAACCGGCTTCCTTTTCCGTAACCGTGCAGCATACCAGTGTGGCAGGTGGCGTGACCGCGACCAGTATCGCCAATATCAACGGCGTGGGTACACCGGTACGGGTTAAGGGTATACTGTAAGCCTGAATTTGAATTCCACTATTTTCAAAATAATACCATGAAAAAGCTACTGTTTTTCCTGAGCCTGCTGTTACTCACGGTATCAGCCTGCGCTCAGCCTTCCGAAACCTTAACCGGCTTTGTCGGTAAGTTCACCTTCCAAAGTTTCTCCGCCGGAGGATCCTCGGATGTAACCGGCACCCTGGATGCCTTTAACGATCAGACCAACCAATATTTTGCGAATAATATTCAGGTCGGAGACGTGATCTGGGACAACCAGGGTAACCGCTGGGAAGTAATGGTGATCAACTCGTCTAACCTGCTTCAGGCGGACGTAGATCTGCGCGATATCAACAGTGCCGGCGGCACGCCCCTGGGCGTGGGTTTTTTAACCAGAGAAACCGAAAACGTCGGTCTATCCTTACTCGTTCCGGATAATAACATCGGGATTTCCCAGCAGCTCAAAAGCCGCGTAGAAACCCACAATATGTTGCTGATCGATCGGTTTATTGCCGCTTACCGCGATAGTGTGTATCAGGGCACTGATCTGGGTGATACGACCAACATATCAAGTCCAACCGTTGGCGATGTAATCGTTACCGACGATGGAAACCTCGGCTTTTATGACGGCGATAATTGGGTGACCTTCTCCGGATCTGGAGGAGGTGAAACTAAATCGATCTACGATGCCGGACAGGGCTTTTACTGCTATTGTACGCCCGGTGTAACGGTATCCACCAGCGCGCAAGGTACCTACGTGGTCACCATCCCGGCCGATACCGATGTCTCCAGTTTACAAAAGAACTTTACCAATGCCGGAAGCGAATTTACGGTTGGGGGGGAAGCCATTATCAATGTGACCTGGTCGGGGGCTTCCGGCAACTGGAATACCAGCTTTTCGGATGCCGTTGTGCCGGATATCAAACTGATCGACGGCTCAGGTACCCAGCGCGAACCGGGAGCGGTTAGCGTGACCACTCAGACCACTTCGGTTGGTGCCGGTACATCGAGTACCACCATTGCCAATATCAACGGCGTCGGCACGCCGGTACGGGTAAAACTTCAATTCTAAACTTATGAAGCGCTTAATAGTCTTTCTCTATATCGTCTCTTTTTTACTGATCAGCTGGTCGGCCTTTAGCCAGGCCGTGACCCAGACCGGCTTTGTCGGGAAGTTCACCTTCCAAAGCTTTTCGGCTGGAGGAACTTCCGATGTAACCGGCACGCTGGATGCGTTCAGCGATCAGACGAACCAGTACTTTGCCAATAACATAATGGCGGGTGATGTGATCTGGGACAATCAGGGCAACCGCTGGGAAGTGATGGCCGTGAATTCTTCCAATCTTCTTCAGGCCGATGTGGACCTGCGCAATGTCAACAGCGTGGGCGGTACACCGGTGGGCGTGGGTTTTGTTTCCCGGGAAACGGCGAATATGGGCCTTTCCCTATTCGTGCCGGATAACAACATCGGGATCTCCCAACAGCTCAAAAGCCGGATCGAATCGCACAATATGCTGCTCATCGATCAGTATGTGGCCAGCCATCAGGACAGCGTTTTTACGGGCGCTACGGCGGCCGATACCAGTTCGGTGAATGATCCGACCATTGGCGATGTGCTCGTGGCCGATGATGGCGCTACGGCTTATTACAATGGCGATAATTGGGTGGTGAGTGAAGCTGGATCGAGTACCTGGTTGAAGCCGGAGCTGGAAGCGGGAAATAATGTAATCGCTACTGTACCCGGATTCAATTATCTTCGATTGGGTAGAACTTATTACCGCACGGACTACGGCCCGAACGGTATCAATAACCTGTATTTTACTTCGGAGTCGACGGATGATTTCAACAATTACGCCGCTGGGATCAATGTAAGTGCTACCAATTTTAGTTTGGAGCGGTACAATGCTAATTCCTATATCAATCTGAATTCCAGAGCTGATTCTGCTTTCTCCGAAATTAATTTACTTAAGGGTATGGGCGACGGCACCTATAATGGGCGTTCTGAAATAACTGCCGGTAATAAAATTGGGGAAATCAATTTCAAAGGATATACCAATCTTGATGGTACTTCCGAATTCGCGACTATTGCCGGCGCAGCTGCCGCTGTATCTGGGTCCAATGTTGCTGGTGAACTAAAAATGATTCTGGCCGATGGTACAACTAATAATTCCAACCGGCTTCGTATGAGCCTGGAAGGAACTACCGGAGCTATGAGATTACCCGCTTACGGAACCGGAACGACGATTACTGGAACGGCGAATAAATACGCCGCCTTTGATGGCACCGGAAAGCTTATTCCGGTCGACT
The DNA here is from genome assembly GCF_002646595.1 of Flavilitoribacter nigricans DSM 23189 = NBRC 102662. GTDB lineage: Bacteria > Bacteroidota > Bacteroidia > Chitinophagales > Saprospiraceae > Flavilitoribacter > Flavilitoribacter nigricans. The sequence continues at coordinate 17,339 of NZ_PDUD01000076.1, forward strand.
CTCCCGGTGCAACCTGGCTAAAGCCAGAATTGGAATCAGGAAACGTTGACATTAATTCCAATGCTTTTGCATTAACCTTATTCAATGGTTCGGATTACAATTACCTATATGCAAACGGTATATTCCTGGAAGATGGTGATGGGTACTCTGATCTGAAAGCAAATTCTTTGGAGTTCACTGCTAATAACGGAGGCTATCTTGGCATGTATCCTTCGGGGGATGCTTATCAGTTCCAGATCTTCAAAGGCTCCGGGGAATCCCTGGATCTCACGCCAACTACTATTGTCGGAAATAACAATATTGCCATAACAGCGAGCTCCGGACTTACTGCTACTACTACCAGTGGCATTTTGGGCATAACGCACACCGGCTCCAGTGGTCAGCTGATCGTCCAGAGTCAGGACGAGCGCGCCACCTTTCAGGGCGAAGAAGCCCGGTTGATCGGCGACACCCTGGCCCGCATGACGGTCGGCACCGGTGAGGCGCTGATCAAGGATGCCCTGGTCGACCTCACGGCCGGCAGCAGCGATTTTGCTACCCTCGACGGCTCGATCAACGAATTCCGCGTGGGTACCCACGATATCGTTTTTGAAGGCACCGACGGCTTTTATCCGGAATGGAAATTCCAGACCCCGGTAGCGGCCAACGACTGGCGCTTCTGGACCGGTGCGGTAGGCCTGACCATTCAAAACGGCACCGGTGGTAATACGGTGGTGATCGCCAATGAAGCCGATCAGGCTATGAATATTGATCCGGATGGGGATGTGCGGTTGATTCAGTATGATCAGTTGCGGCACGATACCGACCCCACCTGGGGCAATTACGCGGTGGATGCCAATGGCGAATTCATGAAGGTCTTCGACGGAGAATTCAACTACCGTGATGATGGAATAAATACAGCTACCAATACCAGTACGGTGATCATGAACAACGGCACCATGGAGCTCCCCGTAGCTACCGGCAATGCCGGGAAGATGTTCATCGTGATCGCTAATTCATCTACCGATGGGGTCACCACCCGCACGATCAGTGTGGCCAGTGGCGGTACCATTGAAGGCAATGCCACTTTGACGATGGACAATGCCTTTGAAGTCTATGCCCTGATGAGCACCGGTACGGAGTACGTGATCCTTTGGAATAAACCTTAAGGACATGATGATCAAACTATCTATAGCGCTCTTTTTCTGGGTACTGGCCGGCTTTTGTAAAGGCATCATGGATACCCTACAATTCCACTACGCCAAATCCAGCTTTGCCGATCGGGATCCCCTTTTCTGGAACCCGAAGGAGAGCTGGAAAAATAAGTACAAGAACGGCGATCCGGATCAGGGCCCAAAGTTCCCTTTGAGCACCACCTGGCTGGTCTTTCTGACCGATGCCTGGCATTTATTCCAGGCCGTGATGCTGGCCGGCTACCGCACGGTGCTAGTGCTGCTGGCAAGCCTGTTTTTTGAGCTCGATCTCTGGATCTGGGCCGGGATCTGGATCGGTTTAAGCCTGGTGTTTTCCTCCGGCTTCCATTTATCCTACACGCTACTTTTTAAACGAAAAGCCCCCCACTAACTCATGAAATTTATGACGGAGTTGAAAAACAAGGCGGGCATTCTGGGCATCATCGCCGATAAGATCCGCGAACAGACCTTCGTGGTCATCCTGCTGGTCGCCTTCGGCTACTGGATGTCAATGAAAAACGATGACTGCAATGCACAGCAAATGGAAATGCTCCAGACCATTATTAAAGACAATACCAAAGCCCTGGACCAAAATAGCCGGGTGCTGGAAAAAATACTTCAACAATAAGCTGATGAAAGCACAACAGAAATACGATGTAAGCCTGCCGCCCTACCTGGTCTGGCCGGTCAGTATCAAATCCGCCACCCAGATCCAGGATTGGGGGCACGAATACCTGAAAGCCGGCGAGGTGTACGGCAAAACCCGCGGCGAAGGCGCCGTAGTGGCCATTCTGGATACCGCCGGGGAGTTTGCCCATCCGGATCTGGTAAAGAATTCACTGAACCGCTACGGAAAGAACTTTACCGACTCCCCGAGTCTGATCGATGTCCACGGCCACGGCACGCACTGTGCCGGCATTGCCGCGGCAACCGATAACGAGATCGGGGTGATCGGCGTAGCCCCGGGCGCGCACCTACTACCGGTTAAGGTGCTCAACGATGCGGGCTCCGGAGCGTACTCTTGGATCGCGGCCGGTATCCGCTATATCGCCGATCTGGAAATGGAAGGCGAGCTGAACGACCTGCCGCGGATTATCAGCATGAGCCTGGGCGGACCGAATAGTAGCAAGATCCTGAAGGAAGCGATCGATTATGCCATCGGCAAAGGCTGCCTGGTGGTAGCCGCTGCCGGCAACGAAGGCTACCGGGAAGGCATCAACAATGTGGGTTATCCGGGCAAATACGCCGAAGTGATCACCATTGCCAGCATGGGCAAAACCGGCCTACCGAGCCGCTTTTCCAGTGCCGGCACGGCCGTAGATCTGGCTGCCCCGGGAGAGCAGGTCTACTCGACCCACAAAAATGGATCGTACGCCTACCTATCCGGAACCAGTATGGCAACCCCGCACGTGGCCGGTGTTTGTGCGCTGATCCTGTCGGTATTCCCGGAGATCAAAACGCAGGGCCAGCTGGAGGCCTTCCTGTCCGATCACGCTAAAGACATCTACGATACGGGCGAGGATCTGCGCACCGGTGCCGGGGTGCCGATCGTGCCGGGCTATCTGGATCAGAAGCCGGGCGAACCGGAAGAACCAACCGATCTGGAACCAGAGCCCGAGCCGGAAGAACCGACCCGCGAAAAGCGGACCTTGCTGATCCCGACTTCGGATAGCTGGAAGGTTTACTGGAAAACCCGCAGTGAAGCCAACCTGCACGAACTATTCGTGCACGACCTGGTCGTTGAAGTGACCACCGATCGACCGGGCCCGGCCCTGGTGGACGAGCTCACCGCTCTGGTCGAGAAATACTTCACCCGCCGGGGCTTTATCGTGCCCGATCACATGGATTATCAGGATGCGGTCTACTATGCCGGCATTTTCCTAAAGGTCATTGTGGGCCGGGAAATTCCGGTGGAGATCTACCGCATCGGCGGCTACGATCCGGAAGACCGCCAGATCCTGTTTGCAACGGATGCCTACGCCGGACGGATCAAAAAACAGGAGCTCCGCCAGGCGAACACCTTCGCGGTGCCGGCGGCCATCGAGCACGAATGCGTATAACACTATTTGTAAACTCAATATAATGCCATGAATACTCAAGAAGAGCTTTACGACATCAAGGAAACCGAAGATGTTTTCGATCTGGCGGTCAGCATCAAGGAAGCCATCGTGCTTTCCAAAGAAGACGACGGGAAGGTTGACCTTAAAAAAGACTTCGTCAATTTCTTTCGACCGTTGACGATCATTCCGCGCGCCTTCGAAGGTGCCCGCAACATTCCCAAGGAATGGAGTGATCTGAGCGAAGCGGAGATCCTCCGCCTGCGCGACCGCTACGGCGAAATTGTGGATGACGAACGCTGGCAGCGGGCCTTTGTGGGCCTGGTCATCGCCGGGGATGCCATCTATGAGATCGTCAGCGAAGAAAAGCAAGATAAGGCTGCCTAAGGGCAGATTTGTATTTGGTATGTATAAAGCCGGGCATGGGGATGTCCCGGCTTTTTTCGTTGGTATTGATCAAAATACAAGCTTAGCTAAAATTATTATCTTGCTAGTCAAAAGCAAGGCCACACGTACAAAACCCCATTCCGATGCATAAGCTCTTTTTATCGCTGCTGTTTTTTCTTTTGCTTCAAAATAGCTACGGGCAGGAACTATACCTTTTCGGATATTTTGAACAAGACTCCACTCGGTCTGACCGGCAGTTGGAAGGCCTGATGTCGGCGCTACGGGACTCATCAGTAAGTGTAAAGCAGGCCGCATTGGAGCGCTTAGCGGATACTCCCTGGGCAGGACATATACCACCGCAATATCACGCCATCATCAGTTCTCAAATTGATAGCACATATCGATATTTGAGTATCGCCGCAATTAAGATCTTGACTCAACAGCAGTTACTTAATGATTCCATTGACAACCACATTGCCGCTCCACGCAAAGATGACGTGAGCTACGTCCGCCGTCCCGCCGCCCAGGTCCTGAGGGTCCGGGAAGCAGCACTCTCTGAGGTGTATCTCCAACATACTAACGCTCTATTCAAAGATTACGTGAGCGACGTCCACCGCTCCGCCGCCCAGGCCCTGATTGGCCAGGAAGCACTCCCTGAGGTGTATCTCCAACAGATTGTCGCTCTACTCAAAGATAAAGATAGCTTCATCCGCCGCCACGCCGCCCAGGCCCTGAGGGTCCGGGAAGCACTCCCTGAGGTGTATCTCCAACAGATTGCCGCTCTACTCAAAGATGACGTGAGCGAAGTCCGCCGCTCCGCCGCCCAGGCCCTAAGTGGCCAGGAAGCACTCCCTGAGGTGTATCTCCAACAGATTGCCGCTCTACTCAAAGATGACGTGAGCGA
>NZ_PDUD01000077.1 GCF_002646595.1 Flavilitoribacter nigricans DSM 23189 = NBRC 102662
TCTTCGCTTGGCACTCAACCTTATTGTTAAGCTTCCCGCTCTGATTCTATAAAATTCCTATTTATTGGCTTTTTCTAGTCTCTTTTGGCTAGAATCTAAATTAAAGGCAACTTGAATTATTTATATGATCCAAAGCCGGATCCTCTGCGGATGCGACTTTTGTACCGGACGGCTCCCGATCCTAGAGCACAGTGGTTAAAGGCATTTCATCCACTGGGTCCGCTTTTCGCCTCAGCAGTGCAAAGGCTCTTTTCAATAGGTGAACGTTGCTTTTGGTCAGATCATCGGCCGTCATGCGGTAATCCTCATTCGGGCGAATCCCCAGGTCTTCTACCGGCATGCGGTCGCGATCACTCCCCTGTCGCAGGGTACGGCGTACCGCCACCCGCATAGCGGTGCCTTTAGGAAGCGGTTGGAAAGGATTTGATTCGCCCGGCTCCGGCTTATAATCCATTAAAGTGCGCAACTGGGCATGGCTCCAGACGTTGGCGCCGCCGGCTCCCGTATTTTTGTGAATACCGAGGATCTGCCCCAAACCGTGGTCTTTAAAACCTGCCGCAAAAATATCGGCCGCGCTGTAGCAAAGGGCATCGGTGATCAGAACGATGGGCCCGTCGTGTAATTGAAGCTTAGGTGTGGTAGAAAACCTGGCCGACCTTTTAATTTCCGTGATCGGAAAACTCAGCGAATAGATATCTCCGGTCTGCTGGGAAAGGTTAATCGAATCCTGCCAAACCGAAAGATCGATATAGGGAGAACGGTCGTCGTGCTTTTTGCACAGAGCAAGCGTTATATCACTATTGATAAACTGTGCTTTCTGCGGCTGGAAAATATCTCCCGCCAAGCGTTCCAGTAGTTTTTCGCTGGCCGTGATCAGACCACCGCCATTGCCGCGGATGTCCAGGATGAGTCCCCTCATACCTTCCTGGTAAACCCGGTTGTACAGGTAGACAAAATCCTCCAAAAAATCCTTCGCACTGTTGGCATTAAAACTAAAGATGCGGATATAGGCAGCCATTTGCGAGGGCTTGTCCGGATCGGGATAATACGCTTTTCCCCGCATCAATCCCGGAAAATGATCCGGACGTATCCATTCGTCGCTTACCGGCTGGGAGTCCGCTGCTCCGAAGAACAGTTCCTTCACATGATTGACCGCATTGGTCTGGTAATCCAGGCCGTTCGCCAGGATCGCACTGGTATGTTCGCGATCTTCCTCATCTTCAAACCGGGGAGGGAAATAGGATACGACCCACTGGAAATCCGCCCGCTTGATTTCCGCTGAATCCGGTTTGCGGTATTCCAGGCTCACCACCGATTCCGTAGGTGAAGCGTTGGTGGCCAGCGGTCGGATCGTCAGGGTATCGATGCCCCGGGCCCGGCGGGCGGCCGCATTGCTCCCCGACTGCCGGCGGGAATTCGAATTCACGATCCATTCCACAGGGGTATTGTTCCAGCTCAGAACCTCCACCCCGGATACAAAATCGGGGTATTGTTCTTCCACTCCACCCAGCACCTTGGTGATCATGAACCGGGCGGATATATCCTCCTGAAAATCAAAGTACTCTTCCACCAGGAAAGGCAGGTAAGCATAGCGGTATTTGTAGGGTTGCGGCAGAATGTAATTGGTATGCAGATCCCGCAGGCTGCTGAACACTTCCAGCATTTCCCGGTGAAATACGTTGTCATTATTCAGGATGTGATCGTCAAACCGCACCAGATTGGTCTGGATCACTTTTAACTTCTGCAGTGGGTTGGCCGCATACATACTCCTTTTGAGGGGCAGATGGACGTAAACCTGGTCCAGCAACAACATAGCCTGCTCCACGATCAGCAGTTTTTCCCGTCGGCGCAGGTTACTGGAAGTTTTCACAAAAACCTCCAACGGGATAGCCGAATACTGCAGCTGGTCATTGCTCAAAGTGTAAGGATTGCTTACCGCCTGCGCCGGTGTGCGACCGTAAAAGGCCGGCAAACCTTCCCGGATGTATTCCGGTATGTTGGGCTGAATGGACAACAGATCAAAGTGAAAATCATCATCCGCTACCGCCAGTCCGTCCAGAAAAAGCGGCGTAGCGATCTCACTGAATTTAACTCCGGAAAGCAATCCCCATTCCGGTATCTCTTCCACATCATCCTCCGAATGCAGATCCGGCACGAGTACCCATTCATCGGAATTGGGCGTACCATCCGCACCGACCAGCAAACCGCTCCCGGTGCCCTGTTCGAGGTCCGTGGCCAGTTGTTTGATATTGGTCAGCCCGTTGCGGAGCATGGCTTCAGCTCCGGCCAGCGTGATGCCCTGCAGTACTTCATCCTCATTTTCATTTTTGAGGTACAATTGCCTTTTGACATTATCGATCTGTACTTCTTCCAGGGTGGCGTGATCCAGATCAAACTGTTCCATCAATCGCTCCTGGCCCCATCTCGGTATGCCGTTGATCACGACCAGGCTTATGTTCTTTTCGTTGGCTTCGATCAGTTTGTCGTAGGCATCTTCCTGGTGGCCGATCAGGACGATCAGGTCGGCTTTTTTACCGGGCGCGATGGAGCCCAGGCGCGCGTCCCAGCCGAGTATTTTTGCCGGATTGACGGTAACCATTTCCACCAGTTCCCGACTGCTGAATATGCCCCCGGACTGCTCGCTGTACATCTTGGCAACCTTTAGTTCCTCCAGCAGGTTTTTACCGCCGCTCGGCGCCCAGTCTGCGCCCAGTGCAATCGTCAGGTTATGATCCTTAGCCGCCTGGACTTTTGCCGTGTCTCCGTAGAGAATGATATTGCTGAAGGGCGACCAGATCATGGAGCCACCAAAGCGACCGAGCACCTCAAAATCATCCGGATCAAGACCGGTACAATGGATGCCGGCCAGTCGGTTGGTGATGGCCCAGCGGTCCGTATCGATCTGTAGATTCGTGAAAAATCCCCGGGCCCTTTCGTCAACTCCTTCACTCAGGTGGAGTAATTTGGTTTTATTCGGTTTGATGGTATTGAAAAATGCTAAAGCATCGGTTACATCCCCGATCCGGGTTTCGGCCTCGGGCAATTCCGGATCATTCGTTTCTTCTACATTTCGGATCAGACCGTGGTAGTACCGCTTTCGGATCTGCGAATTGGCCAGGGTCACCCCCTGACTGGTCGTTACGCCACCGATCAGGCTTTTGCACTCGGTGTAACGCACGATGGCGCCGGGATAGCCGGCGGTTTTTCCCAGCGTTTGCATGGGGCCGGTGATAAACTTCCGGTATTCCTTGATGCTTCCCCACTGATTGCGGTTCTGGAACATCCGGATCGGCAGCCAGAACGGGAGGATATTGTAGGGCAGGTGATTGTGCAACTCCATCAGGCCGGGATAGATGGTCCCCCCTACCCGGATAATATCATCAGAAGAAAAACCATCTTCAAACCCCTCGCCGACGGAACGAACTCCGACGATGCTACCGCTATCGACAAAGATCCGGCCGCGAGGCAGGACATCAAGTTGTTGGTTCATCGTGACTACTCTACCCTCGAGGATATATTTCAGGGTATTGATCGCTTCTACTGGATTGGGCATAGCGCATACAGTTGATTAAAAAAGTGGGTTGGGACAGCTGGTTCAGATCGCCTTCCAGACGATCTGTTTTTGCCGATCGGCGGGATCTCGCTTACTCCGGGTACCATTGGTACCATGCCAGACAGGAATACCGAAAGGCAGGTCAAACCTTGGAATATCCGCTTTGTGAGCGGCCCGGCGCCAGCTGCCCTGGTAGGGCGTCAGATCAACGAGGTTCGGATCGTCCGGGCTAACGGCATTTGTCAAAGGCTGGAGTTGGGCGTTCCAGCTGGGAAACGCAGTAGCTACATCGGCCGCCGGATGCACCAGATTGAAAACCGGCAGGTTCTGCGTATTGGCCCAGTTGGTAATGGCGTGGGCCGGGGCCCGGCCGAAGGTAATGATGGCCTCGATCGGGTTTTCAGCAACGATGGTGTCCAGAATTTCATTCCGATAATCCCGGATAGCGGGTTCCAAAGAGATCTGCTCCATCGTATTGTCAAACTGACCGTAGATGCTGTAGATGAAAGTATTGACAATGATGTACGAGCGATGGATCCCGATCTTATTCAGATAGCGCTGCAGCCGCTGGCCGGAGCTGCCCACAAAGGCCCGCTGGCCCAGGATCTCGTCCGTGGAAGGATCCTGGCCCACTACCAGCACCCGAGCGGTCCCATCCAGACGTCCCCGGTAGAATACGGGGCCGAAGTCTATCCGGAAACGTGCGGCCGGATGATTCTCGTAATGACTGATGGGAGCAGACGCAAAGATCGCCTCCCATTCCAGAGGTGGTCCGGGATCAAAAGACTGATCGTTTTCCGATCGGAGGATCTGATAAGCACTATGGAAGAAACGATTACGGCCCATATCCCGAATGGTTTTGATGCCGAAAGCATCGTCCAGATGGGTGGCGTCTGTGGCTGTGACGCCTTTTAGGGCATGTACGGGAAGGTCCAATACTTCGTCAATACCTAGCGACAGGTATTGAACCTGAAGCAGGTTCTTTAGTGAAAGGGGCATGGGTTTAGTTTTAGCATTAAAAAAACTTCATCATTTCGTATGAAGCTCCCCTAAAGTTAAACTTTTTCCACCTCAAATCAAAGCCCCCTAGCCTCCCGGAATTGGTAGGTATTATCGGTTTCCCGTCAGTTTGCCGGATGATTGGCGGCAAACTGACGGGTTCACTTTCGGATCACAGCCCACATCCACCACTAAATCCGGTAGCGTCAAAGCTGGCTTCCAGAAACCCGCGGCGACCGTTGTGCACGGCTTCCAGGATGAGCCGGTTATTCGCACCGTTGCGGATCGGGCTACAGTATTCGAAGAAATAGTAGCTGTTGGCTTCGTCGTTCACCGTCTGGGCCACTGCCTGGAATGTACTTTCCAGTTGGCCGATATTCCCGGTAGGGAAAAATCCGTCCCGTCCGATGCGACGCAGATCTTCCGTATTGATCTCTCCACCGAGACCGATGGTGAAATAGTTGATGGCCGGGTCGGCTTCGCTTACGGCCTGCAGGGCGGTTTCCCGACTGACTCGATTGGCCCGGTCACGACCGTCGGTAAAGAGCACGACCGAGGCACCGGAGATCACGTCCCGTTGCTTTTCGGTGGTCAGTACGGCATCCGCAATGGGTACGATCTGGGTCACGGCTCCGTACAGATTGGTAGAATTATCGGTACTGATGTCTTTGGTAATGCCGTTGATGCGGGCGATCAGTTTGCTGGTATCGGAGGTGATGCCTTCCAACTGGTGCAGGTCCGTACCGCCGTCAAACCACCAGATCCCGATCCGGGCCTCACTGTCCGGTCGTTCGTCGGAGATCGTCCGGATAAATCGCTTGGCTGAGCTTTTGAGGTCCTGCAGGTAATCTTCCACCACACTGCCGGATAGATCCAGCACCAGTAATGTGGCGTAGGAAAAGATCTGCTCTCTTTCCGAAATGCGACGCTGGGCTTCGGATTGGGAAGCCAGTAACGGACAGGCATCATTGAGGCCCTGTTCGAAAATGTGGAAGTCGGATTCCGTCAGATTAGCCACCGGTTTGCCGTCTTTGTCATCCAGTTTGAAAAAGATGGAGATCTTAGAGGGCAGATTTACTTCGGGCCCGTTCAGAACGGTGAATTTGATCTGGTTGCCCGATTGCTGCCAGCAATCGTTGATGGGATCCGGAGCGTGGCTTTCTTTTTTGCAGGAAGTTTGCAGTAGGAACAAGGCACAGGCTGCCAATAGCATCAAGGGATGAATTGTTTTCATGATAAACGGTTTTTTGGTCTGTAGCAGGAAGTCTGCTCTTTGGCACAGATCGGGGTTAAGACGGCGAATGATCCATACCAGGCAAGCCGGGAATCGTATTTGCCCTGCCCGTCAGCACTCCCTGTTTCAAAATTTACACACTGACTTTCAATAACTTATTACGACAAACCGGAGTGAGTTGTTGTTTCTGACGGGCCAATTAAATCCTAAATATCTGTTATTTTATTCTTAAAATTTGGTACCCTTATCTAACCAAAAATGGGAAATTGCCGCACTTTCAGAACTTAGCGAACGGAGTGGTGGCGATAATACCGGTGGGTGATCCAGGCAATGGGCAAACCGACCGCGATCACTAAGATCAAAATGGCCTTCCAGGAGCCGGCCAGCGAAAAAGGTGCCGGTGCATTGTAGGTGAGCGGCAACACCAGATACTGCATAACGGCCCAGACAAATACTCCGTAGAAAAGACCGCTCAGCCATACCGACCGCTGTAAAAGTGGCACCCGGGGATACACCACAAAATAGCCGGCAGCGAAGGAAGTGGCGATAAAGAAGTGAAATACCAGTCCCAGCAGCGCCATTCCGGCTCCCCCTTCCATCGCAGTATCACCGATAGCTCCGCGGGCAATGAACCTCAGCACCCGGCCCCCATGGCCTCCGGCCAGGATAAAAATTGCAGCGAGGATATCCAGCGTGCCGGCAATTAGGCCGGCTAGTAAAATGGTTTTCCAACGGGCATCAATGGTGGGCATAGTGGTCGGGTTTATGGGTGTTCAGGTTACGGTCTACAGCGGATCATCCCGATAATGATAGCAAATAATCCATATCCAGGGCGCATTTTTTTGTAAGAAAAAGACAAACGGTAAGCAAGGTGGCATTTTTTCGATCTGCCAGTAAATCAACGGAATACAGATAAAAGATACAGGTATTTCAAAATAGTTGAAAAAAAGTTTAAGATAGGGGCAACATTTGCCTTAACAATGATGTTTGACATTTTTGTTAAACATAGCGTAAAACCATGACCAAGAAAGATACGGAAACCGAAGAAGTCATCAAGCAGGCCGCCAAACATCTCTTTTTTGTGGAGGGGCGTTTCAACGCTACCACCCAGGAGATCGCCGACGCTGCGGGTGTCAACCGCACCCTGCTCAACTACTATTTTCGGTCCCGGAACAAACTCTTTGAACTGGTACTAAAAGATGCCCGCTTCCATTTTAAGAAGAGAATGCGGTTTGTATTTAGTCTGGACCTTGATTTCAGGAGCAAAATGGAACAGTTCATCGATGTCTATCTGAACGAAGCGATAACCTATCCTTATCTCGAAACCTATATGGTGGCCCAACTGAACCAGCAGTTGATTAAACACGAGATCCCACTGGAACACGAAGTGGAAGTGCGAGAAGATATGGATAAGTTTTTCAAGGTCATTGAATCGGAAATGGAAAAAGGCACCATCGAGAAGATGGCCCCGATCCAGTTTGTCTGGAACCTGCTTTCATTGCTTTCCTTTCCGATCGTAATGAAACCGATCTACAAACGTGTAATGGACCTCGATGATAAAGCGTACTTCCAACTGCTGGAAGAACGCAAAAAGATCATCATGTCTATGATCTTTAAAAAACAGGTTTAGGACCTGTGATTTTTTTTGCCCCCATTTTGACATTTTTGTTAAACACAAATTTTAAACACAAAAGTAAATGCATTCCATCGCCCGAAAAGTCGAAATTTTATTCTGGATCAACGGCATAAAAGCCGTGACTATGGATAAGATCGCGCAGGAATGCAGGATCTCTAAAAAGACGATCTACAAGCTTTTTGGCAATAAGGAATCGATGGTACAGCGGATCTATTCCCATGTATTGGACCGGATCCGGCAGCAGCAGGAAAGCATTTTCCGCAATTCCGTAGATGCCATCGACGAACTGCTGCAAAGCACCCACTTGTTCTCGGACCTCAAAGCGCATTTCAGTAAGGCCGTTTTCGATGACCTGGAAGTGCAATATCCCGATTCCTACCGGCAGCTCATCCATTTTCGGGATGAGTTTCTCTTTGCGTTTTTCCGCAATAATCTCGAGCGGGGTATTACCGAAGGCATCTACCGTCACGGTATCAATACCGAACTGATGGCTCGTCACCAGACGATGAACGCCTGGTTGTACTGGCGGGAGGACGTCTACCCGGCCGAAAAGTACAGTACCGAAGAACTCCGTCAACAATTACTTCGATCCCAGCTCTACGGGCTGGTCAGCGATAAAGGAAAAAAACTGCTACAAAAAAACTGTAATTCAAATTAGACTATGATGAATGGATTAAAAACGCCGGCAAGGCTACTACTGCTGGCGGGCTTCTTAATGATCACCCACTTCGGCCGGGCGCAAAGCACCACGCTCAGCCTGCAGGATGCGTTACAATACGCCCTGCAACACAGCTTAGATCTGCGATCAGCCGCTCTGGATGTAGCCAACGGAGAATATCAGATCGCCGAGACGCGTTCCCGGGCGCTGCCCCAGGTATCGGCTACCGGTAACCTGACGGACCAGTACAAGAAGCAACGCTTTATTCTGGACGGGGCGCTGGCCGGACAACCCGGAGAGACCGTGGCCATTGAGAGTGGTACCACCTGGTCGGCCAATGCCGGTATCAACGTGAGTCAGACCATCTTTGATCAGTCCGTTTTCACGGCGCTTAAAGCCAGCCGGGCGGCCCAGGATTTTTACCGCCTGAGCTACGATCTGGCCGAAGAGCAGATCATTGAGATCGTGGCCAACAGTTACTATCAGGTGCTGGTACAGCGCCAGAAACTGGGCGTTATCGACTCTAATCTGGTCAATACCCAGAAGACTTACAATATCATCAATAACCTACTGGAAAACGGCCTGGCCCGCAAGATCGATCTGGATCGTACGGCGGTCGGTATGTCGAATCTGAAAACCCAGCGCCAGCAATTGCTCAACGGTATCGAGCAACTAGAAAACCAACTAAAATTCTACATGGGAATGCCGCTGGATACCGAGATCGAACTGCCCAGTGCCGAGTTTGACGAACTGGCCGGACGGGCGGAGGTCGTGGATATCAGTACCGGGGCGAATTTCACCAATCGCCTGTCCTACCAGGTACTGGAGCAACAGGCCAATCTGCTGAAATACCAGAAGGAAGCCTACAAAGCGGAGTACTACCCCTCGCTGTCATTTACCGGCAACTATTCCATCATGGGGGTTAGCGATCAGTTCGTATTGTTCCGGGGAGAAAACCGGGGCGCCAACTGGTTCGGTTTCGGTAGTATCGGGCTCAACCTGCGGGTACCCATCTACAACGGCCGCGCTACCCGGGCCCGGCTGGACCAGGCCGAAGTGAGTATTCAAAAGAATGCCCTGGACCTGCGCCGGACCACCCAGCAACTGGAACTGGCCGACGCCAACGCCCGAACCCAGATCTACAACACCCAGCTGACGCTGGAAAACCAGCAGGAAAACGTGGAACTGGCCCAACAGGTGTACGAGAATACCGAAAACAATTACCACAACGGTCTGGCTACCTTGACGGACCTGCTGGATGCGCAGAATACCCTGACACAAGCTCAGAATAATTATGCCACAACGCTGCTGGACTACCGGTTGGCGGAAATTCAACTCATTAAATCACAAGGAAACCTAAAGTCACTTTTAAATTAATCCTTTTATGAAAAAGTTTTTCAAAGCGCTGCTGTGGATCGTGATTGTAGCTGGTGTATTGGCCACTATCGGATTCGTTCTGGAAGAAAACAAAGCAGCCAACGACGCAAAAACAGCCATTGTGGCTCAGGAAAATAGCAGTGTTCTGGTACGTACGGAAGCTGTAAATAAACAGGCCCTCAACCTCGGATTCAGTGTAAACGGCAACTTCATTCCTTCCCAGGAACTGAGCTTTGCCTCCGAAAAATCCGGCCGGGTAGTCAAAGTAATGGTGAAAGAAGGCGATGCGGTACGGGTCGGTCAGGTCCTGGCGACCATCCGGGTCGATCAACTGAATGTCGACCGCCAGAACGCCGAGGCGATCTACCAAAATGCCCTCAAGGATCTGGCCCGCTACGAGAGCGCCTACTCTACCGGCGGTATTACCCAACAGCAACTGGAACAGGCCAAACTGGCCGTAGAGAACGCCAAATCGAGAATTGAACAGATCGAGATCAACATCGGTGACGCCTCCATCCGCTCTTCCATCAACGGGATCATCGCCGAACGGAAGATCGAACCGGGCTCCGTCTTAAATCCCGGTGCTCAAATGTTCGACATCGTCAATGTTGCCCAAGTGAAACTGAAAGTACCGGTAAGCGAATCCCAGGTCATTCAGATCAAGGAAGGTGACCAGGTGAAAGTAACGGCGAGCGTTTTTCCCGATAAGGAATTTACCGGACGGGTCACCTTCATCTCTCCCAGGGCCGACCAGAGCCTCAATTTTCCGGTGGAGATCGAAGTGAGCAACAACGCCGGCAAGGACCTGAAAGCCGGTATGTTCGGTACGGCCCATTTCGAAGAAGAAGAGGTCAAGGAGGCCATCCTGGTACCGCGGACCGCCTTTGTCGGTAGTGTGAGCTCCAATGAGGTCTTCATGCTGGAAGCGGACAGTACCGCGCACATCCGCAAGGTGATCGCCGGTCGCATTATTGAAGACCAGGTAGAGATCCTGGACGGTCTGCAGGAAGGTGATATCCTGATCACCAGCGGACAGGTGAATTTATCGGACGGGACCAAGGTATCTCCGGTGCATTAACTCGTGATCAGTTGTCCGTGCGAGCCCCACACGCCCGATAATCCAGGGCGGAGCCTGCCGGCAACTAAATCTAAAAGACTATGAAATTAGCAGAAATATCCATCAAGCGGCCCACCCTGATCATCGTACTCTTTACGGTACTGACACTGGGTGGACTGTTGTCCTACCAGGCGCTGAACT
Source organism: Flavilitoribacter nigricans DSM 23189 = NBRC 102662 (assembly GCF_002646595.1). Taxonomy (GTDB): domain Bacteria; phylum Bacteroidota; class Bacteroidia; order Chitinophagales; family Saprospiraceae; genus Flavilitoribacter; species Flavilitoribacter nigricans. The sequence goes on from NZ_PDUD01000077.1 coordinate 10,716, forward strand.
ACGAACTGTTGCCGAAGTTCTCGCCCCCCGTACTGTCGATCACCACCATCTATCCGGGGGCTTCTCCCAGTGAGGTGGAAAACACGGTGACCAAAACGGTGGAAGATGCGGTCGCTTCCATGGAAAATATCAAAAAACTGGAAGCGACCTCTTTTGAAGGCGTTTCCATGGTGGTCGTTACCCTGAAGACCGGCGCGGATGTAGACTACGCGTTGAACGACGCCCAACGGAAGGTAAACGCCATTCTCAATCAGTTACCCGATGATACGGACCCGCCTTCACTGAACAAATTTTCGCTGGATGACCTGCCCATCATGACGCTGTCGGCTACTTCCGAAATGGATAGTAAGGCTTTTTACGACCTGATGGACAAGCGGATCGCCCCCCGGCTATCCCGGATCGAAGGGGTCGCTCAGGTCAACCTCATCGGCGGCCAGGAACGGGAGATCCAGGTGAACCTGGATGCCGAAAGGCTGCAGGCCTACGGGCTTTCCATTTTGCAGGTGCAACAAATGATCATCAATTCCAACCTGGACTTCCCAACCGGCCGGGTGGAAACCCGGGAGCAGAACGAATTGATCCGGCTCTCCGGTAAATACCGCAGCGTCGATGAACTGCGCAACATCGTAGTGGCCCAACAGGGCGATGTGCAGGTCCGCCTGGGCGATATTGCCGACGTGCAGGATAGTGAAAAGGATGTAGAGAAACTGGCCCGCTTCAATCAGGAGGCCTCCATCGTCGTCCAGATCGTCAAACAGTCGGACGCAAACGCCGTTGCTGTTAGTGAAGGCGTACAGGCCCTGATCGGCACCCTGGAAACGGATTACGCCGGTAACGGCCTGGAACTGGCCATTGCAAACGACAGTTCCACCTACACGCTCGAATCGGCGGAAGGAGTGATCCACGACCTGCTGCTGGCCGTAGTACTGGTAGCGGTGGTGATGTTGTTCTTCCTGCACAGTATCCGGAACTCTTTCATTGTGATGGTCTCCATTCCGGCCTCGCTGATCGCTACGTTCATCGGTATGGAACTGCTGGGCTATACCCTGAACCTGATGAGTCTGCTGGGATTATCCCTAGTGGTGGGTATCCTGGTGGATGACGCCATCGTGGTACTCGAGAACATCTACCGCCACATGGAGATGGGTAAGAACCGTGTGCGGGCGGCTTACGACGGTACCAAGGAGATCGGATTCACCGTAACGGCGATCACGCTGGTGATCATCGCGGTGTTTTTTCCGGTAGCGCTGAGTACCGGTCTGGTGTCCGATATTCTGCGCCAGTTCTGTATGACGGTGATCATTGCCACACTGCTGTCTCTGCTGGCCTCTTTCACCATCGTGCCCTGGTTGTCATCCCGTTTCGGTAAATTGGAACACATTACCGGTAAATCCATTTTCGGTAAGTTCATCCTCTGGTTTGAACGGCAACTGACCCGTTTCACCCACTGGATCACCGGTATTCTGGAATGGTCGCTGCGCCACCGCATCGTGACCCTGGCGGCCGTTACTGTGATGTTCATCAGCTCGTTTTACCTGGTAGTTGCCGGGTACATCGGAGCGGATTTCTTCCCCAAAAGTGACCGGGGACAGTTCCTGGTACAGATCGAATTGCCGAAGGACGCTTCCATAGAACAAACCAACCAGATCACCCGGGATGCCGAAGCTTACCTGCGGACCAAACCCGAGATCACCAACCTGATCACTACGGTCGGCCAGTCCAGTGCCGGCGGCTTCGGGGCCACCCAATCTCCGGCCTACGCTTCGGAGATCAGTGTCAGTCTGGTGGATAAAGAGGAACGGGAGGACGACGCTTATATCTACGCCGCAAAAGTAAAACGAGAACTCGCAGAACAACTGGTTAACGCCAAAGTTACGACCGTCCCGGTCAGTATCCTGGGTACGGCCCAGAATGCGCCTCTGGCGCTGGTGATCACCGGTAATGAACTGGACAGCACCCTGGCTTTTGCCGAAAAAGCGATGGCCCAACTGGAGGAGGTCCCGGGCGCTACGGAAATTCAGCTTTCCGTCGAGGCCGGTAACCCGGAACTCCAGGTAGAGATCGACCGCGATAAAATGGCCGCTCTGGGGCTCAATCTGCAAACCGTGGGAGCTACCATGCAAACGGCCTTCAGCGGTAATACGCAGGGAAAATACCGGGCCGGTGAATACGAATACGATATCAATATCCGCTACGATAACTTCAACCGGAAAAATATCGACGATGTAAGCGACCTGATCTTTTTGAACGGTCGCGGAGAACAGGTACAACTGAATCAGTTTGCTTCCATCCGGGAAACTTCCGGCCCCAGTCAGCTGGAGCGCCGGGATAAAAGTACCGCAGTGAAGATCGAAGCCCAAACGGTGGGCCGGGCAACCGGTACCGTAGCTGCCGAATGGCAGGAACACTTTGAACAACTTGAACGACTGGCGGGCGTCGATTACATCTGGAGCGGTGACATGGAAAACCAGAGCGAAGGTTTCGGTACACTGGGTATTGCCCTGCTGGCCGCCATCGTGCTGGTCTACCTGATCATGGTAGCGCTGTACAACAGTTTTGTCTATCCGTTCGTGGTACTGTTCTCCATCCCCTTGTCCTTTATCGGAGCCCTGCTGGCATTGGGTCTGACCAACAACTCCCTGAATATCTTTACGATATTGGGTATCATCATGCTGATCGGTCTGGTGTGTAAGAACGCCATTCTGCTGGTCGACTTTACCAACCACCGGAAGGAAGAAGGGGAAAGTACCCACGATGCACTGGTGCAGGCCAACCACGCACGTTTGCGCCCGATCCTGATGACCACCATCGCCATGGTATTCGGTATGTTGCCGATCGCCCTGGCATCGGGTGCCGGCGCCGAGTGGAAAAACGGCCTGGCCTGGGTAATTATCGGCGGTCTGGTGACTTCCCTTTTCCTGACCCTCATCATTGTACCGGTGATCTATTCCATTACGGACGGATTGATCCGCCGCTTTCAGGGAGGTAAGGAAGATAAGCCGATCGAAGAACTCATGGAGGAGGAATTCGTGCCGCAAAAGGTCAGTGAGGACGGCTTCACACCGGTGCACGCTTAAAAGAGCATACCTCCGGCAAGAACACAATTCCGGGATAGCGGTGAAAACAATCTACAATTTCCACCCAATTATAAGCCCACTGCTATTCCCGGTTATTGTCCTCTAGTTTTGTTATTATGCTTTTTAGTTATCCACAAGTACAGGTTGTCGGTTCCCGAACGGGGGCCGGCAGCTTGTTTTTTAGGCTAACGCTAATTTAAGGGAACACTTCTCCCCTATCGGACACGGGGCTGTTCAGCTTTATGATATTGAATATCAAATTTTTAATTGCAATCTCAATTCCAATTTCAATAGCAAATTAGCGGCGACTGTTCGGTCCATTATTGACCTTTTCGTCTGGATTTGCTTAATTGCTATTGTTATTGCCATTGAATTGGTCATTGGCATAACTTGAGCGTTGGACGCCCCTGCCTACCCGCCGGGTGCAAAAAAACGGTAGCCCACGATCAGTGCCCAGCGGGTATAGGTAGAATCCCATCGGATATAATCACCGATGATCTCCCGGTTCAGATAATACCTTAGTTCGAGACTGTATTTGTCATTCAGATCCATCCCACCGCCCAGGGCGAAACTGTTGCGGGTGAAGATGTTTAAGGTTCGCTGGTAAGGTGGTGTCGGGAAGAAAATTCCGGATTTGCTGAAGTTGATGGAGAAATTAGAAATGTACAGGACATCGATGAATAATTTACGCTCATCGGAAAGGAACATATAGTAGCGGGGACCTACCGGGAAATCAATAAACTGATAGTGAGCCTTCGTCGGTTCCGTTTCCTGGTCTCTGATCACGTCGGACCGGTAATACTGAAAAGTCGGCTCCAGTACCAGTCCCCATTTTCCTCCGTTGAAGGGCAAAAGTACTTCGGCCTCCAGGCCCAGTCGAAAATTGACTTTCCGGCCAAAATCAGTATCGAACGAATATCGGTACCCAAGATTTTCCCCCACCTGCAGGGATGAATAATTTATACCCGGCGTGACCTTGAGACGATATCGCTCTTTCCGGTCCTGTTGGACGAATTTGGTGGTCTCTCCGCTTCCGGTGCAGTTGTTGTATTTTAAGAAATACCGGACCAGGGAATTCCGCGTGTAGGCTACAGATTCGAGTTGAGCGAATTTCGCCTCCGGGCAACGCATCTGATTCCAGAGCTGTTGCCGATAGGCGGTATTGTAGCCAATCTTCATCATGCTGTTCATCCGATACCTCTTATAAACCAGTTGTTCGACCGGACTGCCATCGACCGAAAAAAAGAAACGGATCAGATTCTCTCCCCGGTAACTATACAAGGTCGCTTTTCCGGACAGTTCTATCCGCAGGAACAGTTTTTCCAGCTGTAGGTCGGGATTCCTGCCCAGAGTCAGGTCATTGACCAGGTCACTGGCCCGGTCCATTCCTACCGTGACGGCGACAAAGCGGACTTCCTCACCTAATCCGAATTCCAGGACCTGATCCAGGTTTCCCTCCCGGACTTCCTCCGCTGCGCCCAATTTATAGGTGAAGCTTTCCGGATTATCTTTCCAGTCCTGGTCTTTGATCAGGCATTCCTGCTTTTGTCCGTTCAGATTGATAAGGTAACCTGGTTTGAATTCAATTTGTCCGGCCAGGGAGGAGCAAAATAATAAGGCCATCAGGCCGATGACGGCATTTTTCATCAGAGATTTTTTCATTGCTACAGTTTAATTTAGAGCTGCGATTCTAGGCCCGAAGGCATATGGTTTGTGGCGCCGCTGTCCGGCACCTTGATAATTGAAAACCTATTGTTAAAAGGTCAATGGATGATCATTCGTGCTCCCGGGATGTCGATGGTGAATGCCCGGTCGCGGAACATCCCACTGCCCATGAGTGCTTCGTGGATCATTCCATCCCGAAAGGTAGCCCGAACGTCCTTCATTTCCAAGTCTGCAGGAGCAAGCGGATCACAAAGATCCACCGAACGGAGCGCCGCGATCCGGTCTTCCTGGTCCTTTTGCGAAATGGGAGTTCGGTAAGGCCGGGTCTCTACGGCACTGCTGTCAATGCCCAGCCGGGAAAGATAATACGGATGCAGGATCAGCCCCCCGTAACCACTTCCCGTATCGAAAAGCGCTGTCACCTGGGTGTTGTCGTTCAGGCAGAGAGGAATAAAAATATCCAGTGCAATATCCGTATGGATACCGAAACTCAGGGGAATTACCGTACCGCCAGCGGCCAGTGCTTCCAACTCGTCCGCCTGCGGGAATTTGAGTCGTTTGTTTTTGAGGTCGATCGTAAATGGCTTGTCTTCAAAAAACTTCATCGACACCAGGCCCTCCACGCCGTAACTATCCAGGGGCGGATAAATGCCGACCCTGGTATGGTGCTGCTGCTTCTTACCGATTGCCAGGGACGGCAGATCGTAAACAATTCCGTCGATCCGGTCTCCGTCGTGCCGAAAGCCCGTAAAATGTCCGGATTCTTCGGCAGTACCGGCAATTTTGTCAAAAGTCTTTTGGGAGAGAACATTCGCGCCGGCCCCAGTATCCAGAATGAAGTTGGCCCGTACGCTATCGCAAAGGGTTACTTCCACGAGTATATACCCCTGGTCGGTCACGAATATCGGATACTCCTGGGCCTTGGTGCCGAGCGTAAAACAAAAGCATAAAGCAAAAGTGTTGATCAAAAATTTCATCAGTCAGGTTTTTGAGACTAATTGTCAAGATCGATCCCGAATTAAAAATAATTTGGACCAACAGCAGCCATCCATTGACCGGATGCTCCGGACTAAACATGACGCGAAGTGATTTGAGAAAATCCCAGACCACTTTGGTCAGTAGATGCTGTACTCAAATTATTGAATATAAAAAATGGCAATTTCAATAACTCAAAATCAGGCGAAAAGGTCAAGATCGGAGCAGAAAGCTGCCTTTTGCTTGCTATTGCTATTGTGCTTGACATTGTAATTGAAAAATTCCCATTGCGTTTTTATAGAATTGAACAGCCCTGCGCCGGGCGGGGGATAATTGTCATAAAAACCCTTATTTTATACCATAGGCTTCCATTGCCGAGCCCGTGTCCGGAGATAGTGTCTTATACTTCCGTTCCCGATGTACACCCAACCCGATTAAACGTTTTTTATGCGCACGATACTGACCTTCCTTTGCCTTCTTTTAATGGTGAACATCCAATTCGGACAAACCTTCCAGGCCGAACAGTTGCAACGCGGATTGATCACTATTCCCCAATCCGATCACAATTTTCTCAGCTGGCGCATGTTCCCGCAGGACTCCTCGGATAATGTGACCTATCGTTTACTCCGCGACGGAGCGGTCATCACGCCAACGCCCCTAAGCGGCCTCACGCATTATGTAGATCCGGCCGGTAGCAGTGATAGTGAATACGTACTCCAGGTGCTTGCAAGTGGGGTCGTTTCGGAAACCTCCGACCCGGTCCGGCCCTGGGCCGAATCCTACCTGGAGATCCCGACCCGCACCCCGGAAGGATACACCCTGAATGATGCATCGATCGGGGACCTGACCGGCGACGGACAATTCGAGATCATCGTCAAGATGGAAAAAACGGCCAAAGATAATTCCCATGCGGGTTATACCGATCCGGTCCTTCTCCACGCCTATACACTCACCGGAACATTCCTCTGGAGTATCGACCTGGGGATCAATATCCGGGCCGGAGCACATTATACACAGTTCATGGTGTTTGATCTCGACGGGGACGGCAAGGCCGAGCTTGCCTGCAAAACCGCTCCGGGCACTAAAGATGGACGCGGACATTATCTCGCAAGCGGCCCGGCCGCCAGTGACGATGACCAGGCCGACTACCGGACCGACAGAGGAACCATCCTGAGCGGACCGGAATACCTTACCGTTTTTTCGGGAACGGATGGTGCGGAACTCCACACGGTTTATTACACCCCGCGCCGGCACCCGGACACCGAAAACCCGACACCGGCCCAACAGAAGGCCACCTGGGGCGATGACTACGGTAATCGCTCGGACCGTTTCCTGGCCGGTGTTGCCTATTTTGACGAGTCCCCCAGCCTCGTCATGTGCCGTGGCTACTATACCCGTACCGTCCTGGCCGCCTGGGATTTTAGGGATGGAAAATTGAGTCAGCGATGGGTATTTGACTCCGAACCCGACTGGCCCGACTACGGCGGCCAGGGCGCCCACAGCCTATCCGTGGGGGATGTCGATGGAGATGGCCGCGACGAGATCATGTACGGCGCCATGGCCATTGACGATGACGGATCCCCCCTGTATTCCACCCGATTTCAGCACGGTGACGCTACCCACCTCGGGGATTTGCTCCCCGGACGGGCGGGACTGGAATTTTTCATGCCCCACGAATCCGCCGGAAAAACCCACGACGGGATCACCAATCCGGGCCTCCACGTACGGGACGCCGGCACCGGTGAGATCATCTGGACCATAGATGCTACCGGCGATATCGGACGGGGCCTCACGGCGAATATCTCCGATGCGTATCCCGGCAACGAATTCTGGGCCTCCCACGGACTCGGTGTATTTGACAGCCAGGGCCGGAAAATAAGCGACAACCGCCCGCCCATCAATTTTGCGATCTGGTGGGACGGAGATCTGGTCCGCGAAATCCTCGATCACACAGAAATCAGTAAGTGGTACCCCGATCGCACGGTATCTCTGTTGAGCGTGGAAGATTGCCGCTCGAACAACGGTACCAAAGGAACGCCCGCCCTCAGCGGAGACCTGTTCGGCGACTGGCGGGAAGAAGTGATCTGGCGGTCGAAGGATAATCAGTCGCTGCGCATCTATTCCACCACTATTCCCACTGAATTTGGTTTACCGTCGCTTTCGTTCGACCGGCAATACCGCCTGGCGCTGACCTGGCAGAATACGGCCTACAACCAACCGCCCCATCCCAGCTTTTTTCTGGGGAAAAAGTAAAGACCGGCGGCTACCGTTTGGATGATTTCCTTTAGGGTGAAGATAGGACCTGTACAGTAAGGTATGGATCGAACAGGCGGTCTTTGCGGCATACGAAGTAGCCGGATTTCCTGCTTAAATACCTACCCTCCTAATTCGTGGTCACTCATCCGGGTTCGTGCCGGAGCTGGCCAGAGGGGAAACACCGCGCATTTGCGCATCAACCATTTCCAACATAATATTTACAGCTAAAACCATTTCCGATCCGGGTACCCGGGTGGATAGGTATCATCCGTAGTCTCCAGCCGGTTTCCGGCCAGATTTTCCCATTTTTTGTGATCAATTTTTCTAAAATCTTGTTATAGAAGCGTATTACGTAAAAAACTAACTTTAATATGTGCATTTCGTTTACTAGGACACTAGCCTTAATCCTAACTTTATCGATCTCAACTTTTGGCTTCAGCCAGGTAAGCCCTACTCCCCCGTCCGACCAGATCCAGATCAGTGGTAAACTCGTTCAGGGTAGTAATCAGGAACCTTTGCCTTTCGCAACTATCGCTATTTACGCCGTCGCGGACAGTAACATTGTCAACAACACACTCACCGAAGATAACGGTACGTTCAGCATGGAAGTCCCTCCCGGCAAATATTACGCCGAGATCTCCTATATCGGTTTTGAAGACAAGACCCTCTCCGACATCAGCATCGCGGCCGGACAGGCCCCGCTCGATCTGGGAATGGTCGATATGCGGGCCGATGCCGTGGCCCTGCAGGAGGTAGAAGTTCGCGCCGAAAAAAGCCAGATGGAATTCAAACTCGACCGCCGGGTATTCAACGTCGGTAAAGACCTGACGAATGCCGGTAACAGTGCCGCAGACATCCTGGACAACGTACCCTCGGTAACGGTTGATCCCGAAGGAAATGTCAGTTTGCGCGGTAGCCAGGGAGTACGCATCCTGGTGAACGGTAAACCTTCCGGACTACTGAGTGCCGGGGAGACCGAAGCCCTTTTACGGATGCAGGGTGACATCATCCAGAGTGTGGAAGTGATCACCAACCCTTCCGCCCGCTACGAAGCCGAAGGTGAAGCAGGTATCATTAATATTATTCTGAAGAAAAACCAGGAAAAGGGAGTGAACGGTTCCTTTGGTATCACCGCCGGTCACCCATCTAATTACGGCGCGTCCTACAATCTGAACCTGCGCCGGCAGAAATTTAACTTCTTTTCCAATTTTGGTATTGACTATCGCCGCGGCCCCGGTGGAGGTCTATCCACCCAGCGCTTTTTCGACGATGGAGTGCTCACCGAATACTACAGTACCGATAGAGATCAGGTCCGCGGTGGACTGGGCGGTTACATGCAGTTGGGTGCCGACTGGTATCTCAATGATAAAAACATAATGACGGCCTCCTTGCTTTATCGGGCCGGTGAAGACGATAATGATGCTACCGTTACCTACCGGGACTTCGATTCCAATCAGAACGTAGTAGCAAAAACGGTGCGGGATATCGACGAAACCGAAAAAGAGAACAACCTGGAATTTTCACTTGACTACACCAAGACTTTCGACAAAAAAGACCAGGAATGGAAAACGACTTTCAAATACATTCTCGACGATGAGACCGAGCTGGCTGAATACCGCCAGACCAGTGATGAAACCATCGGTCTGTTGCAACAGCGGTCCAGTAATACGGAAGACGAGATCAATCTGCTGGTACAGTCCGACTATGTCCACCCCTTTACGGAAAGCAGCCGGATGGAAGCCGGTTTGCGTGCAGCGATCCGTACCATCAATAACGATTTCCTGGTGGAAGAACAGCAGAACGGAGAATTTGTAACGCTGCCCAGCTTTGACGACCAGCTCAAATACAACGAAAATATTTACGCCGCATACCTGATCGGTGGCACCGAATTCGGAGCATTCAGTTTTCAGGGTGGTGTGCGGGCTGAATTATCCGATATTACCGCTACGCTGGTCCGCTCGTCGCAATCAAACGAACAGAACTACCTCAGTTTTTTCCCCAGTGCTTCTTTGTCCTACGAAATAACGCAAACCCAACAACTCCAACTGAGTTACAGTCGCCGTCTAAGTCGCCCCTATTTCCGTCGTCTGTTGCCCTTTTCCAATTTCAATGACCCGCGGAATAACAATGTAGGTAATCCGAACCTGCGTCCCGAGTTTACCGATTCCTACGAATTGGGTTATCTGAAATATTTCGACCGCGGTACCATGTTGTCCAGCATTTACTACCGCAATACCAGCGGTGTGATCGAAGAACTGATCCTGCCGGGAGAAGACGGAACCTCTATCGAATTTCCGGTTAACCTGTCCACCCGGAATTCTTACGGTCTGGAATTCAATTTTTCCTACGATCTGACCGATGCCTGGGACGTCACTACCGATTTCAACTTTTTCCGCGCCATGATCAACGGTCAGTACGAAGATATTGACTATTCGGCCGATACTTACAGCTGGAACAGTAGACTGAATTCCAAGATCCAGATTGGAGAACCGGTGCAATTACAAACATCATTCCGCTACCGCGCTCCGAGAAACACGCCACAGGGACGTCGCCTTTCATCGGCCAGTCTGGATATTGCCGGTTCGGTAGATGTATTCAGCGGTAAAGGTACCCTTACCCTTTCCTGTCGGGACCTGCTGAATACCCGTAAACGTCGCAGTATTGTCGATCTGCCCAATTTCAAATCCGAAAGTGTATTCCAGTGGCGGCAGGCTCGCCAGGTGGTCCTGACCTTCAACTACCGCCTGAACCAGGATAAGAAACCCGACCGCGGCGGTGATCGCGATGATTTTGATGAGTAATATGACGGTAGGAAACTCGCTGATAAATCTAAGTTGCGATGTAACTTAGGTAGCGGGTATAGAGTAGCGGGTAGAGGGATTACCTATCGTTAAAATGGAGCAAAATCGCTCATTTTAACGGTTGCAGTCTCTCTACGCTTTACC
>NZ_PDUD01000078.1 GCF_002646595.1 Flavilitoribacter nigricans DSM 23189 = NBRC 102662
GTCGACTCCACTCCGAATAACGACGACGGTGATCAGAGTGAAGACGATGAAGATAATGCGGAGACCAATCCGAATCCGGTTATTGACCTGAGCCTGGTTAAAACCGTAAGCGATGCTACCCCGAACGTAGGCGACGACGTGATCTTCACGATCAGTGTAACCAACGACGGTCCAAGTGTGGCAACCGGAGTAACGGTAACAGATAATCTGCCGAGCGGCTACAGCTTTGTGAGCAGTGACGGTGATTACGTAGGCGGTCTGTGGACGATCGGTACGATCGGTATCGGTGAGACAGTGACCCTGAATGTCACGGCGACTGTTCTGGTGAGCGGCGACTACTTCAACGTAGCCGAAGTAACCACAGCTAACGAAGACGACGTCGACTCCACACCGAATAACGACGACGGTGATCAGAGCGAAGATGATGAAGATAATGCAGAGACCAATCCGAACCCGGTCATTGACCTGAGCCTGGTTAAAACCGTAAGCGACGCTACGCCGAATGTAGGTGACGATGTGATCTTTACGATCAGCGTAACCAACGACGGTCCAAGTGTGGCTACCGGTGTAACGGTAACGGATAATCCGCCGAGCGGCTACAGCTTTGTCAGCAGCGACGGTGATTACGTAGGTGGTCTGTGGACGATCGGCACGATCGGTATCGGTGAGACGGTGACGCTGAATATCACAGCAACTGTCCTGGCCAGCGGCGACTACTTCAACGTTGCCGAAGTAACCAGCGCCAACGAAGACGATGTTGACTCTACACCGAACAATGACGATGGTGATCAGAGTGAAGACGATGAAGACAATGCGGTAACCAATCCGAATGCCGTTATCGATCTGAGCCTGACTAAAGTAGTAGATGACGCTACACCGAACGTAGGCGACGATGTGATCTTTACGATCAGCGTAACCAACGACGGCCCAAGTGTTGCAACCGGAGTAACGGTAACGGATAATCTACCGAGCGGCTACAGCTTTGTGAGCAGCGACGGCGATTACGTAGGTGGCCTGTGGACCATTGGTACGATCGGTATCGGAGAGACGGTAACGCTGAATATCACCGCTACCGTTCTGGCGAGCGGCGACTACTTCAACGTAGCCGAAGTAACCAGCGCCAACGAAGACGATGTAGACTCTACACCGAATAACGACGACGGCGATCAGAGTGAAGATGATGAAGATAATGCGGAGACCAATCCGAACCCGGTCATTGACCTTTCACTGGTCAAAACCGTAAGCGATGCTATCCCGAACGTAGGCGACGATGTGATCTTCACGATCAGTGTAACCAACGACGGTCCAAGTGTTGCAACGGGAGTCACGGTAACGGATAACCTGCCGAGCGGTTACAGCTTTGTGAGCAGCGACGGTGATTACGTAGGCGGCCTGTGGACGATCGGCACGATCGGTGTTGGTGAGACGGTAACGCTGAATATCACAGCAACCGTTCTGGCCAGCGGCGACTACTTCAACGTAGCCGAAGTAACTACGGCCAACGAAGACGATGTTGACTCTACACCGAATAACGACGACGGCGATCAGAGCGAAGATGATGAAGACAACGCGGAAACCAATCCGAGCGCTGTTATCGATCTGAGCCTGACTAAAGTAGTAGATGACGCTACTCCGAATGTAGGCGACGATGTGATCTTTACGATCAGCGTGACCAACGACGGTCCGAGCGTAGCCACGGGAGTAACGGTAACGGACAACCTGCCGAGCGGTTACAGCTTTGTGAGCAGCGACGGCGATTACGTAGGCGGTCTGTGGACGATTGGTACGATCGGTGTGGGTGAGACGGTAACGCTGAATATCACAGCGACTGTCCTGGCCAGCGGCGACTACTTCAACGTAGCCGAAGTAACCAGCGCCAACGAAGACGATGTTGACTCTACACCGAATAACGACGACGGAGATCAGAGTGAAGATGATGAGGATAATGCGGAGACCAATCCGAGCGCCGTTATCGATCTGAGCCTGACCAAAGTAGTAGATGACGCTACACCGAACGTAGGCGACGACGTGATCTTTACGATCAGCGTAACCAACGACGGTCCAAGTGTTGCTACGGGAGTAACGGTAACGGATAACCTACCGAGCGGTTACAGCTTTGTGAGCAGCGACGGCGATTACGTAGGTGGCCTGTGGACGATCGGTACGATCGGTGTGGGTGAGACAGTAACGCTGAATATCACGGCGACTGTCCTGGCGAGCGGCGACTACTTCAACGTAGCTGAAGTAACCAGCGCCAACGAAGACGATGTTGACTCTACACCGAATAACGACGATGGCGATCAGAGCGAAGATGATGAGGATAACGCGGTAACCAATCCGAGCGCCGTTATCGATCTGAGCTTAACCAAAGTAGTAAGCGAGGCTACACCGAACGTAGGCGACGATGTGATCTTTACGGTCAGCGTCACCAACGACGGTCCGAGCGTGGCTACCGGAGTAACGGTAACGGACAACCTGCCGAGCGGTTACAGCTTTGTGAGCAGTGACGGCGATTACGTAGGTGGTCTGTGGACGATCGGTACCATCGGCGTGGGCGAGACGGTAACGCTGAATATCACGGCTACTGTCCTGGCCAGCGGCGACTACTTCAACGTTGCCGAAGTAACCACTGCCAACGAAGACGATGTTGACTCTACACCAAATAACGATGACGGTGATCAGAGCGAAGACGATGAAGACAACGCGGTAACCAATCCGAATGCCGTTATCGACCTGAGCTTGACCAAAGTAGTAGATGACGCTACACCGAACGTAGGCGACGATGTGATCTTCACGATCAGCGTAACCAACGATGGTCCGAGCGTTGCAACGGGAGTCACGGTAACGGATAACCTGCCTAGCGGTTACAGCTTTGTGAGCAGCGATGGCGATTACGTAGGTGGCCTGTGGACGATCGGTACGATCGGCGTGGGCGAGACGGTAACGCTGAACATTACAGCGACTGTTCTGGCCAGTGGCGACTACTTCAACGTAGCCGAAGTAACCAGCGCCAACGAAGACGATGTGGACTCTACACCGAATAACGACGACGGCGATCAGAGTGAAGATGATGAAGACAATGCGGTAACCAATCCGAATGCCGTTATTGACCTATCTCTGGTTAAAACCGTAAACGACGCTACTCCGAACGTAGGCGACGACGTGATCTTTACGATCAGCGTAACCAATGACGGTCCAAGCGTAGCTACTGGAGTCGCAGTAACGGATAACCTTCCGAGTGGCTACAGCTACGTAAGCTCCAACGGAGCCTACAACGATGCCACGGGCATCTGGACGGTTGGTACGATCAACGCCGGACAAACGGTAAGCCTGCAAATCACGGCAACTGTTCTGGCTGACGGCGACTACGTGAACCTGGCCGAAGTGAGCGCTGCTAACGAGCCGGATGTAGATTCTACTCCGGGCAACGGAGCGGACACGGATGGTGACGGTGACGTTGGTCCGATTGACAATGACGGCTCTCAGGATGCCGACGATGAAGATGATGGTGACGATGCGGAGGTTACTCCGAATGCAATTATCGACCTGAGCCTGACCAAAGTAGTGAATGACGCTACTCCGAACGTAGGCGACGATGTGATCTTCACGATCAATGTCACCAACGACGGTCCGAGCGTTGCTACGGGAGTATCGGTAACGGATAATCTACCGAGCGGCTACAGCTTTGTGAGCAGTGACGGCGATTACGTAGGTGGTCTGTGGACGATCGGTACAATTGGCGTGGGCGAGACGGTAACGCTGAACATTACAGCAACTGTCCTGGCCAGTGGCGACTACTTCAACGTAGCCGAAGTAACCAGTGCCAACGAAGACGATGTTGACTCTACACCGAATAACGACGACGGCGATCAGAGTGAAGACGATGAGGATAATGCGGTAACCAATCCGAATGCCGTTATCGATCTGTCTCTGATCAAGACGGTAAATGACGCTACCCCGAATGTAGGCGATGACGTGATCTTCACGATCAGCGTAACCAACGATGGTCCAAGCGTAGCTACCGGAGTCGCAGTAACGGATAACCTGCCGAGTGGCTACAGCTACGTAAGCTCCAACGGAGCCTACAATGATGCTACGGGCATCTGGACGGTTGGTACGATCAACGCCGGACAAACGGTAAGCCTGCAAATCACGGCGACTGTTCTGGCTGACGGCGACTACGTGAACCTGGCCGAAGTAAGTGCTGCTAACGAGCCGGATGTAGATTCTACTCCGGGCAACGGAGCGGATACGGACGGTGACGGTGACGTTGGCCCGATCGACAATGACGGCTCTCAGGATGCCGACGATGAAGATGACGGCGACGATGCCGAGGTTACTCCGAGCGCCGTTATCGATCTATCGCTGATCAAGACGGTAAATGACGCTACCCCGAATGTAGGTGACGACGTGATCTTTACAATCAGCGTAACCAACGACGGTCCGAGCGTTGCTACGGGAGTAGCGGTAACGGATAATCTGCCGAGTGGCTACAGCTACGTAAGCTCCACCGGAGCCTACAATGATGCCACGGGTATCTGGACGATTGGCACGATCGGTGTTGGTCAGACGGTAAATCTACAGATCACAGCAACTGTGCTGGAAGCAGGTGACTATGTAAACCTGGCTGAAGTAACGGCCGCTAACGAACCGGATGTAGATTCTACTCCGGGCAACGGTGCGGATACGGACGGTGACGGAAATGTCGGCCCCATCGACAACGACGGCTCTCAGGATGCTGATGATGAGGATGACGGCGACGATGCCGAAGTCACTCCGGCTTGTGAAGTGGAGATCGTAGTTGTCAGAACGATCTGTGACGATAACGGAACGTCCAGCAACCCGAATGACGACACCTGGACCTTCGAGGTGAATGTCAACGGTCTGGCTACCAGCGGAAGCTGGTCCGGTACTCTGGCGGGACAACCGGTAAGTGGTAATTACAACGAAGTGATCACTTTCGGTCCGTTCGCCATCAGTAATGGTCCGGTGACCATGTACATTGCCGATACAGAAGATCCGAATTGTAGCGATGTACAGGTGGTGACTCCGCCTCAGACTTGTTCTGAAGTGTGCGAGATCGTGGTAACTCAGCCGCAAACCCCGTACTGTGATGATAATGGAACGGATTTCGATCCAAGTGATGATGTATACTACGTAGTGCTGGAAGCAAGCGGCTTCAACCTGGATCCGACCGGATGGACAGCTACCGATAACTTCGGTAACAACTGGGAAGGCAACTACGATGCTGAGTTCACCTTTGGTCCGTACGATTTCGACGACGGAGCAGTCACCATTTCCTTTACGGATAAAGGCGACGGCGCCTGCCAGGATGCAGTAACCGTGAATCCTCCGGATGAGCGTTGCTCTGATGCCTGTCTGATCGAAGCAGTGGTGGAGAACATCATTTGTGATCCGAACGGTACACCTTACGATAATTCCGATGACCAGTTTGTAGCTCTGGTAACCGTAAGCGGTTACAATACCGGTAGCTTCTGGCGTTCGAACGATCCGAAGACACCGAACGGACAGTACGATGTGGTTACCATCCTGGGACCATTCCCGATCAGTGGTGGCGATAAAGTGATCACCTTCAAGGACAATGCCGATAGTGGATGCTCCGCTTCCGTCTTACTGCGGGCTCCGGATCAGGGTTGTTCCAATGAATGTCTGATCGACGCGGTGGTGAATAATGTAGTCTGTGATGATCAGGGTACGGCTGATCCGTCGGATGATACTTACTCCTTCGACGTAACGGTGCTCGGACAGCACAACTACGGCAACTGCTGGAACCAGAAAGAATTCGGTTACATCAAAGCAACCGGTGAATACGGGGTAGCAACAACCTTCGGACCCTATCTGATCAGTGAAGGACCGAAGAGCCTGACCTTCCGCGATTGCACGGATGATGCCTGTACGGTTAAAGTGACGGTAGATCCGCCGGCTGCTTGTTCCGATGATATCTGTGAACTGGATGATCCGGTAGTGACCGATATAACCTGTACGAATGCCAACGACGGCACCTTTACCTTCGACCTGCTGGTGAGCGGTACGAATACCAGCGGAAGCTGGACCGCCACGGGTGGTGGTGTTACCTTCAGTGGTAATTACGGTGAGCCGACTACTTCGCCGGCCATTGCCGCCACGGGCGAACTGATCACCTTCAGTGTAGTAGACGGTAACGACGGCAGCTGTAGCGCCTCCGTCGATGTGCAGTCGCCGGATACTGAAACTTGCGCGACCTGCGAACTGACCGCTTTTGTCAGCAACGTAAGCTGTACGGACGCCAACGACGGCACCTACACCTTCGATATCCTGGTGACGGGTACGAATACGGGCGGCAGCTGGACGGCAACGGGCGACGGCATCAGCTTCAGCGGTAACTACGGCGAGCTGACGACTTCTCCGGCCCTGCCGGCGGATGGATCGACGGTGAACCTGACGATCACGGATAGCGATGACACGGGCTGCACGGATAGTGCGACCTTCGAAGCACCGAGCGAGGAGACCTGCGCGACCTGTGAACTTACGGCTGCGGTCAGCAACGTAAGCTGTACGGATGCCAATGACGGTACCTATACCTTCGATATCCTGGTAACCGGCACGAATACGGGCGGTAGCTGGACGGCAACGGGCGACGGCATCAGCTTCAGTGGTAACTACGGCGAGCTGACGACTTCCCCGGCCCTACCGGCGGATGGATCGACGGTGAACCTGACGATCACGGATAGCGACGACACGGGCTGCACGGATAGCGCAACCTTCCAAGCACCAAGCGAAGAAACTTGCGCGACCTGCGAACTGACGGCTGCGGTCAGCAACGTAAGCTGCACCGACGCCAACGACGGCACCTATACCTTCGATATCCTGGTGACCGGCACGAATACAGGTGGTAGCTGGACGGCTACGGGCGACGGCATTAGCTTCAGCGGTAACTACGGTGAACTGACGACTTCCCCGGCACTGCCGGCTGACGGATCGACGGTGAACCTGACGATCACGGATAGCGACGACAGTGGCTGTACGGATAGCGCGACCTTCCAAGCACCAAGCGAGGAGACCTGCGCGACCTGTGAACTGACGGCTGCAGTCAGCAACGTAAGCTGCACCGACGCTAACGACGGTACCTACACCTTCGACATCCTAGTGACGGGTACGAATACGGGTGGCAGCTGGACAGCTACGGGCGACGGCATCAGCTTCAGCGGTAACTACGGCGAGCTGACGACTTCCCCGGCCCTGCCGGCGGACGGATCGACGGTGAACCTGACGATCACGGATAGCGACGACACGGGCTGCACGGATAGTGCGACCTTCGAAGCACCGAGCGAGGAGACCTGCGCGACCTGCGAACTGACGGCTGCAGTCAGCAACGTAAGCTGCACCGACGCTAACGACGGTACCTACACCTTCGACATCCTGGTGACGGGTACGAATACGGGCGGCAGCTGGACAGCTACGGGCGACGGCATCAGCTTCAGCGGTAACTACGGTGAGCTGACCACTTCCCCGGCCCTGCCGGCGGACGGATCGACGGTGAACCTGACGATCACGGATAGCGACGACACGGGCTGCACGGATAGCGCGACCTTCGAAGCGCCCGCAGCGGACGAATGTGAGGTCTGTGATATCGTTGACGCCAAGGTGACGGACATTAGCTGCGCCGATAGCAACGACGGTACCTTTACCTTCGACCTGCTGGTGACCGGTACTGGTACAAGCAGTACCTGGACGGCAACGGGCGGCGGTGTGACCTTTACCGGAAATTACGGTGAAGTAACTACCTCACCGACACTTCCGGCCAGCGGACTGACGATCAGCTTCGTGGTATCCGACAGTGAAGATTCCGAGTGTAAGAGCTATCTGGCACTGGAAGCACCGACGGAAGAAGAGTGCTCAGAATGCAGAATTACGGATGTAGACGTTAGCGGCATCGATTGTACGGATGCCAATAACGGAACCTATACTTTTGATATCCTCGTAGAGGGAGCGAACACGGGTAGCACCTGGACCGCCATCGGTACCGGTATCAACTTCAGCGGTAACTACGGTGAACTGACGACTTCGCCGGTACTCACGGCCAACGGCCAGAGCGTTACCCTGCTGATCATTGATTCCGATGATCCGGGCTGTAACCAGACGGTTACTTTCACGGCACCGAGCGCCGACGAATGTGCGGTATGTGAAGTGACGGCGGAAGTGAGCAACATCACCTGCGCGGAAAGCGGTGGTCAGTACTTTACCTTCGATCTGACGGTGAACGGCGAGAACACCGGCGGCAGCTGGGTAGCCACCGGCGGCGGCGTTACATTCAGCGGAGCGTACGGCGAAACGGTAACTTCTCCGGTACTCGTATCCCTGGGTGAAGAACTTACGTTCACGATCACCGATAAGGATGACGGAAGTTGTGCCACAGCGGTCACGGTAGAAATTCCAGATGACTGCGGAGCCTGCAACCTGCTGGTTGACATTCAGTCGATCACCTGCGATCCGGAAGGCACAATGGATGATAATGACGATGATACCTTCAGCTTTGTACTGACCCTCAGCAATGGAGTGGGTACCGGCTGGGTAAGCGCGGACGGACAGTACTCCGGTAACTACGGCGAAGCGGTAGTGATCTCCGGAATTCCGATCAGCGCCGAAGCGATCTCCATCCAGGCGATCGATAATGAGAATAGCGACTGTCAGGCAGCGATCTTCGTGAACGCACCCGCACCTTGTTCGGTGGTTTGTTCGCTGGAAGTACTGCCGGAAGATGTGGAGATCATGTGTACGGATAACGGTACGCCGGATGATATTTCCGATGACATGTTCACCTATACGATCAAGGCTACTGCTACCGACGCGGGTATGAGCCAGGGATACATGGTATTGCTGGAAAGCACCGGCGAACTGCTGGGAATGAGCCTCTACGGCAATTCCTTCTCGCCGACCCTCCCGCTGATGGTAGCCGACGGCAGCATTGAGATACGTGTAGTGGATATGCTGGATCCGGATTGTTACACCATCGTAACGATCGATCCGAGCATCTGTACGGCCTGCGCTATCAGTGCGGATGTCAGTAACATCAGTTGCCACGATAACGATACGCCGAATGATCTGGAAGACGATGTATTCTACTTCGATCTGACGGTAAGTGAAGTGTTCGGCTCCGCCGGCTGGGTAACCGAAGACGGTACGCAATCCGGCGCTTACGGAGAAACCATCACCCTCGGGCCGTTCCCGATCAGCGGTGGCGACGTAAGTCTGACGATCACGGATCAGGAAGATGCTTCCTGCAGTACGACGATCACGGCTGCCGCTCCGGCGCCATGTTCGGAAGCACCTTGTGACATCACCGTAAACATCGAAAGTGTTGACTGTGACGATCAGGGCACTCCGGATGATGCCAGCGACGATACCTATACCGCTACCGTTACGGTGCTCAACAGCGGCCTGAATACGACCTGGACCAGCAGTACCGGCGCCTCCGGAACCTACGGAGAAACCGTTGTACTCGGACCATTCCCGATCGCCGATCAGGAGATCACGATCACGGATTCAGCGGATGGAAGCTGCAGTGCGGTCTTTACCGTCACGCCGCCGCTACCGGTAGTGGAATGCCCGGATGATGTAAGCGGATACGAAGATGAGACGGGTGAATTCCAGGAGTTCATCTGCACGGATGCCGACTTCCTCTTCAATAATCCGGAAAGTCTGGGGCTGACCGGTGAGCCGACGGTAGTAAGCAGCTGTGGTCTGGACTTCATCGACTTCACGGACGAAATGATCGAAGGTGACGATTGTGATCAACTGACGATCCTGCGGACCTTCACGATCCACAGTCTGAGTGGCGCGACTACGACCTGTGAGCAGCGCATCAACGTTCGCAAACCGAAGTTTGCTGATCTGACCTTGCCGGCAGCTCAGGACTTCGCCTGCGATGCTGAGTTTGCAACGGATGAGAACGGTAATCCGCATCCGGATGTAACGGGTTATCCGTACCTCAGCGCCGCCTTCGGCGATCATCTGCTGAATAGCGACTACTGCAACCTGTCGGCTTCCTACGAAGACGAAGCAAGCGGTGGCTGCGAAGCGGATCGGGTGATCACGCGGACCTGGACGATCACGGATGCCTGTCTGCCGGGCGAAACCTTGACCCACGAGCAGATCATCACGATCGAAGGTACCGGAACGCCGGTGATCACTTGTCCGGAAGGCATGCACGATTGCCCGGTTGTAGACGGATACATGATCTTTGAAACGCAGATATTCGAATGTGCCGCTACGGTTTCCGTACCGATGCCGGATGTGGATTACGACGGTGTCTGCGGTGAAGCGACCTACGAACTGATCACCGAGATCCTGAATGCCGACGGCGAAGTGCTCTTCACCCTGGCCGAAGGTGATCCGCGGATCCTGGAGGAAATGGCAGCGGGCGAATACGCCTTCCGCTACACCCTGACCAACGACTGCGGAACCGAGATCAGCGAAAGCTGCCTCTTCAAGGTAGTTGACCGGAACGATCCGGTAGCGATCTGCATGGGCAACTTCAATGTATCGGTTGGCGGTTACGGTCTGGCCAGAATTCGGGCCGAGCAGTTCGATAACGGAAGTTACGACTACTGCGGTGACGAGCTCACCCTGGAAGTACGTCGCAAGTATACCCGCGATGCGGAGACCTGCGAAGAACTGGAAACTCCGGTTTATTCCGAGTGGGGACCATACATCGATCTGACCTGCTGTGACGCCGGTACCAATGTACTGGTAGAGCTCCGGGTAACGGATGTGAACGGCAACTCCAACATGTGCTGGCTGGAGATCCTGGTAGAGGATAAAGTACAGCCGTACTGCACCGGACTGGAAGACCTGTTCGTCAACTGCGACGATCTGCCGGTAGGTTTCGATGCCTTCGACACGGAAGTAATGAGCGAACTGTTCGGCATGCCGGAAGTGATCGACAACTGCTCCGCCGAGGCGATAGAACTGACGCCGATCGTAGATCTGGATGAGTGCGGAGGTGGAACGATCATTCGTCGCTTCAATGCCGTTGACCGGGTGGGTAACCTGTCCTTCAGCGAATTCGAGCAACTGATCACCATCGAAGCCTGCACGGATTGCAACCAGGAAGGACTCGCCGGTGGCGAGAAAACTCCGGAATGGGAGATCAACTTCGAAGATCTGAGAGACAACTCGGGTACGCCGGTGATCATTGAGCGCAATAAGCGTCATCCGCTACCGGGTGATGATGATCCGAAGGACGGTGAACTCGATACGGAAGAACAGAGCAGTCCGGTGGCCCGTGCCCCGAAACTGTACCAGAACTATCCGAACCCATTCAACAAAACGACCAAGATCGGATTCGAACTGCCGAATAGCGGCCAGATCGACCTGATGATCATGGACGGAACGGGTAAAGTACACAAGATGATCAGTGGAGAATATCCCGCCGGTTACAATGAGGTGATCCTGCAAAGAGGTAATCTTCCGACCGGAGTTCTGTACTACATCATCAAAACGGATGAATACACGGTCACCCGGAAAATGGTGATCATGCGATAAGAATGTTGATAAGAATAGGAGGGGAGCTATCCCGGTTTCAGGCAGGTCCACTGCCTCCCGGGATGGCTCCCAATTATTCTTTTATCAGAAAAAAAACAGCGCGGCACTACCCGCGAAGCCCGGGAAAATGGGCTTAGAGCAAAAAAAATGCGACAATCTTTTACTGGGAAATTGTTGCAAAAAAAGAAATGTTGTAAAATTATTAATGGTTATAGATTTTAGTTGAAGTGTAATGCTTATGTGTATAAGTATGAATTTGTGTTATTTGCTATAGTTTATGGTGTTGGTTAATTGATTCTGCGCCTCATTTGACCTTAAGTTTCATGTCACAATATTTTAAAAAAATGAATTTTAAGGAATGAGGAAAAAATGATTATGTTATATTTGTGCTCACAATACTCCCCTTTTTATAGGTTAGTGATTAAAAAATGCTCTTAGGTCGTCCCAGATTTCAAAAGCATTTTTTTAAAGATCACTGATCATTTGAAATAAGATCAATAAAGATGCTTGAGCTGTTTCCAGGCTCACATCCTCCCCCTTTAGACTTTTACAATTACAGTACTAAGAGTAACAACACACTTGAGTATTTGAATAACTAACACTATGAACAAGCTTTTCCTACCTTAAGCTTATTCGTCCAGTCTAGCTCACAGCTTTGAATACGGACGGATAGTTTCCCGGAAAAAGTAAGTTCAAACATTTTAGCCTCCGCTGCAGAATCTGGTCTGCCCGGTCAATCACGCCCCCACTTGATTGATAGGTCATTCTATGTTTCCTCCTTACTGAAATAGCTTCATGGGTACGATGTACATCGTTTCCCTCAGGGGCTGTTACTGTACGGAGTATTCCCATTTATGGATGGGAGCAAACACAAATTATATTCCCAGAATAATAATTAACCAGTTCTATGCGCAAGGTCTACAGCACATCTTCAGTTTTCCATTCAGGAAGGCTAAACAACATTCCGGGCAATGCTTTCCAGGTATTGGCGTTCACGCTTATCTGCATCGGGATGTCCTTCTCTTCCTTCGCTCAAAGTCAGGAAAACAGCCCCTGTCTGGCTATTCAGTCGGTGAGTTGGGAGCATACTTCGGACTGTGGGGCTGCCGACGGTAAGATCACCATTACGCTGGTGGATGCCGGCGCGGATGCGACTACCTATTCCGTGGATCTCAATTTCGGCAGCAAGACCAAGACCTTCGAAAACTTCCGCGCGCTGGACGGCAAGATCATGCTTAACGCACTGTATCCGGGAGACTACAGCAATATCGTTCTTCGCCGGGATTCGGACGGCTGCGCTTCGGCTCCCTACGAGCGCACGATCCTGATTGATCACGGCTGCGACCTGGGTAATGATTCCCGGGCCAATTGCGGTACCGGCCTGTATTCGCCGAACTACTACAACTGCGAAGGGGAATATCTGAACATCTACCGACAGGACCTCACTCCGGGGACCTACATCTATACGGACAATGACTATCTGGCCTGTGGTATCGCTTATGTAGATGGCTGTGTGGTGCAACCTTCCGTTAGAGCGTACTGCCTGGACTACAATAAAACGGAACCGACTCCTGCGGCCGGTTATCCCTACGGTACGGCTCACTTCACCCGGGTAGTGGGAGCAGCCAATGCCGGATATACCAACGAACTGGCCATGGAGCGCATCAACTGGGTACTGTGTAATGCACCGAACAGTACTTTAGACAACCGGGTGGCCATCAACCAGGCGATCTGGTATTTTACGGGTACCACCAGTTCGCCGAACTCGCTGGTTTCCGCTGCGGCTTCTGCCGTGTCTTCCATCCAGGGCGGTATCGCCAATCAAATGATCTTTTATCTGCCGGAATCTTCCACCGTTCAGCCCTTCGTGGAAGCGGTTTGCATAACAAGCTGTAGCCCGGATCTAACGATCACCAATACCGGTGATTGCACACTGGAAATTTTCTGGGATAATAACGGCACGGAAGTCAGCTACGGAGCCATTACCAGCGGCAACTCCATTACGGTTTCTACTTACGAGGACCACGTATGGCGCATCCGTACGCTCGATGGTACACTGGTAGATTCCTATACGGTTGTCGGTTGCCAGGATCAATCCCTCAATGTGGCCACCAATGATTGCCACGGAGCCTGTAATGGTAATATCCTGACCAACCCGGGATTTGAAAGCGGCCTCACCGGATGGACGACCAGCGGCACGAATGTAGCGACTACCACTACCGCCACCAACGTCTTCACCGGAAACGCGGCCCTCCTGCTGGACGATCCCAACTCTTCCGTCAGCCAGAACTTTAGTTTGAATACGCTGGAAACCTTCACCCTGACCCTCTGGGCCCGGGAAGATGGATCTTCCGGTACTTATTCTTTTGGGGTGCAGTATCTGAACAATTTTGGAACGGTTATTTCGACCTCCAGTCAGACCGTGAGCGGAGCTACCTATACGGAATATTCGCTCAGTGGACTGGCGCCGATCGGTACCCGTTCCGCACGGGTATTCCTGTCCCGTAATTCGAGCACCAACGCCAATGCTTATTTTGACGAAGTGTGTCTGACGGTGAGCGAGGCGGCTACGCCTACTTCTACAGCCGGTGACTGGGATTTCGATTGTGATTCCAGCTCCAGCGTGGAAACCATTGCGGTGGGAGCTGACTGTCAGGCCATCACCAGTATCAATATTCCCAATACCGGTACCGTTTTTCAATACGTTGTCGAGATTGTCTACAAAGGCGGCAATCCCGGCCCCAATATCTTGTTCTCGGATGCTTCGGGTACCAGCTACAGTCTGAGCCGGACCTCCCCCGTCACGGGAAGTTCTGATGTCTTTGTCTACCGCGGTCTGGTTGACGGATCCACGTCTTCTATCTCCTACACAGATCTACTCGGTTCCTGCAGCCTGGACGCCATTACGGTCTATGCTTTCCACAATACGGGAGGCGATGGGATCGCCACTTCCGGTACGTTTACCGGCGTGAGTGGATACCGTTCTTCCTCCAGCTTTTCTATTTCCATCCCCGATGATTTTACTACCCGTAATGTCACCGTGCGGGTACCGCTTACCAATCTGACCGATGATTGTCGCCTGGTGAATATTACGGCCGAAGCGGGTGGCGTAAGCAATACGGTAACGATCTCCGGACCGGACGCCGGCTACGGAAGTTGTTGCCTGGCCATTCCGGAAGTTACCCTCAACAACGTTCCGGCAACGGCCACCCAGGTGACGATCACCGTTGAATCTCCGTCGGGTACGAGCACCTCCTGTCCCGTATCGGCCAGTCAGGATGGTCAGAATTTCGTAGTGGCCGGATATGTAACGGTCGAAACCGATTGTGGGGACTGTACTACTTTTTCTCCGGGTAGCATTTCGGGTGAAGAGGAAGCCTGCGGATCTTACGATCCCGGTATCATTACCGGTTCGGATATTGCGGGCGGTGGTGCATCCTGCCCCGCAACGGGCACCATACTGCTGGAGCGTTACGATAATATTTCGGGCGTTGCGATCAGTGACCTGACCTCGGATCCGGATTATCCCGACAATCCCGACTATAGCACCGAACTGACCAGCCTGTTCGAATCTCCTACGGATATCGGTGACAGTTACGGTCAACGCCTGTCGGCCTATCTGTGTCCTCCCACCACCGGGAACTATATTTTCTGGATTGCCGGTGATGATAATAGCGAGCTCAATCTGAGTTCGGACGATAACCCGGCCAATGCGACCACCATCGCTTCCGTACCGGACTGGACCAGCTCGCGGCAATGGGACAAATTCAGCAGCCAGCAGTCCGCTTCCATTTACCTGGAAGCCGGGCAGGTCTATTATATTGAAGCCCTGATGAAAGAAGGCGGCGGATTAGACAACCTAGCGGTCGGCTGGCAATTGCCCGGCGGCTCCCTGGAAAGACCGATCCCGGCGTCCTATTTTTCAGCACCCTCCGATGCTTCCATCGAGGTAGATTACCAGTGGCAGTACCGGCTGGGTACCAGCGGAAGCTGGATCGATATTTCCGGCGCAACCGGAGTAGATTATAATCCGGGTACGATCAGCCAGACCACCCAGTACCGGCGGGAAGTAAGCAATGATTTTTGCGGAGCGGTGTACAGCAATGAAGTGACCAAACGGGTATCCGTGGAACCGGACGTAACGGTTCAGGCCCAGGACGGCAGCTGTACGGATCCTAACGGTGGCTTTACCTTTACTTTTGCGGGAGTGACCGGGCAGACGGCTATCGAGTTTAGCTTGGACGGTGGCAATAACTACACTTATAATGTCGACGATGAAGCCGGTACTTTCTCCATTACCGATCTGGCTCCGGGTAGCTATGATATCTGGACCCGCTGGGGCAATGGCGATTGTCCCGTAGATCTGGGTACGCAAACGATTGGTTTTGATGATTCGGATTGCGATGACGATTTTTCCACTCCTTTCTATAATGACTGTGGCAGCGGCCGGATCATTGATGTGCAGATGAACGGTTTGCTCAACAGTGTGGACAATTGTGTAAATATCGGCAATACCGGAGGTATGACCCGGGTGATCGCCGAAGTCTGGATCCAGCGATCAAATTGTGCCGATAATACCTTCCCGGATTTCATCACCATCACGGCGGATGGGGCTACGTCCCAGAACGTGACCGGAGTTGCTGTCGCCCAGGCCAGTGCCGGCTCGGTACCCGAGCGTATCTACCGGGCGGAATTTACCGGTACCGTATCGTCGATCTGTTTATCCAATCTTTCGGATTGTGCGGCGGCCAGCATAGCGCTGTATATTGAGCGCAACGCCGAAGGCGGATCTTCCGCATTTACGCCAATTGATTACGAACTATACGATAATTCAACTCCCGCCGGAGCGGATGATTGTGTCACCACCACCCTGGATATCGGCGGTAGTGATGCACCGAGAGATGTGGAGATCAAGGTACCCGTTCACGAAAAGGACGATACGCGGGAAGTACAGATCGCTGTATCTATCGAAAATGACGGCGGTACCGTTGTTGCCTCCGGTTCTCAAGTGTTCACCGCTCAGAATGCCGGTCCGGAAGGCGGCTTGTACACCCTGACCATCCCCGATGTTCCCGGAGACGGTACGATCGTGATCGTCGAGGTTTGCTCGCCGGATCCCGACGGTGATTCCTTCGGGATCGGAGCCCTGGTGACCTCTTCTACGGAGAGTTGTGTGACCTGCGACCTGGCCGTTACCCTGGAAAGCGTGGAAACCTGTGCCGGCGAGATCGTTACGCTGAGC
Source organism: Flavilitoribacter nigricans DSM 23189 = NBRC 102662 (assembly GCF_002646595.1). Taxonomy (GTDB): domain Bacteria; phylum Bacteroidota; class Bacteroidia; order Chitinophagales; family Saprospiraceae; genus Flavilitoribacter; species Flavilitoribacter nigricans. The sequence goes on from NZ_PDUD01000078.1 coordinate 16,787, forward strand.
CCGGTAGTTACCGGCGGTACTACGCCGTATACTTACGCGTGGTCGGGCGGTGAAACAACCGCCTCCATTGAATTCACGGCCAACAGTTCGGCCACCTACGCGGTAACCGTCACGGATGCCAGGGGCTGTGAAGTGGTGAGCGAGATCAATGTAGACGTTCGCACGGCGAGTATTGACCAGATCGTGATCTACGATCTCGATAGTGGTTCTGTCTTCGATATATTGGAAGATGGTGATTCCTATATCATTGCGGATCTTCCGACAAATTATAATATCGAAGCCATAGTTAGTGGCGATGTGGGCAGCGTTCGTTTTACGATCAGCGGACCGGTAACGGACGATCATATTGAAAACAGTCCGCCGTATCGCTACAACGGTGATAACGTTGCCATTGACCTCAGTGAAGGAACTTATACCCTGACGGTAGAAACCTTCAGTGAAGATGCCGCCGCCGGCTTACTTTGTGCCGTCAGCGAACTGACCTTCACCATCGAGGCCTGTACTGTGGTGGCTGAAGCCGGTGCGGACCAGTTCCTTTGCGAGTGTGAAACTCCCACCGAAAGCTCTTCGGGATCGACGAATCCGATCGGTAGCATTGCCGGTAATTTCAATGCTTTTGTAGAGAATGGCGCTACTTTCCGCGGAGGAGATTCCGACGGTGCGGTGGCCATTGGTGGTGATCTGACCTTGGATGGAAATTTTGTTTTCGCCGGTCAGACTGCGGGCAGCCTGACTGATGTCGGAGATACGCGTCCGTCCGCACTGGTTGTGGAGGGAAGCGTCAATTATACTTCCGGCAGTGAATTTTATATCAACAATTCCGGATACGCGAAGATCGGGGATCTGTCCGGATCCACGGTTTTTGCCCAGGACCAGAACGGCGCTACCGTCAATACCCAGATCGTAGCCAGTGCGGGTGGATACAATTCCTCTCCCCGGATCCAGGTACAGACGCAACAACCGGCGAGCTCAGTGAGTCGTTCCGGTCTAATAAATTTCACAAGTGCCTTCAGCGATTTCCGGACCATGTCCGATGCAATGAGTGCCCTTGATAACACAGTGGCAAACCCGGCTTCTATCGACCTGACCGCCGGTACCACGAATGTGCTTAATGTTAGCGGGGCTACGCTAAGTGGCCTTTCTACCATAACTTTTAATAACCAACCGAACGCCACGACGCCGCTGATCATCAATGTCAATGCCGGCGGAACGTTCAATTGGAACCTGCCCACGCTGGCGGGTATCGGATCCTCCCAGGGAAAATACATCATCTGGAATTTTTACAATACCGCTAATCTCACCATCAACGGTGGGCAGACCCTGATCGGAAGCCTTCTGGTACCGAATGGTAGCTTGACCAAAGCCAATTCCGGTAATATTGACGGACAGGTGGTCGCGGCTACGTATGTACACGAAAGAGGAGAGATCCACAACCAGCCTTTTGCGGCCGAAGTGACGGTATCTACGGCAACCAGCGAATGCGCCGATGCCGGGCGCGCGGTAACCTTAACGGCTTCCGGCGGCGAGTCTTTCCTCTGGAGTACCGGTGAGACAACCGCTTCCATTTCGGTGAGCCCGCTGGTAACCACCACCTATACCGTTACCGTGACCACGGGCAACTGTAGTGATACCGACGCGGTAACGGTACACGTAAATCCGACACCGACTGCCGATGCCGGCAGCGATCAGGAGATCTGTCTGGGCGAAAGTGTTGACCTGACTGCCAGCGGCGGGGGCAACTATACCTGGAGTACCGGCGAAACGCAGGCCAACATTACCGTTGCGCCAACTTCTACGACCACCTACTACGTGACCGTGACCAATGGAGAAAATTGCTCGGGTATCGATGAGGTGACCGTAGTGGTAAATCAACCGCCGGTAGTGAGTTTTGATGCCGGCCCGGCGATCTGTAGCGGAGAGACCGTTACGCTCACGCCTATTGTCAGTGGAGGTTCACCGGAGTATACCTATTCCTGGGCATCCGGAGAAAATACATCAGCCATATCAATTAGTCCCAACGAAACGACTACCTATACGGTAACCGTGACCGACAACAAGGGTTGTTCCGCTTCGGCTAGTGTTACCGTAACGGTAGATCCCAATCTATGCGCAAGCCTGGGCGATCTGGTCTGGGAAGATCTGGACGGCGACGGCTTGCAGGATGCCGGTGAACCCGGGGTGGAAGGTGTCACGGTGAACCTCAAAGATGAAACCGCTACGGTGATCGCGACAACGACTACGGCCGCTGACGGCTCGTACAGCTTTACCGGACTGCCTCCGGGAGACTACGCTGTCCAGTTCACGGATCTGCCCGCTGATTTCTTCTTTACGGACCTCAATGCCGGCAGCGATGAAACCCTGGATAGTGATGCCGACCCGGATATGGACGGTATGACTGAATTGGTTACCCTGGCTCAAGGTGATAATTACACGGATCTGGATGCCGGTATTTTAACTGGTGCGAGCCTGGGCGACTACGTTTGGGAAGACCTAAACGGCGACGGCATCCAGGATGCGGGTGAACCAGGCGTTAGCGGTATTACCGTGACCCTGCTGGACGGCGATGGCGTTACGGTGGGCAACACTTTCACGGCCGCCGATGGTTCCTACAGTTTCACGGATCTGGAACCGGGTGATTACTCGGTCGTTTTCTCCGATCTGCCAGTGGATTACAACTTCACCGACCAGGATGCGGGCGGTAATGATGCTTTGGATAGCGATGCGAATCCGGCGGACGGTAGCACGGCTACAGTTACACTGGAATCTGGCGATAATTATACAGATCTGGATGCCGGTATACTAACGGGGGCAAGCTTGGGCGACTACGTTTGGGAAGACCTAAACGGCGATGGCATACAGGATGCGGGTGAGCCGGGGGTTGGTGGTGTTACCGTTACCCTGCTGGATGGCGATGGTGCCACGGTAGGCACGACAACCACGGCCGTAGATGGTTCCTACAGTTTCACGGATCTGGAGCCGGGCGACTACTCAGTCGTGTTCTCCGACCTGCCGATGGGTTACAATTTCACCGATCAGGATGCGGGTGGTAACGATGCTTTGGATAGCGATGCGAATTCGGCGGACGGTAGCACGGCTACGGTTACGCTGGAATCGGGCGATAATTATACGGATTTGGATGCCGGTATTCTGACTGGCGCGAGCCTGGGTGATTACGTTTGGGAAGACCTGAACGGCGATGGCATCCAGGATGCGGGTGAGCCGGGCGTTGGTGGTGTTACCGTGACCTTACTGGATGGCGACGGTGCCACGGTAGGCACAACGACTACCGCTGCGGATGGTTCTTACAGTTTCACAAACCTGGAACCTGGCGATTACTCAGTCGTCTTCTCCGACCTGTCGGTGGGTTATAACTTTACCGATCAGGATGCGGGTGGCGATGATGCTTTGGATAGCGATGCGAATCCGGTGGACGGTAGCACGGCTACGGTTACACTGGAATCGGGCGATAACTATACGGATCTGGATGCCGGTATTTTGACTGGATCTTCGATTGGCGATTACGTTTGGGAAGACCTGAACGGCGATGGCATCCAGGATGCGGGTGAGCCGGGCGTTGGCGGTGTTACCGTGACCCTGCTGGACGGCGACGGTGCCACGGTAGGCACGACGACTACCGCTGCCGACGGTTCCTACAGTTTCACGGATCTGGAGCCGGGCGACTACTCAGTCGTTTTCTCCGATCTGCCAATGGGTTACAACTTCACCGATCAGGATGCGGGTGGCGATGATGCTTTGGATAGTGATGCGAATCCTGCGGATGGTAGCACGGCTACGGTCACGTTGGAATCCGGCGATAACTACACAGACCTGGATGCTGGTATTCTGACGGTAGCTAGTCTGGGTGATTACGTTTGGGAAGACCTAAATGGTGACGGCATCCAGGATGCGAGTGAGCCGGGTGTCAGCGGCGTTACGGTGACCTTGCTGGATGGCGATGGTGCCACGGTAGGCACGACGACTACAGCCACCGATGGCTCTTATAGCTTCACCGACCTGGAGCCGGGCGACTACTCAGTCGTCTTCTCCGACCTACCGATGGGTTACAATTTCACCGATCAGGATGCGGGTGGTGATGATGCTTTGGATAGCGATGCCAATTCGGTGGACGGTAGCACGGCTACGGTTACGCTGGAATCGGGTGATAACTATACGGATCTGGATGCCGGTATACTGACCGGTGCGAGCCTGGGCGATTACGTTTGGGAAGACCTGAACGGCGATGGCATCCAGGATGCGGACGAGCCGGGCGTTAGCGGCGTTACGGTGACCTTGCTGGATGGTGATGGAGCCACGGTAGGTACTACAACCACGGCCGCAGATGGTTCCTACAGCTTCACGGATCTGGAGCCAGGCAACTATTCAGTCGTCTTTTCCAATCTGCCGGTGGGTTACAATTTCACCGATCAGGATGCGGGTGGCGATGATGCTTTGGATAGCGATGCCAATCCGGCGGACGGTAGCACGGCTACGGTTACGCTGGAATCGGGCGATAACTATACGGATCTGGATGCTGGAATTCTGACTGGATCATCGATTGGTGATTACGTTTGGGAAGACCTGAACGGCGATGGCATCCAGGATGCGGGTGAGCCGGGTGTTAGCGGCGTTACTGTGACCTTGTTGGATGGCGATGGTGCCACGGTGGGCACTACAAC
>NZ_PDUD01000079.1 GCF_002646595.1 Flavilitoribacter nigricans DSM 23189 = NBRC 102662
TGGGACCGTATAGACCTAGAATCATCAATCTTCGGATTTACAACTCCACAAGGGAAACGGCCAATAGCCAAATTTTATATCGAAGACTATCTCCTGGAGAATTTACAGGGACGGCCTAAGTAGGGAGGAGCACACCGAACCTGTTTTTTTTCTAAGGGCTGGCTCGGCCTACATCATTTAGGGTTTTCCCTCACTCTACTTTGTAAGATGAGAGGACGGGGCAAAAAACTTTATTGCTTTTCTACTATGATGAACGGACATGCAACTTCAGCATTTAGGATTTTTTTTGAATTTGGCCCTTTAATTACTTTATATTTTTGTAGTAATCTATCGCTATTTTTATGAATTTCTTCCTCTTTTATCTTTAACCATTCTTGTTTCATTACACAAACATTTTTGAAATTACATTGTGTGACAGTTGCACCTGAAAAATCGGTTTCAATCAAATCAGACTCTACAAAATTTGTACCAACTAAAAATGCATTTTGATATTTTGATCCTTGTAAACTAGTATTTAAAAAATCCACATTAGTGAATTTAGAACCATTGAAATTAGTAAACCAACTCAAGCAATTATTGAAAGAAACATTTTTTAACCAAACAAATTCCATATTCAAATCTGAAAGATCAACATCTGTGAATTTAGTTAGCTGGTAATTAGTTGCATATATAGAGGCCCCACTAAATATTGTTTTATTGAAAGAGGTAAGAGTAAATGCGGAACCAGTTAAATGAGCTCCACTAAAATTTGCTGAATCAAAATTTGTATTAAAAAATACTGTTTGAGTAGCTACTGCTCCCGTTAAGTTGCAAGAAGAACAGTCAATATTTATGAAGCTCGATTCGGGAAAATAGGAATTACTTAAATTTACGTTTTTTAAAAATTTGTTTTCCAGTCGTATTGAACCTATATCTGAATAAGAAAAATTAGCCTCTGCAAAAATTTTGCCCAATGACACAGTATCTAATCCGGCATACATCAATGATATAAAAAGTTGCCCTCTTTCCGGACTTAATAGACGTTTTGACAGATCTTTATTTTCTAGCAATTTATATGGCCTTAAGGATCTACTCAGGGCTATGATTCTCCCGATCAAATCGTCACTTATTCTGTACCCATGCTCTGTGTTTTGCCCACTTTGCGCTCTTTTTTCGTTACTTACTTCATCTAAAATATTACTCATTAAAAACACAAGTGAACTGATTCTAGTAGCATCCTGTAGATTACTTTGTATTTGGGTTTCTTTTACTTGTTCGTTTAATAACTCTGATTGGTATTCTACTTTCTTGTTTTGAACATTGAATAGAGAATTTTGCGCATCTAGAAGAGAGTTTTGTCTATTTAATAAATCATTCTGTGCACGCAAATAGTTAGACTGAGTACTAATCAAAATGTTTTGGGTGTCTATTTGTGAGTTTTGTTGTTTGAATAAATCGTTTTGCGTGTCTAATCTTTCGGTTTGTTCGCTTATAAGGTAATTCTGTTTAACCAAAAGAATTGTACCCATAACTCCTCCAATTAAAACTATTACACTAATCATCAGGGAAATCGATGAAAATATCATTCTATTTTTGATCAGTAGTTTAAGGCTTTTTGAAACCTGTTCTGCATTTTCTTCACCTAGCGATGGAAAAACTTTTAATATTAAAGAACTACTTGTTTTTTCGTATTTCTTAGTCGATAAATCTTGTTTCTTGAGACTGATATCTATGTTTGCAAACATTAAGAGTAATAAAAACAAACCTAATAAAATTAAAAGGGTAACTAGTACTCCCGAGAAGAAAATGGGCCCGTTTTCAAGGATTAGGTCCTTGGAATAGTAGAGAACTATACAACACAATATGCCTAATAAGAATCCAATGAATAAAATTAGAGATCTTCGGTTCATTACCACACTTTAAGGAAAAAATTGAATTGTTGTAAAGCAAGTCTGTCACTAACTTTCAGTCAAAGCCACTATTTTAAACTCTAAAATATACACTTTTCTGCATATCATTTTTCCTAAGCCGCCACTTCCCACTTCCGCCGAAACCGTCCCGGCACCTTAATCCGCTTCGGTTTATCCACCCTTACCCGGGCGTGTGCCGCCATTTCCATTTCCACCAGGGTGTCCATGCATGTACGAGCATTCGACAGATATTGTTTCCGGACATTATCGCTGATCTTGATCCTCAGCTCGTCTTCCGGATCGACAAAGACCTTGGCCAGGCTGATCAAAAAGTACTGGTATTCCTCCCTTAAGGCCGGTTCGCCTGTTTCGGGATCCACTACCTGGTCGTGACCGGTATCGGCCAGATCTTCGGCCAGTTCAGCACCCGATTCTTCCGGGTTATAGTTGATATTAAGCATTTTAGCCCCCGGATGGGCCTTTTTGGTACCGGCGTGGAATGCGCCGAACTTCCGGTAGAGTGGTTTGCCCTTAATGGCCGGCAGGATCTCCTCGATCAGTTTGAAGTCCAGGGTACCGTCTTCGTACATGGCCATCGGCTGAAAATGGTACTTAATGCACTCCATACAATTAACCTTCTTCTGTTCCTTGGCTTACATCTATATTATTGAGAGGAAAACCAAAATAAAGCCAAAAAAAAGAATTGCTAAATCTATCAAAAGCCATCGGACTGCCGATAAATAGCCCCTGAATACTGCAATCCCGATAAACACGCCACACATACCTAAAATGCCATTAAAAAGCAATATCACATCGGGAACCATAACCACAAATAACAGTGATGTAAAGTGATATAAGTAAAATAAGTTCAGGTGGTAGTAGGTCCAGTAAATGTTTAAACAAATTATCGAAATGCCGATAAATTGGGAGAGATAAGATTTTGTCTGTATCTGTTTTTTCATGGCCTTCATCAATTGATATAATCTTCCTCTATCCTAACAAAGGACAAGGAAATCATCACGATGTAGTTTATTCCCTAATAAACTTTTGGAAGTGCTTTTCGATTATGTCAAACTTTATCTAAAGATATAAATCCGGAGGACCTGGACGCAGCAAATGTGTACTTTCTACATGCAATGAAATAGTCTTGAAGCCCAGGGGCGAAGTTTTTTGGTTCAAATTTAAGTGGTCCAGACCGGATTCTGACAGTGTGATGAAAGTTGATGGTTTTCAATTCAGGTCTGTAATTCCAAGAACTCAGCAGCCTAAAGGATTTTCCCTTCAAGAACCACAATTTTTCAACCAGGATCAAAAAAGTGAAAAGCCGACCATTGCTTTGATATTCTTCAGAATTTCCTTATTCTGCAAAAAAGAGACCCGGAATATCCTTCGTAAACGTCTACTTTACTTGATGCTAAGCGGTTTCTCTTAATTGTCCCAAACTGCAAAGGCCTGCTACTGCTGTATGGATTATGTAAAATTAGCTCAACTTTTCCTCAAATACCCTGTCCGTTTTGTCAAGAACCTAAACAGGGAGAATATTAGTAAATACAAATACGCCATACAGACGGAAGATCCGAGGCAGATCCTGGAGAACATGGAGCGCTTCCTGTCCAACCTACCTTTAGTGACCCACTCCGCTCAGGACGGCGCATTACCCGCCCGGATCCGTGATTTTGTGGCTGAGCTGGAAGTGCTTACTGCCCAAAGATCAAAGACGGTTATCTTATTTGTTTCCCACGAAACTACCCTGACGGGAGCGCCCCTGATCATCCATCGGGTAGCCCGGCATTTTCAGGATCACCACGAGATTTTTCCGGTATTTCTGTTGCTCAAAGGGGGGAAGATCCGGGATCTGTTTGTCAAGGAGTTTGCCTCCTATCCGTTTCCCGAAACCTTGTCGGAATTTGAAAAGGGCAAAGAACTGCAAAAGCTATTGCCGGCAATAATGGCAAAAATTCCCATTGAATACGCTTTTGTCAATTCGGCAGAATCCAGGTTTGTTCTACCCCTTTTAAAAAGGTCAAAAATTCCAAAGATTATTTCTCTGGTGCATGAGATGGGGAATCTTTATCCAAAAAATTCGTGGCGGGGCATCAGCCGGTATTCTGATCAGGTGGTTTTCCCGTGTGAATTTGTACGGGAAAAAGCCATGGAAAACTACCGGTTTCCGGCATCGATTGTTTCCATTAAAGGTCAGGGCCTGCTGAAGCCCGAGATCTTCGAGGCGGATGTCTCCCAATGCCGGCAATTTGTGAGAAAGCAGTTAGGGATTCCGGAAAATGCCAGGATCGTTCTTTCTTGCGGAACACCGATTGCCCGCAAAGGCATCGACATTTTCGTTTTTACGGCCATATCAACTTTATCCAAATGGACCGACGCCGCACCGCTGTATTTTCTCTGGATCGGAGATGCTCCGGATAATTACTACCAACAATGGTCTCGCAGGGATATTGAGTTTTCCAGTTGGTCGGAAAACATCCTGTTGATGGATTCCCAGGATGATACCATCCCCTGGTTTGTCGGCAGCGATATTTTCCTGCTGACCTCCCGCGGAGATCCTTTCCCCTGCGTAGTGCACGAAGCCCTGGCCGCGGGCCTGCAGGTGGTCGGATTTGAAAATACCGGGGGCATAAAGGAAATGTTGCCGCCGCAGGCTGCGGTACTTCATCCGTATGGTGACCTTGCTGCAGCGAGTAGTTCGATCATCTTCCATTTACAAAACGCCAATCCGGAGATTAGGACATCGATCGTTAATTACGCAAAACAGCATCTGAACTATAGGAATTACAGTAAATACCTTTTTGAACTGACCGAGAAAAAGACCGAGCCCAGGGAAGACATGTATCCCCTGAGGGATGAATTACCGGTTCCTCCTCCATCCCTTATGCACTACCGGGAATCGGCGGAAAGTCATTTAAAAGCTGGTAAAAGAGAAGTCGACAGCATCCGGACCTGCCTGCAAAATAGCGGCTACAATTTTTCCAGCTTTAAGCGGGTACTCGAATTCGGATGTAATAACTGCCGCTTACTTCGGTGGTTCTACGAAGAAGACGAACGGAAGGAGCTATGGGGGTGTGATGTGGATGAACAAGCGATAAAGTGGAGCAAAGACAACCTGGGGGAAGTCATCAATGTGGTACATAATAACCACTATCCTTCGCTCGACTTTGCGGACAACTACTTCGAGTTGGTATTCGCCGGGTCGATCTTTACGCATATCGATAACAATGCGCAGGACTGGTTGGATGAATTGACCCGGATTACCCGCCCCGGAGGTCTGCTGTATCTGACGTTTTTAGATGAACACAGTATGTATACGCTGGCCAATGAACCGAACCGGCCCGTCTACCAACGAGTAGCCGCACACCGCGAGGCCGCGAAAATATGGAAAGGCGAATTTCACCGGATAGGCTTCCTCCCCGATAAAGGTGATAAGACTGCAGATCTGATCCTATGCCATTCTGATTACATCAAGAACATGCATAACGAGAATCTGGAGTTAATCCAGGTAATGAAAAAAGCTTATTCTGGTTTTCAGACGGCTTATCTGTTTAGAAAGAAATTGCAGGAAAACGGGACTGATCTCCCATGACTTATCCTGGATCATCAGAATGACTGCAGTAGCTGCATTTCGAGCAACTTGTAATTATAATTTTGGGAGCCCGCCTCATTGGCGATCTGTATCTTGACGATGGGCTGGCTAGACACCAACCGAAGTTGAACCTGCTTAACTTCCAGGCTCCGTAGATTGATCTCCTGCACCAGCTGAATGACCTGACTCCGCTGGTTGATTTCCTCAATTCTGACGGTAACCCCTGGTCCGCTTAATTTTGGATTGAGCATACTAAACCGGATACCGGTCGGCGGGACCGGTAGGCTTATAAAAATGGAGAGCTTGTCTTCCATTATTGAGTTGGGATGTAATTGAAAGGGCTGAAGCACATCCTGAGGAATGAGGTTCCACGGGGTAAGCGCATTGATCGCTTTTACAACTGACCTGCGGTTTCTTCCCGAAAAAAGAAACGACTCATCAGCTTGAAAATTATCAATTTGAGCCCGACTGATCGGGTATCCTCCCAAATTCATGGACCCTTCACAGATGGTCAAAAAAGTTGCTTTCTCCTCCTCGCTCCACGGGGTTTCCTCCAAGGCAATATAAGATGAAGTAAGGGCAGCCGTTTTTTCTACCGGATTACCCAACAAATATTTTTTCAATCTGCCTTTAAGGCCGGCCGAAGCATCGATCTCTAAAAAATACAGCAACTTAGTAATCAACAGATCCGGGCATTTGATATAGGCTAATTGATCAATGACCAGACTACGATCGGAAAAATCTTTGGTGAAAAAGGACAGCATACACGCTGACCATTCGGTACAATAGTCGGCACTAAATTTCCCGTTCCCGAATTTTCTGGATTGGGAGAGCACGTTTTCAATACCACGTCGCTTCATATAAATGATCCTTGCTTCCGGAAATAGTTCCAACATTAGCGGAAGCGCCTGGATCGCATAGCGGTTGGGCGTTTTTAGAAACCAGGGCTTATCTCCGTAGAATTGCGTCAAATACTGCTTGAACAATTGCTTTAGATCCTCTTCTATCTTCAGGTTCGGATCGAATAAAAGCACATTGGAGGTGGGATCAAAACCCGCGCTTAAAGACCGGCAGTGATCCCTTGTGGTTTGAAGCAACTTATCGAGGAGGGTGAAGATGTGAGCCTCATTATGGCCGGCATATCCCAGGATATGTCGCATCGCACTCATCATCATAGAGGTTCCGGACCGGGGAGCACCGACAATAATTATAGGTGATCTCATGAGTAGCGTCTTTTCGTGGATTGGTGCTGATTAACGAGAGTTGCGGTGGGCCTCCTTACCATATTGCCGGATAGCCGGCGAATCAACAAAAAACAAACCGACCTGATCCCCGTAATTCTTCTCGATCTCGGACTTCAAGCGCTGAAAGCGACCTGGCGGTAACAATAGTTTTTCCATTTTTTGATGATCAACAATAGGGCTTCTGGGATCGTGGAACATTTCCCGGAAATGAAATCTTTTAGCTCCGATTGCCACTCCTTTGTGCACCAGCAGATCCATTTCATCCACATTAGCCTGCGTTACCGTAGCTATGAACTGTACGGTCACTTCCGGGCAGGTTTCGCAAAATTGCTTTACATTTCTAAACACCCGTTCCAGTTTGGCGCCACCCCTTAATTCACTAAAGGTCTTTTCATTGACGGTATCGATAGAAATGGAAAGATGCGTTAAACCTGCTTCCACCATGGCCCGGGCATCGTGCCGGTTCAGCAACGTTCCATTGGTATGTACCTTAAATTGCCGGCTGGGCTTTGCTGGAGATTCCGCGATCATTTGTAACAACCCAACCATGCGCTTGTCAAGAGAAGGTTCCATCTGGCAGCCAATCTGAAAATTTTCAATCGTTAGCACATGATGATGAATGAATCGCTCAAATTTTTCGAGATCGATCATCTGTTTGGTGCGCGGATTATGGCAATACACACAGTGTAAATTGCAATTATCTACCGAATCAAAACCTATCCAGGAAAAGGCCTGAGGCGGTTGCTCCAGCATCTTATCAATATTCTTGACATTGAGATAGGCATTTATGCTCATGCTATTACTTTGATCGTCAGATAGTCAGTCGTCTTTCTAAATCTTCTTTCGACTGCTTAGATTACGATTTGAACCGGTACGCGAACGTACTATTGGTGATCATCTGGTTACTCATCAAGTTATAAAAAATGATGAGGATTTCCAGGGCAAATTTTGGATAATGTGATTAAGTCTGGAGCAAAGTGACCAGTGGTGGAGGCTGTAGAATGATTGTTCGTCTGTGGGATTGAGAGGACTGTGAGATTGGTTGTTGTTTTCTTATGTAAGCCTCTTGGCGTTTAATGCGATGAGCGTGTTGTAAAGGGGGATCCAGAATGGCAGAAGCAGGGTAGATTGCTGTAGGAGCTGATGCTGGTTTTAGCTTGATATAGGATAGGAGCTACGATTATGTTGGCGCGTTTTGGATGGCGCTGGGAATTTGAGTGAAATTGTTCCGTGTCTAACTCGCTGAAACACAATAAAAAAAGCCTTGACTCCTGAGAATCAAGGCTTTCCGCGGTTCTTTTGTTTTAAACCTAAGCGGTCCGGACGGGACTTTGGACCGGCCGGTGTAACTTGCTCGTTTTCCGCTGCTTACCCCTGGTTGCTTGGCAATTGTAAAAAATATTGTACAGAAATTGAATAGAGGGCAAGATATGGAAATCCAGTGAATGGTTTTGCGTAAATTGTGAGAATTCGTAGGTAAAAGTTGAAGAACCATGATCAATGATGAAGAAGGTAAGGTGCTTCACGATAAAGCCTCCAGAGGTAAGCAATTATCGGAAGTCGAACTACGGCAACTGGAAGAATGGTATGCCTGCCAGGATCATCTGGAGTCGGAGGCTATTCAATTACCGGCCAATCATACGGTGATTGCTGATCTTCAGGATCAGATAGGGCAAGCTTTGGACGAACTGAGCAAACTTACTAATCGGATTAAGAAAGTCGCTACCGAGAATGAGCAGCTTCGCCAGGAAAATACTATCCTTTTGACAAAGGTAAAATAGCTTTCAGGGATTCATCCCTGCAGTTTTTCTTCCAATGCTTTCAATTCTTCAACTATGAAAACTGGAGGATTCCCGGATAAGCCAAGAGTGATCAAAGCTTTGACTTCATGGTATTTACCACAATTCAAGGCCAGGGCTGCAGCACTGCGGATAAGGATATATCTGGATTCACTTTCCTGCTGGTCCTCTCCAATAGCGATAGCCGCTTCCTTTTCCAGATCAAAAGCTTTTTCAAAAAGTGCGGTGGAAGCTTGGTTATTACCTTCCATCCGGGCCAGTAGGGCCTCGTCTGCAAATTCCATCGCCTTGTTATGAAGAACCGTTACAATATTCATTTTATAACAAATTTTGCGGTTGGGGTGCCAAATTCTACAATGATGATGAGCCCGGGTAATTGTGTGGAGTCGGATTGCTCCTCATGTTTTGTTTAATTTGACCCCTTATATTACTATTTTTAGAGGAGATAAGACATCCATCGAGACTAATAAGAGTAAATCTTTTAACCGAAAATCAAGAAATTTAAACCCCACTTCACTATTTTTGATGATGTCCTCTAAATTTGAAATAAATATGTTTTATTTAAAAAAATCATATGGCACAACAAATCAGTCCCATTAAATTTGTTTGTTATACTTGTAAAGTAGAAAATACTTATCCTGCTATAAAAGGTGACAAAAAAGACAGTGCCAAGACTGTCATCAAACGTTGTCTTAATTGCAGCACTGAAAATCTAATAGAACTCCCTGACGGTTGGAGTGTTGAACGCACGGGAATAATAGTACGGGGTATGGAGCCAAATGAAAATGATTAACCTTCTTCGATCATTTGCCCGTAGAGACATAGATGTTAAGAGTACTTTCGCTAATACTTTTGTTTAAGATGTGGTTTTCATGATTATTTGTTTATTCTATGTTGAGCTGATTATTGGGAATCGATTATTCGAAAGGGATGAATAGTTCAGAGCTCAAGTGTTGTCAAGATCAACTTATAATACTTCTTGGTGATTTTTAGCATAATCAAAAGAAGAGGCTAGGCTTACCTTGAAAAACCATAACAATCAGAAATTCAAACAGAGTATCTTCTATGATAATTGAACTCCAGCTTTCTCCTATTCAAGAAAAAGACCTTGAACATATTGGGGCGCAATTCAATAGTGAAATAGAGGCCGGACAATTTCCTAAAGCAAGTACTCTGGGTTCACTTAAAAAGAAATTGAAGAAGGCCTTATTTAGTCAAAATAACTTTAAGAAAAATTGGGATAAAGCGAAAGAAAAATTCAATAAAGAATCCCTTTGTATTGTTCACGCCAAAACAACTATTTTAAATTTACCTTGGCAATTGGCAATCGAGGAGAATTTCGACTGGCCACTATTCAAAGGTGGGAGATATAACTTATCGCCTCATCAGTCTTTGCTTGGATCTCCTTTGAAAATTCTTTTTATGATTTCCACACCTAGGGGTGTGACTAGATTGAATTTTGAGCAAGAAGAAGAGATGCTCCTCATATCGCTTTTACCATTAATGGGTAAAGGGTTGGTAGAAGTTCATTTCACAAATAATGGTTCGATAGAAGATTTAGAAAAAAAACTATTTGAAAATAAATTCCATGTTTTACATTTTTCAGGTCATGGTAGCTATAAGGCTGGAAAAGGAACATTAGCGTTTGAAACTCAATTAACAGGAACTCTGAAAAAAACTGAGGTTTCTACTTTAAACTCCTTATTTGAAAAGTTTAAGAAAAAGAGACATCTTCCTGACTTAGTAGTACTTGCCGCATGTAAAACTGCACAAGGAGAGAATACTGAACTCTCTAGCATTGCTTATTCCTTGATTCAAGGAGATGTTCCAGCTGTTATTGCAATGACATCAAGTATTTTGGATGATTGTGCTTCTTGTTTTACCTCTTCTTTATATGACTTTTTATCTCAGGGTTTAGACTTACCCAATGCTTTCCAAAAAGCAACTAAAGCACTTAGGGCATTTGAAGTTCAAAGGTATACACCTTACAGACTTCGCACAGTAGATGATCAGGTTTTGGCTTCTGGACAATGGCTTATTCCGCAATTATTTATGAACCAACAAGTAAATCAACTAGTAAATAAGGACTCTGTTAGAAGCCAACTGGAATTTACTTTTGACTACAACTTATTAAAAAAGGAAGAAAACTTAGTAGGTATTCTTGAACGCCATCCTAATTACGTTTTTGCTGGTCGACGACATGAGGTTCAATTCGCTTTTCAAGCTCTAGAAAGGAAAAATTCAATTTTAATAGTAGGCCAAGGAGGGGTTGGTAAAACAGCATTAGCAGAACATTTGGCTATAAGCCTGATGGCCTTCGATCCACAAGTCAAAGTATTCACTCATAGTGAAAAAACACCAACTGCTGACAGTATGCTCAGGCAAATGCAGAATTATTTAGTCAAAGAAAAACAAAACCTGTCAATTGTTGGTGAATTAGCTCTACTGGAAAAACTTGATGAAAGGTTTAGTTATCTACTAGAAAAAATTAGTCAACATTGTAAACCACTTTTTATTTTTGACAATATAGAAACCTTTCAGAAATATGATAATCATGAATCTTCATGGTTATGGGATGTAAATAAACATGAGGATGTATTAACAATTATTCAACTTTTGGAAAGGAGTTCAACTTATTATCCCATCATTATAACAGGACGTTACCCCGTAAAAGAGTTTCCAACTTGGGAGATATGTCATCTAAATAATGTGCCATTCAGTGATTTCCTTAAAAAATGCTGGCAGCTCTCGTTTACTGAATTATTCTCCAAGTTGGAACAAGAGAAATTATTGTGGACAAGATTTAAAATGGAAGGCACAAAGAATATTACTTCCGTTAAGGTAGCACAGCTGCTATATGATACACTCGGCGGCAACTACCGTGCCCTAGAGTTTTTGAAGGAAACCTACATATTAGATAAAGACAATATATCCAGTCTACTAGAAAACCTATCCGGCTTGAAAGATAATATCAAAAAGTCGGAAGTACTTAACCGTATGAGCGAAAATCTAGTTTTTGATCGGTTGCTTGCCTATTTGAATGTTGAAGACCGAGATACACTTTCTATTCTTGCTCATTTTAGTATACCAGTGCTACCAATGGCAGTAAGTATGCAGCGGAATAACCAAGATCGCAGCTTTGTACTTACACGCTTAGTGAATCTCACGTTCGTAGAAAGACATAAAGGACCAGAAGGATACACATGGTACTATGTTGCCCCGCTAGTGAAAGATCTTTTAAAAGAAGTTACGTTTGAACAGACTTCCTTTTCTTTACTAAAAGCCGCAGCATATCATGAATATATATTTGATGAAAATTTAGGTTTTAATGTATTAGAAGAACTTACGCAATCTTTTGGGTGGTATTACAGAATGAAAAATGTGGAAGGAGTAAATAGGACTGGAAACCTATTAAATATCACGTACTATTATTTTAATCAATTAATTGTGGCGCTGGAGTATGGGCTTCGAACTTGGGAAGTAGCGAAAGAAACTACAAGTACAACCTTATTAAATCGAATTGGAAACACTTATTATGAAATTGGAGAGTATAAAGCCGCATTAGAAATCATAAACGAGGTTAAGGCAAGATGTGAAAATAATAATGATCGTGAGCAAGAAGGTGCTGCCTTGTTCAATATGAGCTTAATTTTTCAGGTCAAGGGTGACTATGATATGGCACTGAATTACCTGCAAAAGTCGCTACAAATTGCACAAGAAATTGGAGATCACAATGGGAAGGGCAGAGCTTTGAACAATATTGGCTTAATAAAGCTGGCACAAGGCCAATACGATATGGCATTAATGGATTTGGAAAAATCTCTTCAAATCAGACGGGCAATCGGAGACCTTGGAGAAGTCAGTACAATATTAAGTAGTATTGGTATGATTTATCATCATAAAGGAGCATATGACAAAGCTCTAAATTACTTAGACGAATCCCTAAAGGTTGCACACGAAATTGGAAGACGTAAGGATGAGGCTTCAATTTTGAACAATATAAGTGTATTAGACATCAAACAAAATAACTATGATAAAGCGTTGCTCCGACTTCAGAAATCCTTACAAATTGCACAGGAAATTGGACTATATAACGACCAACATACAGCCTTGAATAATATTGGCCAAATTTATCATCGTCAAGGACACTATGACAAAGCCCTAAATTACTACCAGCAATCAATTCAATTGCAGGAAAGTGTCGGGAATCGTGAGAGTATTGGTACAACATTAAATAACATCGGCCTAATTTATTACAATAAAAGGGACTATGAAAATGCAATGAACTTTTACAATAAGTCCTTAGATGTTGTACAAGATATTGGATACCGTCGAGGAGAGAGTCTAACCTTGGACAATATCGGACAAATTTATTACGATGAGAGAGATTATGATAAGGCGATGAATTTTTATCAACAATCCTTACAGATTGCCGAAGACATTGGAAATCGTGAACAAGCAAGCAATACGCTGAGCAATATTGGTCTCATTTATAACAAGAAGGGAGAATATGATGAGGCGATAAATTTTTATCAACAATCCCTAAAGATTAGTGAAGATATTGGAGATCTTCAAGGAGCGAGTATAACCTTGAACAATATTGGTCTCGTGTATCTTAATAGAGAAAACTATGATATGGCAATTAATTTTTATCAACAATCCGTGCGGATTGCAAAAAACATTGGATACCGTCGAGGAGAGAGTCTAACATTAAACAGCATTGGACTTATTTATGATAAGAAAGGGAAATATGATGAGGCGATGAATTTTTATCAACAGTCATTGGTAATTGCCCAAGATATTGGATATCATGAACAAATGAGTACAACTTTGAATAATATTGGCCTCATCTATGATAAGAAAGAAAACTACGGAGAAGCGATAGATTTTTATCAACAGTCTCTCCAGATGGCTAAAGATATTGGATATCGCGAACAAATGAGTACTACTTTAAGCAATATCGGCCTCATTTATCAAAATATAGAAAGCTATGATGAGGCAATAAATAGTTATCAAGAATCCCTTCAGATTGTAAAAGACATTGGACATCTTGAAAAAGCAGGTGCAATATTAAGCAATATAGGTTTAAGTTATCAAGCCAAAGGTGAATATGACGAAGCTATACACTACCTGTTACAGTCCCTCAAGGTTAGTCAAGAACTTAGTGATTATAAGCAAGAGCTTGTTGTTCTGTCCAATATTGGTCAATTTTATCAGAATTTGCAGGACTTTGACAATGCTCTAGATTATTTATTACAATCTCTACAAATTATCCGGCAAATTGGATATACGAAAGGGGAAAAAATTGTTTTACTCTACATCTGTGAGGTTTATCTGGATATAGGAAACTATGATATGGCTCTGTATTATCTACAACAATCTCTTGAGATTATAAGAAGAGCTGGGGAGCGTTTGGAGGAGGGAACAACGTTAAAAAAAATAGGGCTTATTTACGATGCAAAAAGAGATTTTGATAAAGCTTTATATTTTCTACAGCAATCTCTTCAAATTGAACAAGAAACTGGTGATAAGCAAGAAGTCAGTGCGATATTGTATAATATTGGTCTAATTCATAAGGATAAAAAAGAATATGATAAGGCATTACATTTTCTACAGCAATCTCTTCAAATTGAACAGGAAATTGGTGATCAGCAAGAAGTCAGTGCGCTATTGTATGACATTGGTCTAATTCATAAGGATAAAGAAGATTATGACAGTGCATTGTATTTTCTACAGCAATCTCTTCAAATTGAACAAGAAATTGGGAATAAAGAGGAAGTTGGTGCGATATTGCACGATATTGGTTCAATTTATAAGGAGAAAGAAGATTATGATAGGGCACTGCATTTTCTAAAACAATCTCTCCAAATTTCACAAGAAACCGAGGATAGAGAATTAGAGGGAGTGATTTTGAATAAAATTGGTTTGGCTATTTACCACGCAGAAGAAGACCCCAACAAGGCTCTTGTCTACATGCAACAATCCTTTCAAATCAAAAAAGAATTTGATGATTATAATGGAATGGCCACTGTATTTTATAACATTGGATCAATTTTATATGGACAAAACCGATACGATGAGGCTGTTCCTCCGTTTTATCATTCCTTTAAGATTTGGAATAAAATAGGCTCTAGTAATGCACAATTACCTACCGATCGCCTTGAAGCTATCGTAGCGAAGATAGGTGAAGAAAAAGTAATCCAAATATTTACTGATATCAAACAAAAAAAGATAAGCTATGTCAAATAAGCAACCTTTGGCAAAGAGCAGTCATCCAAGCACTGCTGATTCTGATTGGTTGGAATATGCACAAAAAGAGCAACAGCAAGCACCTAAGCATGTTGAAGAGACAGCAAAGTATCTCGCAGCGGTGATATCCATTTCCCTTACTATCTTTCTCGGGCAATCTTCTGATGAAATTGTCTCTGATGCTAAAGAGTTTTTAGATTGGGGAGCGCTTCTTTGGGGTATATCGGCGGTGATTTCATTCTTCGTCTTTTTTCCTTGGGCTTATCATTACAATCCACAATCTCCCGATAGCATTCGTAAAACTTATAGCCGCATCACTCGTATAAAGCGATGGCTCTTGATTGCGGCCGTTCTTTGTTATTTAACAGCTTTAGGGTTTGGGATTTTGGGATTTTTAAATAGATGAAGTGTTAATACAGTACCAGTGAGATGGTCGTTTTTGTGCATTTCCACTATCTTCAGATTAAAAGCTTTTCAACTAAATTACATCGACAGTTTTCGTATAAATTAATGAAGATGTTCCAGCGGGTGGGTGGTCTTGTTTGTTGCAGTAGAGGCTGTTCTTCGGCATGATGTGCTGCCTTTTACATACAGTCCCGGTTACTTCAGATCTCACCTCGCGGTGGCCACCCTTGCACCTAATTGCACTCACTTACTCTATGAGATAGGAGAGCTTTCATCTCTCTAGAGTATACCGATTCGTTATCTTTGACCGTAGTGATACCCATTCGGAGCACACACAAAAGCTACGACGTTCATGCTAATTCTTCGCACGGCGAGTAACCAACCAGCACTTTCTGCGCAACCAATCGAATGACTGATCAGACAAAATATAAATTTTTCAAATAACTACTTTTTGTTGAGGGTGATTATTTAAGATTTACCTACTTTGCTTTTCTTTGAACCAATGATCACTCATGTTAAGAAAATTTCTAATTGTTTCACTACTGCTTATTATAACTATTTCTTCCACTTTCGCTCAGTGTGAAATAAAGAAAGTCTGGAAAATTGACAGCCTTTCAGATCATTTAGCCAATTATTGGTCCGAAGTCGATGAGGTTGATATCAATAATGAAAAGATGCTATTTATTCGTTCAGATGATGGCGGCTGTGAAATCTTAGGCTGTCCAGACTGGGCGATAAAGAACAATATACTTTCTATAGAATACGGTGTAGATGATACATTAAAAGCCGAACTTGAATTTCAAGGGTGTGATATTGTACACTTTTACAACATAGGATCAAATAAAAATGAAAAATTGTTTGTCCTATTTGCTAATACTAGCACTCGTTGTGATTTTCCGATTGATGTCGCTGCTTGCAATGTAGCCTTTGGAAATCCTAATACCCCCTCCCAATCAGAGCCAGGGCAGGCAGCACTTGAGTGTCCGAACTTAGCATTGGTATTCTTAATTGGCTACCTCCTTCTCTTAATTACCTGGATAGTATTGAGATTTACGAAAAGCACTAATATCAGTAATAAAGCGTGGATAGCTATTTGCCTGTGGTGTGCTTTTTTCCTCTTTATCGACGATGAACGGTGTATTGGTTATCTGTGTTTGCTCTTATTTGTACTCCATCTTTCTATTACAGTTGTGTTCTTATTAAGCAAATTCAAAGTTATAAACTCGGTAGGAAAGCTATTTTTCTACGGTATCTATTCAGGTTTAATTGTTTTATTCGAATATGTGTACAGATACGGGAGTTCCAATTTAGATAATCTTATGTATTTTACAGCAGTCCCAGTTTTAGTGTTCTTAATTGGTGGTGGACTATTTTTTCAGCTGATCAGAGATGCTTACACTTTAGGTTTTGGGAAGCTATCAACCAATCTATTTGCTGCCGCAGTTGTATATTGGGTGCCATATGTATTCATAATTTCTAACCGAAGAGATGTTGTAGACTTTTTTCTTAGCATGCTTGCCTTATCTTAAGTTTTTATTCGATAAGTGAAGTTGTTGGATAATTCAATAGAAGTGAGTATTATTGCTAACTCTCTTTAAATATCTTTTAATACCGTGAACCCAGAAGATACACAACAGCCTCAAAGTGAAGAAGAGAACTCTTTAGAATTAGAGTTCTTAAAAGAAATCAAGGTCCTAATCGAAAATAACCTTGCCCAGGTCCATAAGCAAAGCTCTTTTAAAGATGAAACGATAGATCGTCTTCAAAAGCTCGTATATAGCTACGAAAAAGGATTTATTCCCTCTATCAAAGAGCCCTTACTCAAAGACCTGATCCTTTTCAAGGACTCGTTCAATAAATTTCGCACTATGTTCTCAGAATCTTCTGAAACTTTACTTCGCGAAATCGACTTCTTGAACGATGAGATCGAAGATATTTTCTATACGCATGATGTAGATATCATCCAAGTCGAAGGAGATGATTACGATCGAGAACTGCAAATTGTCCGAAAAAAAATTCCTACCGATAATCAAGCCCTTCATAGGAAAATCGTAGAAGTTCTGAAAGACGGCTATAAATCCGGTGAAAAAATCCTGCGTAAGCAGGAAGTCGCTGTATATATCATAAACGACCAAACCTCTCAGTCATGAGCAATCAAAATATTATTCTTGGAATTGACCTTGGAACAACCTATTCAGCAATGGCCTATGTGGATGAACATGGCGATGCCAAGATTATTCCAAACAGTGATAACGAGCGGATTACTCCTTCCGTGGTTTTCTTCGAAACTTCAGATAATATAATCGTTGGCAAGAACGCCAAGGATGAAGCTGAAATGAGTCCCGAAAGTGTTGTCTCTTTTGTTAAACGTGAAATGGGTAAAAAGAAAGACCAGGTTCGTATCGAAGAGATTAGCCCGGGTATTTTCAGTGACCCAAAGCCATATACATTTTTTGGAACAACCTATGCGCCCGAGACGATTTCCTCACTTATCTTGAAAAAGCTCAAATCTGATGCTGAAAAGTACTTCAATGGCCAGGAGATCAAAGATGCGGTGATCACAGTACCTGCTTATTTTAATGAATCAGAAAAGAAGGCTACCAAAGATGCTGGTACTCAGGCAGGCTTAAATGTCTTACAGATCATCAATGAGCCAACAGCTGCAGCCATCGCATATGGGCTTGAAGGAAGTCAGGGGAATGAAAAAGTTTTTGTATTTGATCTTGGCGGCGGTACTTTCGATATTACCATTTTGGATATCAAGGGAAGTGGAGATTCTCGTATTATAGATGTCATTGATAGCGACGGAGACCACAAGCTCGGCGGTAAAGATTGGGATGATGCCATTATCAACTATGCTTGTGAGCAATATAGCCTAGAGAGCAGCGAAAATCCGCGCGAAGACCTTGAAGGTTTTGCTGATTTAAGAAATCGTGCGGAAAATCTTAAAAAACAGCTTTCAGAAAAGACAAGTAGCCGTTTCAATATGAGCTGTCACGGCGACAAAGTCCGTATCGAAATTGATCGAGAACAGTTTAAAGAGCTTACTCAAGACCTCATGACGGAGGTGGAAACCATGTGCGAAATTCTTCTAAAGAGAAATAAACTCACCTGGGATCAAATCGATACCATCCTATTGGTGGGCGGGTCAACGCGAATGCCGATGATCAAGGAAATGCTCACGTCTTTAACCGGCAAAGATATTCGTGATGATCTTGTCCAGCCGGACGAATGTGTGGCTTTAGGAGCTGCTATGCGTGGTGTGATGATTAAGGTAAGTAGTGGATCGCCTGACGTTGCTGCTCTATCAGAGCAAGTCGTTGAAAAATACGGCAGTAACTCCCTTGCAGTCAATGATATTCTCTCGAAATCTATTGGAACGAGTGCCTACACGCGTCTTGAAGATGGTTCAGAAGCAATCCGTGTTTCAAAAATATTCGAACGTCGAATGCCGTTACCGAACACAAAATCTAAACAATTTTATACACGCGGAGAAAGTTCAACAGGTGTTCCTATCGATGTACTTGAGGGCGAAAGTGACCTTCCAGAAAACTGCCGTCTTTTGACGGAAAAGACCCTTGAGTTCAATCGTCCCATGCCTAAAGGGTCACCGATTGAGATCACTTTTTCTATGGATCATAGTGGCCTTCTGCATATCACAGCAAGAGACCTGACTGATGGCGCAGAGATTAAGTTTGAAATTGAGCGCAAAGACAACCTTTCAGCATTAGAAATAGCAGAAGGGACGGCCCTTGTTGGATCTTTAAATGTTGAATAATTAAATTATATCTCCCTAGTATACTAGTATAATGGCAAAAGACATCAAAACGATTGCTGAAGAATGTTCTGAGCTGGGTTACTTTCCCAATTATTATGAAATTCTTGGCCTTAAGGATTTCAGCCCTCATGATACTAATGCTCGGTCTGATCGAATGACGAAGGCGAGAGACCAGATTCTCGATAAGCATCTTTTAAAGACCTTCCAGAAATTCGTTAACGAAGCTGATACCATTCTTAAAAACCC
Source organism: Flavilitoribacter nigricans DSM 23189 = NBRC 102662 (assembly GCF_002646595.1). Classification (GTDB taxonomy): domain Bacteria; phylum Bacteroidota; class Bacteroidia; order Chitinophagales; family Saprospiraceae; genus Flavilitoribacter; species Flavilitoribacter nigricans. The sequence goes on from NZ_PDUD01000079.1 coordinate 19,206, forward strand.
TGCAACGAAAAAGCAGTATGACGTTAAACTCCAACAGCATTTGGATAAATCGGCCAATGCTCAGGGGGGAGTATCTGTCTCTTATGGAATGCCCAAACTAGGTGTAGACGGTTTCAACGTTCAAGACGGACGTCTTGTTCTTGAGGAGATGCGTCCAAATATCAAGATCCCAACCAAAATTGATATCAAAAACGTTGCCAACACTGGAATTTTGAATGCAACGGTTTCGGTTCCCCATACAACTAAATGGCTTAATATCGATACAAACAGAATTACGCAAAACGAACTTCATAAGCCACTCACTGTAACCGTCGACACTAGCCATGAGTCCTTTTCATCCGGCAGCAATTCATCAAGTATTGAATTTGTTTACCAAACTGATAAAGGCCAAAAGAAATTTACTTTACCGGTTGTTGTCACTCTTGAAGGCCTACTAAAGAAAACTAAGAGAATTCTGAAGTTTTCCAATATCGGTTTTGGTATTATATACGGTATTTTAATGCTGACCCTACTCAATACAGGGGCTTTCTCAGATAATAGCTTCATAACCAAGATTCTTGTTTTTTTCAGTATAGGCTTTCTTGGCTATACACTTTATCATATGAGTAAAGCCAATGATTTTTCTGAATTTTATGAACGAGGTCGTAACCGTTGGACATGGGGTGGCGTAGGGCTGCTAATAATTTTTTTTGGGAATTTTCAAGCCTTTTTACTTTTTATGATTCCTGTATCGGTCGCTTTTGCGCTACGTTATATGGCTAAGAATAGCATTATGCCGGAATTTATAAAATATGTTCCGCTTTTAGGCCTGCTGTTCTTTACATTCATATTTTTATCTTCCGGTACTTTCCGAGACAGTATATTTTCTAGCAGCATTGCAAGTCCTCCTCTCCAGCAAGAACAAATTTCTCCTGCGCAAAAGACACCTGTAGTTGTTCTTAAAACTGACGTTAATCTGCGAGATCAACCTAACCCTCAAGCTGGATTAATCGGGAAAGGTTTAGGTGGAAATAAGTATGAAATCGTAGAGTTTTCTCCAAATAGTTCTTGGCAAAAAGTAAAAGTTGGTGAACAGATTGGATATATGTTTATCAATGACCAAACGGGAACCATTGTCATAGAATGATGGCATATCTTTTATTGTGAAGTTCGAAATCTAAACAAAGACTGAACTATCAACTGAACTGTTGAAAATGACATTGTCATTTTTTTTGTTTAAGCTACTTGGCAGTAATAATGATGTAAGGATGAGGTTTCCGAAAAGCCTAGTGTTCATAAGGCTTCCCACATATGCCATCCTTACATGTTTATTACCGCCGAAAGGTTTTGTATTTCATTTTACTTCTGAATATTGGAGGTAAATCTTAACATACAAGCTACTAAACGCCATAATGGCGGATACAAAGAGTTACCGCGCCATACGTCGCTTCGCTCCGTTGCCGCGCAATGTAATAATGAAACTATTCTAGGTAGGCCATCCCTGTAAATTCTAGGTGATTAACTTTCAATAAATTAGCTTAGGAAAAGGCAAATAAAATACCCCGAATCTAGGCACATTTGCCTATTTTCGGGGTAAACATTTTATTAG
>NZ_PDUD01000008.1 GCF_002646595.1 Flavilitoribacter nigricans DSM 23189 = NBRC 102662
CAGGAAGCCGCTTACGGAGTTACGGTTACGGAAGATTGTAATTACACCCTGACTTATGTGGATACACAAACCGGCACCTGTCCGGTAGTGATCACGCGTACCTTCACGGCCATCGATGAATGCTTGAATGAAGGCACGGATACGCAAACCATCACGATTGGTGATACCACGGATCCGGTAGTAACGGCTCCGGGCGATGATACGATTGAAGCCTGCGATATAGCTACGGGCCTTGCGGATTATTCAGAAACCCCAGTAGACATCTCGGGACAGGAAGCCGCCTACGGGGTAACGGTTACCGAAGATTGCAACTACACGCTTACTTATGTGGATACGCAAACGGGAACTTGCCCAGTGGTCATTACCCGTACCTTTACGGCAATTGATGAGTGTCTTAACCAGGGCACGGATACCCAAACGATCACGATTGGTGATACGACGGATCCGGTAGTAACTGCCCCGGGCGATGATACGATTGAAGCTTGTGATGTAGCTACGAGTCTTGCGGATTATTCCGAAACTCCAGTAGATATCACGGGTCAGGAAGCAGCCTACGGAGTAACGGTTACCGAAGATTGCAATTACACCCTCACTTATGTAGATACACAAACGGGCACCTGCCCGGTAGTGATCACCCGTACCTTCACGGCAATTGATGAATGTTTGAATCAAGGCACCGATACCCAAACGATCACGATTGGCGATACCACGGATCCGGTAGTTACGGCCCCGGGCGATGATACGATTGAAGCTTGTGATGTCGCTACGGGACTTGCGGATTACTCAGAAACCCCAGTAGACATCTCGGGCCAGGAAGCGGCCTACGGCGTGACGGTTACCGAAGATTGTAACTATACGCTCACTTATGTGGATACGCAAACGGGGACTTGCCCAGTGGTCATTACGCGGACGTTCACGGCCATTGATGAGTGTCTTAACCAGGGAACAGATACGCAAACCATCACCATTGGCGATACGACCGATCCGGTAGTTACTGCTCCGGGAGACGATACGATTGAAGCTTGCGATGTCGCTACGGGATTAGCGGATTATTCAGAAACACCAGTAGATATCACGGGTCAGGAAGCAGCTTACGGGGTAACGGTTACCGAAGATTGCAACTATACACTCACCTATGTAGATACGCAAACCGGCACCTGCCCGGTAGTAATTACGCGGACGTTCACGGCAATTGATGAATGCTTGAATCAAGGCACGGATACCCAAACGATCACGATTGGCGATACGACCGATCCGGTAGTTACGGCTCCGGGCGATGATACGATTGAAGCTTGCGATGTAGCTACGGGTCTGGCTGATTATTCTGAAACCCCAGTAGATATTACGGGTCAGGAAGCCGCTTACGGAGTTACGGTTACCGAAGATTGTAACTATACCCTGACTTATGTAGATACGCAAACCGGCACCTGTCCGGTCGTGATCACGCGTACCTTCACGGCCATTGATGAATGCCTCAACCAGGGCACGGATACCCAAACGATCACGATTGGAGATACGACCGATCCGGTAGTCACGGCTCCGGGCGACGATACGATTGAGGCTTGCGATGTAGCTACTGGATTAGCGGATTATTCAGAAACGCCGGTAGATATCACGGGACAGGAAGCGGCTTACGGGGTGACAGTTACCGAAGATTGTAATTATACCCTGACTTATGTAGATACACAAACGGGCACCTGCCCGGTAGTGATCACGCGGACGTTCACGGCCATTGATGAATGTCTCAATCAAGGCACGGATACGCAAACGATCACGATTGGCGATACGACCGATCCAGTGGTGACGGCTCCGGGCGACGATACGATTGAGGCGTGTGATGTCGCTACAGGTCTTGCTGATTACTCAGAGACCCCGGTAGATATCACGGGCCAGGAAGCGGCTTACGGAGTAACAGTTACCGAAGATTGTAATTATACACTCACTTATGTAGATACGCAAACCGGCACCTGCCCGGTAGTAATTACGCGGACGTTCACGGCCATTGATGAATGCCTCAACCAGGGCACGGATACCCAAACGATCACGATTGGAGATACGACCGATCCGGTAGTGACGGCTCCGGGCGATGATACGATTGAAGCTTGTGATGTAGCTACGGGTCTGGCTGATTATTCTGAAACCCCAGTAGATATTACGGATCAGGAAGCCGCTTACGGAGTTACGGTTACCGAAGATTGTAATTATACACTCACTTATGTGGATACACAAACCGGCACCTGCCCGGTAGTAATTACGCGTACCTTCACGGCCATCGATGAGTGCCTCAACCAAGGCACAGATACGCAAACGATCACGATTGGAGATACCACCGATCCGGTAGTCACGGCTCCGGGCGATGATACGATTGAAGCCTGCGATGTCGCTACGGGTCTGGCTGATTATTCTGAGACTCCAGTAGATATTACGGGCCAGGAAGCGGCTTACGGAGTGACGGTTACCGAAGATTGTAGCTACACCCTTACCTATGTAGATACACAAACCGGCACCTGCCCGGTAGTGATTACGCGGACGTTCACCGCCATTGATGAGTGCCTTAACCAGGGCACCGATACGCAAACGATCACGATTGGCGATACGACCGATCCAGTAGTAACGGCCCCGGGCGATGATACGATTGAGGCTTGCGATGTCGCTACGGGCCTTGCGGATTATTCAGAAACCCCAGTGGACATCACGGGTCAGGAAGCAGCTTACGGAGTAACAGTTACCGAAGATTGTAATTATACACTCACTTATGTGGATACACAAACCGGCACCTGCCCGGTAGTGATTACGCGGACGTTCACGGCCATTGATGAATGCCTTAACCAGGGCACCGATACGCAAACGATCACGATTGATGATACGACTAATCCGGTAGTTACCGCTCCGGGTGATGATACGATTGAAGCGTGCGATGTAGCTACGGGCCTTGCGGATTATTCTGAAACCCCGGTAGATATCACGGGCCAGGAAGCGGCTTACGGAGTAACAGTTACCGAAGATTGTAACTATACGCTCACTTATGTAGATACGCAAACCGGCACCTGCCCGGTAGTGATTACCCGGACGTTTACCGCCATTGATGAGTGCCTCAACCAGGGTACCGATACCCAAACGATCACGATTGGTGATACCACCGATCCGGTGGTAACGGCCCCGAGCGATGATACGATTGAGGCTTGCGATGTAGCTACGGGTCTGGCTGATTATTCTGAGACGCCGGTGGATATCACCGGTCAGGAAGCGGCTTACGGAGTGACGGTTACCGAAGATTGTAATTATACACTCACTTATGTAGATACGCAAACCGGCACCTGCCCGGTAGTCATCACCCGTACCTTCACCGCCATTGATGAGTGTTTGAATGAAGGAACCGATACGCAAACCATCACGATTGGTGATACGACGGATCCTGTGGTAACCGCTCCGGGCGATGATACGATTGAAGCCTGTGATGTCGCTACTGGATTAGCTGATTACTCAGAAACGCCAGTGGACATCACGGGTCAGGAAGCAGCTTACGGAGTAACAGTTACGGAAGATTGCAATTACACCCTTACTTATGTAGATACGCAAACGGGCACCTGTCCGGTAGTGATTACCCGTACCTTCACGGCCATTGATGAGTGTTTGAATGAAGGGACGGATACGCAAACGATCACGATTGGTGATACGACCGATCCGGTGGTGACCGCCCCGGGCGACGATACGATTGAAGCCTGCGATGTAGCTACGGGATTAGCGGATTATTCTGAGACCCCAGTGGATATCACAGGTCAGGAAGCAGCTTACGGAGTGACGGTTACGGAAGATTGTAATTATACACTCACTTACGTAGATACGCAAACCGGCACTTGCCCGGTAGTGATTACGCGGACGTTCACGGCGATTGATGAATGCTTGAATGAAGGAACGGATACGCAAACGATCACGATTGGAGATACCACCGATCCGGTGGTGACCGCCCCGGGCGACGATACGATTGAAGCTTGCGATGTAGCTACGGGATTAGCTGATTATTCTGAAACCCCAGTAGATATCACAGGCCAGGAAGCAGCTTACGGGGTGACGGTTACCGAAGATTGTAACTACACGCTCACTTATGTGGATACGCAAACCGGTACCTGTCCGGTAGTTATTACGCGGACGTTCACGGCCATCGATGAGTGTCTTAACCAGGGAACGGATACCCAAACGATCACGATTGGCGATACGACGGATCCGGTAGTAACCGCCCCGGGCGATGATACGATTGAAGCTTGCGATGTCGCTACGGGTCTTGCTGATTATTCTGAAACGCCGGTAGACATTACCGGACAGGAAGGGGCATACGGATTAACCATTACGGAAGCTTGTGCTTATACTACGACTTACGTCGACACCCAAGCGGGCACCTGTCCGATCGTAATTACACGGACCTTCACGGTAACCGATGAATGCTTGAATGTGGGTACGGATGTACAAACCATCACGATTGATGATACCACTAATCCGGTAGTCACCGCCCCGGATGATGATACGATTGAAGCTTGCGATATAGCTGGCGGCCTTGCTGATTATTCAGAAACACCAGTGGACATCACTGGTCAAGAAGGAGCTTATGGCCTAACGGTGACGGAAGCTTGTAACTACACGACCACATATGTAGACACCCAAGCGGGTACCTGCCCAATCGTAATTACGCGGACTTTCACGGTGACCGATGAGTGTTTGAATGTAGGCACTGACGTACAAACGATCACGATTGATGATACGACTAATCCAGTTGTCACTGC
>NZ_PDUD01000080.1 GCF_002646595.1 Flavilitoribacter nigricans DSM 23189 = NBRC 102662
TCGCCAGTCGTTGAGATTCGGTAAAATCACTCTTACGCATCTGATAAGTTTTTTGAAAGTTAGATAATTTTGAAATAACTCTCTACTTATTTTTGGTTGCGCGATTTGGGAAGAGCACAAGAAGACCTTGGTTTTTGGTATTGATGAGACCCTTGAGCGAAGATGGGGTCGTAAGATTCCAGCCCGAGGGATTTACCGCGATAGTGTACGCTCTAGTAGGAGCCATTTTGTCAAGTGTAGTGGACTACTCGGGATGTGCCTGATGCTTTTAAGTCCCATTTCCTGGGCTGATCGAATCTTTGCACTGCCCTTTTTAACGGTATTAGCCCCTTCGGAAAGATTCTACGAAAACAAAAGCTCGAGCCCACAAGAAATCAACGGACTGGGCCCGGTAAATGATATTACAACTGCATCGATGGTTGCCTAAATATAAGATCATCATGGTGGCTGATTCCTCTTATTGCTGCTATGAGCTCTTGGATGCAGTACGTTCCAAAGTGTGCATGATCACTCGCTTGCGACTGGATGCTCGATTGTTCAATTTTCCTCCATCCAGATCGAAAGGTCAACGGGGCGACCTCGAATTATTGGTGCGCGTCAACCGACTTTACAACAACACTTGGAAGATCCGAAGTCCAAATGGCAAACCACCACTATTGATCAATGGTACGGCCAGAAGAACGAAAAGGTGGAATTACTCAGCGGCATTTCCATCAGGTATAAAAGCCGGATGCCTCCGGTACCCAACCGATGGGTACTCATCCGAGATCCCCAAGGCCAATTTAATACGGTAGCTTTGCTTTGTACCGACTTGGAAATAGATGCCCTTGAAATAGTCCGTTTCTTCATTCAAAGGTGGACCGTTGAAGTTACTTTTGAAGAAGTCCGAAAGCACCTTGGTGTAGAATCACAAAGGCAATGGTTTGATTTGGCCATTGCCAGATCTACACCAATACTCCTGCCCCTTTTCAGCAGCGTGACCCTTTGGGCCGATCAATCGGATCAAGAAGAAAGCTTAAAAAGGAATGAAATGAAATAAGCTCCTGATCTCAACAACATCAGTAATAGCTTAATATAATATATTCGTTATTTAGCATTCAATAGTTGGCCTTTAATTAACTCCTGTCTCACAGGCACCTCCCGTCCCGCCACATCTTCCAAAATACAATCCACGAACACCCCCTGATTAGCGATCCACTTAATAAAAGCATTATCCTGGCTGCTTTGCCAAATCCCCCCTTTAGTCAGCAGAATCTCTCCCTTATCATTTTTCTCAGGAACCCCAGAGCGATGCAATCCAATGATCTCCCAATCGTCGTTGGCTACCAGCGAACCGGAGGAGCCCCGGTCCGTATCCGTCGTATAATGCAAAAAATTACCTTGTGCTTCTATGAGTTGATTCTCACGGAAAGCGATCATTTTCTGCTGTCCGAGCGGATGCTGGATAATGGTGAGGAACTGCCCATCAAATATTTTATCCTTAGCCGGGCGCAATGAATTCCAGCCGTATGCTTCCAGTTGGCAATCCGGATGGTTGCAGGCGGTAGGTTCAACGGCAATAATGGCGTAGTCCAGCGCTTTCGAAGTAATAAAAAACGATTCCGGGTCTAACTTAAATACCGGAGTTTGCGTATTGATGTTGATTCCATCCAGTTTTTCGTATTCAAACTCGGCATATAGATTTTGAGCCCGGATCACATTGGGGATCACATGGTTATTGGTCATCAGCAAACCAGGCCCGATCAAAAATCCGGTACCGGATGCTTGTTTTTCTGACTGAAAGCTGGGCCAATAGACGAGCCGACAGACGGTTCTAGCAACTTCCAATCCTTTTCGGAAATAATATACATCCATTAAATTATTCTTCCCCAAGATTCTTTCCAGATCGATTGGATCTCCATTCAGCTCCGCAATTTTACTTCTCAAGGCATCAGAGCCAGTCAAATCGGCCAGCTCTTGCGGAGAAGTTACCTTTTTGATCTGTTCTGCTTTTTGTTTAAATTGCTCCTGATCAGTAGCAAAATCACTTTCCGCCTTATCCAGTAGTTTTAATAAATCTCTCATACCGACTTAATTTTTTTTAGGCCTTTTAAAATCAAACTAACGATCTCGATTGCAAATCGAGAGTGAAATAAAATGAGATTTTCTTCGCGAGTGAGGCCATTGTTCAAGCCAAAATCATCACCTCCCCTACCCTTTTCGTGTAACCATTTCAAGATGGCTGGAAAATCAACTGCCCGCTCTGGATACATGGGATTATACTCCTCCAGGAATTGGACATATTCCGGATACTCCCGTTCGTAAAAAGGCAAGGTTAATTCATCGAGGTCTTTACCCTGCAATGCCGCTGCGATTCCAGCGGTCACCCCACCATATCCGCCTACTAAAAATATGGGTTGTTTTTGCTCCATAGAAATAAGGAATTCTTCCAATACACCCGGCATTCGTCCTCTGAAATTGATCCATTTACCTCCTAAAAAGACCCGGGCGGCTTCCTCTTTTTCTACTTCTTTTCGCATGAGATACAGTGATTCCGCCCAGACCATTTTATGGTAAAAAGTCTTGAAGGTTCTGATCTCTTCCCGCTGATCTTCGTCCAGACCAGGTATTTGAGGAATGGAAACATCGACGAAGTCTACCAGATCCTTTAAAGAAGCCCTGGTTTTGATATCGACATCATCGAAACCCGGGAAAAAAGGATGGGCCTGCAGGGGTTTTGGCAAAGTCCGACCTCCCGCAGGAAGATTGAACTGTTTTTGATAAGTAGCGGCAAGATCAATCAATAATTCCGTATAGTTGAAACTGCTCTTTTTTTCATTCTTCTCTTTATATTTCAGGTCTCCCGAGTAAACTAATGAGGCTCCACTTACGAGTAGATATTTGGTGATATCCACCATCAAATCCTGGATGCCACGATTTTGAAATTCTGAAATAGGAGACAAGATGGGATTGGAGAGTGAAATACCTACTTTTAGATTTTCGAGGTATTTCATGGTTTTGCCTTCATCGGACACCAAAGCCAATAATGCTGGGGTCAGAAAAGTGGTTTGAGGTTGAAGCAACTCCAGTAATTCCATTTCCTCAGCCCCCAGGGGAGGATCCGGATAAAGCACAACCCGTAGGTTATTTTTTGAGCCCGAATGCAGCAGCGTAACCAGCTCCGGAGGGTAGGCAATCACTTTCTCCACATTCACACCAAAAGTTTCCGCCAAAACATCCATGCGAATTTCATTGTATTTAAAGCGGAGCGTTTCCCTTAGCGTCGCTATCAATATATAATCCAGGAGGTAGGTATATTCCCCCTCTTCGTCAATGTCATTTCGATTGTAGTGAATGTGAGGTACGTTACCGATATAAGGGAAACTCCGGAGTTCCCCTAACTCAAAGCGATTTACGACCAGAATGGGGCGATTGAATTTTTTAGCCATCAAGAACTCCCTTCTGCACCACTCCCTGGACGAGTAACTATCCGTATGGATCACCAGCAATACCGACTTCTGAATACGTTGCTCAATTTGATCGGAAAAAGACCAGGCGGGTATCATGTGGATATCGTCGAAGAAAGCTCCGATATCGAAAATAGTGACTAAGTGGTCCTTGAATCTTTTAGCGAGTACCTCTCCATCGAGCTTTGCATGACTAATAAACAGTTGAATGGGAAGGGGCGGAGCATTTTGATCGGCCTCTATCCTACCAGAAGAAGCCATATACAGTAATCTGGACAAAAAATTGGCTACAGAAGCATACAAAAATCGATTCCGTCGATTGGTTTTTTCTGTATATAATCGAACAGCATGCAAACTCGCCAGCTGCGGATGGAAGTGCACAAAACTGTCCGTTAGTGCTACTGGATATATTTTATGGTAGGGACCGAGAGAATCAACTTTTTCCGCTAATTTTTCAAAAAAGCCCCCCCATATCCCTCCCTGATCCAACACCATTGCATCATCGATCAAAAAGATGTTGAGCGAATATTGGCACTGTTCGAGTTGAAGCTCATCAAGATGCTCTGGAGGGTTGGGCAATAGAAAGACAGGGATCTCCAGGTATCGATCAAGCGGATCGGCCGTATTGCGGTTCAGGAAATCGTAGAGGTGATTGGCATATTTTCTCAGATCTTTCGCATTGTCGTTGCCGGCATCCTGCCAGAAAATATGGACCGCAAGAGGGATTTGTACGCGATGTTGGGGCATAGAAAAGGTATTGATTTAAATGATGTAGCAATTTATTAAAAAAAATATTCCTCCCGCTATAACTTTTGTTATACCTCATCTAACAACGGAATGGCGAACTATGCAGTGGAAGATCATATATCCTTCCCTGGACCCCCGTTATATTTTAATCTGGCATATCTAATGCCGAAAGCGCGCTCTTCTTTGTTTTTTTCTGGATTCATGAGGCATTTTGTAATTGGGATAAAGGAATTCCGAATAATTCCTATCCATCATTTAGGAACAATGATTCAGGGATAAAATGGCAATAAGGTACTTTTTAAGGTATTGTCATTTGGAATGATAGTAATAAAGCTCTCAACATTTGAATAAAACTGATTAGAATTATGATATTCCAAGTATTAATCAATTTTAACAGTTTAAATAAAAATATAATATTTAAACCTAGTTATGTCTAAGAATAAAAGTACTGCTCCTAAAGAACCCGTTAAATGGGTTCTAAGATTATGGCAATGGATTGTGCTCGTCATCCTGTCCATAATTCCATTTGTTAACTTTATTTTTCTACGTGGATGGCGAATTAAAGTAGTAGAAAAAGTGGTGAGAGCACCTCAGCTATTTGATGCCAAGTCAAGTAAGCAAAAGAAGGTTGCCATGGAACTTTTTTCTCCCATCGTTAACGCGCCGATGTTTTTCCTGAAAGGCGCAATCCTCTGGCTCGTGCACTGGCTGTTTTGGTCTCCCATAATTATTTTCTTTTTGCTGATGGGATATGAGATGCTGATAAGTTTCGTTGAAATCTTGATATGGGGAGGCAAATCTTTATTCGGACTAACCCAAACTACATTTACAGAAATAATGGCAGATAATAAACAAAATTTGCTGACCATCGTCCTGGGCACTACTGTTTATTATTTTATTTACTGGCCCATTTATCGGGCCGGAATGATCCGGTACGCAGTAGAAGGAAAAGTCCGATATTTATTCCAAATATTGCAAAACCTTAAATTTGCCCAGAAATACGCTCGGTTCTTTATTCCAGCTTGTTTTTATGCGACCGCTGTAGACCTGATTTTACTCAACCTAGCCGTTTTAATTGGTGCATCCATCCCGGTCATTGGTTACGGCATCGTGGTGGTCATTATCTTCCCAGCGGTGTATGCGACTACTGCTTATGTGTATGGCAACCTGGCAAAAAAGATTTACGGAGCAGCATAATCACCAATACTATGGACATTCAGAATTATTTGATCCTTGGTTTTCTTGCCATTCTGGTATTAGTGTTGATCATCAGCTCGATTTTTAATAAGACTGAGGTAAAAAGTTATGGCGAAAAAATTAAATTGGAAGAGCGGCAGAACCTGGGAATTTTCATTTCCTACCGTCGAAAAGATCAGCCGGAATTTGTGGATGAGTTGAGGGATCTTTTGAGAAACAAGTTAGCGTGCAAAAACGTCTTCTGGGATACCGATAGCATTGAGAAGGGCGAAGATTTTGAGGAAAAAATTAAGGATTATTTGACGCGAACGGACTTGATATTCTTCGTTATCGGGGACAAATGGCAGGAAATAGCTGCTAAACGGCTGTCTAAGCCCGACGATCCGATCCGGATAGAGATTCGAGAAAGCTTGAAAACCGGGGCACGGATAGTACCGGTGCTCATCGGAGATACGCCAATACCCCCAAATGACATTTTGCCGGATGATATTAAACCATTTTCTAAAAGGAATGCCTTGAGGGTTTATTCTTTAGCTGAAGACGTCGTGGCGTTCATGGATGAACACTATCCTCTCTCTTTTGGGAAATGAGTAATATTTAGGTTTGCTTCCAGTGATTCTTAATCATTTTAATATTTTTACAAGCTAAGCAATCACGCAGGTAAACCGCAACCATGAAGCACCCCAACCCCGCCATCTTCCTCAACTACCGTCGGGCCCTTTCCACCCTGGAGGCCCGTTTGTTGTATCTCATGCTGCAATTTCGCTTCCCGGGGCAGGTATTCATCGACGAAGAGACCCTGGAGGCCGGTGATCGGTGGCGCACAGAGATTAAAAATTGTGTGAGAAATGCGCGAGTGATGATTAGTCTGATCCCTGAGGATTGGATTTCGTATGCCGGTGAATTGGTTGTACAAAGTAAGCTTCGGTATGATCCAAATTGCCACGTCCGGCACGAGATCGAGACCGCCCTGAAAAATGGCATTACTATTATTCCGGTACTGATCAACGGCGCGAAGCAGCCGGAGAAAGCATTCCTTCCGGAATCAATAGCCAAACTTTTTGACACCTTTAACAACGGCATTCCGCTCGACTTTAGAGGAAATCCAAACGTGGGGGCTTTTGAAAAGTTCTTCGAGCAGGTAGCCAAAAAGGCCGGGCTCGAACAACAGGCAGAAGAATCCGATAGCGGCCTCTTTCCGGCACCACTTGCCGAGGAATTCCCCCTGCCGCCCGATCTGGCGCAGTTACTACCCGCCGCCGAATCACCCTTTGTGGGGCTGCGACCCTTTCACCTTGACGATGCCCGCCTTTTTTTCGGACGTAGTCGGGAGATCTACCACCTTTGCTTTAAAGTCGTGCGAAAAAAGGGGCACCGTATTTTCCTCTTGGATGGCTATTCCGGTACCGGCAAATCTTCCCTGCTGCAGGCTGGATTGATCCCGAGAGTACAGGCACAGGGGTGGTATGTGAGTTATCGACGCCGGGAAGAAGACCCTATTCACGGCTTATCCGGCGTATTTCAGCAGTTGCTGGCGGATGCGCTGGAGCAGCCCCATGCTGACAAATTGCTGATACTCGACCAGATGGAAGAGGCCATTACCGACCGTATCAAAGGCCTGCCTACTGAATTGGAGGATCTGGCCGGTGCCTTGCGAAAGGCTATCTTACTATATCCTGACTATAGATTTATCCTGGGTTTTCGCAGTGAACAGATGGTGCGCATTACCAAGGCCCTGGACGATGAACGCCTGCCTTATGATGACGACAACACTTTGCATCAACTGGATTTGGTGGGAGCAACGGAAGCCATCGGTGGTATTAGTGTCGATCCTGTGTTGGCCAAAAAATATCAGCTAGCGTTCAGCCCGGTCACCTTGCCGCAAGCCATTGCTCAACGCCTGTTGAAGGGCTGGGATAATTACCACATCGCTCCCCTGCTACAGGTAAATATGGAACTACTCTGGGAGCGCTCCCGACAGCCAGACGGCACGGTAGTGATCACCCGTCATGCTCTGGAAAATATCATCGACCAACAGGACGGACTGCTGGCTCACTTCATTAAAAAGATCCGGACCGTGATCCCGGAAGGCCACGCGGACGATCAGATGCTGCTGCAACTTCTGGATGAATATGTGCAGGACGAACCAGCTTCAGCAATCCGGCTGGACGATGAACTCTTCCGGCAAGAGGCGTTTGAACAGGAAGCGGTATTTAAGGATCTACACCGGGAGTTCAAAAAACAATACCTACTCACCGAGATCACCCTGGACGGACACCGGGCTACGAGACTTTCACACGATGTGCTGGCCAGGGTGATCCGCGAACGGTACCACACGCTGACGGAGGCCAAACTGCACGAAACTACGGTGGGCTATTTCGACGAATTAAAAGAAAAACTCCGGCAGCAAATTTACCAACTACAATACCTCGAAGCGAATACTACCCTGGAACAATTGCTCGATCTCGGCATCCGTCGGCAGGAGTTACTCCCCTTCTTACAGGAACTGGTATTTTTCTGGGTAGAAACTAACTTTGAGGAAGGGGCATTCGCTGGAGGCCTAATCAAAAAATGGCTGGATAGCCGGTTGCTTTCGGAATCCCTACAGGCAGAAGGCGGCGGCCTGGTTTTTCCTTTCGATAAAAAGCAAGTACGCCAGTGGCTGCAAAGAGTGGACGGCAATGGTTATGCCGATTTGCAAAAGCGCTACTTTGCGCCCCGGGATACGGTGATGGTGCCCATAGCGGGTGGAAAATTAAAAATCGGCGTAGATGAGGTGAGTCGACTCGCCGAAGTGAGCAACTTCCGTCTGGCTAATGTAGCGGTCACTTGGTGGAAATATGGTTTGTTCATGTATGCTAACGACCGGCGGAGTGAGTTAGAGCAACAGTATCCTAATTGGGGTATTCATGGTGATCATCCAGTAGTAAAGGTCAGTTGGTACGATGCAGTGGAATACTGCAACTGGCTGAGCGATTGCCAGGGACTACCCAAAGCCTATCATATTGACAAATCCGTCAAAGATCCGAACAATACTCGTAAAGAAGATGATAGGAAGTGGTTCGTAGAGCGAGTGGAAAACACTACCGGTTACCGGCTGCCCACCGAAATAGAATGGGAGTTTACCGCTCGCGGCGGCTTAGAAAATAAAGGCTTTCGATACGCAGGCAGCGATCAATTGGACGAAGTCGGATGGTATAATCAAAACACTGATGGCAAAACTCATCCGACCGGCCGGAAAAAACCGAATGAGTTGGGACTATTTGATATGAGCGGTAATACTTGGGAATGGTGCTGGGATTGGTATGAAAGCTTCCCGGAAAAATTACCGAAAGATTTTTCCGGCGCTGGGAGAGGAAAGGGTCGTGTGTTGCGCGGCGGCTCCTGGGACTATTTCGGAGTCAATTGCCGGGTGCCGGTTCGCAATAGGAACAATCCTGTTCTCAGGAAAGACGTCAACGGTTTCCGTTTAGCCCAGGACTCTTTGTAACCCATTGGTACCAGGATGTGTCGGATTTGGGGATGCCCGGATCTAGCTTACGCACCTAATATCTAAAGCGTGTTCTTTCTTTATTCAGCTCTTTGAGCTTATTCACGATAGTTTCCAGCAGCTCGAATCTTTCCCTTTTATCACTAAGGCAAATGGGGTATAATTGTGAAAAAAGTAAGACTAGTTCATCACATATTCCGTCGATTTTATATAGTAACATTAGTACTTTATAAGGATTTGATAAGCCTTTTCCAGAGTTGTGCTGGGTAGATTCAACTAGGTACCTAATGCTACATAATTTTTTTCTAAGCGTATTCATTTCTGCAATACACTGTTTGCAGTCTTTAGGATAAATTGATTGAAGATGATTAAAGCTGTATACAGTATCAATCAAAAGGTCACCAGGATTGCCTACTTCATAAAGAAGTTGTTTGAGTTCATGGCTTCTATTGAAAGCGACGGATAATTGAGTTGAAAAAAACATAAACAATTTGTTTTGTAAAAACAAAAATATTTAAAATAAAGTGAATAGCAAAAGGAAACCACCAAAATAATGAACCGCGATGTCTAAATTTCCACCGCATGCCTGTAACATCTTGACACACTTCAATTCTTCCTCTGGTCCGATGGACTTATTCTTAAAGCGCTTGGCGACAACACTGATCTGGCTAATGGCACTATCCAAATATCCTTTCACAACATTAATATCTGCTCTAGAAGGATCTGTACCGCGATATTTTCTCAAATATTGGCTTATTTGAGCGATATCGCTGCGAATAACTTCCAAAAACTCAGGCTGATGTTCCGCTAAATTGTAATTTGGATCACTCAGTACATCCGCAATGGCTTCAAGTGTTTTTTTATAGATAGTAATAGCATGCTCCGAATTGACAATTTCATTCCGAGTTATATTAAATTGCTTTGCTTTCGCCTCCAGATAACTTTTCTTTGAGGGCTTTGCCACTGCTGTCTTTTGTCCTCTCTTATTTACAAAAGGAAAGCGATCCTTATTCTAGCATCTTTTTCAAACTTTCCAATAATTCAAGAATTTCTTTTCTACTATTTTCGGTAATTTCCTTTTCAGCCTGACAGATCAACCGGTAAGCCATTATTTTAGATTGAATGTCATCAATAAGGCTTTTGGCGCGAAATAACGCCGGCCAATCATCATCCAAAGCTTCGCTATAGTGAGCCTGAATATCACCGAGCCAGCTCAAACATTTATTGCATTCGTCTGGATAGATATAAATATGGGAGAAAACCTCCGTTATACGCTTTGTTAATCTTATTAATTTGACTCTTTGGTTGACATTGATCGGCCGGCCGATACTCTTGATTGGTTTAATTTTAGAGCTTGGTCCCGGTTTTTTACCTTTAATACCACACAATAGATAGTGGTAGTTATTTTCTTCAGCAAATGTTTTTTGAAACCTAACCGAAGCATAGCGAGACAAAAAAGGAGGAAGATCTTCGTGAGCTTTGGCCAAAGTTCCAGGAAGAAAAACTGGTACTACACGATAGCTTTTTTCTTTGTTATTTACTCGTCTTGTAATGGCAATTCGCATCTCTTCATGTTGCCAAGGGCCAAGTTCTCCTTCACCTATTAGCATTAATAACACCTGGCATTGATCCAAGGCCTGCTCTATTTCTTCCTGCCATGGATCACCAGGAATCAGATTCCACTTATCAAACCAAGGCTCAATATTTTCTTCCAATTTTAAGCGTTCAGCTAAATCAGTAACTAAGGGTTTATCGCTGGAGTTATGGGAAAGGAAAACCTTGATCATGGTTTTATTGATAAATTCAAAAAGAATTAATTGTGAATATATGAAAAATAAGATAATTTTTATCTTGCACATAATCGGCCTCTTATAGATTTCCTCAACTACTTATTTTTCGTCATGAGAATCTTCATTATTGGAAGTATTGATAAAAAAGCATCAGCATTCCCTCAATTTTCGAAGGTTTGTAGAGAGATAGGACTTAGTTTATCAGAAAAAACCATCGACGTTTTATTGTGTAGCCCTTTTGACGGATCGGCTGATAAAGAACTCATTTTAGGCTTTTCCAGTTCAAGAAATCAGCAGGCCAATATTGAATTGCACTATCCTCAACATGAAAATGTAGAATCGAATTGGAATGAGCTTTTAGGCAGTGCTATAGATCATAACTGCATTAGGATCAGAAAATTTCGTCATCCATCACCCGAAAAGGTTACACAAGAAGGATGGAAAAATGCGTGGTTATTCTGTCAGATACAAGCGTTAAATAACGCCTCAATTATTTTTACAATTGGCGGCAATATCGATGGCTCTTCTAATTTATTATTACGAATAGCCGAAGCGCAAGGTAAGCCGATAATTCCTTTGTCCAGTTTTGGAGGAGCGGCTTCATCTTTCCTGGATAGAAACAAATATGAATTGATTGATCAACTGGGCAATGATCAGTTTAAAATTATAGAACAAGGAACAAAATTCGAGCAAATTGCGGCCATTGTTACCGGTTTTACCAACCTTAAAAAACTTGAACATTTAAAAAAGTACCAACAAGATCCCATCTTTTTTATTAGTTACCCTCGGGATAGGCCGTCCGAAGCGGACTATATTGAAATGCTTTGCGAAGAAGAAATCATATCGTTTTAAGGGATGAAAAAGAATTCAAACCGGGAACAGACATCCCCAATTCCATCAAAGAGAACATTTTCCGATCCAACATCTTTATAGCCATATGGTGTAAGGAGTACGCCTGTAGCCCCTGGTGTTTTGACGAGTTGAACTTAGCCTTAGACAGATTAGAGCAAAAAAAGGTCCCTATGTGGATTATTTGTGTAGATGATACCCGTATGGTTCCTCCTAAAGCGAGAGACCTACTTCATTATAAAGTGCGATCCAGGGAGGAACTGGAAGGAAAAATTCTGCATTTGCTGGAAGGAAGTAAATTAACATCAGGTGGGCAAAAGTAATTCAACATTTTCTTATCTGGGCAAGGCGGTAACAGTCGTTATCTTCCTGTTGCGAATCGACACCCGGCAATTGTCTTCGTTATTATTCCAGGAGACGCCGCGCAAAACACGACCGTTTTCGCACTTCCTCCACTATTGCTAAGATAATTGATATGTTTTCCATTAAAAGACAAGCGCAAATAAAATCGAAGGCCTTCGGCCTTATTTCAATGAAAAAGGGTAAAAGAGTAAAAGTACCAAAGGGTTACAAGGAGTCCTGGGCTAAACGGAAACCGTTCCTATAGTCCCTAACGTTAGGATTGATCCTGTTGCGAATCGACACCTGGCAATAGTCCTCGAAATAGTCCCAGGAGCCGCCGCGCAACACACGGCCGTCTCCCGATTCCGCTCCTTGCGGATTGGCGGCTACTTGATTTTCAAATCGACGATAGTAATCCTTTGCATACCAATCCCGGCACCATTCCCAAACATTACCGCTGAGATCAAAGATCCCCAATTGATTGGGTTGGAGGCCACCAACTTGCTGTGGACGGTAAAGCGAGTTCGCCCTTCCCTCAAATTTATGAAAATACCAGCCCACTTTGTCAAGGTCATCACTGCCCGCATAAGTGTAACAAGAGAGGACCTGGCCTTGGTCATCCCGGCATCCCGAATATTGCCCGCCGATGGCCGCGTATTCCCATTCAGCTTCGGTAGGCAGGCGATAGTTTTTGCCGGTTTTTGCACTCAACCAGCGGCAATAGGCCTGTGCATCGTGCCAACTGACCTGGATCACAGGATGACGAGCCTGATCACCGCTCATAGGATGGCCGTAGGCGTCCTGCATCCAGTGGCTGCCCGCTTTAGGGAAATGCGATAAGGTACTTTTATTATTATGCGCTATCCAAACGGCGGCGATCGCCCAGCCTTCGCACTCAGCAGTCGTTGTATATCCTGTTTCACGTACAAAGCGGGCGAATTCCTGCCTGGTCACAGGATACCGGCCCATTTTGAAATCTGACAGGGCCACGAGATGGCGAGGAAATTCATCCGAATCCGGATCATCGTGGCTGCCTCGCCAAAATTTTCCTCCTGCTACATGGACCATCTCCGGTGCTGTGAAAGGAGTAGTCAACAAAGTATAAGCCTTATTCCCGTTAGGTGATATGGTCAGCTTCGGGAAACTAGTTTTCATCTCCTCTATACCTTTTATTACGCCATAGTGGGAAGAATAGATCAGTTGCTTTAAAGAATCTGGAAAAAAAGAAGCCGTCAACTCCAGTCCTGGGTTACCGGAAATTGCCAGAGTTTCCAATTGTTGAAAGCTCCTCAGGTCGATCGGTCCCTGGAACCCGTTGTGCGCCAGGTCCAGATGCCGCACCCGTTCGGCAAAGGGGATTTCCGTCAAGAGGCCGGCCTCCTGTGTACGGACACTTATCCAGGTATTTTTCCCCAAACGGCCGGCGTAGTCAGCATAGTCAGCTTGCACTTGATCCGAGTAATAATCAAAATAAGTGGCTACGGCTCCCTGCGCCTCTTTTTTTTGCTGCCATGCCTGGAAGTGCTCATTAGTAAAAGGAGCACCGTCCATCCGTAGGCTAAAGCTGTGGCCGGAACTTTGCAGGCGAAGCCATTTAATCTCACTGATGAACAACTGCCGGAACCGCAGTTGGTCAAAGGGGAAGTGACGGACCATCTCTACGGCGTCTGTTTCCCGAAGCATTTCGTCCAGACAAAAGAATTCAGCAAAGGAGAGATGTATGAACTGAAAAGCGCCATCGACCGGATCGTGGGAGAAGAAAAAGTAGGTCAATAGTTCGGCCGTATGCAACTCATAGGTCTCGCAAATTTCGATCATCCTATTTTCGGCAATAGAGACCTTCTCCTGTTTCACCAGATATTCTGCGGCATCTACGAAAGCGTCATAATGTTCTTGCTGGGATATAGCGCTGGTGAAGCGCCTAAATAGCTGAAAAATCGTTACCCCACTGCGGATGTTTTCCAGAAAAGCAAAAGTGCCCAGCGCAATCCCCAGGTTTTGGACGAGCGGCGTGTTGGCCGCTTCACCGGGCCGATAGCGCCTGCGTCGCGTGTGTGGCTGCGCCCGGAAATAACGGATCTCGCACATTTCCCGGTAGAAGCGAGCGGCTTCTTCGTACTGATCAAACGGAAAATCCCTTTCGGCGATCCGCCCCTCGTAAAGTAGCACGGCGTAGAAAAACTCTTTGAAAGTACGGTGAGCAAAACGGTAGTAGCCCGCTTCATTCCGGTGTAGCAGGGAGTCGGTTCGCAGGTGGACCTCGTCCAGGTTCAGCTCCAACTGTTGCGGCAATCGCCGGAGATCTACATAAAAAATATAAGGTGCGCCGGCTTTCCCTTCCTGTAGGTAAACATACCGGGCGATAGCCTTTGAAGTCCGCCAGAGTTCCCGGCCGTAATCATGAGGGTGGGACCGGCTGGTATCACCCACTCGCTCTACCCGCTTCCTTTCCCGGAAGATCCACTCCCGTATAATGATCTCATAGATCTCGAAAGCGGTGACGCCGACCCGTTTATCAAGACTGTCCGGATCCAAGAACAAGAAGCGGTCAGCCTGTGCGACCATATCTTTCAGGTACGGTAATAACAGCGGCCGCGTAAAGTGATCGCCCGATTGATTAACAATGGCGTAAGCCAGCCGGTAATTGTCGTTTTCACTGAGGGGAGGAAAAACGCGACTGATCTGGCTTCTGACCGTATCTTTATCCAGAAACTGGAGGTAATACTTCTGGTAGGGATTAGCGGGATGGGTATATGTATGGGAGCGTTCCGCCGCCTGATTCACAAAAAACTGGGTGCGGCAACTGATCACTACTCTCGCGAATCCTTTCGTATGCTCTTCCACTTCGGTGAAAAAGCCGTCGGGATCCCGGAGTGCATCTCCGGTGTCATCAATACCGTCCAGCAACAATATGATGTTTTTCTGATCAGTAAGCTGATATATGGACTGCAAATCCTGCTGAAATTTAAAAAACACAATATCGAAGTGGCGTTTTTTGGTCGCATAGCGGGTAAATAGTTTGGCCAGGGCAGTAGACTTTCCGCTGCCCGTCTCCCCTAAAAGCAAATAAAACCGCTGGTCGTTTTTCCGGTCGTCAAGCAAAGTCAGAAAGGAAGTCACAAAGTCCTGAATTTTCCCGTGGCTGTCTTTCACCTGCAGGTTCAGGTAGTCCTGCAGCTCTGTGCACATATAGGTGATCTCATTGTGAGCGAATAAGTCCAGCGTTTCCAGTGCAAGCTGGTGCTTTTTAGTTTCGCGGAGAAAAGGGAAAAGCAGTCGCTGCCACCAATTCAGCCTGTTGGCTTTTATGATCCGTTTTGGGTTGACCGCCTGTATGGTTTTCGCTTCTATTGCCAGACGCGGAATATCTGCTGCCTGCGAAAGATATTCGATCAGGCTTCGCATATCCGTCCGCATCGAATCGGACCGGATCGTCCGGTAGGCCTGCCGGCCACTCAGCAGTTTTTGAATACGGTCAATACGCGGGAATGCTTCCGGTCCCGGCATTTCCGTCCGGTCGATCAGAATATGGATCACCCTTTTGGTTTCGCTTTGGAGACTGTAGGTCAGTTCCCGGTGTATCCAGTCCACTTCCGAACCATTGGGTGCCTTTAGCTGAAAATTTTGGTCGATCAGTACTAATATTACTGTCGCTTGCTCCAGGTGGGTGAGCAGTGTTTTTTCCCAATAGTCCCCGGGCTTTATGGTATCATTATCCTTGAAGACAGTACCTCTACCAAAGGCTTCCCGCAGATGAAGATAAATATTCTCCGCTACCAGATTGGTATCTGTTCGGCGGTAGCTGATGAAGATCCTGGTGGGCTTAGGTTCGGTCATATTTAACTGGTTCAATCCTTTGACTTCAATATAAAGAAAAAGGATGTTTTCTTGCCTAAAGTCCAGCTTAGGCGCGTAAAATACCAATTTGTGTTTTTCTGCCGGCTATAACCTTTGTTATATTTCCAGACGTCGATGACTGCTGCATTTTTGCATAGTTAGACCCGGAAATTCGAGTTAGAATAAATATCCCGGGTATTTTCAACAACTAACTTATCAAAAATGTCTTTAGCAAAATTGTACTGCAAAGAAATTATCCGGCAAATGGATAGGATCCCGGTGTATATCCCGGGACGTAAGATCGAATTAGGAGATGTGATCATTTTTCCCAATAATAAGAACCGCCCTATCGGCGATTACCAAAGGGAAACCAATCTCAAAAACTTCGGAATTGAGTTCGCCGATATAAAGGACGAGTCTCCGGATCCTTATGACTTTTCCAGTAAAAGGGGCGTTAGCTTTACCTTTAACCCTGAAGTAAATGCCGGCAATCCGGGCAAGGGAGAATTGGATATTACCTTTTCAAAAGAAGGTGCCTCTTTCCTCAAGGCCATCAAATGTACTGAACATTCTATTAATGATGTTACCCAACTCAAGGAAGATCTGCGCCCCTATCAGGGAAGACTGGACTGGGGAAACTATTTCATTGTTTATTCTATCACCGTAGCCGAAAGAGCGCTAATTATGCAATCGGCTTCAAGCAGCGGCGGGCTGAAACTAAAAGGCGATGTAAAAGGTTTTCAGGTCGGAAGTACGGAAAACCTATCGGCTGGGATCAATTTTGAGATCACTTTCACCAAGGATGCTGCCTTTCTTAAAGACTGGTCTCCGGATGTTGCTGTTTTCATGAGATTGGTTCGTTATCACCCCAATCGCAACAAGCTCGTTTTCGAATCTAATGAGGATATTTATGATATGAGTTATATTGATCCTGCTATGTTGTTGGAAGAGGGGTGAGTTATAAAAGATTAGTCTGAATTATATTGAAGTTTTCAAGATTTCCTACAACTAAGGGAGGAAGTATTATAAAACTTCCATAAGCGTGTTTGGACCTGATGATGGTCTATTGCGAATTGAGAATCAATTTTTTTTAAAAAGGGTCAATGGTTTTTATCAGTTATAAAAGTGAAGATGTAGATCTCGCCAGAAAGATCGCCGAAGCTATGATGAGTGTTGGTATGCGGGTCTGGTTTGCCGAATATAAGATTCTCGATTCTGAATGGGATGTCATGAACTCCAGTTGGGATGATTTCACCAAAGTGATCCAAAAAGGGATCGAGCGATCTTCAAGTGGAATTTGCCTCACCAGTGAAGCATATGGTGAATCCAAGTACTGTCTTTTTGAAATGAGCATGCTCCTTGAAAAGTTAGGGCCGGATAAACTTATTGAAGTTAAAACCCCTGGTGATCTAAAACTTTACGAAAAGTTTCCGGCTCTAAAAAATGTTCCCAGTATATTCCATCGTACATTGGAGGCAACTTTTAATGAGCTATTATCCATGGGTACTATAGGTCTTCTTCCAAAGGTGTATATAACGAATACCAGGCCTTCTACAGGTGTGAAGCATCTAAATTATGAGGACTGGGGTATACAATTTGATACTTCTGAGTGGAATTTATTGTCCAAAGGAGAAAATAGGAAAGTATACTATCGGCAACTTGAAGATGTAAAGCTGTACCTGCATATTTCCAGGCATTTGCTGGTTGGTGATGACAATAAGGTTGAATTATTTGAAAGCAAAGGAATTGACGATCGAGTAATTTACGAATATAACTTAAGAAATACATACCGATATATCAATCAAAGCTTACGGCGTTTTCTAAATAAGATAAACCTTATTGGTATTCATCTATTCTTTTTTAAAGGGTATAATCATTTTGGGTTTACGTACCAGATCAGTGGTCCTTTTTCCACGCTTTTCACAAAAAAATTAATACGGCAATATACGATAACGCTGCCTTATCCTGATGTTAATAATAGGAGTCCTAATTGCCAAAAGGCTGAGATCATCATAAAGGCATCAACTTTGAGGCTCGGCAAGTCTACACGTTTAAAAGACTTTCTTAAGTACATACCTTTTTTTGATGCGTTTGTGAGGTCGGGTACTTAGGACTTGAGGATTTGGATGGCTCAATTTTTTCGTAAATCAGATAATTTTTTTTTAATCAACCCTAGTGCTCTGTCAAGAGCAAATTAACGGGTAATCTGTGGCGCCTTTTTGTACAACTCTGCGTCGCCTCCTCGCCTTGATAGCTTTGGCTATCAGGCTCCGGGGGCTTCTTGATCTGAACAAAAATTCGCTGACACCTTACCCGTCATTTAACCATTGACAGAGCACTAGTGATGAATTACTGGTTGTAAATAGTAGTTATGTTCCGAAGTTACCTATGTATCCGGCGTCAATCCCTAATTTATTGGCTTTAATCTGACTAAACCTATATGCAAAATTCCACCGATCCCGGCAACGGGCAAGGAGAGTACGATATTTTCATCAGCTATTCTACAAGGGATGCTGATATAATGAATCGTGTCAAGGATAAGCTGATCGGCGATAATTATAAGGTGTGGTGGGATAGACTAACCGAAGGAGGTAATAATTGGATAGAGACAATCACGAAGTCCTTAGAAAATTCGAAGTGTATACTTCTTTTATGGTCCAGCAATGCAGCAAATTCTAAATATGTTAAAGGCGAGGTGGTCCGGGGCATAAGATTGGAAAAAGAAATATTGGGTGTGCATATTGAATATGAAGGCTTACAGCCCCAATTTGGAACCGAAACTACACAATATCTTTCTTTGGTGGGATGGGAAGGTGAAAGAGCAGACCAAAGATATCTGGATCTCGTCAATGCTATTGAAAGAACAATTCGGGGCCAAGCTGAACAAAGTATTCCTTTTTTTACTGAGACAGATAAACTGCCCTCACAATTCCTTGCAGCGCTCGAGTCAGCGTTCCACGGCATATTGGATTGGAATTTCTTAAAAAACCTTATCAAGCAGCATGCAAATCCCAATCCAGACGCATTAATTAGAAATATAGGCAGCGATCACTGCAGAAAAGCTCAATTTGCTCTAGAACAATTCTTAGCGCAGAAAAAAAATATACTTGATGGAATAAAGCAACAAATTGTCCCATTGGATAAAAAGATTGCCGAGAAAAAAGGCAGTATTAGTGATATCCAAAAAGAAATTCAAAACTCTATGAATATGATGAGGAGATTGGATAATACGAAACCAATGGATCCTCTTTCTTATAAATGGCTGGTCTCCCATGGCGATATAGTCCGGGAACTAAGGCAAGAAGTAAAAAGAATTGAAAATGAAATTTCTTCCCTACATAATGATCTTCTCCAGAAAAAAAATGATTTGAATGTTCAAGAGCAAAACTTAGCAGAAAAACAAGCAGCTCTCCGGGTGCAAATTCAATTAGCTTTCGAGGAAGATCTTCAAATCACATTAAGCAAACTTAGTTACCATCTGTTCCAGATCAGTAGGTCGGGACAAAGCTCTATTATTGCCTATTTGATGAATATTATTCTTTCAACTATAGTACTGCCCATTTTCAAGGCATACGCGCGATCTTCTGAATCACTTATTTTTTTTCAAAAACAGGAGGATCAATTAAATAGCAACCTTTTGAATCTGATCAATGTTGGAGGGCAAGCGATAAGGGCTTACTTCATGATGATGACCAACTACTTAGGAAGGTTTGTGCAATACAATAGAGATGAAAATCTTCCGAAATTAAAAGAGATACTTTCTCAACTTTCAATGGATGCTGATTTAAACAACGTTTATCAGCAAGCAAAAAGGATATTGAGAGAAAAATTACCGCAAGTCAAAGATATTTCCTACACCGTTAGTCCTGACGAACTAGAGGCTGACCTGCAAGAATTGAGAAGCTATAAACAATCAGCACGTGATCTATCGCAAGAAGCTTTAGTGATAAAAAAATCCATTGAATCAAGAAGTATAGCAATTGATGAAATTAAAAAGATTGAAATAGCCTGTAAAGAAATCATCCATAAAATGAAATTGAGTTCCCAAGATATTGAAGGAACTAATGTAGCTCACATTGAGCTGGCGTGGAAAATCAATAATTTGGCTACTAAAAATACTTCTTTAAGTCAAGTTAAGTCCTTTTCCAATTTGTTGATATCAACAGTTCAACAAGAGATCGATGAAAGCATTGAAAAATTATTACAACTAGTCACTAACCGAGATTTTTACGTTACTGAAGCTGAAAGACTTCTTTTTTCTTCCGAGGAACTCAAGCTGATGACCTGTCCTGTGGAACTTCAAACATTCTCAGAAGATTCACTCGCAAAAATTGAAATATATGATCAGGCCATAAAAACCCTTAGGGAACGACCAAAAAAAATTGCAGAGAAAATCCGAGCTGAATTGCCTTTGGCTATAATTTGTATGCTCGTTCTAATTGGTTCCCTTTGGACGTATAGTTTGATATCATATATGTGCGTAGCTTATACAAAGGATAATGAACTTTATCAAAAGCTCAAAAAATCTAGTCTTCGCTGGCTATGGATAAGTTTGGTAACTGCATTTTGTTTTCTTTTAGCTAGCGTTTCCATAGCATTTATACCTAGTGTTTTTGAACAAAAAAAAATCACCTGGGGGTTGATCGGTTTATTTTTATTAGCGGTTGTTTTTTTGGGTTGGCAGATCCGAAAGGTTAATGCTATAGATGAATACTAATAGACTTTTGGACTCAGCTCGACTTTAGCATTTTAAGCGACTCTAGAAATGAGCGCAATCAAATGCTCAGCAAAGTCATTATCTAATTTATGCACATCCGGGTTTGAAGCGGATGTTTGAAAATACAATTTTGACTAAATTGGCCATCCCTGTAAATTCTAGGTGATTAACTTTCAATAAATTAGCTTAGGAAAAGGCAAATAAAATACCCCGAATCTAGGCACATTTGCCTATTTTCGGGGTAAACATTTTATTAGA
>NZ_PDUD01000081.1 GCF_002646595.1 Flavilitoribacter nigricans DSM 23189 = NBRC 102662
TTCCTTTGAAGATTTCTTCTGATCTTTGTTCTGATTTCATGGCTTCGGATTTTTGTGTAAGAGTTCTTTCTTTTCTCTTAACGTTTGATCCGAAGCCTTTTGCAATTATCGGTACTCCCTCTCACGAAAACACCCACTGCAGAAAATCCGGCATCGCCTGCCCCCAGGTGCGGGGATTATGTTCACCATCTTCCACTTCCACATAGCGGATATCCCGGCCCTGACGATAGCCCACGCCCTCCAGTTCGGTGATCAGGTCCAGCGTATCGTCTATGCTGTCAATGATGCCATTGTTATTGCGGTCATCCGTTTCATCATTGGTACCCGTTTGGAGCCAGAATTTCATATCCACCCGGTAAGGCCCCTGGGCGATCATCCGGTGGGCGATGCGATCTGCATCCGGATCCTCGGGCCGAAAAGCTGCCGAACGCCACCAGAGGGAGCCGGAAAACACGCCTACCTTAGAAAAAACCTGAGGATACTGCCAGGCGATATCCAGCGCGGACAATCCGCCGAGGGAAAAGCCCGCAATGGCCGCATCCGTCATTTCCGAAGACAGATGATAGCGCTGCTGCAGCATCGGCAACAATTCGAGGGTGATGAACTGCGCGTAAGCACTGGCCCGCGATCCCCGCTGCTGGTAATCCGGCTGGTGGGCCGTTCCGAATTCCTGCATGCGATCACCGGCGTAGACCCCTACGGCGATCAAATGGGGCAGGCGGCCCATGCGCCAGAGTCGCTCGAGCGTCGGGACCAGCTGAACGGCTTCCAGATCCTGCCCGTCGTTAAAGATGACGTAGGGGTAGCCCGCAGCCGCCGGTTCGCTGAAGTGACCGGGAGGCAGATAGACCTCGATCCCTACCGATCGCTCCAGAAATCTGGACGGAAAATTTTCCAGTCGCTGGATCTCGATTGAAGGGGCCAGTCGAATTTTCGTTCGCTGCCGGAAAAGATCATGGATGGATTTATTGAAAAGCCGCATGGATCAAGTAGGTACTTTATGCCGCAAAATTAAATTTCTTAGCGCGAAACATATTACCTTTGCGGTTGTTTTAGTCTTCCCGACTGAATATTCCTCCTCCTTCCACCAAATTATCGGATCCCGAAAAATTGCGGATGCAAGTTTTAATAATGCCGTTGACAATTCCTATTTTGTCAACTGCCCATCGGGTAATCGACCAGTGATCATTAATGGAAGCAGGTTGCAAAGCAACTGAAGAATAAATAAAAACCGCACAACACCATGAAGAAAATCGGAATCCTATTTGGCCGCGAACGTTCTTTTCCCAACGCCTTTGTAGAACGTGTAAACTCAAAGGGCATCGACGGCATAATGGCCGAACCGGTCAAGATCGAAAAAGTTGCCCAGGGCCAATCGGATGAATACGCGGTGATCATCGACCGGATCTCCCAGGATGTGCCCTTTTACCGGGCCTATCTGAAGAATGCCGCCAGCACCGGTACCGCCGTGATCAATAATCCGTTCTGGTGGAGTGCGGATGAGAAGTTTTTCAACAATGCGCTCGCCCTCAAAGTGGGCGTACCTGTACCTAAGACGGTACTGTTGCCGTCTAAAGAACATCCGGAGGATACGACCTCGGACTCTTTTTCCAATCTGGCATTTCCGCTGGACTGGGATGGAATTTTTGAATATGTCGGATTTCCGGCCTTTATGAAGCCCCATGCGGGCGGTGGCTGGAAAAATGTATACAAGCTCAACAGCGCTTCGGACCTGTTTGACAAACTGGGTGAAACCGGTCGGCTGGTCATGATGCTGCAGGAAGCGATCGATTTTGATTCTTACTTCCGCTGTTACTGCATCGGTGGTAAATATGTACGGATCATGCACTACGAGCCACGCAATCCGCACCATCTGCGCTATGCTGCGAATTTTGACGTGCCGGATTCGCTGATCAAAACCATGGAAGATTACGTACTGCGGCTCAACCACGGCCTTGGATACGATTTCAATACCGTGGAGTTCGCCGTAAGGGACGGTATTCCCATCGCGATCGATTTCTGCAATCCGGCTCCGGATGCGGAACTCACGTCCGTGGGTAAGGACAATTTTGAATGGGTCGTAGAGACGGCCGCCAATTACGCCATTGAACGCGCCCAGGCCCACGAGCCCGGCAAAGACAACCTCACCTGGGGTACCTTTATTAAGGATGCCGTGAGCGCTCCGGCGAAACCTAAAGCTAAAACTACCCGTAAAAGAAGCACCAAAAAATCCTAACCGTAAAGACTTTGGGTCAGACCGATCTGACGGTATAGGGGGCATTGTACCCGTACCGGGAATCCCCAATGGAATATCCAGGGTGACCGACCGGTTTCTGACCGTTAACTACTTTGAGAAGATAATCAGGATTAATGACAAGATTAGCCATATTGGATCTGTACGATGGAGAGCCGAATCAGGGAATGCGGTGTATCCAGGAGATCGTATCCCGGTTCGATACCGAGTTGGAGTGGCGGGTTTTTGACGTCAGGGGAAAAGCCGAAGTACCGGACCTCACGTATGACCTTTTTATTTCTACCGGTGGTCCGGGCAGTCCGCTGGACGGAGACGGTCACTGGGATAATAAATATTTCAACTGGCTCGATTCCGTTTGGGATTGGAATAAAAATCCGGATAATCCCCGGAAATTCGTATTCTTCATCTGCCACTCGTTTCAGATGGCCGTACACCATTTCGACCTGGCCCAGGTGATCCGTCGCCGGTCCATGTCTTTTGGGACTTTCCCGGTGCATCTTACCCGTACCGGCCTGCAGGAACCACTGTTCCAGGGGCTGAACAACCCGTTCTACGCCGCTGATTTCCGCCACTGGCAGGTGGTACAACCCAACCGGGAGCGATTCTTCAAAATGGGAGCTTCCATTTTGGCCATTGAAAAGGAAAGACCGCATATTCCGCTGGAAAGAGCGGTAATGGCCATTCGGTTCTCGCCGGAGATGCTCGGGGTGCAATTCCACCCGGAAGCGGACCCGGAAGGGATGATCGACCACTTTCAGCATCCCGAACGCCGGGATGTGGTTATCGATGAACACGGCCTGGAAAAATACCAGGATATGATCGATCACCTGAACGATGAGGATAAAATTCCGATGACGCACGATATCATTCTACCGTCCTTTATCCGGCGTTCGCTACAGGCGATCGGCCGTCAGGCGGTGCTGGCGTAACGATCCGGTTTGATGGTTTCTTTTCCTTACCGCTCCGGATCCCCGTTGGATCGAATGGGTAAGTGAGGTGTCAGTTGTAAGAAACCAGGAATTTGCTGTGGACAAACCAAAGCAATAGAAATACGGACAACAGACCGATACGGTTTTCGTAACTTATAGGCCAGGGGCAGAAATATTTTGTTTTTTGATTGATGCCCCTGCCCGATTTTGTCTGTAAAGTGGAGTATCTTTCCCGACTGCGGGCAAATTCAGAATATGGAAGCGGTCCGGGTGTACGGCACCCGGCTACCTTGCTCTATCCGCAGACGCAGTATTCCTACATTACAGCAACACTGAATCGAACCATCAAATGATCAAAGCACTACGTCAGGCCTTCAACACCAACTTTCGGGCGGATACCTACAGCGCCATGCTGGAAGATATCTCCAATC
Organism: Flavilitoribacter nigricans DSM 23189 = NBRC 102662; assembly: GCF_002646595.1. Lineage (GTDB taxonomy): Bacteria > Bacteroidota > Bacteroidia > Chitinophagales > Saprospiraceae > Flavilitoribacter > Flavilitoribacter nigricans. Next base: position 3,615 of record NZ_PDUD01000081.1, read on the forward strand.
AATTTGACCACCGCCCTCCTTTCCGTATCGCCGAAACGCCGGTATTTCTGCCGGATTACCTGGTCAAGCAATTGCAGGAAGCCTGTGAGGAACTGGTGGACGTGATCGTACGTACGGATTTTAAGGAAAAATCCGAAAGGGCTTTGCTGACGGGCCAGACGGTGCCGGACGAAACGGACCATCCTACTTTTTTGCAGTTTGACTTTGGGATCTGCGATGACGGCCAGGGAAGTTTCCACCCCCAACTGATCGAAGCTCAGGGCTTTCCTTCCTTATATTTTTTCCAGGATGCCCTGTCCAAGACCTTTCGAAGATACTACGACATCCCGGCGGGTTATACCCATTTGTTTGACGGACTCGATTCAGACGCGTACGTAGAACGGCTGCGCCGTACCATCGTCGGGGACAGCGATCCGGAAAATGTGATCCTCCTGGAAGTAGAGCCGGAAAAACAGACGACCGCCATCGACTTCATCGCTACCGAACGGGCCATCGGTGTCCGGCCGGTCTGCATCAGCGAACTGATCAAGGAAGGCAGAGATCTGTACTACGAAAAAGACGGCCGGAAGATCGGCGTGGAGAAGATCTACAATCGCGTCATTTTCGACGAGCTTATCAAACGGGATGATCTGCCCCGGCAGTTCTACCTGACCGAAGGGACCAGCGCCCAGTGGATCGGACACCCCAACTGGTTTTTCCGGATCAGCAAACATACTTTACCCTTGCTGCGGAGCCGGTATGTACCCCGTTCCTTCTATTTGAATGAATTGGAAACCACACCGCCCGACCTGGAAAATTATGTACTCAAGCCACTGTTCTCTTTTGCCGGTACGGGCGTCATTATCAATCTCAACCGCTTTGATGTAGACAGCATCAAGGACCCGGAAAATTATATCCTGCAAAGAAAAGTCTCCTACGCTCCGGTGATCGAAACGCCGAGCGGACCGGCAAAATGTGAAGTGCGGATCATGCTGCTCTGGGAACCCGGTGCGGCCCGGCCCCATCTCATCAACAACCTCATTCGCATCAGTAAGGGCGAAATGGTGGGCGTTCGCTACAACAAGGATAAAGATTGGGTAGGTGGAAGTGTCGGCTTCTTTGACGGTAGTATCCTTTAATTACAGCGGGGCGATAATGGATCTCCACTACCGCCCCGCTCTAGGTATTTGGTCTGTTTATCAGTTCACGATGAAGCGACTGACCACTCTGGCTTCATCCGTCATGATCGAATAGATGTAAGAACCCGCCGGGAAATTCGACAATTCCACATCTTCCGTATAAGATCCGTTGGGAAGTATACCAAGTTGCCGTTGCTCGATCCGTCGACCGTCGGGACTAAAGATATCGATCTGCACCTGACTCGTTTTTTCCAGTTCGTAATTCAGACGCACCGTTTCGCGGGAGGGGTTCGGTGTTGCCGGATGCAGCCGCAGATGTCCCTGCTGGTAAAAAGGATCTTTGACGGCCAAAACCGGATCGAATTCTACCACTGCGAAGATGGAAAAGTTCATATCAAAGTCCTCTGTATCGGAAGACCAGGCATCCCGCATGGATATCCAGGTACCGTCATCCCACAGTTCGTAAGCCTCTGCGCCCGAGCCGCAATCGTCTGCCGTGTGCAGAATATCAACCGTGTCCATGGTGCCGTAGAGATCCGAAAAGTCCACACTCAGAAAAAAGGAGGACGCATCTACCGTAACCGGAGTGGAAAAGGGAATGGAGGTGTCCAGGATAAAGGTATCGTTCACCATGATCTGATTCGCGGCGATGTCATCGCTTTGCCCCAGCAACATATCCGGACTTCCATCCGCTTCGTTTACCGAATATACCTTAATCCGCAAATTGCCGTTATCGACAATACCGACGCTGTTAAACCAAACGATCACATCCGTGATGGAAATGGAGGTATTGGTAATGTTTTCAATCAACTGGGCTTTTTCCATATCGCCGTATTCATTCATACCGCCGACGGTTCCCCAGAGGTCACCCAGTCCGTAAGCGGCCTGATCGAAAGCGCATTCGTCTGTATAAAAAATTGAAGGCAGGAGCGTGTCCGTTTCGACTCGTTCTTCCAATACTTCGGAGCCGGTTCTTTCGGTAAATTGGATGTTTCGAATAGCTTGTGGGTTGTACTGTTTCTGCTGGGCAAAAAGGCTTACCGTAAAGCACAGCAGTAAAAGTACCAATGGTGTAGATTGCTTTGTCATTTGGAATAAGGTTTTAAAGTTATTAGTGAAACGTTATCATAAGGAATAAGCTTAAAGTATCTGAATTTTAATTCTAATTCAAATAAAATGCGAAATTGCTAAGAATATGTTCACTGTTTTGCAAAAAAGTCATCATTTTGCATCTAAAACCGGACATGGAACGTATGCTGTAATTGAAAATCAATACCGGTAGGATGCTACCTGCTGAGACGCGCATCTTCTCATGAACATGTCCCCCTGTTTGCTGTTTTGAATAAAATAATCTACTTATGCCTGCGCCAGATAAAAATCCGGAAACTTCTGCTTTAAGTCCCCACGAAAACGAAAATCTCAAGATCACCGATATCAGCCAGAAAGCGGCCGGCATACCCGGAGTGGTAGCCGGTCTGAAGGACGTGGTCACCTATATGAAGCCCATGGAAGGGCTGAGGACTTCCCTGAAACTCAACCAAAAACTGGGCATCGACTGCCCGGGCTGCGCCTGGCCGGACCCCGATCACGATCGATCCAACTATTTCGAATACTGCGAGAACGGGTTGAAGGCCATTGCCGAAGAGGCCCAAAAAAACACCATCGACAGCAACTTCTTCGCCCAACACAGCGTGGAAGAACTGTCGACCTGGACGGATTTCCAGCTCGGAAAAGCCGGACGGATCGCCGAGCCGATGATCCTGCGGGAAGGCGCTACTCACTATGAACCCATTAGTTGGGACGAAGCCTTCGCACTGATCGGAGCGGAACTACGGGCCCAGAATAGTCCCGACGAAGCCGTTTTTTACACTTCCGGACGGGCGAGCAACGAAGCCGCTTATCTGTTCCAGTTATTTGCGCGGGAATTCGGCACCAACAACCTGCCGGATTGTTCCAATATGTGCCACGAAAGTACCGGTTATGCCCTGTCCAAAACGCTGGGTATCGGTAAAGGCTCGGTAACGCTGCAGGACCTGCACGAAGCGGAACTGATCATGATCATTGGCCAGAACCCCGGCACCAATCATCCGCGGATGATGTCGGCCCTGGAAAAATGCAAGGAGAACGGCGGCAAGATCATCGCGGTGAACCCGCTGCCGGAAGCCGGACTGATGAATTTCATCAATCCCCAGCGGCCCGGTAAGATCCTGAGTCGCGGTACAACGCTCAGCGACCTGTACCTGCCCGTGCAGATCAACGGAGACATTGCCCTGTTGAAAGCGCTGATGCTGCAACTCTGGCACAAGGAAAAAAATAATCCGGGTACGGTTTTCGACTGGGATTTCATCCAGGAGTATACCGAAGGATACGAGAACTTTATCCAGTCACTCAGTAAATACGATTTCACGACGCTGGTCGAAGCCTGCGGCGTAGCCCGCAAGGATATCCTTGAGGCAGCCGATATGCTGCTCCGGTCGGAAAAGATCGTCATCTGCTGGGCCATGGGCATTACCCAGCACGAGAACGGTTCGGAAAACGTACAGGAGATCGTAAATCTACTGTTGTTGAAGGGCGCTATCGGCAAACCGGGAGCCGGCACCTGTCCGGTTCGGGGTCACAGCAATGTGCAGGGAGACCGCACCGTAGGCGTCTGGGACAAAGTTAAACCCGAGCTAATGGATAAGCTCGAAGCCCACTTCGGTTTTCAACCGCCCCGGGAAAATGGTTATGCCTCGGTCGACGCGGTCAAAGCGATGGCGGAAGGCAAAGTCAGGGTATTCTTTTCGCTGGGAGGTAACTTCCTGAAAGCGACTCCGGACACCGAACTCTGTGCCGAAGGCATGCGGCAATGCGCGCTCACGGCCATCATCTCCACCAAACTCAACCGCAACCACCTGGTAGGTGGCAAAACGGCCCTGATCCTGCCCTGTCTCGGACGGACCGAATTGGATAATCAGGAGGAAGGAGAACAATTCGTCAGTACCGAAAACAGTACGGGAGTCGTTCAGATGAGCAAAGGGATCCTGGAACCCTGCTCCAACAATCTGCTCAGCGAACCGGCGATCATATCCCGACTGGCCGAAGCGACCCTCGGCAGTTCGAGCAAAGTAGATTGGGCCGCCATGCGCCACAACTACGATAATATCCGCCATGCCATCCAACAAACCGTTTCCGGTTTTGATGATTACAACGAGCGCGTGCGGGAACCAGGTGGATTCTATTTGCCCAACGGTGCCCGGGTGCGGGAATTCCATACCGATACCGGGAAAGCCAAGTTCACCGTCAATGAAGTGCCCGGTCGCGCTATACCCGATGGCTATTTTATGCTCACCAGTCTGCGGAGTCACGATCAGTTTAACACCACGCTGTACGGACTGAACGACCGCTACCGGGGAATTAAAAACAGCCGCCATGTCGTTTTTATGAACCGGGAAGACATGACTGCCCTGGGCCTGAAGGAAAGCCAGCAGATCACGCTGATCAACGACAGTGATGGAAAAATGCGTCGGTTGGAGGGAATGTCGGTAGTGCCTTACGATATTCCGCAGGGAGCGTTTGCCGCCTATTTTCCGGAAATGAACGTGCTCGTTCCGATCGATAGTCACGACAAGTACAGTAAGACACCGGCTTCAAAAAGAGTATTGGTCCGGGTGGAAGCCTGAGCGGACTGATCCGTTTCTGGCATCCGCAGCGGCTCTTTAGTTGAGTTCCGCCCGCTGATTCTTTTTCACCAACAGTGTGCTGGAGGAAAAGACCAGTGCCTGGATAATGATGGCGATCACGATCAGAATGGTCATTTCAAAATGGGAGATGGAAACACTTCCCAGGATGATCTGCTTGGATTTATTACGCAGCAATTCCCCTTCTGCCGTCTGGATATCGGATAAAGCCGAAAGGGTGGTAAAGGCATCAATGGTGATCTCGTCGTGCTTCCGGATCAGATCCTGTGGGATCTGCGCTTCCGCCTCCATATCGGAGATCTTTTCTTCCAGTTCATCGATTTGGTTAAGAGCAACTTTAAGGTCATTAAACTTACCGTCTTCTTCGTCGGTGAGATAGGTTTGCTCGTATTTTTCGATCAGTGCTCCGCGTTCCTGACGATAGACGTTCAGGTCCGCATTGATGGTATGACAAACCCCTTTCTGAGCCGCCAGCTCAAAAAGATCCTGCTTCTTTTTGAGGTTATCATACATATGGAATAGATAATTCTCCGCCAGCAGGCGATCTTCGTAAATAGAAGTGAAAGATTCCTCCAGCTCCTTGAATCGCTTTCTTTCCAGCAGATTGGTCAACATGGTCAGACCAAGAATAATGGCCAGAAGAATGGCTGCCGTCGATTTATTTTTGATGCTGTAGGTCCACTTCATGTAAACTCGTTATTGATGATTGCATACAAATATAAGCTTTGTCCGCTCCACACTGGGTAAAATAATTTTCAAAAATATCAATACAGCATTGGTCCGTAACAGTTTTTGCTATATTTGATCACTACTCCGCCCTTTAACCTACGTCGATTTACAAATCGGGATTCATGAAAATCAAATCTTTTCTCGGACAGGTCCATTTGTGGATCGGCCTGGTGCTCGGTATTCTTTTCTTTATCGTTGCCTTTTCCGGCGCTTTGTATACCTGGGCTCCGGAGATCAGCCGGATCATTTACCACGAAGCGGTCGAAGCCCGGGAAGGGGATCTCGTTGATATTTCCGACCTCAAAGCCACGATCGACCGCGAATTTCCATCCGGAGATTTCAGGACGGCCTTTTACCGGGATCGTTCCACAGCCTTTCAGGTCCTGCTCTACGGAAACGGCACCTATTATCACGCCAACCTCGACCCCTATACCGGCGAGTTGCTCCACATTCAGGATATGAACACCGGGTGGCTGAACTACCTGAAGTTTCTCCACCGGAACCTCATTCTGGGGCCGGTAGGTCGCAAGATCGTCCATTGGGTAACCCTGTTGTTCCTCGTGATGACCATCACCGGACTGGTACTGTGGTGGCCGGTTAACAAAAAAGACCGGAAGAACCGGCTACGCATCAAGTGGAATGCTTCTCCCTTCAAACTCAACTACGACCTGCACAACGTACTGGGTTTTTACGCTACCTGGGTGGTTATCTTCTGTATCCTGACCGGTATTTTCTGGGGCTTTGAAGTGGTACGCGACGGTTTGAAGTCACTGACGGGCGAAGACCAGATCGAATACGAAAAACCACTGTCCAGGCCGAATCGATCAACCGAAGGTTTTGACCAGTTTGCCCTGCTGGATAGCCTGTTTCGGGAGATGCATCAACAACATCCGGACCGGACCCTGCGCATCAGTAATCCGCACCAGGACGACGAGCCGGTACGAGTGACCCTCAACCGGTCCAATGCCTTGGTCTCCCAGGTGGATCAGTATTTCTTCGACCGGTATAGCGGGCGTCCGCTCACGGGAAATTTCCAGGGAGGCTTACACGAAAAAACCAGCCCGTATCACAAGATCAACGGACTGGTTTATGATATTCACTTCGGAACTATATTGGGACTCCCTGGACGGTTACTGGTCTTTTTTGCGTCCTTAATTGCTGCCTCATTGCCGATTACCGGCTTTCTGGTCTGGCGTGGAAAACGCAAACGGTAAGTTGAGTTCCAAGTGAATAGTTCTGGTACCCGCTAAAGCCGGACATTACGCCGGCTGGCAGACTGCTTTTCGTTCGATACTTTCGGCAATTCCGTCCCACAGTTCAATGCGCCGCTGTAATGCCTGCTGGGCTACCTCCAGCGTTTCGGCCCATTTCCGATCATCGTCTCCGCACAGTTCCCGGATCATTTTCAGGGAAAGGGGGCCGTGCTCATCTCCATCCAATTCTATATGGCGATTGAGGTAGTAAGTCAATTTTTCGAAAGTCATAGTGTTGTTCTCCCGCTCGGACTGTTTAATGATCTCAATAAACATGTCGGGAATGAGGTCTTCGCGCCCGAAAGTAAAGGCGGAGGCGATCAGATGGGGCTGCCCGGTGGCAATGGTATCAAAAGTGAAACGTACAAACTGCCGCTCGGCGTCTTCCAGGCCCAATTTTTCTGATGCCGTTTTTATATCTTCCAGTTCATTCACTTCGTTCAGGAAGCGGGTGATGGCGCTGGTGTCCGCTCCTACTTCGTCCATGGCATCCAGATACATCTCGTAGTGGCTCCGGGGTTCGCCCCGTTCGTTCACATCGCTTTCCTCCCCCAGGACGATCTCATTAATAAAGCGCGCCAGGGCCGGATTGGCTGCCGGTTTCCAGGGCAGACTCATACAGGTCAGCCGCAGTTGCAGGGCCTTCAGTAGGGACATAAAATCCCAGACGGCGTAAACGTGCTTTTCCATGAACAATTTAATATCCTCAACGTCAGAAAGCAATTCGTAGACCCGGTGCCCGGTCAGTTGATCCCTTAGTTCCTGAATTTCCTTTTCAATAAATTCGATCCGTTCCATCTATTGCAGATTTAAATGAATGTTGGTTGGTGAAATGGTTTGATCTCAGTGTAAGGGATAAAAAAACAAACCGCGAAGGTCGGATAGAGTTCCGGCTTATCTGTCATTGATTTGTAATATCGCAAGCGGGGAAAAGGAAGGAAAAAGAATGGATGCCGAAACGGATCTCCCGGGAATGATCAAATTAAAAAAATGGTATTTAGCCCCATTTACCGGGGCCATTCCGCATCATCAGGATTTCACACCGGCGATCCGGTTCCAGCAAAAATAAACGCTGGCTTCCGGGTCCGCTTTAGCCGCTTCCAGTTCGCGAACGGCGGCGTCGATCTCGGCGGATGAGGCCAGTCCCAGCGCCGCCAATTGCTCGCGGCCACTTTCCACATTACCGATGATATTGTCCAGCCAGTACTGATGGGTGCCTTTTTCCGGATAGTGCAGTTCTTCTGCAAAAGAAGGTACCGGACTGGCAAAACCGGCCCGCTTCATGTATTGGTACAATTTCACACCGATCTCCGCATCGCCGCCGAGTTGATCCTGCAGTTGAACAAACATCGCCCAGACCCGGTCGAAGATCGGACACGCCGGGAAGATGCGCATGGTAGAGATCGTATTCTCTTGAAAATAGGCCCGTCCTCCCGGTTTCAGCACCCGGTATACTTCCCGCAGCGCCCCCTGTGGATCCTGCAGGTGTTCGAGCACATAGCGGCCGTAGACCACATCGAAGCTATTCTCCGCGAAAGGCAGGTGGTGGGCATCCCCCTGGATGAATTCCAGGTTCGGTTTTCCCTGTTCACAGCCGGCGATCTGCTCGGCGGCGTACTCCACCCCCGTTACGTGGCCGGAACGGTTGGCCGCCGCCATGGCATTGGCCACAATACCGAGGCCGCTGCCGAGTTCCAGCACCCGGTCACCATCGTGGATCTGCACAAAATCGATGAAGGATTGATTGGTCAGTTTATTCAGCAGGCGAAGCCGGTCCTGTTCTTCGGGCTGTACTCCGTGGATGTAGGCGTGGTTCTTACTCATGGCATTCTTTGCGGTCTGAACGGCAATTGAAAATACAAAGGTAACGGCTTCCCCGCAGCAATGATAGCGGGCGGCCTTAAAAATCCAGCGCTCCGAAGGCGAAATGTGCACTATTCACCGCTCCGTCCATATATCCCGGGAAAGCTGCGGCGGTTTCGGAACCGGCGATCATCAGTCGACCGTCCCAGAATGACTGCCGGAATACGGCATGCCCGTTGTGCTGATGGGGCAATATGGGCCCGCTGTATTCCCGAAAGGTAAACGGCTCGTGCGGCCAGACCGTTTCTTCGTAACGGGTAAACCCATCCACTGCGCTCCCGTAATATCGCCGGAGTTGTTGCAAACTGAGTTCCAGACGGTGTTCGCGGACCGTAGCGTGGTAAGCACCGTTGAAAAACCCTTTCAGCGCGTATAGATTGTCTTCCACATTGGCGTGGTCGTACATCTCCGGTATTGGCCCCACATTACTGAAAATGGTACCGCTCCGTTTCTCGTTTCGCCAGAAGGGGTCCTCGTAAGTGAGTGCAACTTTAATCGATTCGCCCATCCAGGTATGGGTCTTACCAGCTATCTCCAGCAAGTCTGCCGGTAAAGTCGGTTCCATGGCAATGGATCGCACCAACAGATGGGGCGGCAAAGTAGAGACTATTTTTTGCGCCTGATACTCGCCATCGGCGGTCTGCACCAGTACCCCGTCAGCATCCAACCGCAAGGCCCGCACCGCCTGACCGTAAACGACCTGTGATTCGTCCAGTTGGCCGAGCAGGGACCGGATCAAAGCAGAAGTACCCCCGGCGATGCGATAACTAGGTTCATCATTGGGGGGCAACTGAACGGTTTGCGGTGGACTGGTGGAGATCGGTTCGTAGATGGCGTGCGTTCCCAGTACCTGGGGAAAGATCGGCAGATTGAGCTCCCGGAGCAGATCGATCAGCGTGGTATGCTTTTTACCCAGCCAGGTTGCTCCCATTTCCAGGGGTGCTTCGTTGGGATGATAAAGGGTATGGATGCGCCCTCCGGGACGGTTGCGGGCTTCCAGCAAGAGCGCTTTAATGCCCCTTTTAGCGAGCAGGTAGGCCAGGGTAAGCCCCGTAAGACCGGCGCCGATGATGAGAACATCTGCTTTTTTCATGTTGGTGTTTTATCCACCATAAAAAGCCCGAATGCCTATCTTTTGTTTTAACCCACCGCCCTTTTTATCCGGCGGATCATTATTTATCCTTTATTCTGGTCGGAGGAATTCTTTTCCAGGCAGGGTTGGATGATCAGTTCGAGGGCATCCAGATCCAGTGCGCACAGCCGGCCTAAGTCGCCGGTCTTGGTCGGATCGGGTGCATAATCAAACACACAGCCATTGTCCAGATTAATGGTGCCGGTTCGCTCCCGCCGGTCCAGCCCCGATCGGATCTCGTCTATGCCAATCGGAGTGTGCCCGTGTACGATGATCCGGTTGCCGATCCGGCTGCGATCCACCCGGTAGCCCCGGATGTAGAGCATACTTTCTGTATCGCTGAAAGGGTCCGGCTGGTCGAAGTTCAAACCGGCATGTACCAGGACGTAGTTATCCAAAATGAAATAATAGGGAAGGTCGTGCACAAAATCCAGATAGCGCTGGTCGATCGATCCTTCAGCATTGATCAGGTCCTGCGCTTCCAGCAGGTCATTTAGTTTGTGCCAGTTGCCGGGTTGCCGGCTGTAAGCCACATCGGTTTCCAGAAAATATTCGTGGTTGCCCTTCAGCGCAAAGATGGTATAGCCTTCGGCCTGTAGCGCCAGAATGATATCCAGCACTTTTTTGTTGTCCGGTCCCTTATCGATATAGTCTCCCAGCAGAAAAAGCTGATCGCTTTTTTGGAGGGAAAGTTTTTCCCAGAGCAGGGCCTCGAAAGTTTTGGCGCAACCGTGGATATCCCCCACGGCGTATCTTCTGCCGTTTTCCGGCTTATTTATTGTAGATCCGTTTGTCATCCATTCGCAAAAGCCTCAGTTCTTATCCGGACCGATCGGTTATACTTTCTCCATCCGGGATGAAGACTTTCACCTTTCGAAACCATCGGCTGAGCGTTTTGTGCGACGAATTCCGGGGAAGGATCTCACTACCCGTAAAAATTTGTGCTTCGGCAGCAGCACAGATCGCTAAATGGAATTGCCGGTCCCTCCGACCGGATTGACCGGCAATTCCATATTATGCTATTATTTTTCTTTTTGCTCAACGGTCCATTCGATCCCCCAGCGTTTGACGTAATCCTCGATGGGCCCCAGACCGACCGCCGCCCGTCGCTGATTGACGTATTCCGGTTCGCGTACTTCGTAAACGTACTGGGCTCCGGTTTCGGGGTCCGTCCGGATCTGGGAACCGTAAGTCTGCGGTTGATCGTTACGCATCAGTATGCGGTCTTCCAGAAGGGCCAGATGACTGCCGCTCGATTCACCCTGCTTAACGGATGCCTCCAACAGGGGCAGGTATTTTTCCTGGGTGGGCAGGGGAGCATGCTGGATCACCAGCCACAGGGTCATATTCGCCTGACCACCCACTTCGCTCCGGCCGACCCAGCCGTGCTCATCGATGATCGCCATGACTTCCTCCTCATTGCGGCGATCCTGTTCGGATACCAGTTCCCAGAAATATTTCATCTCGTCCGATTCGCGACCGAATTTCTCCTCGGCATCCCGGTACAACTGGCGCAGCGTCTGGTCCCGCACATAGATCTGTTCCAGTTGTGCTTTGAGCGGTTTGTTGAAATCCTTTTCGTATTCGTCCTTGTTGGCCTGGACCTTATCCAGCACACTTGCCCAGGCTTCGTTCTCACGCAGGCTTTGCAGGTCTTTGTCCGATTGAATGTGTTTCAGATTATGCCAGCCCTTATCGGCGGAAAGCTGTAAATATTCCAGGGCCTTATCGGCATTGCCCGCCAGCGCCCACGAACAGGCCGCATTGTAATACTGGCCGGAATTGCCTTCCTCTAATTCCAGAGCGGCCGAATACTTTTCGGCGGATTCGAGGTACTGCTCCTGTTTGTACAGTTCGCCGCCCTCCTGAATAAGGGCGTTAAAATCCTGGGCCTGCAGCGCCCAACTCATCGTGATAAAAGCGATCGCTAAAAAAAATCTCATACTTTTCGGTGTGGTTTTATTTACGGTTAAATAGTTTGATTCTTTTGCGGAATACGAGAATGAGCGTCAGGATCAACAGGATCGGCCAGATGCTCACCAAACCCACGGCCAGATCGAGGATCAGGTCCCATCCATTAAGGAAACCGTCTTTCAATTTGGTAAAAAAAGATTTTCCGTGCGCGACGGGAGGCGCTTCGTACTCAACCTCCTGGTAGATCTCCACATTGACCGTACTGAGGCTGGTGCGGTTGTTGATGTATTTCAGGCGGCCTTCAATGGATTCGATCTCTTCCTGAATGACGCGGATCTTTTCTTCGGCGTCCAGGATATCCTTTACCGATTGTGCCTTCTCCCGCAAGATGCTGATGTAGCGGTCCCGAACGGCCTTTTTGGTTTCCAGCCGGGTTGAGATATCCAGGAACTCTTCGGTCACATCCTGGGCGGTGATGCTTTTCTGCTCGGTGTATATCGATTCGAGTTCCACCGCATCCAGAAAGCGATCCAGATCGGCTGCCGGTACGCGAATGGTCAAATTATTACGGATGGAATAATGGTTGTTATTCTGAAACATCCCGGTGATGATACCGGAATACTCCTGGGTAAGCGCTTTGATCTTTTCCGTACTCTTTTCCAGATCTTCTACCTGAAAACGGATATTCGCCGTTTTGATCAGTTTCCTTTCGGGTTCCAGCGGCTTCTGATCGGAAAAATGCTGGGCCTCCGATTCTTCTTGAAAATCCGCATCCTCGGCGGCCATAGACATTTGGGCCCGCTCCATGTTCGCTTCGCCGGAACAGGCGGCAGAAAAGATCATCAGCAAAAAAATAACCAGGTTTCTCATGTGGTTGATTTTGGTTGCACCGGCACGGGAATAGCCTGATCTGAGTCCGGGCCCGGACCAACTATCCTTGGCTAAGATTACTCCTAAGCCGGTTTTGGTGCCTGATGCAGGGTGAATTGTTGTAATTTTTTCCGCCTGTGGTAGTGAGGAACATTAATAATTAAAACCAGAAAATGATTGAATTTCACCGCAAAGTCGCTAAAACGCTAAGCTTGTTAGTGAATTTGCATCAGCAAATTTTCTCGAAAGAAGTCATTGTAAAACTTTGCGGCTTTGCGGCCTCGTATGTTTGTAACGAGTCAAAAAGTTCATTGAAAATAATGTTAGTTTGCTACCGCACTGGGACACGAGTTATTTGCGCCTAAACACCAATTCAATAATTGGATGTTGCCGCTAA
>NZ_PDUD01000082.1 GCF_002646595.1 Flavilitoribacter nigricans DSM 23189 = NBRC 102662
GATGTCCTGTCTTTCTTGGAGAAGATGCTGATGGCCTTTTTTAAGATGTCACGCTCTAACTCCGCTTCTCGTAGTTGCTTCTTTAGACGAGCGATCTCTCGCTCTTCATCCGTCATCTTATCTGATCCCCGATCTTGACTCTTAAGGCCGTGCTCCAGGTAATATTTGTCGCGCCACTTATAGATCGTGTTGGCGTGAATACCATATTGTTCCGCTAAGTCAATAATGCGTACTTCCGGTTCCAGGCTTTGCTTAACAATTTCCAGGCGCTCGGCCTTAGTAAAGCGTTTTCGTAATTTTGCCATAATTCGATTTGTTGTTTAAAGATAGCAACTAACCGAATTCAACTGTCTAATATGATGAGGAATTCCACCCCTTCTCCAAATCTCCCCGTCTCCCGGTCACCCATTCTCCCCGTCACCCATTCTCCCCTTCTCCCCTTCTCCGAGTCTCCCATAGGCATTCACCCGCTTATATCGAAAAAACGAAATAATTCGTGATACTCCGGTTCTCTGCCATCATCTCCGGGAGCCCAGCCAGCGATAACCTCCGGCCAGTATTGCGAAAATGAACAATAGCGGCTTGAGGTATTTCCAGGGAGTACCGTTATCCGTGACGATAGACCTTCTGGCGCCGGATTGCAGGAAACCGGTCCAGTAATACGGGTGCGCGTCGGGATGATCGATGCCCTCGTTTCGGAAGAAACTGATCTTCGCCTGCTGGAGCGCGATATCCTTCGGCGATTGGTCTGCCAGTTGTTCGTAAAAAGCCTTCATGATGGAGGCGGTAGACTGAGCGTTCACCTGCCACAGACTGGATACAATACTCTGGCAGCCCGCGTACGCAAAGCGCCGGGCCAGACTCATAATTCCTTCTCCCTTTTCCAGTTCACCGGTTCCGGTTTCACAGGCGCTCAGTACGATCATTTCGATCAGCAGGTCCATCGTATCCAGTTCGGAGATGTGTACCGGGCCGTCGATCAGTTCGATCCAGGCATCGAAGGGTTCTTCCTGGGTGAGCGCGTGCGTACAGACGTGTACGATATTAGCCGTTGGCACATTGCGGAAGAAGGCCTCCCGGGTAGCATCGCCGTGGGTGAAGGATTTTCCGCCCATCAGGGGAATGATCTCATCGACTTCGTTCCAAGGCAGGTGATCGAGGGAGGGATGATCCTCAAATACCGGTGCAATACCGAGGAAGGAAAGTTTCCGTTGCTTTTCGGCGGGCCGCTCTTCCAGGTTTTCGATCAGGATGGTTGCCGAATAAGCGTAACTCAGCGGATGATCGTTGATCAGATAAGGGTAATTCTTAAATTTCATTCCTTCCTCCGGCCGGGTAAGGAGGGCTTCAAAGGGCACATAACCGAGATAGCCCGCCGGCACGATGATCACCCGGCTCTGCCTGGGGATGAGATCGGCAAAAGGCTGCCAGATCCGGGTGAAGAGTTCGTGTGCACTTTGGCGGTACCGGGCGATCTTTTCCGGATTGAATACGGCATCCATCGAATTGATGTTATCGACTACGGCATCGCTCAGTTCACCCAGCTGTTCGGCCGGCAGATCTACTGCAAAGAGCCGGGGGCGGGCGTCCAGATTAGCCTGAAAAAACATGTAAACCTTTTCTTCGCCGACAAAATATTCCACCAGACTGGAGCTGGTCTGCCGGAGGTGTTCGCGGAAGTGCTTCGTACCCACTACCTGGAGATTGTATTTTTCCTGATAATAGATCGGGAAACGTTCTTCCAGCGACCTGATCTTTTCCTGATAAAGTCTTTTCAGCTGAGGCAACCGGCTTTGTGCTTCCTTGTACAATGCCTGATCACCTTCAACTTTAGCCGCAATCATCCGTTTTTCGCGGAAAGCGATATCGGCCTTCAGGCGGTTGATCTGCATCATTAGCGAATCGGGGATCTTAGCGGCGATCCGGGCTTTAAAATCCTTCAGGTTGGCCAGTAATAATACCGCTTTGCTGTTTTCCATGAAGTGAAAAGCGTGTTCGGCGTAGCGCTCGTCTCCGGTGATCTGTTGCAATTCGTAGGTGGTGCCAATGGCCTTTTCGTAGAGGGCAATGCTTTCCTTCTGCAGGAAAAGTTTGGAATCTTTTGACTCATAATCATTTCTGATCTCAAAGATCAGTTGATCGCAGAGCAGAAAAGTTTCCAGGGCTTTTTCCAGGTCCGCTTTCGACCCGTCCCCCGCTTGGTACCATTCGAACAGGGCATTGGCTTTATCCTGTAGTAGTCGAAGCAGTTCGATCCGCGTGCCCAGGTTGTCTTCGTGATTCAGATCGGGATTTATCCAGTAATCTTCATCCTTAAAATCGTTGAACTGATTGATGATGGCCTTTTGGTAAAAGGAAAGGGCCTGCTCGTATTTGCCCAGGGCCAGTTGAACATCACCCAGCCCGTTGTAGTCCTGGGCGTAGCTGTGGTGATAATCTTCTCCATCCTGGTGTCGCATCCTTCCCTGTAGGGCGCGCTCCAGATAGCGGGTCGCTTTTTGGTAATCCGCGAGTTTGCCGGTCTTATCCCCGATAGACTTATACATGATACCGAGGTTGCCGTATACGCTGGCGGTTTCCAGGAGTTTGCCTTCCTTTTGGAAAATGATCTCGGCCTGATTGTAATATTCCAATGCCCGCTCGTACGCTCCCTGGTGGTGAAGTAGAGTGGCCAGGTTTTCGTAGCAAATGGCCAGGCTAACTTGATTTCCCAGGTCCAGATTGATGGCGATAGATTCCAGAAGCGCATCCATGGCCTGCCGGTCATCCGTCTGGTAATGGTGCAGACTGCTGAGATTATTGTAGCCGTAGGCAATATTGATCAATAGACCAAGTTCGTCTTCCTGGCGTATCCCTTCCTGTACTCCTTGCAGGATCTTCTTGTATTTGTCCAATCCAAGCAGCATATACTCTTCGGCCTGGCCGAAATCACCCAGAAAGTAAAGCAGGATGCCGTATTCCAGATATGCACCGGCCAGGTATTCTGATTCCGGGCTGTCTTCCAGCATGATAATGAGGTCGTTAAGGGACTGTGCCGCCTGGTGATAATTTTCCTGGAACCGATACAGGACCGAAAGGTTAAAGTAGGTATTGGCGATCAACTGCATTTTGGGCTTGGGATCGCTGTTACGGATCCGGATAGCCTCCAGATAGGCTGCTTCCGATTCCTCAAATTCATCTTCATAGAAGTGATAGATCCCTTTTTTGTGATAAATATTGCCCAGCCTTTGATTATCCGGCCCCAATTTTTCGGTGCCCACCCGGATGTGGCGTTCTGCCGTTTTGATGGCGGCCTGGTATTCCCCGGCGATGCATTGAGCCTCCATCAGCCAGAAACCGCCCACCAGCAGGCTGTCCCACCACTGGTGGTTTTTGCAGATAGCGGAGAGCCGGTTGTAAGATTGCCAGGCCTCGGCCACCGATGGCAGGGGTCTCATTTTGCTCAGTATTTCCTCCAACCTTTGGGCATCGGGATCGGTAGTGGAAGATTGCCCCTGGATCGGAGCCAGAAAAAGTAAGCAAAGAATAAAGGGTAAAAAATAGCGAATACAGGTGTTTGTTGAAATCGGTTTAGTCATAACAAATGGGTTTAGAAGTAGGTACTGGGAGATAGAACGGTGTTGGCTTACGAGTTGTATTTCTACATCGTTGACTTGGGCGGGTAAGTACGACCCGGCTTTCCACCGGGCCGCATTACGCAACATATTATTCGCAAGACTGTGGGACCAGATGTCCGGTTCATTTTAAAGACCGGCTACCAGTCCGTTAAGCTTCCGGCTTGGAGTCATCATGGTCCAGATCATCGACAAGCCGGTGCACGTCCGTCGGCAGGTGGTCGGAGTCCGGACTTTGCTGACCGGGCAGACTTCCTATACCCCGGGTGATGCCCATTGTCGGATCGCCTGCTTCCGGCTCTGTTCCGTGGTCCGTTCCAATATGATCATGATCGTGATCTTCTGTTCCGTCATGGGTATGCAGCCCCAGGTTATCGTGTACATGGACCGTTTTGCTATTAGAGTTGAGCCGTACCACCACTGGTTTTTTCAAAGTTTTCATTTCCAGGAAATTCTGCTTTTTCTCAGCTGCCGTACCGGCCTGTTCATGATCTAACAAAAATTTCCCCAACGAGTGGGTGACCTTGGCCGTAGCGTAGGAAGTACCCTGCATGTACCGGGGATAGATACTTTTGTATCCTTCTCCGATCGTGGCGATCTGAACGGTATCTTCGCCGTAGCTGCTTCCGTGTACGTGGTAAGGATTGTTGGGATCCGCCTGAGAATCGTCAAACTTCAGGAATTCCGTACCTTCTTTATTGAGTGCACCAACGGCGATTACGTTGTTTTTGCCTCCTTTTTTCCGCGAAAAGTTGGAAGGGTAATGATTGACTTCATCATTGTTGAGTCCGGCATTGCCCGCCGAGGCGATTATCAGTACGCCCTCTTTTTCAGCTGCCTCGATCGCTTTTTCCAGGAAATAGGTTTGATCTCCACCCGAGCCCCAGCTTATATTGATCACATCCGCCTGTTTTTCAATAGCATAAAAAATGCCGGAAATACAGTCGAACAGCATACCGATACCGTACTGGTTGTGCGTCTTGATCGGCAGGATTTTTACCCTGTCATTTTTAGTTGTCCCCTTTCCGAAAAGAATAATGTGGGCAATTTCAGTACCGTGTCCATTATCGTCAAAGGGCAATTGGTTGTCATCCACGAAATTGTAACCGAAGATATCTTCCTTATTCAGAATTCTTTTGTGTTTGATCGAAGATAAAATCGGATCCGTATGATCAGATTCGGGGCGATAGGCAATACCGGAGTCGACAATGGCGATCAGCACGGTCCTTTTTTCCGGTGACCGCTCTACTACCGATTGCTTATCAATACCCGGGAATTTGTTTACCGGAGGTAATTCCCGACTGGTACTATCGCCAAAGTGTACGTCGAGCGTGCCCGGGAAATCCGGATCGTGCAAATGCGGCTTTCCGGTACTGTGGTCACCGTGTTCAACAAAAGACAGCGGACGCAGGAAGTTGTCCTCGGTCTTTTTTACGTGTTTTTCTTTGAGATGGATCTTCCGCTTCATCTCCTGCAGCTTGGACTGCAGCAGGTGGTCGATCTCCCCGGCTTTATCTCCATGGGAGAGCATCGCTTCTACCAGATCATTGACGATAGCTTCTTTGGAAGTTTCATCGGACAAAATCCGCCGGGCTTCCTGGAAACCCTGATGGTCCTCCGGATCCCATTCCCATAATTGAATGAAGTTGAACTTCCCCGGGCAAGTTCTTGTGTCAGAATTGACTTTCAGGAGCCTTTTCAGTTCAGCGATCTCTTCCTGAGCAGCTTCATCAAAGCTTTCCAACTCAACGATTAACTGATGCGGCGGACAAAATCCTTTTTCGGTGACCCCCAATTTTCGAACGGTGATCTTCTCCGAAACTTCCGGTTCCTCATTTTCATCATGGTGGATGGTCTCAAAGTGAAAGACTCCTTCCGTGGAAAAATTGGTTAAGGTAATTATCGGCGCATCGGCGCCCACTATTTTTTTACCATTATTAAACCACTGAATTGAGGTGTGTTCGTCGGGAGCGATTGGGGCGATTAACCGGACATCAGCTCCTTCGCGAAAGAAATGTTTACAACGGGATAAAGTTTCATTTGACATAGAATTGTGTTTTATGATGGATGCTAAATTCAGGCAATTGGATGCAACGTCAATTTAAAATTAGAAGTTCCTGTAAACACGAAATTGCTTACTACCAAACCAATGGGTAGTAAACAGTTGATGATACGTTCGGGCGAGAACGAATGAGGACAAATGTTTTGTGAAATGTGCTTTTAGCAGCACCTTAAATACCGGGCAAATGCCGGAACGGGCTATCGATCCGGCTGAGCATCTGTTGTGATTTGGTGTAGTTAAACTGTCCCGGTGCTATAGCATTCAGTGTTGCCCGGGCCTGATCTCCGCGATTGGCCCCTAATTGGGCCAAGGCCAGATACCACCGGGCGGTCTCTTCGTAGAATTCGGACTCGCCGACTATCCGGCTGAAGGTGTCGGCGGCCGACTGGTAGCGTTTCAGTTCGAGTTCACAGTTTCCAATAAATAATTGAACGAGCCAGTATTCGTTTATGGTGTTCGGCAATCCGGAGAATTGTTCCAGTGCCTGTTCGTAATTGCCGGCTTTATAGTTTTCCATGGCAGCTTTCAGCGTTTCTTCCTGGGCGCCGCCTCCTTTATCCGTAAGATCTAGTTCATACCGCTGGCCGAATGATCGCATGATAGCTGCATCGGAATAACGTTGCTGCAGAAAAACGAATCCGGCCACGATCAGTAGCAGTACACCGGCCGCCACTCTGCCCATCGGCTGTAGCAGGAAACTGCCCGCTACTTTGGCCAGTGGCATCCGTTTGGGCGCTTCCTCTTCCAGGCCCTCGGCAATGGCTGCCACCTGCTCCCGTTTCCGGTAGCGTGCGATCAGATCCACGGCAATCTGCACCTCTTTCTCCCGCTCCACGGCTTCGGCAAGGGCCGCATCTTCCCGCAGTTGCCTTTCGAAATCGACACGATCTTCTTCCGGTAACTTTCCCTGAAGATATTTTAAGATTGTTCCGTTACTCATGGATGCATCTTCCATCCTATACTAAGAACCTTAAACATGTTCTAAAATAGGATTATTTATCATTAAAATAAAACGTTCGGAGCTGATCGAGGTAGACCTGTAACGCTTCATTCGTTTCAATTTCCTTACTGAGCCGTTGCTTACAGCGGTAGATCCGGTTCATCACGGCCTGGGCGCTGCTGAACTGCGGCATTTTTTCCCGGATCTCTTCGGCTTTATAGCTCTGGGCCTGGAGGTAGAGCACTTTAAAGCAGTCATCGCCCAGAAAGGTGCTTAGTTTTTTGAGGATGGCCCGCAGTTCCTGGTTGATGATGAAGAGGTCCGGGGGATCGGGATTAGTTTCCATTAGCTTTAGTTTTTCGGTTTTTTCCTGCTCTTTATTGTTCTTACTGAGCATTTTGAACCAGATGCGTTCGAATATTCTCCAGAGGAGGGCATCGATGGAATGGCCGGATCGGAACTTGCCCGCCTCGATCATCAGTACCAGTTGCGTGACGCCTTCCAACCAGACATCTTTGGCATCTTCCTGGTTCCCATACCGCTGCAGTACCAGATGGTAGGCCTTCTTCCGGTTCCTTTTTAGGATGTAAGCGATCGCCTTGTTTTCCTGCTCTCCTCCAGCCAAGATCATCTCGACTAAGTCATTGTCTGAGTAAGGTGCTCCAAACATTATTGCGATTTAAAGGGAATTATCTAATCGCTAGAGAAAAATAAATTTAAAAAAAAACCGAAAAGTGATTAGGTATTTTGGGGAAATGCGCAATATGTAATTGAACGGTAAATGAAAGGCATAATAAATCACTGCCTTTCGAAAAAATAGCAAATTTTTCGGAAATAGAACTAAACCCCGGATTTTTCTTATTCAACTATCTACGGAAGTGGTTTAAACTTATTCTGACGGTTGCCCGGGACTCCGCCGGCCATAGGAATCCCCTCGGTGGCGCCGGCAGTCTAAAAGTTTAAATCACTTCAAAGCCCAAACACGGGCGGACTTTAGATGCCGCCCGTTAAACACAAAAATGAACCGGTACCGGGAAGGGTGGTACAAGCGGGATAAGCCCGCGATATCTGGCACAATTACAGCGTATAACCCCAAAAAGATTAACCAACCCTTCCCCAGGTGACACGAATTGATCCATCGCCCGGAAACTCCTATAAAATTCCGGGCAGAGCTGGCTGAATCTGAGTGTGGTCAGGTTCAGTTGCCAACCAGCTCCGATCCCGATCAATATGGTGTCTACCTGTACCTGTTACCTTGGATCTCGTTTTTTCAAAACGGGATCTTTTTTTGCCCGTACCCGAAGTATCCGCTGTTGTTACCGGCTTTGCCTGATCCGGTCTTGTTGGACTCCGGCGTGACCTACGGTCTGTTGACTGGCATCCGAATTTGCATAGGGTAGAGAATAAAATTACAGTAGACAATAAAATTTTAAAATAATGTTACTTAAAGGAATCTTTTTCGTCTAAAAAACGATTAACAATTTAAGTATAAGGCAAATTTTATTTTCCTAAAACATATCAGCGGATACCGGTCCGGGTATCGTCCCAGGAGCTCCCCGGGGACAGCGAGTTGGAAATGGAATAGTGCAGGCCGGCATTCGGAGAGAACATAATCCCCAAAGATCCCATGAACAATTTTATTCCCACAGCGCGGCTGCAGGCCGCGAAAGTGTATGCCCTCCTGTACCGGGTCAAAACCTGGCCCGATGACTGGCGCGATTTCCGGAAGAAAAGGCCCTGGGCGGCTTTTGGGGTGCGCGCCCTCATCCTGCTTGCTGTCGCTGCCCTTCTGGCCGTGTTCATTTTCCTGCAAAGCGTTCGTATGGGTGCTTTTGGTCCGCTTCCCGCAAAGGAAGATCTGCACCACATTTCCAGCTATCTGGCGTCGGAAGTATATTCCCGGGACGGCAGTATACTTGGTCGGTATTATCTCGAAAACCGCAGTTACCTGCCGTACGAACAACTCCCGTCGATACTGATCAAAGCGCTGATCGCTACGGAAGACGCCCGCTATTTTCAACACAACGGCATTGACTGGCAGGCCTGGTGCCGGGTATTGTTCAAGACCCTGTTCCTGAACGACGCCAGCCAGGGAGGAGGCAGTACCATTTCGCAGCAGCTCGCCAAGAACCTCTATCCACGCCAGGATTACGGCCGGTATTCCCTGATCATCAATAAGATCAAAGAAGTTTTTATCGCCCGGCGGCTAGAAGCGCTTTACACCAAAGAGGAAATTCTGGAGATCTATCTGAATACGGTTTCCTTTAGTGAGAATACTTTCGGCATTAAGGTGGCCGCCCACCGCTTTTTTAATACGCTGCCGGAATACCTGCGCCCGGAACAGGCCGCCGTGCTGATCGGTATGCTCAAGGCCACCGCGAGTTATAATCCTAAGAATCACCCCGGCCGATCCCTGGAACGCCGCAACCTCGTACTCCAACGTATGGCTCAGGACGGCTATCTGCCCGCGAAAATGGTGGACTCGCTCCAACAGTTGCCGCTGCAATTGCAATACCAGCCCCTGACCGTAAACGAAGGTCCGGCAACCCATTTTCGGGAGACCCTTCGCCAGGAATTGAAAGAATTACTACAAAAACTCCGGAAAGAGAATGGCCTGGGCTACAATTTGTATACCGACGGCCTGAAGATATTTACCACGATCGATTCCCGCCTGCAGACCTACGCCGAAGTTGCCGTGGCCAGGCACATGACGAAATTACAGCGAGATTTTACCGAACACCTCGGGGACGAGACGCCGTGGGAAAGCGACAGCCTTTTCCGGGAAGTAGTATACCAGTCGGAAGTATACCGGAGACTGGCCGAACGCTGTCTGCCGGAAACCACGATCGACTCCATCCTATCCGTCCCCCATCCAACCTGGATCTATCGCGCTCCCGGTGTGGACGAAAAGGTGGAACTGAGTCCCCTGGATTCCATCCGGCACTACCTTTCTTTTCTCAATGCCGGCTTTCTGGCGGCCGATCCCGGAACGGGGGCGGTGCGGGCCTGGGTCGGCGGGATCGATCATCAATACTTCAAATACGACCACGTGCGGTCCCGCCGTTCGGTGGGTTCTACCTTCAAACCGATTGTCTACGCCAAAGCGATCCAAAAGGGCATTCACCCCTGTGCTTACACGCCGAATGTGCTGGCCACCTACTGGCGGTACGAAGGCTGGAAACCCCGCAACGCGGATAACAAATACGGTGGCGTCTACTCCATGGAGGGTGGTTTGATCCATTCCGTCAATACCATCGCCGTGCAAACTGCTCTGCGGGCCCGACCCAAAGCAATTGCCGAGTTGGCGGCGCAATTAGGCCTTAAGGGGCACATCCCCGGCGTACCCGCAATTGCTCTGGGAGTAGCCGATGCGTCTCTGGAAGAAATGGTGACCGCCTACGGTACTTTCGCCAACCGGGGCAAACGCCCGGAACTGAACTACATCCGCCGCATCGAGACGCCCGAAGGCAAAGTACTGGTAGATTTTGAATCGCAGGTAGACAGCAGCCGCTGGGAACATGTACTGGAAGAACAGGAAGCCGATATCATCAACGAAATGTTGCGAAAATCTCCGGTCAAAGGTACCGCCATGCGTTTGCGGTATCGCTACCAGCTGAACAATGATCTGGCCGGCAAGACCGGCACGAGCCAGAATCATTCCGATGGCTGGTTTATGGGCTATAGCCCCCGGCTGGTGACGGGCGTGTGGGTTGGCGCCGAATATCCCATCGTTCGTTTTCGTAATCTACGGCTGGGACAGGGAGCGAATACCGCCCTGCCGATCTTTGCGGAGTTCATGTTGCAGGTGAATCAGGATTGCGATTTCCAGGAACTAAGCGAAGCTACCTTCCCGGAACCTTCGTTGGAAGTGCAATCCATGCTGAATTGCCCGAACGTGATCTGGCAGGAACGCGATACGCTGGAGCAACTGCCGACGGCGGTGGCCTCCATCCAGGTGAGTCCTATGCCGGCAGCTACCAGCGACAATGAATAGGATCTCCGGTCTGTAGTCCTTTGCACTGGCCGTCCGGCCGATATTAGATGCTATGTCCGGGATCGTGATAAATTATTACGGATCTGGTGGTTAATAAGGTTACACTCAACTTTCTTATTATCTTAGAAGCGGTGATGCAATCTGCTTTCGCCCCCATTTCAATCCTAACCTATTTAATCGCTTATCATACTACTGGACAAAATGAGAAAGACAGGATACCAGAAGAAGGATAAAGCGCAACGCCTTTCTCCTTTTCTCAGCGTCTCCTGGTCTCCCTCTCCGCCAATAGTATGATTGCTTATCTCCTCCATCCATGAAATACCTGCTTGCCAGTCTGTTGACCTTCTGGATCCTCTCCCCGGTAAATACAGATCCGCCGGTCTGGGATTTTGATACTCAGCTCAATGATTATTTCGCCGCGGAAACCGAGCGCATCAAGCTGCGCACCGAGCAGGAACTGTCCGCTATCGAAGATTGGGAAACGTATAAAACCGAGGCCCGCCGGGAGCTGCAGGATATGTTGGGACTCTGGCCCATGCCGGAGAAAACACCCCTGGAAGCAACAGTGACCGAATCGATCGAGCACGAGGAATTTACGGTGCAAAACCTGCACTTCCAATCCATGCCGGGCCTGTACGTTACCGGCAATCTCTATATACCGAAAAACCTAAAGGAAAAGGTGCCGGCCATTATTTACGTCTGCGGTCATGCCAATGTGAAAAAGGACGGCTACAGCTACGGCGCAAAGGTGAATTATCAGCACCATCCGGCCTGGTTTGCCCGCAACGGCTACGTCTGCCTGATCCTGGATACCGTCCAGCTCGGTGAGATCGAGGGCATCCACCACGGTCTGCATCGCTACCAGCGCTGGTGGTGGCAATCCCGTGGGTATACGCCCGCCGGAGTGGAAACCTGGAACGGTATCCGGGCCATCGATTACCTGCTGACCCGGCCGGAAGTAGATCCCGAGCGGATCGGGATTACCGGCCGCAGTGGGGGAGGGGTCACGAGCTGGTGGGTCGGCGCCATGGATGAGCGCATCAAGGTAGCGGTCCCGGTAGCGGGTATCACCGACATGGAAGACCACGTGGTAAACGGCTGTGTGGAGGATCACTGCGATTGTATGTACATGTACAACACCTACCAGTGGGATTTTCCAAAAGTAGCCGCCCTGCTGGCCCCACGACCCCTGCTGATCAGTAATACCGATCGGGATATCATGTTTCCGGTGGAGGGCGTTTTTCGGGTATACCGGCAGGTACGGCAGATCTACGAACAACTCGGAGCCGGAGATCAGCTGGCCCTGAACATCACAGCCGGGCCCCACCGGGACGAGCAGGAACTGCGGGTGCATGCCTTTCGGTGGTTCAACCGCTATTTTTACCAGCGGGAGGGACTGATCGAAAAGACGGCGGTTAAGTTTTTTGAACCGGAGCAGTTGCGGGTCTTTAAAGCATTGCCCGGTGATGAACGCAATACCCGTATCGATGAATCTTTCAACACGGTGGCGCCGTCTACCGATGCCGTCCTGGCGGAGACCAGCCCCGCGGAGGCCAGGTCCGGGTGGAGAAAGGACCTAGATCGCATTTTTGCCAACTGGCCCGAAAACGATGCGCCGGCAATTATGGACATCGAATCCAGGGTGCAGTCCCGGGGCATGCAGTTGACCACCTACCGGCTGCCATCGGACGAGCATACCAACTTGCCCGTATTCCACCTGCAATCTACCGGTAGATCCAGGCAGGGACCCACCCGGATCATCCTGCTGGATGAGGACAATTGGGCCGATTGGTCGGCCCGTCTGGCGGGAGCCTTCCCCGGCGGCCCGTTCTGGTCCTCGACGGAGGCAAAAACGGATGCAGCGGCAATTTTACAACGGGAATTGACCGGAGGTTCCCTACTATTGATCAGTATGCGGGGCGCGGGCCCGGCCGCCTTTAGTGGCGATGAATTTAAACAGGCCCAGATCCGAAAGCGCTATTACCTCCTGGGGCAATCCCTGCAGGCCATGCAAACCTGGGATATCCGGCGGGCGCTGGAGGCTTTCCTGCAAACTTCGGAGACGAAAGACCTGACCATCGAAGCCGAAGGCATTAGTGCCGGTATGGCCCTCTACGCTTCCCTGTTTCTGGATAACCGGATCAGTCTGGAACTGACCAAACTCCCCGCCAGTCACCTGGAAGGCCCGTATTACCCCAAAGTATTGCGCTATATGGATATGCCGGCCGCTCTGATGCTGGCCCGGGAAAAGCATGCCATTCGGGAGCTGGATTAGTTATTTGTTGAGAAGATCGGCAGTCCTTTATCCGGCCCCACCGATCGTTCCGTAACATATTTTTTACTGCGGAACACCAGTGAGGCTGCGCTCTTCCGCGCTCTTCATTTTGGGCACCGAACCTCTGTCCCGATAATATGGTTTAACCTACAATGCCGCGATATTTGCCAGGAAATGAAGGGTAAATAACGCCTGATCAGGCTATTCGCCGGTATTGTTTTAACGGCTGCTCGTCAGCTGAAACCCTTAAAAACCATAGTCATGCGCAGATTACTGTTTATCCTAGCCCTCCTGTTTAGTTTTTCTTTTGGCTTTACCGCCTGTGATTCGGGCGAAGCTGGAGACGACGATATCGAGGTAGCTGATCTTCCGCAAAGCATCACCTCCTACGTTACTCAGAATTACCCCGGTGCCACCATCGAAGAAGCCGAGCGCGAGGAAGAAGACGATAAGATCTATTACGAGATCGAATTGAGCAGCGGTGAAGAACTGCGGTTCGATTCTGCCGGTAGCTTTATTGGAATGGGCGACTAGTCCCGGCCATTATCCGGTAGGTAAATTAAAGCCGCCGCCTGAGCGGTCAGTACGGGCAGGAGCTAAGTTCGCGCTATTGCCGGCGTGAATTTAGCTCCTGATCAAATTCAGGCGTTCTTTCCTTAACCGGAATGAAGTAAAATAAGTGGTTAACACTTGCAATGCACCGCACGGTAAAGGGTTCTGGGCAATCGCTCCGTTTCCCTTACCGTGCAACCTTTCTTTCCAGGCGCTCACGCCATTCCCACTTTCCCTTTGTAATTCATTGACGAATGCCTGCCAATAAGGCATCCTGTTCCTGTCGTTCTTGTTTCGACGATGATCTTAAAAAAATCACAGGTCGAAACCTGGCGGAAATGTATGGTTCTTTAAGTTCAGTTCCTTACTTTAAGGAGCATGGCAAAGAGAAAGAAAATACCTATCAACCTCAATCTGAACGTTCGGGGACTCAAAAAATCGGCCACCCTGGCCATTAACGAAAGAAGCCGGAAACTGGCCGCTCAGGGGAAAGAGATCTTTTTTCTGGGCTTCGGCCAATCTCCTTTCCCGGTACCCGAACCGGTAGTGGAAGCCCTGAAAAAAAATGCCCACCAGAAGGATTATCTGGCGGTGCAGGGGCTCTATCCGTTGCGGCAGACCATCGCTACCTATTTCAAACGCAGGCAGGGACTGGATTACTCACCGGAAGATATTATGGTGAGTCCGGGATCCAAGGAATTGCTGTTCCTGCTGCAACTGGTCTATTACGGCGATCTGGTGATGCCGATGCCGAGCTGGGTTTCCTACTCTCCGCAGGCCATGATCATCGGTCGCCGGGTAAACTGGGTGAAGACCCACCCGGAAAATGACTGGCGACTCAGCCCGGAAGAACTGGAAGCGCTCTGCAAGATGGATCCCGACCGGCCCCGCATCGTGATCATCAATTACCCGGCCAATCCGACCGGCGCCACCTATTCGGAAGACCGTCTGCGGGAGATCGCCGCCATTGCCCGTAAATACCGGGTGATATTACTTTCGGATGAGATATACGGGGAATTACACCATTCCGGACGTCATGTATCTGTAGCGCGCTATTATCCGGAGGGGACCATTGTCAGTAGTGGCCTTTCCAAGTGGTGTGGAGCCGGAGGCTGGCGGTTGGGGATGTTCCTGTTTCCGCCCGATCTGCGGTGGTTACTGGACGCGATGGCGGTGGTGGCGAGCGAAACCTATACCTCCACCAGCGCTCCCATTCAGTACGCAGCCATTACGGCCTTTGAAGAACATCCGGTCATTGAACGGCAATTGCACGAATCCCGGCGGATCTTGCGGGTATTGGGGCAATATCTGTACCGGCGATTGAGGGAACTGCATATTCACACGCCCGAACCCCAGGGTGGTTTTTATCTGTTCCCGGATTTTTCCCACTACCAAAAAGCGCTCGAAAAGCGGGGCGTCCAGAGTAGTGCGGACCTGTGCGAACAATTGCTGGAAGAAACGGGAGTGGCCTTGCTGCCCAGTTACGATTTCGGACGCCCTTCGGAAGAGCTGACCGCCCGCTTGTCCTACGTGGATTTCGACGGGGAAAAAGCCCTGAAAATGGCCGCTTCCCACGGCGATAAACCGCTGGACGACGCTTTCATGCAGGCCTGCTGCCCGCGGGTACTGGAAGCGATGGACCGGATTGCCGACTGGGTAGGGGATCTGCAGCAGTAAGGCGTACCAGCTTTCCTACTGCTGACCGGAATGGGAAGTTACAGGGCAAATTCACCAGGCATTGTATAAAATAAACATACCTAAACGATCCATCCAATCATGAAGAAGACATTACCGATCCTCATTGTTTTGTGTTTTGGTTTGCTGCCGGTTTTAACGGCTCAGGATTTACCTACCGGGAATGCTGCCGATTTCAAGGTCAAGACCTGCCTGCATTCCATTGGCTACGCCGGGATGTGGCGGGGGCAGGCCCGTCTGAGTGTAGACGAATTTCTGGAAAAGGCCAAAGCGCTCGGATACGACGGCGTCATGCTGATGGCCAAACGCCCCCATCTGTCTCCATTGGATTACGATAAAAAAGAACGGGCCAGGCTCAAAAAGAAGATGGAGGACCTGGGGCTGACGCTCGTCGGTCTGGCCGGATATTCCGATTTTACGGCCGGTCTCGACAAACCTGGGATCCCGCACACGGAGATCCAGGCGGCCTATCTGGGGCAGGTAGCCGAACTGGCGAAAGACCTGGGAACCAATATGGTCCGCATTTTTACCGGTTACGAGCGTCCCGGGATTCCTTACGACCGGCAATACGCCACGGTACTGGAAGGCATCCAGCTGGCGGGCCGGGAAGCTGCGAAACACGGCGTGACCCTTGTCGTACAGAATCACCACGATATTGCCCTGCACCACGATGCGATGTACTGGCTGCTGAAGGAAATCAATATGCCAAATGTAGTGGCGGGCTGGGATGCCTGGTCGCCTACGCTGGAAGGACTTTCCAAAGAGGAGATCAAAGCCTCCGTGAAAAAAATGCAGCCTTTTATCGCGAATACCATTGCGGCGGACTACGTCGTTCTGCCGCGTTACCACTACGAAAATACCCTGACCAACTACGTGGCGGATAAACCCGTTATCCGGGCCACACCGATGGGAGAGGGGATCGTCGATTACGATACCTTTTTCGGGACGCTCAAAGAAGTGGGCTACCAGGGTTATCTGGTCTACGAAATGTGTGAGGTACTGGATGGAGGCGGTTCTATTGAGAACCTGGACGCCACCGCCATTAAATTTCTGGATTACGTAAAACGTTTTGAATAGATCACGGACGATAGCCCGATCAGGCATTAATCACCCCGAATTTTATAAAATGCGGTGTATGCCCTCAGGGAGATCGAATATTCGTAGAATTTAGACTGATAAGCGTTTTCCGACCTCACTGAGATTGAAACCAGCATTTCGACTATTTTTCTACGAATGTTTAACCGCTACGAGATTATTTTTGAGTCCTGAAAAAATTCAGGATGAACTGTGTTCCCATGCAAGCAAAAGAGTGAAAAAATTATGCTGATTTGTATTTG
>NZ_PDUD01000083.1 GCF_002646595.1 Flavilitoribacter nigricans DSM 23189 = NBRC 102662
GATTACTCTGAAACTCCAGTAGACATTACCGGTCAGGAAGGAGCATACGGTCTGACGGTGACGGAAGCCTGTAACTACACCACTACTTATGTAGATACCCAGTCCGGTACCTGTCCAATAGTCATTACGCGGACGTTCACGGTAACCGATGAGTGCTTGAACGTCGGTACGGATGTACAAACCATCACGATTGATGACACCACTAATCCGGTAGTCACTGCCCCGGATGATGATACAATCGAGGCTTGTGATATTGCTGGAGGACTGGCTGATTATTCTGAAACGCCAGTAGACATTACCGGTCAGGAAGGAGCGTATGGTCTGACGATCACGGAAGCCTGTGCTTACACTACCACTTACGTAGATACCCAGGCCGGTACCTGCCCAATCGTAATCACGCGGACCTTCACGGTAACCGACGAGTGTTTGAACGTCGGCACCGACGTACAAACCATCACGATTGATGATACCACTAATCCGGTAGTGACCGCCCCAGATGATGATACAATCGAAGCGTGTGATGTAGCGACCGGTTTAACGGATTATTCCGAAACGCCAGTAGATATTACGGGTCAGGAAGGAGCTTATGGTCTGACGATTACTGAAGCTTGTGCTTATACCACCACATATGTAGACACCCAGGCCGGCACCTGCCCGATCGTCATCACACGGACCTTCACGGTAACCGATGAGTGTTTGAATGTAGGAACGGACGTGCAAACGATCACGATTGATGATACCACTAATCCGGTAGTGACCGCCCCAGATGATGACACGATTGAAGCGTGCGATATTGCTGGTGGATTAGCGGACTACTCAGAAACTCCGGTAGATATTACCGGCCAAGAGGGCGCTTATGGCTTAACAATTACCGAAGCCTGTAATTATACCATAACTTATGTTGATACGCAGACCGGTAGCTGTCCGGTGGTCATTACCCGGACCTTTACGGTAACCGATGAGTGTCTGAACGTGGGTACGGATATACAAACGATCACGATTGATGATACCACCAACCCGGTAGTTACGGCTCCAGACGATGATACGATTGAAGCGTGTGATATTGCCGGTGGACTAGCTGATTACTCCGAAACGCCAGTTGATATAACCGGTCAGGAAGGCGCTTACGGCCTCACCATCACCGAAGCTTGTGCTTATACTACGACTTATGTAGATACCCAGGCGGGTACCTGCCCAATCGTAATCACGCGGACCTTCACGGTAACCGACGAATGCTTGAATGTAGGTACGGATGTACAAACCATCACGATTGATGATACCACTAATCCGGTAGTTACCGCTCCGGATGATGATACAATCGAAGCCTGTGATGTAGCGACCGGTTTAACGGATTATTCCGAGACGCCAGTCGATATCACCGGTCAGGAAGGAGCTTATGGTCTGACGATCACGGAAGCTTGTGCTTACACGACCACTTATGTAGATACCCAGGCCGGCACCTGTCCGATCGTGATCACGCGGACCTTCACGGTAACCGACGAGTGTCTGAATGTCGGTACAGACGTACAAACGATCACGATTGATGATACCACTAATCCGGTAGTTACGGCTCCGGATGATGATACAATTGAAGCGTGTGATATTGCCGGTGGATTAGCGGATTACTCCGAGACTCCGGTTGACATTACCGGTCAGGAAGGGGCATATGGTCTCACCATTACCGAAGCTTGTGCTTACACGACAACCTACGTGGATACCCAGGCCGGTACCTGCCCAATCGTCATTACGCGGACCTTCACGGTGACCGATGAGTGTTTGAATGTCGGTACGGATGTACAAACGATCACCATTGATGATACCACTAATCCGGTAGTTACAGCTCCGGATGATGACACGATTGAGGCGTGCGATATAGCCGGTGGCCTGGCTGATTACTCCGAGACTCCGGTGGACATTACCGGTCAGGAAGGGGCATACGGTCTGACGATCACAGAAGCCTGTAACTACACAACAACATATGTAGATACGCAGGCCGGAACCTGCCCGATCGTAATTACGCGGACCTTCACGGTGACCGATGAGTGTCTGAATGTGGGTACCGACGTGCAAACGATCACGATTGATGATACCACTAACCCGGTAGTCACGGCACCGGATGATGATACAATTGAAGCTTGTGACATTGCCGGTGGTCTGGCGGATTACTCTGAAACGCCGGTGGACATCACCGGTCAGGAAGGCGCTTACGGCTTAACCATCACCGAAGCTTGTGCTTACACGACAACATATGTCGACACTCAAGCCGGCACCTGTCCAATTGTAATCACGCGGACCTTTACCGTAACCGATGAGTGTCTGAATGTTGGAACGGATGTGCAAACGATCACGATTGATGATACCACTAATCCAGTAGTGACCGCCCCGGATGATGATACGATTGAAGCGTGTGATATCGCTGGCGGATTAGCGGATTACTCTGAGACCCCGGTTGACATTACCGGTCAGGAAGGGGCATATGGTCTGACGGTGACGGAAGCTTGTAACTATACCACAACTTACGTCGACACTCAAGCCGGTACCTGCCCAATCGTCATTACGCGGACCTTCACGGTAACCGATGAATGTCTCAATGTAGGTACGGATGTGCAAACGATCACGATTGATGATACGACTAATCCAGTAGTTACGGCTCCGGATAATGATACGATTGAAGCTTGCGATATAGCCGGCGGTCTGGCTGATTACTCCGAGACTCCGGTGGACATCACCGGTCAGGAAGGCGCTTATGGGCTGACGATCACGGAAGCTTGTAACTACACTACGACTTATGTTGATACCCAGGCCGGTACCTGTCCAATCGTAATTACGCGGACCTTCACGGTAACCGATGAGTGTTTGAATGTAGGAACGGATGTACAAACGATCACGATTGATGACACCACTAATCCAGTAATTACTGCCCCGGATGATGATACGATTGAAGCTTGCGATATCGCCGGCGGCCTAGCTGATTACTCCGAGACTCCGGTAGATATTACTGGTCAGGAAGGAGCTTACGGTTTGACGATCACGGAAGCCTGTAACTATACTACGACTTATGTAGACACCCAGGCCGGTACCTGTCCAGTTGTGATTACGCGGACCTTCACGGTAACCGATGAGTGTCTGAATGTCGGTACTGATGTACAAACAATCACGATTGATGATACGACCAATCCAGTAGTCACGGCACCGGATGATGATACGATTGAGGCGTGTGATATCGCTGGAGGATTAGCTGATTACTCCGAGACTCCGGTAGATATTACCGGTCAGGAAGGAGCGTATGGCTTAACTGTAACGGAGGCTTGTAATTACACTACCACTTACGTGGATACGCAAGCGGGAACCTGCCCAATCGTGATCACGCGAACCTTTACGGTAACCGATGAGTGCTTGAATGTCGGTACCGATGTACAAACCATCACCATTGACGATACAACTGCACCGGTAGTCACTGCACCAGATGATGATACAATTGAGGCTTGTGATATTGCTGGAGGACTGGCGGATTACTCTGAAACTCCGGTAGACATCACGGGTCAGGAAGGCGCTTACGGCCTAACCATTACGGAAGCTTGTAACTACACTACGACTTACGTAGACACCCAGGCCGGTACCTGCCCAATCGTGATTACGCGGACCTTCACGGTAACTGACGAGTGTTTGAACGTAGGCACGGATGTACAAACGATCACCATTGATGATACGACAGCTCCGATAGTTACCGCTCCTGACGATGATACAATCGAAGCCTGTGATGCAACTACAAGTTTATCTGACTATTCAGAAACGCCGGTAGATATTACTGGACAGGAAGGCGCTTATGGCTTAACCATTACTGAAGCTTGTAACTATACTACGACTTATGTAGATACTCAAGCCGGCACCTGCCCGATCGTAATTACACGGACCTTTACCGTGACCGATGAATGCTTGAATGTGGGTACAGACGTACAAACCATTACCATCAATGATACGACCGACCCGGTAGTAACTGCACCAGACGATGATACGATCGAAGCTTGTGATATTGCCGACGGCATAGCCGACTATTCAGAAACGCCGGTAGACATTACCGGTCAGGAAGGTGCTTACGGCCTCACGATCACCGAGGCTTGTGCTTACACGACAACATATGTCGATACCCAGACCGGTTCTTGTCCGATTGTGATTACGCGTACATTTACCGTTATTGATGAATGTCTCAATGAAGGCACCGATACGCAAACCATTACGATTGATGACACGACAGCTCCGGTAGTTACCGCCCCGGATGATGACACGATTGAGGCTTGCGATATTGCTGGCGGCCTCGCTGATTACTCAGAAACGCCGGTAGACATAACCGGTCAAGAAGGTGCTTATGGCCTGACGGTGACAGAGTCTTGTAACTACACCACAACTTACGTGGATACGCAGGCGGGTGCCTGCCCAATCGTCATTACACGTACGTTCACGGTAACCGATGAATGTCTTAATGTCGGTACGGATGTACAAACGATCACCATTGACGATACCACCGCACCGGTAGTCACCGCTCCGGATGATGATACGATCGAAGCTTGTGATGCAACTACAAGTCTGGGCGATTACTCTGAGACTCCAGTAGATATCACTGGCCAGGAAGGTGCTTACGGTTTGACGATCACGGAAGCCTGTAACTATACTACGACTTATGTAGACACCCAAGCCGGTACCTGTCCAGTTGTGATTACGCGGACCTTCACGGTAACCGATGAGTGTCTGAATGTCGGTACTGATGTACAAACAATCACGATTGATGATACGACCAATCCAGTAGTCACGGCACCGGATGATGATACGATTGAAGCCTGCGATATTGCCGGCGGACTTACTGACTACTCCGAAACGCCAGTAGATATCACTGGTCAGGAAGGCGCTTACGGCTTAACTATTACGGAAGCTTGTAACTATACTACGACTTATGTAGACACTCAGGCTGGTACCTGCCCGGTTGTGATCACCCGGACTTTCACCGTAACCGATGAGTGTTTGAATGTCGGCACCGATGTACAAACGATCACCATTGATGATACAACGGATCCGGTAGTTACTGCACCAGACGATGATGCGATCGAAGCTTGCGATATTGCTGGAGGTCTGGCGGATTATTCTGAAACGCCAGTAGACATTACCGGTCAGGAAGGCAATTACGGCTTAACTATTACGGAAGCTTGTAACTATACTACGACTTATGTGGATACGCAGACCGGCACCTGCCCGATCTTAATTACGCGGACCTTTACGGTTACGGATGAGTGTTTGAATGTAGGCACCGATGTACAAACGATCACGATTGATGATACGACCGCACCGGTAGTCACCGCTCCGGACGATGATGCATTTGAAGCTTGTGAAGTAACTACGGGACTTGCTGATTACTCCGAAACACCAGTGGACATCACTGGCCAGGAGGGCGCCTACGGCTTAACGGTAACTGAGGCTTGTAACTATACTACAACTTATGTGGATACGCAGACCGGCACCTGCCCGGTTGTGATCACGCGGACTTTCACCGTAACCGATGAGTGTTTGAATGTCGGTACGGATGTCCAAACGATCACGATTGGAGACGCCACCGATCCAGTAGTGGTCGCCCCGGATGATGATACGATTGAAGCCTGCAGTGTAACTACTGGCTTAGCTGACTACTCTGAGACTCCAGTTGATATTACTGGGCAGGAGGCAGCGTACGGTGTAACTGTTACGGAGGCCTGTAATTATACGATCACTTATGTAGATAGTCAAGCCGGTACTTGTCCGTTGGTAATCACGCGTACATTTACTGTTGTTGACGAATGTCAGAATGAAGGTACCGATGTACAAATTATCACGATCGGTGACACTACCGATCCGGTAGTAGTGGCTCCGGATGATGATACGATTGAAGCTTGTGATGTAGCCACTGGTCTGACGGATTACTCTGAGACGCCAGTAGATATCACCGGCCAGGAAGGTGCTTACGGTTTAACCATTACGGAAGCCTGTAACTACACTACGACTTATGTAGATACTCAGGCGGGTACCTGCCCGATCGTCATCACGCGTACCTTCACGGTAACCGATGAGTGTTTGAATGTAGGAACGGACGTACAAACCATTACGATCGGCGATACAACCGATCCGGTGGTAACGGCTCCAGATGATGATACGATTGAAGCTTGTGATGTAGCGACCGGTCTGACGGATTACTCCGAGACGCCGGTAGATATTACCGGTCAGGAAGGAGCATATGGCCTGACGATCACAGAAGCCTGTAACTACACGACTACTTACGTGGATACGCAAGCCGGAACCTGCCCAATCGTAATCACGCGGACTTTCACGGTAACCGATGAGTGCTTGAACGTCGGCACCGATGTTCAAACGATCACCATTGATGACACCACTAATCCGGTAGTTACGGCACCGGATGATGATACGATTGAAGCTTGTAATATTGCCACTGGCCTTACTGATTACTCCGAGACTCCAGTTGATATCACCGGTCAGGAAGGAGCATACGGTCTGACTGTTACGGAAGCCTGTAACTACACCACCACTTATGTAGATACGCAAGCCGGTACCTGCCCAATCGTGATCACGCGGACCTTCACGGTAACCGACGAGTGCTTGAATGTGGGTACGGATTTACAAACGATCACAATTGATGATACTACCACTCCAGTGGTAACGGCACCAGACGATGATACGATTGAAGCTTGTGATATTGCTAATGGCTTAGCGGACTACTCCGAGACTCCGGTGGACATCACGGGTCAGGAAGGCGCTTACGGCCTGACGGTGACTGAGGCTTGTAACTATACCACGACTTATGTAGATACCCAGGCTGGTACCTGTCCAATCGTAATCACCCGGACCTTCACAGTAACCGATGAATGTTTGAATGTGGGTACGGACGTACAAACGATTACGATAGACGATACGACTGCCCCGGTAGTGACAGCACCAGACGATGATACCATTGAGTCTTGCGACGTTGGTGGCGGACTGGCGGATTATTCTGAGACTCCGGTAGATATTACCGGACAGGAAGGTAATTATGGCCTAACCATTACGGAAGCCTGCAATTATACTACGACTTATGTAGATACCCAGGCCGGCACCTGTCCGATCGTAATCACTCGGACCTTTACGGTAACCGATGAATGCTTGAATGTTGGTACAGACGTACAAACTATTACGATCGGTGATACGACGGATCCAGTGGTAACGGCTCCGGATGATGATACGATCGAAGCTTGTGACGTTGCCTCTGGTCTTACTGATTATTCCGAGACGCCGGTAGACATTACCGGACAGGAAGGCGCTTATGGTCTGACGGTGACGGAGGCTTGTAACTACACTACGACTTATGTAGATACCCAGGCCGGTACCTGCCCGATCGTGATTACGCGGACCTTCACGGTAACCGATGAGTGTCTGAACGTCGGTACCGATGTACAAACGATCACGATTGATGATACGACTAATCCGGTAGTTACGGCTCCGGATGATGATACGATTGAGGCTTGTGATATTGCTGGCGGACTTGCTGATTACTCAGAAACTCCAGTGGACATTACGGGTCAGGAAGGCGCTTACGGTCTCACCATTACGGAGGCTTGTAGCTACACCACTACTTATGTAGATACGCAAGCCGGAACCTGCCCGATCGTGATTACGCGGACCTTCACGGTAACCGATGAGTGCTTGAACGTAGGTACGGATATACAAACGATCACAATTGATGACACCACTAACCCGGTAGTCACCGCTCCGGATGATGATACAATCGAAGCGTGTGATATTGCTGGTGGATTAGCGGACTACTCCGAGACTCCGGTAGACATCACGGGTCAGGAAGGCACATACGGTTTAACCATCACCGAAGCTTGTAACTATACCACAACTTATGTAGATACGCAAGCTGGAACTTGCCCAATCGTTATCACACGAACCTTCACGGTAACCGACGAGTGTTTGAACGTAGGCACCGATGTACAAACGATTACCATTGATGACACCACTAACCCGGTAGTTACCGCTCTGGATGATGATACAATCGAAGCGTGTGATATTGCTAATGGATTAGCGGACTACTCCGAGACACCGGTAGACATCACCGGTCAGGAAGGCGCTTATGGTCTGACGATCACGGAAGCTTGTGCTTACACCACGACTTATGTAGACACCCAGGCCGGCACCTGCCCAATCGTGATCACGCGGACCTTTACGGTAACCGATGAATGCTTGAACGTTGGCACGGATGTACAAACAATCACAATTGACGATACGACCGCACCGATAGTCACTGCTCCAGACGATGACACGATTGAGTCTTGCGATGTTGGTGGCGGACTGGCGGATTACTCAGAAACGCCGGTAGATATTACCGGCCAGGAGGACGCTTATGGCTTAACAATCAATGAAGCCTGTAACTATACCACGACTTATGTTGATACGCAGGCCGGTAGCTGTCCGGTGGTCATCACGCGGACGTTCACGGTAACCGATGAATGTTTAAATGTTGGCACGGACGTACAAACGATCACCATTGGAGATACAACGGATCCAGTGGTAACGGCACCGGATGATGATACGATTGAAGCTTGCGATTTAGCCACTGGTCTGACGGATTATTCTGAGACGCCGGTAGACATTACCGGTCAGGAAGGTAATTATGGCTTAACTATTACGGAAGCTTGTAACTATACCACAACCTATGTAGATACTCAGGCCGGCACCTGCCCGATCGTAATTACGCGAACGTTCACGGTAACTGACGAGTGTTTGAACGTAGGCACCGATGTACAAACGATCACGATTGATGACACCACTAATCCGGTAGTTACCGCTCCGGACGATGATACGATTGAAGCCTGCGATGTAGCGACTGGTTTGACGGATTATTCCGAGACGCCAGTAGACATCACCGGCCAGGAAGGTGCTTACGGCTTGACTATTACGGAAGCCTGTGATTACACCGTCACTTATATGGATACGCAAACCGGTACCTGCCCGATCGTGATCACGCGGACGTTCACGGTAACCGATGAGTGTCTGAATGTAGGTACGGATGTACAAACTATCACGATCGACGATACGACCGCCCCGGTAATCACCGCACCGGATGATGATACGATTGAGGCTTGTGATATTGCTGGCGGACTTACTGATTACTCCGAGACGCCAGTAGATATTACCGGTCAGGAAGGCGCATATGGCCTCACCATTACGGAGGCTTGTAACTATACTACGACCTATGTAGATACGCAGGCCGGTACCTGCCCAATCGTGATCACGAGGACCTTCACGGTAACGGATGAGTGCTTAAACGTTGGTACGGACGTACAAACGATCACCATCGACGATACCACCGCACCGGTAGTCACCGCTCCGGATGATGATACGATTGAAGCTTGTGATATTGCCGGTGGATTAGCGGACTACTCTGAGACGCCGGTTGACATTACCGGTCAGGGAGGCACATACGGTTTAACGATCACCGAAGCCTGTAACTATACCACGACTTATGTAGATACGCAAGCTGGAACTTGCCCGATCGTGATCACGCGTACGTTCACAGTAACCGATGAGTGTCTGAATGTCGGTACGGATGTACAAACGATCACCATTGATGACACCACTAATCCGGTAGTTACCGCTCCGGATGATGATACAATCGAAGCTTGTGATGTAGCGACCGGTTTAACGGATTATTCCGAGACGCCAGTCGATATCACCGGTCAGGAAGGCGCTTATGGTCTGACGATCACGGAAGCCTGTAATTACACCACAACTTATGTTGATACGCAGACCGGTACTTGCCCGATCGTGATCACACGGACCTTCACAGTTACCGACGAATGCCTGAATGTAGGCACCGACGTGCAGACCATTACCATCGATGATACAACCGCACCGGTAGTTACCGCACCGGACGATGATACCATCGAGTCCTGCGATGTAGGTGGTGGGCTGGCAGATTACTCAGAAACGCCGGTAGATATTACCGGCCAGGAGGGCGCTTATGGCTTAACAATTACCGAAGCCTGTAATTATACCACGACTTATGTTGACACGCAGACCGGTAGCTGTCCGGTGGTGATCACGCGGACGTTCACGGTAACCGATGAATGTCTGAATGTAGGCTCCGATGTACAGACGATCACTATTGGAGATACAACGGATCCTGTGGTAACGGCACCGGATGATGATACAATTGAGGCTTGCGATGTAGCGACCGGCCTGACGGATTACTCCGAAACTCCGGTAGATATTACCGGTCAGGAAGGTAATTATGGCTTAACTATTACGGAAGCTTGTAACTACACGACAACATATGTAGACACCCAGGCTGGCACCTGCCCAATCGTCATTACTCGGACCTTCACCGTGACCGATGAGTGCTTGAATTTCGGCACCGATGTACAAACGATCACGATTGATGACACCACTAATCCGGTAGTGACCGCTCCGGATGATGATACAATCGAAGCTTGTGATGTATCGACCGGTTTAACGGATTACTCCGAGACTCCAGTGGATATCACCGGCCAGGAAGGTGCTTACGGACTGACGGTGACTGAGGCTTGTAATTATACTACGACCTATGTAGACACCCAAGCCGGTACCTGTCCAGTTGTGATTACGCGTACCTTCACGGTAACTGACGAGTGTTTGAATGTAGGCACGGATGTACAAACCATTACGATTGATGATACGACTGCACCGGTAGTCACCGCTCCGGATGATGATGCGATCGAAGCCTGTGATGCAACCACCAGTTTACCGGATTATTCCGAGACGCCAGTGGATATCACCGGTCAGGAAGGCGCTTACGGCCTTACCGTTACCGAGGCCTGTAACTACACCACAACTTATGTGGATACGCAGGCCGGTACCTGCCCGATCGTAATCACGCGTACCTTCACGGTGACCGATGAGTGCTTAAACGTTGGTACGGACGTACAGACGATCACCATCGACGATGCGACCGCACCGGTAGTCACTGCACCGGATGATGATACAATCGAAGCTTGCGATGTGGCAACTGGCCTTACCGATTACTCCGAAACTCCGGTAGACATCACTGGCCAGGAGGGTAATTATGGTCTGACGATCACGGAAAATTGTAATTACACTACGACCTACGTAGATACGCAAACGGGTACCTGCCCAATCGTCATTACGAGGACCTTCACAGTAACCGATGAGTGTCTGAATGTCGGTACGGATGTACAAACGATCACCATTGATGACACCACTAATCCGGTAGTTACCGCCCCGGATGATGATACAATCGAAGCTTGTGATGTAGCGACCGCTTTAACGGATTATTCCGAGACGCCAGTGGATATCACCGGTCAGGAAGGCGCTTATGGTCTGACGATCACGGAAGCCTGTAATTACACCACAACTTATGTAGATACACAGGCCGGTACCTGCCCAATCGTAATTACGCGGACCTTCACGGTAACCGATGAGTGTTTGAATGTTGGTACGGATGTACAAACGATCACGATTGATGATACCACTAATCCAGTAGTTACGGCCCCAGACGATGACACGATCGAGTCCTGCGATGTAGGTGGTGGGCTAGCGGATTACTCAGAAACGCCGGTAGATATTACCGGCCAGGAGGGCGCTTACGGCTTAACAATTACCGAAGCCTGTAATTATACTACGACTTATGTTGACACGCAGACCGGTAGCTGTCCGGTGGTGATTACGCGGACGTTCACGGTGACCGATGAATGTTTGAATGTAGGTACGGATGTACAAACGATCACCATTGGAGATACAACGGATCCAGTTGTAACCGCACCGGATGATGATGCAATTGAAGCTTGCGATGTGGCAACTGGTCTGACGGATTACTCTGAGACACCAGTTGATATCACCGGCCAGGAAGGAGCTTATGGTCTGACGATCACGGAAGCTTGTAACTATACCACGACTTACGTGGATACGCAAACGGGCACTTGTCCGGTCGTAATCACGCGTACATTCACCGTGATTGATGAATGTCTCAATGAAGGCACCGATACGCAAACCATCACGATTGATGACACAACTGCACCGGTAGTAATCGCACCGGATGATGATACGATCGAAGCCTGCGATGTAGCGACCGGTCTGACGGATTACTCCGAGACGCCAGTAGATATTACTGGCCAGGAAGGTGCTTACGGCTTGACTATTACGGAAGCCTGTGATTACACCGTCACTTATGTGGATACGCAAGCCGGTACCTGCCCGATCGTGATCACGCGGACGTTCACGGTAACCGATGAGTGTCTGAATGTAGGTACGGACGTACAAACGATCACGATCGATGATACGACCGCACCAGTAGTCACTGCTCCAGATGATGATACGATCGAAGCGTGTGATATAGCTGGTGGTCTTGCTGATTACTCTGAAACTCCGGTGGACATTACCGGTCAGGAAGGCGCTTACGGTCTAACCATCACCGAAGCTTGTGCTTACACGACAACTTATGTAGATACGCAAGCGGGCACCTGCCCAATCGTCATTACGCGGACCTTTACGGTAACCGATGAGTGTCTGAATGTGGGTACAGATGTACAAACGATCACGATTGATGATACCACTAATCCAGTAGTCACTGCTCCGGATGATGATACGATTGAAGCGTGCGATATTGCGGGTGGTCTGACGGACTACTCCGAGACTCCGGTAGACATTACCGGACAGGAAGGCACATATGGTTTAACCATCACCGAAGCTTGTAACTATACCACAACTTACGTAGATACGCAAACGGGCACCTGTCCAATCGTGATCACCCGAACGTTCACGGTAACCGATGAGTGTTTGAACGTTGGCACCGATGTACAAACGATTACCATTGATGATACGACCGCTCCGGTGGTAACTGCACCAGACGATGATACGATCGAAGCTTGTAATGTCGCCACTGGTCTGACGGATTACTCCGAGACTCCAGTCGATATCACCGGTCAGGAAGGCGCATACGGATTAACCATCATGGAAGCTTGTGCTTATACTACGACTTACGTCGACACCCAGGCCGGCACCTGCCCAATCGTCATTACACGGACGTTCACGGTAACTGATGAATGCTTGAACGTCGGCACGGATGTACAAACGATCACGATTGACGATACGACCGCACCGATAGTCACTGCACCAGACGATGACACGATCGAGTCTTGCGATGTAGGTGGCGGGCTAGCGGATTACTCAGAAACGCCGGTAGATATTACCGGTCAGGAAGGTAATTATGGCTTAACAATTACCGAAGCCTGTAACTATACCACGACTTATGTTGATACGCAGGCCGGTAGCTGTCCGGTGGTCATCACGCGGACGTTCACGGTAACGGATGAATGTTTGAATGTAGGTACGGATGTACAAACGATCACCATTGGAGATACAACGGATCCGGTGGTAACGGCTCCGGATGATGATACAATTGAAGCTTGCGATGTGGCAACTGGTCTGACAGATTACTCTGAGACACCAGTTGATATCACTGGCCAGGAAGGTGCTTACGGCCTGACGATCACGGAAGCTTGCAACTATACCACAACCTATGTAGATACCCAGGCCGGCACTTGTCCGGTGGTGATCACGCGTACCTTCACGGTAATGGATGAGTGTTTGAATGTCGGCACGGATGTACAAACGATCACGATTGATGATACGACCGCACCGGTAGTTACCGCTCCGGATGATGATACAATCGAAGCTTGTGATGTAGCGACCGGTTTAACGGATTACTCCGAGACGCCAGTCGATATTACTGGCCAGGAAGGTGCTTACGGCCTTACAGTGACGGAAGTCTGTAATTACACCACAACTTATGTAGATACCCAGGCCGGTACCTGCCCAGTTGTGATTACGCGTACCTTCACGGTAACCGACGAGTGTTTGAATGTGGGTACGGATGTACAAACCATTACGATAGATGATACGACCGCCCCGGTAGTCACCGCACTGGATGATGATACGATCGAAGCTTGCGATATAGCGACCGGTCTGACGGATTACTCCGAGACGCCAGTCGATATTACCGGTCAGGAAGGCGCTTATGGCCTCACCATTACGGAGGCTTGTAACTACACCACGACTTACGTAGATACGCAGACCGGTACCTGCCCAGTTGTGATTACGCGGACCTTCACGGTGACCGATGAGTGCTTAAACGTTGGTACGGACGTACAGACGATCACCATCGACGATACGACCGCACCGGTAGTTACCGCCCCGGACGATGATACGATTGAAGCGTGCGATGTAGCGACCGGTCTGACGGATTTCTCTGAAACTCCAGTAGATATTACGGGCCAGGAAAGTGCTTACGGACTGACGGTGACGGAGGCTTGTAACTACACGACAACATATGTAGACACCCAGGCTGGCACCTGCCCAATCGTAATTACACGGACCTTCACCGTGACCGATGAGTGTTTGAACGTTGGCACCGATGTACAAACGATTACCATTGATGATACGACCGCTCCGGTGGTAACTGCACCAGACGATGATACGATCGAAGCTTGTAATGTCGCCACTGGTCTGACGGATTACTCCGAGACGCCAGTGGATATCACGGGTCAGGAAGGCGCTTATGGCCTGACAGTGACGGAAGCCTGCAACTACACCACAACTTATGTAGATACCCAAGCCGGTACCTGCCCAATCGTAATCACGCGGACCTTCACGGTAATCGATGAATGTTTGAATGTGGGTACGGATGTTCAAACTATTACGATCGATGATACCACCGCACCGATAGTAACTGCTCCAGACGATGATACGATTGAGTCTTGCGATATTGGTGGCGGACTAGCGGATTACTCAGAAACGCCGGTAGATATTACCGGACAGGAGGGCGCTTATGGCTTAACCATTACGGAAGCCTGCAATTACACCACCACTTATGTAGATACGCAAACGGGCACTTGTCCGGTTG
Organism: Flavilitoribacter nigricans DSM 23189 = NBRC 102662; assembly: GCF_002646595.1. Taxonomy (GTDB): domain Bacteria; phylum Bacteroidota; class Bacteroidia; order Chitinophagales; family Saprospiraceae; genus Flavilitoribacter; species Flavilitoribacter nigricans. The sequence continues at coordinate 14,972 of NZ_PDUD01000083.1, forward strand.
TGATAACACGTACGTTCACCGTAACCGATGAATGTTTGAATGTGGGTACGGACGTACAAACCATTACCATCGGTGATACAACCGATCCTGTGGTAACGGCACCGGATGATGATACGATCGAAGCTTGCGATGTAGCGACTGGCTTGACGGATTACTCCGAGACGCCGGTAGACATCACCGGTCAGGAAGGTGCTTACGGTCTGACGATCACGGAAACGTGTAACTATACCACAACCTATGTGGATACGCAAACCGGTTCTTGTCCGATCGTGATCACGCGGACCTTCACCGTTACCGATGATTGCTTGAACGTAGGCACAGACGTGCAGACGATCACCATCGATGATACCACTGCACCGGTAGTAATCGCACCGGATGATGATACGATTGAAGCCTGTGATGTAGCGACTGGTCTGACGGATTATTCAGAAACGCCGGTAGATATTACCGGCCAGGAAGGCGCTTACGGCCTTACGGTTACGGAAGCCTGTGATTACACCGTCACATATGTGGATACGCAAGCCGGCACTTGTCCGATCGTAATCACGCGTACGTTCACGGTAACCGACGAGTGCTTGAATGTCGGCACGGACGTACAAACCATCACGATTGATGATACCACTGCTCCAGTAGTTACTGCTCCGGATGACGATACGATCGAAGCCTGTGATGCAACCACGAGCCTGGCGGATTACTCCGAAACACCGGTAGACATCACCGGCCAGGAAGCGGCCTATGGCTTGACGATCACGGAAGCTTGTGATTACAC
>NZ_PDUD01000084.1 GCF_002646595.1 Flavilitoribacter nigricans DSM 23189 = NBRC 102662
ATCATCACTTACACCTTCACAGCGACTAATAATGGCAACGTCACGCTGACCAATGTAACGATCGTGGATCCACTACCGGGCCTGAGCGCTTTGAGCTGCACGCAGCCCGCGACCCTGGCTCCGGGCGAATCTCTTGTTTGTACGGCCACCTATTCCATTACTCAATCGGACCTGGACAACGGCACGGTCATGAATACCGCGACGGCTGATTCCGATGAGATTGATCCGGTAGACGATAGCGAGACAGTAACGGCGGTGCAAACACCAGTGCTGAACCTGACCAAAGTAGCGGATGTAATGACCTACGATGCGGTAGGCGATATCATTACTTATACCTTCACGGCGACTAATAATGGCAACGTAACGCTGACGAATGTAACGATTGTTGATCCACTACCGGGCTTGAGCGCTTTGAGCTGCACGCAGCCCGCGACCCTGGCTCCGGGCGAATCTCTGGTTTGTACGGCCACCTATTCCATTACTCAATCGGACCTGGACATCGGATCGGTAATGAATACGGCAACGGCTGATTCTGATCAAACCGATCCGGTAGACGATAGCGAGACGGTAACGGCGGTGCAAACGCCCGTGCTGAACCTGACTAAAGTGGCCGATGTAATGACCTACGATGCAGTAGGCGACATCATTACTTATACCTTCACTGCCACCAACAATAGCAACGTAACGCTGACCAATGTAACGATAGTTGATCCGCTACCGGGCTTAAGTGCATTGAGTTGTACCCAGCCGGCGACTTTGGCTCCGGGAGAATCCCTGGTTTGTATGGCCACCTATTCCATTACTCAATCGGACCTGGACAACGGTACGGTCATGAATACCGCGACGGCTGATTCCGATGAGACTGATCCGGTGGATGACAGTGAGACGGTAACGGCAGTACAAACACCGGTGCTGAATCTGACCAAAATAGCGGATGTAATGACCTACGATGAGGTCGGTGACATCATTACCTATACTTTCACGGCAACGAATAACGGCAACGTAACCCTGACCAATGTAACGATAGTTGATCCGCTGCCGGGCCTAAGTGCATTGAGCTGCACGCAGCCGGCAACGCTAGCTCCGGGCGAATCTCTGGTTTGTACGGCCACCTATTCCATTACGCAAACGGACCTGGACAACGGTTCGGTAATGAATACGGCAACGGCTGATTCCGATGAGACTGATCCGGTAGATGACAGTGAGACAGTAACGGCGGTGCAAACACCAGTGCTGAACCTGACTAAAATAGCCGATGTAATGACCTACGATGCGGTCGGCGACATCATCACTTATACTTTCACTGCCACCAATAATGGCAACGTAACGCTGACTAATGTAACGATCGTTGATCCGCTACCAGGCTTGTCGGCTTTGGCTTGCACGCAGCCGGCGACGCTGGCTCCAGGTGAGTCCCTCGTTTGTACGGCTACCTATACCATCAGCCAAACAGATCTCGACATCGGATCGGTAATGAACACCGCGACGGCTGATTCGGACCAAACCGATCCGGTGGATGACAGTGAAACAGTAATCGTTGACGGAACACCACTGTTGGACTTGACTAAGGTAGCTGATGTAATGACCTACGATGCAGTTAGTGATGTTATTACCTACACTTTTACTGCCACCAACCTAGGTAATGTTACGCTGACTAATGTTACGATCACTGATCCGCTACCCGGCCTAAGTGCATTGAGCTGTACCCAGCCGGCAACCTTGGGTCCCGGTGAATCTCTGATCTGTACGGCTACCTATTCTATCACTCAAGCGGATCTGGATAACGGTTTGGTTGTGAATACGGCAACTGCCGATTCCGATGAAACCGATCCGGTCAATGATAGTGAGACGGTAACGGCCATCCAGTCAAACCAGATCATGATCGTGAAGGAGTCCGTTGAGGATACCTACGATATGGTTGGTGATGTGATCAATTATACCCTGGCGGTAACCAATACCGGGAATACCACTATCTATAATGTGGTGGTAACGGATCCCGATGTAAATGCCGGAAGTATTGTTTATACCGGTGGCGACAATGGGAACGGTGCATTGGATGTTGGGGAAACCTGGAATTACACCGCTCAGTATACCATTGAGCAAAGTGACCTGGATAACGGAAGCTTTACCAATACCGCAAGCGTTACAGGATCTGCCGATACGGATGGTGACGGAACCGGCGATACACCGGTGAACGATGATGATGATGACATTGTCACGGCAATCCCAGACCCATCGCTTAGCCTGATGAAGACGGCAGATGTTGCTACCTACGATGCAGTAGGCGATGTGATCACCTACACCTTCGTGGCTACGAACGACGGCAATGTGACCTTAAATAACGTAACGATCAGCGACCCACTACCGGGCTTGTCGGCCTTGGATTGCACCCAGCCGGTTAATCTGGCACCAGGCGAAAGCCTGACCTGTACGGCAACGTACACGATTACGCAGGCGGACCTGGATGCGGGCTCGGTCGTCAATACAGCTACGGCGGACTCGGATGATACGGATCCGGTAGAAGATGATGAGACCGTAACGGCGGACCAAATGCCGGTACTGAGCATAAGCAAAACAGCAGACGTTGCTACCTACGATGCAGTGGGCGATGTGATCACTTACACCTTCGTAGCGACCAACGATGGCAATGTTACCTTGAATAATGTAACGATCAGCGATCCGCTACCGGGCTTGTCGGCACTGGCTTGCACGCAGCCGATTAATCTGGCACCGGGCGAAAGCCTGACCTGTACGGCAACGTACACGATTACCCAGGCGGATCTGGATGCGGGCTCCGTCGTGAATACGGCGACTGCGGACTCGGATGAGACCGATCCGGTGGAAGATGATGAAACGGTTACGGCGGACCAAATGCCGTTACTGAGCCTAAGCAAAACTGCCGACGTTGCTACCTACGATGCAGTGGGCGATGTGATCACCTATACCTTCGTGGCGACCAACGATGGTAATGTGACTTTAAATAACGTAACGATCAGCGATCCGCTACCGGGCTTATCGGCACTGGATTGCACCCAGCCAGTTAACCTGGCACCGGGCGCAAGCCTGACTTGTACGGCAACGTACGCGATTACCCAGTCGGATCTGGATGCAGGCTCTGTCGTCAATACGGCGACTGCGGACTCGGATGAGACCGACCCAGTGGAAGATGATGAGACCGTAACAGCGGATGGTATGCCAGTATTGAGCCTGAGCAAGACCGCGGATGTGACTACTTACAATGCGGTGGGCGATGTAATCACTTACACTTTCGTGGCGACCAACGAAGGTAATGTAGCATTGACCAACGTAACGATCAGCGATCCACTACCAGGCTTGTCGACTCTGGATTGCACCCAGCCAGTTAACCTGGCACCGGGTGAGAGTCTGACCTGTACGGCAACCTACACGATTACGCAGGCGGATCTTGATGCAGGCTCCGTGGTTAATACGGCGACTGCGGACTCCGATGAAACCGATCCGGTAGAAGATGATGAGACCGTAACGGCGGACCAAATGCCGGTACTGAGCATAAGCAAAACTGCCGACGTTGCCACCTACGATGCAGTGGGCGATGTGATCACCTATACCTTCGTGGCGACCAACGATGGCAATGTGACCTTGAATAATGTAACGATCAGCGATCCGCTACCGGGCTTATCGGCACTGGCTTGCACGCAGCCGGTTAATCTGGCACCGGGCGAAAGTCTGACCTGTACGGCAACGTACACGATTACGCAGGCGGATCTGGATGCGGGCTCGGTCATCAATACGGCGACTGCCGACTCCGATGAGACCGATCCGGTAGAAGATGATGAGACGGTTACGGCGGATGGTATGCCAGTATTGAGCCTGAGCAAGACAGCGGATGTCACTACTTACAATGCGGTGGGCGATGTAATCACTTACACTTTCGTTGCGACCAACGATGGTAATGTGACCTTAAATAACGTAACGATCAGCGATCCGCTACCGGGCTTATCGGCACTGGATTGCACCCAGCCAGTTAACCTGGCACCGGGCGCAAGCCTGACTTGTACGGCAACGTACGCGATTACCCAGTCGGATCTGGATGCAGGCTCTGTCGTCAATACGGCGACTGCGGACTCGGATGAGACCGATCCGGTGGAAGATGATGAGACCGTAACAGCGGATGGTATGCCGGTACTGAGTCTGAGCAAGACCGCGGATGTTACCACTTACAATGCGGTGGGCGATGTAATCACTTACACTTTCGTTGCGACCAACGAAGGAAACGTAGCAATAACCAACGTAACGATCAGTGATCCGCTACCGGGCTTGTCAGCACTTGATTGCACCCAGCCGGTTAACCTGGCACCGGGCGAAAGTCTGACTTGTACGGCAACTTACACGATTACACAGGCGGATCTTGATGCGGGCTCGGTCGTCAATACGGCGACCGCGGACTCGGATGAGACCGATCCGGTAGAAGACGATGAGACCGTAACGGCCGATCAAATGCCGGTATTGACCTTGAGCAAAACTGCCGACGTTGCCACCTACGATGCAGTAGGCGATGTAATCACCTACACCTTCGTGGCGACCAACAATGGCAATGTGACCTTGAATAATGTAACGATCAGTGATCCGCTACCGGGCTTATCGGCGCTGGATTGCACCCAGCCGGTTAACCTGGCACCGGGTGAGAGTCTGACCTGTACGGCAACGTACACGATTACGCAGGCGGATCTAGATGCGGGCTCGGTTGTCAATACGGCGACTGCGGACTCGGATGAGACCGATCCGGTAGAAGATGATGAGACCGTAACAGCGGATGGTATGCCAGTATTGAGCCTGAGCAAGACCGCGGATGTGACCACTTACAATTCGGTGGGCGATGTAATTACCTACACTTTCGTTGCGACCAACGAAGGTAACGTGGCCCTGACTAATGTAACGATCAGCGATCCACTACCGGGCTTGTCAGCACTTGATTGCACCCAGCCGGTTAACCTGGCACCGGGCGAAAGCCTGACCTGTACGGCAACGTACACGATTACGCAGGCGGACCTGGATGCGGGCTCCGTTGTCAATACGGCGACCGCGGACTCGGATGAGACTGATCCGGTAGAAGATGATGAAACGGTTACGGCGGATCAGATGCCGGTACTGAGCCTAAGCAAAACTGCCGACGTTGCCACCTACGATGCGGTGGGCGATGTAATCACTTACACTTTTGTGGCTACCAACGAAGGTAATGTAGCATTGACCAACGTAACGATCAGCGACCCACTACCGGGCTTGTCGGCACTGGATTGCACCCAGCCGATCAATCTGGCACCGGGCGAAAGTCTGACCTGTACGGCAACGTACACCATTACCCAGGCGGACCTGGATGCAGGCTCCGTCGTCAATATGGCGACTGCGGACTCGGATGAGACCGATCCGGTGGAAGATAATGAGACGGTAGATGCTACGGAAGATCCCAGTATCTCATTGATCAAGACTTCTTCTTTCGACATTCTTACCGGCGTGATCACCTATACTTACACGGTGACCAATACCGGTAATGTCACCCTGACGAACGTCATGGTGGTCGAAGATGATGTACTCTTCAGTGGTACGGGAGTAAATCCCATACCGATCTACGTGATCAACTCCTCAACGATGGGCAGCCCCGAAGGTACCCTGTTGGTCGGCGAAAGTGCTGAATACACGGCAACCTATCTGGTTACCCCGGAGGACTACGATGCAATGGTGGTGATCAACCAGGCGGAAGCAGTAGGGGAGAGCCCGAACGGAGAAATGGTTAATGACCTGTCCGACTTTGAGAATCCGCTGCTGGACCGGCCGACGGAAACACCGGTGGAAGAAATGGACGGTAATCCGATCAATCCATCCATCGCTCTGATCAAGACTTCCGCGTACAGTATGGAGACCGGAGAGATCACCTACACTTACCTGGTGACCAACACCGGAGACGCCATCCTGACGATGGTAGCGGTAACGGAAGACATCCTGCAATTTACCGGTACCGGCAGCTTGCCTACGCCGACGTATGTAGTCGGATCTTCCTCTTTCGGAAGCCCAGAGGGTATTCTGTTGCCGGGCGAAAGCGCCAACTACACGGCGGTTTATACGGTAACCGAGGCTGATTATCTGGCCGGTTCCGTTACCAACCAGGCGGATGCCACCGGTCAGGATCCGAACGGTGATCCGGTAGAAGACCAATCGGATTACGAAAACAACTTTGATGACCGACCGACCGTCACGTCGGTGCCGCAGGACTGCGACAGTGAACTGGTTTGTAGCGGTCAGCTCAACGTCAATCTGCAGGAAGACTGCACGGCTACCCTGACGAAAGAAAGTGCCGTTCCCGGTTTTGATTGTGAAGTGATCATCATCGTGGAAGATGAGGACGGCCTGGATAATATCGTCAATGGTTGCGGTACATATAAATACACGGTGACGGCCACGGACGATCCCAACAATAACTGCTGGGGGTACATCACGGCCGAGGACAAGGAAGCGCCGGTCTGTCTCAACAACCTGACGACCGTAACGGGCTGGGATGTTGCCGACTACGGATTCCGTGATTTTGTTTGTGATGATATCGATCAACTGTTATTCAATACTCCGGAATCCTACAAATTGACCGCCCAGGGCGATCTGATCGAAGGTTCTTTCTCTTCCGAATTTGCCCGGCAGGTACTGGACGGTGTTACCGGATACATGGTATTTACCGACAATTGCGGAAACATTACCGTTACCGTTTCGGACGAAGTAGATTACGGTACTGATCCGAATTGTGACCAGGTGACCATTACCCGGACCTTCAGCGCAGTAGATGAGTGCGGAGAACCGAGCGAAGCCGCAGTCTGTACCCAGACCATTGTGATCACGAAACCGGGATTGGAGGACGTCTACTGCCCGGATGATGCGGAGCTGGATTGCAGCAGTGAATTCACGCTGGATGCAAATGGTAATCCGCATCCGGACGTAACGGGTTATCCTTTCATTGAGACGGCATTCGATACGGATGATCTGGATGGTGATGAAATCATCTGGGAAAAAGGTATTGCCTATCTCGATGGCACGGTTTGTAATCTGGGAGCTTCCTACACGGATGGCGAACGCATTGAAGTGTGTACGGGTACCTACAAGTTTATCCGTACCTGGGAGATCCTGGATTGGTGCGCTGAAGGAGAAGCACGGATCAGAGAATGTAAGCAGGTGATCAAGGTAGGAGATTTCTCCAAACCAGTTGTAGCCTGTGCGGAAGTAGATTACGACAACGATGGGTCGGCTGACCTGCGGACTTATTCCACCGGACCTTACGACTGTACGGCCGCCTTCCAGGTACCGATGCCGCTTGTCGAAGACAACTGCTCCGATTGGGAAGTACTGACGGAAGTTCTACACGGATCCACTACCGGTCCGGTGATCGCGACGATCCTGCCGGGAGCCTCCCGTTACGTCAGTGGTATTCCGCTCGGTTGTCATTTCATAAAGTATACCGTAACGGATGCCTGTGGCAATGAGGAGATCGTCTTCTGCCCGTTCCTGGTAGAAGATCTGATCGAACCGATCGCAGTCTGTAATGACGACCTGAATGTATCCATCGGAGGCCAGGGACTGGCCCGGGTATTTGCCCGAGATATTGACGAAGGCAGCTCGGATAACTGCGGCCCGGTCCGCATCGAAGTACGCCGCCGGATCCTGGATCCGGAGACCTACGAGTGCCTCGACATGTTCGACACGGACGGTGACGGCGAAATCATTGGTGACGAGATCCAGTTAAGCGTCCAGTTCGGCGATCCGGACGGAACGGGATCCGGAGAGGAGTACTACTACACCGCCTGGAAAGATTACGTGGATTTCACCTGCTGTGATATGGACGGTCACGTTCGGGTAGAACTTCGGGTCTGGGACGACCGCAACGGCGATGGTATCCCCGGTAATACGATCGAAAGATCTTATTGCGATGCCAACGATCTGAGTACGGTTCGCGATAACTCCAACGTCTGTTGGATGGACCTGCTGATCGAAGACAAATTACCGGCTTACTGTGTACCGCCGCTGCCGGCATCGATCGCCTGCGACGAATTGCCGCTCGATTTCGATCCGACCAATGCCGCGCAAATGACCGAACTATTCGGTGCGGCCACCGGAACGGATAATTGTCCGGGCTATACCGTTGAGGAGCTGGCTCCGCTGACGGATGGATTATCGGATTGTGGTTACGGGACGCTGGTGCGTCGATTCCAGGTGTACGATGCCAAAGGACTGGCCTCTACCAATAAGTGTGAGCAGGTGGTGACGGTCAAAGAACGCCATCACTATAAGATCAAGTTCCCGAAAGATGCGGAAGCGGTCTGTGGAACTCCGGATCCGGATACACTTATTACCGAAGAGATCGCCTGCGACCTGTTGGCGGTTAGTGTGAAAGATGACTTCTTCTCGGCCTCCGGTGATGAATGCTACAAGATCTTCCGGACTTATTCCATCATTAACTGGTGCGAATACGACGGTATCTCCGACCCGGTAGTGGTGAATCGCGATGAAGATTGCGACGGCCAGCCCGGCGATGAGGATGTCTGGGTGATCGTGGAAACCATGAACGAGACGGATCCCTGCCACGACAACTACGGTGGTGTACCGGCCAGTGATTATTCCCACGTCTGGTACGATCGCGATAGTGATCCGTTCAACCTGATCCCGGCTGCGGGTACCAAGGGCGAATCCTGTGAGTATGAGTCGAATCCTGCCGGTTTTTGGAAGGAAGTAGCTCCGCTTACCGATAACAGTGATTCGGACAATTATCCGGAAGGATACTACGGCGATCACTGTGATGATATGGCCAGTGTCGGTTACTGGCGATACACCCAGGTGATCAAGGTGTACGACAATATCCGTCCGATCGTTGCATTCGAAGATCTCGAACCATTCTGTTCTTATTCTTCGGATATTGACAATGACTGTCCGGCAGAAATTAGCATCAATTTCACGATCGAGGAGAATTGTACCCCGGATGATCTGACGATCACGATCTTCCTGGATGCCTTTAACGATGGCATTCTGGAGGGCAACATCACGGATCAGTTGACCGGTACTTATCCGAATTACACCGTGACCGGTACTTTCCCGCTGGGCGCCCACGCACTGGGTATCAGTGTAAAAGACGGCTGCGGAAATCAGATCGGAACCAATATCCCGTTTGAGGTAGTGGATTGCAAAGCTCCGGCTCCGATCTGTATCAACGGCCTCGCGGTCGAATTGATGCCCGTATCTCCGGCTGCCGATGTCGATGGCGACGGCGATGACGATACCGGAGCCATGACGATCTGGGCCAGCGATTTCATTGCCAGTCCGATGACCGATTGCAGCGGAGAAGTGACCTACTCCATCAACCGCCAGGGCGATCAGATCAGCGCCGATCAGACAGGACTGGTTCTAACCTGCGACGATGCCTCAACGGTATTACTTGAGATCTGGGCCTGGGATGCTCTGGGCAACGGAGACCTCTGTGAGACCTATGTTTTGGTACAGGATAACATGGTACAGTGCGATAATAACGATATCGCTTCGGTAGCCGGTTATATCGAAACGGAAGAAACGGTTCCGGTTGAAGGCGTGATGGTAGAATTGAGTGGTAATCAATTCCAGACCATGAATACCAAAGCGGACGGCCACTACCTGTTCGAAGGCATGGAGACCGGCTTTGATTATACTATTACACCGCAGCACGATATCTTCCCGCTGAACGGGGTGACCACCTTTGACCTCGTACTGATGAGCAAGCATGTGCTGGGTACCGAGCCACTGGACAGCCCGTACAAACGGATCGCTGCCGACGTGAACCGCGACGGTAGGGTGACGGCCATCGATGCCATCGCTCTGCGCCGCCTGATCCTGAATATTTCTGCCAGGTTTGAGACCAATACCAGCTGGCGGTTTATTCCGGCTGCCTACGTATTCCCGGATCCGCAGAATCCATGGTTAGAGGAGTTCCCGGAACTGATCAATATCAACGACCTGCAGGGAAGTCTCTTGGAAGAGAATTTCATTGCGGTGAAAGTTGGGGATATCAACCTGAGTGCCAGAGCCAACGCACTGGAACTGGAAGAGCGCGGTGCCCGCGGCATGTTCTTCCTTGATGTATCTGATCAGGATCTCAAGGCCGGTAACAGCTACCGGATCGATTTCCGTGCGGATCAGATCCGGAATATTCAGGGCTATCAGTTTACCCTGGATCTGGATCCTGCCGCCGCGGTGATCACCGATGTAGCCTATGGTGTCGCTCAGGCGGAGCACTTCGGCGTGAAATCTCTCTCCGAAGGATTGCTCGCTACCAGTTGGAACACCGGCGGTGCGAACTCGAATACGCTGGATAAGGAAACGGTGCTATTCAGTCTGAACGTTACGGCCAAACGGGACGTCCGGCTCAGTGAAATTCTGGGCGTTACCAGCCGGATCACACCGGCTGAGGCCTATAATCAGGACGATGGCCTGCTGGATGTAGGCATTGACTTCAACAACGGTTCAATCGCTACCACTCCGTTTGAATTGCATCAGAACAGCCCGAACCCATTCCGTCGGGAAACCACCATTGGCTTCCATTTGCCGGAAAGCGGTGAAACCACCTTAAGCATCCACGATGCCGGTGGCCGGGTGATCAAGCTGATCCGGGGTGAATTTGCCCGCGGCAGCCATCAGATCCAGTTGAAACGTGAAGAGATCGGTAGTACCGGTGTATTGTACTATACCCTTACGAGCGGAGCATTTACTGCGACCAGGAAAATGATCGTGGTGGAATAGATAAAAAGAAAAGCAGGAGGTATCTCGTGTATGCGGGGTACGTCCTGCAAAGTTTGTGATTAAGGACCTTAAAAAAGGAAAGGTTGCCATTTCCCCCCCGGATCTGACAACCTTCCTTTTTTTAAGATCTTTCGGTTGCCGTTGGTAAAGGGCAACGCTTGGAAACTGTTTTAAAAATAAATACTGGTTTAAGAAGCGCGCATTTTCCGCCTGCTCATCGTTGCAAAAAAGATCACGTAGCTAGGCTATGTTCACTTTTTTACGCCTCAATCAGTCAAAAAATGCGGGCTTCCCAACTGCAGCACCATTTTTAAAACAGTTTCTTAGTTTATTCGGACCTGGAAGAACTCTTATTTCAGATTGGCATCCAGGGTGATCTCTGCTTTGAATAACTTACTGATCGGACAATTTTTCTTGGCATCATTGGCCAATTCCATGAATTTTTCCTCACTGATATCCGGAATGGTGGCATCCAGTTTCAGGTCAACTTTCGGCACGCCGAATCCAACTTCCTCTTTTTCCAGGTGAACAACAGCGTCCACTTTTAATTCCTCAGCGGTAAAACCGGCGCCGTTCAGGGCAAAACTCAGCGCCATGGCGTAGCAACCGGCGTGGGCAGCACCGATCAGCTCTTCCGGATTGGTGCCCGCTTTACCATCTTCGTTCTCGAATCGGGTATGGAATGAATAGGGTAGATCTTTAAGGGCGCCACTTTGGGTGTTCAGGTGGCCTTTTCCTTCTTTACCAGTGCCGTTCCACACGGCGCTTGCTTTACGTTTCATATTTTAGGTTTTGTTATTACCCCTATAACCAGAATTGGAGAGAATTGTTGGCCGTTGGGGCCACTAAAGAAATTCTTCCCATCTTTGTGGGCGACAGCAAAAATATAATAAAGATTGCAGCTTCAATAAATAATGGAAACGATAATGAAAAGTCATCTTCGTAAGGTGTTACTATGGTTGTGTGTGTGGTGTTGTACCCTGAGTGTAACGGCACAGGAACCCGGACCCTATTACCTGTCGCTAAAGCGGGAGATCGTCTACGGAGGTGTCGGCCTCGGTACACTGGGGCTGGGTACCTATCTGCGTTCCCAGGTGGGAGAACTCACCCTGATGGACCTGAATATTCGCGAGATCAACAGCTTTGACCGGATCGCTACGGAAATGAGTTCCCCAACGGCGGACAAATGGAGCGATTACACGCTGTACGCTTCCCTGGGGATCTCGGGCACCCTTTTACTCGGCCGGGAGACCCGGCGGGATTTTCTCAAGATCTCGGTGCTGTTTATGGAAGTCATGGCGATCAGCAACGGCCTGACCCAGATCAGTAAATCAATATTTCAACGTCCCCGTCCCTATGTTTTTGACGAACATTGGGATCCTATCCGCATTTTGAGCAGCAACGACCGGGCCGCGTTTGTATCGGGCCATACCTCCGAATCGGCGGCCGGTACGTTCTTCTTTGCCCGGGTATTTTCGGACTACTACCCGGATAGCAAACTGAAGCCCTTTATCTGGGGCCTGAGTATCGGTATGCCGGCCCTGACGGGCTATCTGCGCATCCGCTCGGGTAATCACTATCCCACGGATGTGATTGCCGGGTATGTCCTCGGGGCCGCTGTGGGCTACCTGGTACCCACCCTGCATAAGAAGGTCTTTAGGCGACCGCAAAAAAAGATGACGCCTAATCCAAATTTTTAAGATCTACGCTTGTTTTTGTCGAAAAGATGAAATGGTTTAGAGCAGGTTTATTTTTGTAATTGATTGATTTAAAGTGATTTGTAGTTTAGGGTGTTTAGTAGGTAAGCTATCCTGCATGTCGAAAAAGAGATGTGAAAGTTTCGTTATGTGTTGGGGTACTACCTTATATTTGAATTGATGATACTTACAAAATGATAGACGGGACCGGTAGGGTAGGAGCCCACGGATTTCCGTCCCCTAAAAATGCGATGGGCCCCTGCGACCTGGAGTGGGGGCCTTCTTTTAAAAACTGTTTTAAAAATAAATACTGGTTTAAGAAGCGCGCATTTTCCGCCTGCTCATCGTTGCAAAAAAGATCACGTAGCTAGGCTATGCTCACTTTTTTACGCCTCAATCAGTCGCAAAATGCGGGCTTCCCAACTGCAGCACCATTTTTAAAATAGTTTCTTAGGGGTGATCTAATGATTCCAGTACGAATTCCCAAAGGGTTTCGTAGGGGATGATCTCCAGTTCTGGGCTTTGTTTGGCCTTCTCGATCGGCTTGGCATGCAGGCGCTCCAGATATTTTTTCCCTTTCTTTTCGACTGCTTTTCGCTCAAAATTTGCGGACGGCAGGCACAATAGCATTTTGACAAAGCAGTTACTCCGGTAGGTACCCTCTTCGTTTAAATAGCGGTGCGCGTATACTTTCAGGGATTCGCTGCGATCGATGATGGCGTCGTACTTGCGCGCTTCTAATAGAAATAGGATCTGTAGAACCAGAATGGTCACATTACCCCCCTTTTTGTCTTTGGATTGAATAGGAACTTCATTGAGGAATTTTTGAAGCCGAAAGGTATTTTTTTCTTTGTTTAGCTTAACTTTTCCACTAATTGCAAGATAGTGAAGGAATGCTTTGTGAAGATTAAAGGTTTCCTCCCATCTTTTGAAAAATAAAAAATCATTTTTATTAATATAAACTTCTTCCAGGATGGGCTCTATGTTGCCATATCTTTGAGATTGAAAATTTAGTCTTATTTTCCAATCTAGTACAAAAAGCCAATTATGCCATCCAAGGGGGAATTTTTTTAGAGAATATTGTATAGTTTCATTTGCTAGTTGATACCTTTTTAAGGTTACTAATCCCACCAACTTTCTTGAAAGTACAAGTCCTTCAAAACTTGGACTAAATAGATCGGGGTGTTCTTTAAAATATTTGAGACAATTATCCGATTCTTTGATTAACTTTTTCCACGAGCAATTTAATTCGTAGTAAAAAAACGTATATAAGAAAGTATATAAGTATATTTTATACGAATAATATTGGGCAAACCATTTCTTTATCTTTTTTAAGCGTTTTTTAAACTTACTTTTCAATTGTTTATCAATCACAACCCTTTTATCGTGATGTAAGAGAATTAGAGATATGTAATCTTGTATTTTTATTTCTTTTTTGTAAATTTTACAACTCTCATTGAGAATCTTTCTGTACCTGTTAAATTCAGCTTTATTAAGTTCTACTGTGCTGTAGTGATTTTTAAGCGAAAGGCTGATTTCAATATTTACATCAGTAAAGCCATATTTCAAAGAATCCTTAATTGTCTTTTTTGCTAAGGTTATAGCTGAATTCCTGATATTTTTGCCGATCAAAATCTTGATAGAATATAAGTTTTTATAGCACTGATAATAAGCCTTTTGGATTTTGGTTTGACCTTTTTTGTTGATGTCAATAAAAAACAAGGTATTAATGAGGCGATCATTCAGCCTGTCTTTTAGTTTATAGTAAGCCTTATTACTGGGAGAATCATTATAAAAATATTGGGCATACTCTTCATCTGTATTAAATTTTTCGTCGATCAAAGCCTGGTAAAACTCATCGAAAACAGTGGAGGATTGATTGTTGTTTCCCACCACATGGATATTTTTCACCTTATTCCGATTAACTGCCTGAGCGAGTTCTTTTAGGTTTTCGAGCTTAGCCATTTACTTGTATCCTTTTGATCAAAGAGAATAGGTCTCAATCCGGATTTTGAACTGTAGATTGGATTTGTATTCGACGCAAAGGTGTTTGGTTCATTTCAAAATCGCTTTGCGTCAATATATCACCTGGTCAATTCCTTAAATTAACTAATTTTTTAGTCTACAATCAAATGATTATGTCTAATTCAAAAACAGACTATGCCTGTTTTATAGACTATCAGCTAAAAAACTGGTAACAGTTTAATTCATGATTTCTGAAGAAAGAAATAATTAGTTTTTTGTTCTTCTTTACTTCTTTCAGTACTCGTATAACTTCCAGCTTCAAAGC
>NZ_PDUD01000085.1 GCF_002646595.1 Flavilitoribacter nigricans DSM 23189 = NBRC 102662
TTCTTGGAATTTTAATTTTCTTGGATTACATTTGTAATCATAACGATGAATAATTACAATTAATCATAATTGCTAAGGTAATTAAAACAATAGTTAAATCATACGAATATGAAGAAAGGGCAAGCACTTGTTGATCTTTGGCAGTTAATGAAGCAAACTAGAGGAGCGGTAAATCGTGCCGCTAAGATTTCTGGAGTTTCTCCAAATTGGATCAGAACAATTGTACGTGACCAGCTTTATGAAAATGAAGGCATTGTTTCTGCTTGTGTTCAGGCTGTCAAGGAGATTAAGGCAGAGATGGTTGAAAAGGTCGAAGAAAAGCAAGATTACTACAGTAGGATGGAAGAATTAATCACTAAAGAATTGAACGATGAGCCTACTGCACCGTCAGCAAGATCTGAGCCAAAAAATTCAGCCCGAAGACATCCAGCCGCTACTGGATAGATTCGCCGAAAAGGGCTACCACATAAACGAGAGTAAGCTCCGCGACATTGCTCGGGACAACGCTTACTCAAACCACTGGAAAGACGTAATTTACGATCACCTACAATCCAAAGAAGCCGGTCCTCAACAAAGCACGAATAATCACTCTCCCAAATCGTCTGCGGAAGTAAGCCGGGGTACAACGTCACATACTGAGACTGAGAAAACTAAACAAACATCCAGTAAGCAGACTCGCCGCCGGAAAACGTAAATTTTTATTTAAACGCGATTCATGAAGATGGCAACTAATGAGACAGCCAGCTACTGGGAGGGGACTGTCTCGATCAAAGCATTACGAGATTATTTGAACCGAATTGGGATTGAGATTGTCCTGGAGGAATGGCTTGAAAAAGGCCCTGATGATCTGATCGAAGAAATTGACCGGCAAACACTAGGACGGAACGAGGCTTATGATCTCGTGATGGCGGCTTGCGATGAATGGGACTTCATCAAGTACGCTGGGCAAATCGATTCTATTTAACTACAAGAAATGAATTGACAAATGCAGCTGATCGGTAATGAAATTTATTTGAGTTTCGAGGATTTGGAAGACAGCGGAATAAGCCCAAACACTATTAAGCAGGGAGTACGTAGAGGCTTTAAAAACTGGCAATCCATCAAAGATCCCGCCGATCAGCGCCGCCTGCTCATCAAGTACGAAACGATGAGCACCAGGTACAAGGAAATGGTCCGTAAGCAATTTGGTGATCCCAGGTTGTATTTGATGGGCAAGGAACAAGAACAGGAGGAGGAAAAGACCTCCTCCAAAGCGCAGGAATTAATTGACATGATGGGTTATTGCCACCACGGTTTTTTCGTACGGCAGATGACTCCTGAGAAAGCCCGCGAGCACGCACGTGCTGCGGCCTGGATGGAGTTCCTTATCGATGTACGATTAAAGATCGATGCTCAGGCTTTGGGTTATGAGAGTAAGGCTGAGTTGTGGGGGATTGTGGTCGAGTGTTTGGAAAAAGAGAATCTTTCTTGTCTGCGGGCTAGGCACATCCGCAGTTTGCAGATGAAAGTTAAGCAGTACAAGAAGGACGGACCGGGCAGCCTCATCCACGGCCATCGGGGCAATCAGAATGCGACGAAGATCGAGACAGAAGAGCAGAAGGAATTTCTGATGGCACTGATGGCCGACCCACACAAAATTCCGACCGTGATGATCACCCGCTTGTACAACCGGGAAGCGCCTAAACGAGGCTGGGAACAGATCACTGCCAACACAGCGAGAAACTTCCTGAACCGGCCGGAGAATAAGATCGTATGGACGATGGGCCGGCACGGTAAAGATGTCTGGAAAAACAAGTACGAACCGACCATCCGCCGAAAGCGCCCGAGCGCCCCGGATGCGATGTGGATCTTCGATGGTTCGCCACTCGATCTGTACTACCGCAAAACGGTCAAAAAGTGGAACGAGAAAAAGGGCGAATGGCAGTACAAGGAGACCTACTACAACCGCATGGATATGATGCTGGTGATAGATGGTCACAGCTGGCGAATTGTTGGCGCTGCATTAAGCCCCACGGAGACCGCCACAGCGGTACGCGCAGCCATCAAAAGAGCGGTGCAGGAACGGATGGTGGTACCGGTGCAATTGCAGTACGATCAGGGCTCCGGAATCAAGGCCCAAAAGTGGATGTTCAAAAACATGGGCGTGGTCACTACACCCACCCGGCCATACAGTGGAAAATCGAAAGTGATCGAGCCTGTCATCGGTCACATTCAAAACATGATCTTGCGGTACTTTGACAACTGGGCCGGCATGAACGTACGGGCCAAGCGAAACGACTCTCAATTCAATCCGGATTTCCTCAAAGAAAACCGGGACAAACTGCCGGATTACAAAGAGCTGGTGCGGCAGTTTGAAGACGCCATCAACGTATGGAATAACCTGGCTACAAAGCACCGGGAATCGCCCAATGTGATGTACGCCAAAGAGAGCGTCGGCAAGTCGGTAGATGCGTTTGATTTTGTGACCATGTTTTGGCAAAAACGCAATACTACCTACCGCTATCGGACGGACGGGATCCAGCTGGAGGTAAACGGTGAAAAGCACCTGTTTAATGTCACTGATCCGGATATGTATCGCCTCCTGGTGGAGGATGATTTTGAGGTGGCTTTTGATCCGGATTGTCTGGACTTCGTCTACCTCTACCAGGACAACGAACCGGTGCGGGACGAGAACGGTGAACCGGTGATGGCAGTGGCTACTGAACTGCTACCGATGGCGGTCCACGACCTTGAAGAAGGTGACCGCACGAAAGTCAATAAACTACTCAAAGTACGTGACGACCTGGTGGATGATATCGAAGAGGTTACCGGAGACCTGAAACGCGTTACAGAGAGCAATCTGAAACTAGGTGTTCGAAGCGTGTTCAAAGAGGAATTGAATACTGCTGAAACGGAGTTCAAACGCTTCCGCCTAGATATCGATGAGGATGACGTGGACTGGGGTAGAATTCTGGAAAACGAATACGTGGGCAAATGAATATCAAAGTGAGCGCAGTGATGCGCAGGAAACTCAAGAAACTGGCGGAGCTGCTACCGCAACCCACCCACGAAATAGTGGATGGCGAGGTAGTGAAACGGGAGAGTTCGGAGGAGGTAAATCACTACTCTCTCATCCTGAAAACATTCAAGAATCATGGCCGGGCAGGCGTGGAGATGTACATCACCAATTTTCAGGAGGAATGGATGCAGGTCCGCGAATTTTTAACTCAATCTAAAAATGAGAACTGATGGACTGGAGATTTATCAAACCGGAGAAAGCGAGCAAAGGCACTGCTCAATTGAAATTGAGCAGCAGCGGCGGCAAAGGAGAAGAGGGCTACATACTGGTATCGAGTGCGGCAGTAGCTGCATTGGGTATCGATAAGAAAGGCCCGGTGAGTAAGCGGCAAGTGGGCTTTGCGATCCATCCCGAAACCAAAGCGATGTATATCGTAGGCGGCGTGAAAAAAGGTTTTACGCTTGGTGTTAACGGCCGGATCTGCGATGAGTCCCTTCGCCGGCGGATCTGCCTCCAGTGGTCACTGAACCACAAAGAGGATCACTATCTCGAAGTGGCCACCGACGAGGAGAAAATCGATGGTTGCAAAGCCATCCTATTGACTACAGGAAAATCTAACTAACCCATGACCAACGAGCACAAACAACGGATTCTGTCGGCGATCGAAGCTTACAAAGTCGACAAGAAATTGAGTCAAAACCAGATGGCTAATGTGATGGGCATCAGCAATGCCCAGGCATCATCGGTGTTCAATCCCGGCAAGTGGGATAATGTAAGCAACGAGTTGTGGCAGCGCCTGGAGAGCATGTTTGTAAAGCACGACTGGGTGGTGTACGAAACAGAGAATTTCCGGGCTATACAGAGTGTATGTGCCGACAGCCAGCAATTCAGCATGAACCATTGCATCTCGGAATATACCGGTGCCGGCAAAACCACTGCCCTGGAAAGCTACGCCAAACAGACACCGCACGCTTACTACGTGCTGTGCGATCAGATGATGACGCCGAAAGACCTGGCGCGGGAGATCCAGCGGGTGATGGGTATCAACGTAGACGGCAATGCACGCCTGATGGCCATCGCCATCGTCACTTACCTGGTGCAGCAGTCCCGGCCGGTGATCCTGATCGATGAGGCCGACAAGCTGAGCGACCGCTGCCTGATGATGCTCAAAATGATCTACGATCGGCTGGAGAACCGCTGCGGATTTGTGACTGCCGGCACCGAAGTACTGCGCGAACGCATCGAGAAATTTGCCCGCCGTAACAAACTCGGATACCGGGAGATCGAGCGCCGGTTCGCTAACTACAAAAGCCTGGTGAAGTTCGATCCACGTGAAAAGACCATTCAGGGAGAGATCCTGATGATGTGCAAAGATCAGGGCATCACTACGAAAGGCCAGATCACCCACATCCTAAAACATGCACGCCACTATGATGACGTGCGCAAGATGATTGTCAACTTCCAGCGCCTCAATGCCAAAACGGCCACGGCTGAGCTGGAGGAAGTAGCCGCATAATGAAAGACTGGAAGCGCATCATACTGAACGAAACCGGCATGAGTGCCGAAGACTTCACCGCCCTGGCCTGGGAGCAGGGAGTAGCTTTCCTGGAAATGATGGAAAGTGACGATCCTAAACTACTGGCCAGGCTCATGCGCTCCTCCCTGTACTGGAAATGGTGGAATAAGCAGATCGGCCTTTTGTGCATTAGCTGGATCAATAAGCTTGGCCTCGATCGCATCAGAGCCACCAGGAAGGCCCACAATCGTGATCATCTTCAAACGTACCTGGACATCTGCCGGGTACAGGATAACGGGATGGTCAGCTACTGCTACCTGGTAGAAGAACTCATCGGCACCGGAGGCAAACGGTAGGTAACGAGTAAATCAAAACCTACTACGGACATGAGTAAGCGAGAACACACGAAAGCCGAAAAGGCGGCTTTTGATTACCAGAAGGCTCAACTGGCCATCACGAACATCGAAGCGGAAAAGAAAGCGGCCATTGCCAAGATCGACGCCCAGTATGCTAAAGAGCTGGAGGCGGCACAATCAGCAGCCAAAGAGGCCGAGGAAACGCTGGAGCAATATGCCCGCAAGTACCGGAATGAAATATTCCTGAAAGATGAAAAGACCACAACGCTCGGGCCGATTTCGGTCAGTCTGAAGCTCAACAACCCGAGCATTGGTATCATCGGAGATCTGAAACCGGCAGCAGTAGTGGCCAAGCTGAAGAAGTACCTGCCGGCTTACGTACGCGTATCCGAATCGATGGATAAGCGCAAGTTGCTGAGCGATCAGGAGAAGATCACGAAAGAAATGAAAAAGTGCGGCCTGGAGGTCGTACAGGAAGAGCGATTCGAGATTAAACTGTAATTCCAAATCCTTTCACGTTACGGGCCGCCCTCGCCCCCCGGGGCGGTACTTTAAAACGGGATCATGCAACTAGGAAATCAATACATCATCCAGATCCGTACCCTGCTCACCAAGTTGGGTATTGATGAAGAGACGAAAGAAACGATGGTACTGGAGGCCACCGGCGGGCGCACGTATAGCATTCGGCAGATGCGCACCATCGAGGCGATCCAGATAATCCGCTCCCTGCAGGGCAAAGCGGACGACTACCAGGTGGACGAGGCAAAGCAACGGATGAAGCGGCAGATCCTGGCGCTGTGCCACGAGATGGGCTGGGAGCATGATAACGGGAAAGTGGACATGGACCGGGTGAACCGCTGGTGTCAAAACCGAGGCTACATCAAAAAGCCGTTCGACGAATTCACCAAAGCCGAGTTACCCAAGCTGGTAGCCCAGTTTAAAGCCATGCACAAAATCTATCTACAGAATGCGTAGACGCCAATACCAAATTGGAGCACCCGGCCAGACCGAATATGTACTGGCCACCTATGAAGACGGAGAACTGCACGCCCTGGAAGGGATTCACAGACTAGGCAAACTTTGGGAGGATGTGTGTATCAATGCGCCGATCCCGCTGCTGGAAAAAGACATTCCAACCAAGGTAAAAGCCTACGACGGCATGGTGACCATCGAGCCGATCAAGGGCAGTAGCACCGGGGAAAAGATCGCGATGTTTTGTGCCGCATATCAGAAGTATACCGGCGTAAAATACCGAAAAGGGTACGGGGATCCCAAGCTGATTGCCGGCATCGATATCACTCCGGAGCTGCTGGATCTCTACTTCAAAAACACCGAATGGTGGGGCAAACAGCCAAAGCACATACGCAATCTGGTGAAGAACTACAATGCGCTTCTCCAGTTGCAGGCACAACCAACTAAAAAGGCGAAAGCCATCGAGTTCCCAGATGAATGGGACAAGAGTTACGAATCAAAATTAAAGGGCGCCCAGCTCAGTGCATACTGGAAACACCTGCGCGAACGGGGCCTGAAACCTCAAAAAGATGCCATGGGAAACACTATAAAATGGATCAAGGTAAGCGCGGCAATAGCCCTGGTAATGATCCTGCTGGCCAGCTGCATGACGCCCAAACGGGTACAAAATTACCTGGCTAAAAACCCGCAACTACTGCCGGCACCCGAGGTAGACACCGTGATCGAAACCTTCACGCTCACCGAGCTGGATACGATCTATCTACCCGAAAAGCAGACCACAACCGAATGGGAATGGACCTGGGGTGATGCTACCGATCAGGACAGCATCTGGCACGAAGGATCGGTGTTCGACCTGGTCGAAACTCAGATCGAGGCTAAGGATATCCTGGAGATAACGGAGACTGGCCACCAGCGGAAGACCAGGTTCAAAGTGGTCACTACTGTAAAGCGTGACACCCTCTACCTGCCGGATACGATTCTGGTAGACAAGCCGGTGATCAAGACCCGAACAGTGCTCGTAAAGCCACGCAGCTGGACGGCATATATTCCCTGGGGTCTGGCGGTGCTGGTACTTATTGCACTACTATGGCGGAAAAGGTAAACGTCAAGCTGAAACATTCGCAGCTACAAGCCCTGGGCGGTTTCCTACAGTACGCGATCACACAGCTCGACGAGGATAGCAACTGGCACAAACTACTGGGATTTACGCTAATGGGCATCATGAAAAAGAAACTGGTCACAGCAATAGCGTTCCCCAAGCCCGAGACCAGGATGTCATTCAAGCAGGAGGAGGCACTGGCTATAATGATAGCCTCTGAGATAGTAGATCTCCTGGAATTGGACAGCTACACCGCAGCAGTGATGATTGATCTTTCAAACCAATTGAAATGATATGAACGCGGCCGAGGCAAACAAACTTTTGAGATACTACCGGATACAGCAACTCTACAAGTATATGCAGAGTTACCAGCTGTCTCATGAGTTCATTGCTTCTACGCTGTCGGGCCATTTTACGGTAGGAGAGCCGGTGATCCACCTGGCGCTGCGGCATGAGGTCATCAAATTGAACTACGAGCACCTGGATCTGGACTTTAAGTGGGCAGATCTGCTGATCAAAAAGGTACAGAGCCGGGAATACCGGCAGCGTAAGGAGCAAAAACGGAAATCAAAAACACAACCAGAATTATTTAGCGAATGAGATTCTTAGATTTAGATAATGCGGTTAACCTGGGCGGGCACCGATTGAGTGTGGATGATCTGCAGTACCTGCAGGATGGCATTTTTGATGTGGTCAGTGCCATGGCCCGGATAATCGGTAGCGGAGATACCGCTGCGATCCTTTCCGATCTGACCATCACCGACAACGGTACCACCTTCAATGTAGAAAAGCCGGCAGCGGTATACTACCAGGGCAAAGTGTGGTTAGTAGCAACGGCCTCCAACCAGGTGAAGGGTTCCGGCGGAGAATATAAGTTTCAGCTGGTGACCGAGCTGGGCGCTAACGATCCGGTGACGTATGGCTCCGGAGCACAATTCAACGTTCACAAGAACCAGTACATGCGGGTGGTATTTACCAACCTAACCGGCTCGGATTACGTTGCCTTCAGTGCTTTCACCGGCTCCGCCTGGAACGCCTACACTCCGGTTACTATCTCGGATATCACCTATGCAGGGCCGGGTGAGTCGCTGAGTTGCCGGTACCGGGTGCAGGGGAAGACGATGTTCTTGAGCATCAACTTTACTGGGCAGTTTACGAATGCCAGTGTGCCCAGCCTTAGCCTGCCATTTAACCATAAGTTCAAAAACAATGGTGGTAAACTATTGGTAGGTACCACACCGGTAGGTGCAGATGGGGCAGAGGGTATCGTACGAGCTGCCTGGAATGCCAACACGAATGAGATCCGGTTCGGTAACAGTACCGGCTCCGGGCTCCTGGTGGGAGCGGTGGACATACGAGACACCTTGATCTTTGAGATCGCCTAAAGACGCAAACGCCCTACGCCAGGTGCAGACCGGATATCCCCCCGGTCCGGGCGATAGAAGCCATTGATGATCAGCATCTGTGGTCTTGGGTCTACGATCCGTAAGAGTCGGATGGCAGCTAATACCACCACTACCACCACCACCACTACCATACACGTGGAGGAAAGGCCCCGAAAAGCCGGGGTAGGCCCATACGGGCCAGGCGGGGACTTGGGCAAGTAATTGCATAGAGGGTTCGAACCCCTCCCTCGCCACTCATGGGGTTATATATTTTGTTAGTAGTTAGCGCCCTCCGGAAAAGACTGGAGGGAAAGCTGGAGAGTAGCTCAGTGGTTAGAGCGGGAATGTGTTCCGTCCGACACACGCCACTCCTGAGCCTGAGAATTCAGGATTGGAAAACGTGTAGCCAGTACTCAACTTGGCGGCGATAGGTTCGAATCCTATCCTCTCCACATTTATCCTGCTGTTTTTTGTTTGTAGTATCCCCCTCCGGAGAAGTCCGGAGGGGAGCTTTAGCAGCAGATTTGAGAGATGTTTTCATTTGGTTTTTAGGGTGAAGCCGGTAGCTCAATACAGTTGCCGGCATTTTAAAGACAACTTCTACAACGGTAGATTGATCATGAGGCCCGGGAAGTGACACCCCCGGGAGCCAAAGTCTGGTAAATCTGCGGAGATCAGTGGAGAATCGATACCCTGCTATGAACAGCACTAGCAATGATCAAGGGTATAGCCAGCCGGTTCGACTCCGGCCGCAGGTTCGGTTAGTTAATAGGGTTTTAGGTGTTTTCATGCCGGTAGTTCCGGAGGAGCTACCGGCCTTTTGAAAGAGCTGGAGAGGCTATTTGATTGGGATTTAATCATCATTCAAATAGCAACTATGAGAACGCAAACAGTAGTAAAATGGGCATTCATTTGCCTCCTGCTCTTATCACAATCCTCCTGTATATCCGGTAAATATCTCGGCATTATCGATCGAAAGATGCGTTGTGGCGGCTTTGGTGTCGGCCACAAGCACCACCCTCGTAATGCCCATCCGGAAGGGAGATCCTACTCCCTGGAAGAATACAGAGCGATGCAGATGATGAGAGCCAAACGATCTAATCCGGTATTAGTATCGGATGAAAAGCAAGAGTATTAGTAAGTGGATATTCAGTGCCGGTGGCTTTAAACCTTGTGCTGCCGGCACCTTTCAAAAAAACAGATCAATGAAAGACAAGCAGGTTATCGAAGAATTAAGGGGCATCGAAAAGCAGATTGCAGATCTGCGCTTTCGGCTCAGCGACAATAAACAGCGCTACCTCGGCCGCCTGGCGGAGATCATCTGTGAGGTATTCAATATCACTGAGGAGCAGCTGACCGGCCCGGAGCGTAATCCGGAGTACACCGATGCCCGCTTTGCTTTCTCTTTCTTTGCCCGCAAACACTTTACCTGGAAGGAGATCGGCGAGGCCCTGGGAGATCGGGACCACAGTACCGCAAAGTATCAACACACGCGTTATCTGGAGCTTCATGGCACCGATCTGGTGTTCACTCAAAAGGCTGACCAGGTACAAGCAAAAATCACAGAATATGAATACGAGTAAACTTAAACTGCCGATCGGCATCATCGTCGCCTGTATCAGCCTGGTCATTATTGCCGGCATTGCCAATGGAGTAATGGATACGCTCCAGTTTCACTACGGCAAAAGTGTATTCCCCCAGGGGCCGGAAGAAACTTTCCTGGGTGGATCGCATCAGTTCTGGCATCCGGATCTCAGCTGGAGGAACAAATACCAGGATGGAGATCCGGATAAAGGTCCGGCCTTTTTCCTCAGCACCACTGCCCTGGTTTTTCTTACCGACGGCTGGCACCTTTTTCAATTCATTATGCTCAGCGCTTTCCAGCTGGCTATCATCATACCTTTTGTGCACTTCCTGCGCCTGCCCTGGTGGATCGGCCTGGTGGGCCTCATCCCGGCCAAGGTATTCTTTGGCATCGGCTTCGCCCTGATGTACTCCTGGGTACTGATAGAACAGCGGGAAAACCCTGATCAAACAACAATCAAACAGTAGAAAAATGGAACGCAAAATTATTCCCCTTTTCCCTAAATGGTGGCCCTGGGTGGCCCTGGCATTCGTTCACTGGATCTTTGTGCGCAAAGGCCACACCCTCAGCAAACAGCAGCTCCAGCACGAGCGCATTCACCTGCAGCAGCAGGCAGACCTCTGGTACGTGGGTTTCTTTCTGATCTATATCCTGGAGTTTCTCCTGCGGCTTTTCTGCAATGATCTCAACTGGATGCGCGCTTACCGCCGCATCAGCTTCGAACAGGAAGCCTATGCCCTGGAAAACATCGTATGGGAAGAGCTGGAGACTTTTCGGCACGATAACTACTGGCTGGCCTTTCTGCGGCACGATCTCAGCTTTTACCTGCGTACCCAGTGGTGGCCCTATGCCGGCATGCTGTTGTTGCTGGTGTACATCAGCCTTGATCAGTTTTCCCGGCACAGCCGGCCGGATCCGCAGGTGGCCACGCTTATTTCCAAGATGAATGAACCTGTAGTAGCGGATACCGTCGATTTGCTCCAGCTCCACGAAGCATACGAAATGAATGAGCTACGCGCCAACAAAGAATATGCTGGCCGTCAGATCTTCGTGTGGGGCCTGGTGGACCGAGTAAGCCAGACGGTTGACCAGCAGGGCCTGGTGGAACTGATCAACGATCGCGCCCGCGCCTATGCCTATTTCCCTCCGGAAGAAAAAGCCCGGCTCATCGAGCTGGAAAAGTATAAACCCATCGGCGTCACCTGCCGGTGCGATGGCCGCCTGCTGTGGGTAGTACAGTTGAAAGACTGCCGCATCACGGCCTGGTAAAGTACCATTGTTTGTAATTTTTACGGTTTTGGCTCCCCCGTACCTGGTGCGGGGGACTTTTAAAAAGGCAGATCCATGGCAACCAAGACACTCACCAAAGCACAGTGGAAACAGTTTGAGGGCGAAATCTGGAAGTATAAAAGCCCAGCGTTACTGATTGATGATCATATAATCAGCGTGAGATTTATCATTGATAAAAAGGCTATGAGAGTACTTTATGAGGTATTCATTGATGGTGAGATAAAAGGTGAATGGATAGGTGATGAGAATGAACTGGCGAAAAAGTATTGGTTCGCAAGATCTCGCAATCCATTTTTATCGATGGCTAGGGAGAGAGAAAAAATGTTGGGTAAGCGATTGAGTAAGAAGATCGGTATGAGCGTAGAGGATGCCAAAAGCCAAGCTATCATTATTTACCAGCCCTGGTTTAGTTCTTTTAAAACCATGAAATCTACCTGGGAACGCAACAACGACAGCATCGAATTATATCACGAAAATAAAGAATCATGAAGACACTTCACTTTCAAGGCAACGGTCAGGATGTGATCGAAATGACCATCGATAAAGACAACCGAATTATCGATAGTAATCGCATGAAACACATGTACCAAGGTTACCACGTGGAGCCGGACAGTGTTCGCGTGGGCTCCCAGCTCCGCATCATTGGCCGGGGCTACTTCCGCCATCCGATCGAAAAGATCGAGCAGATCGAAGATCCGGTGGTGATTACTGAGCATAATGAAGATATTCAGATATGAGTAGATGCGACTTCAAAAAAATGCTCAAAGACTGGTATGCAGTACTTCTGGTACTAGGTATAGCTCTTTTTGCCACCTATGCAGCCTGGTCAAGTTACTCAGCAGATCGCAAGATTGTAGACTGGCATTTGCTTTATTTTGCTGGAGCCTGGGTGGTCTTCATTGTATTCATCCAGACTAATTATTGCCAGCATAGCGACAAGCTGAAAAATATTGAAGATCACTTAATTGATTAAAAGCCATGCCATCACTTAATGGATTCATATATCAAGGGACCAAATCACTCGTGAAGCACAGCGAAGGCTATGGGAAATACTTCTACCATATTCGCTTACAAGGCAAGATCACTACTATTTGCGCCTCCAAAGCTATCTATCCCAATAAGGAATCTGCTGAGGCTGCCGCTGTGCGAAAGATCAATTCGGGTGAACTAGATGACGCCAAAAACACAAATTGACCATGAATAAAAATATCACCCGCCAAGACGCCATCAAAGAGATGAGCGTGGAAAACGGCTACCGGCCTAAAGTATGGCGCAAGGCTTCTGATAAGCCTATTCGTTTCCTTTCTCTGGAGCATCAGCGACGCTACGAGATCACGATGCTCCTTGAGCAGATGCTGAACACTATGACTGATCGGGAGTTTGAGGATCTAAAGAAACGGGTCGAATTGAATGAGCAGGCTAAGGATGCTCAGGGGAATCTCTTTAAATAAAATGTAGTCGAAACTCATACGTTTGAGCAAACTGTTTTTCGTAACAGTTTTCCGAACTAATTAGCTGGAATATAATGGTTACCAGATTTTTATGATGAAAATGGACGTTTTATGAGACTAGCTTGGTTTAGCGCGGGAATTACTTCGACGGTGGCGTGTAAGCTAGCCTTAGAGCAATTCGATGACGTACAGATATATTACATCGAAACCGGCGCAC
>NZ_PDUD01000086.1 GCF_002646595.1 Flavilitoribacter nigricans DSM 23189 = NBRC 102662
GTCACATCGGCTACCTTAGTCAAGTCCAACAGTGGTGTGCCGTCAACGACTACCGTTTCACTGTCATCCACCGGATCGGTCTCATCAGAATCAGCCGTTGCAGTGTTCATTACCGAACCGTTGTCCAAGTCCGTTTGCGTTATGGAATAGGTAGCCGTACAGACTAAGGATTCACCCGGAGCCAGTGTTGCCGGCTGCGTACAGCTCAATGCGCTCAGGCCCGGTAGCGGATCAACGATCGTTACATTCGTTAAGGTAACATTACCATTGTTGGTGGCGGTGAAGGTATAAGTTATGATATCACCTACCGCGTCGTAGGTTGTTACATCCGCCACTTTGGTTAGATCTAATAGTGGCATCTGCACCGCAGTTACCGTTTCACTATCGTCTACCGGATCGGTTTGATCCGAATCAGCTGTCGCCGTATTCATTACCGAAACGTTATCCAGGTCCGTTTGACTAATGGAATAAGTAGCCGTACAAACCAGGGATTCTCCCGGAGCCAAAGTCGCCGGCTGGGTACAACTCAATGCACTTAAGCCCGGTAGCGGATCAACGATCGTTACATTGGTCAGCGTTACGTTGCCATTGTTGGTGGCAGTGAAGGTATAAGTAATGATGTCGCCTACTGCATCGTAGGTCATTACATCGGCCACTTTAGTCAGGTTCAGTACGGGCGTTTGCACCGCCGTTACTGTCTCGCTATCGTCTACCGGATCAGTCTCGTCGGAATCAGCCGTAGCCGTATTCATTACCGTGCCGTTGTCTAGGTCTGATTGAGTGATGGAATAGGTAGCGGTACAAACCAGGGACTCACCCGGAGCCAGGGTCGCCGGCTGCGTGCAGCTCAAAGCGCTCAGGCCCGGTAGTGGATCCACGATCGTTACATTGGTCAGCGTCACATTGCCATTATTAGTCGCAGTGAAGGTGTAAGTGATGATGTCACCGACCTCATCGTAAGTCGTCACATCGGCTACCTTAGTCAAGTCCAACAGTGGTGTGCCGTCAACGACTACCGTTTCACTGTCATCCACCGGATCGGTCTCATCAGAATCAGCCGTTGCAGTGTTCATTACCGAACCATTGTCCAGGTCCGTTTGCGTGATGGAATAGGTAGCCGTACAGACTAAGGATTCACCCGGAGCCAGGGTCGCCGGCTGCGTGCAAGAAAAAGCCGACAAGCCCGGTAGCGGATCAACGATCGTTACATTGGTCAATGTTACGTTGCCATTATTGGTGGCCGTGAAGGTATAAGTGATGATATCACCTACCGCATCGTAGGTCATCACATCGGCCACTTTGGTCAGGTTCAGTACCGGCGTTTGATCCGCCGTTACCGTCTCGCTATCGTCTACCGGATCGGTTTGATCAGAATCGGCTGTCGCGGTATTCATCACTGAACCATTATCCAGATCGGTTTGGCTGATGGAATAGGTAGCGGTACAAACCAGAGACTCACCCGGAGCCAGGGTCGCCGGCTGGGTACAGCTCAACGCACTTAAGCCCGGTAGCGGATCGACGATCGTTACGTTCGTCAGCGTTACATTACCGTTATTGGTCGCTGTGAAAGTGTAAGTAATGATATCGCCTACCGCATCGTAGGTCATCACATCGGCCACTTTGGTCAGGTTCAGTACCGGCGTTTGATCCGCCGTTACCGTCTCGCTATCGTCTACCGGATCGGTTTGATCCGAATCAGCCGTCGCAGTGTTCATTACCGAACCGTTGTCCAAGTCCGTTTGGCTGATAGAATAAGTCGCCGTACAAACCAGGGATTCGCCGGGAGCCAAGGTTGCCGGCTGCGTGCAACTCAACGCACTCAAACCCGGTAGCGGATCAACGATGGTTACATTAGTCAGCGTAACGTTGCCACTGTTGGTGGCAGTAAAAGTATAAGTAATGATGTCGCCTACCGCATCGTAGGTCATTACATCCGCTACTTTAGTCAGGTTCAGCACCGGTGTTTGCACCGCCGTTACCGTCTCGCTATCGTCTACCGGATCGGTTTGATCCGAATCGGCAGTCGCGGTATTCATTACCGTACCGTTGTCCAGGTCCGATTGAGTAATGGAATAGGTGGCCGTACAAACCAGAGATTCGCCCGGAGCCAGCGTTGCCGGCTGGGTACAGCTCAAAGCGCTCAGGCCCGGTAGTGGATCCACGATCGTTACATTGGTCAGCGTCACGTTGCCATTATTAGTCGCTGTGAAGGTGTAAGTGATGATGTCACCGACCTCATCGTAAGTTGTCACATCGGCTACCTTAGTCAAGTCCAACAGTGGTGTGCCATCAACGACTACCGTTTCACTGTCATCCACCGGATCGGTCTCATCAGAATCAGCCGTTGCCGTATTCATCACCGAACCGTTGTCCAGGTCCGTTTGCGTAATGGAATAGGTGGCCGTACAGATCAGAGACTCGCCTGGAGCAAGCGTTGCCGGTTGCGTACAGCTCAAAGCACTTAAGCCCGGTAGTGGATCAACAATCGTTACATTAGTCAAGGTAACATTACCATTGTTGGTGGCGGTGAAGGTATAAGTTATGATATCACCTACCGCGTCGTAGGTTGTTACATCCGCCACTTTGGTTAGATCTAATAGTGGCATCTGCACCGCAGTTACCGTCTCACTATCATCCATCGGATCGGTTTGGTCCGAATCAGCAGTTGCGGTGTTCATTACCGATCCGATGTCGAGATCTGTTTGGCTGATGGTATAGGTAGCCGTACAAACCAGGGATTCGCCTGGAGCCAGCGTCGCCGGCTGCGTGCAAGCCAAAGCCGACAAGCCCGGTAGCGGATCAACGATCGTTACATTGGTCAATGTTACGTTGCCATTATTGGTGGCCGTGAAGGTATAAGTGATGATATCACCTACCGCATCGTAGGTCATCACATCGGCCACTTTGGTCAGGTTCAGTACCGGTGTTTGCACTGCAGTTACCGACTCGCTATCGTCTACCGGATCGGTTTGGTCCGAATCAGCAGTTGCGGTATTCATCACCGATCCGATGTCCAGATCCGTTTGGGAAATAGAATAGGTAGCCGTACAAACCAGTGACTCACCTGGAGCCAGCGTCGCCGGCTGCGTGCAAGCCAAAGCCGACAAGCCCGGTAGCGGATCAACGATCGTTACATTGGTTAGCGTTACGTTGCCGTTATTGGTGGCCGTGAAAGTATAAGTAATGATGTCGCCTACTGCATCGTAGGTCATCACATCCGCAACTTTAGTCAGGTTCAGCACGGGCGTTTGCACCGCCGTTACCGTCTCGCTATCGTCTACCGGATCGGTTTGGTCTGAATCAGCTGTAGCGGTATTCATTACCGATCCGATGTCCAGATCCGTTTGGAAAATAGAATAGGTAGCCGTACAAACCAGTGACTCACCTGGAGCCAGCGTCGCCGGCTGCGTGCAAGCCAAAGCCGACAAGCCCGGTAGCGGATCAACGATCGTTACATTAGTCAGCGTAACGTTGCCATTGTTGGTGGCCGTGAAGGTGTAAGTAATGATATCACCGACTGCATCGTAGGTCATCACATCGGCCACTTTGGTCAGGTTCAGTACCGGCGTTTGATCCGCCGTTACCGTCTCGCTATCGTCTACCGGATCGGTTTGATCCGAATCGGCAGTCGCCGTGTTCATGACCGAGCCGTTATCCAGGTCCGTTTGGCTGATGGAATAGGTGGCCGTACAGACTAAAGATTCACCCGGGGCCAGCGTCGCCGGCTGCGTGCAAGCCAAAGCCGACAAGCCCGGTAGTGGATCAACGATGGTTACATTGGTCAGGGTTACGTTGCCGTTATTGGTCGCCGTGAAGGTATAGGTGATGATATCACCTACCGCATCGTAGGTCATCACATCCGCCACTTTGGTCAGGTTCAGCACCGGCGTTTGATCCGCCGTTACCGTCTCGCTATCGTCTACCGGATCGGTTTGATCCGAATCGGCTGTCGCGGTATTCATGACCGATCCGATGTCCAGGTCGGTTTGGCTGATGGAATAAGTAGCCGTACAAACCAGAGATTCACCCGGTGCCAGCGTCGCCGGCTGCGTGCAGCTCAACGCACTTAGGCCCGGTAGTGGATCTACAATCGTTACATTGGTCAGGGTTACGTTGCCGTTATTCGTTGCCGTGAAAGTATAGGTAATGATGTCACCGACCTCATCGTAGGTCATTACATCCGCTACTTTGGTCAGATTCAGCACCGGTGTTTGTACTGCCGTTACCGTCTCACTGTCATCCACCGGATCAGTCTCATCAGAATCAGCCGTCGCGGTATTCATGACCGTACCGTTGTCCAGGTCCGATTGAGTAATTGAATAGGTGGCCGTACAAACCAGAGATTCGCCCGGAGCCAGGGTCGTGGGCTGCGTGCAGCTCAAAGCGCTCAGGCCCGGTAGTGGATCCACGATCGTTACATTGGTCAGGGTAACATTACCATTGTTGGTCGCTGTGAAAGTATAAGTGATGATATCACCTACCGCATCGTAGGTCATCACATCGGCTACTTTGGTCAGATTCAGCACTGGTGTTTGATCCGCCGTTACTGTCTCGCTATCATCTACCGGATCGGTTTGGTCCGAATCGGCTGTGGCCGTATTCATTACCGTGCCGTTGTCCAGGTCTGTTTGGCTAATGGAATAGGTAGCCGTACAAACCAGGGACTCACCCGGAGCCAAAGTTGCCGGCTGCGTGCAAGCCAAAGCCGACAAGCCCGGTAGTGGATCAACGATCGTTACATTGGTCAGGGTGACGTTGCCATTATTGGTCGCCGTGAAAGTATAAGTGATGATGTCGCCAACCGCATCGTAGGTCATTACATCCGCCACTTTGGTCAGGTTCAGCACGGGTGTTTGCACTGCCGTTACCGTCTCGCTATCATTTACCGGATCGGTTTGATCCGAATCGGCTGTGGCCGTATTCATTACCGTGCCGTTGTCCAGGTCTGTTTGGCTAATGGAATAGGTAGCGGTACAGATCAGGGATTCGCCCGGAGCAAGTGTCGCCGGTTGGGTGCAACTTAACGCACTTAAGCCCGGTAGCGGATCAACGATGGTTACATTAGTCAGCGTTACGTTGCCGTTATTGGTCGCCGTGAAGGTGTAAGTAATGATGTCACCTACCGCATCGTAGGTCATCACATCCGCCACTTTGGTCAGATTCAGCACCGGCGTTTGATCCGCCGTTACCGTCTCGCTATCATCTACCGGATCGGTTTGATCCGAATCGGCAGTTGCCGTATTCATCACCGAACCGTCATCCAGGTCCGTTTGGCTGATAGAATAAGTCGCCGTACAAACCAGGGATTCACCCGGGGCCAGCGTCGCCGGCTGCGTGCAGCTCAATGCACTTAGGCCCGGTAGCGGATCAGCGATCGTTACATTAGTCAGCGTAACGTTACCATTGTTGGTCGCCGTGAAAGTATAAGTGATGATGTCGCCTACCGCATCGTAGGTCATTACATCGGCCACTTTAGTCAGATTCAGCACTGGTGTTTGCACCGCCGTCACTGTCTCGCTATCATCTACCGGATCAGTCTCATCGGAATCAGCCGTCGCGGTATTCATGACCGTACCGTTGTCCAGGTCCGATTGAGTAATGGAATAGGTGGCCGTACAAACCAGAGATTCGCCCGGAGCCAAGGTCGCCGGCTGCGTGCAAGCCAAAGCCGACAAGCCTGGTAGCGGATCAACAATCGTTACATTGGTCAGGGTTACGTTGCCATTGTTGGTCGCCGTGAAGGTATAAGTAATGATATCACCTACCGCATCGTAGGTCATCACATCCGCCAATTTGGTCAGATTCAGCACCGGCGTTCGATCCGCCGTTACCGTCTCGCTATCGTCTACCGGATCGGTTTGATCCGAATCGGCTGTCGCGGTATTCATGACCGATCCGATGTCCAGATCTGTTTGGCTGATGGTATAGGTAGCTGTACAAACCAGAGATTCTCCCGGTGCCAGCGTTGCCGGCTGCGTGCAGCTCAATGCGCTCAGGCCCGGTAGCGGATCTACAATGGTTACATTGGTTAGGGTGACATTACCATTATTGGTGGCCGTGAAGGTGTAAGTGATGATGTCACCTACCGCATCGTAGGTCATCACATCCGCCAATTTGGTCAGATTCAGCACCGGCGTTCGATCCGCCGTTACCGTCTCGCTATCGTCTATCGGATCGGTTTGGTCTGAATCAGCAGTTGCCGTATTCATAACCGTGCCGTTATCCAGATCCGATTGAGTAATGGAATAGGTAGCCGTACAAACCAGGGATTCGCCCGGTGCCAGCGTCGCTGGCTGCGTGCAAGCCAAAGCCGACAAGCCCGGTAGCGGATCAACGATCGTTACATTGGTTAGCGTTACATTACCATTATTGGTCGCCGTGAAGGTATAAGTAATGATATCACCTACCGCATCGTAGGTCATCACATCGGCCACTTTGGTCAGGTTCAGTACTGGTGTTTGATCCGCCGTTACCGTCTCGCTATCGTCTACCGGATCGGTTTGGTCCGAATCAGCAGTTGCGGTATTCATCACCGATCCGATGTCCAGATCGGTTTGGCTGATGGAATAGGTAGCGGTACAAACCAGGGATTCGCCCGGAGCAAGCGTTGCCGGCTGCGTGCAGCTCAATGCGCTCAGGCCCGGTAGCGGGTCAATAATGGTAACGTTGGTCAATGTAACATTACCATTGTTGGTCGCTGTGAAGGTGTAAGTAATGATGTCACCTACTGCATCGTAGGTCATTACATCCGCTACTTTGATCAGGTTCAAAACCGGAGTCTGACCGAGAGGCGTTTCGGTCTCCCGATCTTCAAAATTATTCTCATAGTCGGAAAAGTCCATGACCATACCACCATTTGGATCTTCTCCGGTGGCTTTCGCCCGGTTAATCACAATTCCGGCATCGATATCGGATTGGACCACGTCGTAGATAGCCGTATACATGGCGGTTTCTCCCGGCAGCAAGGTCCCTTCCGGGCTACCCAGACTGGAGGAGCTCATTACATAGTTCGGATCAGGCAATAAACCGTCTCCCGTAAAATCTTCGGGGACTTCAATTACGTCCACATTGAACAGGGTTACATCCCCCGTATTGGTCACCAGGTAGTTATAGGTGATCTGACCGAGACCGGAATCGTAAGAGGAGGTTTTGATCACAGCGATAGCTGCGTTACAGGCGTAGGGAATACATCCGGTGGTTGCCGTCATACCGGCCACATCGTCAATTTCTTCCACCCGGCAGTCGAAAGCAAGATCTTCCGTCCATAAAAAATTAGTCACCTCGTCATCGGCGAGAATGACATCATCGGTATTACCGTTCAGGTAATAGGTGCCCACCATACCTGCGTCATTGACCAGATACCCGTCATCTTCGGCGATCCCCAGATCCCATCCGCAGTGATTATTGTCAAATACCAGGGGCGCACACAGCGGGAAATCGGTCCCCGGACTTACCGTAAAACAAATATCCAGGATATGCACGGCCGTAGTGGACAGGTTAATGGGGTTGAGGTCGTTCGGAAGCAGGTTGAATTCAGTAAACACCCCGCCGGTGCCGGCGAACCCAAAAACGTTGCCGTAACCATCATTCGACTCGGAGACGGTATTTACCGTATAGCCGTTCTCTACATTTTCGATCGTGAGATTTTCCAGATTGGCCGGGTCGTAGAAAAAGCGAATGGTACTGGTCGCCAGTTGGGGCATTTCCGTAGCTTCGTCGATGGACAGCATCAGGGGATAACAGATCTGTACGGTTTCCTCCATACAATTCTGCTGAATATCGCCTATACTCCAGTCCAGGATCCGCACATTTATCACATCCGTGATGGTCTCTTCGTCTTCCAGATTGC
Organism: Flavilitoribacter nigricans DSM 23189 = NBRC 102662; assembly: GCF_002646595.1. Classification (GTDB taxonomy): domain Bacteria; phylum Bacteroidota; class Bacteroidia; order Chitinophagales; family Saprospiraceae; genus Flavilitoribacter; species Flavilitoribacter nigricans. The sequence continues at coordinate 7,850 of NZ_PDUD01000086.1, forward strand.
TATTGTTATCGGACAGGTCATCGACTAATACATCATCGGGATCGAGCGCTTCTACCAAAGCCTGATTCGTAACACTTCCCGCCGTAAAGTCGGCCGCAACCACGCTGTAGGTAGCGGTATAGGTGAGACTTTCCCCGATATTCAGATCCGGCAGATCCATTTGGCCGTCCAGGTCACCACCTCCGCTGGCGTAAACCGGCGTCGGCAAGGTACCGGCTCCCGTAAAGCTGCCACCCAGCTCGGTCACATCCACATCGTAAAGGATCACATTGCCGGTATTGGTCACCGTATAGGTATAAACGATCTCATCGGTGTTGGAATTAAACATGCCGGTTTTGATCAGCCCGATACTCGGATCGGTAGGAGGCGCGGTCACCTCCGTTTCCGTGGGCGTATCTCCAAACTGGCTGGTCGCATCCGAAAGGTCCTGTTCCGTATCCCCATTTTCAGTGGTACCCTGGGCAATCGCCTGATTGATCACAATACCCGCGTCGATGTCTACCTGATTGACCGTATAAATCGAGGTAAATACCAGACTTTCGCCGGCAGCCAGATCCGCACCGTCCATTTCTCCGTCCAGGTCCGAACCACCGCTTTGGTAGGCTGGAACGGGCGGCGCACCGTCTCCGGTGAAGATCCCGCCATCTTCCGTAACTACTATGTCATATAAAGTCTGGGCACCAGTATTGGTTACCGTATAGGTGTAGGTGATCTCGCCGGAAACGGCGTTGAAGCTGCCGGTTTTCACAATGGCAATATCCGTAAAACAGGCATCTTCAATACATCCGGTACTCACGGTCATCCCAACCTCGTCATCCAACTCATCGACCCGGCAATCAAAACCGGGATTGGCATCCCACAGATAGTTGATCACCTCATCATTAGCCAGAATGGAATTGCCCAGATCACCGTCCAGGTGGTACAGACCGACAATCCCCGCATCATTATCCAGGTAGCCGTCATCCTCGGCGATGGTAAGGCCCTGTCCGCAGTGATTGTTATCAAATACCAGCGGCGCACACAGCGGATACACCGCATCGTTCGCAACGGTAAAACAAAAATCCAGCACATGCACCGGAGTGGTGGCCAGATCTATCGGATTACTCTCATTGATGAGAATGTTGAACTGCGCGAAAATACCTCCGCCGGACTCAAAGCCGAAAACGCCACCGTATACGTTATTACTTTGATTTAAGCCGCTGGTAGAGTATCCGTTCTCCACATTTTCAATGGAGAGATTGCTCAGGTAACCGGCATCATAGAAAATACGCATTGTGCTGGTACCCAATTGGGGCGTCTGGGTCCCGTCATCAATGGAAACCAGCAGCGGATAGCAAATTGTCGTAGTCTCACCGCAGGTGATCTGCACGTCGCCAATACTCCATTCCAGGATTCTCTGTGAAAAAACGTTCAGGGATAAAAACAGAAATCCTACTAGTACAAGTAATCCTCTATTCATCAGAATCAGGTTTAATGATTTGTTGTTCCAGGCAAGGCGAAATTCGGAAGGGTTTAGGTCGTCTATTTTTCCATGAATTCCTGAATGATGCCTTTAAACAATCATGAGATTTTTATTTGTTAATGGTTCTTACAACTTGGCGCTCTTATGGCAAATTCAGGTCCTTACGCAACGCGCTTAGAACCTGAACTCTTAAAAAATAGGTGCAGCATGTACCAGCGGACAGGTACCGTCTCCTAACCGGTGCCCGCCGCTTCCCGCTACCGGAATACGGTGGATCATTTTTTGACGATCACCACTTGTTCGGTAGCAATTACTGCCTGATCTTTATCCGAAAGGCTCAGCGTATACACGCCTGCGCTCAGTTCGGACAGATCCAGATGAGTGTTTGTGTTGATGTTCGATCTTTTAAAAATAAAGCGGCCCTCCGCATCCAATACGGAGACCTCATATCCTTCAAAAGCGGTGTTGGACAGGATCCGCACCATGCCTTTGGAAGGGTTTGGGTAATAGGAGATCTTCAACTGGGTGTTCTGATTAGTGGTGCCGGCCTCAAATACGATCTCGCGTACATCGGAGTACGCTACCCGGCCGTTGTTATCTACCTGCTTCAGGCGGTAATAATTGGTTCCGTCCAGCGGTGTTTCGTCCAGAAAATCATACAGGGTTTCCTCGACGGTATTCCATTTTCCGGAAACCGTTCCGATGGTCTCGAAAAGAAAACCATCCTTTGATCTCTGGATCTCAAAAAAGCTGTTGTTGAATTCCGAGATGGTTAGCCAGTCCAGCCGCACCTTGGCATTTGCTTCTTTCTGGGCATTGAAAGGCCCCAGTTCCGCGGTGTGTACCGGATTCTTTGGCTCAATACACATCTTGGATTTTAATTTCACGGTACTTCCGGCCCGGTCGTTCAACTGGTCGACCAGACGATCGAAGCCGGGATTTTGTTCCCACAGAAAATTGAGGACTTCATCGTCCGCCAATTGGATTTCTTTGGTGTTCTTATTAAGAAAATAGGTACCCACGATACCGGCATCATTGGAGAGAAAACCGGAATCATTGGCCTTCCCTTTTTCCCAGCCTTCCGGGTTGTTGTCCAGTACCAGCGGCGCGCAAAAGGGAACCTTGGCGCCGGGACTTACCGTAAATGTCAGATCCATTACGTGTACCGGTTCGGTTGTCAGGTCCAGCAGATCCTGCTGGTTGGCGATCAGATTGAACTGGGCAAAAATGCCGCCGCCACCTACGAAGCCAAACACATCGCCGAACACATCCTTACTCTGGTTCAGGCCTTTGACCCGGTAACCGTTTTCCAAATTTTCAACGGATAACTGGCTCAGGCTACCCGCATCGTAGAAAAAGCGGAAGGTACTGGTGCCCAGTTGGGGAGTCTCGCCGGCATCGCTGATGGTCACCATGATCGGGTAACTCACGCGTACATCCTTGCCCCGGGTCATTTCTACTTCCCCGATACTCCAGGTCAGCGTTCTGGCATCCTTTTGGGCTTGGACCTGCAGAAAGGTCATCAGGCAAACTGCTACTAGCGCTACGGTCTTAAAGTTCATTTTTATAATTTTTGAAGCTGCGACCTGCGATGGCCGCGAACTGTGTTATCCTAGATTTCAATAAAAAAATCAGCCAAGCGCCGGTGCAGCAGCACCAACGCCTGGCTAATGGAGGATTATTCTCGTTTTACACTGGTAAACTTCGGTGAATTGGCCTGCCACAGATCGTAATCCAGCGCACTCACATCACCGTCCATGTTGTAATCCACCAGGTTGAAGGTGCGGGTTTCCGCTCCGTTGTTCAACCACTTGGCATTATCGGAAGAAGTGATATCCACATCCTCATCATCTACAGAATCCTGATCACTGTTACCGGCGTACATGGCAAATACACCCGGGATCACTTCCTTCTGCGCAATGGGTAGTCCACTTAGGAACGGATCGTTCAGGTAGGATTGCTGACCGCGGAAATCGTAAGTCAAGGTTCCATCCACAACCGGTACTGCTTCGTGGGACATCACGATCAGGTGGTTGCGGTGTTCGATCACGATGTAGTAGCTCTGCGTCTGATCGATCGTACAGCAGTCCGAAGGATCCACAAATTCGAGGTGTCCGTCACTGTGCAGCAGCGCCGCCCGCTGGCAGATCGCTTCTGCCCCATTCATCGGATCGGTCCGTAAGGATACCAGTACCCAGTCCGTCACAGTGGTCGGATAACCGGCATCAGCATTGGCCGTCATACCTTCAGAATCGTAGAAGGAGCCTTCATTACCACTGTAGAACCAGGGTGAAATGCTGTACACCTGTCCGGCTGCGCCCAGAGGTGGCGTATAGATGTTACCGCTAAAGGCATTCACACTGTACTGGCCGGGCAGTAATCTGGACTCATTCAGTGTCGTCCGCATCAATGGATAAGGATCTCCGACCAGCGGCTGAATGTATTCCCCGGTCTGCGGAACGATCAAACTACCTTCCAGGAAGACATACAGATCAAAATCCACACAGAATACATCGACAACTACTTCATTACTCATATCGGATACCGGAGTATCCCCGGGGCCGCCGCCGGCACCGTTACCTTCCGTATCGGCCGAACCGGAACCGGTCGCTACGTTCAGCACCGTACCATTGTCGATATCCGTCTGGGTAACGATATGGTATGCCGTATAAGTCCAGGTCTCTCCTACGTCTAAGGCGCCGTTGCCGTTATCACCGGAAATAAAGGTGATCGAACCAGGCTCTGCATTCGGATCGGATACGGAAATGTCATAGATCGTCACATTCCCGTCGTTGGTGAGCATGATCTCGTAATTGATATGCTGTCCTACTGCACTGTATTCCGTGAAGGCCGGGTTGCCATCGATATTGGTGAAGGATTTGGTGGTTTGGATGCTTGGGTCTTGCGCCGCATTGACCGTTTCATCATCGCTGTCGGTCACCGCTACATCGCCTACTCCTGCGTCATTACCATCACCATCACCGTTCGTATCCGCTACACCATTTACCGTGGCAGTGTTGGTGTACAAGCCATCATCGATATCGTCTTGGGTGATCGTGTGAGCGGCCGTATATAGCCAAGTCTCACCTACATCCAGTACGCCATCTTCATCGGTATCTCCGTCGTTAAAGCCATCCGTATCCGCATCGACCGGAAGAATAGTTCCCGCGTCGGCACCCGGATCGGTGACTACTACGTTGTAAATGGAGATGTTGCCGTCGTTCAGCACTTCAATATCGTAGTTGAC
>NZ_PDUD01000087.1 GCF_002646595.1 Flavilitoribacter nigricans DSM 23189 = NBRC 102662
TTGGCATAGCCTCGGTCAAGTACATGAGTTAAGCTCCCAATCTCCTGTTTTACAGCTCTTAATAATCGATAGATAATGCTGGGGCCATCTTCTTTAAATTTACCCCGGGTGGTCCACCAGCTCATCTGACATACACTGGGCACACTCCCAAGAGCCGACAGCATGACGGCCGTCCACTTAAAACCGGGTACGCAGATCCGGCTTACCGGAGGCCGATAAAAGCCTCTTTTGACTTTGGTCAGCCGTCGGCCTTTGCTACTGTATACACTACACAGCCCTTGCAAAAACCAACTCTCAGGCTTCTCTATCCGGGAATCATCCCACAGCATTAACGGCCGCTTACTCTGTTGCTGCAAGGCTTGCACGTTTTGACGGGTACGCTCGAATAAGAACTGATCAACTACCGATGCCGTCCACTTTTTAGACCGTAGTAAATTGCTGATCCGTTTGGTACCGGCCGGAGCGTGAGCCGGACCACAAATATAAGCCCCCAACTCACTCAGGAGTAGCCCCATTTTACTGTGACGAAAAATAAGAATGGAAACGAACAGATCGAAAAAGGTACGCACCAGGCGTTTGTCCAGTTGACGATCCAGTACCTGATCTAGTGGAGATAAATAAGCAGCAACCTGACACAGTAAAAATTGTGATGCTTTTGGTGCACTTTCCTGATTTAACTTATCTTGCAAACGTTCTTTGAACATAGCCCCTTGTGATTTGGTGTGGTCAGATACCCAAATATACAAGGGGCTTTTCCTTTTCCTCATAAAATAAGCATCCCGAATTTCAGCATAGGCCAAAATTCGGGATGACTCATGTTTCTCGAAAGAAGTCATTGTAAAACTTCGCGGCTTCGCGGCCTTCGCGGTGAAGACAAGCTTTATTAAGTTTAACTGTTCGACATTACATTTTCCCATATCCAAATCCCCCTCGATCCTGCAATTTCCCCACCCCTAATGGCGGAAAAACGCGCCGGAACGGTCATTCGCTAACCCAGCCCGGCCAACCAAAAATTAGGTAACCTTTTTCTCCTTCTTTAAATATACATTACAAGTATTGATCGGAATTGCCCTGGTATTAATAGAAATTCATTGCCGATCAGCACATTACCACACTATTTTAGATAAAAAACTCACGGCCATGACCCGTATTCACCGCACCTGCTTTTTCCTCTTACTAGCCATCCTGCCCCTGACCCAGTGGGCCCAAACTCCGGAAGCAACCGCTATCGCCACTATTTTTGATCACTGGTATACCGGAGATGATCAAACCATCGACCTTCGGATCCACACCAATCTGGGGCAGTTGTTCCGCAACCCGGATAAGGAAGTCTATCAGGAAGCGGAAGTATCCGTCACCTTCGCCGACGGGAGTACGGAAGACTATTCCGGCAAAGTACGCCTGCGGGGAAACATGCGCAGGGAGGTTTGCCAAATCCCCCCACTGAAACTCAAATTCAAGAAAAAAGACATGACCGATCGCGGCTGGCTGCCCCATAACGACCTGAAGATCGTGCTGCCCTGCCGGAGTACCATGCCCAGTGAACAGGATCTGATCGCCGAATTCCTGACCTATCGCATGTACGGACAGATGTCCGCCCTGAGCCTGCGGGTACAAATGGTCCGTATCCACCTGACCGACAGCGAAGGTAGAAAGAACGACCAGGAACTGCTGGCCTTTATCATTGAGCCCGTCGAGACTTTGGCGGCCAGATTTGCCCTGCAGGAGGCCGAGCGCACCAGTTACCGGGAAAGTTTTCTGGAGAAGGATCCCTACCGGCAAATGGCCTTCTTCCAGTACATGATCGGCAATACCGACTGGAATGTTTATAATGGCCATAATCTGAAATTTATCGGTGGTGCTCCGTTCAAAAGACTGGTTGCCGTACCTTATGATTTTGACTATTCGGCCGTAGTGGGCACCAGTTACGCCGTACCGCACGAATCCCTGCCTATCCGCTCCGTAACCCAGCGCCTCTACCGGGGTTTGAGCTGTGAAGAACAGGAAGCGCTGGATCTAATCCAGTTTTTCAGCACCCGGGAAGCTGAATTATTGCAACCCGTTCAGACTCATCCCCTTTTGGAGAAGGGTAAGCAAAAAGAGATGCTCAACTACCTCGAAGGCTTTTTCCGCCAGCTGGATAAAACGAAAGGATTGGTTGCAGAGTTAAAATAATCAGGATTGCGTACCTTTAGGGCAAAAGTGACCTTCTTACTAATATGCGACCTAATATCTACTTTGTCCTCCTTAGTCTCTTATTCACTGGTAGTTGTACCTCGAAGTCCGTTACCGAAAATACCGAACAGGTGCCTGCCCGGGAAGTCTCAAGTTCAAACCGTATGCAAGCATTTGTAGGTACCTACACCCGCAAGGAAGGCCATGTGGACGGTAAAGCCAAAGGGATCTACCAGATCTCCGCTGACACCAGCGACGGCCAGCTGTTCCGCGTGAGCACCGTTCCGAACATCGTCAATCCTTCCTATGTGATCTATTCGCCGGACGGCAAATATCTGTATGCCGCCAGCGAGATCGGCGGCGGTACGGATTCTACCGGTTATGTATACGCCTATTCCCTGAGCGGGGAAAAAACCCAATTGCTCAACCGGCAGATGTCCCACGGCCTGGCACCCTGTCATCTGGCGGTCCATCCTTCCGGCAAATACCTTTTCGTAGCCAACTACATGGGCGGTATCGCCGTATACCCCATTCAGGATGACGGCAGCCTGCTGCCCGCTTCCGATGTGCAGTACCTGGAAGGCTCCGGTCCGCACGCCCGGCAGGAGGCATCTCATCCGCACTCGGTGACCATTGACCGCGAGGGGCGCTTTGCCTACGTGGCGGATCTGGGTACCGATAAGATCATGATCTTTCTGATCGATCAGAACAGCGGCAAACTCGAACCGGCCGCTACCCCATTCGCCCAGGTGGCCCCGGGCGCCGGTCCGCGACACCTGACCTTTCACCCCAACGGGCAGTTGCTCTACGCGATTAACGAACTCAACAGCACCATCACCGCCTTCAGTTATGATCGTGCCGACGGACACCTGCAGGCCCTGCAAACCGTCAGCACCCTGCCCATGGATTTTACGGGAGATAATACCTGTGCGGATATCCACATTGAGCCGGGTGGCCGCTATCTGTACGGCTCCAACCGCGGGCACAACAGCATTGCCCTGTTCGAGATCGATGACAATAACGGCGAAATGACTCCCAAAGGTCACCAGAGCACTTCCGGCGAAGTTCCCCGGAACTTCGCGATCGACCCTTACGGGAAATTCCTCTACGCGGCTAATCAAAACAGCGATAACATTGTTTATTTCAGGATCAATCCGGCCAGCGGCAGACTAGAGCCGATCGGCGAACTGAACATTCCGACCCCGGTATGTATCCAGTTCGAACCGGTGCGGCCACCGAGCTAAACCGGCTACCGAAAACCGAATAAAACCACGCACTCAATATGAAAAAACTCTTCTACCTTATCGTTCTGCTGTCCGCAGGACAGATCACCTTTGCCCAGGGCACTCGTTTACTGAGACAGCCGACGCTTTCCACCGAAAAGATCGTTTTTGTTTACGCCGATGATCTCTGGATGGCCGATCGTAATGGCGGCACTGCACAAAGACTAACCAGTAACGAAGGCACCGAAAGCGAGCCGCATTTTTCTCCCGATGAACAATACATTGCCTTTACGGCCGAATATGACGGTAATACAGACGTATATGTAATGCCCGCCGGTGGCGGTAATCCACAAAGGCTGACCTTCCATCCGGGTGCGGATGTAGTGCAGGGCTGGACGCCCGACAACAAGGTCCTGTTTCGTTCCGGGCGGGAAGGCTATCCCACCCATTTGAATAAGCTCTATACCGTAGACCTGGAGGGCAACCTACCCGCAGCGATCGGCGTACCGAGAGCGGCCTGGGGAGAAGTTTCTCCCGACGGGAAACATATCGCCTACGTACCCATCACTTTCTGGGACCCGGAATGGCGTAATTATCGCGGCGGACAGGCCATGCCGATCTGGATCGTTGATCTGGAAACCAAAGAACTGATCCGTACGCCCCAACCTACCCGCGAAAGACACCTCGACCCGGTCTGGTACGGCGACGAAGTGTTCTTCCTCAGTGAAAGAGATTACGCCAGCAATATTTGGGCCTTCAACCCGAGCACCCAGGCGCTTCGCCAGGTTACTTTCCACAAAGATTACGACGTCAAAAGCCTCGACGCCGGCCCCGGCGGCATCGTCTACGAACAGGGCAGTTATCTGCACCTGCTGGATCCCGCCAACGGGGAGAGCAAACAGGTCGCTATCGAGGTGCGTGGAGATATGAACTTTGCGCGTCCGCGCTGGGAAGATGTGGCAGCCAATGCCCTGCGCAATCCGCAGATCAGCCCCAGTGGAAAAAGAGCGCTTTTCGAATACCGGGGCGAGATATTCAGTGTACCCAAAGAGGAAGGTGACTGGCGCAACCTGACCAACAGTTCCGGCATTGCCGACCGGGCGCCGGTCTGGTCGCCTAAAGGAGACCGCATCGCCTGGTTCTCGGACGAAAGCGGAGAATACCGACTCGTCATCGCCGACCAGTTGGGCAGTGTGCAAAAAACACTTCCTTTACCCAATCCGACTTTTTATTTCCAACCGGACTGGTCGCCGGACGGCAAATTCATTGCCTATACCGATACCGATTACAATATCTGGTACGTCAACGTTGAAACGGGAGCTACCCAAAAAGTAGATACCGACCGCTACGCCCACCCCAACCGGGACATGAACCCGGTCTGGTCGCCGGACAGCAAATGGATCGCTTACGCCCGGCAACTGGAAAGCCACTTCAAAGCGATCTTTGCTTACAATGTCGAATCCGGAGAACGCCACCAGCTTACCGACGGCATGGCCGACGCCATTACGCCCGTTTGGGATGAAGCGGGGAAATACCTCTATTTTCTGGCCAGTACGAACTACGGGCTTAAATCCGGTTGGCTGGATATGAGCAGTTACGATCCGGATCTGAGTCGCAACCTGTACCTGATCGTGCTGGATGACAGCACATCTTCTCCCTTCATGTGGAAAACGGGTGATGAAAGCACCGGCGAAAAGAAAAAAGAGGAAAAGAAGGACGAAGAAGTGCAGGTGAATATCACCCCGGCGGGCATCAGCAACCGCATTCTGGCCGTTGACATTCCTTCCCGTAATTATACAGGGCTGCTCGCCGGACCGGCCGGTTCGGTGTTCATACTGGAATCCGTTCCCAATGAAAGTGGTGCGGTATTGCACAAATACGATCTCGAAAAGCAGGAGAACTCCGAATTTATGACCGGTGTTCGGGAAGGAGTCACCTCCACCGATCGCAAATCCATGCTGGTACGCACCAACGGCTGGTCCATTGTGGACACTAAATCCAAACCCAAATCGGGAGACGGACGCCTGTCGATGAACCTGCGCATCAAGATCGAACCCGGAGCGGAATACCAACAGATCTTCAAAGAAGGCTGGCGCTACATGCGGGATTTCCTTTACGTGGAAAACGTGCACGGCGCTCCCTGGGATAAAGTCTGGGATTGGTACAGCCCCTGGATAGCGGACGTTCGCCATCGCTCGGACCTCAACTATGTACTGGATATCCTGAGCGGTGAAGTTTCCGTCGGTCACTCCTACGTACGGGGAGGCGATATGCCGGACGTGGAGCGGGTAGGCGTTGGTTTGCTCGGTGCGGATTATGCCATTGAGAACGATCGCTACCGCATCAAGAAGATTTACACCGGTGAGAGCTGGAACCCCAATCTATCGGGCCCGCTGGCAATACCCGGACTGGGCATTAATACTGGTGATTATATCCTCGGCGTAAACGGGCGGGAACTGGACGGCAGCCAGAACATCTATAGTTTCTTCGAAGAAACGGATAACCGCCAGACGGTACTCACGGTCAATAACACGCCTAACATGAACGGTGCCCGCCAGGTGACGGTAAAACCGATCTCCAGTGAATCCCAACTCCGCTCTTTCGACTGGATAGAGGGTAATCGCCGTAAGGTAGACGAACTTTCCGACGGCAAACTGGCCTACGTGTATGTGCCCAATACCAGTGGCAACGGTTTTGCGTATTTCAACCGCTATTATTTTGCCCAGCAGGATCGTAAAGGAGTAGTAATCGACGAACGCAATAACGGCGGCGGCTCGGCGGCCGATTACATGATCGACATCATGAATCGCCAGCTTTTCGGCTTTTTCAACAGTGCCGCCAACGACCGTCGTCCCTGGACAACTCCCATGGCGGGCATCTGGGGGCCCAAGGTCATGATCATTAACGAACGTGCCGGTTCGGGTGGTGATCTGCTTCCGTATATGTTCAAAGAAGCGAAGATCGGTCCGCTGGTCGGCACCCGGACCTGGGGCGGCCTCGTCGGTACCTGGGATACCCCTCCCTTCATTGACGGCGGCCGATTTGTGGCGCCCCGCGGTGGTTTCTACGATGTGAACGGAGAATGGGCCGTGGAAGGAGAAGGAATATCACCGGATATTGAAGTGATCCAGGAACCCAAACGGGTACTGGAGGGACATGATCCCCAACTGGAAGCAGCCGTGGAAGAAGCCATGCGCCTGCTGCGGGAAAATGAATTTGAACTAAAACCGGAACCGGAAGCTCCGGTGCGTTATCGCAGGCCGGAAGGTAATTAAAGCAGTAGCGCGTGGGGGATGGAGCCGGGGCAGAATGCCTCCAGATCTCCAACCCCACGCGCTGTGCTTACTGTTCCTAATCGAGGAACAATTGCGTCACAGCCGCTGCATTCATCGCCCACTGCAAATCATAGACCTCATCGGCTATTTCCGGATCATCCACGCATTCCAATTGCTGGGCTTCGGCTTTGATACTGAGCAAATGGCCAATGCTCATTCGGGAGTTTAGTTTTGCCAGCAAAGCTTCGACATTGCGAACGTCCAGATTCTGGACGACCTGTCCGCCGAAACTCATTTCCAGCCAGATGATCTCACGCTGTTTTACATCCAGTACACCGAATACGAGCCCTTTGCTAACGCCCTGGGTAATGCGCACCTGGTGTTGTACGCAGGAAGGATCGTAGGCCACTCCCGTGCGGGAGGAGATACGCATCGGATATTTACTGTCCATCCATCCTACCACCAGGTTCGGAGATAATGCTCCGGCACTGTAGGCATTGCAGGTAAAGGTAACGTATTTGGCACCGGCCCGGTCCAGTTTATCCACATTCACATCGATATACTCGGCCGTACCTACCAGGTTGGGAATGGACCGGATATCTCCACTGTGCTTACATCCCTTCGTGGTCAGTTGGGAGTAAGAACAATAATCCACCCGCCCGTCGTAGGCGATCTTACAACTGAGATCCATGTCCAGATGCTGAGCCGGCAATCCCTCTCCCCACTGCATGAACAACCGGATCGTACTTCCCGCTACGGGAAAACGGGTTCCCATCAGCGCACTGGGCATGTCCTGCAGGGTTTCACTGCGCTCGCCAATGGCCAGCGGCATATGATTCAGCATGGGATCCACGTAGATCTTCGTACCTACCGGAGTTTCCCCGACAAACCGACGGCGGATCACTTCCAGCGAAACGGCCTCTACCTGATCCTGCATGTCCTGCAGTCGATCCGGACCGTACAAACTCAGCAGCCGGTTGGGCGGAATGAGTTTGCGGGTTCCACCCAGCGGGCGCACCGAGCGATCATTGCCCGGCGTAAAGTAGTGCGGGGCGTACATGTTCAGGCTCAATACCAGGCGGGCCGGCACTTCATCCAGTACTTCCCGGAAATGCCGGATGGTTTCCTCCGCGCCGAACCACAGCATATTGGAAAAAAGAGAACGGGAAAACAATCCCGGCCGCTTTTTCAGCAGACGAAAGGTCTTGTCGGCATCCAAACGCAGGCGGTGGTGGCTGACGCGTCCTTCCCAAACGTCGTAAGTCTCATTGTAAAAGACGTCCAGCAAATGCGCCAGATTTTCGTAGCCCTTTTTTTTGCTGTATTCCGCCAGCCGCAAAGCTCGGATAAAACGCACCCACATTTCCCGCTTCGGATGCATCTGCTCACAGGCGGCTTCGGCCTTAAGCGACAGATCGTTCAGCCAGCGGGCGACCATCCGGCATTGCTTGCGGGAATATTTCAGCTTCAGGGAAGCCCGGGAATGAACTGTTGCCTGAGCACTCGTATCCAGTGGCTGGTACCGGTGGCGCTGATTCGCTGTGGTCCGCTTTACGATCGTTTTGGGCTGAATGACCTGCAGATAGCCGGTGTGCTTGTACCACAGGTAGCGCAGGATGTCATTCGGCGATTTGAAAAAACGTCCCGCTTCCGCAGCCCGATCCTGCTCGATCAGTGTATCCACTACTAGCATCAGGGTTTCCTTCATCCCGATCCGCAGTTCGGAAGGCAATGGCAACTCGGTCAGCAAAATTTTCAGGCTATCGACCTGGGTGGCATCCAGAGCGGTTTTGGAGCTCAGGAGCGCTTCGAAATAGTGCTGCAGGTCACCTTCTTCCCACAGTTCCAGTATTTTCAGTTTACTTCCCTGGTTGCGGAATTCCAGGGTACCGAAGGTAAAGGGCGTACCACAGAACGGACAACCGTTGTATCGCTCCAGCGGAAAGGTATTTTCCGGGATGAGGTGGCCGCAGGCCAGGGTGGTTCCTTTTTTGTAGCCCAGCACGTTGGCAAAAAGGGTCACTACGTGGTCCAGAGCGGATTCACCGGTCGGTACATCCCAGCCTTTCACCAGCGGGGTCCAGTTCTTATGCACGCCCATCACTTCCCGGAGCGTATCCAGGACGGCGATTTTATAGGCCGGATGGGTACCGTTCAATTTCCAGAGCAGGGACTCGGAAAAAGAGAAGCCCAGACTTTTTACGTTTGCCAGTAATGCGGACGTATGCTCATTGAAAGGAGCTTTTTCCTGCAGCACACAGGATTTCGGAATATAGATGGCCTGATTGCGCAGGCTGATCTTAAGTAGGTTAGTTTTCATCACATTCAGGTTTAGCGTGCATCGGAGGATCAGTAGGAGCAATGGAGTGCCAGATGGCCAAAAACCATACCTCTGGCCTTCCGTGATCCGGGCGTTTACGACCGGAAACGGAGGCTAATAAGATCCATCCGAAAAAAAGGTTAAAAAACTGACGGTAATCAGCAGACTGAATATATGGGCCGGCATTCGCCGGTTACCATCCCTAATTTGGAGTAAGTCTGTTTTGACCGTCAAAGGGCGGGGCAGGTGGGATTCGAACCCACGACCCGGGCGTTAAAAGCGCTGCAGTAAGTTTATATTGACCGGTTTCCCGGTAATGCATAAACTGTCCTGCTCTACCACTGAGCTACTGCCCCTTTGCGCAGGTAATCACAAGCGTATAACTTTGGGAAAGGTTTGGAAGTAACGCTTATTTGACCTGCTTTTTTTTGCGCCGTTTCCACGGCGCGTTTCTTTGCCAGTCTCCGGCCATGATACATCCGTAGGGCATCACTTCATCCACTACGGTACCCAGGCCGAAGGTATTCATCTGTTCACGGACCGACTGCGCATTTTTGTAGGCGGTCGGCAGTTCGGAAATATCGATCTCATTGGAGAAAAAGCGGACATCCAGTCCGGCGGTTTCCCGTGCAAAAATGGCTTCATCGCTCATCCCTTCCTGGCGCTTTTTATGCGCCGAACGGCTTAAGTTCCTACCCGCACCGTGCGGAGCAAAGCCCAGGTTATTTTCCGTGGTCTCCCCTTCTACCACCAGTACCGGTTCGGACATATTCAGCGGGATCAGGCGCGGCCCGGTAATGTCGGGCATAAAGCGCTCATCCAGCGGAGTAGCCCCTTTGGCGTGGTAAAAAAGATCACCCGAACGGAAAACAAAATTATGCTCGTTCCAGTATTGATCCTGAATTTCGGCTTTCAGCCCTTCACCGGTTGCTCCGTGGATCACCCGGTGGTTTTGCTTGGTCCAGGCGCGGATCAGCTGCAGGGCCGCCCAGTATTCCTGTCCTTCTTCGGTGTCAAAAGGGATCCAGGCATTGTGCTTCAGCGTATCTTTTGAGATCTGCTTGCGGAAACGCTCCGCCGTCTGCATTCCTTTTTTGTACAGCATCGCTCCTACCCCACGGGATCCGTGGTGCGTAACCATCATCGTGTTGCCGGTACTCGCCGAACGTCCCACGTACAGAAAATGGTTTCCGTCTCCCTGGGTTCCCAGATGAGACTGGGCCATTGCCAGAATTTTCGGATTGTTCAGAAAGCTATTGGCACGAAATGCTTCTTCCAGTTCGGTCGGTAGCTTGAATTGCTTGTCCTCTCCGCGTCCACCGGCTCCGAAATGCGTTACCGCGTGGGCTGCATCCAGTACGCGTTGCGGCTCCGTCTTACCAAAATCGGTCAGCATCACGGAACAGCAGATATCCGCGCTATGCATTCCCGGGTGGATGGCATTCTGGGTAATAACCACGCCTCCCACCGGAATAGTTCCCTTCGGTCCGGCCGGACAGGCATCCGGCATGATCGCGCCCCGTACAACGGTAGGCGTTTTCATCAATTGCCGCATGGACTCGACCACCTTTTTGACGTTCTCGGCCTCCAGTTCGTTTTCGGCTTCGATGTTCACGGCGAAAGGCTTCGCTTTATCGTGCAGTTCAATATGCGGTTCGGGTTTTATCCCATCCAGATAAGTCACGAGATCACTACCTTCCAACGCCTGCTCGTTGGCGTATGCCAGCGCCTCTTTAAACCACTTACCCGGCTGGTATCCCATTTCGATCAAGGTATTTCCGGTAATCTTCATGACTGATCTTTTTTAATTTTTTGATTCGTTTCAATTGACAATACAAAGCTGCAAGCCTACTGCGCAATTATTTTGCGCACTTGTAATTTATTTTTATTTTTTCAAAAAAATTGTGCGCTATGGCCCTAAATAAGAATGCACTTATCCGTTATCGCACCATCGACAAGTGCCTGCAGAACCGGCACCGGCGCTGGACGCTGAATGATCTGATCGATGCCTGCTCGGATGCGCTTTACGAATACGAAGGTAAAGATGCCGAGGTCAGTAAGCGTACCGTCCAGCTGGACATCCAGATGATGCGCAGTGATAAGCTGGGCTACAACGCCCCCATTGTTGTCTACGACCGGAAATTCTATACTTACGAAGAGGAGGATTTTACCATCACCGACGTTCCTCTGAACGAATCGGATATGAGCATCCTGTCGGAATCGGTGGAAATGCTGCGACAGTTCAAAGACTTTTCCCTGTTCTCGGAGCTGGGTGGCGTGATCCAGCGCCTGGAAGATCGGATCTACACCGAAAAGACCCACCAGCCGGCCATTATTCACCTGGATAAGAACGAGAATTTAAAAGGTCTCGAGCATCTGGATACGCTTTATCAGTCTATTCTCAAAAAGATCGTCCTGCGGATCACCTACCAGTCTTTTACGGCCCGTTCTTCCTCTGTGCTGCCCTTTCACGCCTATATTCTTAAGGAATTCAACAACCGTTGGTTTGTGGTGGGCCGAAAAGACGGAGAAGAACGCATTTTCACCCTCGCGCTGGACCGGATCATTCAGATCATCTATGACCTTTCCATTCCCTACAGGATGGAAAACTTCGATGCCGCAGCCTTCTACCGCAATACCTTTGGTGTAACGGTGATGACCGACCGGCAACTGATCAGTGTAGAATTGAAGGTAGACCGTTCCAATGCCCCCTACGTGCTGACCAAACCCTTTCATCACTCCCAACAATTGCTGGAACGCTACGAGGACGGTAGCATCCTCATCAGCATTTACGTTCATCACAATTACGAACTCGAACGCCTGATCCTGGGTTTTGGGCAGTCGGTAGAAGTGCTGAAACCACGGGTATTGCGCCGACGCATCCAGTACATCCTACGCAATGCCCTGCAAAATTACGCTCCTCCGGAGACGCCGTCGGAGGAGGATTGAAACCACAGTCACTATGAGTACCCTATTCAAAAATCCCCCTGATCCATTTAAATAAATAATCTGTGTTGCGATGTAACTTAGGTAGAGGGCATAGAGTATAGAGTAGAGGGATTAACTATCGTTAAAATGGAGCAAAATCGCTCATTTTAACGGTTGCAGTCTCTCTACGCGCTACCATTTACTTGTAATGACAAATCAACTTATATTACGAGTTACTAGGTGAGACGGATGCTGCATTCGGTACATATCAATTGGTTTTAAATTGCCAATTCCTTGATGTGATCGATTATAGTTATACTCCATCTCCCAGAGTTTTAAATAATATTTACGTTCC
>NZ_PDUD01000088.1 GCF_002646595.1 Flavilitoribacter nigricans DSM 23189 = NBRC 102662
GCCGATCCGGCAATGAATGGTATGACCGAAACGGTTACCCTTGAATCCGGTGATAACTATCCGGATCTGGATGCGGGTATTCTGGAGGGCGCTTCTCTGGGCGACTTTGTCTGGGAAGACCTGGACGGCGACGGCGTACAAGATCCGGGCGAACCGGGCGTTGGCGGCGTGACCGTTAATCTGAAAGATGAAAACGGCAACGTAATCGATAATACGACGACTGCTGCCGATGGTTCTTATAGCTTCACTAATTTGGAGCCGGGCACTTACTCCGTGCAATTCACGGATCTGCCGGCCGGCTTCAGCTTCACCGATCTGAATGCGGGTGGAGACGAGGCACTGGACAGCGATGCTGACCCGGCAATGAATGGTATGACGGAAACGGTTACGCTGGAATCCGGTGATAACTATCCGGATCTGGATGCGGGTATTCTACAGGGCGCTTCTCTGGGCGATTTTGTCTGGGAAGACCTGGACGGCGACGGCGTACAAGATCCGGGCGAACCGGGAGTTGGTGGCGTGACGGTTAATTTGAAAGACGAGAACGGCAACGTGATCGATAATACGACCACTGCTGCCGATGGTTCCTATAGCTTTACTAATCTGGAGCCGGGTACGTACTCCGTACAATTCACGGATCTGCCGGCCGGCTTTAGCTTCACCGATCTAAACGCCGGTGGAGACGAAGCCCTGGACAGCGATGCTGACCCAGCCATGAACGGCATGACCGAAACGGTCACCCTGGAATCCGGTGATAATTATACCGACTTAGACGCGGGTATCCTCGAAGGTGCAAGCTTGGGCGACTTTGTCTGGGAAGACCTGGACGGCGACGGCGTACAGGATCCGGGCGAGCCGGGTGTTGGTGGCGTAACCGTTAATCTGAAAGACGAGAACGGCAACCTGATCGATAATACGACGACTGCTGCCGATGGTTCTTATAGCTTCACTAATCTGGAGCCGGGTACCTACTCCGTACAATTCACCGACCTGCCGGCTGGCTTCAGCTTTACCGATCTGAATGCCGGTGGCGACGAGGCCCTGGACAGCGATGCCGATCCGGCAATGAATGGCATGACCGAAACGGTCACCCTAGAATCCGGTGATAACTATACCGACTTAGATGCGGGTATCCTGCAAGGCGCTTCTCTGGGCGACTTTGTCTGGGAAGACCTGGACGGTGATGGCGTACAGGATCCGGGCGAACCGGGAGTTGCCGGTGTCACGGTTAATCTGAAAGACGAAAACGGCAACGTGATCGACAATACGACGACCGCTGCCGATGGTTCTTATAGCTTCACCAATCTGGAGCCGGGTACCTACTCCGTGCAATTCACGGATCTGCCGGCCGGCTTTAGCTTCACCGATTTGAATGCGGGTGGCGACGAAGCTTTAGATAGCGATGCCGATCCGGCGATGAACGGCATGACGGAGACCGTTACCCTGGAATCCGGCGATAATTATACCGACTTAGACGCCGGTATTCTGGAAGGTGCTTCCTTAGGCGACTTCGTGTGGGAAGACCTGGACGGCGACGGCGTACAGGATCCGGGTGAACCGGGTGTTGCTGGCGTGACCGTTAATCTGAAAGATGAGAACGGCAACGTGATCGACAATACGACCACCGCGGCCGATGGTTCCTATAGCTTCACGAATCTGGAGCCGGGCACCTACTCGGTACAATTCACAGATCTGCCGGCTGGCTTCAGCTTTACCGATCTGAATGCCGGTGGAGACGAAGCCCTGGACAGTGATGCTGATCCGGCGATGAATGGTATGACCGAAACGGTAACGCTGGAATCCGGTGATAACTATACCGACTTAGACGCCGGTATCCTCGAAGGCGCTTCTCTGGGCGACTTTGTCTGGGAAGACCTGGACGGCGACGGCGTACAGGATCCAGGCGAGCCGGGCGTTGGCGGCGTGACGGTTAATTTGAAGGACGAGAACGGCAACGTGATCGATAATACGACCACCGCTGCCGATGGTTCCTATAGCTTCACCAATCTGGAGCCGGGTACGTATTCCGTACAATTCACGGATCTGCCGGCCGGCTTTGTCCTGACCGATCTGGGTGTTGGTAACGAAGCAGAGGATAGCGATGCGGATCCGGCGATGAAAGGTATGACGGAGACCGTAACTCTGGAATCCGGTGATAACTATCCGGATCTGGATGCCGGTATTATTGAGTTGCAGGGATCTGTAGTAATTGAAAAATCCACGAACGGTTTAGATGCGGATGCTGCGCCGGGTGCAATTATTCTGGTACCCGATAATGCTGTGCCGGTTAATTGGGAATACGTTGTTACCAACAACGGAGAGTTAGACTTGATCAATGTTCAGGTCGTTGATGATCAGGAAGGCATCATTTGCACTATTCCTCGACTGAATGTTGGCGAATCAACAACTTGTACTGCAAGCGGTATTGCTCAACTGGGAGCTTACCAAAACATTGCAACGGTCACTGGCCAGCCGGTCGATGGCGAAACGCCGGTCGGTGGTCCGGTTAGCGACGAAGATCCGTCTAATTATACCGGAGTTTACATCAATGTACAGAAGGACGCTTCCGCTGAAATGATCTGTGCGGATGAACCGGTAACGTATACCTTGACGGTTAGGTTATTGGGCGGAGCTCCTGGTTTCGAATTGAGGAATATTCAGATTGATGATACCAATCTACCGGGAACACTGACTCCGGCAAGCCCTGAGTTCGTGGCATCCAGCGATCTGGATAGCGATGGCGTTCTGGACTTTGGCGAAGAATTTGTTTTCGAATACACACAGGTGTTAACGGAAACTACGACCAATATCGCCATGGATCTGGCGGATCTGTACGTAAACGACGCGTTCATTGCCACGATTGGTAACGAAGACGAACAAACGGTATCCATCGTTGAGGTAGCTCATCCGGATCTATTAGTTTCATTGGATCCGACGAGCCAGAATGTAGTAGAAGGAGAAGATGGATCAATTACCGTTACGATCACCAACACGGGTGATGTGACCTTGGAAAATATTCAGGTAACGGACCAAAGTGGTAATACGACCTTCAGTGAATTAATTCCAAGTCTTGCTCCGGGAGCATTCGCAGAGTTTACCCTTACGGTAATGGATGTTGCGGAAAACCTGACCGTGGATATTTTTGCGGAAGGTACTGCTGTGGATAGCGAAGGCGCTACGCTTTGTACCAAAACGGACGAAGCAAGCGGAACCATCACGGTAGATCGACTCATTGATCTTGAACTGATCAAATCAGTCGACAATGCCATTCCAAATGTAGGAGATAATGTAACCTTCACGATCAGTGTAACCAACGACGGTCCAAGTGTTGCTACCGGAGTAACGGTAACGGACAACCTGCCGAGCGGTTACAGCTTTGTGAGCAGCGACGGCGATTACGTAGGTGGTCTGTGGACAATTGGCACGATCGGCGTGGGTGAAACGGTAACGCTGAATATCACAGCGACCGTTCTGGAGAGCGGCGACTATTTCAATGTAGCCGAAGTAACGACGGCCAATGAAGACGATGTAGATTCTACTCCAAATAACGACGATGGCGATCAAAGTGAAGACGATGAAGATAATGCGGTAACCAATCCGAACGCCGTTATCGATCTGAGCCTTACCAAGGTAGTTGATAACGCTACGCCGAACGTAGGCGACGATGTGATCTTCACGATCAGCGTAACCAACGACGGTCCAAGTGTTGCTACCGGAGTAACGGTAACGGATAATCTGCCGAGCGGTTACAGCTTTGTGAGCAGCGACGGTGATTACGTTGGTGGTCTGTGGACGATCGGTACCATTGGTATCGGCGAGACGGTAACGCTGAATATCACAGCTACTGTTCTGGCCAGCGGCGACTACTTCAACGTAGCCGAAGTAACGACGGCCAACGAAGATGATACGGATTCCACTCCGAACAACGATGATGGTGATCAGAGTGAAGACGATGAAGATAATGCGGAAACCAATCCGAACCCGGTCATTGACCTGAGCCTGGTTAAAACCGTAAGCGATGCTACACCGAATGTAGGCGACGACGTGATCTTTACGATTAGCGTAACCAACGACGGTCCGAGTGTAGCTACCGGTGTCACGGTAACGGACAACCTACCGAGCGGTTACAGCTTTGTGAGCAGTGATGGCGACTATGTAGGCGGTCTGTGGACCATCGGTACGATCGGTATTGGTGAGACAGTGACGCTGAATATCACGGCGACTGTCTTGGCGAGCGGCGACTACTTCAACGTAGCCGAGGTAACGACAGCCAACGAAGATGATACGGATTCTACTCCGAATAACGACGACGGTGATCAGAGCGAAGACGATGAAGATAATGCGGTAACCAATCCAAACGCCGTTATCGATCTGAGCCTCACCAAGGTAGTTGATAACGCTACGCCGAATGTAGGCGACGACGTGATCTTCACGATCAGCGTAACCAACGACGGCCCGAGTGTTGCTACCGGAGTAACGGTAACGGATAATCTGCCGAGCGGTTACAGCTTTGTGAGCAGCGACGGCGATTACGTAGGTGGTCTGTGGACGATCGGTACGATCGGTATCGGTGAGACAGTTACCCTGAACATCACGGCGACCGTGCTTGCGAGCGGCGACTACTTCAACGTAGCCGAAGTAACCAGCGCTAACGAAGACGATGTTGACTCTACACCAAATAACGACGATGGAGATCAGAGTGAAGACGATGAGGATAATGCAGAAACCAATCCGAACCCGGTCATTGACCTGAGCCTAGTTAAAACCGTAAGCGATGCTACGCCGAATGTAGGCGACGACGTGATCTTCACGATCAGCGTAACCAACGACGGCCCGAGTGTTGCTACCGGAGTAACGGTAACGGATAACCTGCCGAGCGGTTACAGCTTTGTGAGCAGTGACGGTGATTACGTAGGTGGATTGTGGACGATTGGTACGATCGGTATTGGTGAGACAGTGACGCTGAACATCACAGCGACTGTCCTAGCCAGCGGCGACTACTTCAACGTAGCCGAAGTAACGACTGCCAATGAAGATGATACGGATTCCACTCCGAATAACGACGACGGTGATCAGAGCGAAGATGATGAAGATAATGCGGATACTGATCCGAACCCGGTCATTGACCTGAGCCTGGTTAAAACCGTAAGCGATGCTACGCCGAACGTAGGCGACGATGTGATCTTTACAATCAGCGTAACCAACGACGGTCCAAGTGTTGCAACGGGAGTAACGGTAACGGACAACCTGCCGAGCGGCTACAGCTTTGTGAGCAGCGACGGCGATTACGTAGGTGGATTGTGGACGATTGGCACGATCGGCATCGGTGAGACAGTAACGCTGAACATCACGGCTACTGTTCTGGAGAGTGGCGACTACTTCAACGTAGCCGAAGTAACTACGGCCAATGAAGACGACACCGACTCCACTCCGAATAACGATGACGGCGATCAGAGTGAAGACGATGAAGATAATGCAGATACTAATCCGAATCCGGTTATCGACCTGAGCCTGATCAAAACCGTAAGCGATGCTACTCCGAACGTAGGCGACGACGTGATCTTCACGATCAGTGTCACCAACAACGGCCCAAGTGTTGCTACCGGCGTAACGGTGACAGACAATCTGCCGAGCGGCTATAGCTTTGTAAGCAGTGATGGCGATTACGTAGGTGGTCTGTGGACGATCGGTACGATCGGTATCGGTGAGACGGTAACGCTGAATATCACCGCTACCGTTCTGGCCAGCGGCGACTACTTCAACGTAGCCGAAGTAACGACTGCCAATGAAGATGATACGGATTCCACTCCGAACAACGATGACGGAGATCAGAGTGAGGACGATGAAGATAACGCGGATACCAATCCAAACCCGGTAATCGATCTGAGCCTGACCAAAGTTGTGGATAACACCACTCCGAACGTAGGCGATGATGTGATCTTCACGATCAGCGTAACCAACGACGGTCCAAGTGTTGCTACGGGAGTAACGGTAACGGATAATCTGCCGAGCGGCTACAGCTTTGTCAGCAGCGACGGCGATTACGTAGGTGGTCTGTGGACGATTGGTACGATCGGTATTGGTGAGACAGTGACGCTGAACATCACAGCGACTGTCCTTGCGAGCGGCGATTACTTCAACGTAGCCGAAGTAACTACGGCCAACGAAGATGATACGGATTCCACTCCGAATAACGACGACGGTGATCAGAGCGAAGATGATGAAGATAATGCGGATACTGATCCGAACCCGGTCATTGACCTGAGCCTGGTTAAAACCGTAAGCGATGCTACGCCGAACGTAGGCGACGATGTGATCTTCACGATCAGCGTAACCAACGACGGTCCAAGTGTTGCAACGGGAGTAACGGTAACGGACAACCTGCCGAGCGGCTACAGCTTTGTGAGCAGCGACGGCGATTACGTTGGTGGCCTGTGGACAATCGGTACTATCGGTATTGGCGAGACGGTAACGCTGAATATCACAGCTACTGTCCTGGCCAGCGGCGACTACTTCAACGTAGCCGAAGTAACCACGGCTAACGAAGATGATGTCGACTCCACTCCAAATAACGACGACGGCGATCAGAGTGAAGACGATGAAGATAACGCGGAGACCAACCCGAACCCGGTTATTGACCTTTCTCTAGTTAAAACCGTAAGCGATGCTACGCCGAATGTAGGCGACGACGTGATCTTCACGATCAGCGTCACCAACGACGGCCCAAGTATTGCAACGGGTGTCACGGTAACGGATAATCTGCCGAGCGGTTACAGCTTTGTGAGCAGTGACGGCGATTACGTAGGTGGCTTGTGGACGATTGGTACGATCGGTATCGGTGAAACGGTAACGCTGAATATCACAGCTATTGTCCTGGCCAGCGGCGACTACTTCAACGTAGCCGAAGTAACTACGGCCAACGAAGACGATGTGGACTCCACTCCAAATAACGACGACGGCGATCAGAGCGAAGATGATGAAGATAACGCGGAGACCAATCCGAATCCGGTCATTGACCTTTCTCTAGTTAAAACCGTAAGCGATGCTACCCCGAACGTAGGCGACGATGTGATCTTTACGATCAGCGTCACCAACGACGGCCCTAGTGTTGCTACCGGAGTAACGGTAACGGATAACCTGCCGAGCGGCTACAGCTTTGTGAGCAGTGACGGTGATTACGTAGGTGGTCTGTGGACAATTGGCACGATCGGCATCGGTGAGACAGTAACGCTGAATATCACAGCGACCGTCCTGGCAAGCGGTGACTACTTCAACGTAGCCGAAGTAACTACGGCCAACGAAGATGATACGGATTCTACTCCGAACAACGACGATGGTGATCAGAGCGAAGACGATGAAGATAATGCAGATACTGATCCGAACCCGGTCATTGACCTGAGCCTGGTTAAAACCGTAAGCGACGCCACACCGAATGTAGGAGATAATGTAACCTTCACGATCAGTGTCACCAACGATGGTCCAAGCGTAGCTACGGGAGTAACGGTAACGGATAATCTGCCGAGCGGCTACAGCTTTGTGAGCAGTGACGGCGATTACGTAGGTGGTCTGTGGACTATTGGTACCATCGGTATCGGAGAGACGGTAACGCTGAATATCACAGCGACTGTTCTGGCCAGCGGCGACTACTTCAACGTAGCCGAAGTAACGACGGCCAACGAAGATGATTCGGATTCTACTCCGAACAACGACGACGGTGATCAGAGCGAAGATGATGAAGATAATGCCGAGACCAACCCGAATCCGGTTATTGACCTGAGCCTGGTTAAAACCGTAAGCGACGCTACGCCGAACGTAGGCGACGACGTGATCTTCACGATCAGCGTAACCAACGACGGTCCGAGCGTAGCTACCGGCGTAACGGTGACAGACAATCTGCCGAGCGGCTATAGCTTTGTAAGCAGTGATGGCGATTACGTAGGTGGTCTGTGGACGATCGGTACCATCGGTATCGGCGAGACGGTAACGCTGAATATCACCGCTACCGTTCTGGCCAGCGGCGACTACTTCAACGTAGCTGAAGTAACCAGCGCCAACGAAGACGATGTTGACTCTACACCGAATAACGACGACGGTGATCAGAGTGAAGATGACGAAGATAATGCGGATACTGATCCGAACCCGGTCATTGATCTGAGCCTGGTTAAAACCGTAAGCGATGCCACACCGAATGTAGGCGACGATGTGATCTTCACGATCAGCGTCACCAACGACGGTCCAAGTGTTGCAACGGGAGTAACGGTAACGGATAATCTGCCGAGCGGCTATAGCTTTGTGAGCAGTGACGGCGATTACGTAGGTGGCCTGTGGACGATCGGTACGATCGGCGTGGGCGAGACAGTGACGCTGAACATCACAGCGACTGTCCTGGCGAGTGGCGATTACTTCAACGTAGCCGAAGTAACAACGGCTAACGAAGATGACATCGACTCCACTCCTAACAACGACGATGGCGATCAGAGCGAAGATGATGAGGATAATGCGGAAACCAACCCGAACCCGGTCATTGACCTGAGCCTGGTTAAAACCGTAAGCGACGCTACCCCGAATGTAGGCGACGACGTGATCTTCACGATCAGCGTAACTAATGACGGTCCAAGTGTAGCTACTGGAGTAACGGTAACGGATAATCTGCCAAGCGGTTACAGCTTTGTGAGCAGCGACGGCGATTACGTAGGTGGTCTGTGGACGATCGGTACGATCGGCATTGGCGAGACAGTGACCCTGAACATTACAGCAACTGTTCTGGCGAGCGGCGATTACTTCAACGTAGCCGAAGTAACTACGGCCAATGAGGACGATGTTGACTCTACACCGAATAATGATGACGGCGATCAGAGCGAAGATGATGAAGATAATGCGGATACTGATCCGAACCCGATCATTGACCTGAGCCTGACCAAAGTTGTGGATAATGCTACGCCGAACGTAGGCGACGACGTGATCTTCACGATCAGTGTAACCAACGACGGTCCAAGCGTAGCTACGGGTGTAACGGTAACGGATAACCTGCCGAGCGGTTACAGCTTTGTGAGCAGTGACGGCGATTACGTTGGTGGTCTGTGGACGATCGGCACGATCGGTATCGGTGAGACAGTAACGCTGAATATCACAGCAACTGTCCTGGCCAGCGGCGACTACTTCAACGTAGCCGAAGTAACTACGGCCAATGAAGACGATGTCGACTCTACACCGAATAACGACGATGGAGATCAGAGCGAAGATGATGAAGATAACGCCGAGACCAATCCGAATCCGGTTATCGATCTGAGTCTGACCAAAGTTGTGGATAACGCTACTCCGAACGTGGGCGACGACGTGATCTTCACGATCAGCGTAACCAACGACGGTCCGAGTGTTGCAACTGGTGTCACGGTAACTGACAACCTGCCGAGCGGTTACAGCTTTGTGAGCAGTGACGGCGATTACGTAGGTAGTCTGTGGACGATCGGTACGATCGGTGTTGGTGAGACAGTAACGCTGAATATTACGGCCACTGTCCTGGCGAGCGGCGATTACTTCAACGTTGCCGAAGTAACTACAGCCAACGAAGATGATACGGATTCCACTCCGAATAACGACGACGGTGATCAGAGTGAAGACGATGAAGATAATGCGGATACCAACCCGAACCCGGTTATCGATCTGAGCTTGACCAAAGTAGTAAATGACGCTACTCCGAATGTAGGTGACGACGTGATCTTCACGATCAGCGTGACCAACGACGGTCCGAGTGTTGCAACCGGTGTCACAGTAACGGATAATCTGCCGAGCGGCTACAGCTTTGTGAGCAGTGACGGCGATTACGTAGGCGGTCTGTGGACGATCGGTACGATCGGTATCGGTGAGACGGTGACGCTGAACATCACCGCTACTGTTCTGGCCAGCGGCGACTACTTCAACGTAGCCGAAGTAACGACTGCCAACGAAGACGATGTCGACTCTACACCGAATAACGACGACGGCGATCAGAGTGAAGACGATGAGGACAATGCAGAAACCAACCCGAACCCGGTCATTGACCTGTCACTGGTTAAAACCGTAAGCGATGCCACTCCGAATGTAGGCGACGACGTGATCTTCACGATCAGCGTAACCAACGACGGTCCAAGTGTTGCTACCGGTGTCACGGTAACGGATAACCTGCCGAGCGGTTACAGCTTTGTCAGCAGCGACGGCGATTACGTAGGTGGTCTGTGGACGATCGGTACGATCGGTATTGGCGAGACAGTGACGCTGAACATCACCGCGACTGTTCTGGCGAGCGGCGACTACTTTAACGTAGCCGAAGTAACTACGGCCAATGAAGACGATGTCGACTCTACACCGAATAACGACGATGGCGATCAGAGTGAAGATGATGAAGATAACGCAGAGACCAACCCGAACCCGGTCATTGACCTGTCACTGGTTAAAACCGTAAGCGACGCTACCCCGAATGTAGGCGACGACGTGATCTTCACGATCAGCGTAACTAATGACGGCCCGAGTGTTGCAACCGGTGTCACAGTAACGGATAATCTGCCGAGCGGCTACAGCTTTGTGAGCAGTGACGGCGATTACGTAGGCGGTCTGTGGGCCATTGGCACGATCGGTATTGGTGAGACGGTAACGCTGAATATCACAGCAACTGTCCTGGCCAGCGGCGACTACTTCAACGTAGCCGAAGTAACCACGGCTAACGAAGATGATGTCGACTCCACTCCGAACAACGATGACGGTGATCAGAGTGAGGACGATGAAGATAATGCCGAGACTAACCCGAACCCGGTCATTGACCTTTCACTGGTCAAAACAGTAAGCGATGCTACGCCGAACGTAGGCGACGACGTGATCTTCACGATCAGTGTCACCAACGATGGTCCAAGCGTTGCTACCGGCGTCACGGTAACGGATAACCTACCGAGCGGCTACAGCTTTGTAAGCAGTGATGGCGATTACGTAGGCGGTCTGTGGACAATCGGTACGATCGATATTGGTGAGACGGTGACGCTGAACATTACAGCAACTGTTCTGGCCAGCGGCGACTACTTCAACGTAGCCGAAGTAACGACTGCCAATGAAGATGATACGGATTCCACTCCGAATAATGACGACGGTGATCAGAGCGAAGATGATGAAGATAATGCGGGTACTGATCCGAACCCGGTCATTGACCTGAGCCTGGTTAAAACCGTAAGCGACGCTACCCCGAATGTAGGTGACGACGTGATCTTCACGATCAGCGTAACCAACGACGGTCCGAGCGTAGCTACCGGAGTTACGGTAACGGATAATCTGCCGAGCGGCTACAGCTTTGTGAGTAGTGACGGCGATTACGTAGGCGGTCTGTGGACCATCGGTACGATCGGTATCGGCGAGACAGTAACGCTGAATATCACCGCTACTGTCCTGGCCAGCGGCGACTACTTCAACGTAGCCGA
>NZ_PDUD01000089.1 GCF_002646595.1 Flavilitoribacter nigricans DSM 23189 = NBRC 102662
GCCGCTGGAGCCGTTGACGCTGATGAGCTGGCCAGTACCGGTGTAAGTGCCGGCACTTACAACTTGATGACGGCTACTATCGATGTGGATGGTAGGGTTACTGCAGCAGCTACAGGAGTACATACTAATTACGATGATCTTACCAGTGGAACACTTACCGGCTACATCAGCCGCCAGGGTGGATCCACTACTACCATTTCCAGTCCGAGTACTGGAGAGTACAACTTTACGATTCAATCTGGATCGGAGATTCTGCGGGCTGAGTTCTTTGGGAACAATGACAACCTGGTCTCTGGCACTGGAGAACTGATTCTCAGATTAAACAATTCCCTGAACAGCCGAAATCGCAGATATAGTGTACAGATTATCGATGGAAATAATGGGGCACAGGTGAGCCCTACTGGTTTTGGAGTAAGCTATACACAGACCGTTTCCGGTAATATCACCACGATCAACATTCCTAATCTTGGTAGTTTCGGCCCAACCGGTTATTACATCCTACTGAACTAATATGATACGTCAAATATTCATATCATTCCTGTTACTGATCTCTGCCTGCACGGCAGGGTTAAGCCAGTTTACGATGGTCAGCTCCAGCGCTAGCTGGAGTACGGTGGATGACTCCACATACACGGCTACGGTTTCTTTTTACGGAGATCTCACTGGCCAGTCGTACAATGCCACTCAGATCGCGGATACCTTTTTAGTATACTCGGCTAATGAGCAGCTCTACCGGATCAGCGCTGTCGTAGATCCTTTCTTCAGTAGCGCCACTTTAACGATCATTGAACAGGGCGGAAACTGGGGATCACCTACCGGCCAGGTCTGTGTTTACAATCCGGATGGTCGGACGACTATTCCGGAGGCGGTGTTTGGAAGTAATGGGGCGACGGCTCAACTGCTGTCTGCAGTGGGGCGGTATAATGCGCGACAGATTGGAGGACTTTCTGCAACTGAAATCAATTACAGTAATATTAATTCAAAGCTTAAAGCTTCAAACGCTCAATTTGCGATAGACGAAACCAGGGCGTTGGTGAAAAATTATTACCAATACACACCGATGGGGCTTGCTTTTACGGCTGATGATGTCAACGCTCCAATACAGGATGATTTTGCCGGATGGCCGCATGCGGCAGTAGCTTATGATTCTAGTATTGATAGTTTCTTAATATTCTACAACATTAATGGAGGGCACAATATTGGTACTAATAAAGTTTTATTGCGCAAAAAAGCACCAGATGGAGGTTTTGACAATGGCGTTGTGGTAGCAGATTCAACAGGAACAAGATCTCTAAAAGTTCAAGCGGCTGGCATTGCACCAAACGGTGATTATGTTGCCTTAGTTGGAGCGTTAAACTGGGGAACATCAACTGTTTATAAAACATATATCTATCGTTCAACTGATAGTGGCACGACCTGGTCTACATCAGTCATGCAAGCTGGTGGCTCTGATGTGTTGGCTTTCAATGGAGATGTTTCGGGATTTCTGGTTACCTCTACCGGTAGGATATTGACATTAGCTGTACAACCGGGAACATATACAACGCGAATATATTACAGCGATGACAACGGCGCGACCTGGACGCAATCAACGGTTGGCGGGAGTGTAACAGATGCTACTGAACCAGCTTGGATTGAATTGCCGGACGGGACAATTGTTGCCATGCTTAGAAAGGCGGTTAGGACCGGAACAGTTAGCCAAGTAATACCGGCAATGTTCACAAAATCAACCGATAATGGAGCGAATTGGACGGAGCCAACAGCATCTGGAAGTATTACAGACTTCACGCTTTCAAATGGGCACATGATTTTGGATACCGCAAACCAAGTTGTGGAATTAATCCATCACAGTAGAAACACAAAGCCCGATAATTATTCAAGGCTATATATTTCCAGGGCTACTTACCAGGACGCAAAGAACGATAATTTCGGTCCACAGATAACGATAGGCAGGATTGCGGCTTACGTGCAATACGACAATGGGGCGGGTGGTACTGATGAAGGTGATAGCGGATATGTTGGGTGCGCCACAGGTTCGGACGGGACAATCAATTGTTTTTATTATAACGGTCTTAGACCTACCGCCCGAATCAATTGGTTGTTAGGTAGGAAATCCGCGGGGGTTGAGAGAGAATATTTAATAGACCCAACCAACGGGGATGCGGTTGACCTTGGCGGGGGGATATGGAGCGAAATATCAGGAAACGCTACTTACCAAGGTGGCGCAAAATTACAATCTAGCGGATCTGATTATTTTACGCTATCCACTGGATCACCTTCTTTCGGAACAACGGCAGATATAGGGTATCGAGTAAACGGAGGGGCAAGGTTCCAACCTATATCTGGCGCTGGTTATGGCCCAGGCGTTGAATTCGTCGGAGGATCAGCAGCCAACAATCAGGGCGTTGCTAGATTTTATTACGGATCTGCTTATACAGATGTAAGTTCTACGGCTAAAGTTGAGTTTAAGTGGTTTACCGGTTCAGGTTTAACCTCCACAACGGAATTTGAAATAACTAGGGGGGCAGGTACAAGGACTAACGGGAATAGCACGTTACTAAATTCTTCAAACAGGTACAATATTCTGGACGATGGGAATAATTACTACTCCGCAACTGGGATAGCGGCAGGGTCCAGCTTTTCCATCAATTTTGATAGTAATAACAACGGTACAACAGATTATTTCGCAATTTCCAAAAACCAACCCGCAATAGGTGGCGCTGGTACGGAGTTGATGAGAATTATTGATAGCGGCAATATGGGATTAGGAACCACCGTACCAGTCGAAAAACTTGATGTTCGAGGCAATATTAATATAGAAGGAACTTATTTAAAAATTCAAGATGGGGCGCCTTCATACGGAATAACTTCTGATTATTCATATCCAACCGCAGGAGGAACAAGGATGCTTCCTATCGGCGGCTTCGGAGCTGGTCCTTCCTTTGAATTAATAGGTAAAGACGCCTCAAACAGCCAAGGCATGTTACGGGTTTATTTTGGATCAGACGACCAAGATGTGACCAGTACTTCGGCTATGGAGTTTAGGGAAAGCTTAGTTGGGAATACCTACCCAATTAGGATGATTATAAAACCGGGTGGGAATGTTGGGATTGGCGTAGACAACCCTAACGACAAGTTGGATGTATCCGGAAGTATAGACGCAACAACGGGATACAAAATAAACGGATCGGCAACAGCGGGTACGTATTTACGAGGCAACGGTACAAATTTTGTTTCTTCAACAATTCAAGAAAGTGATCTACCCGCACGGCCAGATACAGACATTTCCGTAACTCACACCGCAACAAACTACACTAATAGTAATAGTAATCTAGATGGTCACCTAGACGGTATCGACAACGCCCTAGACTCAACAACCCATAAAATCCTAGCTTTCACCCAAATCGAAGACACCGCGACCGAAGTAGTCCAACGTGGAGAAGAAATAACTATTGATGGTGATAATACTGCAGCATCAAGTTTTACCGTCACTTTAGACGTCACCGGGCTGGAGGTTGGAAATGTGTTCGATATATACATAGGTGATGCGACAGTAAACAACATCACGATTCAACTTAGCTCAGGTACGAATAACATATCCTACGAAAAAGACGCGACGAGTACCACAAAAACTTTTACAGGAACCTATCATTCTTTGTACTGCAGGTGGGATGGATCAGTTCTTCGGATTGATGAAAGATAATTTAAAAACTAACTGGTTTCACCGGTATCAATAAATTAAAAGCAAATGTCACTACCAACAGTAACCATAACCAGGCTGGCCAACCAGCTCAGCCGCCAGGGAGCCGATGCCGGCGAAGGTGTCGCAGCGATAGTAATGGGCGGTGTGGCCGTCACTGGCGGTGCTCAATTGAATACCGTTTACAAGTTGTTTAGTACGACAGGTGCGGAGTCTATCGGACTTGACGCAGCGTATGACACTACTAACCTGGTTGCGGTATACCATCATATCTCTGAGTTCTTCCGGCTCAATCCGACTGGAGAGCTGCACATTATGTTGGTAGCGCAGAACACCAGCCTGGAGGATATGTGTGATGTGTCGAATGATTATCTGGCTAAGGTGCTACGCGATGGCCAGGGGCGCATCCGTAAAGCTGGAGTAGTGCTGAATCCTGACGACACTTACACTTCGACGACCTCTGGAGGGCTCGATGCAGATGTACTGGCTGCCATCCCGAATGCACAGGCCCTGGCTGATTTCGAATTTTCGAAAAGCCGTCCGGTGAATAACATCGTGATTGAAGGCCGGGAGTTCAACGGCACGGTTGGTGATGCCACTGATCTGCGCAGCCTGGCCGGTGGGCCGTATCGGGATGTTTCCGTTGTGATCGGGCAAGATTTCGATTTTGCAGACAGCAATGCCATCTATAACGATATGGCAGCCGTAGGAGCTTATCTCGGCCTGGCTACGAACAAGACCCCAAGCCAGAGTTTTGCTCAGCCGATCTCGGATTTCAATCTGACTGATACTTCGCTTAGTCGCTTCCTGAGCGCTTACCTGAGCAATCACCTGCCGCTGGGCAACTTGTCTGATAATGATATCAGTGCCCTGCATGATAAGGGCTACGTGTTTACGCGTGCTTTTGCTAACTATGATGGCATCTACTTCAACCAAAGCCACGTGTGCGCGCCGGAAACGGATGATTACAATGCCTCTGAGTTGCGCGACGTGATGAACCGGGCAGTTCGATTGACCCGGCCGGTGTTGGTGCCTTATATCAATTCTACGGACTTCCGGGTTGTGGAAGGCACTGGTCGCATTATTCGGCAGATATCTGCCTCAGTGGAGGCGGAACTTCGACAAGCTCTTGAAAGTGGTATGATCAATGATGTAAGTTCGTTCAACTTCATTATTGTAGATCCCGCAAAAGATGATCTTGGCCAGGATTACCCAAGCTTCCTAAGTGATGGAGTACTGCGGGTATTGATCGGGATCATACCGAAAGGTAAAGCCCAAGAGATCACCGTGTCGATCGGATATACGAACGGCTAGGGTGCTGAAGGAGGATCCCATTTTTAAATTTATTCAATAACGAATCAAAGAACATCATGGCTCTTGTAAATGGTCAAGGTTATAGTTTCACAGACATCCGGATCGCCATGCTGGGTAATCTCAATGTTGCCGGCATTAAAGCAGTGTCATACGATACAACGCGCCAAAAGCAAAATAGCCACGGTGCCCAGGGTGAACCAGTAGAGCGCACCAGGTCGCAAAAAAACTATACTGGTAGTATCACGCTTACTTTGAAAGAAGTGATGCGCATTCGGGAAGCTGCCGGCAAACAATCTCTGACGGAGATCCCACCGTTTCCTATCACCGTTTCCTATGCTAACGGCGCTGATCCAACGATTACAGATATTTTGGAGTACTGTGAGTTTCTGGGCAATCCCAATACCTCCAGCAATGGAGATACGGAAATTCCGGTGGAGCTACAGCTCGTGATCGGGGGCATCCGATATAACCAATAAGACCTGGTCAATCGGGAATTGAATTGTATTCAATCATCATTCAAATAGCAAACAGATGGGAGTTAATGTTAGTCAAAAGCAGGTTGCTGAGTGGGAAAAGAAGTACGGCGCAGATAATGTTAAAAAAATGACTGTGCATGGATCTAATGGAGAGGAATGGAATATGTATTTCATGCTTCCACAGGTACATCCTAAGCGCCGGATGCTTTATAGTAGAGCACTGACCTTTGTAAGCAATAATCAGCGCCTGGAAGCTGGAGAGCTTATCCTCAGCGAATGTTTACTACAAGGAGACGAAGTGTTTTCTGATAATAACCATTTGGCTTACATATCCGCTGCGATTGACCTGGGAAAGCATATTGGACTTCTGGAGACCTCTACAACGAGTATCTCGACGAAGTCAACCGAAGCTACCCAAAAGTAAGCGAACAGAACGAGATCGAAACGATCAGTGCCCTGGTCAGCGTTCATTACCAGATACCAGATCCGGATGAACTGCCGGACGATGTGTTTTGGAAGATCTGGCGGCGACTTGAATATGTACTAAAGAAAAGAGAGAATGTATAGGATTGATCCATTCGGCTTATTGCAACGCGTTTTCGGGTTCGGCCGTGAGCGATTGATCCGCCACTACCGGGTGGGAGAAGCTGCTGTTCTCTCATCCGGTAGTTCGTCTTATGACCTGGAGGAAATTCCTGTACTGGAGAGCGACGTAAAAAGCTACTTCGGTACTCCAGTACTCACGCCGGTCACCGTCGAGGCCGGCCGCTACCCGGAGCGAGGCGATAACGGAAGCGTGAATTTTGTTGACTACCCGGAGTACCAATTTCCCCATACAACGATGGTTGAAGTCAATCAGCCGAAGTTGATCAGGAAAACGGAGATCTCCGGCCGATCGGGCACTGTCAAGGAATATATTTCGGACGGTGATTTTGAGATAAGGTTCAGAGGATTGATTGTCAACCAGGCTGATGACTATCCCCCGGAGCTGGGTATCCGGGCTATGCGCCAGATCTTACGAGTGCCGGCTCCTCTTGTCATCCAATCGGAGTTCTTTGAATGGTTGGGCGTGGGTGATATCGTGATCGAAAACTCAGGCATTTTTCAGCTGGAGGGATTTTCCCATGTAGTTGCTTTCGACATTAGAGCGGTGAGTGATTTTACTCCGGAGGTGCGCCTGCGGGATGGTTTATAAAAAAGATCGATGTACAGCAAACGAACAGAATCCGGACAAGATATTTTCGATATGGCCATTCAGGAGTATGGCTATATCGATCTTCTGTTTGTGATGCTGGATGACAACGGTCTGGAACCGACTAACGATTTGGAGACTGGCCAGGTGTTGAGTTTTCGGGAGGTAGTGCCGAATGAGTTGGAATTCGATGCGGAGCGACTTGATTATTTCCGTCGGAATGAGATCCGGGTAAATACCCATTATCGTCAACGAATTACAGGTTGGTGGGAGACCATGGATGACGACTACTACCAGACGCAAGACGGTGACTTGTGGCAGACCATGGATGGAGTAGAATCTGTACAGCCGGCTGACAATTGGGAGACCCAGGAAGACGGTAGTTTTGAGACCATCGATGGTGAAGATTTTGAAACGATTCCGACCGGCTCATGAGGCAGATAAGTGGTACCATATCGATTGGAAAGTTTGAGTTTGAATTCGCCCACGAGATCCGGATCAGATCGAGCTGGAAGCATCTCACCGATACTGCATCCATAGCACTCCCCAGGGCGCTGAAATGGAAAGATCAGTACCTGAAAGATGAGATCAAAAAAGGGGACCAGGTGCGCATCGAATTGGGCTATGATTTTGAGGATCAGCTGGAGTTCTCCGGTTATGTTTCTGAGGTAAAAAGTGGTGTGCCGACGCTGATAGAATGCGAGGATGAAATGTGGACCCTTAAACAGTCGAATATCACAAAAACCTACCGTTCTGTAAAGCTGCAGCAGCTCCTTCAGGACATCATTCCGGAAAACATCAAATTCAATGCCGTGCAGGCGGATCTTGGTCCCTTCCGAATCAATAAAGTTAGCCCGGCAAAAGTGCTGGATGAGATCAAGAAAAAATACGGTATAGTTAGCTTTTTTAGAGCGGGTGTTTTAGTGGTTGGATTCCCTTATTCTCAGGTAGAACGTGATAACTACGAATATCAGTTTGAGAAGGACATTATCAGTGACAGATTACTGTATAAAAAACAGGACGATATTAAGGTCACAGTCCGGGCTGTTTCGATGCTACCAGGTGGCAAGACGATCACCGAAAAAGTGGGTGATCCGGATGGTGAATTACATAGCCTGCATTTCTACAATTTAAGCCAATCTCAGTTGGTTAAATCTGCTAAAGAAGAGATGGCCAGGCTACGTTTTGAAGGGTACCGAGGAGGCTTTAATACGTTTGGAATTCCGCACGTAAAACACAGCGACCAGGTCACACTAAAAAGCTATGAATATCCTGAGCGGGACGGCTCATATTTAGTGGATGAAATCGACGTTTATTGGGGTGTAAATGGGTACCGTAGATCGATCGTTTTAGGACCAAAATCGGCATGAAAAGTGTCTTAGAAAAAATAGCAAAAGATGTTGTTCAAATGACCTTGGTCAGAGCCAGGGTTATTGCTGTTTATGACCAGGCGATCGATGTGACTCCGATCAATGACGACGCTGATATTTTGGACGTAAAGATCCGTGTTGTCATCGATGAAAATGAGGCTGGAGTGATGATTTTACCGCCGATCGGAAGTATAGTTTTAGTCGGTCTGATCAGTGATACAGATGCTTATTTATTGAGTTGCAGTGAGGTTGAAAGAATGGTTGTCAATACTGGTAAATTCCGATTTGAAGTAGATAGTGAAGGCAATGCGATATTTGACCAGGGCGAAAACGAAGGACTCGTAAAATTGCCTGATCTGCGTACTGAGATTGATAAATTGAACAGCTTTTTGAACACAATTAAACAGACGTTTTCCAGCTGGACTCCAGTGCCAAACGATGGAGGATCTGCCTTAAAAGCAGCGATGTCATCAGCTCTGTCCAGCGAACAATTAGCCGACCTTTCCGAGGTAGGAAACGACAAAATAAAGCACTGATGAGTTATTTTAGGACCATAGCAAAGGACATCAAATTAGATGGCGTCGGAGATCTCCTCACTAAAGATGGAGACTTTGTTATTGGCGAGAGTGACCAACAGCATATTGATGATATTTTGGTGTCAGGAAAGGGGAATTGGCGGGAGTGGCCAGCACTTGGTGTAGAGATCCACCGGTCTTTGAATAGCACCGGACAGATCACCAATCGGGTGGGTTTACTGCGCCGGATTCGGCTCAATCTTGAGTTTGATAATTTCAATGTTCAGCAGCTGCAGTTTGTCAGAGTTAACGGAAACGTTCAGCTGAAAATTGATGCAAATAGAGCGAGATAATGATCAACATCCAAGACATATACAACCTACAGATCCGGACGCTCGATGAGGTCAAAAACCTGATGCTGGAGAGTAAAGAACGTATCAGTGAGATCTACACGGATATACTTGATGAGGTGTTGGCAGATGCTGAATTATCCGGCCTTTCCAGCACCAGTAAAACTGCAGTTTGGCGACTTTGGGCTTTCGTCACTGCAGTGCAGATCTGGATGCACGAATTTCTTTGGGTGAAGTACAAAGCCTTCCTTGATCAAGCTGCTACTTATGCGCAACCTCACACACTTGCTTGGTACCAAAGGAAGGCTTTGGAGTATCAGCATGGAGATACTTTGATCGTTGATAATGGATCTGTGATTTATAGCCCGATTGATCCGGATAACCGTATCATAATTGCCTGTAGTGTGAAGGAAACAACTCAGGGAATAGTAGTCCTGAAGGCCGCAAAAGACGATGGAAATGGAGGCTTAACTGCCCTCAGTGAAGCGGAAAAAGATGGTTTTGAAGGCTATGTAAATCGGTTCAAAGATGCAGGTGTTAGAACGCAGATTATCAGCCAAAATGCGGATGTTTTGAAGCTTGTAGCTGATGTATATTATTCGCCTGGAATTAGTCCGATCGACACCTTCAAACCAGCCTTTGAGGCAGCTATAAATGAGTTTCTTCTGAACCTTCCGTTTGATGGTGTAATCCGGAAGATCAGCCTCATTGATGCGATGCAAAATGTCCTTGGATTTGTTGATATAGGCATCAATGAAATGGCTGTTTCAGTAGCTTATGACATCACTCCAAACTTTGTAAATGTTAATCTGAGTTATGAAACTGTGAGTGGTTTCCTACAGGTTGATGAGAACTTTCCGCTCGATACTCAGATCAATTATATAGCCAATGTTTAGCAAAGAACTGATCGAAAAATTACTACCTCCAATCCGGCGAACAAGCAGGCAAATAGCTTGGCTTTTTCGACTTCACCTTATTGCCAGAGGTATATTTGAGCAGTTCGATGCGTTCAGAGTTCGCGTCAATGAATGCCTTTTGTACAGCTCCCAAACATTAAGTTTACAGGCTTATTTGCAGTTAAAATTCAATTCAAACGGCATTTTTATAGTCAATGACTTCAGCGGAATTGAGCCAATTTTTATCTATTGGTTATTCGAAAACCAGGAGCAAACGACTATTTATTACCTTTCTGAAGGAGAAGAAGATCCAATAATTCATTACCTTTCCGAAGAAGCTCAATCACAGCTCAACTACGATTTTATAGTGCAAATTCCAGCAATTCTGAGCCCTCAAGAAGATCAGATCAAAGCGATGATCAATAAGCTTAAATTGGCTGGGAAAAGGTATAAAATTGAGTACTATTAAAAGCTAAAATAAGTGAATGTTTCGTTTTGAGTTTGCGCGAAATTTCGAATTTTGATTCTTA
>NZ_PDUD01000009.1 GCF_002646595.1 Flavilitoribacter nigricans DSM 23189 = NBRC 102662
CATCCAATTATTGAATTGGTGTTTAGGCGCAAATAACTCGTGTCCCAGTGCGGTAGCAAACTAACATTATTTTCAATGAACTTTTTGACTCGTTACAAACATACGAGGCGCCAAGACGCTAAGCTTTGCGTTCTTAACTGTTAAAGCCGCAAAAAATCGAAAATTTGCATCAGCAAATTTTCTTGATATAAGTCATTGTAACACTTTGCGGCTTAGCAGCCTTAGCGGTGAATTCATTCGTTATTAATTTTCAACGTTCGGCAATATTTCCCAAACCACTTCACCTCAGTATAATCCGGTTTACCTTTTGGCCGGTATTCGTCTCCCGGTTTTGAAAGGTAATTTTTTTTTGCGTACCATTCCAGCTTCTGCGGTCGGCACCCCGCGTTTTTTCACTAATTTCGACGCCGACAAATCTGAATACATCCATGAAAAGATTTCAAACCTTTATGGCCCACGAGGCCCTGAACCTCTCCGTGGGTTACCTGGCGGGATTGCTCGCCTCTACCCTGGTCTCCAAGTTTTTCGTCAAACGCGGACTGGTCAACCTCTGGGGCCTCACCGCCAAGCGGGAAGCCCTGAGAAAGGACGATTACGAATGGCTGATGTTCGGCGCATCCTACTTTATCGGCCTGATCGTGCTGGTGGCGGTGCAGTACGGTATGCGTCGCCTCCGCGGTCAACGCACGGAGACGGAGGTGGAATAAAGAGCAGTGTTCCTCTTCGTTTAAACGCCTTCCAGAATACGGATGTAATTCGCCCGTTCGAAAGCGCTCGGATCGGCGATATTGCGCTGACTCATCAACCCTTTGAAGGCCTCAACGGATTCGAATTTCATCCGGCGCATCCAGGTGCGCAGATCATCGTGCATGGTTTCCAGATAGCCGATGCCGTATTTGTAGAGGGCGGAAGCCGTCATGGTCACATCTGCGCCGGCCAGCAGGTATTTAGCTACTTCGGTCGCGCTTTGCACCCCGGTGGTAGCCGCCAGGGAAGCATTGACCCTTCCCGAAAGCACGGATAACCAGAGCAGCGGTAAGCGGATCTCGCTCGCGTCACTGAATTCCAGACTGGGATTGACCTTTAGCTCGTAGATATTAAAATCCGGCTGGTAAAACCGGTTGAACAGAACGAGACCGTCCGCACCGGCCAGTGCCAGTTGCCGGGCCATATTTCCCATGGCGGAAAAGTACGGATTGAGCTTGACGGCTACCGGTATCTGCACATTGGCTTTGATACGCCGGACAATATCCAGATAGCGTTGTTCTACCGCCACTCCCTCCATTTCCAGGTCGGCTGGAATGTAGAATACATTGACTTCCAGGCCGTCGGCGCCGGCTTCTTCCATCAGTTGGGCGTATTCGATCCAGCCCGCATCCGTGATCCCGTTCAGGCTGCCGATGATCGGCATATCCACCTGTTCCTTTGCCTGCCGGATGATCTCCAGGTATTGATCCGATCCTACCCGGTAGTCATCCAGCCCGGGAAAGTAATCCTGGGCCTCCGGAAAGGAATTGGAGGTAGCGGCCAGCACCGATTCGTAATACGCCGACTCGCGCTTGATCTGCTCTTCAAAAAGGGAGAATAATACCACAGCGCCGGCTCCCATATCTTCCATCTGTACGATGTTGTCTACGTTTTCGGACAACGGACAGGCGGATACCACTATGGGGGAACGCAGTTTTAAACCGAGATAGTTAGTTTGTAGGTTCATTGTTTTATCGTGTTGTAGGGTTGAAGTGATCCGGGATTTCACCACCCAGGATCAACTCAACACCATTTTTTTAGGCTACCGGCGTAAATGAATCCGCCGTCCAGCTGGCCATATCTTCGTAGCTCTGCCACCGGATATTGACCAGCTCCTGGGCCAGTTTCATCAGTCGTTCTGCTTCTTCCGGATTGGTCCGACTCAGGATCTGATAGCGCAGTTCTTTGTAAGCGTATTCCTTCAGTGGAATGCTGGGTCGCGGAGAATCCAGCACGAACGGATTTTTACCGACTTTTCGCAGCGTGGGATTGTAGCGGATCAGAGGCCAGTGACCGGATTTGACGGCCAGATCCTGCTGGTCCAGCCCTTTATCCATCCGGATGCCGTGGGCAATACAGTGGCTGTAAGCCAGAATGAGCGATGGCCCGGGATAAGCTTCGGCTTCCCGCATAGCCAGCAGGGTCTGTTGTGGATTGGCGCCCATGGCGATCTGAGCGACGTAAACGTTACCGTAAGAGATCGCCTGCATGGCCAGGTCTTTTTTACCGACCCGTTTCCCGGCGGCCGCAAATTTGGCCGTTGCCGCCGTCGGAGTAGCCTTGGACATCTGCCCGCCCGTATTGGAATACACTTCGGTATCCAGCACCAGGACGTTGATATTTTTACCGCTGGCCAGGGCGTGATCCAAACCGGCGGAACCGATATCGTAAGCCCATCCGTCACCCCCCACCAGCCAGACCGACCGGCGAACGAGGTGATCGGCTACCGACAGCAACTGTTGAGCTTCCGAAGTCCCCATTTTCAACAAGGCAGTTTTAAGCTTACCGACGCGGTAACGCTGGGCCTGGATCTCCGATTCCAGTTCCTGCGAGCTGTGCAGAATGCGATCAACCAGTTTGGCATCCAGCAGATCGGATAGGCCTTCCAGCAGGTTGCGGGCCAGAGCGGTATGTTTATCGACCGTTACCCGCATGCCCAGACCGAATTCGGCATTGTCTTCGAAGAGCGAGTTGGACCAGGCCGGTCCCTGTCCGTGCCGGTTGGTCGTCCAAGGCGTGGTGGGCAGGTTGCCGCCGTAGATGGAAGAACAGCCCGTGGCGTTGGCCACGATCAGTCGGTCACCGAACAGCTGAGTCAGTAAGCGGACGTAGGGCGTTTCTCCGCAACCCGCACAGGCTCCGGAAAATTCGAATAAGGGTTCCAGGAACTGCGCCCCGCGGACCAGAGAAAAATCGATCTTGGCCCGGTCGTTCATCGGCAGGTTCTCAAAGAACTCGATATTTTCCCGTTCCCTTTCCAGGATCGGCGCTTTTTCCTCCATATTGATCGCCCGCTTTTTGGGGTCCTCCGGATGCACTACCGGGCAGGCTTCCACGCAAAGATTGCAACTCGTACAATCTTCCAGATAGACCTGTAGCGTATAGCGGGTTTCGGGAAATCCCCGGGCGTTGATCGGAGCCGACGCGAAGGCTTCAGGTGCATCTTCCAGATGGGTACTGTGGAAGAACTTGGCCCGGATCACAGAATGCGGACAGACGAAACTGCAATTTCCGCACTGGATACAGGCCTGGGCATCCCAGACAGGAATCTCATCCGCGATGTTCCGTTTTTCCCAACGGGTGGTGCCGCTGGGATAGGTGCCATCTTCCGGCAGCATACTAACCGGTAATTCGTCACCCCGGCCCTCCATCATCATCGCGGTCACTTCCCGCACGAAAGGAGGCGCTTCCGGAGCAACGATGGGCGGCAGCTCGCGCTTACTGGTTACCGCCGCCGGGACCGGCACTTCGTACAAATGACTGAGCGCCAGATCTACGGCCTGGAAGTTTTGCTCAATAACCGAACGGCCTTTTTTGAAATAGGTCTTTTCAATTGCCTTTTTGATGTAACCGATGGCTTCGTCTTTCGGCAATACCCCGGACAGCGCAAAAAAGCAGGTCTGCATGATGGTGTTGATCCGGGCGCCCATCCGGGCCTGTTGGGCCACTTTGGAGGCATCGATCACATAGAATTTCAACTGTTTTTCCAGGATCGCCGCCTGCACGGATCGGGGCAACTGTGCCCATACCTCATCCGCACCGAATGGGCTGTTCAGCAGAAAGGTTGCGCCCGGTTTGGCGAAAGCCAGCATTTCCACCTTATCGATGAAGTTGTACTTATGGCAGGCGATGAAATCCGCCCGGCGAATGAGGTATGGCGAACGGATCGGGTTTTTCCCGAATCTCAGGTGGGAAACCGTTTTGGCGCCCGATTTTTTGGAGTCGTATACAAAGTAGCCCTGAGCGTAAAGATCGGTATGGCCGCCGATGATCTTGATGGAATTTTTGTTGGCACCCACCGTTCCGTCGGCCCCCAACCCGAAAAAGAGGGCCTGC
This sequence comes from Flavilitoribacter nigricans DSM 23189 = NBRC 102662, assembly GCF_002646595.1. Lineage (GTDB taxonomy): Bacteria > Bacteroidota > Bacteroidia > Chitinophagales > Saprospiraceae > Flavilitoribacter > Flavilitoribacter nigricans. Next base: position 4,084 of record NZ_PDUD01000009.1, read on the forward strand.
GTCATGGTCGGATCGACGAGCTCAAATTCCGGATCGTAGGGCAGACTGGTATGAGTGACATCATCCTGAATACCGATCGTAAAATGATTTTTCGGTTGTTCTTTATTGAGTTCTTCGAAGATCCCCCGCACCATTGCCGGAGTAAATTCTTTGGAAGACAGTCCGTAACGGCCACCGACGATCCTCGGGATCGCGGTAAGTCCTCCGTCCTGCATATCCTCCATATAGGCTGCGAGTACGTCCTGGTATAGCGGCTCGCCGATGGCTCCCGGTTCTTTGGTCCGGTCCAGCACCGCAATCTTGCGGACGGTGGCGGGTATTGCCTCCAGCAAGTGACGGATAGAGAATGGCCGGTACAAACGTACCTGCACCACTCCTACTTTCTTGCCTTTCGCCGCCAGGAACTCAGCCGTTTGGGCAGCAGTGTGAGCGCCGGAGCCCATTAAAATGATGACTCGTTCTGCATCCGGCGCTCCCGTATACTCGAAAAGATGATAAGATCGTCCCGTCAGATCGCCGAAACGCTGCATGGCATTCGCTACGATCCCGGGCGTTTTTTCGTAAAATGGATTGACGGTTTCCCGGGCCTGGAAATAGACATCCGGGTTTTGGGCAGTACCCCGGATGAAAGGCCGGTCCGGATTGAGCCCCCGCTTCCGGTGATCGAACACCCACCGGTCGTCGATCATGTCGCGGATCTGCTGGTCCGACAACAGGTGGATCTTGCTCACTTCGTGCGAAGTCCGGAATCCGTCAAAGAAATGCACGAAGGGGACCCTGGCTTCCAGGCTGGCTGTCTGACTAATAAGGGCCATATCGTGCGCTTCCTGCACCGAAGCCGACGCCAGTAGGCCAAAGCCCGTGGCGCGGGTGGCCATGACATCACTGTGATCGCCGAAAATAGACAGCGCCTGGGCCGCCAACGAACGAGCGGCAACGTGAAACACAGCCGTGGTCAATTCACCGGCGATCTTATACATATTTGGCAGCATCAGCATCAGTCCCTGCGAAGCCGTGAAGGTGGTCGTCAGGGCTCCCGTCTGTAAGGCGCCGTGGACGGCGCCGGCCGCCCCACCTTCACTTTGCATTTCCACCACCTCCGGCACATCGCCCCAGATATTCTTGATGCCTTTGGCAGCCCATTCGTCTGCATGTTCGGCCATCGGTGAGGACGGAGTGATCGGGTAAATTGCACATATTTCGTTCACCCGGTAAGCCACGTGCGCCGCCGCCTCGTTGCCGTCCAGGGTGACCATTTTATTTTCAGTTGTTGCCTTCATGATTTGAAGATTAGAATGTTCGGTAATTGGGACGCATCCCGGGACCACAGATCGGCTATCCGGCCAATTCGGTGATCATTTCAATAGCGTGGCAGGGGCACTGTTCGGAGCAAACCGCACAACCCGTGCACAGATCGTAATTGAACCGGTATTTGTTCCCCGGCCCCAACTTGATAACCGCCTCTTCCGGACAGGCACCGTAGCAGCCGTCGCATTCAAAGCAGTTACCGCAGGACAGACAGCGCATTGCTTCGTAGCGGGCCTCTTCTTCGGTCAGCCCGGCCACTACTTCCCGGAAATCCCGGGTGCGTTCCCGCACTTCGGTTTCGGCCTGGATGGCGTGCGGAGCGTAAGTCTTATACCAGAGATGAAGGCGTTCGTGGCCGATCAGGGGATTGGAGGCCGGTTTCCGATAGGGTTCGCCTCGCAACCAGCCGTCGATGAACCGGGCCGCTTTTTTACCGTGCCCGACCGCTACGGTCACCGTGCGTTCACTCGGCACCATATCGCCGCCGGCAAAGATGCCGGTGTGGCCGGTCATCATATCCGGTCCTACTTTGACCGTTCCGCCCCAGTCGAATTCGATGCCCGGTATTTTTTTCAGGAAATGTGTATCCGTATCCTGCCCAAGAGCAAGGATGAGCGCATCGGCTTCCAGGGTCTCAAATTCCCCGGTGCCTTCCGGACGGCCCTGCTCGTTGATCCGCATGACCTCTACCCGGAAGGAAGTCTCATCAATTTCCTTGATCGTTCGCAACCAGTTGATCTTTACGCCTTCGGCCAGCGCTTCGTCCGCTTCAAACTCGTGCGCGGGCATGTGTTCCCGGTCCCGGCGGTAAATGATCAGCGGATCGTAACCCAGGCGCTTTGCCACCCGGGCCGCATCCATGGCCGTGTTACCGCCACCGTAAATGGCCACCCGCCGGCCCAGTTTGGGCGCCTGGCCGGCCTCTACATCCTTCAGGAAGGTAAGGGCATCCAGGATCTGCCCCGCATCGCGGGCCGGGATGTCCACTTTTTTGGATAGGTGAGCGCCGACGGCGACGAACACGGCATCGAAATTACCTTCCTTACGGCGCAGCAGCACATCGTCTATTTTATCGTTCAGGTGAATCCTGATCCCCATTTCCACCAGGCGGTCCACTTCGCGGTCCAGAACGTTGCGCGGTAAACGATAGGGCGGTATCCCAAAATGCATCATACCTCCGGCGACCGGACCTGCCTCGAAGATCTCCACTTCGTGCCCCAGTCGGCGTAAATGATAGGCTGCCGACAGTCCACTGGGCCCCGCACCGATCACCATCACTCTTTTTCCGCTGTCCGGCGGCGGTACCGTCACCGACCAGCCCTCTTCGATCGCTTTATCCCCCAGGAAGCGTTCAATGGCGTGAATACTGACGGTCTGATCGATATGGGCCCGGTTGCAGGAATCTTCACAGGGGTGATAACATACCCGGCCGTGAATAGCCGGGAACGGGTTCTCTTCCACCAGCCGCTGCCAGGCTTCCCGGTACTTTCCGGACTGAGCCAGCCCCAGCCAGGCCTGAATGTTCTCCCCGGCCGGACAGGCGTGATTGCAGGGGGGTAAAAAATCCATATAGACCGGATGTTGCGTGCGTTGGGGCCCGGTACCCTTTTCGTGGGTGATCAGATCGGCCGGTGCCGTTAGATCGGGCCGGTGGGAATGATTCATATCATATTTCAATCAGTGAAAAAATGGAGTAGGCCACCCAGTAAGAGATTTCCCTGCCGGATCAGCCGGTTTGACCTCCAAGTTCTCAAATATGAATGGCCGATCGGATGAAAGCCATCAGTGAGTGGAGTGATTTAGATCATGACGGAGTGAAATTATTGCCAGTTTCGGTACTGATTGTTTCCGGTCTTTCAGCGCGAATAGAAGTGTGTACGGCCGGCCGATATGACCAAAATCCTGAGTGAATGGGCGGTTATTTTGAGTTCGACGCCTGCCTGCTAACCGGAGCGGGTGTCGCGGCACTTTACTCAGGGAAGTCCTCGATTCCCTACGCCAGCACCGGTATCCGATCAACCGGCGTTTCCCGCTGCCGGGATTGTCCCGAACATTGTGCTATCAACATTTCGAACCTATCAAAAACCTGTTTCATTTATGAAAACCTCATTTTTCAAATCCGCAGTATTCGCGGTACTAAGCCTGGTTATTTTATCCGCCTGCTCTGATAAAGACGAATATGTAGGCCCCACCGAAACCAATGATTCCGTGATCACGATCCCGTTCTTTGTACGGAATGATGCCAATGAGATGCCGAGTTCCGCCACGGACCTGATCTACGAAAGTCGCCTGAAGAACCCCGTAAACGCACCGGACGGTCACCAACTGACCTGGGGAGAATTCAGTACGGTCAGCGGCGTAGCCGAAGCCATTTGTCGGGAGAACGGCATTGAAGTACAGCTATCCCTGAGCGGACTGATCCCGAACGGCGTGTACACCATCTGGAACGTATTGTTCGAAGCACCGGGCATGGACCCAACGGATCCCATCCTGGGTCTCGATGCCCTCGGAGCAGCCGGTAAAGGTGACGGATCCGACAGTAAATTCGTAGCCTCCGCCACGGGGGAAGCCCAGATCACGATCCACTCACCGGGAGGTGACCTGTCTATGGTGAGCAACATTACTATAGGGAACTGCCCGCTCACGGACAATTTTGAATGGCATGTAGTCGGTGCGTACCACATTGACGGACAGACCTACGGACCGGACCTCGGACCGATCGGCACCGGCGTGGAGCAATTCGGATTTATTTTTAAGAACCAGAATTAAGCATCGAAGTCTAAAAACCGGTGGGACACAGCGTCTCCATCATCCGATACCTGATGGACACATCGGGAGCTAGCAAAAGAAATGTATCAGTAGGGTTTGTTTTATCAGTCAAAAAGGGAGCGTGGGTTGTTAAACCCACGCTCTGACTTTTTTTAGCAATTATGTGCTTTATCTTAAGGCACGATCACATCGGACTGATTCCGCAGGTTGATCTGCGGATCGTTAAACTCCGAGACGATCGCGATAATGTCTACTTCACCGGAAGGCACTTCATTAGCGGAGAAATTGGCCGCACTGCGGGTATAAAGCGCGATAGAGCCGGTTTCGTCCGTTACGGTAGTAGTGCCGGAAAAAGTACTACTGCCGCTGATCGTCGCCGTTTTGATCAATACCAGGGTCGATTCCCAGCTTTGGTCCCCTTCCATATTGTTCAGGATCTCATCGATCGTTACTTCGCGGGGCGTAGGCAGGGTGCCGTTACCGAAGCTGACGGCCTGACTGTTCGGTACGTTATTCACCTGCAGCAAGCCACTGTATTCCGATAATTCCTGATTGGAAACATTGATCTCCACTTCTTCTCCGAGTGCGAAGTCGTGGTTATCCGTAAAGCGGATCACGATACCGCCGCTGGTATCCTGCAGCACCAGGTTACGTCCGGTAATATTGTCACTGTCCCTATCCGAAATAACAATGCCGCGAATGGTTTTACCGGCCGGTGCCAGGGTAGCTCCGTTGGCGAAAGCTTCCCGCAGGGCCAGAGCCGTAGTGGCCTCCGGATCGCCACCGCTGTTGGTACCGCCGATCACGTCATCCAGGTTACGAATGATGATCTGCGGATCTCCAAATTGAGAAACTACGGCAATCACATCAACGGTTCCGGCAGGTAGCGCGGATCCCGAGAAATTGGCCGCACTCCGGGTATACATCTCAACACTCCCCGTTCCGTCGGTCACGGTAATGGAACCGTTGAACGTGCTGGAACCGCTCAGGGTGACGTCATTCAGGCGAACCAGGGTCGATTCCCAGGCTTCCGCATTGGCCAGCAATTCACTGACCGTGACTTCCCGCGGATCGGGCTGACTGGCCGGACCGATCAGCACCGCATTACCCAGCGGTACATTATTGACCTGCAACAAGGATTCAAACTCCGAAAGTTCCTGACCGGAAACGGTTACTTCCAGTTCATCGCCCAGAGAGAAATTATGGTTATCGGCAAAACGGATCACGATACCGGCGGTACCGTCCTGCAGCACCAGGTTGCGCCCCGTCCAGTTACCGGCATTGCCGTCGGAGATCACGATACCGCGGATCTTGGAATCATCCGGTGCCGTGGAACTACCTCCGTCAAATGCCGCCCGCAGAGCGCTGATGTTCATCAGTTCTCCACCGGTTGAAGCACCGCCGCAGCGTTCGCCGGTCATCTGAATATCGCTAGGATCCCGCAGTACCAGCTGGCGCGTGTTGCCGAAAATAGTCAGGATCGCGGTCAGGCTTCCGTTTCCACTGGGGCTTAATTCGTTCGCAAAATCAGCGTAGCCGCTGGTACGGACAATGATCTCATTGCCGTCACAATCCGACAGGGTCAGGTTAACGGACTGGCGATTGGCAATATCCGCATAGGGTACATCCGTATTGGCGTCGATGAACTGGACATTTTCGAATTTCACCAGAGTAGCCAGCAGATTATCCAACGTAGCCTGATTGTACAGTTCGTCAATCGTCACCACGGTCGGTTCTACCGTCAGTCCGCGCTCCGCTACGAAAACGTGCTCGGCGATCAGGTTCTCCTCAATGCCACTGTCCGGACTGCCGTTAAGCTGGTACAGGTTGTTGTAATCACCGATATACAGTCCCTGGCAATCCACCACCAGGCGCGTACCTACCGGAAAGTCGTTGAACAGACCGGTCGCATTCAAACGCAGAATGATCCCGCCGCTGGCATCCTGGATGGCGATCTGGCGGAACAGGTTACCGGATTGATCATCCGCGGCCACCACCCCTTCGATCAGCAGGGATTCTGTGATCAGCGTCGGATCGGCACCGAGCGTGTGCAGGGCCTTGAGCTCATCAATGGTCGCATTGGCCCGCAGATCGGTGAGGCCACCGACCGGCGGTTCGTCGAACTCGTGATCGACACAGGCGGCAAAACCGACCAGCAGGGCCGCCAGAAAGAGAAAACGGAAAGATAAAATGGAACGAATCATATATTTTGTTTTTCAGTAGTCTATAATGAATTTTGAGGTCGGGAGAATGTACGAAACCTCCCTCCGGCTCTTAATACCTGAACGCCAGGCTGATGAAATAATTCCGTCCGAAGCTGTAGAAATAGCGGCTTGGGAAACGGTTTACATCCTTGCCCTCGAAGTCGAAGCGAAACTGCTCATAGCCTCCGGTTACCAGATCGGTATTATCGAGGATATTATTTACCCCGACATTGAGGTACAAAAATACGTTATTGATCTTCCAGGATTTACCGCCGAAGAAATCCAGCGTATAGCCACTGTCTGCTTTTTCCTGGTAGATGATATCCTGCCAGAGCTGGGATTCGGGATCCACTACCTGCTGCTGGAATTCCGGGTTTTCCGTGTAGGAAACCGCTTCCAGGCTGCGGCGTTCGGGGTAGATATCGATGAAAGTATTGTTGAAGAAATTCAGGTTGAGGTTCGCAAACCAGTACTCTTTGCCTTCGTAGTTCAATCCGAAGGTATAGGCCTGCTGCGGACCGTTGGCGACGTAAAAGTTCTTCAGGTATTTGGTGCCGGTAGTGAACTTGGTACCGGAATTATCGATATAGATCTCCGTCGTGGGCCGGTTGGTGTAAATGTACTCCCCGAGCGCCGCCACCGCAGTGGTTTTCAGGCGAGGCAGTACCCGGATCTCGGCCGCCAGTTCCAGTCCCATGTGACGGGTATCGACACCGTTCATGATGTAATTCACGAAACCGCTGTTCGTCTCATCGTTACTCGGCGTGGGATCATCGAGGAACAGACTGCGGTTATATAACTGATCGCGGATCTGGGTGTAGTAACCCACCGCCCGTGCTTTCGCATAGGGCGCTTTCAGCAGGTAACCACCTTCCACCGCCAGGATCTTTTCGGGCATGAGGTTCTCCACCAGGTCATTCCGGGTACGCGGCGACTGGAAAGTGTAGCGGGCAAAAGGCGCCCGCTGCTGGTAGCTGCTGTTGGCAAACAGGTAGTTTCGTCCGTCAAGCTTGAAGGTCAGACCGCCCTTGGCGGCGTATTCCGTAAAGCTGGCGTGCTCGGATTCGCCCTGGGATCGATCCGGGAATTTACCGTTGCGGATCTGTCCGTCCCGCCAGATCTCGGATCTGCCCACCTGGCCGGCCAGAAAAAAGTCGATGCGGTTAAATGTAAAATCTCCCTGCAACCAGGCATTCGCCTTAGACACGTTGATGTGGTAATCATAACCGAACACATCTCCCTGGCGTACCAGTCCGTTGGGCCGATCCAGGTCATTCTGAATAAAGCTATTGTCACCCGTATCTTCGAATTCGGCAAATTTGTCGATGTTGACGTAAAAGTCGGCACCCAGCAGATCATCCAGCACCTTGAAGGACTTGTTGCGGAAAAACTGGTAGGTTACCCCTCCGTTCAGCGTCAGGTTCTCGGTGGCGGTGATCTCCAGGATGGAATTTAGAGTGGCCGTTTCGCTATCGTAGCGACGCTCTTCCACCACGTATTGTGCCCGCTTGCCGGTCACATCATTCCCATCGATACCGTCTACATTTTCGATGGTTTCGATATTGCTGCGGTTTACGTCGTAAAAACGGTGCCAGTCCAGCTGGCGGGCCGATTCATCGCGGCGCAGCACATCTTCCACCGCTACCGCCTGCTCATTGTCGATATAGCTGGGCAATTTGCGGTAGTAATCCGGCCGTGGGTCCCGGGCATTGTACCAGTCGAGCGCCGAAGAACCGTAGCGACCAAATTGGTAGGACATTGCCGTAGTGATGTGCGTTTTTTCGGACACATCCAGATCGTGGCGCAGGATCACCATCGGCTGGTGGGCATTGACCACCCGTGAATTGCGTTTTTCGCCGTTCTGGTAGCCCCAGTAGGAGTTGTAATAATTGGAACCGGCCAGATCGTACATCTCGGGCGTTGCCGCTCCGTTACGACCGCGGATCACCGGCGCGCCGAAAGCGGTCAGGTTGATCGAATGGTAATCGTTTATCTTTTTATCTACGGAAAGGAAATAGGAATAAGCATCGTAGAATGTGCCGTCTACATACCCTTCCTGTGCCCAACGCCGGCTGGCGGACAGCGAGACCGCCCAACCTCCGGGTAACAGTCCCGACGACCAGGTACCCATGATCCGGTTCCGGTAAGCACGGTTGGACAGGGCGTAGGAAACCCTCAGCTGTTTGCGCTGCCCCGCGGCCCGGGTATCGACGTAGTTGGCACCGCCGGCTCCGCCGAAAGCGAAACTGTTGGCATCCATACCCACTACCAGGGTCTGGTTGCGCAGCACATCGTTCAATCCTCCCCAGCGGCTCCAGAAAAGCCCGCCGCTCTCCACGTCATTGACGGGAGCGCCGTTGATCAGCATGGTGGTGTGATCCGAGCGATACCCGCGGATATTGAAGCGATAGGGGCCGAAATTATAGGCCGCCGCCGAAATAAAAACATCCCGGGAAGCCGTCAGCAGGCCCGAGATATTCTGTACGACCGCATCTTCATCGGTGGACAGGGTAATGGTCGGAATGATGTCCTCCGCTCCGATCTGGCCGATATTTTCTTCGGTATTCAGATAGAGGGTTCCCAGGTCGATCGCTCCCAGAGCGGGAATGTCCATACTTTTCTCCAAATCCCGGTACGAAGGCGCGGAAATGGAGATGGTCAACACCTTTTCGCTGGTAAGTACCGTGAATTCAAAAGCGCCGGTTTCGTCGGTATCGGTTTCCTGGGAAAACGCCCGGACGGTAGCCTGACCGATGGGCTCATTGGTTTGTTGGTCCACAATTTTCCCTTTGACGAGGACGGACTGGGCCCCGATCTCCGGGATCAGACCGAACGTCAAAAGAAAAAACAGTGCAGTGAGGAAATGTTTAGGCATAAAATAAGATTATCAGCCTACGGCAGGTAGGCGATTGTTATAGAATGAAAATCTTGGTCGATGAATGTTGCACAAGTGCTTGTATTCCAAGTCTGTTTAGCATTTGGAACGAAGACACTCGCGTTTACAGGATGGGAATTGATGGATCGCAATCCTCAATCTTTTTTTAAAAAGGCAGCCCAAAGGTAAGATTTCTTTTTAGCTTGATCCAGCAGAGCCCGTAAAATTTAACATAAACTTATTACCGCGCATCTTTCATTTTTTAGTCTAATGGTCCGACCTTTGCGTACGCAACACAGACTGCTGCCTATTTCCTACCCTATTCTGAAATACCCAAAAATATTCTGGTGTCGATCTTTTCGGAGATCCACGTTTAGCACATTGATTAAAATGATCCGAATGAAGTTTCTCAATAGTCTTTTCCTTTTTCTTGCCATCAGCAGCATTTCTCTGGCCCAAAAAAGCGTAAAAGTTGGCGCCATCGGTTTTTACAATTTCGAGAACCTGTTCGATACCGAGGACGAGCCCGGTAAATTCGATGAAGAGTTTACCCCGACGGGCAAACGCCTGTGGACCGATGATATCTATTGGGAGAAGCAGACCAATCTGGCCAAGGTAGTATCCGAACTGGGCACCGAGCTGAGCCCGGACGGCCTGGCCATCCTGGGCGTAGCCGAAGTGGAGAACCGCAAGGTGCTCGAAGACTTCGTGCAGCAGGACGCCATCAAAGACCGGAATTACCAGATCATCCACTACGAATCCCCGGATCGGCGGGGCATCGATGTGGGGCTGTTGTACCAAAGCAAATACTTCCAGGTAACGGAGAGCAAGGCCATCCCCCTGATGATCTACAACGATGCCGGTGAACGGGTATTCACCCGGGACATTTTGCTGGTTGGCGGTACTTTCGATGGTGATCCACTCTACGTTCTGGTCAACCACTGGCCTTCCCGCAGCGGGGGGGAAAGCGCCACGCGGGCCTTCCGCAACGCCGGTGCGCTGCGCAACAAGGAGATCAGCGATTCGCTCACGACCATCAATCCGGCCTCCAAAGTGATCATCATGGGCGACCTCAACGATGATCCGGTAAGTCCGAGTCTCAAAAAAGTGATCCGGGCGCAGGCTAAAGCCGACCGGGTGCGTCCCAAGGGATTTTACAACCCCATGTACGAATACTACAAAAAGGGATTCGGTACCCTGGCCTATCGCGACGCCTGGAGTCTGTTCGACCAGATCCTGTTGAATTACCCCATTGTGAGCGGTAAGGCCGATGGATACCGCTACTACCGGGCCCATATCCACAACCCGAGTTACCTGATCCAGAAAAAGGGGAAGTACAAGGGTTATCCGTTCCGTACTTTTGATTTTGATAATTACATGGGCGGCTATTCGGATCACTATCCGGTCTATGTGTATCTGGTCAAAGAAGTGGAATGATCGCGACGGGCGGAGGTGTGCTTCGGGCCGTTATCCTGAAAATTAGCCGGCACCTCCGCCCGCCCATCTTACTTCAGAAGTAAATCCACTAATGAACTACCAGTTTCTCCACGTGCCGCACCCCATCGGTGATCACTTCCAAAAAATAGATCCCCGGAGCCTGCCGGCTCAGATTGATCGGCGCTGCCCTCGAATCGGTGATGTCATCGGTCAGGATCTGACCGGCGGCATTGAATACCCGGATCCGGAAGGGCGGGTTCCACTCATCACTGAACCGAAGGCTGAACCATCCGCTGCTTGGATTGGGGAAAAGCAAAACTTCATTTGATCGGCCGGCGTCTTCCGGCAACTGATCGATCCACTCCGCGAGGGCATCCACATAAACCTGATCTACCAAGTTGCTGGCAATAGGCGGCATGCGGTGGACATCATCGCTGGCGTCCCGGATCCAGATCTCGGAGGTTGCGTGCGAACCCGGCTCCACAATATTCCGGCTGGGGTCCGAAAAGGAGCTGGCCGTCGGCGCATTGATCAGGTTCTGCAGGATCAGCGGGATATTGAGGCGCAGATCCATGTTGGTGGTAGCTACGCCCTGCAAGCGATGACAAAACGAGCAATTGGCATCCAGGTAGGATCGAACGCGCAATTGCAGATCAGCCGTTCCGTCATCAATTGCAAATGCTTTCGGCAGATCCTGCACAGCACCGACTTTATTCTGAAACAGCCCGAGCTGATCGAAGTATTCCAGCTGGTTCATACTCCGGTTCAGATGATCGTAATAGAACGTTCCGTTTAGCTGGTGGGTTTTAACTCCAAGCACGAAACCGGCGTTGGCATTGTGACAGCTCATACACTGCTCCCGGCTCGGAAAATCCCAGCGCTGGGAAAAAGAAGCGCCGTCTTCCTGCTCCACCATATAGTCTTCCGAAGTTCCACCTCCCAGCAGAAAGGCATCCGTACCCTGATCATTCCAGCGGTAGGTCAAACCGTACCCTCTTCCTCCTCTACCAATGATGAAAAAACGGGTTTCCAGTCGGGTGGAAGGGCCACCCTCCGTGGTAGTGCGCGGCAATTCAAAATGTTTAACAAATACCGTTCCTTCGGGAAAACTCCATTCCGTGCTTCGGTTGAAAAGAATGCGCTCCTGGTCCGTATCAAATGCACCATCGTTGGGTACGGCCATCCAGCGCTGCTTGCCGGCCCGGTCCGACCAGAGCGGGGCATTTACCCGGTAGGGAATGAGTCCCGGTGCGGGTGTTAGTTGTTGCAGGTCAGAGAAAACACCCAATTCGGAAAGTCGGGCCGGTGGTTCGGCGACTTCTGCCTGCCGGGTCAGCCGGAATATCTTTCCGGTATTGGACAGGTCATCTCCTTTAACGGTGATGAGAATTTCACCGTCGGGCATGGGAAAAATGCCCGAAATGCCCAGTCCGTCCGGCAGTACTACATCCTGCACCCATAGTGAAAGGAGAATATCCAGGGTCGGTTTTTCATTACTGCCCTTCAGAGTGATGGCCATCACTTTGTTTTCCACAAAATCCGCCAGCAGGTATTTTCCGTTCAGTTCCGGAAAAAGTGTACCGTGGTAAACGTTGCCGCCGATCACGCAGGAGCCGATCCCCCGTTCGTAAACGTAGAGAGGGGGCTTTTCCCGACCGATGAAATCGGCCGGCCGCTGCATATCATCCGAAGGCAATTCCCCTTCCAGGTAGGGCCACTGGAGGTTATCTCCCTTACTGACCATGCTAACCTCTTCCTGTTTGCCGCCGACATCAGCAAGCCATATCTTTTGGGTAAGCGGGTCATACTGCATACCGAATGGACTGCGAACCCCGATCGCATAAAATTCTTCCAGTATTCCTCCGTCGGGATCCTGCCAGGGATTGTCATTCGGAATGGAATAGCCCTGGGTAAAGGTTTCGCCCCATCCGGCGGGAGCGGCCTGATTGGGTACCGGCTGCCGCCGGATCGGATGGCTGCGGGTTGGGTCATTGTCGACATCGATGCGGATAATGCCGCTGAACAGGCCACCGTCGAGCCGCTGGGTAGATTCAGCCCGAAAATCGCCGTGCCCTTCATCGCCCAGCGAAACGTACAGAAAGCCGTCCGGGCCGAAGAACATTCCGCCACCGTTGTGCCAGGTACTACGGTCGTAATGCTGGATCAGTATTTCCTCCGAAGCCAGGTCAAATTGCTGCTGGTCCGCATCCCAGCGAAATTTGGATAAACGGTTAAAACCCCGCTCGTCCCAATCATCCGGTTCGGGTTTGGAACGATAGAACAGGAACAGTAACTGCTGGTCCGGCGCGGCGGGATCCCCGAATTTCGGGTGGAGTACCATACCGACCGTTCCGGCCTCCCCGCCTTTGAAGGCGCGGTCCTTGATATCCAGGATCATGGTTCTGGTCTGCTGTTCCACGGAGACCCGCCAAACTTCGCCCATCTTGCTCAGCACCAGGATATCTTCGCTGCCCGGAAAAGGCAGGATGCGCACCGGCGACTGGAAGGTAACGTCCGGCATGGGATCTTCCACCTTCCAGCCCAGGCCCACGTGGGGAGCTGATTCGGGGAAAACACCGTTCAGATAAGGCCCGATCGGGCCGGGTGGAGGAGCACTGGTTTCCAGGGAAAGAAAGAAGGATCCCAGTAAGAGCAGGACAAAAAGAGCGGTTACTGATCTTAACATGACAAAGCGGATGTATTGATCAAAAAGAGCAGGGGATAAAAACCAGCGGGCTATGGCAAGTAACTAATCCTGGCCGGGTAGAGCCAGCATTTCAAAGTGTTCCCGTTGCATCATATCTTCCCGCTTGATGGGAACTTTGCGACTGCCGGCCTCAAAATCTTCTATATAATACAACTGATAACCGAAGCGGGTTATTACATCGTACAGCTCTTCCCGTTCCTCCTGGTTAAGGCGTTTGTAGCATTCGGCCATGATAGCGGGGCGGTACTCCTCGATCAGGCGGGGAATCGTCTTGAGGATCTCTTTATCGTAACCTTCTGCATCTACTTTGATCAGCTGTAGGTTTTTTAACAGATCCGGATAGTGTTCAAACAGGTAGGATTCCAGTTCGATGCCTTCCACTTCGAGGGTATAATTGTGGTGGTGGCGACTGTTCTCGATCTGAGAAAGAAAACCTCCATTACAAAAGGAAGCGTCGGAATAGTTGAACTCAAATTTTCCGGCTTTTTCCGTAGCGGCGTAAGGCAGGGGAATGATATGGGTCAGATCGGAATTCAGACCGGCATTTTTCTGCAGGATCTTATAAACGTAGCGGTTGGGTTCCAGCGCCAGGACGGCTCCTTCCGGACCAACGGCCAGAGCCATCGGAACGGTAGTATCACCGGTGTGGGCGCCGATATCGATGATCAGACCACCGGGTTTTGTCAGCGAGCGGTAAAAGGCCAGATTCTCCGGAGTGATGGATTTTTCTTCTTCGAACGGATGTTGCCACTGCGCGTATTCAACGGTTCCCAGACCATCCAGCTCAAACTGCTTCAAGGTATAACCGTATTCCTGAAAAGTCTTTTTGAGCCGTCGCTTCTCCAGCTTCCGTTTGATAAATGATAGCATCTTCTTTGGATTTGAAGGGGCAAAGCTACGAAATATTTGGAGGTCTGGAACGGGAAATGAAGGGGAGGTTTGTATCCCAAATTGCACAGGCAGTTGCAGCGCATTGGACTATTTTCGGATCAATGGGATGAAAACACCTTGCGCTACCGTGTACCGATCTAATTAACCGATACGCAAAATAATCAGAACGGTGCGCTGCACCTGGGAAAATCCGGCCCCTCCTGGGCTGGAGATATGGCGGTGCGCTGCACCTAATTACTACCGCGTAGCGTCCTGGTCAAACGATATGAAAAATATTCAGGACGGTGCGCTGCACCTGGGAAAATCTGTCCCCTCTTGGGCTGGAGATATGGCGGTGCGCTGCACCTAATTACTACCGCGTAACGTCCTGGTTAAACGATATGAAAAATATTCTGGACGGTGCGCTGCACCTGGGAAAATCTGTCCCCTCTTGGGCTGGAGATATGACGGTGCGCTGCACCTATTACTACCGCGTAGCGTCCTGGTCAAACGATATGAAAAACCTTCAGGGCGGTGCGCTGCACCTGAGAAAGGCGGTCCCATACTGTTTTGTAGCTATGACGGCGTGCTGCACCTATTACGGAGCAATAGTTGGTAAAAGGAGGTGCAGCGCACCGTACTATTTTCAGCCCAAAGGGATGAAAATAGCTACAGCTACAGCGTAGCGTCCTAATCAATCAATTTGGAAAATATTCAGGACGCTACGCTGCATCTAGCGTTGTGTATTGGTTGGTAAAGTTAAGATAAACCCAAAGGGAAGCAATCTCTCCACTATACGCTACCCATTTACTGTCGCATAGCCACCACCGGATCCATATTGGAAGCCCGCAGGGCGGGGATAAATCCGGAGACCACTCCGATCATCACCGAAATGAATAGTCCCAGCATGATGTTGCCCGTATCGACATACAATTCAAAATCAATGATCTGGGTAAGGATCTTGGTGATGATGTAAACGAAGGTCAGCCCAATGAGTCCGCCGATGATACAAAGGATGATGGATTCGATGAGGAATTCCAGCAGGATAATATAGCGTTTGGCACCCAAAGCTTTTTTCACCCCAATGATCCCCGTACGTTCTTTAACGGAAACGAACATAATATTGGCGACACTGACCACGCCGACCAGGATAGCAAAAAGACCGATCACGATACCGAGCAGGTTCAGAACGCCGAAAAAGCTATCGAATACCGATGAGATCATGGAGAGTTCGTTCAGGGAGAAATCGTCGTCCTCGATGGGTTTCAGCCGGCGGTGTGCACGCAGCAGGCCGCGAGATTCGTCCTTAACGTCCACCAGATTGACGCCGTCCTCCGCTTTGATCGTCACGGTGGCGTCCCAGACGTTGGTGGCCTTCAGGTTGGCGAGACTGCGCCCGGAATTGTAGGAAACCAGGATACAATCGTCAAAATCCAGCGGGTTGATCAGATCATCTCCCGCCTGTTCGATCACGCCGATCACCTCGAATTCTTTACCCATCAGCTTGACGCGCTTACCGGTAGCTTCCAGGCCGCCGAAGAGTTCTTCCGCCACCTTAAAGCCCATGATGATCTTATTGCTGCCGTAATTGTATTCGGCCGGAGAGAAATAGCGCCCCGTTTCAAATTCGAGCTTGAACATATTGTCAAACTCCTGAGAGGCGGCGATCAGCACGGCCCGATCGACACTGCTGGATTTATACTTTACGGTCTTGAAACCGAGTACCACGTGGTAGGCGGTCAACTGGGCCAGTTTGGCGCGATCGTTCAACAATTCATAATCCTCGTAGGAAGGGTGCGGCCTTTTGATATAATCCCACCATTCTCCGCTCACATCCCGCCACGGCCACTTTTTGACGTAAATGACGTCATTGCCCAATTTGGCCATACTGCTCCGGACATTGTCTTCCAGGGAATCTACCGCCGAGAGTACGCCGATAATACAGAAAATTCCGATGGAAATACCCAGCAGCGAAAGGAAACTGCGCAGTTTATTGCCCCGCAACTGCCCTAACGCCTGTAATATACTTTCCCGGATTACTTTGAGTAAAATTTTCATAGGCCTTTTATTGACGGGCTGAAAGTAGAAAAACATCCAGCAACGAAACAAACCTTTCGATCAACATATCTATTTTATCTGCCAAAAATGTTCTTTTAATGGCCTTATAAACCTAGAAAATAGCGGATAATAATGGTAAATTCTTATTTTTGCCGTCCATTTCTGAAAATACAGTGAAATAATGAGGACAAAACTGTCGCACTTTGCTTTTGATCTTCCCCAGAAACTTATTGCTAAATATCCCGAAAAGAATCGTGATGAGTCGCGCTTGATGGTGGTACATAAAGACACTGGAAAGATTGAACACCGGATCTTTAAAGATATACTCGATTACTTTGATGACGGAGACGTCATGGTGTTTAACAACACAAAAGTTTTTCCGGCCCGTCTGTACGGCCGGAAGGAAAAAACCGGTGCCAAAATTGAGGTATTCCTGCTGCGGGAACTCAACAATGAAGCCCGTCTCTGGGACGTGCTCGTAGATCCGGCCCGGAAGATCCGGGTGGGCAACAAGCTGTATTTCAGTGACGAACACGACAATGACATTCTGGTAGCCGAGGTAGTGGACAACACCACCTCCCGCGGCCGTACCATCCGATTCCTGTACGACGGGACGGATGAGGAATTCCAGAAAGAACTGCACACCCTGGGCAACACGCCGCTGCCCAAGGAGATCGGCCGCCCGGCGGAAGAATCGGATAAGGAGCGCTACCAGACCATCTTCGCCAAGGAGTTGGGTGCCGTAGCTGCGCCGACTGCCGGCCTGCACTACAGCCGCGAACTGATGAAGCGCCTGGAGATCAAAGGGCTGGAATTTGCCGAGCTCACCCTCCATATCGGTCTGGGTACCTTCCGAAGTATCGATGTAGAAGACCTCTCCAAACACAAAATGGACGCGGAATACTACAAGATCACCCAACCGGCCGTGGATGTGGTGAATAAAGGCAAAGAGGGTAAGAAACGGGTGTGCGGCGTCGGCACGACGACCATGCGCGCGGTGGAATCTTCCGTATCTGCCGAATCCCTGCTGAAACCTTCCGAAGGCTGGACGAATAAATTCATTTATCCGCCTTATGACTTCCACATTGCCGACAGTATGGTGTCTAACTTCCACCTGCCGAAATCCAGCCTGCTGATCATGGTCTGCGCTTTCGGAGGTTTTGACCTGATCATGGAGGCTTACCAGGAAGCGATCAAGGAAGAGTATCGCTTTTTCAGTTACGGCGATGCGATGTTGATCATTTAAGTGCCTTTTCTTATACATCCGGTATTTGGGAAAAGCCGTTTGTATAATATTGGTTTGAAAACATATACAATAAAATACTAGGGAAAGCGTATCATAACTGGTACGCTTTTTTTATTGATTCCGAAAAGATTTCCGGATATGAAAAACGCCGGTTTACTGGGCTTACTATTGATTTCACTGATCCATTCAGTTCAGGCTGATCCTCAGATGGGTAATGTTCAGATCAATTTCTTCTCCGAGGAATTGTCCATTGCCTACCCGAAGAATATGCTGGTTCCCCTGCCCGCTCACCTTAAGGAGCAGGACATGGTGGCTTTTTACCAGATCATGGAGCGGACGGACTACCAGTTGTTGCTGGACGCACTCCTGGAGAAGAAGTCGGCCTTTATGCTCAACGACTGGCTGTATTACGACCTGATGAGGCGAACCGTCAGTGCCATGATCGGCGCCGGAAAAAGTTCCAATATCGAACTCACCTGCTGGTTTCTCCTGACTAAATCGGGATTTGAAACCCGCCTGACCTACCTCAAGGATCAACAGTTCGTTTACGTTTACACGGAAGATGAGGTGTTCGAAGTGCCGATGATCACGGAGAAGGGTCACAATTTTGCCAATCTAACGAGTATCCCCAATAGCCGCAAAACCAACGAAGCGCTGTACATGCTGAATTTTGTACCGAAATCGGCGGGCAAACCTTTCGGCTTTTACCTGACCAAGCTCCCCCGCCTCAAGAGCGACATTGAGCGCAAGCGGTTTTCGTTCCGGTATAAGGAAAAGGATTACGAGATGGAAGTAGATGTCGACAAAACTTCCGCGGAAGTAATGAACGCCTACCCTTTTATCGAGGAACAACAGTATCTTCAGATCCCGCTTTCGCCCTCGATCGCGGCCAGTTTAATGCCGAAGTTTAAAAACTGGACCAACGGACTCTCTAAAATTGAAACGCTTGAACTTTTAGTTGCGTTTACCCGTTCATCATTTCAGTACAAGGAAGATAAGGAGTTCTTCGGGCGCAGTAAACCAATGATCGCCGATGAGGTATTCATCTACCCCTACAGCGATTGCGAAGACCGCTCAGCACTGTTTTTCTGCCTGGCCAGAGAGCTCGTTGACCTGCCGATGATCATTGTCGCTTTCCCGGATCACCTCACCGTCGGGGTTGCCCTGGAGGAGGAAATTGGGGCCGCAATCCGGTACGAAGGCAGGAATTATTACATCTGTGATCCCACCGGACCTGTCAATTCGACAGATATCGGCGGTTTCCCCTACGGATACGAGCGTTCCAAATTCAAAATAATCGGCCAGTACAAGTAATTGACTGCCAATTATATAAAAATCCGCATTTAGCTTTTTGGCAGCAAAAATCTGGCCCGTAATTTGTACGGGAAAAACCTGTGTAAAAAACTGTTGAAAGTCTAAATCAAGTTTATTACATTTGCCGAAATGTGAAACGGGATGTTTTCCGGCTCCATTCTGCAAAAAATGACGATCTTTTCGAACAAGATCACCATTTACCGTTTTATATTATTTTTCCGGAAGCTCCGGAAATTAAATTTTTATTCAAACTATGTATTGGACATTAGAACTAGCTTATCACCTCGAAGATGCTCCATGGCCAGCCACTCGTGACGAGTTGATCGATTACGCCATTCGATCCGGTGCTCCTCTGGAAGTTATCGAGAACCTTCAGCAAATGGAAGATGAAGGTGAGATCTACGAGGGTATTGAAGATATCTGGCCGGACTATCCCCGGAAAGATGATTTTCTCTTCAATGAAGACGAGTACTAAAGGGGACGCATCTCGCAATTGACGAGAGCCGATCCATTGCGAGATATACTTGCCTTAAGTTAAAATAAACATGCAGGGTTTTGTGCAATACGCGCGCAAAACCCTTGACTTTTTAAGACAGGCAGTAGCTTCGCTCTTATCTTCCACCACCTTCCGGTCATTCCCTTTAATTTCGTAGTTTTACCCCAAAACCGCCTGACCTTTTGGAAAGAATCACCTATCCCCTGCTCTATTTCGATATCGCGCCCCAGGTCGTGCTCGGCTTCCTGGTGGGTACGGACCTCCAGGTCGTTGAGAAGGACCTGGAACGGGTGAAACTGAATCTGGGGAATTACCTGCAGCGCCAGTACAAGAAATACGATGATTATCCCTTCGTTGATCTGATCGATCCCAAACTGCGGATCATGGATTTTGAAGTGCGCCCCACTTACCGCGATGACGGTGGTTCCTATCCGCTTTCCCAGGCCGTAAAGGTGCCGGTGGCCATTATTTACGGAGCGACGGAGCAGGATAATTATGCCTGCCACGTGCCCAGCCTGAATGGAAGTTTTTATTACTATGAGCCTAAGCAGTTCGAATCGCTGGTGCAGTATTTTGTGACCAATGCGCTCAATCAGCTGGACCCGCCGGCCGTATACAAACTCCTGCGGTACCGTAAACCCAAACTGGACAAAGTGATCCTGAAAGTGAATGCGGATCGTGACTTTTTCCGTTTCGGCCGCGTACGTCCCCGGGACTATCCTACGCTGAAAAGGTTAACCGAACCGTACCCCTTCCCCCGCAACAAGCGCAAGCAGCAAAGCCACCTCCCGGAAGCTGCCTGGGAACTGGAAATGGCCGTTGCCGACGTATTGGACAAACTGATCAACACGCGTTCCAATGTATTGCTGGTGGGCAAACACGGCGTCGGCAAAAGTGCGGTACTCCAGCAGGCGATCCGCAAGATCACTACCCAGTCTCGTAAGCAACAACTCGATTTCACGTTCTGGCGGATCATGAGCCAACGCATTACCGCCAGTGCCAAATACCTGGGAGAGTGGCAGGAGCAAGTAGAAAGCCTCGTCGACGAACTGCAATCCGCCAACGGTATCCTCTGGGTAGCGGACCTTATTCAGCTGTTGCAGACCGGTGGTGAAGGTGCCGAAGATAGTGTGGCTGCCTTTCTGCTGCCCTTCCTGCAAACCCATAAGATGCAGATGATCGGCGAAGCTACGCCCGAGCAACTGGAAAGTATGCGCCGGCTCCTGCCGGGCTTTGTGCAGACCTTCCAGATCATCCGCATCGACGAACTTTCTGAGGATAAGATCCGGTCCGTGCTGACTCAGTTCGCGCAGTACGTGCAGACCCGGCTCCAGATCACGCTGTCGCAGGAAGCCATTGATCAGTCTTATCGCCTGTTGCTGCGCTACTATCCCTACGAAAGTTTCCCCGGAAAGGGGATCAAGTTCCTGAGTCGCTGTGTCAACAAGGCCCAACTCGCCAATCGATCGAAGATCGAGCGAGCGGATGTCATTCAGGAATTCGTGTATCAGACGGGGCTGCCCGAACTATTCCTCCGGGATGACCTGCTGCTGAATACCCGGGACCTGGAAAACTATTTTCACGAACGCATTATCGGTCAATCCGAAGCCATCGCCCGACTGATCGAGATCGTAAAGATCTACAAGGCCGGGATCAACAATCCCTACAAACCCATTGCCACCCTGCTGTTTGCGGGGCCGACCGGGGTCGGTAAAACGGCAAGTGCCAAAGCGCTGGCGGATTACTTTTTCGGACAGGGGCAAAAGAAATCTCCGCTCATCCGGATCGATATGAGTGAATTCCAGCACCCCGGACAAATGGGGCGGCTGATCGGCAGTGGTAAGGAAGTGGGACAATTGATCAAAGAAGTGCGGGAGCGGCCCTTCGCGGTCATCCTGCTGGACGAGATCGAAAAAGCCGCCCGCCCTATATTCGATGCTTTACTGACGCTGCTGGACGAAGGACTGCTGATCGACAATTTTGGCCGGCAAACCGATTTTCGGAATACCATTATCATTATGACCTCCAATCTGGGGGCATCCGTGCGTTCTTCCATTGGTTACCAGGAAACGAGCACCGAATCCAGTGCCTACCTTTCCGCCATCCGCAAACATTTCCGGCCGGAATTCATCAACCGGATCGACAGTGTAGTCTTTTTCAATGCCATCGACAGCGACGACCTCCGCAAGATCACCCTGAAGGAACTGAAGGCGCTAACCGCCCGCGAGGGATTTGCCAAACGGCAGTTACAACTCCTGTTTGACGATTCGCTGGTCGATCACCTCGTCAACATCGGGTTCGACAAACGCTACGGTGCCCGACCGCTTCAGCGGGCGATTGAGCAGACCATCGTTAAACCGATGTCCTACTGGCTGCTCGAAAACGGCCAGAAGCAAAAAGTGCGACTGAAATTAAGCTGGGAAGGGAAGCTGGTGATCTCCATGAAATAAATTGCACCCAGCAATTGACAAGCCTGCAACCAAACCGAAAAACCGATGCCGGTAAGGGAAGTAAAATTGAATAAAAATGGCGGACTGCCGAAGTCACAAATAGATCTTTTCGGCGGGGAATATTCCTTTACAGAAAAGTTGAGAAAATTCGGAACAGGCTCTCCCAAACTTATCTATGAATCGGGAATATCAGAATTCGATCAGTTAGATCGAGGCTCTGCAAGTGAACTTGGTTTTGTAAATCTCGAACTTTTGAAGAACGGCCTGCTTTTCTGGTTCAACCAAAATCAGCGAATAAAATGTGTGGGAATTAAACTTACTGAGATCCAGGCTATAAATTTAGTCGCCTTTAGGATTGAGCTCAAATACCGGCGGCAATACGGCAAAACGATCAAAAGGATCGTCTATAGAGGTGAACTGGAAATTCTTGACACAACGCGCGATAAGATCATCATGAATGTGATCGTGCAGAATTTTAAGGGCATACTGAAGTTCTTTCAAAAAGAGCCGTTTGATAACAAATTCAGTTACTCACTCAGTCTGGATCCACCGGAAAAAGATTATGACTATCTGATTGACTGGCTGGGCAATCTCCTTTAATTTAACAGTCCTTTACTGCTGCCCAAAATACCGGTCACCCGGCCTCCGCTGCGCTCCCGTAGTTCGATTAGCGCCAAATTTGTGTATAAGACCCAAAAAGTATCCAGGTTTCGAAATTGTGTATAAGACCGCAAGGTGAATGTTTATTGAACTTTGTATCGACAAAATTCGAGCAAAGATGAAGACAACACCATTTGGCAAACAGGGTTGGACACCCGATATAATAGAAAATATAAACGACAAGACTTACCTGATCACCGGTGCGAATACCGGCGCCGGTTTCCAGGCGGCCAGGATACTTTTAGGTAAAGGCGCCGAAGTCGTAATGCTGAACCGCAACCGCGAAAAGTCGAACCAGGCCATTGCTGAACTGAAGACAGAATTTGGAGCCGGAGCAAAGGTTTCATTCATAAAAATGGATTTGTCGGAGCTGGCTTCCGTACGTGAGGCAGCGGCCGAGGTAGTAAAGACTGTGCCCAAAATTGACGCCCTGATGTGCAATGCGGCCATCGCTCAGGTCCCCAGACAAACATTTACCAAAGACGGCTTCGAAAGCCAGTTGGGCGTTAATCATTACGGCCATTTTCTATTGTGCGGATTGCTTTTTGACCGCATAGAAGCATCGAACGGTCGCATTGTAGTTGTGGGTAGTGAAGGCTACAAAATGGGGATCAAAACCATTCAGTTTGAGGACATGAACTGGGATAAAAATTACCACGCGATGAATACCTACTGCCATAGTAAACTGGCCCAGATCCTGTTTGCCTACGAATTGCAGGATAGAATTCAGGCAGCCAAAAAGAACGTGTAGGTATATGTGTGCCATCCAGGGTCATCGGCTACATCCTTAATCAAAAATAGTGGTGGTTTAAGAGATCGGATCATTTTTGGCTTGATGTCGTTGACGCCATTGGTTCAATCCGCCGAAAAAGGCGCTTATCCCGAAGTGATGTGTGCTACCGAAGCAACGGAAAACCTGAACCAGAAGGCGTATTATGGTCCAACCGGAAGGATGCAATGGACTGGCCCGGTCGGCGAGTGTAAACTGGAGCCTTTTGCCCAGGACAAAGCGGTACCCACTCAATTGTGGACTGTCTCAGAAAAAGAAACAGGGTTTAAGTGGAACCTTTAACTTAGCCAAGCATGCAACACTTTAAAACATTATCGGCGTATCTGGACTATTTGGAGCTTCCCCGGCCGGAACACCCCATGTTGAGCGTATTTTCGGCAATTGGTGAAGGTACTTTGCCTTGCCCAAAGGAAAGCTCACCGCCCATTACCAACGACTGCTATTCGATCAGTTTGAAGAAGATGGTGAAGGGTGATTTAAACTATGGAAGAACAAAATACGATTTTACCAATGGCGCGCTGTTCTTCATTGCGCCAAGGCAGGTGCTACAGTGGGATAGCAGCATGGTATTTGACCAAAAAGGTTTTTCGATAAACTTCCACGAAGATTTTCTGAAAGGAACGGAATTGGCGCAACAGATTAAGCGATATGGGTTCTTTTCGTATTCAGCCAATGAGGCCCTGCATCTTTCTCCCAGAGAAGAAAAGCAGATCGAATCGATCGTGGAAAGCATTGATCTGGAATACCGGAACAATCAGGATGAATTCAGTAAAGATATCATTATTTCCCAGCTGAGTACGCTTTTGAAATACGCCAACCGCTTTTACGAAAGACAGTTTATCACCCGAAAAGCGCTTTCGAACGATCTCTTAGAGCAATTTAATCAGCAGTTGGAAAATTATTTTCGTTCCGGGCAACTGGAAGAAAAAGGGATCCCCAGCATTGAGCAAATTGCCGATCAACTATCGGTTTCCCAGCGCTATCTGAGCGATACGCTTAAAAAAGAAACCGGCAAAACCACCACCGAGCATTTGCAGCTCTTTTTGATTAACGAGGCCAAAGAGATTTTGTTGAACCCCAACAAAACGATCTCCGAAGTGGCCTATGAACTGGGCTTTGAATACCCGCCCTATTTTTCACGCTTATTCAAAAAGAAAGAAGGGATTAGTCCATCAGCGTACCGAAAAAAATACAAAATGAACTGAGCATGGAAATATTGAAATTTGCCACCGAATGGGCCAAAGCCGAAGTATTTTCGGCGCGATTTTTCATCTTTTTTGGGATCTTGTTTTTGATCGCAAGTATCGGGTTCTGGCAGTTGGGTAAAACCGAAATGGCCAGGGCTTACATCATCCCAAACCTGGTAGCCGGGATTTTAATTTTAGCGGTTGGCCTGGGTATATTTTTCACCAACAAATCGCGCATTACCAGCTTTGCCGAGGCGTACCGGGAAAGTCCGACCGAGTTTGTACAATCGGAAATAAGCCGCACCGAAAAATCGATCAGCGAATTCAGAAACATCGTTTTCAAAGTTATTCCGTTCCTTATCATTGCGGCTGCGCTGCTGATCGTTTTTGCTCCCCAACCAATCTGGCGGGCAACGGCCATCACGACCATAGCCATGATGGTGGTAATCATGCTGGTAGACAGCAATGCCAATGCGCGGTTGCTTGCGTATCGGGAACAACTGGAATTGGTGGATAAATAAAATAGGGCATTTAATTTGGTTAGCATGCGTGATGCGTTGATGGTTCTCTAGATCGATGAGGTGTTGATGAGGGTCTTTCCCCAGCCGTTAAAGCAATTGCCCGCAAACCGTTCATACCCAGACACCTTACTTTCTAAAACCGTACAATCAAACCCGCACTCGGCAATACCGGCAACTGGTTCACCCGCCGGTTCGTCATCCGGTCTACGTAAAAGACATTATCGCGATTGTAGAGATTGGTCACGCTGACGTTGGCTTCAATTTCCCCGTATTTACCCCAGGTCCATTGCCGTTTCAGGGAAGCATCCAGGCGGTGGTAGTAGGACAGGCGGCCGTCGTTACGCTCCTCACTGAGGATGGTACCGATATCAAAATTACCGGTCAGGATATCGGTCGTGAGCAGGTCGGTGCCCAGGGGCGCCTGCTCGTAAAATCCCTGCGTCCGGGTAAACGGGAAGCCCGATCCGAGGTTCCAGCGTAGACTGGCGGACCACTGCCGGTCTGCTCCGAATGCGTAAGTCAGCAGCGCATTGACGTTGTGCCGGCGATCAAAGATAGTTGGATAGACCTGCTCTCCGTCGTCCCGGTTCACTTTGGCCAGCGAATAGGTCAACCAGGCATACCAGTTGGCGCGTTCGTAGCGTAGGGACAGATCCACACCGTAAGCTTCTCCGGTTTCGGTCTGAAAATCGGGATCCTGGCCCCGCAGCTTATTGCGGTTGATACTGATCAACTGGGTAAAACCCTTGTAGTAGGGTTCTACGTTGAGTGTGGTGTGGTTGTTCAGATCCACCTCCACCCCGGCAATCCCGTGAAATGCCCTCTGGATCCGGTCCTTACTGGTCTGGGCGGAATTCGGCAGGAACAGCATCTGCTCGGGACCAGCCAGAAAACCCACGAAAAAGTTGACCACATCCTGCTCGCTCACGGTGCTGATGAGGTTTTGGGAATACAGACCACCCGCCATTTTGAACCGTAGATGATCCGTGGCATTGTATTTCAGACCAAAACGCGGTTCGATGGATAGTTTCGATTGTGAAGCGTAGTAATGAAACCGCAATCCCGGATCAATGACCAATCGGCCCAATTGCTGCCGGTATTTTACATAACCGGCGATCTCCGTGGTAAAATCGCGTTGCTGAAAAGGAATATCGAATACATTGGTAAAGGAAAAATCGGTATTGAAACCGGTAAATTCGAAACCGTAATCAAACTGATTATTCAGTCCGTAGTAGGTAAAGTTCAGGGCAGCGGTATAATTGACGACTTGGCTGTTCTTCGGTCGGCCGTCGGATTCCACGGACGTGATATCGTATTTGGAATAAGCCACCGTACCGTCCATCACAATATCCGAATTGGGTGGCACCAGAATAAAGTGGGCTCCTCCCCCACTGTTCGTCCAATCGACCGTACTGATGCCCACAAAATCGAAACGGTCCCGAAAGTTCATACCAAAAAGATCCAGCTTACTGCCGCCGCCACCCACAAAGGACACTTTGCCGTAAAAGTCGGTATACTGGAATGGTAGTCCCAGATCGGCGATGTCCTGCAGACTGGTATCCCCGGCTGCAAAAGCGTAGTAGGTCGTGTCGGTGGCATAGGGATAGAGCAGGGCGGAAGTTTCGTTCAGATAGGAATGTTTCGCGGTGAAGAGGAAGGAAATACTGTTTCCCGTTTCCGGATCGAGTTTTTTAATGGGGCCTTCGATCAGGGCCTTGGCCTGAAACGGGCTGGCCGATACCAGTCCGCCGAAGCGCTGTTTATTCCCCTCCCGGGTTTTGATGTCTACCACGGCCGAGATACGGCCACCGTACTGTGCGTTGAAGCCGCCCGTCAGTACATCGATACTGCGCACGGTCTCCGTTTCGAAAACAGAAAACAACCCAATACTATGGAAAGGATTGTAGATCGTCATACCGTCCAGCAGGATCTTGTTCTGCACCGGAGAGCCGCCCCGAATGTACAACTGCCCCCCCTGATCTCCGGAAGAAATGATGCCCGGAAGGATGGGCAGGTACTGGGCAATATCCGCTTCGCCACCGGCCGACGGCAGGCTTTTGATCTCTTTAGGGGTCACGGTGAGCGTGGAAACATTTACTTCGGATCGCGCACGTTCCCGCTGTCCGGATATGTCTACGGTAGTCAGGTTGATGGCGTTGGGCGTCATAACGATCCGCTGGTAATTGATGCCATCGCCGGCCAGGGTTATTCGCTGGGCGGTGCTATCGTATCCCAGGTAGGTGGCAATCAAGGTATAGCTGCCGACGGGCACATTATTCAAACTGAAAAAGCCGTTATCATCGGTATTTGTTCCCAGCGGGGTATCGGCCAGTCGGATATTGGCAAACAGGATAGGTGCACCGGTTTCCTGATCGTATACATTTCCCCGTATCGTACCGGTCTGGGCCCAGACGCTCCCCGCAAACAACAGGATGCAAGCCAGTGCAAAGTAAAGTTTCATTTTCATACATGATCTTATTGGCCCAAAGATAACGGATGTTAGATGGGGAATCATACACCGGAAAGCCGGGGGAAGCAATCTATAAGACCAAAATCAGTAGTTTTGTCCAGCCTCCCCTCCTTTTGGCCCGTAAAAAATCACCCAGGTACAGAAATCTTCGGTAAAGTCCTCGAAGCGGTGTTCGACTCCGGCCGGCACGAACAGGAAGTCTCCGGGACCAAAAGTCGACCGGTTGCCACCATTCAGGAAAGTGCCGCTACCGGCGATCACGACGTAGACTTCATCGCGCTCGTGCGGTTGCTGGAGGTCCACTTTATCCGGCTGGTAGATCTCAATCGACAGGGTGCCGTGGGTAAACAGTTCAAGAAAGACGTGGTTGGCGGCTTTAAGATCGGCTAAAGCCTGGGTCGGTGTGATTTGCATACGGGAAGAGTTGGCTTGTTGAATAAATACTTTTAATAAAGTCCTTAGGTATACCCACGGAGCAATGGGTCGATCGTTCTCTTTCTCCCATTAATAATCGGTCCATCAAACACTCAAAGGCTCACGCTGGTAAAAAGCTATTCCTCTGCTATCTCTACCTGCAGCGTTTGCCGGTCTCCGGCCAGATTTTCGATAATAAGCCGGTACTGACCGGGAGCTAAGACCAGGGTATTTTCTCTAAAGTCCGGATCAATTTCGATAATGTCTACCGGAACGGCCAGTTCCGGCTCCGTTTCCGGATAGGCCCGCACCTGACAGGGGCAATTCAAGGTAAGCTGTTCCGGGGCTATGGTATACGCCCGATGAGCTCCATCGCGGTATAACCAATGCGGCCGTCCGTTAATCAGCCGGGCCGGTGGATGATAAACCAGCAGATCAAACTTATCGTTCCGTTTCCCGCCGTTAAAAACCCGTCCATCTTCGTTGAGCAGTACCGCCGGTTTTTCACTTTTGATGAGTGGATAATACGGACTATTGGCTGCCGGAGAGCGGTCGGTCAATATTTCCTGATTGACGGTCAACGGATCGATGCCGGTCAGTTCACGCAGATAAGAAGCCATCCAGCGGGACCGGCCGTAGTTACTTTCCGGGTCAACAGCATTGGATTCTACCAGATGGGCGTAACCGCAGTAAAGCAGTATTCTTGCATCCGGATCTCTGGCCAGGATCCGGGCCACATTGAGGGCCTCCGCCGAATCCCGGATCATTTCCTGAAAGGAGGGGTTGCGCTCGTAGCCGAACAGATGAAATCCGTTGTTGATCGCCTGCCGGATGAACAGCCCAAATTGGGGTTCCCGCGTATAATTCCCGGTATATCTCGAATTCAGGGGATAGCCGCGCTCATTCAGTGAGGTATCCAAGCCCAGCGCCTCCGGATCATCAAAATTCGGTGTTAGGGCTTCCAGTCCGAGATAGGCGTATCCCCTCTGGGCCAATCCCTCCAGTAAAGCGGAGGCAAATACCCGGTGTTCCGGCCGGTGGTGTGCTTCGTTCAGAATGATGATCTGCTCGTTTTCCGCCCGCTCCAATAGATAGGATATGGCGTCCGCTACCCGAAAAGTCTGAAAATATGCTAATTCCTCTTCGGTCAGGGGATCCACCTGCTCTCCGGCCAGGCGCCGGGTTTCCTCCTCCAATACATAGGTGGTATCGGCCTGCCAGTAGGCACCGATATTCGCGAATGCCTCGGCCTTCAAAGTGGGAAAGCGGTTCATTTGCTCGTTCACCTCGATCTGGGAATGGAAGAGATAGGGCTCCATTTTTACCTGCTGAGCGGACACCAGGCCGGGGCACAGCAATAGAGCACTAAGATGGGTAATACAAGCTACCGCCCCGATCAGGCTGCGGTTCCTTTGGGACAGCGCGCGAAAGATCATATTAGAATGGCTTAGGGTTTGCGTTCAGGCATCGTTTGCCTCCCTAAAAATGGATCGTTTTGTCCAGATCTACAAGCCTGCACCAACATTATTAATGGACCGAACCGAAGATTATCATCAGAAAACAGCATGATGGACCCTTTCTTCCAGATACCGGAAAGAAAATGAATATCCGGCCAGCCTACACCGGCACCCTTTCTGGCCATTTACGCAAAAGTCCCGGAAAACTCGGATCGGGATCAGGCCCATTCGCCCGCGCCCGCCCGCAACAGGGCCGGGACATCGTCCGTACAATCGATTACCGTTGAGGGCACATTCCCGCCGATACCGCCGTCGATAACGATATCCACCAGTTTTTTGAAGTCTTCATAAATGTCGATCGGATCGGTAAAATATTCGAGGATCTCGTCGTCCGATTTGAGGGAGGTGGTCAGGATCGGATGACCAAGTGCCTCCACGATGTCCAGCACGATCTGGTTATTCGGAACGCGTACGCCGATCGTATGTTTGCGGTTTTTGAAGAGTTTGGGTACCCCGTTACCGGCCTTCAACACGAAGGTGAATGGCCCCGGCAGATGCCGTTTCAGGAGCTTAAACACATTGTTATCGATCTGCGCAGCGAACTCGGATATCTGGCTGATGTCCTTACAAACAATGGAAAGCATCGCTTTTTTCGGGTCCAGCGAACGCAGCCGGCAGATCTTTTCTACGGCTTTCTGATCAAATATATCGCAGCCCAGACCGTATACGGTATCTGTAGGGTAGATAATTACTCCTCCGTCCTGGAGGCTTTCCACTACCTGCCGGATCTTCCGGCCTTCCGGGTTTTCGGAGTTTATTCTAAGTAGCATGGGTATGTGGTTGAGGGTTAAGTGACGGTTGACGGTTGATGGTGGACGGTAGACGGTCGACGGTGGATGGTAGACGGCTCCACCGGAAAAACCACCGTCGACCGTCAACCGTCTACCGTCCACCGTCTAAATCATTCATCATCAAAAAGATCATCATTCAGCATATCGGCCAGGAGATCGCGGAAGGATAGTTTGGATTCCAGCATATCCTTATTGATCACGTCGAATTCGGCCAGGCCGTGCAGGGCCAGTTCCATGAAGGTGTAGGCTTCTTTGCCCTTAACGTCGAGGGTTGATTCAACAAATTTGCGTAATCCCGCCACTTCGTCCAGTGCCTTATGGAATTGTTTATCGCTGGCATCGTTCAGCAGGTCCACGGTATTTCCTCCGGAGAACCAGGCCCGGATCGTTCCGTAGGGATCACGTTGACGCCCCTTTTCCAGTTTATCCGGATTCGGAAAATGGTTGAGGAAAGTTTTCTTTACGGCGCTGTTCAGCAGGTTCAGGGCTACATTGTAGGGACCTTCCTGCTCTCCTTCGTACACGAGCTCGACCTTTCCGGTAATGGCCGGAATGACGCCCCAGAAATCGGTGATGCGCAGTATGGTCTTTTTCTCCTTATTGATCAGCATCCGTCGCTCGGCGGTACTCATCAGGTTCTCGAAAGCAGAGATGCTCAGACGGGCCGAAACACCACTTTTCTCGTCGATGTATTCACTTTGCCGGGCTTCAAAAGCGATCATTTCCAGCAGTATTGCGAGCAGATCGGGCACCTCGATATTGGATTGCTGTTCGGCGGCGATCTGTGCCTCCTGGGTAGTGATCTGCTGGGCGATCTCGATGGTTTTCGGGTAGTGGGTCAGGATCTGACTCTCGATCCGGTCCTTCAGCGGCGTAATGATGCTACCGCGGTTGGTATAATCTTCCGGGTTGGCCGTGAAGACAAACTGGATGTCCAGCGGCAAGCGCAGTTTAAATCCGCGGATCTGGATATCCCCTTCCTGCAAAATATTAAAAAGAGATACCTGGATACGCGCCTGCAGGTCCGGCAACTCATTGATCACAAAGATGCTGCGGTGAGAACGGGGCACGAGGCCGAAGTGGATCACCCTTTCGTCCGAATAGGGTAACTTCAGCGTAGCGGCCTTGATCGGATCCACATCACCGATGAGGTCGGCCACACTTACATCCGGCGTAGCCAGTTTTTCTACGTAACGCTCGGAGCGGTGTACCCACTCGATGGGCGTGTCATCACCGTGCTTGGCGATCAGGTCCTGCGCTACCCGGCTGATGGGTTGCAGGGGATCGTCGTTCAGTTCACTGCCCGCCACGATTGGCATGTATTCATCCAGCAGATGAACCAGCAAACGCGCAATACGGGTCTTTGCCTGTCCGCGCAGTCCCAGCAGCAAAATGTTGTGCCGGGACAGGATGGCTCTTTCGATATCGGGTAAAACGGTATCCTCAAAACCTAAAACTCCCTCGAATACTTTTTCCTTATTGGAAAGCTTGCGGATAAGATTCTCTCTAAGTTCTTCTTTGATCGATCTGGACCGGTAGCCGCTGTCTTTCAGGGCCCCTAGTGTTTTGATGTCCTTCATTTAGGATATTCTATTTTCAGGTATGGGGTGACAGGTTACCGATACCTGTCACCGCTAATTATAATCTATGAAACGAATATCCTCTCAGATAGTTTTCTAAACTTCTTCTTTTTCCTCGCGGAACATGAGGCCGAAGAAAATCATGACCGCAACCGCCAGACCGGCCGGTATCAGCCAGAATGATTTCCACTGATCCAGCGTCAGAGCCGAGGCACCATCGAGGAAACTGTTGAACACCATGCCCGCTACCTGAGCGCCGATAAACATGCCCACCCCGTAGGTGACCAGCACGAGAAATCCCTGCGCCTGTCCGCGTACGGCCGGCGTGGATTTTTTATCGACATAGATCTGACCGGTAACGAAAAAGAAATCGTAACATACACCGTGCAGGAGAATACCCAGC
The DNA here is from genome assembly GCF_002646595.1 of Flavilitoribacter nigricans DSM 23189 = NBRC 102662. Lineage (GTDB taxonomy): Bacteria > Bacteroidota > Bacteroidia > Chitinophagales > Saprospiraceae > Flavilitoribacter > Flavilitoribacter nigricans. The sequence goes on from NZ_PDUD01000009.1 coordinate 36,151, forward strand.
AGGATCATCCAGGTGACGGAATCCGGAGCGGCCATAGAGAACAGTCCGTAGCGCAGCGCCCAGGCGCCCATGCCGATGATCAGCATCCACTTCACGCCGAAGCGCCGGAAGAATACCGGGATCAGCAGCATGAAGACCACTTCGGAGACCTGCCCCCAGGACTGGGTGGCGGCAATGTTATCAAAGCCCGTTGCACCCAGGAAGATCTGGGTGAAGTTGTAATAGGCGGCCAGCGGAATACAGATCAGCAGCGAGCTGATGATGAAGATGTAGAAAGACCGGCTGCCCAATTGCTTCAGGGCATCAAGCCCCAGAATAGTTCTTACGGAAACCTCCTCACCCGCGCCCTGCGGAGGCGTATGCGGCAGGAAGAAGCAGTAAACCCCTAGGATCAGACTGACGATACCCGTTGTATACAGGGGCATGGCCGTGCTTTCCGGCACCACTCCTTCCTCGGTGAAAACCCCCAGGAAGAAACTTACGAACAGACCGGCTGCGATCCAGCCGAGGGTACCAAATACCCGGATCACCGGAAACTGTTTTTCCTGATCGTCGATATTGTGGAAAGACAAAGTATTGGAAAGGCCCAGCGTGGGCATAAAACAAAGGTTGTAAAGCAGTAACAGCGTAATGAAAAGGACCGGAGTGCCGGTAGTCTGCGGCACCAGCAGCATCAGTACGCCTCCCAGCAGGTGTAATACCGCCAATACCTTTTCGGTAGCGAAATAACGATCCGCTACCAGCCCCAGAAAGAAGGGGGCCACAATGGCGGCGATCGGGTTAACGGTGTAGGGCCAGTGCGTGAGGGTTTCCATACCTTCGCTGGTCATGAAAACGGCGATGGTTGTATACCAAGCTCCCCAGACAAAGAATTGAAGGAACATCATGGTAGACAACTGTACTTGGATCTTGGTGTTCATTAGTTGGTGTTTCGTAAAGTACCCGAAGTGCCGGGTACAAATAAGAATAGCCCACCGGAAACTGGCAGGCTAATGATATATCTTGCAGCAAAATAAAAAGAATTACTTAAAGTCCCAAGTCGCGACTCTTCTTCTCTTTATAAACTGCCTTAAGGATTTGGTTGCGGCGTTGTACAGAAGGTTTTTTAAACTCCTTACGATCCCGCAATTCCCGAAGAATTTTCGTCTGTTGTACTTTACGCTTATAGCGTTTCAAGGCGCGATCGATATTCTCGCTTTCTTTTACTTCGATAATTAGCATAAATTCTATTTTTTGCGGATGCAAAGATACAATACCTATTTGAAATTAGGAAGCATGTTATCATTTTTTATGCATAAAAAAAGCCCCGCCGGTTTTTGGCCGACGGAGCTCTCGTTCATGGGATTAGGAGGGGGTTCGGAATTTGGGGATTGATCTAGCGTCCTCCGCCCTTGACAAACTTCTGCGTCACCGCTCCCGCTTCACTGATCAGTTGCAGCGCATACACACCCGCAGGCAGGTCTGCGGTACGGATCGAGAACCGGCCTGGACCGCCCGAAAGTTCTTCACGGCCCTGGTCAACGACCTGGCCGCTGAGGTTCAGAATACGCCATTGTAGAGGCCCGGCGGGGTGCTCTTTCAGGTCCAGCCAAAGCTCCGTAGTAACCGGATTGGGGAATACTTTGACGGATAGAGCGGGCGTGCCGGGTTCTTCCACATCGGTAGTCGTGCGGAAAGCATAGGCCGGGCTGGCGGTGAAACTCGCACCGGCCAGATTGATCGTGGCCGTATAGGAATTCGTACAGCCGTTCGCCGTTACCACCGTAAGGGTAACCGTATAGCTGCCGTTCCCATCGTACACATGGATGGGCATCAACTGGCTGCTGGTGGTCCCGTCGCCGAAATCCCAGTGCGTTTCCACCACATCCTGTGAGGAGAAATTGAGGAAGAACACCCGATTGGAGTCCGGGATGATCACCGGCAGGAAGGATGCGTAGCAATCCGGGTTGTACACGATGTCATCATCCGTGGCGACCAGCATGCTGACCAGGCTGGTGCAACCGTCGGACGCCGTTACGGACAGACTGACGATATAGATACCCGCCTGTTCGTAGCGGTGTTCCGGAGTCGGTTCATTACTGGTGGTCCCATCACCGAAGTACCAGCTCCAGGAAACGATATCCCCAAGGGAGCGATCGTGGAACAGGAAGAAATAGGGATCATCCGGGTTTTGTTCAAAGTGGAACATAGCTTTACAATCCTCGATGGGTTCATCCAGGCCGACTACTATCTGCTCCCGGTGGGAACTGGTGCAGTTATCGCTGATCATGGTCAGGGTGACCGTATAGACCCCTTCTTTCGCATATTCGTGGAACGGATGGGCCAGGTTACTGGTCGTACCGTCGCCGAAATCCCATATCCATACGATACCGAGGCTATCGGCGGGGTAAGAGCGATTGTAGAACTGCACGCCCAGTTCTCCCGTATTCGGATGTTCGGTCTGAAAGCGGGCCTGACAGTAGGAATCTTCGCACTTCACCCATACCGATTCGTCGTATCCGGCACAGCGCGCTTCACATGCATTGCCAAAACGCAATACCGTTCCTCCCGGTGTGTAAACACATACCGGATCGTAAACGGCGGCATCGCAGCCACAACCATTACCACCGTCACATCTGAAAAGGTCCTCGTCTGTGAATCCGGCACAGAGCGCCCGGCAGATGTTTCCGAAGGTCAGCGTGTCCCCCTGAGCACTGATCGCGCAGATGGGATCGTAGAGATCATCCGGACATTCGCATTCCTCCGGACCGCAGCTCTCGTACTGATCCGGACCAAATCCGGCGCATTCCGCCTCGCAGGCATTGATAAACCAGTAGGCCGGACCGAAATCCGTCACGATACAGACCGGGCTATAGACTTCCGGACAGTTGCACGGCCCCGGCTCACAACGGAAGAAATCCGCATCGGTAAAGCCGGCACAACGGGCAAAGCACTCATTATCGAAAGTTCGGGTCACCCCGTTCACTACAACACAGACCGGATCGTAGTATTCCGGACAGACGCATTCCTCGGGCTCGCAGCGAACGATCTGATCTCCAAAATAGCCGGCACATTCCGCCTCGCAACGGTTACTGAACTGGATCTGCTCTCCGCTGGCGGTGTACACACAGACCGGATCGTAAACGGCCGGGCAGGTACAATTGGCATTACAATCAATAAAATCTTCCGCTTCGTAGCCTCGGCAATTGGCAATGCAGGCATTCTGGAAAGTGATGATCGCACCGTCCGGACCAACTGCGCAAACCGGTTCGTAAGTATCCGGGCAGTCACACCCGCCGTCCGGATTGCAGGAAAAGACATCATTCCAGGAATAGCCGTCGCATTCGGCAAAGCAGATATTCGGGTAGGTCAGCGTATCACCGTTCACCACGATACAAACCGGATCGTAGTATTCCGGACAAACGCAGGGCCCCGGTTCGCAGGAGTAGTACTCGTCCGGTCCGAAACCGGCACATTCGGCCAGGCAGGCATTGGCAAAGCGCAAACTATCACCAACGGCGCCGATCACGCAGACCGGGTCGTATACCTGCGGGCAAATGCAATCGTCGGGAGGATCGCAGAAAAACATTTGATCCTGCGTATACCCGGCACATTCCGCCAGGCAGGGGTTGGAAAAGAGCAGGGTATCTCCCGCTACCGCCACACAGACCGGATCGTAATCATTCGGGCAGATGCAGTTGATGTTGCAGTCCACGATGGTCGATTCCGGATAACCCGCGCACCGGGCCAGGCAGGCGTTGGCAAAGCGCAGGATCTCGCCGGCGTCGTTCACTACACAGACCGGGGCGTCTATCGGTGCACAATCACACTCATTGATCGGATTACAGGGAAATACCTGATCGGGAGCGTAACCGGCGCATTCGGCAAAACACAAGTTGGAAAAGGTCAGCGAATCACCGGCGGGACTAATGGTACAAACCGGATCGTAAAACTCCGGACAGCCGCATTCGTTCGGCTCGCAGGAACTCCAGTCGCCTTCCTGGAATCCGGCACAGCTCGCTTCGCAGGCATTGGCAAAGGTGATCACCGAACCGTTATCCAGGGTCACACAGACCGGATTATATACCGCCGGGCAAACACAATCCAGGGAATCCCGCAGGATCACGTTATTGACTACCCGGCTCGAGCAATCGCCGGACTTTATCGTGAGCAGGACCTCGTACACTCCCGTAGCGGGGAACTCGTGCGTGGGCGCCGGTTCGGAGCTGGCGGTGCCGTCGCCAAATTCCCAGAGGTATTCCACTTCGGGGTCGGCGTGGTAGGACAGGTCGAGGAAAACGGCCGCGGGCGGATTTACACTGAGTTGCTCGTAAGTAAAATGCGCCTGACAGCCCGGTGGCGGTGGCGGCGGATCAATGCCCTGACAGAGTTGAAAATTGGCGACGTAACTGCTGTCGGCGTTCGGTAAACGGATCGAATGGATCTCTCCGGTACAAAGGTCAAGTACATCCACCCGGGCTTCCAGGATCTCGGCGCTGGTCCAGTCGAAGGTGGCTTCGTAGTCGCCTTTACTATCCGTGAAGACGGTGTAGACCTGATCGTGGACAGGCAGGTAAACCGTCACATCGTAGTCGGGTACCGGTTCCAGTGCTTCTCCAAACGCGACCTTGCCGGAGATCCTGAACTGCGCCAACAGGCCGGGACTGGTCACGCCCAGGCATAGCAGTAGCAGGACAATTTTTGGGATCAAGATTGTTTTCATAAGAGATTTTAGTTGTAATTGGTGCTCGATTTCGGTGATGGATCAGCCGGGTGTCAAGCAAATGAAGGTGAATTATTCGATTAAGATCTCACGGGAGCTGATACCTCCCTCGGTCTGTACCTGCAGGAGGTACAAACCGGGGGGGAGGTCCATTACAGGCAATTGGATCTCGGTAGAATCCAACCGGGATTCTACCAGCATTGGCCGACCCAGCAGGTCGTACAGAATGATCTTCTTAATGATTTTTTGGGCTTCGATCCGGAGTTCTTCCTGCACCGGATTCGGATATACGGTGAATAATCGTTCATCGGGATCCGTGACCGGGTTCGTCTTAGCATCAGGATGATAAACGGTAAACTGATAGTCGTCCCCGCCAATGGGAATGGGTTCAAAATTTTTGCCAATGCCCCGGATCTTTTTGATGGAAACGATCACATCGATGGTATCGGTGGGTGCCGGTAACAGGCCGATCAGGTCGTCCTCGATGATGATGTTGACCCGTCCGAGTAGTCCCCCACCTATGACCGGATTATCGCCAAATCGGGTAGCTGCGATATCGAGCTGGGGTTCATCCAGCGCTTCCGGCACCTGCAAACCGTACCAGCTGCTGTCCGCCCGGAACCAGTCCATGGCCCATTCCAGCCGCACCTCCTTAACTACCTGCTCGTCGTATTCGAAAGAAAATGCCAGACCGTTTAATTCCAGCGGATTATTGACATCGTTCAGGTAGATCGGAATGGAAAAGGATGTCCCGGGCTGAATGAGATCCGGTAGCCCGTCTTCCGTCATATACAGTTGGGAACCGCCATCCGGTGGTTCGGGAAAATCATCCGGGATAACCGGAGGCCGTGTTGCCCCGTAGTTCCGGAAAACCGTAAGCAGGTCCTGCGTACCGATCAGTCCGTCCCCATTCGCATCGGCACTGGCGTAGCTGGTACCGTCGGGAAAGAAATCGGACCAGGCGGCTGCAGCCTCCTGGGGTTCAAAATCGGTATCCGTCAACACCCGGGATGGCCCGGGGGTACCGAAACTGTATCCAATGTAGAGTACGTCAATATTGTTGACGATCCCGTTGTCATTGGCATCCCCCGGATATACCGTGATCTGCGCCGGCAAAACCGGAGTAAAAATTACCAACAGGCCGATCCAACAAAGCCAACGGTAAAGGTTTATGTTCATGAATCCTGGCATTATGCTTACAAATGTAAAAGCCGGAACAGGAGATATCAATTACAATTTATTAAATTTATCCATCGTTATTTTGTAAGTTTCAATACACCATATAAAACAATTAACTGTATATCAGTCAATTAATAGTTATTCAGCAATCTAAAAATCCATTTATATCCTCATTCAATATCCCTGAACGCCCATTTTTTCTCCAGCAAAACATGAAAAACACCAAATTACTCCGTCTGCTTGCTACCTTTTCCCTGTCGGACTGGCAAAAGTTTGGCTTATACCTTCGTTCTCCATTCTTCAATCAGACCGACCACCTGATCGTGCTGTCGGATGAACTGGAAGCCCTCTACCGCGCCGGTGAATGGCCCGAACCGGATGTAGAAAAGCAGGATCTATACCGTAGCGTCTTTCCCGGACAGCCTTACGATGAAATGGACTTTAACCGCCAGTGCAGTCGCCTGCTCCAGCTGGCTGCTGATTTTCTGGCTCATCAACAATGGCAAAATGACGGCATTATGGCCAACTATTATACCCTGCAGGCTTTTATGGAAAGAAAGCTGGATAAACACTTTCGCTTCACGCTGCGAAAGACCCGGGATCAACTGGAAAAAGAGCCCTACCGCAATATCCAGTTTCACCACCAAAGCTACCTGCTGGCAGAAATAGCGGAGTGGCAGGTTTCGGGCAGAAAGGCCCAGGCACTGGGACCGGAAGTACAACAGACCGCCGACAACTTCGATCAGTATCTCGTCGCCCAGAAGCTACAGCACCTCTGCACCATCGCCGCGCTGAATAATCTGCAGCCGGGCACTTATCAGTTGCAGCACAGTCAGGAGATCGTGAGCATGTCCGAGTCCCTGCAGCATCTGCCGATCGTTGCCATTTACCGGAATCTGTTCATGATGATCACCGGAGAGGAGACGTCCCCCTATTTTCAGCAATTGCGGCAACTGGCGATCCAGCACGAGGACATCCTGGCCCCCCGGGAATTGAAATTCATTTACCTGAGTCTGGTTAACTTCTGTATCGGCCGGATCCGTTACGGTGAAAAGACCTACGCCAGCCCCCTGCTGGAGCTCTACGAAACCTCCCTGGAAAAAGGCTTCCTGATCGACAAAGGGCAGATCTCCCCCTGGACTTTTAAAAATGTGGTCAAATTGGGTCTTGGGTTGCAACGCTACGATTGGGTGGAAGGCTTCATTCACCAATACAGCCCACTGCTGGCCGAACGGGAAAAGGCCGAGGCCATGCATTTTAACCTGGCCGACCTCTATTACCACCGGCAGGATTTCGAAAAGGCCCAGTTGTACCTGCGGGAAGTAGAATTCTCGGATGTGCGGTATTATCTGCACGGCCGTATTCTACTGGCCAAGATCTACCACACCACCCAGTCCTGGGAATCGCTGGATTCTCTCCTGGCCGCTTTCCGGATCTATCTGATGCGCAGCAAGAAGATGAGCCGGGAAGAGAAAAAGCCCTATCTCAACTTCATCCGTATCCTCGATAAATTACTGAACAGCCTACCGGAAAAACGGCCGAAAATCCGCCAAACGATCCGGGATACCCCCATGCTGACGGACCGGACCTGGCTGCTCGAGATCGCTGGATAAATAAATGAAAGTGAGATATTTACCAAAGCGCAAAATACTGAAACAGCTTTTGCAATACAGGTGACATTTGGGGACAGGCAATTTGTTGGAGCTTATAAAAGCTTCTATCTTAGGGCCTTTGTAAAGCGCTCCGCAATTGGTCCCTATAAACGCGCCTCACTACCCCACCGCTTTTCGGTACAATCATTTCCCCCCCAACTTTTTCATTGGGAGAATTTCTCCGCTTAAGGGTGAATGTTAGCCAATAAGATCTGAGTATATCCAAAAAAAAGACCGATGAACCTGCCTGTGGCAAATCCATCGGTCTTCCGCATTTAGAGCCTATCCAGAAACCGTTTTTGGATAGGCTAGGCGGATCGGATCAGGCTTTTTCCTGTTCCTCCCAGCCCATCGTGCGTTTGATGGCTTTCTTCCAGCCCTTGTAGAGATCGTTGCGCTCGGAAGCCTGCATCTCCGGCTGAAAACGCTGGTCGAGCTGCCATTTCTGTTCGATATCTTCGCGGGTCCAGAATCCGGAAGCCAGACCGGCCAGATAAGCGGCTCCGAGGGCCGTCGTCTCGGTGATCTTCGGCCGCTCCACCTCAACATCCAGAATATCCGACTGGAACTGCATTAACAGGTTATTTGCACTGGCACCACCGTCCACGCGCAGGGTTTTAAGCGGCACCCCGGAATCCTGCTCCATGGCTTCCAGCACATCTTTGGTCTGATAGGCCAGTGATTCCAGCGTGGCCCTGATCAGGTGGGCTTTGTTGGTACCGCGGGTCAGACCGAAAATGGCGCCGCGAGCGTACATATCCCAGTAAGGTGCGCCCAAACCGGCGAAAGCCGGCACCACGTAGACGCCGTCCGTCGTGGGCGCTTTCATGGCGTAATATTCGGAATCGGGAGACTCGTCAATGAGTTTAAGACCGTCCCGCAGCCACTGGATCGCCGCTCCGGCGATGAAGATGGAACCTTCTAGTGCGTAGTGTACTTCCCCGTTGAGGCCCCAGGCAATCGTCGTTACCAGTCCGTTTTTGGAATGTACAGCTTCCGTACCGGTGTTGAGGAGCATAAAGCAGCCGGTACCGTAGGTATTTTTGGCCATGCCCTTTTCCAGACAGGCCTGCCCGAAGAGCGCCGCCTGCTGGTCGCCGGCAATCCCGCCGATGGGAATACTGCCGTCGAAAAGCTCCTCGATCGTATCTCCGTAGATCTCGCTCGATTCCTTCACTTCCGGCAACATGGAAGCGGGTACCGACAGGATGTCGAGCAGGTGCTTATCCCAGTCGAGATCAAAGATATTGTACATCAGGGTGCGGGAAGCATTGGTGTAATCCGTTACGTGTTTTTTCCCACCGGTCAGTTTCCAGATCAGCCAGCTGTCGATGGTGCCGAAACAAAGATCCCCGTTATCGGCTTTCTCCCGCGCACCGGGTACCTGCTCCAGCATCCATTTTACCTTGGTGCCGGAAAAATAGGCATCGATCAGGAGGCCGGTATTTTCCCGGATGTATTTTTCGTGGCCGCCCGCTTTCAACTGATCGCAGATACCGGCGGTACGACGATCCTGCCAGACGATGGCGTTGTAGATCGGTTTGCCCGTGCGGCGATCCCAGATCACGGTCGTTTCCCGCTGGTTGGTAATTCCGATCGCCGCAATCTGATCGGCGGTCACCGAATTATTTTTCAGAACGTCCTGCGCTACTTTCAATTGGGTATTCCATATCTCTTCTGCATTGTGCTCTACCCAGCCCGGTTTAGGGAAAAACTGTGTAAACTCTTTTTGCTCAACCGCTTTGATATCTCCATTTTTATCAAATAAAATGGCTCTGGAACTAGTCGTTCCCTGATCAAGGGCTAAAATGAATTGCTTCATCAATTTAGGATTTCTGGATTTTGTGAAGGAAAAAATAGGTTTTAGCTAAACTTATCCGGCTTAGGAAACATTTATACCGACATGGAGTGTTAAGTTATTTGCAGAACTGACACTCCGTTTTAATATCTGTCGACAGGTTTTTTTCCCTGACCGATGTCTTTTTTAAGCCGGCCTTTTTTATAGGCGAATACCGTAAATATAAACAAAACCTTAAAGCTTGCAATGACGATCCAACGTATACCTTTTCAGGAAGTACCTCAACTATCTTCCAAAGATACAGCCTACGCAACCGCCAAACCCGAACTCCGTCCTTTCTTCAAATACCCCGTCTCCATAGAAAGCTTTGCCCAGGTAATTGCCGATAAAAAACAAGCCGAGATCGATCGCGAACTGCTGGTCTCCGTGCTCAAAAAGCAGTACGAAAAACTGGATCCGTCACCCCAGGTGCTGGAACAGATCGACCGCCTGTCCGATCCCCAAACCTTTACCATCGTGACGGCCCACCAGCCCAGTCTGTTTACCGGTCCGCTCTACTATATTTATAAGATCATTTCCACGATCCATCTGGCCCGAAAACTCAACGACCAGTATCCGGACCAACACATCGTACCGGTTTTTATTACCGGGGGGGAAGATCACGATTTTGAGGAAATGAACCACGCCAGCATCTTCGGTAAAGAGATCGTCTGGGAGAATGAAGAGTCGGGTTCGGTAGCCATGATGGGTACCGGATCTCTGGCCGGTGCGCTGGAACAACTGAAAGATATCCTGGGCAGCAGCCCGAAGGCCGAAGAGATCGGTTCGCTGATCGAAGCCTGTTATACCCGTCACGAAAAGTACGGGATGGCCAGTGTAGACCTCGTCAATGAGCTGTTCAAATCCTACGGACTGATCGTGTTGGACATGAACAATCCCGAGCTTAAAAAGCGCTTTATTCCCATTATGGAAAAAGAACTGTTTGAGCAACCGAGCCGGGGGCTTATCGAAGCGACCACCCAGGAACTGGAAAAAGTGGGCTTCTCCCAGCAGGCCTATCCGCGGGAGATTAATCTGTTCTATTTGCGGGATCAGATCCGGGAACGGATCGTGCAGGAGGGGGATAAATTCCAGGTACTGAATACCGATTATACCTTCACCGAAGCGGAGATGCGGGAAGAACTGCACCAGCATCCGGAGCATTTCAGCCCCAACGTGGTGATCCGCCCGCTCTATCAGGAATATATTCTGCCGAACCTGGCCTATATTGGCGGCGGCGGCGAGATCGCCTACTGGCTGGAACGAAAAACGCAGTTCGAGCACTTCGGGGTTAACTTCCCCATGCTGATCCGGCGTAATTCGGTGCTCTGGATCGATAAGGGGAATGCCAAGAAACTGGATAAACTCGGTCTTAAGGTCAGTGATCTTTTTACCGAGACGGAAACGCTGATCAAGTCCTACGTCAAAGCCAATGCCGAAAACGAACTCAGTCTCAAAGAGGAGAAAAAACAACTGCATACGATATTTAACGGGATCGTGGAAAAGATCAAAGAAGTAGATCAGACCCTGGTTAAAACGGTTAAAGCAGAAGCTGCCAACCAGATGAACAGCCTCCAGGGACTCGAAAGCCGCCTGCTTAAAGCCGAAAAGCAGCGCCACGAGATCGAACTGAACCAGATCCGCGGGATCAAGGATAAACTCTTCCCCGGCAACGGCCTGCAGGAACGAACGGATAATTTCCTCAATTTCTACCTGCGCTACGGCCAGGATTTCTTTGAAACACTACTGGCGGAACTCGATCCTCTGGAAGAGGGTTTCATTGTAGTTGTGGATGAATAATCCTATAAGGTCCTTCACCGCGACTGTGGTTTACGGACACCTTGAATAATAACCTTGACCGGGCAGTACGGAATGTTCCTGTACTGCCCGGTCTGGTTTTCCGTTAATCCTACACTGCCGGGACCATAATCCAGATCCCAGCTCCATTTTTCATTCCCACATCTAGCTATTTTCTTAAAGGAACCTTCCGGGCTAAGCTTAAAGCCATTGCAACATATATCACGTTGATTATCAGACCCTAGCCTGGTTTTCAACTGTTTCTATGAATCATATCTTCCAATCATTCCCAGCACAATGATCCAATTTGGCCAATGGTTGAGCGAAACCCCCTACCCACCAACGGGCCTTTACATCTATGTTTATACCATCCCGGGTTAATCTGTCTCCCGGGTGGTTGAGCCCTCCCATTTAGAGCGCAGGGCTCCTCTTCGGACCTTATTACTAAACACCATAAAATTCAATTTATGCGACATCTGAAACTCGGAAGTTCCATCTTATTCCTGGCCGGCAGCCTGTTCCTTTTTATTGCCTGTCAAAAGAACAGTTTGGCCGATGCAGCGAACGAATTAAGCGTAGTCCATACCCCAGACCAGGTTGATTTGGATCGGGACCTGCTCCAGTACCGTCACGGAACCCACGAAATTCCCTTCAAAGCTACTTTTTACACCAACAGAGTACCCGAATTACTGGGGGAAGTAGACTGTCTGCTCCCGGAATATCAGGACCCCAATTATCAGCGGGGAGGAGGGCAAGGCACCCATTTGGGGAAATTTAAAACCGTTTTGACCTTCTGTTCTACTGCGGGTGGATTTTACGGCGGTGGTTCCGGTTACCTGGAAGCGGCCAACGGAGATCGTCTGTATATCAAGATCCCGTCCGGCCAGGTGAAGTTACCCCTGCCGGAGCCTCACCCCGTATACGACGCTTATTTTAAGGATGAATTCCTGGTCGATGGCGGTACCGGACGCTTCGCAGGTGCCAGCGGCAGCGGTACTACGAATAGCCTGGTCGACCTCTGGAATGAGGACTATCCTCCCGGCCCCGTCATTATTCCCGACCACCGTACGGATCACGTCTGGACCGGTACGCTGATCCTGCCGAATGCCAATAAACGCAAAAACTGATCGCAGGCAGAACTTTTGACCGGGAGCAGGAGTCCGGCTCCCGGAACTTTCTCTGATACTTATCGCGATTAGCGATAATCTTCCCGTACCGGACGGAAGATATCGATCACGTAGCAGTCCGTCAGGGCTACGGCCGAATGGGGCGTGTTGCCCGGAATGGTAACCACAGTGCCCGGGGTACAGGCCAGGGTCTCCTCTCCTACCGTCAGTTCCAGCGTACCTTCTATGATATTGGAGACCTGTTCGTGCGGATGATCGTGGAGCGGCAATATACAGCCCTTTTCGATCCGGAAATGAGCGATTGTCAGACCGTCCGTATGGACCATGCGGGCGTGAAACCCGGGAAAAAGGGTTTTGGATTCAATCTGATCGGTATGAATGAAGGGACTCATAAAGTTGTTTTATCTGACTAATACAATACTACCTTTCTTGGTGAGTACCGGCTTATCACCCTGTTCAATTTCGATAAAGTAGACATACACCCCGGAAGGCAGCGGTTTTCCGTTAAAGGTACCATCCCATCCCCGGTCTATATCCTGCGACTCAAAAAGCATACTTCCATTGCGGTTAAAAATACGCATGGAAAAGTTGATGGCGGAACCCCCGGGACTGTAGACCCTAAATTCCGGGTTGGCGCCGTCCGGAGCAAATGCGTTGGGAACGAAAACGGCAAGATCCGCCACCGGACATACCTGGTTGGAAAAGGTAGTCGTATTGAAAAAAAAGAAGCCATTCCTTTCCAAACGCGGTTCGGAGATGATGGTATAACAATTCGTCCCGTCATCTGGCCCGCCCGGATCTGGCTGTTCCGTATGCATAAGTACGTCCGACGGATAAACGGCCTGCGGCGATTGAAAGTCAATGGAGCCGGGAAAGACATCCGTCAGGACATGATACTCCAATCCATCAAAATAATATTCATTCTCATAGGGTGTCCATTCGAGAACGGCCACGCCCGCATCGTTGACCTCGCCCTGCAGGAAAATGGTAGTCACCCGGTTAGAGGTCAGCACATTTCCACATTCGTCTATACCTTCAATCCGATAGCTTACCGGATAGAGATGCGCATTTGCCAGACTATCAAAGTAAAATGGGAAGGTAGGATCCAATTGTGCGATCGGTTCAAAATCCCCGCCGTTCCTGGAGCGGAGAAGAGTAGCGCTGCCCAGAGGGAGCAAAGGTTGCGTTTCCCAGATCAGTTCGACCATTCCACTGAAAGCGCCGTTCTCCGGTATCAGCGAAGCTGTGTTGATAATGATACTTTCGGGAAATCCGATGATGGGTACTTCCAGGCATTCCTGGTTCGAACGAACCGTATCGTTTTTTTCCGAAGATATGGCCAGGATCTGCAGACAGTGTTGGCGTCCGTCTTCCGCAAAAAAACTAAAAGTAGTAGTATTGCCACCGACGGAATCCACCAGGGCGGCAGGCCCCGGGAAATCACTGGCCGGGCTCTTTACACTGGCCCATACCTCATAGTGATCTACTCCTCCGGGCCAGTCCGGAAATGCTTCCCAGGATAGATCCAGGGTTTGGGAACAGGGGTCAAAGTCCCCCAGTTCCAGATCGAAGTCCTGGGAAAACAGAGCGGAGGGAAGAGCGACCATTACCATCAAAAGAAAGCGTGCTTTGTACATTGTTCCATTTATTACTCACTGAAGCGCTGCAAATAGTATTTTTCACTTGAAAGATAACTATTTTTTACTACCCTTCCTACGGATCTTACCCCGGTTACTGCCGCTTTCGTGCAAGGCAAAATACTTTTCCAGCAATGCCGCCCGACGCGGTTGCTCCAGGTCCACCGGATCGTAGGCGCCATCCAGTTCCCGTTGGCGGTAGGCTTCGTAGAGACTGACTGCACAGGCTACTGAAATATTCAGGCTTTCGGCCATGCCCATTTGGGGAATAATAAAATTTCCGTCGGCATGCTGCATAGCTTCATCCGAGAGGCCCAGCATTTCATTGCCGAACATCAGGGCAACACGGCGGGTTAGGTCGAGGTCGTAAAGGCTTTTGGCCGAACGGCTAAGGTGAGTAGCGTAGATGTGGTCGTAGCGCTCCCGCACTGCGCTGAAACAGGCTTCGGTATCCGTATAGTAGTGGACGTCCAGCCATTTGCGGGTGCCGGCCGTGGTGCGTTTACCCAGTTCCAGGTATTCTTTCTGCAACTGCGGCTCGTTGTACAACACAAATATTTCGTGGATACCTACCGAATCGCAAGATCTGAGAACCGCCCCGATATTGTGATGATCGTGTACGTTTTCGAGGATCACCGTCAGGTCGAACTGCCGGTGGGCAACGGTCCTTTCAAATTTTGCTTTTCGTTTTGGAGTCAAAACTGATGATTTGATGGTCCGATGATCTGATCATTTGATTCTGTGCTCAATGGATCATCGAATCATCAAATAATCAGATCATCATTTTAGTTGTCTTTCTGAAACTGATAGTTCTCGAATTTAAGAATATTCACGAACTTATTCTCAAATTGTTCGATCTGACTGGTCTCAATGCCCGAAGTAGTACCCGGTCGAACTACCCGCTCGAAAGCAAAATGGGTGTGAAGGGCATCCGCTTCCTCTCCTTCCAGAGCGTACTGGAATTTGGTCCCGTATTTCTTCAGCATCCGGCCGAAATACAACATAACGTCATAGCCGACAAATGCTTCTTCCGTGGGGATGGCGCCGTACAGATCGTAATATTGTTCCTTGAATAGTTTGACCTTCGGATCCAGAGAATTGACGAAAACGCTGGCACTGATGTGTACCCTCAACTTTTCGTAATAGTCGAAATCGATCTTTTCAAAATCTTTCCACTGCGGCATTCCGTAAACGATGACCGTAGAATACGGATCGCGACTGACGTCGATCTTCCGAAGCAATGCGTATACGAAGGTCTCTTCCCAGTTGGGTACAATGAACACCGTCGTATCCGACCGCTGGAGCAGCGGGGCCATGTTGACCCGTTCCATGCTGGCGGCTTCATTTTCGGGAATCAGCAGTTCGTTGAGCGGCGTAGCCGGACGGCCCCGGTTCCAGATAGCGTATTCGTCCCGGAAGTAATTAAAACGGCTTACCTCATTAGCTACGTCCTTACTGACCAATACGATATTACGGGGATCGTGGTTTTCCAGAGCGTGGCGGATAATGGCCCGACTGTGGGTTTCGAGGGTCGGATTGACCTGCACGTAGTTCGGGTTGAGGTTACTGATGCCCGAAGCTGCACTCTGGGGAGATACGAGCACTTTTTCCCGTTGCTGGGCGTATTGCGCCAGCAGTGCCACATTATCCCGGCGGTAAGGACCGACGATCAAGTGAGCATTGCCCAGATCCTCACTCCCGCGGATCAGTCCGGAAGTAGTGGAAGGCGAGGCCCCGCTATCCATGGCGGACACCGTAGCGTTCAGTCCTTCGTTCGCCAATACCTCCAGGGCCATTTTGGTACCGTTGTAGTAGTTGATCGCCCAGAGGGAATTGTAATAGATATTCGGATCCATGGCATTGAAGCGATCCGTCAGCCAGGGCAGTACAACCGAAATATTGTAGTTATTCAGGATCTGCGATCCGAAATCCGTTACGTCGATCACATTGGACTGGTTGCCCGTAATGGGTGATTCTCCCGTAGATGTAATGGGAGGATCATCAGTGGTGGGCACCTCCTGCCAGGCAATGGTATCCATCTTCTCCGTAACCGCTTCTTCGACCACCACCCAGGTTCCCGTTTCGGGGTCGTATACCCTTCGGCCCTGAATTGGCTCGAGTTCATCGCCGGTATCGACGGTAGTATCATCATCGTCCTGGATCTTTTTGAACAGATCACAGGAAGAGAGGCTGATTAGTAAAAAAGCAAAGAACAAGATGGTTTTACTCCCACTCAATGGTCGCAGGAGGTTTCGTGCTAATATCATAGACTACCCTATTGATTCCTTTAACGTTATTGATAATCTCACTGGACACTGTAGCTAGGAAATCGTACGGTAACTGACTCCACTCCGCAGTCATTCCGTCCAGTGAATTAACGGCTCTTAAGGCAACGGTCTGTTCGTAGGTACGTTCGTCTCCCATGACACCTACCGATTGTACCGGCAACAAAATAGTACCGGCCTGCCAAACCTCATCGTATAATCCGAATTTTCTCAAATTGTTGATATAAATGGCGTCCGCTTCTTGCAGCATAGCCACTTTTTCGGGTGTAATGCTGCCTAAAATACGGATACCCAGGCCCGGGCCCGGGAAGGGATGCCGACTCAAAATATGATTCGGAACGCCCATTTCCTTGCCTACCCGGCGTACTTCATCCTTAAACAACATGCGGAGGGGCTCGACGATCTTAAGTTTTAGTTTTTCCGGCAGCCCACCAACGTTATGGTGCGATTTTATCGTTACCGAGGGACCGTGCACGGATACCGATTCAATAACGTCCGGATAGATCGTTCCCTGGCCAAGCCAGCTTACTTCCGGATGTGCTTCCGATTCCTCTTCAAAAATTTCAATAAACAGCCGGCCGATTATTTTCCGTTTGGTTTCGGGACTACTTTCACCGGCCAGAGCGTCCCAGAAGCGTTGCCGGGCATCGACTCCTTCGATGTTCAGCCCCATCCCCTTATAACTGTCCAGTACTTCCTGGAACTCGTTTTTCCGCAATAACCCATTATCAACGAAAAAACAGTGTAGTCGATTGCCTATGGCTTTGTGCAGAAGCGTAGCGGCAACGGTAGAGTCCACTCCGCCGGAAAGCGCCATCAGCACATGATCATCACCTACCAGTTGGCTCAACTCCTCCACCTTTTCCTCCACGAAGGAGGCTGGTGTCCAGCTTCCGGTACATCCGGCTATGTCCATCGCAAAGTTGCGTAATAATGCGGCACCGTCCAAACTATGGGTGACCTCCGGGTGAAATTGCAGACAGTATACCGGCGCGGAAAAAGCATTTTTCTCCGAGCGGAAAGCCGCTACATAAATACTGTCGGTATCGGCCAGCAGTTCGAACTGCTCCGGCAACTCCATGATGGTATCTCCGTGCGACATCCATACCTGAGAACCCGGCGCTATGCCATTGAACAGTGGATCGTGATCCCGGTAGATCTCCTTCAGGCGTGCTTTGCCGTACTCGCGTTTTTCCGACCGCTGTACCTTACCACCGTAGTGATTGGCGATGTACTGCGCTCCGTAGCAGATACCCAGTACGGGCTTTTTCCCGATAATAGCGGAAAGATCGGCGTGCAGCGCATTCTCATCGGCGACCGAAAAAGGGCTTCCGGATAAAATGACACCTTTGATCGTATCGTCCAAAGGCGGTACCTTATTAAAAGGTACGATTTCACTGTAAATGTTCAGTTCCCGGATCCGCCGAGCGATTAGCTGGGTGTATTGGGAGCCAAAATCCAAAATAAGCAATTTCTCCTTCATGGAGCAAATATACTGGTTGCCGGATAAAATTACGAGTCCGAAGGTGGAAGAGTGAAAAAGTGTGTGAGCTGGAAGCTTTGGAGGAGGGAAAGCCGGTTGGAAGAAAAGCGTACAGATGCAAAATCAGCGATGGAATCACCCTGCTTTTGCTTCTGTACGTTTTTCACTCTGCGCTGGAAAATTATTCCAGATACAGATCAAATTCTACGCGCCGGTTCTGTTCCCGACCGGCTTTATAGCGATTGTCCGCGATCGGCTGGCTTTCTCCGTATCCGCGATAACTCATACGTTCGGCGCTGATCCCTTTGCTGAGGAGGTAATCGTAGCAGGATTTTGCCCGCCGTTCGGACAGCACCTGATTGGGCCCCGAACTACCGATACTATCCGTATGGCCGTTGATCCGCAATTTGTAATCCGGATAACGCTGCATAATGTCTACGATCTGGTCCAGAATGGTATTGGAAGTGCTGATCAAGGTTGCACTGGCCGTTTCGAACTGTACGGCTTTCATCGCAAAATCCAGGGTCTCCTGATCTTCTTCCTCAATTTCCGGGCAGCCATTGTTGGAAGCCGGCCCCGCCGTATTCGGGCAGCGATCCTCTTTATCGATGAGGCCGTCCCCATCCGTATCCGGGCAACCCTGGGTGGCAGCCGGTCCGGCGGCATCCGGGCATTCATCGTCGCGATCGGCCACACCGTCGCCGTCCGCATCCGGGCAGCCCTGAGCGGATATCGATCCCGGCTCATCCGGGCAGGCGTCCTCGTCGTCAACCACGCCGTCGTTGTCCCGATCCCGGATCGGGCATCCGCCGTTATCCTGCGGTCCCGCTTCGTCCGGGCATTCATCTTCATTATCAGCGATACCGTCTTCGTCCCGGTCCGGGCAACCCGCCAGCGAGGCCAGTCCCGCAACGGTCGGGCAGGCATCATCGCCATCGGTAACCCCGTCGCCATCCGCATCCGGGCAACCGTTCAAACCGATAACTCCGGCCACATCCGGGCACAGGTCTTCCCGGTCGGGTACGCCGTCGTTATCCCGGTCCGCCACTGTTTCGGGTGCGGGAGCCCCCGGACCGACCAGTATCAGGATACCGGCCCCGACTTGGATGTGGTCTCTCCGGTCGTCAAAACCGAGCCGGTATTCTCCTTTCGTGGATAAATATACATGGCGGCCAAGCCTGAAGTTAAGGCCGAGGCCCAGGGGAATTTCGACATCGAAATCTTCCAGGTCCCGGTACACGCCACCCAGGCCGGCGAAGATGTGCGGATAAAAGAATTTGGGTTCCTGACAGTATTTGAGATGGAGCAGGGCATCCAGCCCGATCACACTGCTGGCTTTGAGCGTACCCTCGTCGTCGAGCGGCAGTTTCACCTGGCTCAGGCGCAGCGGCAGGGAAAAATTCAGGCCTTCGTTGATGTGCCGCAAATATTCAAATTCCAGTCCCAGTCCGAAATCATCTGCCTTCAGGTCCTTACTGATCAGATACTGGTGATTGGGAGCGATCATGCGAAAGGAAAAGCCTTCCTCCGCTCCCTCGTACTGGGCCAGCGCCAATTGAGTGATACAACAAAAGAAAAGTACCAATAAAGTAGTAGGTGCTTTCATAACTCATTGGGTTTTTAAGTATATCGATAAATTATAATCTGGAACCTATGCTCCGGTGAGCCGGTCCGTATGATCTCAACTAATAAGTGAGGAGCCCAAATCCAGTTTGGGTCAGGTTACGGGGGGGGAAGGGATTATTCAAAGACAACCCACAAGGGTCGTCAGGTCGCCGAATAGATAAATTTTAATTAGTTGCTATAACAGATAGTGCAAAGGCACTTATAGAAGTGCGAAGGATGTCCTAAATGGATGACTGGTGCTTCGGGCACCGAAGTTTATTGGGACTTATGCAATATAAAAATTATTTGTAATAATCACTATAACTTTGTGGCAGAGTGCGGCTTTAGTCTACCAGCCCACGGCCACTTTTATTGATCTTTCCGTCCGTCTCCAGTTGTTTCATGAGGCGGTCCAGAATGCCGTTGATAAAATCCTTACTCTTTTCGGTACTATAGATCTTGGAAATATCGACAAATTCGTTTAGCGTTACCTTGGTCGGAATGGTCGGGAAGTACATGAGTTCACAAAGCGCCATTTTCAGCAGGATCATGTCGATCACCGCCACCCGGTCCGCATCCCAGTTGCGCAGGGTCGGCTCGATGATCCCCAGCAGTTCCTCGTCTTCGCGTACGACGCGGGACAGCAGGATCTCGCCGAAATCCTTCACCGTTTCGTCCGCCGGTTCGTAGGCTTCGTAAAAATCGGAGTCGGCCGGCAGCGCCTTGATGGTTTTCTTCATGGCGCCCACTACCAGGGACTTATCATCCGTCCAGGAGGAATAGTTATCGTCCAGGTATTCTTCGTAAGTTTCGCTGGAAATATTGTGTTTGAAGAGTTTGAGCAGGATGTCCTTGTAGTCCTCCCGGCGGTTGTTCTCCTGCCGGATGAAGGCCTGATAGTCCTCCGTCTTAGCAAAATCGCTGTAGAATTTCCGGATCATATCCTTATCGATCCGGCCTTCCAGCTTGTATCTTTTGTAGAGCCGGGTGAGTTCCTGATTGTTGACCAGTGACTCCACCAGGGGGTTCTCGCACAGCTTGGCGGTGAAAGCAAGATCTTCCTCGGAGGGCAAAAGCTTCGCCCGCTTTCTGGCGCGATCCTGTTTCGAATGGCTGGCAACGCGGCTTAATACCAGTAGGTTGAACAAATACAGCTCAAACGATTTATCGATATTACTGCGATATCTGCGCAATACCCCATCCAGGTCCAACTTACTATCTCTACTCATTGAATAGAGTACTTGCATCACTTTGATGCGTACATTCCGGCGGCTCAACATAATCTTTGCGGCATCATTTTGTGCAAAGAAAAACAAAAATTACTTATTTCATATACTCCTGCCGGATGGTTTCAAAATCAGGAAGCTTTTTATAGTGCCATTTGGCAATAATTTTGCCGTCCTTCATCAGCATTACCCCGGGATTAGAGCGAATGATCGTTTTTAATAAAATATCGTCTCCGGTATAGAATGGGAACGCACTTTGCGTCTCGTGACGGAAATCATCGATCCGGGTCGGATCGGCGTAAGCGGTCGCCGCCCGGATGGTGATGCCCGCCTCGTCGGCCGCATTCATGACCGGATTGACCACTTCGGTCCAGCGTTTGACGTAATCCGGATCCCAATCGTATTGCTCCACACTGGCCACCCGCGCGCTCACCTGCGGCACACGGTTGATGTTCATGGAATCGTTCACCATCACCGTATCTACCGTGTAAGTGGTATCACTCACGGTTTTTTCCATCATAGTGGTGGTGCCTTTCAGTTTATAGGCTACGATAAAGAAGTTGTAATCCGGATCCTGCAGAATGTCGTCCGCCCCTTCATCCCCGTCCGGGCTACTGAGGCTGAACTCACTGATCTTGGTATGGGCCACCGCCGGTTCGGATTTGATCTGCTCCAGATCCCACTCTTCTTTCGGATAGTCCTTATATTCCTTCATGTACTGATCGAACGGCAATTCCTTGGTCTCACCGGTGGTCTTATTGGTCACCTTGTAGCCCAGCACCTGCACATTGGCGGCAGCTTCCTCTTCCATCTGCTTCTGCTCAAAGACGTTCACTCCTTCCTTGAACGGACGAAAATCCGTGTGCGGCAGGTCCCAAACGTAATTACTCAGGCAATAAATAAAGATTCCGACCACGGTAACGCCCACGATCGCGGCGCGGGTGGTAGGCGTAAACAACTCGTGTTCTTTTCTCCAGGCCAGCACGAAGATGATGGCCGGGATGAGCAGGAACACATCTTTGAGGAAGGAAACGCGTGGTTCGAGTTTCAGGAAATCCCCGAAACAACCGCAATCCGTCACTTTCATATTGGTCTCCACATACGGACCCCACTGGCCAAACTGGAAAAAGTTAACCCCTTCCGGCACGTATCCGGTGAGGTAGGTAAACCCGGTAAGGAAAGTAAAAAAGGCCACAATGAGCAGAAAAGCCCAGGCGGTGAACTTGCGGTAGGCACCGATCACCAGCATGACCCCGAGCGCGATCTCCAGTACCACCATGAATACCGAAAAGTGTACGGTATAATGCTCCGACAGCCAGGGAAACAGGGGCGCCAGGAAAGAAAACCAGGTATCGGAAAACGTACTCTCAAATTCTGCAAAGTACTGTTCCATTTTGTAGGCCGTACCCAGCGGGTCGATGGCCTTTACCCAGCCGGAAACGATAAAGAGCACTCCCGCGAAATTTTGCAGGTAGCTCAGTGGCAGGTTCTTGACCTTTTTGGTGAGAAATTGGGCCAGCAGGGTGATCACCAGTGCTGCCAAACCTACGAAGAGTAAGAGTTTGCCTAAAGTCATGCTGTCTATTTTTATCGTCACTCATAAGGGGCTAAGCCGACATTCCAAAAACGGGCGAACGTCCGGCTCGGGGCTTATGACTTATTGACTCACTTTATTTTCATTAATACGGATCAACGCGAAGATCGCATAATTAATAATGTCCTGATAATTGGCCTCCAGGCCTTCCGATACTTCGGTGTTGCCCGCGTTGTCTTCAATTTGTTTGATGCGCAGCAATTTGGCCAGAATGAGATCCGTGATGGAACTCAAACGCATTTCCCGCCAGACCTCACCGTAATCGTGGTTCTTCTTCAACATCAGTTCCAGGCTCTGACTGAGCTCGCGATCGTAGTATTCGGTCAGTTCCGCCTCGGTCAGTTCCAGGGAAGCTCCGGCCGGCAGGGCCAGTTGGATCAGCGCCATGACGCTGTAATTGACCAGTCCCTGATATTCACCCTCGACCGAATCGCCGACCAGATTGGTGCCCGACTCTTCGATGCCGCGGATCCGCTTCGCTTTAATATACAGCTGATCCGTCAGGGAAGAGGGCCGCAAAATGCGCCAGGAAGATCCGTAATCCCGGTGTTTGGCCAGAAGTAATTCCCGGCAGGTCTGTACCACCTCCTTGTATTGAGCTACGGTTTGCTCCACATCAACAATTTTGCTGCAAATATAACAGAATGATGATTACAATTTTCTAATGATTTGTTAATCGCGGCCGGTTTCGGGCCAAGAAATGCCCCCGTCCAAAAAATTGTTTAAAAAAATCCTCGCCAAGCTGTTACTTTTTGCCACCCGCTACATTATGGGGTTGATAAGCGGAATTTGATAGTAAGGTGGATCAACAATGAGGTAGAATTTGTATGTTAAAAAACGTACATTTGATGTTTTTGAATTTACAATTGACACGCAATTTGGCAAAGAACGTTGGAATGGATCCATCGAAACGTACCGTTTCGGCCGAAAGCATGCAGGAGGAGTGGAAGGAAATTCAGGCCGCCCAGCGTGAAGTTTCCCTGTTTCGGCCGTTGTACAACCGCTATTACGAACCCATTTTCCGATTTATCTTCCGCAGGACCGCCGATGAGGACCTGACGGCCGATCTGTGTTCGCAGGTCTTTCTCAAGGCCATGCAGCGCATCGGCAGCTATACCTTTCAGGGAGTGCCCTTTTCGGCCTGGCTGTACCGGATCGCCAGTAATGAGATCGCCCAGCATTTCCGGGCGACCAAGAAGAACCGGGTAGTGAGTATTGAGGATGAAGGCTTCGCCGACATTATGGAGGAAATGGATGAAGAGGATAACGAAGCGCTGCGGCAACTATTGATCGACAAACTCGATGAGTTAAAAGATACGGACCTTCAGCTGATTGAACTGCGGTTTTTTGAGCACCGCCCGTTCAAGGAAATAGCTGAAATACTTGATATGACTGAGAGCAATGCCAAAGTAAAAACCTATCGGATATTAGAACGCTTGAAAAAAAGACTAAGCTAGAGCTAGGCATTATTCCATAGCGTTTAAAACGACCGAATATGGGAAAAAACTACAACATAAAAATCAATCCTCAACAGCCCAGTAAGGAATCCATTTCCCAAAGGATGGATTTCGATGCGTTGTTGTCGAAGTACGAGTCAGAATCCGACACCGGATCCACTCGTAAGAAGACAGCCGTTCGCCCGCTTCGGGTCCGGTACCTGTCTTACATCGGCGCAGCGGCAGCAGCGATCGCTTTGCTGATCATGGCCATAAGCGTTTTCAATCGCCCCAAACCCGCTACGCTGGAAGCCAGATATTTCGCTAACCGTCCCTTTGTGGATCAGCCGCTGGAAAAAGCACAGGCCCGCTTTGCTTCTTTCCGGGTCGATGTCAATCAGGGCGGGGTCTATGAATACGAGAGCGGTTCCCGCCTCGTGGTCCCGGCTGCCGCCTTTATGGATGATTACGGCAAACTGGTGGAGGGCGAAGTAGAGATCAAATACCGCGAATACCACGATTTTGTGGACTTCTTCCTGTCCGGCATCCCGATGGTATACGATTCGGCCAATGTGAAATACACCATGGAATCGGCCGGTATGATCGAGATCTACGCAGAGCAGAACGGCAAACGGGTGCGCATGGCTCCCGGTAAAAATATTTCCGTAGAAATGATCTCCCGGATCAACGTAGCGCCGCATCTGGCCGTTCCTCCGGGTTATAATGTCTACAAACTCGATACCGCCGCCCGGAAATGGGTATATCAGGGTATTGATCAGATGGAAGTACTCGAAGAATTTACCCAACTGGATCCGCAGGATCCTCTTTACAAACCTAAAAAGACCCTCAAAGATCAACTGGAGCAGATCGAGAGCAGCTACCAGCAGCAGAAAGAGCAGTTGGAGAATAGCATTCCCGCGCCCACGGCGCCTAGCCGCCCGATCTCTCCCGACGCTGATCTCCCGACTTTTGAACTGGCCCCGGCGGATAATGTACCGATGACGGAAGGAGCCGATCAGATCTGGTACGTTTCCTCCCAAAACACCAATTTCGATCCGCGCAGCCTGAATGTTGAGTGGGAAGATTATCGCTTCGAACGCATCAATGACCACGAATACCGGGTCATTTTCACCAGAGGTGATAACGAATTAAGGATCCTGGTCCACCCCGCGCTTACCGGCGATGCTTTTGCCAAAGCCATGAAGCAGTACGAAACCGCCTTTGCCGCTTACGAGCAGCAAATGCAGGAAAGAGAAAAGGCGCTGAGCGACCGGGCCGACGAACTGGAGGACGAACTCTTTTCCCAAAGAAAAGTGGCCCGTGAGACCTACCAGGAATCCATCGAGGAACTGATCGCCGCCGATCCGGACCTGAAGCATTCCGCGGACTTCATTCACAAAAAAGTGAGGAACCGCTTTGTGGCCGACGGCTTCGGCATCTGGAACTGCGACCGGTTGGTGCCGCCGCTGATGCAGGAGATCACCGCCAATTTTATTGATCAGAACGGCGCGTCCATCGAGAACCGCACCGCTTATCTGGTCGATAAGACCCGCAACACGGTACACCGCTTTCTGGCCCAGGACGGCGCCCGGATCCGCTACAACTCTTATTCGGAGAATCTGCTCTGGATCGTTACCGAAGACAATCGCCTGGCCGTTTGTGATCCGGCGATCTTCCGGGCCATCGATCCCGATCAGGAAGAAGTGACCTTCATTCTGAACGAGCAGTCCGTTCCTCCGATCGACGAAGCGGCGGTGCGCTCGGTTCTGAAGTTTAATTAAAGCAAGCTGAGCTCGGTTTGAGCAGCTCTTAGCGCCACTTTTTCAGCAGCCAGTCGAACGTTCGACTGGCTGCTGAGTTTTTTCCCTATTCCTCGTAGATCTTTACCACCCGCTCGCCCGGTTTGGCGTAACCCCGGTACATACCCGGCGTATTGAACGGCATAGCGATATTGCCGTATTTGTCCAGTGCGACAAAACCACCGGAACCACCGGCGTCTACCAGCTTCTTGTTGACGATCATATCCGCTGCTTCCTGAATGCCCATGCCTTTGTATTCCATCATGGCGGACAGATCGTAGGCGACGGCGTAGCGAATGAAGAACTCGCCGTGGCCGGTACAGGATACGCCGCAGGTATTGTTGTTGGCGTAGGTCCCCGCCCCGATGATCGGGGAGTCGCCGATGCGATTCCAGCGTTTGTTGGTCATCCCGCCGGTAGAGGTGCCGGCTACGATGTTACCGGCTTTATCCAGGGCCACACAACCGACCGTACCGTATTTATAATCCGGGTTCCGGTACACTTCGCTCATCGATTCTTTTTCTTCTTCCAGGGCCTTCTGCAGGCTTTCCCAGCGCCGCTCCGTGTAGAAGTATTTCGGATCTACCACTTCCAGGCCCTGATCGGCCGCGAATTGCTCGGCACCCTTTCCGGTAAGCAATACGTGCGGAGAATCTTCCATGACGGAACGGGCGGCCAGAATAGGATTCTTCAGATTCGTTACCCCACCGACAGCGCCGGCGTTGAGGGTAGCGCCTTCCATAAAGGAGGCGTCCATTTCATTCCGACCCTCGTGGGTGAATACGGCTCCTTTGCCCGCATTGAATAGCGGAGAGTTTTCCATGATCATAATGGTGGCCACCACTGCATCGGCGGCGCTGCCCCCTTGTTTCAATACGGCTTCTCCGGCATCCAGCGCAGCGTTCAGCGTTTCGGTGTATTCCTGTTCTTTTTCCGGTGTCATGTTTTCCTTGAGAATGGTACCGGCGCCGCCGTGGATCACCATGGCGTATTCGGCTTTCTCCGGCTCGGGCGTTTCATCGGCAGTGGCCGGCGCCTCATTTTCCGGGGCATCCGCCACCTCACAGGCGGTCAGTCCGAATACGGTCAGGAAAAGTAGTGTGTAAAGTGTTGATTTCAGCATACGGTCTTATTTAAGCGATTTGTGTAGACTTTCGTAATTCGCTCCGCCTATTTATCCGTTTTCTCCTCCCGGGAAAACGGTCGTGCGGGGACGGATTACGGCCGACTAAAATATGCAAAAAAAGATCGTCCTTTTGGCATTTTCAAAACACACCCGTATTTTTCTGTCCACAATAAAACCAAAATCTATATGGATCAACCAAAACACCGACCCTATATCGGCCCGGAGATCAAGCTTCCGGAAGTCACGGTAAAGGCCTTTTTTCTGGGGGCGCTGCTCTCCGTCATCCTTTCCGCGGCAAATGCTTATCTCGGGCTTTTTGCCGGTATGACCGTGTCGGCCAGTATACCTGCGGCCGTGCTCTCGATGGCCATCCTTCGCATTTTCAAGAACCACAACATCCTCGAAAATAATATCGTACAGACCGCAGCCTCCGCCGGTGAATCACTGGCGGCCGGGGTGATCTTTACCTTTCCGGCCCTGGTATTGATGGGCTACTGGACGGAGTTTAACTATCTGGAAACGGTGCTCATCGCGCTCTGCGGCGGGGTACTCGGCGTGCTGTTTACCATTCCCCTGCGCTCGGCCCTAATCGTAAAACAAAATCTACAGTTCCCGGAAGGGGTCGCCACTTCGGAAGTACTGAAAACCGGAGAGAAAGGAGGCGGTGCCGTTAAATACCTGCTCTGGGGCGGTATTGCCGGCGCTTTGGCTAAGTTTATGGAAGCGGGTTTCAAACTCTGGCATGGCGTGTTTGAATCCGCCACGCTGGCCGGAAATCGGTTATATGCCTACTTCGGTATGAACCTCTCCCCCGCCCTCATCGCGGTGGGTTATATCGTCGGCATCCGGATCGCTTCGCTCGTATTCATCGGCGGGGTGATCAGTTGGTGGCTGGCCATTCCGCTTTATGTCGCTTTTGTCGGCGCTCCGGAAGGAGATGCCGTCGGCATCGGAGGGGCGATCTGGTCCGGCCAGATCCGCTATCTCGGAGTAGGCGCCATGGTGGTTGGCGGGCTCTGGGCCCTGATCAATTTGCGGGGCGCGATCAGCATGGCCGTAAAAAGCGGAATGGACGCCCTAAAGAAAGGAGGAGCCGGAGTCAACCAACTGCGTACGGAAATGGATGCGCCCATGTCGTGGGTGATCATTGCCATCGGTGCGATGATCGTTCCAGTATTTATCATTTACATCCGGGAGATCGAACAGGTGGGCATTACGGCGCTGATGTCCATTCTGATGGTGATCGCCGGTTTTCTCTTTTCAGCGGTTGCCGGCTATATGGCCGGATTGGTGGGCAGTTCCAACAACCCAATTTCCGGGGTGACGATCGCAACGATCCTGACTTCGGCACTTATCCTGCTGGCCCTGCTGGGCAGTGGGGCGGAAAAGGGACCGGCCGCAGCTATTCTGATCGGCGCGGTAGTCTGTTGTGCGGCCGCCATTGCCGGGGACAATATGCAGGACCTGAAAGCCGGTCATATACTGGGGGCTACACCGCAAAGTCAACAGATCATGCAGATGGTCGGGGTGACGGCGGCGGCGTTGGTATTACCGCTGGTGCTGCAGTTACTCAATACCGCTTACGGATTTGGACCGGCTACCGAGGCCCAGCCGGATGCCCTGGCCGCTCCGCAGGCCACCTTGATGGAAAGTGTGGCGCGCGGCGTATTTTCCGGTGACCTGCCCTGGACGATGGTCTACATTGGCGCTGCGCTCGGCGTGGTGATCATTTTACTGGATAAATTTCAGGAATCCCGGGGTAGTGATTTTCGCATCCCGGTGCTGGCCGTAGCCGTGGGCCTCTACCTGCCGTTCGAACTGGATAGTGCGATCATGCTGGGTGGGATCATTGCCTGGGCGGTAGGCCGGTACAAGCGGCAACAACCGAACTGGAGTGAAGAAACCGAAAACGAAAGCGGCCCCGGTCTGCTGTTTGCCTCCGGTCTAATTACCGGCGAAGCATTGATCGGCATCTTTCTGGCCATTCCGGTCGCCATTTACGGCAGCGGAGATATTATGGCCCTGCTGGAAAGTCCTCTACCGAGTGTGATCGGTCTGGCCGTGGTGCTCGGCATCTGTGCCTGGTTGTACAGTATCGGGAAAAAAGAACTGGAATAGATATAATTGATGCGAAGTGGTTTGGGATTTAGTGAGGAACATTAATAGTTAAAAATCGAAAACCAGAAATGACTGAATTTCACCGCGAAGGCGGAAAGGCGCTAAGCTTTTTAGTGGATTTGCCGACGGCAAATCCACTAACCTTTACGTTATTAACCGTTAATGTCGCAAAAGATCGAAAATTTGCATCAGCAAATTTTCTCGAAAGAAGTCATTGTAAAATTTCGCGGCTTCGCGGCCTTTGCGGTGAAGACAAGCTTTATTAATTTTTAATGTTCGGCACTAAATCCCAAACCGCTTCGGTAAGTATAGGCTGTACTTGAATTGGTTTGGATTTCCCAAACCAATTTTACGTCAGTATAGACCAGAAAAAAGAAAAGCTGACCGGTTGCACGGTCAGCTTCAATTTGCAAGTAGATTATGATTTGCTATTTTCTCAGGCTGGGTTGCCGCCGGATAATCTTTTGAAAAGGGAGTTGATAAAAAGTGATTATCTGACAGCTACCAAAATGAAATAAACATTCTTGAGAAATCTGAATAACCGGATTTACCGGTCTTTAACGAACTTTTTCTTTTCAAGTTGGACGTCTTACTGGATCAAAAATAGGGCATAAGTATTCATCTATTGCTTATTTTATCACTCATTTTTTATACGGTTGATTCTAGGCAGGGATGGTAGGTAAAACGTAGAAAACGGTTAAGCCCAATTGATCATAGGATCATTTGTTAATACGAGGGGTGGGTTTTTCTGGAGAACGGTACCTTTTCTTTATATTATGCAGCATCCTCCAATTATGCTTTGCTAACCCGATCCCGCCTCCGGTAAACGTACCCGATAGATCTTCGGACACCGCTACGTAATCTTGGAAAGACTACCTTCTACTGCCCGCTAAAAAGGGTTTGAATGGGATGATCGTCCGCTTGTTTCCGGTCAATACCTTTTGACCTTTCCCACCTTTATATTTTGTAATGAGGGTACAGCCCCGGGGGCCAGGATGATGATTGGCCGGCCACTTACCTACCATTAATTAAATCATTGTATTACTTTTGCCGGAAAAATAGCACGCATGTTAACCGCAATTTCACCGATAGACGGACGGTACGCTTCCAAGACGGCCGCTTTGAGCAATTATTTTTCCGAATACGCATTGATCAAATACCGGATAAAGGTCGAATTGCTGTACTTCCAGGCGCTGGTGGATCTGCCGTTGCCCCAACTCGAGGAGGTACCCGCCGAAAAAGTAGGACAGCTGCTGGCCTGGGCCGAGGAACTCGGTCCGGAAGAATTGTCGGAAGTGAAGGAGATCGAAAAGACCACCAATCACGATGTGAAGGCGGTGGAATACTTCATCAAGCGAGAATTTGATCGTCTGGCCCTGGCTACTTTTAAAGAATTCGTTCACTTCGGCCTTACCTCCCAGGATATCAATAACACGGCCACGCCCTGGCTGCTGAAAGATGCCATCAACGAAGTGTACGTACCGCTGCTGGAGGAAGTCAATACCGATCTCGGTCAGCTGGTGCAGCAGTGGCAGGACGTATCCATGCTGGCCCGCACCCACGGGCAGCCCGCCTCTCCTACCCGACTCGGCAAGGAGTTTGCGGTATTTCTGGAAAGGATACTCGTTCAGCTCGGACAGTTGCAGGAACTGGAACACCGGGCCAAATTCGGCGGAGCTACCGGTAATCTCAATGCCCATTTTGTGGCCTATCCCGATCAGGACTGGCACGCCTTTGCCGACCGCTTTGTTAATGACTATCTCGGGCTCAAACGGTCTTTCCCGACCACCCAGATCGAACATTACGACCAGATGGCGGCGCTTTTCCACAACCTGCAGCGTATCAATACCATTCTGATCGACCTGTGCCGGGATATCTGGACCTATATCTCCATGGATTATTTCAAGCAAAAAACTGTAGCCGGTGAGATCGGTTCTTCGGCCATGCCACATAAAGTAAACCCTATCGATTTCGAAAATGCCGAGGGTAATCTTGGGATCGCCAACGCGCTATTTGGTTTCCTGGCCGATAAGCTTCCGGTATCCCGCCTCCAGCGCGACCTCACGGACAGCACCGTACTCCGCAACATCGGGGTGCCGGTGGGCCATACCGTCATTGCCCTGCAATCCATTCGGAAAGGACTGGGTAAACTCCTGCTGAATGCGGCGAAGATCGAAGCCGATCTGGAAAACAACTGGATGGTGGTCGCCGAGGCGATCCAGACCATTCTCCGCCGGGAAGGGTACGACCAGCCCTACGAAGCCCTGAAAGCGCTGACGCGTGGAAAAGCTTCGGTAACCAAAGCGGACATCCATAATTTTATCGATGAGTTATCCGTTCAACAATCGATCAAAGAGGAAATGAAACGCATCACTCCCCACAATTTCGTGGGTCGATGATCCGGACGCTTCCGGCGGATAAAGGTTAACGCAACCCTAAGCCGCTAAAGACAATGCGAAAAAAATCGTCTTCCGGGACGATTCTTGGTCACAATAGCTATCTTTGAGCCGCAAAAAAGAAAAAATGAGTAAACATAAACCGCCAAAGAAGAAAGTAGTCGTTACTACTTCCAAGGAAAAAACGAAAGTAAGGCCTACCGTTTCCCGCAGCAAAGCAAGCAATCAGACAACGCCTTCAACCCTGCTGTTCAACAAGCAGCACTTTATGTTGATGGGTCTGGGAGCCGTTCTGGTCGCTCTGGGCCTGCTGCTGATGAGCGGTGGTGCAATGGACAACCCCAACGAGTGGGATCCGAATGTGATCTATAGTTTCCGCCGGACCGTATTGGCTCCCATCGTTATCCTGGCCGGTCTGGGAGTGGAGATCTACGCCATTTTCAAGTAATCCGGTATAAGGGCATCTGACGGGACAAAAGCGAACGAACAGGCTGATGGACAGAGAGTTGGTCAGCCTCCTACCCCACCCACTTCGCGCTTTTCTCCCGGCATTATGGTCCTTTTGCTCATCCGTTAAATTGTTATACCTGATATGGAGTCAACCCTGCGCTCTATTGTTCTGGGCATCATCCAGGGACTAACCGAATTTCTTCCCGTTAGCAGTAGTGGACATCTGGAAATAGCCAAATACATCCTGGGCGATACGAGCCTGGCCGAACAAAGTATGCTGATGACCGTGAGCCTGCACGCCGCCACGGCACTCAGTACGATCATTGTTTTCCGCAAGGACATTGCCCGGATCATTCTCGGCCTTTTCCAAAAAGAATGGAACGAAGAGAAGATCTTTTCCCTGAAGATCATCCTCTCCATGATCCCGGCCGCGCTGGTGGGTGTACTATTGGAAAGCGAGATAGAAATGCTTTTTGACCGTCGCATCCTCCTGGTGAGCGCAATGCTGGTCATCACCGGTCTCTTGCTGCTGCTCGCGGATCGGGCAAAGGTGACCGATAAGAAGGTCAGTTACCGCGATGCGCTCATTATCGGTATTTCCCAGGCTATCGCCATCCTGCCCGGTATCTCCCGCTCCGGGGCCACGATCTCCACTTCCGTATTACTGGGGATCGACCGGGAAAAGGCCGCCCGTTTTTCTTTTCTCATGGTGGTGCCCCTCATTCTGGGGAAAATGGCCAAGGATATTATGGACGGCAGCCTGAGTGAAAGTTCCGTTCAGGCCCTGCCACTGATTGTAGGTTTTATTGCCGCTTTCCTCACCGGTATGCTGGCCTGTATCTGGATGATCCGGCTGGTCAAAGACAGTAAGCTCCGCTATTTTTCAGTATATTGTTGGATAGTGGCCGCAGTGGCTGCCGCCTATTTCATCAGTAATCAGTAATTCTCTTTCGATCTTATGAGCAGTGAAGAACAGCAGATCTCCGGCTACGATTTTCTGGCCGGAGCCACCCTCCTGGTTGATAAACCCAAGGACTGGACCTCCTTTGACGTCGTCAACAAGATCCGTTATACCCTGCGCAAACGGCTGGAAGTAAAAAAGATCAAAGTGGGTCATGCCGGTACCCTGGACCCCATGGCGACCGGTCTGCTCATCATCTGCACGGGCAAAGCGACCAAGACCCTGCATGACCTGCAGGGACTGTCCAAAGAGTATACCGGCACCATATTTTTCGGTGGCTCCACACCTTCCTTCGACGCGGAGACCGACATCGACGAACGATTTCCCATCGACCACATTACGCCGGAATTACTGGAATCGGCGCGGCAGCAGTTTCTGGGAGATATCGAGCAGGTACCGCCCATTTTTTCCGCCATCAAGGTAGACGGACAGCCGCTCTACAAGCGCGCCCGCCGGGGTGAGACCGTGGAGATCAAAGCCCGCGATGTGCATATCTACGATCTGGAATTCACCCGGGTCGAACTTCCCGAAGTGGATTTTCGGGTGCACTGCAGCAAAGGCACCTACATTCGTTCGCTCGCCCATGATCTGGGCAAAGCCGCAAACAGCGGGGCTCACCTGATCGCATTGCGGCGTACCCGCATCGGGGATTACCCCATCGAACGGGCCTGGGATCTCGAAGATCTCATCGAAAAGTTGCAGGAGTAACGTACAGACTATCAGTTCTTAAAGTGGTGGAAATTCCATTGGCGAGGTGGGAGAAAAAAAAGTGCCCTGATTCCGAAACGGAACAGGGCCCCTAAAAACGCGCTCTCTCTGATGTAAAGATTAGAATTTCTTGATGGTTTACTGGAGTCTGTTTTAATTCTAAATTATCAAGAAATACTAAATTTAACGAGTGCAATTTAAGATAAAATCCACATAAACGTCAAGAATTTGCTTACTTTTTTTGAAAAAGGAGGTTTTTTCAGTGTAATTATGACACTATGATGAAATTACACTTTTTTCAACAGAATACTGCTCACCTGGTTCCCATTTTCTGAAAATACCCGCAACTGCAGCAAACCCTCTTCGGTCATCACCGCTTCCAGGTGGGTGGTCATCTCGGGTTCCTTCTCGCCGAATATCGTAATCAGATAGCGATCTTTCTCCTGGCCCCACTCGTATTTGACCTCTCCCCAGCTTTCCACATTTTCTGTCAGTTCGTTGCCACCAACGCGTAGCCGGTAGTAGCCTTCGGGAGAAAATTCGATAAAAATGGAGGACTCTTCGTAGCTTACCCCCTGCCAGGTACCCGAAAAAGGTGGTAAAGGCATTTCTGCTGCCATCTGGAAACCGGATAAACCGACACCGGCAAGGAAGAGTATGCTTAAACCAAATATGTTCCTCATAAATATGTTTAAAATTTCCTTGCCAAAACGCACGCAGGCTTCTTATTATTGCACAAAACCACTAAAGCGCCGAATAAATGGATCGTCTGGAAAAATTACTGCATTTCCTCGGGGAAAACCCGGGAGATAACTTCATTCTCTTCGCCATCGCCAAGGAATACGAAAAGATGGGCGACGATGACCGGGCCCTCACCTATTTCGAAAAACTCCGGGAGGAAAACGCAGCCTACGTAGGCCTTTACTACCACCTCGGCAAATTATGGGAACGCAAGGCCGAGCCCGCCAAAGCCTTCCGGATCTACACCCAGGGTATGGATATCGCCCGCCGGGCCGGCGATCAGCACGCCCTTTCCGAACTGGCGGGTGCGCGACTGATCCTGGGGGATGAGGATGATTTCGAGCAAGGCTGATTTCCGAACGGCAGATCGCGACAGCCGGCGGACGGGATCGATCTTTTATAATCCCAAATATTGTTTATTTTTGCCCCGCTACAGCAATTCTAATCTACTACTCTCATAGCTCATCCGGCAGGTGTTATCTCCGGATCTTAGCACTGTGATCAAGGCTACACCTTAATCTGGTATACGGAAGCCTGCTGGTGGAAAACCAACTGGCATTTTCGGTATCACCCAAACCCGTGGGCGGTTCCCGGCGGGGATTCAATATGAAAATGCAAAATCAAGGACAGCAAACACAACTCCTTATGGTACGTAGTAGAGTTATTTCAATGATTATCGGTGTGATCTTTTTGGTTTTCGGTACGCCGGCGTGGCTCGGTGCCCAGGCGGGCTGCGACGTAACCGTGGATGCCGGAGCGGATCAGACTTTCTGCGAGGGCGGCCAGACCGTCAACCTCAATGCGCTGGTCACCGGCGATTTTCTGGACCTCAGCTGGGCGCCGGTCAGTGGAATTGTCAATCCCAACCTGGCCGTTACCCAGGCTACCGTTGATACGACCATTACCTACACCATCACCGTACGCAGTCGCTCCAGCGTCGATCTGATCACCAACGGAGATTTCTCGCAGGGCGATACGGGCTTTACGAGTGATTATGTCTACGGTACCGGCGGATCTTCCGGCCTGCTGACGGCCGAAGGGCAGTACGCCATTGATGATAATGCCGGCGACGTTCACAACCGCTTTGCCGCTTGTACCGACCATACTACCGGAAACGGCCAGATGATGATCGTCAATGCCTCCGGTATGGAAGATAACTTCTGGTGCCAGACCGTAACGGTCAATCAGGGAACCAGCTACGACTTTTCCGCCTGGGTGACTTCCGTGAACGATCAGAACCCTGCCCGTTTGCAGTTTTCCATTGGCGGTGAATTGCTGGGTAGCCAGTTTAACGCCTCCACCAATCTCTGTACCTGGGACGAATTTTCGGCCCAGTGGACCGCTCCAACCAGTAGCGACGTGGAGATCTGTGTGGTGAACGTAAATTTGACGCCCGCCGGGAATGACTTTGCGATCGACGATATCGCCTTTCGGGAATTGTGTGAAACCACCGATACCATCACCTTTACCGTGCTCGACCTCAATACCACCTGGAACAATCCGGGTCCGCTTTGTCAGAATGACGAGATCATCCTGCTCGATGAACTGCTCAGTCCGGAGACCACTCCGGGTGGGACCTGGACGCTGGACGGGCAGACGGTAGCTTCACTGGATCCTTCCAAAACGGATGCCGGCCAGTATACCCTGCGCTATTCCATTACCGAAGGTAGTTGCCAGGAGAGCGACGAACAGATGGTGGAAGTGCTGGACGCCCCTTACGCCGGCGCACCGGGACCCAGCCTGCGCTTTTGCGAAGGGTCCGATGTAGTGCTTATCCTCCAGGATGAACTGCAGGGAGAAGATGCGGGAGGGATCTGGACGGAAACCTCTCTGGGAGGTGGTTCTGCCAACTCGTTCGATCCCAATACCTCCGAACTGCGCGTTTCATCCCTAACCGCCGGTAACTACTCCTTTAACTACGCCGTCGGTAGCAACAGTGCCTGCGGGGTCAGTGAGAATGAAGTCCGGGTGGTCATCGATCCGCCTCCAGCCGTAGATCTGGGAGACGATCGTTCCTTCAAATGTGATGAAACCGAACTGGTCCTGGGAGCGGGTATCACCCCCAATCCGAACTATTCCTACAGCTGGACGGACCAGAGTGGCGCTACACTGGGCACCGATCCGCAGCTTACGGTAAATACGGCGGGTACCTACCGCCTGGTCGTCTCCGATAATACCGCCAGTTGCCAGGGAGAAGATGAAGTTATGATCAGCGATGTGATCAATAACACCATCAATGCCACCATCTCCGCTTTGGACGCCAGTTGTTTCGATACGAATGACGGCAGCATCATCATTGAAGGCACCGACGGTGGAACCGCGCCCTACTTGTACGCGCTCAATGATAACCCCTTCTCCAGCAATCCGCAATTCGGTAATCTGGCCCCCGGCAACTACCGCGTAACCATCATGGATGCCGCCGGCTGTAACGAGGAGTTCGACGTGGTGATCGACGCTCCCGGTCAGTTACAGGTGATGATCATCACGGATGACCCGACCGTCAATCTCGGCGACAGCATCCAGCTCGAAGCAGTGATCAACAATCCGGTGGCCGAGATCAAATGGACTCCCGAACCGAACTGTACAGATTGTACCCTCGTGACCGTCCGGCCGACCCGTTCCACCACCTACTTCGTGGAGGTAACGGACGTGAACGGCTGCAAGGCCACCGATCGCCTGACACTACAGGTAAAACAGAATATCGACCTTTACGTCCCCAATGCGTTCTCTCCGAATGAAGATGGTGTAAACGATCGTTTCTTCATCAATGCCGGCGAGGGTATCCGCATTCGCCAGATGCAGGTGGTCGACCGCTGGGGAACTGTCGTTTTCCAGAAAAAGGACTTTTCGCCCAACGATCCGGGAGCCGGCTGGGACGGTTATTATCGCGGCACGCGCATCCCCAGCAGTGTGGTGGTCTATTCCCTGGAACTGGAACTGCCCAACGGAGAAGAATACATCCAAAGCGGCGAAATTGCCGTGATCTACTAGCCTTTAGATTTATTGAAAATACAGTGAACTGCTGGTGGAAAATGTACCTTTCCACCGGCAGTTCGCATTTCCGCCCGACCAGTATAAATACTTCCTTTGCACAAAAATCCGGCGCACCTTAATTACAGGAAAAAAAAAATATGTATTTTGGCCGATATATTTACGACTTGAAAAAATTTCTGACCGGCCTAAGCTAATTAAGAGCCCATCCAAAAACCTCCCCCACGGTCTTCAGATGGTCATTTCAGGCAACTCACTTTGTAATTTCCCCATTCCGTAGCGTACCTACGAAACTCGAAAATAACCTGGTGAGCGCCCTAAATTGACTGTTTTCGACTGCAAAAACGGTTTCTGTATAGGCTTCTAACATTCCCTTTTATTCCTCCGTACTAAAGCGAAACTTCTAAACCAGTCCTCATTCACCCAATATCAAATAAACACATGAGCACGGTTTAGAGCTATTTTTTAGAACAAACACTGTAATAACAACAAATCATGGTCTTGCTGAAGCACCTTCTACGGAGGAGCAGTTCCGTATTGGTGGGTTTCGTTTTAATAGTCTATTCCTCCAGCCTATTATCCGCCCAGAGTAACTGCCCCGATATTCAGATTATCTTCGATGTCCCGCCGGTAGTCTGTTTTGATTCCAACAACAGTCTGATCGATCTCGAAGTAGAGGTAGTCGGTGGCGATGGCACCGGTAC
This sequence comes from Flavilitoribacter nigricans DSM 23189 = NBRC 102662, assembly GCF_002646595.1. Classification (GTDB taxonomy): domain Bacteria; phylum Bacteroidota; class Bacteroidia; order Chitinophagales; family Saprospiraceae; genus Flavilitoribacter; species Flavilitoribacter nigricans. The sequence goes on from NZ_PDUD01000009.1 coordinate 73,705, forward strand.
CGGACAATGGAGTGGTCAAAACATCACCAATACTTCCGCCGGTTTCTTCCGAACCACCTTTGCCATTCCCGGACAACAAAAAGTCTATTTTACCTATACCGAGGGGAGTTGTACCTATAAGGATTCTACCACCTTCCTGTATTCCAAACTGGCCCCACCGAACTTTCTGGCCAGTTCCGAACAGGCCGGCCACCTGTGTCAGGATAGTTTTTCCATTTTGCGGGTACTCAGCAATTACGACAAGACCAACACCAATCTGGTCTGGGACCTGGCCGGCGGCACCGCCGTGGAAAAAGGCGGACCGGATTCCCTGCATGTCAATTGGACCTCCCCCGGCAGCAAACTCATCCAGTTGCAGTTCGAGCAGTACGGTTGCCTTTCCCAGCCCATTATCCAACAGGTAGTGCTGGATCCGGTGATCGACACGCCGGTCGTTGCCTGTGACAATACGCTGGAAAGTGTCGTCTACGAATGGGAAGATCCACCGAACTCCAGTGCAACGGTAGTTTTCGTGATCAGCGGCCCGAATGGAGTAGCCGATACCATCGAGGATAAATACACCATTGATGATCTGATGCCGGGGCAGTTCGTACAGGTAAGGCTGGTCACAACCAGTGAAAATACCTGCGACGGTAATTATATCGAACCCATTTGTTCTTCCATTACCTGTGACGGAGATCTGATCGATATCGAACCCATCGAAAAGGTCTGTGTCAGCGGCGGCCTGACGGATACCGTAGATGTGAACTATATCCTGTACGATACGCTCACCCCCAGCACCCTGACCTGGTCGGGAGCCGGCGTATTTGATCCCACCCAACCCCGGATCGTCGTGGACCCGACGATGGCCGGACAAACCAATTGGGTGTACGTAGAGTTCCAATCGGCTACCTGTACCGTCCGGGACAGCGTTTCCTTTGAACTGATCCCTCCACCCATTGCGGATTTTACGATCCCGGCAACCACCTGCGAAATGGAGGCCATCACCGCTAATTTCACCTTCGGTCCGCTGGGACCGGATTCCGATACCACCCTGATCTGGGATTTTGGTGACGCTACCGTCACCGGCGATCCGGCTACCGGAACGGCCGACCTCAGCTGGAGTACCAGTGGTACCAAAACGGTCAGCCTGATGATGCAGGTCGGAGCCTGCGTCTCGGAACCCGTTTTTCGCTTCGTCAATGTGCAGTCCGCTCCCGAGGCAGCAATGATCGATTGTGATGCCGGTCCGACCAGCGTCCGCTTTAGCTGGCAGGATATTTCCGGGGCGACTTTTGATGTCCGGGTGATCGAAGGCCCGAACGGAACGCGCATCAGTACTACTTCCTACGAGGTCAGCGGGCTTTCGCCCAACGAAAACGTCACCATAGAAGTAACGACCAATGGCGCCGGGCTGTGTAACACCACCACCGTCACGGCCTCCTGTGTGCCCATTACCTGTCCGGAAGTTACCATTTCTATTGATCCCATCTCGCCGGTTTGCGCCGGAGCCAATCCTTCCCCCGTATCCCTTACTGCGAATATTTCCGGAGGGGACGGTAGTGGGAGTTTGAGCTGGAGTGGTCCGGGAGTATCCGGATCAGTATGGACACCCGATGCCTCGATGGCCGGTCAGACCGTCGCGCTCTACGCCCGCTTTCAGGAAGGCAATTGTAGCTACGAGGATAGTATACAGGTAGAGGCTCTGGAAGTGCCGGTTGCTGATTTTGATCTGGATGCGACCACCTGCATTACCGAACCGACCACCATCACGGCCAACGGGTCTTTCCCGGCCGGTGCCACATTCGACTGGAAGATCAATGGCGTTTCCGATGCCAGTCTGGTCGGTCCCGGCCCGCACGATCTAAACTGGACCACACCGGGCAATCAACAGATCGGACTGATCATCACCAACGGGCAGTGCCGGTCCGCTCAGGTTACCCGTACCATTCAGGTGCAATCTGCCCTCCCGGAACCCGTCATCAGTTGTGAAGCCGGCATCGACCAGATCCTCTTCACCTGGGATCCCGTACCCGGCGCCCTGGAATATATCGTAGAAGTGCTGGAAGGAGATGCCGGTAACCGGACCTCCGACACCAGTATCGTTTTCACCGGCCTGGCTCCGGGACAAACGGTTGAGATCGCAGTCATTCTGGAGAACAGTGGTGCCTGCGTTGACAGCCGCTCGGAAATGAGCTGTATGGCCCTAGGTTGTCACGATGTGACGGTAAATATCGACCGGGATCTGTTGCCCGGAAGTGTCTTTTGTATCGGCGAACAGGATACCAGTTTCCTGCTCGATGCAAACGTCGTATCGGGAATCGGAACGGGTACCCTCGTATTCAGTGGTGATGGTGTTTCCGACACCGATCGCCGATGGACGGTGGGCCCCGCTATGGCCGGACAGACTTACACCATCACCGCTACCTATACAGAAGAAGGCTGTACATTTAGTGATGCAGTGGACGTGACCGTTCAATCGCAGCCGACCGCAGATTTCACGGTGACATCTGTAGTTTGCCCGGGGGAAATGGCCACCGTCACCTACACGGGCCGGGCCACCGCCAATGCCAATTTCGTATGGTCCTTGTCCAATCTCACCGGCCCCGGCCCGCACGAAGTGACCTTCGATCAGGCCGGCATACAAAATATTAGTCTGACCGTAACGGAATCCGGCTGCGGATCCGATTTCTTCGAGCAAAGTCTGGAAGTACTTGCGCCGCTTTCCGTTCCCGTGATTACCTGTGAGAACGGACTGGATGAAGTGCGTTTTTCCTGGGCAGCCGGAGATGCAACGCGCCAGGAAGTTCTCTACACCGGACCGGGCACCGGTACCCGCACCAGCGATACCAGTTTTGTCATCACAGGGCTGGATCCCGAAACGGCGGTTTCCATCGAAGTCCAGTCCATGGACGATGTTTTTCCCTGCCGGAACAGTTCCGCCAGTGCGAGCTGCAGCAGTGGTTCCTGTGATAATCTGAGTGTGAACTGGACGGCACCCGCAGCGGTCTGCAGCGGGACACCCCTGGAGATCAGTTTTACCACGCAGGGCGCCGGAAGCGGCGGTTTCGATGTGGAGATCATGCAGGACGGGCAGACGACTTCTTACAGCGGGATCACTAATGGAAGTACCCTGAGTTTTGACCTTAGCGGGAATAGTACTTTTTCCGTAACCAGCGCCGGTTTGCCGGGCAATGCTACTTGCGCGGTGAATCTGCCGGACCCGCTTTCGGTCACCCTCGATAGCCCGGCAACAAGTGAACCGCAAAGCATATTCCCCGACTTTTGCGAGGGGACGGATACCTTGATCCAACTGAGCAGCCTCTTCACCGGCAGTCAGGCCGGCGGACAGTGGACTTTCCAGTCCGGGCCCGAAAATCCCGGTAGCGGATTTGACATTTCAAATGGCGCACTCCTCGGAGGAGAATTAGCTGCCGGCCTTTACCGGTTCCAGTATACTACGGCTAGTGCCAACTCCTGTCCGGACGGAACGGTAGATCTGGAAGTAAATGTTCTGGATAGTCCGGTAGCCAATGCCGGGCCGGATCTCAGTCTGGATTGTCAGTTCAACATTGCCAGTCTGGGCAGCAACCTGACCACTCCCGGTATGAATTACCAGTGGTCCGGACCGAGCGGGAATGCCCTTACCGATCCCAACGAAGCGATTACCGATGTGAGTAGTGCCGGAAGTTACACGCTGCTGGTCACCAATCCGGCGACCGGTTGTAGCGCTACGGATGAAGTTAGCGTTTCTGCTTCCCCGGGAATGATCTCGCCCTACGCGACGATCGTTCCCGTATCCTGCTACGGTTCTCAGGACGGGATGATCATTGTGGATAGTATCCTGGGCGGGCAGGCCCCCTATTCATTTATGCTGAACGGAACCGATCAGGGAACCCGGTCGGCCTTCGGCAACCTGACGGCGGGCAGCTACGACCTGCAGGTGAGTAGCAGTGACGGCTGTAATGCGACCTTATTGCTCGATATAGCAACGCCGGTAGAACTGGCCGTGAAACTCACCACTGATCTGGGAGCGGATCAGGCTTCCGTGACACTGGGAGACAGTGTGAATCTGACCGCACTGATCAATATTCCCATGGAACAGATCGCCACCATCAACTGGTTGCCGAATCCGGGTAGCGGGCCGGGAGGTTCCCTGAGCCAGATGATCTATCCGCTGATCACTTCTTCCTACGGGGTGGAGATCACGGATGTGAACGGTTGTAAGGTCAGCGACCGGCTGCTGATCGTCGTGAATAAGTATACCAACACCTTCGCTCCGACCGCATTCTCACCGAATGAAGACGGGAACAACGATATTTTCTACCTGCAGTCAGACCATACCGTACAGCAGGTGATCCAGTTCCAGGTCTACAACCGTTGGGGGAAACAGGTATTTGCCAATCAGAATTTTGCGCCTAATGATCCCGGAGCGGGTTGGGACGGCAATACCCGCAGTCTGGCCCAGCCGACCGGCGTGTACATCTACTGGGCCGAGCTGGAACTCGCCAGTGGGGAACGCGTGCAGATCAGTGGGGATGTTGCGTTGCTGAGATAGATTTGAAGGGGTTATACCGATTTTTTGGTCTTATTCTAAATGATTTAAATTTCGAAACTTGAATTGAAGAGAGTAGATGGTAAAGCGTAGAGATACTGCAACCGTTAAAATGAGTGATTTTGCTCCATTTTAACGATAGGTAATCCCTCTACGCTATACCCTCCTCTACCTAAGTCACATCGCCACATAGATTAAATAATCGAATGGATCTCAAGGCATTGCGGGTTACGGGTTGGCTAACCTGTAACCCGCAATTTGCCAACAATACTCACCGTAGTTACCATTGATAATCAGTTACCTACAGTCGTTATCCGAAATTGGGGGTTATCCTCTGTACTAAATGAGCAAGATAAAGTAACCAGAAAATTACGCGGACCTAGAAATTGCTTTCTCCCCTTCTCCCAATCTCCCACTCCGCCCTATTGAAATAAACCCGGTAACGTGCAAAGTGAGAATATCTATGCTTGAACTGGTTTAAACTTATTGTCTGCCGATGAGGCCAAAGTATTGGATTTACTGGCGAAGCGCTTTTTGAGTTTCGTACTGCCCATACGGGCCCGTACCGGGGGAAAGTACGGAACGAGAAAAAGCTGAAGTCCAGGAGATTCAAGACTTTAGGCCACAGTCCAGATGAATAAGTTTAAAACAGTTCCTTCTTTTACTCCTTCATCCGGATCTCCTCCACCCGGATCTTTGGCACCTCAAAGTCCTCCTCCGGGATATCGGTTGGTCCCGGTTTGTAAACCATACCTTTTTCATCGAGAACAGTGGCGTCGATCACTACCTGCAGTTTGTCCCGGCAGTACTGGTCGGGCAGGGTTGTTTCCGGCAGGTATTTACCGGCATGGGGTCCATCGGGTACGACCAGTAGATACTGAAAACGGCCCCGACTGATCACGTGCGTCTCGACTGTGGCCGCCTGGGCTTTCATTTCCGTAGTTCTTGCTTTACTTTTCACCATGGTATTTTGCTGCGCGTTGCACGCCAGAACAAGACACAAGCAAAGCGGTATCATCAATTTCATATTCAATGCTTTTGGTTTTGGGAGCGAAAGTTTCGAAAGTACGTCTATTTTTGTAGCAAAGCTAGATCAATGTCTTTACCCAGAATATTTTTATTTCTGATCACGGCGGCGCTGTTCCAGGCCTGCGGTGCTTCGGAAAATGCCACGGAAACGCCTGCCAACCTCAACCCACGCAACCAGCTCGTGGAAGGGCGTTACAATGTGGCCTTTCTCATTATGGACGGCGTTTACAACACCGAACTGACCGCTCCTTTTGATATCTATCAACACACTATTTTTCGGGACAGCATCCGGGCGATGAATACCTTTCTGGTAGCGAACACTCTCGATCCGATCACGACTTTTGAGGGTATCCGATTATTACCGGATTACAACTATCTGCAGGACAGTCTGCCCCGGATCGATATCCTGGTCGTTCCCAGCGCCGAGCACCATCTGGATACCGACCTGGAAGACGAAGCGATGCTGGATTTTGTCAGGAAGGCCGACTCGGAGGCCCTGTACGTTACCTCCCATTGCGACGGCGCCTTTGTACTGGCCCAGGCCGGTTTACTGGAGGAGTCCGTCTCCACTACTTTTCCTTCCGATATTGATCAAATGCGGGAGATGTTTCCGTTACTTGACGTTAGAAAGGACGTCTTATTTGTGCACGATGGGAAATACATCACTTCGGCCGGGGGCGCGAAATCGTTTGAGGCTTCGCTTTACCTTTGCGAATTGCTGTACGGTGCCGCCGTCGCCCGTCGACTGGCCGGAGGGCTGGTGATCGACTGGGATCTGGAGCAGGTACCGCATCTGGTGGTGGGAAAGGAATTGACCGGGAAAGCAGATCATTGAGAAGAAAAGAAAAAGCCGGTTTCCCGTAAATGAAATATTATTTTATTTTTGAGCAAAAAGAGGAGTAGAAATTCCAGATTTCTCTTAAAATAAATGTGATTAATGGGCTTATTTGAAATTTAGTTCACATTTATTTTGCATTGTTCGTTAATATTATGTTAAGGTTTGAAAAAAAATGGAAATAAGCTTGGTCGTTTGCTCATCTTGATTTTATCTTTACCAACGATAAGTGAACACGTATATTTCATTTCTAACTAAAATTGTTGTCTATAGAAAGTAACTTCTACACTAAATAATTCTTACACAGATCCCATTAACGAATTATAATTATTTAGTTATGCAAGTTACTATGCTTAATGACCAGCAGCTTATCGCTCGCTATTTGAAAGGTGATGAACGTTCATTCGAAGAATTGCTCGGACGTCACAGACAAAAAATCTACACTTCGATCTATCTCTTTGTCAAAGATCAATCTTTAGCCGAAGACATTTTCCAGGAAGTTTTTATCAAGATTATCGATACCTTACGCAAAGGTAAATACAACCACGAGGGTAAATTCCTGCAGTGGGCCATGCGTATTGCTTACAATATGTGTGTGGATTATTTCCGCCGCAACAAGCGTCGCCCCCAGGTGTCGCCAACTGAGACTTTTGATATCTTCGACGTGCTGCCTATGACGGATGATAATGCCGAGCAGTCTATTATCCGCAGCCAGACACACGAAAAAGTACGCCAACTGGTGGATATGCTGCCTCCTGAGCAAAGAGAGGTAGTGATCCTGCGCCACTACGCGGACATGAGTTTCAAAGAGATCGCCAAATTGACCAGAGTAAGCATCAACACGGCTTTGGGCCGGATGCGTTACGCTCTGATCAATATCCGGAAAATGATCGAAGAAAAGGAGGTGATCCTTCAGTAAGTAAGTCTTTTCTCATCTATACACCAACTGCGGCCTTGGAGTTTTACTTCAAGGCCGTTTTTTGTTATGCATCGCCAGAAGATCGGGTTAGCACTACACTTCTACCCCATTCGAAAATAGCTCGCCGGAAGTTCCGTTTCGCCCAAACAATTCTCCGGGCAATCCTGTTTTCACTGCATGGAAAATTTAAAGAACAAAGTAGCCCTCATTACCGGAGGGAGTAAAGGGATCGGATTAGGAATAGCCGAAGCCATGATGGCCGAAGGAATGCGGGTAGCCATCACCAGTCGCAGCCAGAATGCCGCTAATGAAGCCGTCGATGAACTGTTTAAGATCGGGAGCGGAGAAGCATTGGGTATTTCCGCCGACGTGCGGGATTACGAAGCCCAGATGCAGGCCGTGAAGATCGTGCTCGATAAATGGGGCCAGCTGGACGTGCTCATCGCCAATGCGGGCGTGGGCCATTTCGCCTCGATCGAAGAGCTCACCCCCGAACAGTGGGATGCCACCATCGATACTAATTTGACCGGCGTTTTTTACAGTATCAAAGCCGCCGTGGATGCCCTGAAGGCTTCCGAAGGGTACATCATTACCGTTGCCAGTCTGGCCGGCACGAATTTCTTCGCCAAAGGGTCCGCCTACAACGCCAGTAAATTTGGCCTCGTCGGCTTTACCCAGGCCGTCATGCTGGACCTGCGGGATTACGGCATCAAAACCACGACTATTATGCCGGGTTCGGTGGCGACCTATTTCAACGGTCATACGCCCAACGAAGCGGACGGTTGGAAGATCCAGCCCGAAGACCTCGGCCAGATCACCATCGATCTGTTGAAAATGCACCCGCGTACCCTACCGAGTAAGGTGGAGGTCAGACCTTCCCAACCCGGGAAAAAGTAATTTCGTCACTCCCGGTCACATTCTCGGACGTGGAGGCTGGACGGCCGCTTTCCAGGGCAATACGCCTTTAGCCTGTATTTTCCTGCGGTATAGAGTACCGTCGCTGATCAGGTACAACGTATCCAGATCGCGCCCGCCAAATTTCACGTCCGATTGAGTTTGTCCCACTTTGGAAAAGATAAAATTGATCCTGCCCAACTGATCAGCTACCTGGATTCCCAGATCCGAAGCGGTGTAGGTCCGGTTCTCCGCGTCCACCGTGATGGCCGTGGTGTTGGCTGTAGGCTGTCCGTACGGGATATGGTAGTGAATATAGGGCTGGCCGTAGGCCAGATGGCCCTCCGCCGTGACCTTAAAAGAGTATCCCCGCACCTGATCGGCCAGACTCACATCCAGAAAGGTCTGATCGGCCGAAAGGCTTAGGCCGACGGGACGACCGGGCAATTCCACATAGGTGAGTTGCCGGGTATCAAAACTGTAGTAAGCAATACGCGACTTTCCAGTATCGGTAAAATAAAGTCCCCAGCGGCTGAGCAACAGGTGACCGGCCTCCACATTCGATAAAATCAGTTCCGATTCGCTTCCGGAGGAAAACGCTTTGATCTGCCCGTGATCCAGATCAGTGATATACAGGCGTCCGTCTCCGGCAAAAGCCAATCCACCCGGAGTGAAACCCAGCTCGTATTCGAGTTTTGGCTTACCCAGATTATCCAGGCTATAGAGGGCCTTTTTTTCGGTATCCGTAAAGTACACACTGCCGGTACTGTCTACAGCCAGCCGGTCGGGTTGAAATTCCGGTCCCGTGATTTCCCGCCAGGGTTCATCGGGTAGCATGAGTGCAAGACCTTTGTATTGCTCCGGGTGGGTTGCTACCGGCTGCGGATAATCTTTCCACAACCACAGCAAGGCTTCGGGCAGGATCTTTTTTGCCCCGCGACTGTTGTGACCTTCCGTTCCCCAGATGTGTTCCACTTCGTACCCCGCCCAGGTGAGCGCGGATAACATATCCTGATTCGCCATCCACCAGTCTCCGGCGTAAATATTCAGATCCTGGTTGCCGTCTTCCAGAAAGACGCGCAGCGGTTTGGGCTCCGATTTCCGGACCAGCGTAGCAAATTCATCTCCTCCCCGGAGTCCGACGTAAGTACCGATCGTACTCAATACCCGGTGAAAAGCGTCCGGCCGCTCCCAGGCCGCGTTGAACGCACAAATAGCCCCGGAACTCGCCCCGGCGATGCAGCGATCGTTGGGGTCCCGGCTGAGATGGTAAGTGCGCTCTACTTCCGGGATCAGTTCCTCCAGCAGGAAACGCGCGTAGCGATCGCCCATTCCATCGTATTCAAAACTCCGGTTGAAGCGAGGGAAGCGCCCCTCCCCTTCCGCGGCTACCTTACCGTGATCAACGAAGATACCTAAAATGGGCGGCAGTTTTCCGGCGTGGGTCAGGGAATCGAGGGTTTCCGGAAGTCCCCAGCCCCGGGCCCGGCCCAGACCGTCCTGTACGATCATGGAGCAGGCCGGTTTATCCGGATCGTACTGGGCCGGCACGTAGATCCAGTAATCTCTTTCCGTACCGGGATAGATCCGGCTTTTCCAGGAAAAGGGACCTTCGATCCGGCCACTGGGATAATTTTCCGAATTGGAACTGGGCACCGATTCCTGTGCCGGTAACAGGCTGCTCACCAGGAAGCAAAGCGGGAGGATGAGCAGTCGGACACCTTGCTTCCGGCGGTATCCGAACCGGATTAACTTGTTTTGCGGGTTCATATGTTGGTTTTTTCGTTTTATAAGGATAGAAATCCCGAAGGCCGGCCGTATAGCTTTGGATGCAACTAAAAAAATCGTAATTTTAAAAAACTTTTTAGTTGATCACCTTTTAAAATCCACCTTATGAAAACCGCACTGATCCCCCTCTTGATTTTATTAGGTTCTTATACGACATTCGGCCAGGGATTCAGCAGTGGAAAAATAAACGCCAGCCAATGGGACACGGACGTTGTCATTACCCTAAAATCCGATAACGGGCCGGACGAGATCAGGATCGCTACCAAGGGAAAGAAAACGAGACGGTCTTACCAAAAGGTCAAGAACCTGAAGATAAACGAAAATTCCTACCAACTTATAGAATCCTGCGGCAGCATCAATATTTTGAACGAAAAGGGAGAAACGCTGCTCAAAACCAACCAGGACCGAAGCGAGATCTTCCTGATGAACCACGAGAAATTCACCCGCAAAAAGGCCAAAGGCAACAGCGGTGTCTTCGAATACGTGAACGGCAACCAGCAGGTAATCGTCAGCGGGCAGGTCAAAGGTGGAGTGATCCAGCTCAAAAACCATTCCGGAGAAGTCCGTGATGCCCTGATCGCGCTCTGCCTGGAAGAACTACTGCAGCACGCCTACGATCGCTACCTCAACGCCATTATGACGTCGAGTTTTCTGGCTCAGGTGTAAAGCAGGGTCTCCCCAGCAAATACGGCAAAAGGGCCGGCAGGTTTCTATCGTAAACCTGCCGGCCCTTCGTTTTGAAAAGGGCTTTTTCCGCTTTATGCTAAAATTATCTCCGACGCATCACCCGCATACCGCCGCTCATGCGCACGTGGGCTCCCCCCTGTTGCCGGATGGCGTAGGTAAAACTCAGCATAAAATACCGCCCCAGCGATCGGATACGCTGTTCCTGAAAGAAGCTTAAACTGGCGTAACGGTCGATGCCGAGATTCTTATTCAAGAGGTCAAATACGGAAAATTTCAGTTCCCCGCGGTCTCCCTTCAACAGAAAGCGCGACAGGCTCAGATTCCAGATCGGCACGCTTTGCGCATCCCGGTCGGACCAATAGTAGTTATTGAGATCAAAGGAAGTAGAAAAAGTAAAGCGGGCGGGCAGATCCGCATCCAGTCCGGCCTGGTAGTTAAGGTTGCTGTAGTTCTGGGTAACCTCCGACTGTCCGGTATACCGGATCCGATTATTATCCCAGGCCACTTCCAGGTAGGGCTCCAGTTTTTCGTTCCCGGTGAAACTCCAGCGGATCTGGGGCGACAGCAGTAAGCGATAAGTCTGATTGGGCGTTTCGTTGAGCAGGTTAATGCTCCGCCCCAGACGGGTTTCTCCTCTTAATTCAAAGCGACTTTTGATCGGCCGGATGCGAAAACCGTAGGACAGGTTCGCGTTAAACTCGTAGTCATTGTCCACATTCACCGGCTGTAAGGTGCGACGAAACTGCTCGTCGATCGTCTGCGCGGTACTGATGGCATTTTTCGCATAGCGGAAATTGACAAAAGCAAAGATATTACTCATACTCACCTGATTAAAAGACAGATAGGAGAGCGACAAATTGTGTTCGTAGGCGGCCTGCAGGTCGGGATTTCCGATGTACAGGTTCAGCGGATCGGTATTATCGAGTAGGGGTTGCAGTTGCTGGATATCCGGTTCGCGGATGGAAGTCCGGTAGTCAAAACGCAGGTTCTTACCACTGATGGGTTCAAAATTAAACTGCAGCACCGGCAACCAGTTACCGAACTTGCGGCGGATCTCGCCGTCCGGTAGCATCAGCCTACCCAGCAGACGGGATTCCTGCCGGTGGACGCCGGACATGAAGTTAAAACGACGGCGATTCAGGCGGAACTGGGCGCCCAGGCGATGGTAATCGTAGTCATTTTGGTAAGCATTACTCAGACCTTCGTTTCGCCGGCCGGTTCCGTCCTCCAGGTCCAGCACTTCCCGGTCCAGTCGATTGGTGAGGTGATTGTAGTAGTAGGAGAACTCCAGGTAGCGGCGTTTGCCAAGCGGTTCGATATGGGTAAGGTTCAGCCCGTAGCCCAGGTTTTCACTGTTCGTTGACTGTTCCTGCATAATGGAATCCAGCGAGATCTGATCACTGTGGTAATAGCGGTTCCAGGAGCGAATATCCGCCTGGCGCACATTATCGCCCAGGTTGAAATTCAGTCCGGCGGTGAGGCTTCGGCCCGGGGCCTTAAAGCGGTGGCGGAACAGGAATTCCGAGTCGACATTCCGTCTTTGCCCCTGCAATTGCTGGTAGCGTTCACTTTCGTTTTGCAGTGTATTGGCAGCATCCAGGGTCCGTCCGCTGCCCTCCACCAGGCGTTCGTTTTTGGTGCTGTTCAGGCGCAGGTCCCAGCGGATCTGGTTGAGTGTATCCAGTTCTCGTTCCAGTCCGATATTGAAGCGATGTCCCTGTCGCAGATTATTGTCAAAAGTCTCATCCTCCGACCGGAGGGTGCCCGTGGGCAGGTAGTTTTCCCGTAGGGTAGTGGTTTCCGTATCCCGGTCCAGGTGATCGAATACATAACTGCCGTTCAGTTCACTGCCGTTTTTCCAGTCGTGATTAAAATTGAGCCCGCCCGCCCAGGTAGTGGTAAAACCGGTGTTTGAACCGAAGTCGATGGGGAAATCCATTTCGTCCGAATTGAAGGTCAGTTGCATGGTACCACCCCCGCCGGACATCATCCGCCGCATGGCCCCGGAGAACTGCATATAATCGTTGATCGAAAAGCCCTGCCGGTTGATATTATTCCCCATGGCGATCAGCGACAGCTGCTGCTTGGGTGTAAAGCGGTTGAGACTGCCTTTCAGGTTGAAGCGATCTTCGGTGCCGTAGCCGGCTTCCGCCGAACCAAAGGCCCCTTTCTTGAAATCATTCTTCAGTTCCAGATTGACCGTCTTTTGCCGGGAACCATCATCGACCCCGGAAAATTCCGCCTGGTCGGATTTTTTGTCGTAGACCTGGACCTTATCCACCGCTTCGGCCGGCAGGTTCCGGGTAGCGGCTTTGGGATCACGCCCGAAAAACTCCTTTCCATCCACCATGACCTGTTCTACCCGTTCTCCCTGGGCCCGGATGTTCCCCTCGCGGTCGACTTCCATGCCGGGCAGCTTTTTGAGCAGGTCTTCCACCGGAGCGTTGGGTTGGGTCTTGAAAGCCCGGGCGTTGTATTCAATGGTATCCTTATTGATCCGAACGGGAATATGCTCTTCCTGGACGATCACTTCATCCAGTAGCGCACTCTGGGTACCCATTTTCAAATTTCCCAGATCCAGTTTTTCCCGGTCTACGGGGAAAGGCAATGGCACATCCAGCGTCTGGTAGCCCAGGTAGGTCAATCGCAACAGGTAAGCCTGATCGTTGAGCAGACCTTTGAGTTGAAAGCTGCCGTCGTCTTCGGTCCGGCCAAAACTGATCAGGGAAGAATCCTGCACACTCAGCAACATGACCGTCGCGGAGATCAACGGAGAGTCATCGGCCGCGTCCGTAACCCTGGCCTGCAGATCAAACTGCCGGGGCGACTGGGCAACTAATGCCGAACTGAATAAGGTGAGCAGTAGGAGTAAAAATATCGGGCGCATATCTTTTTGATCACAAATCTAGGGGCTCAGATCCAGTAAGCAGGTTAAGTGACCTTGATGTAAGGTTAATGAACGTTAATCGGCTTCCGGACCGAAACACTATGTTTGTGCCGAATTCAAAAACGGTACCGGGTTCTCGCTTGTTAATCCTTCGGCCACAGCGGAGGGGTGACGGAAAAGGCCTCTCCGGAAGACTTTTTAAATCCAATACCTTGATCAGCATCATTATACCTACGCTCAACGAAGCCCAGCAGATCACCGCTACCCTGCGGTGCCTGTCCGAATTAAAAGGATCGTACGAGCTCATTGTTGTGGATGGCGGCAGTACGGATGGTACGGTGCGCCTCCTCCGGGCATGGCCGCAGGTCCGGCTGCATCATTCGCCGCGAGCAGAACGGGCGGCCCAGATGAATACCGGTGCCGATATGGCTACCGGCGATACACTCTGGTTCCTGCACGCCGATACGCGGGTGCCCGTAGATAGCCTCCTGCGGATGGAGCAGGTCCTGCACCGGCCGGAGGCCGTTGGCGGTAGTTTCCGCATGGCTTTTGACCGCCGGGAATGGCCCTATTTTCTCCTGAGTTTTTTCACGCGCTTCAATAGTCCTTTCTGGACTTTCGGGGATCAGGGGATCTTCTTGAGAGCCGAAATATTCCGCGAGCTAGGCGGCTACGCTGATCTGCCCATCCTGGAGGACCTGGAGTTTCAGCTACGGCTGCGGAAACGGGGGAAATTCCTGAAGATCCCGCTAGCCGTTACCACTTCGGCACGGCGTTATCACCGGGGAAGCCCTTTCCGGGAATTTTTTCGGGATGCCGGTGTGGTTGCGGGTTATTTTTCGGGAGTCGAGGTCCGCAAGCTAAATATCTGGTACCGCGGTCATGATCTCGGGGATCTGCCCCGGTAGGCAGGAGTTTTTTTGCTAAATTTAGGCCCGGTGTTGCCCCCTTCCGGTTTTGGCAAGGATCGGCCGTAAACGCCACGCCCTGACCACTAACCGAACGCCTCAAACATCATGTTGAAAAAACTAAAGAAACTCCTCACCGAGATGGTCCCGGTCATTCTGGGGATCCTGATCGCTCTGTTCATCAACAACTGGAAGGAAAGTACGGAGGATGAGCAGTTTTTGGACCGGGCGTTTGCTGCCATTGATCAGGAGATTGAAGAGAACCGGACTTCCATCCAGAACGCTCTAACTACCCACGAAAACCTGATGGATACGATCGGCGTCTACCAAAACTCGGGCGGGAAATCACTCGAAGCGATCCTCATCGATACCGATGGATTGAAATACTCCACCGTCCGGAATACCGTTTGGAAATTTTTTGTGGGCAGTAAAACCGAACTAATCGATTACCAGGTCATTTCTCAGTTGAGTAGTATCGAAGAGTCCAAGTTACTGATGGACGCCAAGTTCAACAAGCTCATGGACTTTCTGTACCTGCATATGGATCGTAACGATCCCCAAAGTCTGCGCCTGTTTGCGATCCATTTGTCCAACGTCATGAACAGCGAACAGCGATTAATTGAAATGTACGATGAATACCTTGCTGGAAAAGAAGATTAACAAAATGAAGCATTTATCCCTTATCCCTTTAGCTATTATCCTACTCCTGGCCGGGAGTTGTCAGTCTCCCAATCAACAAGCCGAATCATCCGATACGCCATCCGGCAGCGTGCAGATCGCCGGGGCGATGCGCACCGTAATGCACCAGGGCAAACTGGCGGGCATCATCGATCTGGATACCCTGCAGCCCCGGGCCGGCCTGTACGGACTGGGCCCCGTAGAATACCTGAGCGGAGAACTTTTAATAGTCGACGGCCAGTCTTATGTTTCCCGGGTGACCGATGATTCCTTGATGACCGTGACGGAAGACTTTGGGGTGAAAGCGCCCTTTTTTGTTTACGCCCACCGGGAGGAATGGGCTCAGACTACCCTGCCGGATTCCATCTCCAATCTGAAGCAGTTGGAAGCCTACCTTCAGGAAAACACCCGGCAATTGGAACGGCCCTTTGTTTTCAAGTTGAACGGCAGGATCAAACAGGCGGTGATCCACATACAAAATTTACCCGCGGGCACTGCGGTAAGTTCACCGGAAGAAGCCCATCAGGGCCAGGTCAATTACCCGCTGTCTAACGAAACCGTAGATATTATCGGCTTTTATTCCACCGAACATCACGGCGTTTTCACCCACCACGATTCGGACATGCACCTGCATCTGATCACGGCGGATCGGCAGCAGATGGGGCATCTGGATGAATTGGGCATCGCCACGGGAGGAATGACGCTTTTCCTCCCCACAAGCTAACTAAGCGACCTACTGCGCCCACACCGGCAGCGCCCCGTCAATCCCCAAAGCCGGGATCACCAATACGTACAGCATCAGGGTCAGCAAAAAGATAAAGATCACGTTCAGCCAGAGGCCGCAGCGGGCCATTTGCGGTATGGTCACCCGGCCGCTGGCGAAGATCACCGTATTCGTGCCCGTGCCCGACGGCATCATGAAAGCAAAGGAACAGGCAAAGGTTGCCGGGATCATGAGCAGTAAGGGATTCGCCCCGCCGGCTACACCCATGGTGGCCAGTACCGGCAGGAAGATATTGGCCGTAGCAGTATTGGAGTTCACTTCGGTCAGGAAGATCATCAGTCCGACGACCAGGAGGACCACCAGGAAAGTGGGGAACTGACTGATAAAGGCCAGTTCGCCGCCGATCCACTCGGCCAGTCCGGTCTGGGCAAATCCATCCGCGATAGCGTATCCGCCACCAACGATCATGACCACACCCCAGGGTACACTCTGGGCCTGTTCCCAGTTCAGCAGGCGTTCGCCTTTCCAGCCTTCCGCCGGCAACATGAACAGGATCAGGGCACTGAAGATGGCCACCACGGCATCGTGGGTATTCCCCTGAGCGCCGATCCAGGTTTCCCAACCGGGAACAGTATAATCGCCCAGTTCAAAATCCCGGCGAAAGATCCAGCCGAAAGCCGTCAGCGCAAAAATGATCAGCACCCGCTTTTCGCCCCCCTGTAGCTTACCCAGGGACTGGAACTCCGTTTCGATCACGTCCTGACTGCCGCTCAGCGCACCGCCGACCGAAAAGTATTTGACGATATACCACCAGACGATGGGAATGAATACGATCACCAGGGGAAAGCCTACTTTAAACCAGTCGAAAAAACTGATGGGCGGCGCTTCCGGAAATAACTTTTCCAGGATACCGACAAAGGCCATATTCGGCGGGGTACCGATCAGGGTAGCCGTCCCGCCGATACTGGCCGAATAAGCGATGGCCAGCATCAGGGCCAGACCGTAATTCCCTTTTCGGCCGGATAGTTCTTCTTTGTCGATGATGGCCAGTGCGATGGGCAGCATCAGCAGCGTTACCGCGACATTGGCGATCCACATGGACAAAAAGGCCGTCGCGATCATAAAGCTCAGGATCAAGCGGCGGCGATCATTACCCAGCAGACGGATGGTCAGCAGGGCGATGCGCTTGTGCAGATGGTGCACCTCAATCGCTTTGGCGATAAAGAACCCACCCAGTAACATCAGCACGTAGGGGTGCCCGTAATTTTCAGCGGTAGTTTTGGCATCGACAATACCCAGAAAAGGAAAAAGGACCAGAGGGACAAAAGCCGTAGCGTAGATCGGGATGGCTTCGGTCAGCCACCAGACGGTCATCAGCAGGGTAACCGCAGCCGCCCGCCAGGCCGGAACGGAAAGTCCGCCGGGTGGTGGCAGTAAAATGATCAGCAGGACGAGGGCCAGACCGCCCCAGAGGCCCAGTTGTTTGATGGACATACTTGTTAGTTCTAGTTCCGGTGGCCAGTCGCCGGATTGCCCTCGAACTTTGCCCGCTACCGGATTACAATGATCGACCACCAGGGTTTTAACCCGGGTTTTAGTTCGGTTTGCCGCTACGTTCACCGGTTCGGTGCCGAGGGGGCAATGACCGTCAGAAAGGTAGAAAATTTACCGCAAAAAGAAAGCCGGACACTGGAAATTAGTAAGGACTCTATTACCTTTACGGGCCCGAAATGGAATTTATGGAGCGAAGTTCGTTTAGATCGGCCTGGGGAATATTATTGATGACGGCGGTGTTCCTGCTGTTATACCCTTTGCTGCACCGGCAATCCGGTGTATTATCGCAGCATTTCCGGAATTATAATTTCTTCCAGCGCTTCCTGCAGGACTCCTCCGAAATGACCGTGGACACTCTCCAGGTGGATACATCTGTGGTCGTCAAAGACACGGTGAAAGCGCCACCGCCTCCCCCACCCCCGCCGGCCTACGCCGGCAAAGCGGGCCTGGAAACTTTTTACGATGCTTTACGATCCGGTAAGGGGCAGATCCGGGTCGCTTATTTTGGCGACTCCGCCATCGAAGGAGACCTGATCTGCCAGACCCTGCGCGACAGCCTCCAACAACGTTTTGGAGGCTCCGGCGTAGGTTTGGTCCCCATCAGCAGCCCCATTCGGGGTTTTCGGCGGTCCATTCGCCACAATACGTCAACCAATTGGTACCGGCGTATGCTGGGACAGAAAAACTGGCCCGGATATCCCCTAGGGATACTCGGCGGGTATTTCCTGGCCGGAAAGCCGCCCCAGGCAGAAGACAGCCTGACCGTTGACAGTACCCTGCTCAACAAGGATTCGCTGCTGATCGCCGAAGAACCGGAAGATGATCCCTCCGAAGAGGAGGATTTCTGGGTGACGTACCGCGGCGTGAATCTGTTTTCCGGTTTGCGCATGGTCCCCCGGGCGCGCCTGTTCTATTCGGCGCCCATTCCGGATTCGACGGGCCATACCGCCCCCTCCGGATCGCTAGACATTGCCGCCGGAGACCGGAAAGCGCATTTCGAGCTCAATGGAAAGGCCACCGTCAATCAGCTCTGGTTGCTGGACAGTACCGTACGTCAGTTGAGTCTGACTTTTGACGTTCCCTACAGTCAGCCGCTTTTCGGGATCAGTCTGGAAAGTAGTCAGGGTGTGATCGTGGATAATATTCCCTCCAGGGGTAATTCCGGGGGTCGCCTCCTGCAGGTGCCCTATTACCGCTACAATAATTTTGACTCTTTGCTCGACTACGAGTTGGTGATCCTCCAGTTTGGCCTGAATGCACTGGCGCCGGAGCTGGAAGATTTCAGTTGGTATAAAAGTGAGATCAACCGTACGGTCAGACACATTAAGCAATCCTTTCCCAACGCCAGTATCCTCCTGATCGGACCCACCGACCGGGGCATTAAGGAAGAGGCGGAAGTAGTTGCCGACCCCAGCGTTCCCCTGGTTACCCAGGTCATGCGGGAGGTGGCCGAACAGCATAAGATCGGTTTCTTTAGCTTTTACGAAGCGATGGGCGGCAGCGGAACGATCATCGACTGGGCCGATAACAAAGAACCCCGCTGGGCCAATCTGGACTATACTCACCTCAGCTTCCCGGGCGCTCATGCCGCCGGAAAAATGCTGCTGCGGTATTTACTCAAAGATTTTGACCAACAACAATAAATACGATTAGCATGACCTGGACCGGTATAAAATGGAGTTGGATCTGGTTGCTGATGTTCTACCCTGATATGGAACAGGCAGGAGATCGATCTGTACCGGAAATGGAGGCAGCTACTTCAGAGAGATCCGTTTTACCGGAATCCGCATTTTCGGCTATTCGCAACAACGGACGATTGGATACGGTCGCCCTCCAGGAGTATCCCTTCCTGAACATGGCCGCGGATACCCTGATCAACGCGGCGCCCCTGGCTCCCTTCTTTCAAAAGCTGAAAGAACTGGAACGTGGGGAAAGGGAACGACTGAATATCGTGCACATCGGAGATTCCCACATTCAGGCCGACTGGTGGACGGGTTACCTCCGTATTCGGCTGCAGGAACTGTTCGGTTCGGCGGGTCGGGGGCTGGTGTTTCCCTACGCACTGGCGGGCACCAACAGTCCGACCGATCTGCGCTCGGGTAGCAACCAGATCTGGGAGTCCCGGCGTTCAACTTTCCAGCAAAAACACATCCCGGTAGGCATTTCCGGCCTGACCGTACAGGCCAGCGGTAAACAGATCTGGCTGGACCTGCAGGTCCGCAACGATACCATTATCGACTATGCTTTCAATCAGATCAAACTGTTCAGCATTGCGGGAGAAGGCGCCCTCAACTGGAGCATCGGACATTTCTCGGATACCGAGGCCGTAGCGGTAGCTGCGCCTCCGAAAGTCTACCATACCGTACGCAGCGGTGATACGCTGTACGGTCTGGCCCTGCGGCACGGCACCAGCGTTCGGCGGCTGCAGCAATGGAATAACCTCCGGGGCAGTATGATCAAACCTGGCCAGAAACTGATCGTTGGCAACGGGAATTCCACCGCCAGTGATTACGACAAACAACTGTTCGAAGTTCAGCACATGCTCAAGTGGGAAAGCGGTACTTCCCGTTCCCAATGGGCCACCGTAGAACTGGATAGCCTCACCCGGCGCCTGTTGATGCGCGCCCGGCGGACGGACGGCAATACCGGGAGTACACGATTGTACGGGATCTCCCTGGAGAACCGCGAACGGAACGGTCTGCTCTACCACGCTATCGGCGTGAACGGGGTAACGTATTACCATTATAACGAAGCTCCGGAATTCTGGGAGCAGTTGCCGGCTCTGGAACCGGATCTGATCATTGTATCGCTCGGTACCAACGAAACGGCCATTTCCAATTTTCAGCCTAATGGTTTTTCCGAACAGGTGGAGGCTTTCGCCAATAGGCTGCAGGGCCTGCCGGCAAGTACGTCGGTCCTGCTTACTACACCCGGAGATGCCCTGCGGCGCAGACGTTACGAAAATCCGGCCATCAAGGTGGCGGGAGAGATCATCACGGAAGCTGCCGGATGGCACAATTTCGCGGTCTGGGACCTTTTCGATGTAATGGGCGGTGCCGGTTCCATCCGACAGTGGCGCTCCGCTCAATTGACGGGCCGGGATTATCTGCATTTTACCAAGGTGGGCTACGAATTGCAGGGCGAGTTACTATTTAAAGCACTAATGCAGGCATATGGGGAGTATTGACTGGAGCAGCATTTGGCAGTTTTTCACCTATGATCCATCGCAACCGTTACTGTTCAACAGTGCGCGTTTTTTTATATTCTTCCTGGTGGCGTACGGCTTTTTTCTGCTCCTTCGCAAACGCACCTTTGCCCGCACGGCTTATCTGTTCCTGTTTTCCGTTTACTTTTATTACCTCTCCAGCGGTGTCTATTTCTGGTTACTGCTCCTGTCTACGGTCGTCAATTTCGGTCTGGGCCATTTGCTCGAAATCCGCGAAGAACCCTGGCGGCGCAAGCTCTGGATGACGGTGAGCGTACTCTTCAACCTGGGCATTCTGGCCTATTTCAAGTATACCAATTTCTTCATTGATACGGCCAATCAGCTCACGGGCAACGCCTGGGATTTCCAGCGCATTTTCCTACCCGTGGGGATATCCTTCTACACTTTTCAGGTACTGAGCTACACCATTGACATCTACCGCCGAAAGATCCAATCGCTCAGTGCCGGACTGGAAAGCTGGCAGGCGGGCGGCAGGGCGCTAATCGATTTTGCCTTTTTTGTGAGTTTCTTTCCCCAACTCGTCGCCGGTCCCATCGTGCGGGCCGCAGACTTTTTACCCCAGATCCGGCAACCACTGAGTCTGAGCCGGGAGCAAATGGGGCAGGCATTCCTGCTGATCATCGGGGGCTTGTTCAAGAAAGCGGTTATTTCCGATTACATCAGCGTCAATTTTGTGGACCGGGTCTTTGACAATCCGGGGCTTTATTCCGGCCTGGAAAACCTGCTGGCCAGTTACGGTTACGCCATCCAGATCTACTGCGATTTCTCGGGCTATTCCGATATGGCCATCGGTCTGGCTCTGCTCATGGGCTTTCAGTTGCCGGAGAACTTCCGTACGCCTTACCAATCCGACAGCATTCAGGGTTTCTGGAGGCGTTGGCACATTTCACTGTCGAGCTGGCTGCGCGATTATCTCTACATCTCCCTCGGTGGCAATCGCAAGGGCAGTTTCCGGACCTACATCAACCTGATGATCACTATGTTGCTCGGTGGCCTCTGGCACGGGGCGAGCTGGGTGTTTGTGATCTGGGGTGGGCTGCACGGCATGGCGCTGGCCATCGACCGGTTCCTTTCGAATAAAAAAGGCTGGTGGCAGAAGACCATTGTCCGGATCGGAGGTGTATGGCTGCTGGTCCTTTTCATCATCCAGGCGGTATTGTACTGGCGCTGGTCCGGCGACCAGATCGACGTGTACACGTACCAGCAAATGAGCGGGGCCAACCGGAACCTCTTTTTCATCTGGCTGGGCAGTATGCTGCTGGCCCTGCTGGGAGATTACTTCCTGCGGGCGCTATCGGGTAAGGATGGCCAGCGCTGGAGCAGGAGTATCAGTGTGCTGCTCGTTTTCCATTTTGTCTGTCTTTGCTGGATATTTTTCCGTTCCGGCGCGGCAGCAAATACGCTGAGCCCGACGGAGATCACCTATGCCATGCTCGGTCAAATCGGCAGCGGTCTCAACTGGGAACTCGCCGGAGAGATCGTTCGGGGCTACAGTGCGGTGGTCGGCCTCATCGCGCTGGGTTTTCTGCTGCATTTCCTTCCCCGCAAATGGGACCTCGGAGTAGAGCGCCTTTTCGTCCGGATGCCGTCGGTAGCCCAGGCTTTCGTTCTTTTTCTGGTGATCTGGATCGTTATTCAAACCGCCAGCGCGGAGGTGGTACCCTTCATTTATTTTCAATTCTAAACGGTTATCCTAAGCGTATCTGCGACTTCCCTTTCCACACATATGGCGTTGGGGAATAGCCCCCAATTTAGTATGAAATGTTGCCTTGAACTGCTCCGGGAAGTATATTATCGGCTTGCAGGTAAAAAATTAGCGTTGTTCTTATTTTTTCCAGTGAACCTGTTCAAAAGCATGGTGTTGTACAGTTAGAACCTAAACTTACCTAATGGAACAAGGTGATCCACAAAAACGCAGCTTTTTACAAAAGCTCGGTAAATTCTTCCTTACAACTGTACTGGGCGGACTCTTTGTCATCCTGCCTATCTCTATCTTCATCATCCTGATGCGCTTTGCGCTCAACTTTTTAATGAACATCATTTCGCCACTGAGCAATCTGTTGCGGGTAAGTGAAGCTACTCCCAAATGGACCGCGGATCTGATGGCCGTAATGATCATCACCCTGGTGTTTTTCATCATCGGCCTGATCGTGCAAATGCCCCGGGGGAAAGCCAAGTTGAAATATTTCGAGCGAAAATATCTGGAGATGATCCCGATGTATTCCACCATCCGGGAAACGGTCAATCAGTTTACGGGCAAGAAACGCCCATTCAGCCAGGTCGTTATGGCCGATGTATTCGGTAACGATACGCGTATGGTCGGCTTCATTACCGACGAACTACCGAACGATATGTACTCCATTTTTGTGCCGACCGGTCCCAACCCGACCAACGGTTTTGTATTCCACGTTAAGCGCCACCAGCTCGATTTTATCGAAGCGCGTTCGGAAGATGCCATGCGTTCCATCATTGCTGTGGGTACCGGTACGAAGACCATGCTCAGCAATGCCGACCTGGATCGCATTAAAAAGAAAAGAATGGAAGAGGAAATGCAAGAACGTCGGGATCACGATGTGTACGGCGGGCCGGCGCCCGATCCGCAAATGACCTAAACGGAATATCCAAACCGACTTCTACTCCATCATTTACTGTAAGGCGGCCATCCGGTACGCCAGTATTTCATCCTGATAACCGACGATCAGGTGGGGCTCGCCCGCCTGAAAAAGATCCACGATAAAAAAGGAAGTACTTCCCGCCAGCGGGAAACCGTTGACGACCTCTCCCTCCGGAGAAAGCAGATAGATCTTTCCGCTGCTCTCCAGGAGCAGGCCGATCTGCGATGCATCTTTCCCGGGTTGATCCACCTTAAATATACGGTCGACCTTTTGCGGAAAGCTTCTTTCGAACTGCCGGACCAGACCACGGTCATTGTAAGTATGCAAGGCCAGGGCATTGCCGGAACTCAACAAATAATCCTTGCGATCATCGCCCCGGAAATCTTCATAGATCATCCGCACGCCCAGGTTATTCCCAACGGGCAACCGGATCTGGATCGGATCTCCGATCAGCGGCAATACCTCCACCACACCACTATCCGTACAGCTGACAATGCGCTCCCTACCGGCCAGCAACTGGTACTGTAGGGAGGAATGGGCTGGTCCCGGAGGGAAATCGCCCAGCAGTCGCGGACTTCCGTCACGCGCGAAGGCGCGCAAGGTCCCATTGGTATTTCGCAGCGCGAGGTAGTCTTTATTATCGTGCTGGAAATGCAGCAGCGGCTGGGTGATCTCTCCGAGCTGACACAAGGGGTTCCAGCCGGGCACCGCTCCCCCATTCAGCTCATACCCGTAGACACATCCATCCGTGGAAACCGCAAAGAAATTATAATTGCGATCATCGCTAAAGTCGATCACCGTTTGCGGTAAAGCCGTAGGATTACGCAATTCCAGGGGAAAGGGAGAAATTGGTTTCCCATCCATATCTACCAGGTGAATCGCGTTGGCGGTATTGAAAGTCAGGGCGGGCACATTGCCGACCTGCAGGGTTTTTATGGGGGAAAGTATTTTTCCATCCAGGGTCTGCTGCCATTTTATCCGCCCGGCTTCATCCAGCAGATAAAGACGATTCGTCGCATCCTGGGCGGCGATCTGGGGTTTTCCCGCGGCCTCCCTGACCAGCCAGGGGCCGGCGGCCACCCGATTGGACAAAACCTGCCGCCAGCTCAGATCACCGGCCTCCTGCAGTTCGGCTCCCGGACGCCACAATCCCGAGATCTTACCACGACGGCCTTCCGTTTTCACCCGTAAAGCCAGTTGGCCCAATGCCGGCAAAGTGCGGGCCCAGTCGCCGTTCTCAACCAGGTATTGCCAGCCCGTTCGCCACTGTTTCCAGTCGAGAAAAAAGGCGAACTGCCCCCCGGATTCCGACAGGGTTATCTGCCGGACCGTCTCGGTTAGCGGTAGGGCATTACCAACCACGTATTGATCCACCCAGCTTTCCAGGGAGTTTTGGTTCGTAGCCAGTACGACGTAATTGCCGACGATCGTCCACCAGGGATTGTCCCAGCTCTCGTCCGAAAATGGGAAGAGGCTCTCGTTTTCGTAAACCTGAGTCAACTGAAACCCCTGATAATCTTCCGTTTGCAAGACGCCTACCTCCTCCATCCACTCGTTCAGCGCTTCCCGGACGGAAGTCTGATCCGTGAACCCAAAGAAATAAAGCTGTCTTTCCTCCATTTGTGCATTAAATGGCCGCAGGGTAAGCTCCAGTAAAGGGCCCTGTATCCAGGGTAAAAAGAACCGCTGGAAACGTCTAACGCTACCGGAATGGTGAAGTCGGAAATAAGTCAAGGGATCCCCTACATTCAGGGCCCGGATACCGGCCGTATTAGCCGGGAGCATGCCCCAGAGATCGCTCTCCAGAGCAGCCGGAGGCACCTGGTTATCGAGCCATTCCCCGTCGGACAGGCTGTTTCCTTCGAGCCGGTACCCGTCCTGCTCCGGAAATACATCGATCCGGCAACGTTCCAGCCAATCCGACCAGGTATAGGCGACGGGCCGGCCGGCCGGGGTGAACAACTGATCGATCAGGTCCTTCCAGTTGCGGGGATGCAGATAGACCGAGCAAAGGGCATCCGGGTTTTCGGAGGGCAGTAATTCGTCTATCCAGTGGTCAGTATTCCCTTCCGTGGCCAGGGCTGCTTCTACCTGAAACGGCAACTTGGCCAGGATCAACAGATTGCGGAATTTGCTAAGGGCCACTTTATCCCCATCCCCCAGATCTATGGTGTACACCAATTGTCCGCGAAAACTGGAGGACTGAAATCTGAGGCGTTTCGCCCTCAGCCACTCCTCGGGTTCCAGGTTCCCACCCATATTTCGCAGATCGAAGATCCAGGTGCCGGCTACCCGGCCGTTGCCAACCGGTACGATACTGACGAGGCCATCCGCCCGGTCGATGGCGGTACGGGAAGGAAATAACGTATCGATAAGGCTGTTGATATTCCGCAGGTCTTCGTCCAGTCCGGGTAATAAGCTTATGGAGCGCTGCCAGGCATTTTCCTCCGCCCCGTCGCCCAGCATCAGTCCGCTTTCCATCCCGGAAAGCGTCACGACCACGCTGGCTTCGCTCGGAACGATATCCGTGGCAGCTGCGGGGAGAATGGGAAATATCGACCAGCGATCGAGCGCCCAGACCGCTAATCCCAGGAATCCTAAAATGCCGATGGTGTAAATAAGCTTCCGCTGCAAAATACCTGATATTTGATGACACAAAAATGAAGCGACGAATCGAGAAAAACCACTTCTGAGTGGTAAATTTAAGCTTTTAACAAAAAAAGGATATGGCTAAGAATTGGATGGCCTGGGGAGCGATTTTGGCAATGGCAGCAGTGGCATTGGGAGCATTTGGCGCCCACGGACTGAAGGAGGCCCTGAGCCCGGAAAGGTTGGAGATCTTTCACACCGGCGTGCGGTACCAGTTTTACCACGCATTCGCACTGTTATTTCTGGGACTCTGGGCGAAATCTTCCCCGGAAAACCGGATGATCCCCAAGGCCGGCGTTGCCTTTATGATCGGCATCGTGCTTTTCTCCGGATCGCTTTACGTACTGTCTATCCGGGATCTGCTGAGCTGGCCGGTCGGCTGGTTGGGGCCCGTAACCCCACTGGGTGGCGTTGCCTTTATTATTGGATGGGTGTTGGTATTAGTGGGCGTGAACAGAGATTAAGCGATCTGGGGCCGGTATTTAGGGCCCCAGGGTTTCGAAAGAAACGATCTCTATGGGCGTTCCCCACATGATGAAGGACATGTCTTCCTCCACTTTTTTGGCTTTTATTTCAACTTCTTTGCCGTCGTGTTTGAGCTGTTCCGGCATTTTTACCGGTCGCCATTGGTTGCCTTTTGCATCTACTATTCCCCAGAAACCCATTTCCAGGTTCTGGTAAACGACCTTTCCTTTTATTTTCATAAAATTTATAATTCTGATTGAAAATGTACACCGGACCACCGGGTACCAGTCGATAAGTTAATCCTTTTTCTGGCCGTTGTCCATTATTTTTTCGACGGAGTCATTCAAATTGGAGAGCAGTTTACCCTGAGCTGCGATGGTTTGCTTCAGCTCCCGGATCTCATCCAGCAAATAATTGCGGATATTCTGGGGCGAAGGCAGAAAGGGGCTGATCTTAGCCCGGACGTACCAGACCTCCCGGATATCTCCGAGGTCGATCCGGTTGGGTTCGTAGAAGGCATTATCAGAAAGGATCTCCAGCTGTTTTTCGGAACGCAGGAGATTATTCACCCGTTTGACCATCACATCCGCCCGTGTAATGATCACGTAGACATAGTTATCCTTGATGGCGGATTCCCAAAGAGTGGGTTCCAGAAAACTACAGATCACCTTGTCCCCTTCGAACAGGGTGGGTTCCATACTATCCCCCGAAACGTCAAAGGAACGATGGGTGCCGACTTTGTATTTGTAATCGGGAAGGGTAAAAGTGGGAAGGTCCTGAATGAAGGTAGGATCTACCTGTTCTCCGGCATATCCGGCCTGGGCCGGTACCGGCACGTGCACGATCCGCTCGTCCTCCTGGGCGTTGGTCACAATGGTGAGCACCCGAAAACTTTTATGATCCTCTTCGGTCATAAACATGGGGCCTTCTCCCGTATAGAGGTACACCGGGTTCAGCTGGTATTCTTCCACTGCCTTGCGGATCAACTCAATGGTTACATCCCGCCGACCTTTCAGTATTTCGCTTAAACTTTGGGGTAAATAATCGAGTGAGATCGCAAACTGCCGACTCGAGCGGATGCGGTTTTCTTCTTTCAGTTTGTCATGGCAGTTTATAAAACGCTGAGTTACAATGCTCTTCATACGTGGTACTTAGTAGCGGGTGAACCTCCTTAAACAAAAGTAAACAATGCCACTCAATAAATATCAACAAGTCGCGATAATTTATACCAAAAAAGTGACATTCTCTGCGATCGGGGTGTCCGATGCACGGTATTCGGTTACAGATCGCGGGAAAGGAGTATCCTCTTATCCTCTATCGGCGTTTGGATCGAAAAAGGAACAGGCCCACCCCGATACTGCAATTCACGCTGTGCAATTTAAAGTCATTATCCGCGTAGTTGAAAGTATTGAGCAGCGCATCATTCGTAAAGCGCTCCGAGTTGCTCGTCACTTTCTGCATCAGGCGGTGGTATCGTACATCGAAGGATACATACGTCCGCTTGAAGCGAAACTTTCCGCCGGCTCCCGCGAGCAGCGAAAAATTAAAGCGCTTCCGCTGATCGCCGATCCCGATCAGGCTGGCGGAGCGGTCGTCCGCATCTCCCGGAAAATCGATCTCCGGGCCGATCGCCTGGGCCGCGTGCTTGATAAGATACTCCGGCGCTCCGCCCACAAAAAAGTAGGGAATAAAACGCGAGTGGATGATCTCACTCCGGGGAACGGCGTTGATCTGCAGCAAAAACGGAAGCTGGGTAGATCGCAAACGCTCCAGAAAGGTAAGGGATGCCGGGGCCTGTGCCTCCCCACCGGGCAGACGGGCATTTCCCAACTGGTAATTGCGACGCAGGTAGATATTTGAAATACCGATCCCGGTAGTGATCTCTACGCTGGATTTGAATAGATTAAAACTGAGATCGGCATGTACCGTCCAGCCGTACAGATCGTCATTCCGTCTTTTATAATTCAGGTCCTGTATATCCAGCTCGGAAAAAGCCAGGAATTCCTGCTCGATGATGGGACGGGTGATGGTATAAATGCCCAGGCGGACACCATAGGTCGCGATCGGGTAGGTCTCGTACTGATCTACGAGATATTTCACCTCGGGGATATCGGTATTCTGTTTAAAGAACGGATCCAGGCGCAACAGCTTCAGATGAATACTATCGGCCATTTTATCATTATCCAGAAAAAGGTGGGTTTCCTGCAACAGCGACAGTATCTCCCGGCGTACGGGGCGGGATATGGATTCGTCGGCCGCACACCGTTCCAGGGTACTAATTACCTCGTACAGGCGCCCCTGTTCGTACAGGCGGTGGGCCCGCAGTAGGTTTTCAGTACAGTCTTCCCGCTGCCCCAGCAATGGAACCGTCAAAAAACTAAGTAATACCAACAGGTTGAGGTGGGTCTTTTTCATGGTACAGATCGATCGTCAGTTACACACCCGGATAGAACGGGTGATGCGCCGGGTAGTGCCTTCTCCAAAATAACGGCGGTAATCTTCATTGGAGAGTTCATCGAAAGCCCGGATCAGACCGGATTTACGACTGATACTTTCCAGTTTGCGTTGCTGTTGCAGTGCGGCATTACCCGTAGCTTCCAGTTCTTCACACAAAAACTCCGCGTAATCGACAGGGCGAACGTTCCAAAAGTGCAAACTACCGTCCTGGCAACCGGTAATGATGTATTCGTCGGATTTGGCAAAAGTCACCGAAAGTACCCAGGTCGGATGCCGGTCAAAGACCACCGGCTGGTAGGACGGGTCCGCATAGCGTTCCAGATCCCATACGGATACAGTACCGTCGTAGCTGGCCATCGCCAGCTTCTTCCCATCATTGCTGAAGGCAAAATCGGAGATCGCGGCCTGGTGGGGTTTAAAGTCTTTCCGCGCATCCGCGCTGCGGGGAAGAAAATGATCTCCATTGGCGTTTGTTTCGATAAACATTACCCGCCCGCTCGTAAAGCCGATCACCAGCAAGGCGACACTATCGTTCAGCTGACCGTAATCCACTTTGGCCACGGCACCGTAGTCCACTTCTTTGGGCGTACCGTAAAAATTGATCTCCTGGCGGCCCACCTTCCCGTCACCGAGCGAGTCGATCAGCAATTCGTAGGCAAACTCCTGGTATTGTCCCTGCACGCTGAAAACAGAGGTGCCGTTCTTGTCCTTTATGATCAGGCTTTTGTTTGAGCGGTTTTTCGGAAAACTTTCCAGGTTACGGCCCGCAGCATCATAGCGAAAAAAATGATCCAGTCCCGCTGCCAGGAAATCTCCGGAATTCGCAAATCCGGAAGTAAAGATCTCATCCTGTGGTTCTACCGGAACGGACCCAACCGATGCGCCGTCAGGAGCGTGGAATACGTGGAAATCCCGGCTTTCGCCGGCCGCAAGCAGGCGTTTTCCGTCGGCGCTGACGGAAAGTTGATTGTAAACGACATCGGGCTGCGCATCGAAATTTCGGGGACTTGCCAGCTCGGGTACGCCCAGGCTGTTCCACGATTGGATACGCCACTGGCGGATCTGACCGTCGCTACCCGTTGTAAAGAATTGGTTCCCGTCGGGATGCAGCACGATATCCCGCACCGCTCCGTCGTGGGCGGTGGCAATATCGAATTCCAGGTCTTCATCGAAAGAGGACGCAGCATCCAGCAGCGCCCGGACAATATTGGGGTGATAGACATCCCCCACGGCGGGGTTATCTCGATTGAGTTTATAGGCTTCCAGCGTCACCAGGGTCTTGATCCGCGCATCTTCGATCTGCAGGGCGCGCGAAGCTGCATTCCAGGAGGTGATGATCCGGTTGAGCGTTTCGGAGCGATCCAGGGCGTCCTGCGCCAGTTTTTCGCTGGCTTCAGCCTGTTCCCGCAGCGCTTTGTTGCGGTTGGCATCGCGTTGGGCCTGCTCCGTCAATTCCTGGAGTTTTTCGGCCTGGGCCAGAATGCGGTTGCGGTCCTGTACGGCTTCCTGCCGCAGCGAATCGGCCAGTACACGCTGTTGTTCGGCCTCCAGAGCGCTGATCTCTGCACTTTCCTGGGCCTCCTCCGCTTCTTCGCGCGCGGCATCGGCCGCTTCTTTGGCTTCCCGGGCCTGCTCCAGGGCCTCCTGCGCTTCTTCGCGCAGCCGTCGTTCCTCGGCCCGCGATTTGTTTAGTTCTTCGTTGGCCTGCTGGAATTCTTCATTGTTGCTTTGCGCCGACTGGTAGTTGAAATAGGTATTGACGGCCATCGCTAATACCAGCAAAAAAGCCCCGGCAACTATCCAGTTGATCCGGCGGCGGCGGCGACGTACATTTTCCCGGGAGCGCTGAATAAAGGCCGTTTCCTCCGGGGTGAGGTCAATCAGCGGCAGAGAAGTATCGATGTAGTTCAGATATTGCCGGTCCAGCAGTTCCTCCCGGCTCATCCGGTCCTGGATGGTGGCCCGGATCGTCCGCAGTACCCGGTTTTCCGACTCTACTTTCTGAAATGCCCGCCGGGCCAGAAAGCTGTTAGCGATCTCGTAGCGGCCCGCCGAAGTGATCCGCAGGATACCGGCATCGCCCAACTCTTTGATGATGCGGGTGGTCGTGGCCGGATCCAGCTGGATCTGGCGCTGCAACTCACGCTGAATGGACGACTCGCTGAGCTGTACACGCGTGCCGTTTACCAAAAACATACTCAATACCCGGTTCCCCACCCCTTTGGCCCGCAGGCCCAACTGAGTCTCCAAGGTCTCGATCTGCCGGTCCAGCATCTCGTCCACCATCTCATTGGGGCGGCCGAGCTGATCGAGCAATTCGGTATTGATTACTTTTGGCATATATACTTTAGATCAAAATTTCAAGCTGTTGCCGGCAACGCAGCCATTGGTCAACTATCGTGCGCTGCCTTATATAAACGATCCATATAGAGCTGCAGGTATGTAAGATTCACTTTTCCATCCTCCTCGCTCACATTCTGAATAATCTTGTCGATGACCTGGTCATTATCGATAACAAGATCGGCCTTTTCCGCCGACTGGACAATGATGTCCGCCGCCGTCTTTTTATCGACGTGCCGGATGCGTACCTGTTCTTCCAGAATATTGGGTACGAATACTTCCAGTTCCTGGAGCTGCGAGAAGAATTCATCCCGGACCACCAGGATAAGGTCCGTATTCTGCCGGGCGTCCAGCAAATAGGCCAGGTGCAGGCTCAAATGTAAAAGCCGCGTGGGATCCTGCACCCAGATGTAGAACTCTTCAAACTGATCGAGAATGATCACCTTGCGCTCCGTGCGATCGGGCATTTTCTTTTCCCACTGAAAAGCGATCCGCAACAGTACGGGCACTTCACCGGCCTGGGGCTCGAAGTTCAGCATATTTTGCACCAGTGTGCTGTCGATAAATTCCCGGCTAACGCGCAGATACTGCACCTTCATCAGCGGCTCCAGACGCGGCCAGAGGCCGGCACGGATGAGCGAGGTTTTACCAACTCCCATGGGACCGAGCACCAGGGTCGTCCGCGAGGAAAGTTCGTTGACCACCTTATCGAACAGTTCCTGAATCTCCTTCCGGCGTCCAAAGAACAAAGCGGCCATTTCCTTGGTATAAGGTTCAAAACCGACGAAGGGATTATCCGGCAGTGGATACTCGGGCAATTCCCGGGGCATCGAAATGCCCTTTGGCCGCTTATCAAAGATCTTATTGGCCAGGCTATCGTGGGCCAGTTCGAACTGCTCGTTCTCCAGCGGACGCAGGATGCGACGATTCACAAAGAACTCCAGATAAATATTGATCCGTGCCTCACTCATTTCCGGCATCATTTCCAGGATCTCCCGGAATTTAATGGGCACCTTGGTGCCTTTATCCGATACGAATAACTTCAACCAGCGGATCCCCATGTCCCGGCGATCCACATCCCGGCCGAATACATCGAGTTGTTCTTCCAGGAAATCGCCCAGTACATCTTCAATGCCCCCTACCCTTTTTACCAGGTCTTCATCAAAATAGATGTTATCCGGATCGTCTTCGGCCGCCAGCCGGTACATCTTATCCAGAAAGACCTGCAGGTAGGCCAATTGGACCCAACCGGTACCCTGGGTTACATTATTGATAATATCGTCGGCAATGCTGTCGTAGCAAAGCGTAATATTGAAGCGGGGGTTCTGTGCCGTCTGCAGGATCACCCGGCGGGCGTTGGCCCGGGTCATCGGTTCGATCCGCAATCGCTTATCGAAAATGCGGGGTACGATCTTTTCAAATACCGACAGGCGGGCCAGATATTCCTCCCGCATCGAAATGATGATCTTACAGGGCAGATCGGCCGCCAGAATATCTTTGAGATGACGGGCAAGTTCCTCCTGTTCCGCCTCACTCCCCAGAATAAACAACTCCTCAAACTGATCAAAGATCAGATAGACCGGTCGCAAAAAATCCTTATACAGCGATTCCACCATCTGGGGAAGCGTGAAGTCTTTTTCAAAGGATTTGGACAGATCTTTGGCCCGGAGCTCCCGGACGAGCGCATCGTTGATGTCTTCCTGCCGCCTGATGTAGATCTCGAACCAGTCGCTCGAATCAAAGCTATTCGCCAGTCCGCAGTTGATGATACTCGTCTTGCCGGTCCCGGACATACCGTACAGCAGTATCAGGTTGGTATGGTAGGTCATCCGGTACAAAGTCTCCACCTCCGTCTCCCGGCCAAAGAAGATATCCTTATCCTCCTGCTGGTAGGCATCCAGAAATTTAAATGGAGATCCTTTGTTTTCCATACTTTACCTCTTGAGTGTGTGGCGATACCCGGGCTCAGATTGGCTTTGGGGCCCCATAAAAGCCGGGCATCTTACAAATTAAAACACTTTAACCCGCCTGGAGGATCAGCCGCCGAAAATCATCCATCAGCCTTTTGATCTGCGGATAGCGGTCATCACCAACAATCAATATATCTTTAAGGTTGTCCGTCAACTGGTAGTACAAATTCCCGTCATTGCTATAGCGGTAGAAAAAAACTTTGGAATTCTGCTGCCCCAACAGGGCATTTTCATCCACGATGAATGGGGAAAGGTTGAGAAAAGGGCTCAGCGTATCCTCGGTCGGCACCAGCACTACCGAGTCATTTTCGGTATGGGAATCAAAATTCAGCACCTCATCCAACACCCCGAATGCGGCGGTGATCCGATCCAGGATCACCATGTTGTGCCGGTAGGACGGCGGCTCAAACCGGCGCTTTTCCACCTCGATCGACTTGATGGTCACCAATTTGTATTTTGCACTGAAACCCAGATGTTTGAATAGTTCGCAGAGGTGATCTTCGGCCTGCACACAAAAGCTCTCAATTTCGTCGGCCGTGATGGTGGCCCTCAGTTCTGCCCGCATTTCTTCCAGGAACTGGTAGGCTTTCTGCAGCGATTCATCCTGGTAAAAAGCGGTTCTGAGATCCGAAAATTCCTTAATGAAATAAGGGATCTTCAGTGTCTCGTACACATCGCCCAGGGCCCGGATCAGTTGCACGAAATCATAGGTCTGCGCCTGGGCAGCATCCAGATTCAGAAAAGCCTGTAAATGCACCAACTGATCTTCCGGGATCCGGAGATCCGGATTCTCCTGCAGCGCATCCCACACCTGGGAAAGTAAAGTGTAGGCGAGCAATTCCGCGGAAACGCGGTACACATTCACGATCCGCCGCAGCCGCTCCGTACTGATCTCTTCGGAAAGCAGCAGCTTTCGCAGGTGCGTGCCAAGAGGCGTCGGGAAAGAATCGATCACCGCTACCCGCAGGTCGCGTATTTTGGGTGACCGGTCCCGGCGACGGGCATTTTCGATCAGGTCCCGGACTGCTTCCGAATAGGGTGCGATGGAATTGGCCAGCGTTTCAATAATCTTCTGATTAACCGTCCCCGTCTGGTATCGGAATCCTGCGCCCCGCACAATGAGGGAAGCGGCGGATTCCCGCGGTAGTTTCCAGCTGAGTGTTTCGGCAGCTTCATCTGCGGTGTAGAGCCCCCAGGGGAGTTCTTCCGTTTCCTCCTGTCCTTCCAGCCCCTGCCCCCGGTAAATGCCGACGTTTTCCCCTTTTTCCATCAGGTAATTGGCGGCCGCCATCCGAAAGGCTTCTTCCAGCGTATGTTGTGTGGTCAATGACTTATAAAATACGTCGGCGAATTCCATTGCCGATCCGTCACCAATGGGCACCCGGGTGGCGATCACCGCGTCAACACCTTGTGCTAAAAGGGCTTTTACCTGCTCGTAAGTGGAGCATCCGTTGAGGAAGACCAGCTTGAGGTTATCCTGTAGGGCGAGCGCCTGAGCAACACCACCGGCATCCGCGCCGCCATTGGTCAGGATGATCTGGTCACTATCCGCGTGTCCGGCGTAGTGGAAAAGCACGACCCGGTCGTTAAATTCGGATAAATAACGGATAAGATCCTCCCGGGAAGTAGTCGATTCATCGAATAACTGGAAATACTGCTGGCTGGCCAATGGGATCAGATGCCCCTTAATGGCCTTACGCTCCGCTTCCAGCAGAGGCAGGTGGGCATCTTGATCATTGGCAAATGCTAAAAAGATTACAGGAGGTCTCATGCTCGGAGCAGTAAATCCGGGAATATCAACTTTTTGCTGAATATATTAAAATTATTTATTGAAAACGTTACAGTTCTGAAAATCGTTCTTTGAGCTTGTACTAAGTTTTCACAATAAAGTTACGCACCGGATTTTGTAGACTTTTTGTTAAATTAGCCGGGTAAGTACTTTTAATACCCAAAATACCTATTATGATCTTTAACATTGCGGTTGAAAACGGCCCCGATTTCCCGGCCGGACTCAGCGCCCAAAACAAAGTACATGCCGCCCTCGCCGGCAACCTCCCCATGGCCCCCGCCGCCGATTCCCAACTGGTTTATACCTGGTACAGTGAGCATAATTTAGGCAACTGGACCGCCAGTACCGGCCTGAACTGGAATGACTACCGGGTCCCCTACCGGGGACTCTACACCCTGCAGGCCAAACTGGAATATTTCCGAAAAGGCAGCCGCCGCCCCTACGCGGCTTTCTGGTCCAACAAACTCACGGTAAATGCGACTTAGAGACTGTTTGAAAACCTCTCACTGGGTTACCCGTACGGGCCCCCACTTTGCACCTATTTTTAACTCCGTAGCTGGGCTATGCAGTGAAAAATAGCTTTCAATTGACGCCAAAATCCGGGTTTTTCTCCGGCAGCAGAAGTTTTCAAACAGTCTCTTAGCTCGACTTTAGCATTTTGACATTGGGTTCAATCAATAATGAAGAAAAAGGTACATTCTTGGCAATCTAATGGCCAGGGCTACGCCCTTCGCTGCAAAATACATGATGGATCTACAAATATTTCCGCAGCTACGCCGCTGAGGATTATAAGGGCATCGCCCTGCAATATTTATAGGGCTGTGGTTTGAATCAGATCGGTGAAGGGCGTAGCCCTGGAGATATCCGACTTTTTCGGATGCTACTCCCCAGGTTCGAAGGCAAACCTGAGCTCCAATGTATTTTCAAACATCCGCTTTAAACCCGGATGTGCATAAATTAAATAATGACTTTACTGAGCATTTGATAGCTCTCATTTATAGAGCTGCTTAAAATGCTAAAGTCGAGCTTAGAGTCTAGCCAGTAATTCAGGTTTGATTACCATAAGGTTTTACATGGCGTACCTACAGCCCGCTAAGCCGGGAAATGGTCATTTCGCTACCTTCGGTTTGTGCCAAAAGGCACATTCGCTCCAGATTAAACGCCCAATTCGCATGAGATCTGTTCGTTGGAAAATTGGAACAGGCGGGAAATTACCGGTTGCAGGTTGAAAAGAAACCTGCAACCGGTGCTGTTTTTATTGGAGGGTACCGGCCTCGATCACCCGGCTCACTTCCCCTTTACCATCCAGCAGTTCAATCCGCTGCATCTGGTCGGTTTTAGCGACATAGCGGCCTTTCTGGGACATAAAACTGTCTCCGTAGTAAAATTCCGCTACCTGGGTCTGTCCGTTCTTCAAATGGTATACGGCCTTTACTTCGTTCGGCTGTAGAGACACCAGCGATTGATTGGGTGCCGTATTGTAAGCAAACACCTTCAGGGAATCCCGGTGCTGGGAAGCGAGGATCAATTCCTCCCCGGTAGCCGTAGGCAGACTGACGAGTCCGCGGGCTTCCCCCATAACGGCAAAATGCGATTCGGCGATACTCAACGGCCGGAAGCCGAAGGATCCCTGATTGAGCAGTACGAGGCCGCCAAATGCATCGGCCCGTCCCTGTTGCACTTCCATACCGTGGTCATTGCCCACCAGTAGAATATCGCTCAATCCGTCATTATTCACATCTTTGGTCAGTATACCGTAGATCGGGGCCAGCTGTGCTTCTACCGGCAACTCCCGCATGGCGAACTGGCCGTTACCCAGATTCTCGATCACCGAGGTTTTCATCCATTTGGCGTTCAGAATAAGGGCGTCCGCCAGTTCCTCATCGCTGAACATCTCCGGTACGGTCGCCTCTCCGTATTCGCCGTGGGTATTATATTTCTTACGGATACCGACGAACTGCTTGACCAGATCGGCCCGCGGGTGGTAGAGGTATTCGTAGCGATCCCCCAGCGAATCCTGCCAGTAACAGGAGATCAGCGGATCGATGGTGCCGTTTTTATCCAGGTCCTTGCCGTACACCCGGATGGGTTCATCCGAGGTACACTGATAGTAGATGTTCTCTCCAAAATTACCGGCGATGTAATCCATATCTCCGTCCTGATCCAGGTCGGCGGCAGCCAGGCTGTTCCACCAGCCGGTTTGCGCAGCGAGACCGCTTCCTTCGGTAACTTCGGTAAACTTACCGCCTTCATTGCGGAAGAGCCGGATCGGCATCCACTCCCCGGCCAGTATGAGATCCGGTTGCTGGTCGTTGTTAAAGTCCGTCCAGAGGGCATCGCTGATCAGGCCCGGTTCCACCAGTGCGGCGCAGTATTCTTCGGTCACATCCGTAAACGTCACGTTGCCCCCTTCCGTATCGTTGCGGAGCAGGTAACTGCGGTCCGGCAGCGGGTAGGAACTGGGCAGCACCCGGCTGCCTACAAACAGGTCCAGATCCCCGTCGGCATCTATATCCGCTGCTTTTACGCAAGAGCCGTTGGCATACATTTCGGGCAGTGCGCCCTCCGCCAGTGTAAATGCGCCGGTACCGTCGTTGAGATAAAGTGCATCCTGGTAGAGCGGATTACCCGCTTTAAACTGGGCGCTACCGCGGACGATATACAGATCCAGATCCCCGTCGCCGTCGGCATCGAACAAGAGGGTTGCCGTATCTTCCTCTTTTTGCTCGGGATCCGTTTTCAGACTCATCTTTTGGGCAATGAACCGGCCATCGCCCCCCTGTAGGTAGAGCGTCTGGCTGCGGCCGCCGCTCCCGGCGAAAAAGACATCATTCAGGCCATCGCCATTTACATCGCCCACGGCCATAGAACTACCGTACTGGGAAAACTTATGGGGAATGGTCCGCTGGAAATTGAAATCGATAAAATCAAAAGAATCGTCTTTGTATCGCAGGTTATGCGTTCCCGCCACACTCTTAAATACGGCCGGACTTGTCGCTGCCGGCGTAGCGGACGGCTCCCGGGCATCGGCGTGATCCAGGGTGAGCACCTGATCCGCCGCCACGTTTTCCATCCGGGTTTCCTTGCCGTCCGGCCAGGTTACCACCAGTGCGTCTACGGATGACTGCTCTCCCAGTCCGAAATGCAGCGTATTTTCCGTTTTGGACAGATAACCGCGCCCCGAAAGCAGATGCAATTTCTGGCGCTGCTCTCCGGTAGTGATTGTAGCCGATGCCCCGAAAGCATCCGGATTTTTTGCCGCCCCCCGCAATTTAATGCGTAGGTAGTGGTTCGGTGAATTGCTTTTGTTCTCAAAAATAAAAGCCGGGTCGTCGATATTGTTGGTTACCAGATCCAGATCGCCATCCTGATCCAGATCGACGTAAGCTGCGCCGTTGGAAAAGGAAGGGACTTTGAGGCCCCAGTCACCGGTCACGTCTTCAAAATTGAGCTTGCCGGTATTGCGGAAAAGAAAGTTCGGAGATTTTACTTCCGGGATGGCGGCCAGTAATTCTTCCTGCGCTACCAGTTTACCGGCAAAGGCCCGAAAGTCCGAGAAATCCCGGTCCGTTACGTCTTTGGGGAAACCGTTGGCCACGTAGAGGTCTTTCCAGCCGTCATTGTCAAAATCGGCGAACAGGGTGGCCCAGCTCCAGTCCGTTTCCTGCACGTGGGCGAACATACCCACATCGCTGAAGACCGGCAGGCCGGTTTCGGGATTGGTGCCCCGATTCAGTTGCAGGGTATTGCGCGGGTACTGATAGTTGTAGCCATAGCGCTCCGTCAGAATGGTGTTCTGGTAATTGCTGCCTCCCTGGAAGAGCTTTTTCCGTTTGTTGTAGTAAGGCTGCATTTCGGTGACGAAGATATCCGCCGCCCCGTCGTTATTGATATCGGCCACATCGCTGCCCATCGCGGAAAGGGAAAAGTGTTTGAAGATCTTGCCGGCCTGGTTGGTGAAGGTACCGTCCTGGTTGTTGATGAAGATCAGATCGTTACTCTGGTAATCGTTGGCCACGTAAATATCCTGCCATCCGTCCTCGTTGAAGTCATAAATGAGGGTACTGTGGCTATAGCCGTCCTGGAGCAGCCCGGCCTGTAGAGAGACATCGGTGAAAACCGGATGACCGAGCGTTTCGTCCCAGTTGTTTTGAAAGAGCTTATCCCGGTTGGGATTGCTGCCGTCGACCACAAGGGGGCCAAATTCGTTGGGATACCGTTCCTCAATGAGATTCACCCCCACAAAAAGATCTAGGTCGCCGTCGTTATCGTAATCAAAGAACTGGGCGTGGGAGGAGTGGCTGGGATCATCAATGCCGTAGGCTTTACCCATTTCGGTAAAAGTCGGGTTTCCATTGCCGTCGTTGCCCTGATTGACATAGAGCAGATTATGACGCAGGCTGGAATCTTTCTGCAGCGTATTGCATACGTAGATGTCCTGTTTCCCATCCAGATTGATATCCAGGATGTTCACGCCGGAGGACCATAGCTGCGAATTCGGTTTTTGAATGCCGGCCGCTGTACTGACATCCGTGAATTTGAGTTCACCTTTATTGATGTACAGGTGATTGTCGACCTGATTACCGGCGAAAAAAAGATCTTCGAGGCCGTCGCCGTTCAGGTCTCCGACCGCCACCCCGGCGCCGTTGTACACAAATTCACTTTCAAGAATATTGAGGGTATCGTTTTCGGTGATCTCATTGACAAACTGCACCCCGGTCTTTTCGGGGGACAACAGTTCAAAATAAGTCCCCTCCCGCTCCTGACACGAGCTCAGAACAATTCCGACCAATAGCAGGAATGCGTAAGAATGTATGTATTTCATTGGATTGTTTATAGTTTAGTCAGCAGACTACGATCCAAAACCGTAATCTACCTGGCTGATCTTACTCTATAGATCGAATAAGACCGTAAATACGTCTACTTAAGCGAACATATTCTCTTTTTCCTTTCGTGTAAGAAGCAGTTTGTATTTGAATGCTTTGCTGATCTAACTTTACTTGAGAAGCGCTACAAAATTAGTGGCTTTCCCTTCAACTCGCCAAGAATTAAAGCGTTTTCGTCGCAAAAAAATCGTCCAGATTTTCGGATTGTCTTCGGATCTACCAGGTAATTGCCCCCGGTGGATATATCTACCGATTTCACAGTTCAGTTCGTATGCCGGAGATAGAGCTTTCGTAGCCTTAGCGTGCAGTGGCCCGAGTTTAAAGTATGTCCCGCATGCATTTGCCGGCTACCTTCTCCGGAACGCCCTGCAAAAAAAAGAGCCACCCCAAATCGGAGCGGCTCTTCCCTGTATTTCATCAGATCAATTAATGATCAGTGATCTCGATTAATATCCCGGGTTTTGCGTCAGCACACCTTCGGGATGGATGTCGATCTGCGTTTGTGGGATCGGCAGCCATTTGTAAGTATCGGTGTAATTAGCACCGCCGAACATGGTGGTCAGGTACTGAGCTTCCCAGTCCAGGTAAGCATTCAGTTCCTCGTTGGCCATTCCCCAGCGAACCAGGTCGAAGAAACGGTGTCCTTCGTTGTTCAGCTCCAGCTTACGCTCGAAGTAAATTCTTTCCAGCGCTTTATCCTGCGTATCGAAATCGGCGGAAGTATACAGTCCGATGCTGTAATTGGCAGCATTGCCACTACCGTCGTATTCTTTCACCCAGTGTTCTTCGTTGGCGGCACGCTCGCGAACCATATTCACATACTCCAGTGCCTGATCCAGGTTACCGAGTTCGGCTTCGGCCTCAGCGGCCATCAGCAGTACATCGGCGTAACGGATGATGGTGAAGTTCATGATCGCGTAACCACGGGTCCAGGAACTACCGTCGGTGAAGCTGTTCTCCTGCGTTCTGTAGTAGATGTATTTTTTCGGAGAAAACGGACCGGCGTAAGCCTGGTTCCGGATCCAGTCGTTACCCGGGTGCTCAATCCAATCCAGGTAAGGGATACCGCGACGACCTACAGAGTGGTCGAGACGAGGATCAAGCGGGCCATTATCTTCTTCGAAGGAATCGCTGGTAGCCAGACCGTAGTCATGCTTCACTTCGTTCGCAGCGGTATTGTAGGAACCGTCCAACAGCGGCAGACCGTTTGCGTCTACGCGGAAGGAGTTCACCAGGCTGAAACTAGGCTGATTAAAGCCGCAACAGTTACCCGGTCCGTCACTACCGGTGTTGTACGGGTAGTTCAGGTCGTCGAAGTAGTTGGCGTTTGCCGTGCTACCGGTATTGTTGGCAGATTGTACGGCGAAAACGGCCTCCGCATGGTTATCATTTTCTGCGTTGTAGATCTGTGCAAAATCGTCCAACAGCGCGTACTTGTCACCACTAGGGGTTACACCGTTGGCAATAACCTGGTCGAACATGGATTTTGCCTGGCT
Organism: Flavilitoribacter nigricans DSM 23189 = NBRC 102662; assembly: GCF_002646595.1. Classification (GTDB taxonomy): domain Bacteria; phylum Bacteroidota; class Bacteroidia; order Chitinophagales; family Saprospiraceae; genus Flavilitoribacter; species Flavilitoribacter nigricans. The sequence goes on from NZ_PDUD01000009.1 coordinate 115,035, forward strand.
CCATTTCTCCTGGAACAGGTAGGTTTTACCCAGGTAAGCACCGGCGGCCCACTTGTTAACGCGGCCAATCTGCGCTTGAGTTTCCGGCAGATTGTCGAAAGCAAACTGGAAGTCCGCTTCGATCTTGTCCCAGATATCCGGGCTATTGGGTACTTCTTCGATACCCAAACCGTAATCGAGCGTTTCGTCGATGTAAGGAATGCTGTTGAACTGGATCTTCAGATCAAAGTAGAAATGTGCGCGCAGCATACGGGCCTCAGCCGCGATACGCGTTGCTTCCGCTTCGGTAATATCCTCAGCGGCCGGTAACAGGCGCAGCACGTAGTTGCAGCGGCTAATTCCCTCGTATCTTCCCCGCCACAAGTTATTGATATCCCCGTTCGTCGGGTTGATCTCATAGCGCTGGATCGGGTTAATGGTGGAATAGTCACCCGGGTCAGTTCCCTTATTGGCGTCTCCGCCCAAAATACCGCCCGTTACCCAACGGTTCGGTCCTTCAAAGCGGTTACCGAATTCCCCGTTGAGGGTAGCATAGGCACCGATCAGTAAGCCTTCGATACCGGCTTTGTTAGCCAGCGTACTTTCTGCTAATTGCCCGGTCGGCTCTACCTCCAGGAAGTCATCCCCGCAGGAAACCATAAAGACCATACAGGCCATCAGGGCGACGAAAGTTATTTTATAATGATCAAATATTCTCATTTCGAATACTTTTTAGAAAATTAGAGTTTAAAGTTTAATATGCACTCAATATCGCCATAAAATCAGGCAAAAACTGTCTGTCTCCAAACAATATTGTTAGAAACTAGCTCCTAATCTTAAGGTGAAACCACGAGTGACCGGGTAGTTACCCACATCGATACCGAAGTTGGTATCCGCTCCACCACCTACCTGCGGGTCAAGCCCGGTGTAGGAAGTAATAGTCAGCAGGTTGTTGGCAGCTACTCCCAGGGTCAATCCACCCAGACGCATTTTATCGGTCATGGAAGTTGGGAATGTATAGCTAATAGCTACTTGTTGCAGACGCAGGTAGCTACCGTCCTCTACATACCAGGAATTACCGGCACCGTTCGTACTTTCGTTGGAAGCACTTTCCCAGATCGGGGCAGCTGCATTGTCTCCCAGTTCGGGCGTCCAGGACTGCAGGGCACGGATGCCTTTAGCAGAACCTTCGAAGGAACCGAAGAAATCGGTAAACCATTTGGACTGGTTCCAGATCTGGTTACCCAGAGAAGTGTACCAGTACATGTCAAAGCTCAGGTTTTTGTAGGATAGGTTAAGGCTAAGGCCACCGGTGAAATCCGGGATCGGATCACCGATGAAAGTACGGTCATCTGGTGTAATAACTCCATCACCGTTAACGTCTTCGTATTTGAAGCGACCGATACCCGCTCCTCTGGCCGATTGGTCCGGAGAATTGTCGATATCAGCCTGGCTGCTGAAGTAACCCAGCACATTATAGCCGAAGAAAGAAGACAGCGGCATGCCAACCTGGTTACGGGTGGCCTGAACACCGCGATAGGCGGGTCCGTCAAAGAATTCAATACCCGGTGCCAGTGCGATAACCTCGTTCTGAAGGAATGCACCGTTGATGGTCAGTTCGTAGTTCAGATCACCGCTGAGTTTACCGCGGTTGATGACCTGCATATCAATACCCTGGTTACGCATTTCAGCGATGTTTACGGAAGGCGCGTTGGCCCGCGTTCCGATCACACCCGGAATGGGTACTGCATAGAGCAGATCCTCAGTATCTTTACGCCACAGGTCCATGATGATCTCCCAGCGGTTGTTGAACAGCGAGAGGTCAAAACCGATGTTGGTCATTTCGGAGGTCTCCCAGCGAGCGTCCGGGTTACCGATCCGCGTTCTGGCAAAGCCCTGGTCCGCTCCACTGTTCTGACCCTGGATCGGGTAGAAGGAGAAACCGAAGCCCGTTCCGAACAGAGAGTACTGGTTGTTCGGGTCTACGTTATTGGAGTTACCCATTTGTCCCCAGCCACCACGGATCTTCAAGTCGTAGATCCAGGAAGCGTTCTGCATGAAAGGCTCGGCCGTTACCCGCCAGGCGGCAGAGAATGCCGGGAATACACCGTAGCGACTATTGGCACCGAAACGGGAAGAACCGTCACGACGAACCAGACCACGGATATAGTACTTTTCATTGAAGTTATAATCCAATGAACCGAAAGTAGAGAAGAAGTTAACACCGTTGAACTTACCACTGTTCACCACCGGAGACTGGACGTTGGTCAGGTTGACGAAATCCAGGTCCATGGAGAAGGGGTTGATACCAGAACCGTTCACAAAACGGCCGCTGCCCGTATTCAGGGCCTCGATACCGGCCAGAGCGGTGAAGGTATGCGCCCCGGTGGTGAATTTATAGGAAGCAGTGTTGGTCCATACCCACTGGAGGGCGGAGTTACTGCCTTCACCAAAACCATTACTGGCCTGTGGTTCGGAATCACCCAGATAGCGGTAGTCATAGTTAACGAAGTAGCCGTTGCTCAAACCGCCACCAATACTGGTTCTGATGCGGAGATCCTTAACCGGCTCGATCTGCAGGTAGATATTACCGAACAGCGTATTGCTGTAACTTTGGTCGTCACCGTTGTTTCTGGTCAGGATCCGTACCGGGTTACGGGGGTTGTTGAAGCCGGCTGCCTTGGTACTGGCAAAGTTGCCAAATTCGTCGTATACCGGAATAACGGTCGGCATCCGATAGGCCGCCAATACCTGAGATTCGTCATCGGCAATACCGATACCACCTTGCCCACCTTGCTGTCCAACTACGGAACGATAGGTAAACTGAAGGTTTTCACCTACAGTCAGCCAGGGCGTAAGATCAAACTCGGAGTTAGCGCGGAAAGAATAGCGCTTGAAATTGTTGTTGATCAGGATACCGGCCTGATCCTGGTAGGAAAGACCGAAGTAGTAGCGTCCGTTGTCTACACCACCGCTGAAACCGAGGCTGTGACGGTTCAGGGGAGCCGTTCTGGTAATTTCGTCGTACCAGTTCGTACCGGCCAGATTCGGCTTGATCAGGAAAACGTTTTCCGGATCAGCTTCGTAGGCGCGCTGAATGGCCGCCAGATCCACCGAGCCGCGAACACCGTTCTGTCCGTTGGCGTGCAGATAATCCGGTAAAGTAGCCTGCGCCTGGCTTCCGTACTGCGGGTGAGCGTAATCCGGCTCAACACCGTTAGCTGCCGCATTGTTACGGTAGGCAATGTGGGTCCAGTCTGCCTGTTGCTGTGGACTCAGCATTTGGGGCGCTCCGTTGACGTTAGGATCGGTAACCCCGAAAAGACCATCATAAGAAACGGTCATTTTCTTCGCGCCCTTCGAGCCCTGTTTGGTCGTGTAAACGATCACACCGTTGGCAGCCCGTGCTCCGTAAATGGAAGCAGCCGCAGCATCCTTCAGCGTGGTAGAAGTCTCGATATCATCCGGAGAAAGGAAATCCGTATTCTGCACCGGTACACCATCAACGATATACAGTGGCTCATTACCCCCAAAGGCACCGAAACCACGTACCCGGATAATACTACTGGTACCCGGCTGTCCGTTGGTGATTACCGTTACACCGGCAACCCGGCCCTGTAACTGCTGCTCAACGTTACCGGAAGGGATTGCCTTCAGGTCTGCCGCTTTAATAATGGAAACCGCACCGGTGGTTTGCCGCTTGGATTCTACGGCGTAACCGGTAACGATAACTTCGCCCAATGCAACCCCTTCTGAAAGGGCCACATCGACAACAGTTTCCGTACCAACTGTAATCTCCTGAGTGGCAAAACCGGTATAAGAGAATACCAGTACATCACCACTAGCTGCATCGATTGTGTATTTTCCGTCGAAATCGGTAACCGTACCCGTCGCAGAGCCTTTCAGCAAAACAGTCGCACCGATCAGGGGCTCGTTGTTTGCTTCATCAGTTACGGTACCCGATACCTGTGCGAGTAGGAATGTCCCCATCGCCATGAAGAGTAGAAAAAAGCCTGCCCTGATAAATCTAGGGCTAAGTGTAATAGCTTTTTGTTCCATAAACTATTGAATTTACAAAAGTGAAAGATTAATTGCCAAAAATGATCTTTAATCTGGTTCTATTAACGTACTTAAGGATTAGGGTTTTTTATGCCGGTACTGCCATATACCGGGCATAACTCTTTAGGGGCGTCCAAATACGGCGAAGTATTTGCACCAAATATTCGGTTCCTAGTATTCCAGAACGTTAGAAAAAAAATTCTGGAAAGAGGTTCTGTTGGTAGGGAAACTTTGGGGTAATGGTCTTAGGTATTTTACTATTGTTTGTCAGTTATTTTACCTTCGTTATTATGCTTTCCGATTAAAATTCAAGCAGTTATAATCTGCCATCTCAAAATGATCGCATGAAAGTAAAGATAATCCTAAAATTACCATAAAAAATAACAGAAAAATTTGTCTCGCAGAATTAAATTCCGTTTTTCCAACCTTACATCTCGGTTTATATTTTTTTCAATAATACGAATAATCTCGTTTTACTTCAGCAGGGTAACACTTTGAATGATCGTTCCCGACTGCAAGTTGCCGTCCTTATCCATCCACTGATAATTGACCTTTACCAGATACAAACCGTTTGGCACCAGTCGCCCCCGGTACCTCCCATCCCAGAAAACACCAGGAATGTTGCTCTCAAACACTTTTTCTCCCCAGCGGCTGAAAACGGTATACTCCATATGTACAAGTTCGCAATCGGCGTACAATTCCAATAAGTCGTTGCGTCCGTCCTCATTGGGGCTGAAAGCTGTCGGCAGATAGGTCTGGCAAAGACAGTCCGGCTTGTCGAGCACGTACTCGTAAACCACCTGAGCTCCGCAATCTTCATTGCGGGCGGTGTAGGTCCCGGGAGCAGAAAAAGTGCGTGGGTTTTCCCTGATCCCATCCAGCCAGCTGAACTCGGCAGACGGCAGCATGACCGTCCAGTCCTCACCGCACGCCAGGATGGTATCTTCCCGGATCAGTTCGGTTTGCGGACCGTCGGCGCAGGCATTGACCAGTGGGATCTCGAAGGAGATCAGATTGATATTGGAGTTATTGATAAACGTCATCTGGGTAGGAAGACTGACCGTGTCCAGGGCCATAAAGCTCAGTGGCACCTGATTCGGCTGGGTATCCTGAAAACGCACCCAATCGAAGCAGGTTTCCCCCGCCGTCGAAGGTGCGGTCTGCAGTAAGAAGCCGGGAACGTCTACAGCCTGAATTTCGGTAGGATCGGGATTAGCTGAAATGACCTGGGTGCCGTCCATCCTGAGCAAATTAAATATCCGGCCGGGTTTGATACTGATATCGGTATTCATGAATTCCTGGCTCCTGATCTGACCGTCCGGGCTCAATTCCAAACGGCATAAGCGGTTTCCGTTCTCTCCCTTTACACTGTAGACGCCAGAAATATTGCCGTTCTGCATCTCCTGCATATCAATCGGGAAAGACTTAGCCGGAAATTGTTCGCTTTTCCAGACGAACCGGCCGGAGTCGTCTACCTTATAAAAAAAGGACTGTCCGTTACCGGCAGCCTGCAGTATGTAACCACCGGATACTTCCAGCGGGCCTGAAACCGGACTGTTATAATCATTGGGAGCTAATTCGGTCGCCCACACCAGTTCACCGTCGGGGTCCAGTTTAAATAAATATTGGTCGGACCGGCAGATGAACCCATTATCATCCGTAATGTAAGCTCCGCCCGTTGAAGCGAATGGTGTAAACTTTTTACCCCACAAAAAATTAAGGTTCTCGTCAAACATGGCTACAAACCCAAATTTTTTGGTCCCAAAATCCAAAATGAGCCCGTAAGCCATCAATCGCCCTCCCTTGAGATCGATATTGTAAGAAAAGTGATCCACCGTTTCCGGTTTGAAGAGCCGAAACTGCATAATGTTCCCCCGCTTATCCAGCTTCAAAAAGAAGATCAACTCATCCAGGCCGATGTAGGCGCTGCCGTAAGCAAAGACTTCGTCGGCTTCATTGACCTCAATATCCTTCAATTCGAGATATTCGTCTTCCCGACGGTATCCCCGGCTCCATTCTATGTTCCCACAGAGATCCATGCGGGTGATATAGATCTCCCCCCCGCTGCCCGTACGCACCGCCTCGATGGAAGAATCCCCGATCAGCAGGTCCCCGTTCGTAAACTGGCTGATCCGCTGATTGAAAAAACGGTCGGCTCCCTCCAGCTTCTTGAAATAGTTCTGCGCCGGCAATAACGTACCGAAGCCCAGGCCGGTAAAAAAAAATAAAAACCATAGGTTTCGGGCCGTATCCGCAAGCAACCCCTTAGCGCGACACTTTATATAGTAGGTGTAATTTTCATCCATAGCTCCTGCGTTCGACTACCAAATTAGGCAAACTGCTGCGTAAAACGATTGGAGATCCGCAATTGATGTCTGAATTTTGACATTTCCTTTCACTTTACCCTGATCATTCTATCTTAGCAACTGTCAATAATCTCAAAGGTATGCGGAAAACCATCGTGTGCGTGACGGCCTTGGCCGTTGTCATTTTAAGTCTTACGCACTGTCAATCCAGTGAAGAAGCCAGCGCGGAGGCCCTCTACGGACAGTACTGCGGCTCCTGCCACCAGTTGCCTTCTCCGGGCGATCTCTCCAAAGACCTGTGGATCACCCGGGTACTGCCCGAAATGGGCGCCCGGCTCGGGGTCCAGGCAGGAGCTTACAATCCGGTGAATGGACTCGGTATCGAAGAAGCTTATTATATTGAACGAACCCAGGTTTATCCCAAAACCCCTCTCCTATCGGAATCCGAATGGGACAGCATATATAATTATGTGATCTCCCTGGCTCCGGATAGCCTTCCGGTGGATACCGTCCGGAAACATCGGTCGGTCCCTCTGAAGCAATTCAGCGTGCATAAGATCGGTATCGACCGGATGAACGGGGCCCGGGTCACCTCCCTGAATTGCACGGGGCCGGAAAATGGGTGCTGGATCGGTACCGGAACCGGAGAGTGGTTCAGCTGGTCCGGAACGGATACCAGCCGCATGGTCAACCTTTTTGCTTCTCCCATCTCCGGTTTTGACGGGCAAGGATCGGAGCAACTGGTTCTCGAAATGGGCAATTTGAATCCCTCGGATGTTCCGCGGGGAAAATTATGGCTTTTTCGGAACGGCCGGCAGCAATTACTGGCGGAAGGGCTCTACCGGCCTGTATTTGCGAAGCGTACCGATTTAAACCAGGACGGCACTGCGGAATATCTGGTCTGTGAATTCGGTAATCGCGTGGGCATGCTCAGTCTGATCGAAGGCCGGGATGAAAGCTATTCAAAGCGGGTGCTCGTCAATCAACCGGGTATGATCCGGGTAGAGTTAGCGGATATGAATGAAGACGGTCGGGAGGATATTATCGCTCTGGCCGGCCAGGGTGATGAGGGTATTTATGTCCTGTTCAATCAGGGTGATGGGAAGTTTTCCCGTGAGCAGGTCATTCAATTGCCGCCGGTCTACGGCTCCAGCTGGTTTGAACTCTTCGATTATGATGGGGATGGGGACCTGGATATAGCTGTCGTCAACGGTGACAATGCGGACTTTACCTTTATCCTTAAACCCTACCACGGCTTTCGACTCTACCTGAATGATGGTTCCAGTAATTTCACGGAAGCCTTCTTCTATCCGGTATACGGGGCCACCCGGGTGATCGCCCGCGATTTTGACCGGGACGGCGATCAGGATTTCGCGATTGCCGCTATCTTTCCCGATTTCGAGCACAATGCCGGGGAGTCTTTTATCTATCTGGAAAATGAAGAGGCCGCTGCCTTTCGATTTCAATCTTATACCAGCGCCGCAACCCTGGAAGGGCACCCCCTGATCATGGAATCGAATGATGTGGACAAAGACGGCGATCTCGATATCCTGTTGGGACTTTACGTCGGCTCTCCCGCTCCCGTGCCGGATAGTTTGCCCCAAAGGTGGATGCGTCAGAACGTGGATCTGTTGTGGCTGGAAAATCGCATTGGGGAAGAACCACTGTGATCCCGGCTTTTAAACTTTCCAATTGACATAAGACCCAGAGTAATTACCCTGCCAAATCCAGCTTGGTCGGAAAACTTACTTTTCATGCCGAACCTTTATTGTAGCTTTACCAGAGGCAGCTATACCTGATGCGAATTAGTTTGGGAAAACCCCAAACCGCTTTGGTCGGTGTACGCTGTGATCAACATGCATCATGCCGATCAGGGGTGAAAAGTCCCGTAGGGTATAGGTAGTCCGTCTAGTAATTCGGCAGACTTAGCGTTCCGTAGGTACGCAATACCGTTTTACATGGCGTACTTACAGCACGCTAAGCCGGGAAATGGTCATCTTGCTACCTCTATTTTGTGCCTAACGGCACATTTTATCCAAATTTAACTCCTGATTCGCATGTATCAACCTTAATTGTATCGTCTTATTCGGAAGAAAAGAGACAGTCACCTATAATTCGTCCCTCTGGAAATTTTAACCCCTGATTCGCATTACTCGTGTTTACGTCAGTATATATCTCCTTCCATCATGCAGCGAATTTTACTAGGTTTCCTTTGTTTGCTTTCCGGTCTCTACTCCTTTGGTCAATCCAATGAGGGTACCGATTTTTGGCTGGGCTTTATGGAACACTTTGATACCGGCCGAAATTCCATGGTGGTAATGATCACCGCCAAGCAAAATACCTCGGGAACGGTGAGTATTCCGCTGAGTGGCTGGAGTCAGAATTTTACGGTTACCGCTAACCAGGTTAGTCTGATCCGACTGCCGCGCGAAGCGGAGAACGTGGGCTCCGAAAGTGTAAACCAAAGAGGCGTACGGGTAAAATCCGACGATCCGGTATCGGTATACATCCACCAGTACCATTCTTTTCGGGCGGAAGCCTCGATCGTCCTTCCGGTGGAGGCCATTGATCGGGAATACTACATTATGACCTATACCGGTTTTTTCTTTGATGGCCGGGATTATCCATCCGAGTTCCTGTTGGTTGCTACCGAGGACGAAACGGAAGTCCGCATTACGCTCAGTGATCGTACGCTGGCCGGCAAATCTCCCGGAAGTACCTTCACGGTAATGCTGGATGCCGGGGAAACCTACCAGGTGCAGGCGAGGTCCGCCAATGATGACCTTACCGGAACACATATTCAAAGTGATAAAAAACTGGCCGTTTTCGGAGGGTGCCAGTGGACGAGCGTTCCCATGTCCTGCAACCTGCGCGATAATCTGCTCGAACAAATGTACCCCGTATCTACCTGGGGGCGCCGTTTTGTGACCATTCCCAGTGCCCGAACGAGTTTTGATATCTACCGCATCCTGGCCGCCGAGGATAATACGGTCATTGAAATCGACGGGGCCAACCCGCGGGTGTTCAATCTCGATGCCGGAGAATTTGTGGAATACCAGTCCAGTACCGCAGCTTTCATCACGGCCAATAAACCGATCCTGGCCGCCCAGTATCTGATCGGCTCTAACTGCAATGGGCTGGGCATCGGCGATCCGGCTTTCGTGCTGTTGAACAGTGTGGAACAAACCCGGAACATAGTTACCTTGTATAATTCTTCTTTTCAGAATATCCAGGAGAATTACATCAATGTTATCGCCCAAACCGGGGATGTCAACAACATTCTTATCGACGGGCAGCCCGTGACGGCTACCGGCAGTAATTTTGTGCCCGTCGGTGCCAATGCGGATTTCTCCTACGCACAGATCCGGGTCCAGGCGGGCAGTCATACCGTCAATTCGGGTGGCTGTGGTGTGATCGTAACCGCCTACGGCTACGGTGAGATCGAATCTTACGCCTACAGCGGCGGAGCCAGCTTTACAGCCATTAACGCCAATGCTATCCCCGAAGGAGGTTGTCTCAACGACACGATCGTTTTTGATTCCGGTTTACCCCGTGATCGCTACGAAGCTTTTTGGGATCTGGGCGACGGCACCACCAGTACCCGTCACCGCTTCGAACATATTTACGATCAGTTGGGCACCTATCCCGTCACCCTGATCACCTACGATCGCTGCCTCGATGAACGTGATACCTCCGAGCGGGATCTGCTGGTTAGCCTGCGGCAATCGGTGAATGCGACCGATGAAATGGAAGTCTGTGAGGGTACCGCATTCCGCCTGACGGCATCGGACCTGAACGAGGCCCGTTACGAATGGTACGGTCCGAATGAATACTTTTCCACCGCCCAGCAACCCAATTTCCCCAATCCGACTCCGGCTCAGTCGGGCACCTATTCCGTAGTGGGGATCGTGTCCGGTTGCGCGACATTTCCGGCGCTGGCCGAGGTCACGGTACACCCTACCCCCCAGCCGTACCTGGGAGAAGATACACTGGTCTGCACCCGTCGATCGGATTTCGAACTATTGCTGGATCCGGGGCAGTTCCTGCTTTACCGCTGGCAGGACAATAGCCGGCTGCCGGTTTTTGCGGTAGAAGAAGGAGGCACCTTTCGGGTGGATGTAACGGATGAATTCGGCTGTGTGGGTACGGATGAAGTGGTCCTTACCGAACAGTGCCCCACCCGGATCTACGCGCCGAATGCTTTCAGTCCGAACGATGACGGTAATAACGATCGCTTCCGGATATTTGCCACGGACATTAGCAGCATGGAACTAAAGATCTTTGATCGCTGGGGGAATCAGGTCTTTTCAACTGCCGATCCGGATGCGTCCTGGGACGGCTTCTGGCGAAACCGGCCGGCCGCTGCCGGAGTTTACGTATGGATGTTCCGTTACGATGGTTTCCGGGAAGACGGCAGCACATTCAGCGGCCTGGAGTCCGGGGAAGTGAGTCTATTGAGGTAGTCAGACGAGTAGTGATTAAGTGCCGGGAGTCACTTATCTTTACCCGAAAAATTGAATGGCTGATCTGCAACTCTCCCAAATTTATATCTATCCGGTTAAATCACTCCGTGGGCTCTCTCTTTCTGAGACCAAACTTACCAACAGAGGTCCGGAGTGGGACCGCCGCTGGATGCTGGTTACTCCCGACGGACAATTTCTCAGCCAGCGGGAGCTGGGAGTCATGGCCCGCCTGCAGCCGACCATAAACGGGCATCAGATCCGGGTTACCGACCTTCGGGGCGGAAGGGAAGACCTGCAGTTTCCCGTGCAGCCACCGGCGAAATCACACCGGCAAAAGGTAACCGTTTGGCAGGATGAATGCGAAGCCCTCCGGGTCTCTCCGGAAGCCGACCGCTGGTTCTCGGAAGCACTCGGCACGCCCTGCCACCTGGTGTATATGCCAGACGACAGCTACCGCCCGTTGGATCCGCGCTACGCCAAAGGTGATGAAACCGTTAGTTTTGCCGATGGCTATCCCTATTTGATCCTGGGTGAAGCCTCCATGCAGGATCTGAATAACCGACTTTCGGAACCCATCGACGTATTGCGGTTCCGACCCAATCTGGTCTTTTCGGGAGGAACACCCTTCGTGGAGGATAACTGGAAGAACTTCTCAATTGGATCTGCGCTCTTCCGTGGCACCAAACCCTGTGCCCGTTGTCAGATCCCGACAATCGATCTGCATACGGGCCAGGCCTCCAGAGAACCGACCCGGACGCTGGCAACTTTTCGTCGGCAAGATCGCAAGATCCTCTTTGGTCTGAATGCCTGCTGGGAACTGGATCAGCCAGAGCACGAATCTATGATCCGGATAGGTGATCCGATTAAATTGCATGAAACGCCAACCGATCCTCCGCTAAATGGTGTCTGACCTGGAAAATAATGGGTTATGAAAAATACAAATGCGCTTGCTAAAATGAGCGGCATCCTGCTCCTGTTTTCCTGCCTGCTTCCGGCCTGCGAAAAAGACTCCGATGATAATTTCCGGGAGGTATTGGAGACCAGGGTCTTCACCAATCAGGAGATCGCCCTCAATTTTGACTCCCTTATTCCTCCTTTTTGGAACAGAGGCTGGAAATACCAATTGGAACCGGGTAACCGACAGGTCGCATTTTACTCCCGCTACATTGACCAAAACCGAAATATTTCAGACGACGAAGTGACCTACGAACTGGTCTTTGAATTCGATCCCGACCAATCCAGCTTTTTACTTCAGGACTCAGCACTCTGGTACGCAAACTGCCTATTCGATGCCCAGTGCTTTTGCGCGGGCAACAGCAACTGGCGGATCGCCAAAGGGGAGATCAGCGGGCAAAAACTCAGTGATGATACCTGGTCCATTGATTTCGATATCCGCTACGATCAGTTCAACTATGCAGATTCTACGTATACCGAACAGCAGTACCGGGGCGCAGAGGTCTTTCGGTTGGAATAGCTAAGGATTCTCCACTTGTAGACTTTCCTTTCCGGCTCACTAATCCTCTGCAATGGGATTTGTGTTGCCGCTATTGTTCCGGCTGCTACCGGACGGAATTAGCTCCTACCCTATTTAACAGCCCTTTTTGCCAGGAGTCGCGCCAATCCCGGCCTCCGGAATCATCTCCCGAAAGACGAACTCAAAAAATCTCCCACCGACTCAAGATTGTTGCGAGCCGGCTCAACCCCACATGGTTTTACGGTCGTATGCACCTTAATTTGTCTATACAATCTATCTAATAACCCTAAAAAACGATCATGAAAATTCAATCAATTCTCGTAGTGGTCGCCCTGATGGCGATCGTACCTTTCAGCTACGGCCAAAACCAGCAAACCCTGACCGGACCGCAGGCCAAGAACTTCAAACTGATGGGCCAGGATCATCCAGCCGTTACGGTGGCAGATACCGAAACCGAATCTGTCGAATCACTGACGGGACCGGCCGCCAAAAACCAAAAACACCGCTATCGGGCCGCAGGCGTCCAAACGGATTATTCAGCAATCAGTAACCCGAAGTTCATGGGTCCCAAGGCCAAAAATTACAAGTTCTGGAAAAACCGGGAGCAGGAAGTAAGCGCTCTGCCTAAAGGGAAAATGAACAGGAAAGATCAAACGTCTTTATTTAAATAAGTCAAGTTGTCTTTAATCGTAGAGAGTAGATGGTAAAGTGTAGAGAGACTGCAACCGTTAGAATGAGCGATTTTGCTCCATTTTAACGATAGGTAATCCCTCTACCTAAGTTACTTCGAATTTAGATTAAATAAGTGATTGAAATCAGTTTTGTTGAGAAACCCGGACCTTGCTGCTAAAAGGTCTGGGTTTTCTTTTTTGCACCATCTCCTTTGCTATCGTCCAGACGAAACTATAGACGCATTAACGCAATTACATTAAAAAAAAATGTAATAATAACTTGCATTTACCAAATAAAATGCCTTATTTAGCCCCACTTCTACTGCTAATCATATCTATCAAAATTGGTTTTTAAACCATACGCACTGATGTTTCCACATCATGCTTATCCATTGTAAAAATTCGCTTTTCCAAACCTACAGCTACTTCTCATTCTAAATTCAATACACTAAGCTGTCTGGGTATTTAACCCGGGCAAAAGGTACCTTTCTATTTCCAAATTTTCAAACACAAGCAACTGCTTGTATCGCTCGTCGGTACAAGAGCCTAACCTATTTTTTATTTAAAAAAAGTATTCAACTTATGTTTAAAATGCGTCTCTTGACCAGATTGCTCGCAATTTTGGTCATATTAATTCCCTTTGGTTGTAATAAAAATGCCGATTTACAGGATGTAGCAATAAATCCTGCAATTGACCTCTCTGAAAACCTGACCTTCAATGCCGAACAACTCGGACAATTCGTTTACCGCCATGTTAAGTACTATATGGCTACGGTTGATCCCTATTCCTTTGTTGCCGAAGAATACCGGGATGAATTTAAGAGCAAGTTCGAATCGGAAGTAAAAGCCTACGAAACAAGAAATCTGAATAACGAACAACATTTGGATTACCTGGTGGAGCAGGGTGTCTATTCGATCGCTCAGGTCGACTTAATGAAAAAACAACACGCTGACCTGAGAACCTTTTTATTCAATGAACACCCCAACGCCACAACGGCCTGGAACTGGATGCTCGATCAGGATAAGGCAGTTCTCGAAAACGAGTTGTTGAGCGACGAGGAAAAGGGAGAGATCCTCAGGATCAATTCCATTACCCGTCACCTCATGCAACACCGCTTAGAGACCTACGATGCGTCGGGCCACGATAATCTGGGAGCCAAAAGTTCCTGTGATTTCTGGGATCGGCTCTTCTGTTATCTGGGTGCAGTGAAGGATATGCTGGGCCTGGGTGATAAAATTAAGGCAGGGAGTAATGCCTTCGGTCTGATCGGTGCCGCTATCGGTGCCGTAACGGGAGCATACCGGGCCATCACCAGTTGCTCTGCCTCCTGTAACACCAGTATTTGTGGGCCTTTCGAGGGAGTTTCCCTGGCCTACAATTGCTACGATACCGGTGATAACCTGATTTTTACCGGATGGGGACACGGAGATATTTCGCCGAGTTCGATCATTTTCGATTACTACAAAAATGACGATTGGAGCAGTGGTTCCAACTTTTGGTCCGATGTGGAGACCGACCCTACCAGTCTATTGCCCGGTACGGAAATCACGGACCATAGCGTGGATGAAGTGGGCGTCCGCACGTCCAACCTGTGCTCCGGTATTGCCAAGATCGCCAACCACGGCATGTGGGACCTGGACGATTTGGGCGTACCCTACGGCGCAGTAGTTGGTGATGATAACATCCACGTAGATCAGACCAACTACCAGCCTACTTTCACCTACTGGGTGGCTGGTCCGGTAACGATCGCCGATGCTACGCTTACCTGGTCGATCATTCCCTCCGGATATCCCGGCTACTCCGCGACCGGTTCTTTTACCGGTGGTACTACCAACCAGATCGTTACGATAAACTGGGATGATACGCCGGGATTTGTAACGCTGCGGTGTACGGCCGTATCCGATTGCGGTACCGAATACATCGACCTGAGAATACACATTTATGATTATTAATTTCGATCGATAAGTAATTATTGATCCCTGATTAAAAGTAGAAGTTTTAAGTAGAAGTATAAAAGGACGCAATTAAAATACAGTGACGGGCCGCACCGGTAACGTTGCCTGCTGTGCTGTTTCACTGCAGCTCAAAAACACTGCAATTTGATTACGCTCTTCACAGCTATTCTCGATTTGAAGGCAAATTCTGCCGCTACCTAATCGGGAATAGCTGTTTTTTTGTAAAATTTTGTCCCACTCACCCTTATTTATACCGATACCCAGCTCGATTTATGGTTGCTTTCAACAATGCGTTCGCATAGCAGCAACTCCCGGTAACCGTCCGCAAAGGTTGGATAAAGTGGAGCCTCACGCTGATCGCCGCGAATAGCTGCGTATACTTCCCGGAATAATTGTTTGGACGTATCCGGAAAGCCTTCATTATGGCCGCCGGGATAAGCGACCAGCGCCGCCGCCTCCGGATAGAATAAGGCAGGATCGCGCAGCAACACCTGGTTGGGTTCATCGCGGTGACCGATCCAGAGCTCATTCGGTGTTTCCGAGCACCAGCTAAGGGTCTGTTTGGATCCGGCAATTTCCAGACTCAGCCGATTCTTGCGGCCGGCCGCCACCTGGCTGACCGTTACACTTCCTTTGTTTCCGTTATCAAAACGCAGCAAAACGGTGGCGTGATCTTCCGTACGGATCGGCACGTCCGCATAGTCTTCCGGTTGCAGCATTTTACCGGAATAGGTCTCGACCGGTTTCAGTGGCTTTTTTCGCGTCTGGTGTACCGTATTGAAATCGGCCATTACCTGCGTCACTTTGCGACCGGTAACGTATTCCAACAGATCGATCAGGTGACTGCCGATATCGGCGATAGCGCGGGAATCCCCGGATTGCTCCGGCTCCAGGCGCCAGTTGTAATCAGTAGCGTAAAAGAGCCAGTCCTGCAGGTACGAGCCAAGCACGGAGAAGACTTCCCCCAGATCCCCTTTTTCCCGCAGCATTTTCATTTGCCGGACCATGGGATAATAACGGATATTAAAGTGCACCGCATTGACCAGTCCTTTTTTCGCGGCCAGTTCTACCAATTCCTGCGCTTCCTCCAGCTTGACGGCCAGTGGTTTTTCACAGATGACGTGGATGCCCTTTTCCAGAGCGGCTTTGGCCATCGGGTAGTGCAGGTGGTTGGGCGTACAGATATGGACCGCATCCAGCGATTCCTGGTCGATCATTTCGTAAAAATCAGTGTAGGCCCGCGGAATGCGCAACTGCGCCGCTTTCGCTTCCGCTTTCTCCCGGGTGTGGTGGCTGATCGCCGTCACTTCGATCCCGGGTATTCTGCGCAGTGCCTCGATATGCGCCGGACCGATAAAACCGAGCCCGACTACCCCCACTTTTATGGTATCCATGATTTCTCTTTAGGTATAATTAATTGGTATACAGTTTATAGGCCTGCCCAGCTGAAGGATGTATTGGGTAATGGGCCGCTGCGTGTGCAACGGCCGTGCTTTCGATCAGTAACCGGAAGTGTCCTTTCCTATAGCTGACGGATCGACATCGCTGGCAACACCGTATTTCTTTTTGGCTGCTTCCAACATGGCAATGGTGGCCGTGGCTCCTACCCGGGTGACTCCCAGATCTTTGACTTTCAGCAGGTCTTCCAAGGTGCGAACGCCGCCGGCTGCCTTTACCTGCACTCCGGGCGCACTGTGTTTGCGCATCAGTTTCAGGTCGGATTCCGTGGCTCCCTGATAGGAGTACTTTCCGTCCGATCCTTTCACCATCCCGTAGCCCGTAGAGGTTTTGACAAAATCCGCCTGGACCTTACTGCAGATCTCGCAGAGTCTGATCTTGTATTTATCCTCCGGCAAAAAATCATTTTCAAAGATCACTTTTACGATAGCCCCGTGGGCGTGGCAGACTTTCGTAACAGCTTCGATCTCCTGCTCCACAAATGCCCAGTCCTCCCCCAGTACTTTTCCGATGTTCACCACCATATCGATCTCCGTCGCTCCGTCGCGGCAGGCCTTTTCCGCTTCGGCAACTTTTATCTCTGTGGTAGAATTCCCGTGCGGGAACCCGATCACCGTACCGACCAGAACGTCCGAACCGGCCAGCCAGCGGACGGCGTCCTCCACGGCGTACGGCTTGATACAAACGGAAGCTACATTATATTTTCGGGCGATCGCGCACCCTTCCTCCAGATCCTCGCGGGTCATAGTGGGGTGAAGTAAAGAGTGATCGATCATTTTAGCGAGTTCGGTTACAGGATCCATGTCTGTTCGTTTTTAATTTGAAGGATGTATTGGCGTACGGCTCCGTTCTATACGGATAGTGTCGGCCGTCAGAACCGGTCGGGATTGGCCTCCTGCCAGTCCTTGCGGTACACTTCCGGTACCGTACTTTCTTTCAACATGCAACCTTTCACCAGGGGTGGATAAAGCTCATCGTAACGACGGACTTCGTTGACGCTGATCCGCCGGTAAATGTGACTGCGGTTGATCTGTGCCGGGTCGGAAATACCGGCCGCCGCCATTAATTCGACGAACGAATGTAGGGTCTCCTGGTGATAGTTCGCAACCCGTACCCTCTTGTCGCTGACGACCAGACCCGCTACCAGTTCCTTATCCTGGGTAGCCACGCCCGTCGGGCAGGTATTTTGGTTACACTCGAGCGCCTGGATACATCCGAGGGCCAGCATCATGGCGCGGGCGCTGTAAGTGGCATCCGCCCCCAGAGCGATCGACTGGAAGATATGAAATCCGGTCATGATCTTACCGGAAGTGAACAATTTCACGTGCTGCTTAAGGTCGAAGCCCACCAGCGCATCGTAGGCGAAAGCCAGCCCTTCCCGGTAGGGCATACCCACGGAGTTCGAGAATTCCATCGGGGCCGCTCCGGTGCCACCTTCGCCCCCGTCAACGGTTATGAAATCGGGATAGATCCCGGTCTCCACCATGGCCTTGCAGATCGCGATAAATTCGCTTTTTTTGCCGATACACAGTTTAAAACCGACGGGTTTGAAATCCGAAAGATCCTGCATCTGGCGAATAAACTCCAGCAATCCTACCGGCGTGCTAAAGGTTTTGTGGGAGGGCGGCGAAAGCACATCTGTTCCGACTTTCACACCTCTGATCTGTGCGATCTCCGGCGTATTTTTTCGCCCCGGAAGAATACCGCCGTGTCCGGGTTTGGCGCCCTGAGAAAGTTTCAGTTCAATCATTTTCACCTGGGGAGAAGCCGTGCGTTCGGCAAAAGCTTCGGGAGAGAAATCGCCATCCTCGGTACGGCAGCCGAAATACCCGGTCCCAACCTGGTAGATCAGATCCCCGCCCTGCGCTTCGTGGTAGGGACTGATGCCGCCTTCTCCGGTATTGTGGGCAAAACCACCGATGCGGGCGCCTCCGTTCAGGGCCTCTATGGCGTTTTTACTCAAGGAACCAAAACTCATAGCCGCCACGTTAAAAATACTGGCCATATAAGGTTGCTGACAGTGCTGACTGCCAACTTTGGTTCGCGGATCGTTGTCCAGCTCGTGGGTATCCAGCGCCGCGATGGAGTGGTTCATCCATTCGTAGCCTTCTTCGTATACATCCAGTTGGGTACCGAAGGGAGAGGTGTCGAGTTGGCGCTTGGCCCGCTGGTAAACGACCGAACGAAAGATGCGGCTGATCGGCCGGCCGTTGGTATCCGATTCGATGAAATACTGGTACAGTTTCGGCCGCAATTCCTCCATAACATACCGGCCACGTCCCAAAATGGGGAAATTCCGCATGATCGCGTGCTTGTGCTGGTACATATCATAGAACCCTAACAATACGATGGGAACCAGAATGAAGTACAACCAAAAGATAGGTGGCCAGGCGTAATGTCCGACAATAAAAACTAGGCCCAGCGAGATAATGGAGAAGGCTAAAAATTCGTTCCTCATGTTGTGCAACTAATAAATAGTAACTTTTTGCGCTTAGAGATTGGAATCATCCCTATATAGAAGCGATCAGCTAATTAATCGAAAAATGTCCGCTTATTATAACCGGATGGCAACTTTTTAAAGCAAAAAGGCGTATATTACCTAACGAAAACATCTCCGAAAATCCCTTTTAACTATGCGTCAGCTAAAAATTACGAATAAAATTACCACCAGAGAGAGCCTGGCTCTGGATAAGTACCTAAATGATATAGGGAAAATAAATCTGCTCACTCCTGAGCAAGAGGCGGAAATGGCACGGCGCATTCGAAGTGGAGACCAGGAAGCACTGGAGATACTGACCAAATGTAATCTACGATTTGTAGTATCCGTTGCCAAGCAATATCAGAATCAGGGCCTGTCGTTAAGTGACCTGATCAACGAAGGTAACGTAGGTCTGATGAAAGCGGCCCGTCGCTTCGACGAAACCAAAGGCTTCAAATTCATTTCCTACGCCGTTTGGTGGATCCGCCAGTCCATTCTACAGGCCATCGTTGAATATTCCCGGATCGTCCGGCTACCGCTCAACAAGGTCGGTTCTTATAATAAGGTGAACGAAGCCTTTATTTCCTTTGTCCAGGAGTTCGAACGGGAACCTACGCACGATGAACTGGCCGAGTTACTCAACATGACTCCCAAGGAAATTGCCAATATGCTCAAAGGCAACGGCCGCCACGTTTCCGTTGATGCTCCGATTAGCGGAGAAGACGGAGATTCTACCATGCTGGACACCATTTCCAGTGACGAGAATATGAGTCCGGATACCAGTCTGATGGAACAATCCCTCAAAGATGAAGTTCAGCAGGGGCTGTCCATTCTTTCTCCCCGCGAAGTGGAGGTACTTTCCGCTTACTATGGTCTGAACGGCTACAAGCCGCTCACCCTGGAAGAGATCGGAGACCTGTACGGGCTGACCAGAGAACGGGTGCGGCAGATCAAAGAAAGAGCCATCCGCAGATTGCGCAAATCCTATAACCGAAATTCCCTGAAATCCTACTTAGGATAATACGGCAGCTTACCGTTATTTTCTGTTATCACCATGTACGAATAATGGCTCCCCCGTTGGAGCCATTGTAGCTGTTGACCGTCAATTTAAACACTATTTTTTCATGAAGAAAAATGCCCTGCCCTTCCTGGAGGGCTTTTTATTTTTTTGCCTGTTGCTGATCGTTGCGTGCGGCTCCGAAACCGAAGAAAACCCGGAGGTGGACGCCCCCCAGGAGACTTCCGTGATGGCTATGGATCTTAAGGTAGTGGTCCCGAACGGACGCCTGCGTGCGGCTCCCGATCCGCAGGCAAAAGTGATCCGACAACTGAATAAATGGGCTTCCCTGCAGGATCTAGGTGAGGTAAGCAGGCACACGACTCAGATAAGTTTTGGTGCCGAAAAATTCGACGAACCCTGGCTGGAGGTACAGGATTCCACCGGGCAGAGCGGCTGGATCTACGCCCGGGAAGTTGCCCCCGCCCTTAGCGGAGCTGATCTGCAGGAATTCCGTCGCAGCAAATTACTGCGCTCCATCTTTGGGGATGCGGCCTATCTGAAACTGGAAACCTACCGGGAGAACTGGCAACAGGCCGTTTCGGAAAAAGCCATAGCCGAAACTTACCGGCTGGGACTATCGCTGCGGGACACCCTCGTACCGATGTTGGAAAATAAATCTCACAGTTACGATACGGGTCCCCTACCCGATCTGTTCTGGATAGACAATTTCATTCCGGCCTACGTGACCCAACTGGTAGCCGAAGGCACCGTCTACTACCTGTTCAATGACTATAAACAGTGGTTAAAAATGGCTCGAAAAAGCCCGGGTAAGCAGGACGATCGCTTCTTTTCCCTTCTGGCCCGGTGCTATCCCCAGGATAGTATTGAATATTTTTACCCGGCCTGGGAGCTGCAAACCTGGGATTATGGCGGCCATCATCTGCTGGGACGGGGAATAACCTACGATATTTTGGCTGAGATTGAACAATTAGAATCCCGGACACCTTTATTTTCTAGAGCCCTGTTACAATTAAAGGATCAGATCCTGGCCGATCTGACCCAACCCAATATTCACTTCTGGGAACCGGATACCCTCGTGAAACAGGAATTAGATTCCATAATCCAGGCGAATTGGAGTATATTTACTGCAACCGACCGGGTCGCTTTGGATACCCGTCGTCTTCAACTGGACAGCGCGGTGGTACACGGGATCGGATTCAACGCCCGGGCGGGTGAATAACAGGACCTGAGCTAACAAATCAGCCGGTCATCCGAAGCGAAATCGCTTCGGATGACCGGGAAATCCCCCTTTCCGCTTCGGCCTTCACACCGGGCGATCAACGGGGGCTAACGTTTTAACATCAATATACCAATGGCATTTCTTACTATACTGTTATTACTGATCACCGTGGGAGGCCTGGGGCTGCTGTTTACCGTCCTTACCAAGTTCAGCCCGGGCGAAAAACGCATCCGGGAAGAACTGAAGCGCATGCAGTCCGACATGGATCAATGGGTGGATGAACTTGTGCCCATAGACCGCAAGGAACTGGAACTTTTTTCGCTGACGCAGATCAAAAATTCCATCACCAAACGGTTTACCACCTCCGGAAAAGGGATCTATACGACCATTTTCGAGGAGCCTATCGTAGCTTACAGTTATAAGAAGTACCTTGGTAAAAATGCCCACGGTCTGCTTTATTGCCGCACGGCTGAACACGAATACGCTTACTGGATACGCCCTAAGGGAGTGCAGGTGGTGATCGACAACAAACTGGTCGGTACCTACAACAAGGAAAACGGCGTACTCTACAGTGCCGAATCCAAAAAGATGCTGGCCCGGATCAATCGGGAAGACAAAAAGATAGCACCGGTAGTGGTTGGCGAACGCGAAGTGGCCAGTATGGTCAAAGCCCTGCCGGCCGCTAAGGACGACATCAGTACCCGCGCTTTTCAATTCGTTCGGGAAGATCTGACGCAGGAAGAAGAAATGCTTTTGCTATCCGTTTCTCTGCTGGAAATGGTTAAAGAAACCGTCGGAGAATAAGCGGGTCTTAAAAAAGTCGATTTTTTGTGTTTTCTTTGTATTCTATTCCCCAACCTTTTAGGCATTTCCCTGTTTAATACCCAAAATGCCGCATCGCCTGGAAAGCCCCTCCGGTTGATCGCTTTTTTGTATGACTCTATTTTTTCAGCATATACTCCATTGGTTATGGATCTCAGAAAAAAAGTAAACTTAATCATCTATCGTTTTCGGGAAAGAGGACTGGAAGTCTTCTTGATGAACGAAGATCAGGACAACGAGAACTGGGCATTTCCGCAGGGTGATCTGCAGGATAATTCCGAGAGCAGCACCGATGATATGGATAAGATGATCGCGCTGGACCCGGTAAAGCAGGCCGATGGAGACCTGGAAGAAGGCTGGGCGGTGGAAGGTGACTGGCACGAAATTCCCTCGCTGAAAAGTATGCTGTACGAAGATGCCATGCAGCTGAAAGAGAAGATCAAAGGCATGGAGAAGGGTACTTATGTGCTGCTGAAGGACGCTTTGAAAAAAGTACTCCCCCATCAATACGAAATGCTTAAGGAACTGAAAGATATTTTAACGGACCGGAATTCCGTAAAGGATATGTAGTCCGTACACCTGCCGGAAATCATTAATATCTGCGGCGGTGCCTGCGGATGATTTCCTGGAAAGAAATGCCCTGTCCTGGTTTTTGCCAGGGCAGGGCATTTTCTGTTTTTTATTTTCCTTTACCGCCCAGATTGCGTTATTTTGTCTTCAGGCTATCCCCAAATTGTCCTAAAACATACCGTACCTCCCTATGGAAAAAACCATCTGTTGCCTAACATTTTTTATTATATGTTTTCATGCTCTCCTCCACGCTCAATCACCTCCGGTGCTCAGCAATCCGTCCGCCTGCCAGCTGGGTTTACCCATAAACGATGATACCTGCCCCGAGGATAGCCCGCTTTACCAACCCAATATTTTTTCCATAGCGGTGACCAATGCCCCGGGCTCGAGCCTCGGTACCGATGTTTACCTCAAGGAAGTCAAACTGATCATCCGCCACGGCTGGCTGAACGACCTGGATATCTCTCTGCAGTCTCCCGGTGGACAGATCATCGATCTGAGTTCGGACAACGGCGGCGGAGAAGACGACTACGGCCGGCCGGATGCGCTAAACTGCGATAGTGCCGTGGTGTTTCGCAACAATGCCTGCCTCTCCATCGCAGAAGCTGTCCACCCTTATCTGGACGAAGCGGTTCGGCCCGAAGAGCATTTCTATACCTTCAACGATTCCATTACCGATCCCAACGGCACCTGGAAGCTCATTGTCTGCGACGATGTTGACGAAGACGCCGGAAGCCTGGAATTTGTGGAACTGGTCTTTGAACCGATCAGCTGTCTGCCGGTGGAAGAGATCACGAGCATTAAGGTCGATAGCACTGCGGCTATCGTATCACTGAGTCCGGAAGGCTTTTGTGGAATAACCGTTTTTGAATACGGTCCGCCCGGTTTCACGCCCGGCGTAGATTCCACGGCGGGTCCGGAAGGTCAGGTGGTTATTGTCAATGACTGCCCGCCGTTTACCATCAGTGGACTACCGGAATTGACGGATCTGGACCTGTACGTTCGGCGCTACTGTGCGGAAAGCAATAGCTTTTCGGGAAATACCTGCGGGGACAGCCTCACCACCGGCTGCCGGCCTCCGGCACCGACCATTGAAACCACCTTCGCCACCGAAACGAACTGCACCACCAATTGTGGCGCGGAATGCCCGATGACCGGTTTGTGGCGGAATGCGCCAATAGCCGATATCGACTGGATCGTGCACAGCGGCCCCGTTGCCACCCAGGGTACCGGTCCCAGCTCTGATGCCAACGGTGATGGGAAATATGTCTATCTGGAATCCAGTGGAAGCAGTTGTGCCGCCGGTTCCGAAGCAATTCTGCTGTCGGCCTGTGTGGAGCTCAATACCGCCGGTTCTGATACCTGTCATTTTTCTTTCAACTACCATATGTACGGCAACACCATCGGCAGCCTGGCCCTGGAAGCCACGCTCGACGGCGGCTTTAGCTGGGTACCGGTCTGGGAACAGATAGGTGATCAGGGGAATCAATGGAATAAGGTCTACCTGAGTTTGTCTGACTTTCCGGAAGGAAGTACCATGCAGTTCCGGTT
This sequence comes from Flavilitoribacter nigricans DSM 23189 = NBRC 102662, assembly GCF_002646595.1. GTDB lineage: Bacteria > Bacteroidota > Bacteroidia > Chitinophagales > Saprospiraceae > Flavilitoribacter > Flavilitoribacter nigricans. The sequence continues at coordinate 139,063 of NZ_PDUD01000009.1, forward strand.
TGTCGGTACCAAGGGAGACGGCTTTCGCGGGGATATTGCCCTCGATCATCTTGTTTTTTACGGTTCCCGGCTGCTGGCCTATCCGGAACAGCCTTATTATGTGGATCTCGATGAAGACGGTTACGGCAGCGGAAGTGCCTTTATTCTGAGCTGCCTTCCCGAGCCACCGCCGGGTTACACAGATAATAATCTGGATTGCAACGACAATGATCCCAATATCAATCCCGGCCGGCCGGAAGTCCCCTGCGACGGGGTCGACGACAACTGCAACGGTCCGGATGATGATACTTTTTTGCCGTCCCCGCTAAGTGCCAACGATACCATCTGCTCGGGGGAAACGGCCGAGATCTGTGCCACGGCCGGCGAGGGCTTTCTCACCGTCTGGTACGATGATCCGGCACTCGAAACCCCGGTTTTCATCGGGCCCTGTTTCGCTCCCGAATTACCGGAAAATAACACGCCGAACACCGTAATCTATACCTACTACGCGATTGAGACCAATTTCACCTGCGCTTCGGACATTCCGACTACGGTAGAGATCCACGTTCGCCCCCAACCCCAACTTAGTCTGAACAATACACCGAATGCCTGCCCCGGAGATACCTTTAATCTGGCCGCGATAGATATTGTGGACGAAAACTTTACCAACGGTACCCTGAGTTTCCACAGTGCCAGTCCGGCACTGCCCGAAAATGAGATCAGTGATCTGCTGATCCCGGCGCAAAATGATACGGTGGTCTACGCGCTTATGAGCTCCGACGCCGGCTGCCGGGATGAAATAGCGATCCCCCTGACGCTGAGTCCGGGACCGGATCTGAGCTTCAGCCCCACCGATTCCTTTATTCTTTGTAAAGAGTCTACTACCACTGTGGAGGTTATCGCTACCGGAGGCAGTGGGAACTACCAGTACTTTTGGGAAAACGGTCGCACGACTCCCTCCCTATCCGTCCGGGCCGGACAGATCAGCGGGGATACCCGAATCTACGGCGTGACGGTGACCGATGAGAACGGTTGTTTCAGTACGGACAGCGTAGTGGTGCAAACCTCCAATAGTATCGATTCGTTGTTCCGGCAGGTAACGAATGCCATCAGCTGCGACGGCAATGAAGGGAGTATTATTCTATCTCCGCTGACGGGGCTGGCCCCTTTTACCTACCAGTGGTCCGGCATAAACGGCGTCAGCGGTTCGGCGACCAGCGCTCAGGATACCTTCGTTATCGCCAGCTTACCGCAGGGTTCGTACCGCATTACCATTACGGACAGTTCATCCGAGCAGTGCGCTTTCTATCTGCGTAATGTTTTGGTACAGGGACCGGGAGCAGTAGTGGAAGCCATCCGCGTCAATGAGGTGAGCTGCGGAGGAGCGGAAGACGGCCGGATCGACCTGGACGTAATCGGGAATAATCCGATTTATAGCTGGAGCAACGGAGCCGATACGCAGGATATTGATCAGCTTGTCGGTGGGCTCTATTCGGTTACCATTACCGACGGCCCCTGCACGACGGTGCTGAGTGATATTGAAGTGACCGAACCGGCACCGCTGGGATTTCGTTCGACCGTTGCACCGGCCAGCTGCGCCGACACCGAAGACGGACAGATCACCCTCAATCTCTTCGGTGGGAACGAGCCTTATACGATCGGATGGGCTACCGGCCAAACGACCGCTACCCGGAATGGTCTGGCCAGCGGCTACTATGCCTTTACGCTCACCGATATCAATAACTGCAGCCTGGAGGAAAGCGTGCTGGTATCCGCTCCGGATACGCTCCAGGTACAACTGGATTCTCTAAAAAACCTGAGTTGTTTTGGGGCGGATGACGGCTATCTGCAGGTCAGCGGGCAGGGAGGCACACCGCCCTATCAATACCGCTGGACCGGCGGCAGTACACTTCCGGCATTGTTTGAGCTGTCCGTCGGAAATTATACAGTTACCATTACCGATTTCAACGGCTGTAGTGCGGTCCGTACTTTCGCCATTACTCAGCCGCCCGCGCTGGCAGTAGCACTGGTGGACCAAACGGCACCGCTGTGTGAGGGAGTTCCCAATGGCGCTATCGAGTTAAGTGTGAACGGAGGTACCGGTCCCTATAGTTTTGTCTGGAATGACGGTGCAACAATCCAAAACCGTGATACGCTCGCCGTGGGCCGCTACGTTCTGACGGTCACCGACGCCAACGGATGCACCACGGCGCCCTTATCCATTGATCTGCTGCCGGAAGAGATCCTGGAGCCCGGTATCAGTCTGACGCTGCCGGACTGCGTCGGCCCCAATACCGGTAGTATACAGCTGACGCCCACCGGAGTTGGGCCGTTTACGGCAAGCTGGTCTAACGGGGCGGAGGGTTTGCAACTGAACAATATTTCAAGCGGTAGTTACGGCCTTACGCTTTCCGATAGCCGGGGCTGTTTGCAGGACAGCGTCATTACGCTCGAAGCGCCCCAGGTTTTTGATCTGGACCTATCGGTTAAAGGGCCGTCCTGTTTTGGTGTAACGGACGGATTTGTCCAGGTACTGGTTACCGAGACAGGTACGCCTCCCTTTTCTTTCCAGTGGAGCGACGGCGCTACCGATCAGGATCGATTCACTCTGGGTGCAGGCGACTATCAGCTGACGGTAACCGATGGCCTGGGTTGTGCCCTGGTTACCGATACGATCACCTTGGTGGAACCCGAGGCCTTCCGGATCCAGGGTTTTGACCTGGGTCAGGTGGTCTGCAATGGAGCCGCAACCGGCTATATTGAAGTAGATCTCAGCGGCGGCACCCTTCCCTACCGGATCAATTGGGTGGGCCAGGGGGTAGAGGATCCGGGTATCTACGAGATCCCCAGTGGAAATTACCGGCTCCAGGCATTTGACGAGCAAAACTGCCCCATCGACACCACCTTCCGGATCAGTCAGCCGGCGATGCTGAACCTGAAGGTGGATATCATCAAAGGGGATCCCTGTGATCCGCGCCAATCCGATATCCTGCGGGCATCGGCTACCGGCGGCACCCCACCTTATCAGTATAGCTGGAGTAACGGAGCCGATCAGGCGACCCTCACGGCACCGGAACCCGACGACTACAACGTAACGGTGACCGACGCTTTGGGTTGCCAGGACATCATTCGTTCTATTAAGGTACGACCGCAGGAACCTGCTTTGGCACTGGATAGCTTTTATGTGACCGATATTTCCTGCTTCGGCGCTGCCGATGCGACCATGACGGCAAAGATCAGCGGCGGTTCGGGACAGTATACCTACCTTTTTCGACCGGCCCGCCTGTTCGAAAATACTAACTCCGACAGCATCACGGTAAGCGGTTTGAGCCGGCACAACCAGTACAGCGTGACCGTGACGGACGTCAATACGGGATGCCGGGTGGCTTCTCCCGTGCTCACCGTCAAGGAACCACCACCTTTGAGCATTCAGCTGGATAACAATCAATCCGTGCAGTGTTTCGGTGGATCGGATGGAAGCCTGGAAGTAGGCATCAGCGGGGGCACGATGCCCTACTCCTACCAGTGGACCAACGGGGCCGGTACCGTGATCAGCCTCGAAGAGGACCTGCAGAACATTTCCAGCGGTACCTATCAGCTCCAGGTTATTGACGCCAATGCCTGCACCCTTAACTTTACGGACTCGATCCTTACGCTTAATCCACTGATCGAACTGACGGATACCGTGATCGAGCCCATCGCCTGCTTTGGAGAAGCTACCGGTAGTATTGATATTACGGTCGGCGGAGGTCTCCCGCCGTTCGATTACCTCTGGAGTAACGGGGCCGTTACGGAAGATCTCGACAGCCTTATGGCGGGTCAGTACAGCCTGACCGTGAGCGATGCGGATAACTGCCAGGTGACATTTCCTGCTTTGGAAGTCCCGGAGAGCGGTGATCTGCTGGAGGTCGAAACGGTTACCGTTCCGGTTAGCTGTTTTGGCGCTTCGGATGGTGCGGCCCGGGTGAAGATCACCGGAGGAACCCCGCCCTACCAATTCGACTGGTTCCGCAACGGACAACCCATCGCCAATGTAAATGAAGCCCAGCTGAACAATGTCCCGGCGGGCATGTACACTCTGGAATTCAGTGACAGTCAGGGCTGTAGCCGTACTTTTAAACTGGATGTGAGCAGTCCGGACGACCTCGTAGTGAATCTTCAGGTGAGCGTACCCCAACCGCCCGATTTCGACAACGGACGGGCGTCGGTGATCGTGACCGGTGGGCAGCCGGGTTACTCTTACCTCTGGAGTACTGGCGATACCACCGCCGTGATCGAAGATCTGAGCACGGGCACCTATAGCCTGACCGTTACCGACAGTGAAGGCTGCCAGGACATCGTGAGCCTGACCCTTACCGATATCATTGATCCGCAGATTCTCCAATCCGCACGCTTGTTCCCCAATCCGGCATCGGAGCTGGCCCGGCTGGAATTGACCTTCCCGCGGGCGGTAGACAGCGAGCTGCTGGTATTGGATGTACTCGGTAAACTGGTCCTGCGGGAAATTCTGCCCCGGCAGACCCAACAAAATATCCCCATTGATATTCACAACTGGCCGGCGGGTGTTTATCAGGTGGCAGTACTGCACCGAGGACGGGTAGTTTTTGCGGAACGTTTGGTGGTCGGAAGGTAGGATAATGGGACGGCGAATTCACAGAGCGATTTTAAGACATCCGGTTTATGATCGTATGTTTTAAAATTAGATTACAGCTTTGCGAGGGCGCGGAATCCTATTATTGAAAACGTTAAAGTCGAGTTGACGACAAACGGGACGCCATCCTGCTTGCCCATTATTTGGGAACCTTGAAATGATCAATATCAGTCTATGGTTTAATACAGATCATAAAGAAAGCCTTTGGTTGATGATAAATTGTAGGTAGACTCAAAACCAAAACCTTACCTCATGGCTTTCAATCTAGAACAGTACGGTATTGATGTTGCAACCATCTACCGGAACACCTCCGTCCCTAAACTTTACGAGATCGGATTACAAAAGGAAAAAGGCACCGCCATTTCGGATGCCGGTGCTCTCCTGGTCTACTCCGGAAAAAAGACCGGTCGTAGCCCTAAAGATAAACGTGTAGTGCGGCATCCTGACTCCGAGAACAATATCGACTGGGGACCCATTAATATCGAACTGGATGAGCGTATATTTATGATCAACCGGGAACGCGCCATTGATTACCTCAATGTTTGCGAGCACCTCTTTGTGGTGGATGCTTTTGCCGGTTGGGATAAGGGCTACCGCATCAAAGTACGGGTGATCTGTACGCGGGCCTACCACGCCCTCTTCATGCAGAACATGCTGATCATGCCTACCGCAGCGGAACTGGCGGAATTCGGGGAACCTGATTACGTGATCTTCAACGGCGGCCATTTTCCGGCCAACCGCTACACAACGAAAATGACCTCCAAAACCAGCATTGATGTCCATCTCGAAAAAAGAGAGATCGTCATTCTGGGAACGGAATATGCCGGGGAGATGAAAAAAGGCATTTTTTCCGTCATGAATTACCTGATGCCGCTCCAAAACGTATTACCCATGCACTGCTCGGCCAACGTTGGCGAAGCGGGTGACGTTTCCATTCTTTTCGGACTTTCCGGAACGGGCAAAACTACCCTTAGTGCGGATCCTAAGCGACGTCTGATCGGTGATGATGAACACTGCTGGACGGATACCGGCGTATTCAATATCGAAGGTGGATGCTATGCCAAAGCCATCCATTTATCAGCGGAGAACGAGCCGGATATTTACAATGCCATTCGCTTCGGTTCTATTCTGGAGAATGTAGTTTACGACGAGCAAACCCGGGCGGTAGATTATGATGATGTTTCCATTACCCAGAATACCCGCGCTTCCTATCCGATCCATTACATCGAAAACACCCAGATACCGTGCGTAGCGGGCCATCCCGGACACATCATATTCCTGACCTGTGACGCTTTTGGCGTATTCCCTCCCGTCAGCAAACTGACGCCCGAACAGGCCAGCTATCATTTCATATCCGGTTATACCGCCAAGGTGGCCGGTACGGAAATGGGCATCACGGAGCCCCAGGCTACTTTTTCCGCCTGTTTCGGAGCCGCTTTCATGATGTGGCACCCCAATAAATACGCCGAACTGCTGGCACAAAAGCTCAAAGAACACCAGGCGACGGCCTGGCTGGTCAATACCGGCTGGACCGGCGGCGGCTACGGTACCGGTTCCCGGATCAAACTGAAATATACCCGGGCCATCATCGATGCGATCCACCAGGGTGCCTTTGAGGATGCAGCATGGATCCGGGACGAACATTTCGGCTTCCAGGTACCGACCTCCTGTCCGGGCGTACCCGCCGAATTGCTGTGGCCCAAAACCACCTGGGATGATCCCGAAGCGTACGACCGGGTAAAAGAACAACTGATCGGACTGTTCCAGGAAAACTTCGAGCAGTTCAAGTCCAACGTTAATGCCAATATTCTGGCCGCCGGGCCAAAACAAAAAGCGGAAGTGTAGAAGTTGAGAGACTGTTTGAAATTGTTAATTTTGCCGGCAAAAAAATTAATGATCGGCAAAGACCTGGATTATGCTGCGCAACTGCTGACTGCTGAGGAAATCGTCGCCATCCCCACGGAAACCGTGTACGGGCTGGCGGGTAATGCGCTGAGTACAAAGGCGGTGACCAAGATTTTTGCGGTGAAGAACCGACCGGCCTTTGACCCGCTCATTATTCATACCAACGCAGTCAGCAGGCTCGCAGCCTGGACGGAGTCGCTGCCCGATCCACTCCGGGAACTGGCCGACCGTTTTATGCCCGGCCCCCTGACCCTGTTGGTGCCCAAGCTTCCCGTTATTCCGGACCTGGTCACGGCGGGTTCTCCGCGGGTGGCCGTGCGTATTCCCAGGCACCCGTTGAGCCTGGCTTTACTGGAGCGCCTTTCCTTTCCGCTGGCCGCGCCCAGCGCTAATCCCTTCGGCTATATCAGTCCGACTACCGCCCAGCATGTAGAGCAACAGCTCGGGGAAAAGATCAATTATATCCTGGACGGCGGCCCCTGCACCGTTGGTCTCGAAAGTACAATAGTGGGTATGGAACAAGATCAGATCACCGTTTTCCGTAAAGGCGGTCTGGCCGTGGAAACAATTGAGGCCGTGGTCGGACCGGTACGGGTCAAAGAGCATTCCAGCTCCAATCCCCAGGCACCCGGCATGTTGAAAAGTCATTATGCCCCGCGGGTTCCCCTGCGACTGGGCGTACTTGGTGAACTGCAAAACGGTCAATCCAAAGAGCGACTGGGTATTCTCGCTTTCCGTGCCGGTTTGCCGGGCGTACCGGCCGAACAACAGATCATTCTCTCCCAGGCGGGCGATCTGCAGGAAGCCGCCCAGGGGCTCTTTGCCGCCATGCGTCGGCTCGATCAGATGGATATCGATCTTATCCTGGCCGAACCCTTTCCGGAAACCGGCCTCGGACGAGCCATCAATGACCGGCTGCGACGGGCCAGTGCGGAAGAATAGGGCCACCAGGGTTACATTTCCCGGGCTGATCACTGCCGACCGATACTTTTGCGGGGTTCAGTTGTTCTAAAAAAGCGGCCTATTCGTAGAAAAGGATCCGGCGTATTCGTCATTTATCCGGAATATTAGGCTCAATCTATACCGTCATTATGATCAAAAATTTCTTCATCGGTCTTTCTGCCTACGGCCGGGCATTGCAGTTGATCCGTTCGCTGGGACTCTGGTCTTATTTCCTGATCCCGGCCTTGATCAGTATCGTGCTGGCCGGCATTATCTTTACGGTCGCCTGGAACCTGGGCGATGATCTGGGCCGCTGGCTGATCGACTGGTATCCGTGGGAAGCCGGAGCCGCAACCGTCGCCAAAGCCGGTACGGTGATCGGTAGCATTATCATCATCATCCTGGGACTGATCCTGTATAAAAACCTGGTGATGGCGTTTGCCTCTCCTTTCATGAGCCAGATGAGTGAAAGGATTGAACGCCGCTTATCGCCCCACTACGAAGCCGCTTCTTTTTCCTCCGCCCGGATGGTCCGGGAGATCATGCGCGGCCTGAGGATCGCACTTCGAAACATTTCCAGAGAAATTTTCTTTACCGTATTGCTGATCCTCATCGGGCTGATCCCCTTTTTCAGTCCTTTTGTGGCCCTGGCCATTTTTCTGGTCCAGTCCTATTACGCCGGCTTCGGCAGTATGGATTACACGCTGGAACGACACTATTCGGTACGGGAAAGTATTGATTTCGGGCGACGCTATCGGGGACTGGCGCTGGGTATCGGAGCCGTTTTCATCCTGTTATTGATGACGGGAATCGGTTTTCTGTTCGCTTTGCCGTTGAGTACGGCAGCGGCTACCCCGGAAGTGATCAAACGTCTGGATCGCGAGATCGTCTAACGGACAAAACCCGGTCTGAATGCAGTATTGCCCTATCCGGCAAATTTGTACCCAACTCCACGAATGGACAGAAAAAACTGCGGATTTTTCGGATCTTCTTCGAAATATTTACGGAAAGATAAGATGAAATTATCGATGGTCCGGGTGGAAGGATAGACATCGTACCCCCATACCGACTGCAGGATCTGCTGCCGGGAGACCACTTCGTTGCGCCGGTCGATCAGTAATTTGAGCAGCATTGCCTCCTTCTTCGTCAGGGAAAAGGTTTTACCTTTGGCTTCCGCTTCGTAGGTGACGAAGTTGATGCGATTATCACCGAATTCGTACACTTCCGGGGTGTTCTCGGGCGCTTTGCTCGTACGGCGGATCAAATTACTGACCCGCAATAGCAGTTCCTCCAGATTGAAGGGTTTGGTGATGTAATCGTCGGCACCGCGTTTCAAGCCGGCGATCCGATCGGTGGCCGCATCTTTGGCAGTGAGGAAGATAACGGGCATTTCCATGTTGGTCAGCCGGATCTGTTCGCAGATCTGAAATCCGTCCACCTCCGGCAGCATAACGTCCAGTACGGCCAGATCGAAATGCTGTTCGTGGAAAAATTTGATAGCATCCTTACCATTATCGGTGGCAACTACTTCGTAATCCTCCAACTCCAGATTGAGTTTTAGGGATTCCCGCAGGCTTTCTTCATCTTCTACCAAAAGTATTCGAACCATAATCCTATTTTATGTTGCTATTTTGGGTAAAGTAATACTGAATACCGTACCCTTCGGTTTATTATCGGACACCTGAATGCGACCGCCGTGGACCTTGATGATCTCCTTTACAATAAACAACCCCAAACCGGTCCCTTTGGTTGTACGGGTATCTTCACTGCCCACCCGGTAAAATTTATCAAATATCCGGCCTTTCTCCTGATCACTGATCCCGATACCGTTGTCCGCCACTTCAATGCGGATATCGTCCTGGTGCTCGCTCACCGTCATCCGGATCTGCTGATCGCCTTTGGAGTATTTCACCGCATTCTCCAATAAATTGATAAAAACGGAAGTAAGCCCCATCTTATCCGCATGGATACTCAGGTCCCGGGGGGTGCATTGGTACTGAAAATCTACCGCCGGATATTTTTCGTCCAGCTTTTGTACCATGTCTTCCAGCAATTCATCCAGGTTGAAATGATCCGCGTGGATCTGATAGGCTGTCTCCAGCTTGGCGGATAAAAGGAGGTCGTTGACCAGAATATTCAAACGATCCGCTTCCCGCAGGCCGCTGTTGGTCAGTTTTTCCAGTTGCTCCGGGGCCAGTTTGTCCCGGCGTTTGCGGAAAGTTTCCAGGATCAGTTTGATCGACGCAATGGGCGACTTTAGTTCGTGGGTAATGGACAGAAGGAAATTGCGGCTCTGCCGGGTGGCGTACACCTCTTTATTGTATCCCCGGTTGATCAGCCATACACCAACCACCAGACTGATCACGAAGAAGAGCCCTTCTCCGGCAACCATCCACTGCTGGCGGGTATACTGCTGCTCGAGGATGTTGTATTCCCGGGATTGGTAAAAGTCCATTTCGGTGCGGATCTTGCCTTCGGCGATCATTCCGATCTTCAGAAATGCACTTTTGGCCTGAAAAGCATCGTCCAGGGTCTTCCATAGCAATACCGACCACCAGGTGAACGCCATCAACATATAGGCGATCACGATGTAGGAAAGCACTCTGAGACGGATGTTGGTCATTTTTTGGAAGTTGATAAATTGGGACGATCCTGCATTTCCCTCTTTCCCGGGGGCATTTTTCCCGCCGGCTTTCAGGCTTCGGCATTACCTTTATCTACCCGGGCCTTTAAGCGTGCGGCGATCATTCCCACCAGACACAGCAATGATAAAAACAGCGCGATCCGGGCGATCAGGTCTCCCCATCTAACGTAAAAGGTAATGCTGTCGTTTAGACTGATGGTATCTTTTAATGCCACCGCTTCGTCATATTTTGCGGAACTTACCCGGTCGCCGCGCTCATTGATGAAAGCAGACCGCCCAACATTGGCCGCCCGGGCGATACTCCTCCGGGTCTCGATGGAGCGGAGCGAAGCGAAGTACAGGTGCTGACGGTGGCCCGGTGTGTTATCCCACCACCCGTCATTGGTCATGATGAAGGCCGCCTGGGCACCCTGTCGAACGTATCCGGCAAAGTATTCCCCGTAAATGGATTCGTAACAGATCACCGGTGCGATCCGCCCTTTGTTACTGATCATTGGCGTCCGTTCCGGCTGGCTACCGAACCCGGCAGTTGTACCGCCGAGCTGGTCTACTACCGGCTTCATAAAAAAGAAAAGCCAGGGAAAGGGAAAGATCTCCGCGCCCGGTACCAGTTTAGACTTTTTATAGAATTGCGTTTCTTCGGTCCCGATGGTGAATTGAGCCGCCGCATTGTAGATCTCCAGGTAGTAAGTCTGGCCGTTGCGATCCTGCTCTTCCCGCGTTGCCCGGGTATGCGGTTCGTCGGCTCCGAGAATGTGCAGCGCCTGTAATCCGGAGATCAGCACCAAACCCGGATAATCCTGCAGTCCGGTACGCAACTGGGCTACCGCCGGATAACGGTTGAGCTCATCCTTTCGGGCATACCCGAATACCGTTTCGGGCAGGACAACGTAATCCGTTTGCTCATCGATCTGAGTTTTGATCATCGCAATGATCTCCTCGATCTGATCGCGCTCGCTTTTTCCGTCGAATTTTTCGTAATGGGGTTCATAGTTGGTCTGGATCACTACTACCTCCCGGTCCGCGGAAGTTTCGGGATAACTGTAGTAAAGCGCCAATGAAATAGCGATGGGCAGTACCACCAAGGCGGCCACCTGCCCCCATTTTACCATTGCAACAGCTTCTCCTTTTTGCCGCAACTGCCAGATGCGGAACAGCAATACATTCATCAGCAGTATCCATAGAGACCCTCCGAAAGCACCGGTATATTCGTACCACTGCACCGTCGGGTACATCTGGGCGAAGGCATTGCCTAGGCTCAGCCACGGCCAGGAAAGGTCCCAATGCATATGCAGATATTCAAACGTCAGCCAGTAAGCGATGAAGGCCACCAGGCCGAAGCGGGGCAGCGTGCGTTTCGTCTGCTGAAATAACCAGATGGGGATCCACATCAGCAGTGCATTCACCGCGATGGCGAACAATCCAGCCGCCAGTGCAGTATTGGTTACCCAGAAGGTAGCAATGGAATTCCAGATGAAGAAGATGTGATAAGCGTAGGGGAAGAGTTTCACTTTTTCGCCGGCAGCGCGGGCTTTATCCACTGCATCTTCGAGGATCAGAAGGGGAACGAAAGCGATGAACAGCAGCCAGGGAAAGGGGATGAATCCCGGAAATCCCAGCCCCAGGATCAGGCCGCTGAGTGTGGCCAGCCCAACCCGTTGCCAGTGAAATATGCGTCCTTTTCGTTCCCGGTTCCAGGCAATGAACAGGACGATCCCCGCCCAGCCGAAGAGGTACATGAATAAGGGCCGGTAGCCCCAGAGCCGGTGTTCGACGGTAAGACTAAACAGTTTGAAAGCGATCCCCAGCGCAATGGCCAGCAAAATGAGGGAAAGCGGTAAGGTCCATTTCTTTATTAAACGAGCTATTGGCATGTTCGAAGGAAAGGTTGAATGGCAAAGCTATCCATTGTCCGGCAGAAAACTCAACAATTTTACCTGCTTTTAGCTTTCCGGGTTCGGATTAACACAAAATTTGTATTTATAATTCTTAATTAAGATTTCCGGACCGGACCGGACCGGATAGCCGTCTGAGCTTCAGGCTGAAGCACTCACAGCTGGCTTTCCCAGCAAGCTGTAACCCAATAAAGACCGTACGATACTAACGATCCGGGCGGCTGATCCGTAAATAATCAGATCCTCTACAAATAGAGGAAATACATTAAACGTTTTTAATGGTGTAATGCTAAAACATTACACAAATCATTAACTTCCCCCAAAATTCCAACTTCACTATGTCCAAAAAAGTAAAAACTATCTTACTGGGAATAATCGGTCTCTTATTAGTCATCCAGTTATTCCAAATCGATAAAACTAACCCACCCGTTCGCACCGAAGAAGATTTCATTCAGATCAAACAACCACCGACCAATGTAGAGAACACCCTGCGTACCGCCTGCTATGATTGCCATTCCCACGAAACGGCCTATCCCTGGTACACCAGTGTAGCGCCCATCAGTTGGTGGATCCGGCACCATATCAACGAAGGCCGGGAGCATCTGAATTTTTCTACCTGGGCGCAATACGATGCCGAAAGGCAGGCCCACAAACTCGAAGAATGCGAAGAAGAGACCCGCGAGGGAGAAATGCCGCTGGACTCCTATACCTGGGTGCACCGTGAGGCACAACTCAGCGATACCCAGCGGCAGCAACTTGCGGACTGGTTTGCATCCCTGCGTTAGTGAACAATACCGCCCGACCCAAAGCCCCAATACCGGATACCACGTATCGAATACCGTAATACTATGTTTGAAAAATTAATACCCTACGACGTCGCCCACATCATTTTGGGAGATTACACCATTTATCACCGCGAGTACAAACGGATCACCAAACGGGCGAAGATCCGGTTTGAGCGGAGAGACTGGAAGGGCATCCAGGCCGATTCCAACGAACGGATCACGCTCTACCGCGATATGGTGGGCAGTACCACGGAAAAGGTACTGGAATTTCTGGGCGAGAACCGGCACCATCGTGACACCTGGCATATGGTCAAGCAGATGTTCACGGAGGAGATCTTCAATTTTAACTCCCGAAATATCGCTGAGACCTATTACAACTCCGTCTTCCGGCACAGCCACAAAGGCCTCAGCGTGGACGAGGAACTGATGTACGTACAGGCCACCGGCACCTACCGGGAATTCAAATCCCGGGTACCCATTTACCACACGCTTTATCTCCTAGAGCCGTTCCACCATACCATCCGGCAGTTGTTTGCCTGTTACACTTTCGATGCGCCCTACGAAGATCTGGAAAGAGATATCTTCTACATCTCCGATACGCTGGAAAAGAAACTGAAGTCGCTCAACTACCACGGGAATAACTCGCGGATCGAGCTGCTGAAGGCGCTCTTTTTCCGCAATAAGGCCGCCTATATTGTGGGGCGGCTCATGCTGGAAGAGCACTCCTGGCCATTCGTTATTCCACTGTTACACAAAGAGAAAGGCATATTTGCGGATACGGTACTGCTGGAGATCAACGATGTAAGCTCCATTTTCGGTTACAACCGTTCCTATTTCCTGACCGATACGGATATCGCCAGCGAAATGGTGGACTTTCTGCGCACCATCCTGCCAACCAAAAGCATGGGCGAGCTCTACAACTCGATCGGATTTGAAAAGCACGGCAAAACCGTAATGTTCCGGGATTTTTTGCGCCACCTGTATATGACGGAGGATAAGTTCATCAGTGCGCCGGGTATCAAAGGTCTGGTGATGATCGTGTTTACCCTTCCCTCCTACCCCTTCGTTTTTAAGGTGATCAAGGACCGCTTCCCGGCTCCGAAAAAAGTAACCGAAAAAGAGGTCAAGGAAAAATACCAGCTCGTTTCCACGCACGATCGGGTAGGACGCATGGCGGATAGTCACATGTTCGAGAATTTCGTCTTCGAACGGGACCGGTTCTCCGAGGAACTGATCGAGGAACTGCTGGAAGATGCCCCCTCCAAGATCCTGCTAACCGATGAGACCATCCAGATCACGCATCTCTACGTGGAGAAACGCATGGTGCCGCTGAACCTCTACCTGGAAACGGCAACGATCGAAGAGGCCGAGGAAGTGATCAACGAGTATGGAAAAGCGATCAAACAAATGGCGGCGGTCAATATCTTCCCCGGCGATATGCTGCTGAAGAACTTTGGGGTAACCCGACTCCGCCGGGTGGTCTTTTACGATTACGATGAGATCGGATTCCTTACGGACTACAACTTCCGGATCATTCCGCCCGCCCGCGATATCGAGCAGGAAATGTCCGGGGAGCCCTGGTATTCGGTCGGCCCAATGGATGTTTTTCCAGAGGAATTTCCCCGCTTCCTGATCGGCCGCAAGGAGATCCGCGATATCTTCCAACGGCTGCACGGCAACCTCTTTACCGCCAAATACTGGATCGATGTGCAGGAACGCCTGAAACGTGACGAACTGGTTGATGTGTATCCTTATCGTCAGCGGCTTCGGTTTTCGAAGGTTTATAATCTTTGACGGTCGATGGTTGACGGTCGACGGTCGACGGTGGATGGTTGAGGGTCGACGGTGGATGGTGGACGGTTGACGGTGGACGGTGGTAAAAATTAACGGTAGGAGGTATTTTTTCTGGCCTTGATGAGATTTTTGAGAGAGGCCCGGATCTTTTCAGCTTTCTCTTCCAGCTGGTGTAACTCCTTTTCATCTAAGTACCCGACTCTGTAAGCAATAAGCAGCTGCGTAATGGTCTCGGCGACAGAGCCTTTAGCGATATTGAAGAATCGAATAGACTCTTTATTTGTGCCTCTTTCATCACCTTCCGCAATATTTGACGGGATGGAAACGGCAGATCTTTGGAGTTGATCGCGGAGTCCGTAGTCCCGGGCAAAAGCATCAGTTCTACAAATTTGGTAAATATCCACGACCAGTTCCATAGCGTCCTGCCAGACGCGGAGATCTTTAAAATTCCCCATATTTATCAGAGATTACGCGTTAAAATCAGTTTTCAATTTAGGCAATCCTTCATTCCCTGTCAACCCTCAACCACCAACCCACCGTTTACCACCGTCAACCGTCGACCATCAAACACCGTCCCCCGTCAACCCTCGACCGTCGACCGTCGACCATCAACCGTCAACCGTCCCCCGTAAATCCCCATTCTTAATATTCCATTAATCTTCACTTTACAATTAGATTGGACCTTTGCGCTGTCACAATAGAACACATGGCACGCTTTATCCAATTGATCAGTCCAATCCTCCACTACCCTGCATCCGGCCGGCTGAATTTCGGTCGTTCCTCCGGATTTATCCTCACCAGCCTGGCCGCCTGGATCCTCGTAGTCTTCTCACTTTACTGCTGTCTCCGCAGCGGAAGCGCTTTACTCCTCGGCGTAGCTACCGTGCAGATTGCGTTTAGTTTACTCATCATGTTGGAATTTTTTCTTAGCAGAATAAATGCAGGCCCACTGGAAAGCCGGCGACGGGAAATGACCGCTTATTGCATCGGTGGGGTGATCCTGCTGCTGTTGTGCATTTACCAGTTTAGCGAGGCTTACCTGAGCCTGCGCGTACTCCGCAATATTCATAGTTCGGCCGTGACGCTGGCCGTTTTGAGCTCCATCAGCGGAAATTTACTGTTGGTCCGCTTGTTGTGGCGTTCCGGTCTGATCCGCAGCCGGATCCGGGCCTTCTGTCAGCCCCTGTTGGGCATCCTGTTGCTTAATTTTTTCAGTCTCCTGACCACCTTTATCATCCAGTTAACCCACTACGTTCAGCTCGACGCCGGGCTGGGTATGATCTCCAGTATCGTCCTGTTTGTCATTGCTGCGGGAATGATGATCGACGCCTACTGGCATTTAGCGGATATAGAAATGAATGGATTGAAAAACAATGAATTAGAAGCAGGATAAAATTTTGCCAGCCTCAATAAAATCAAAAGTACATAGGGAATTTCTAATGTAAAACCGACTTAGTGTCCGCTTTACAATTAGTTAACACAGTCTTAATCCACAATTTATATGCCAGCGCGACTTTTGCCCTGGTTTTGAAAACTATCTAACTACGAATAATTATGAATCTAAGATTCTACACGCTTTTCGCCTTTATAATGGTGTTCAGCTCCGGCCTGATGGCTCAGACGCGCACCATTAACGATGCTGATCTCATTGGAGGTCAGACCTACAACTGGTCTGCAGATACAA
Source organism: Flavilitoribacter nigricans DSM 23189 = NBRC 102662 (assembly GCF_002646595.1). Lineage (GTDB taxonomy): Bacteria > Bacteroidota > Bacteroidia > Chitinophagales > Saprospiraceae > Flavilitoribacter > Flavilitoribacter nigricans. The sequence continues at coordinate 155,342 of NZ_PDUD01000009.1, forward strand.
CCTACCTGCTGGACGGTTACGTGTTCCTCGAAGCAGACGGTGTACTGAACATCGAAGCTGGCACAGTTATTAAGGGGAAAGCTGAAACTTCTACCGGAGATGCATCCTCTGCTCTGATCATCACGGTAGGCGCTCAGATCTTTGCTGAAGGTACAGCCGACAACCCAATCATTTTCACCGCAGAAGACGACGATATTGCCGATGGAACCGACCTGCTTTCATCGGATCGCGGTTTCTGGGGTGGTTTAATTCTCCTCGGAGATGCAATTATTGCCCGTCCCGGTGGCACGGACAACATTGAAGGTATCCCGGCGGACCAGGAAAGAGCCCGTTACGGTGGTACCGATAACGCGGATAACTCCGGTGTGCTCCGCTACATTTCCATCCGTCACGGTGGTGATATTCTCGACAACGGTAGTGAGATCAACGGTCTGACCCTGGGTGGTGTAGGCAACGGCACTACGATCGAATATGTAGAAGTATACGCTAACGATGACGACGGTATTGAATTCTTTGGCGGAACGGTAGATGTGAAACACGCTGTAGTTGCCTTCTGTAAAGACGACAGCTTTGACTATGACTACGGATGGCGCGGTCGCGGCCAGTTCTGGTTCAGCATCCACGATACGGATCTGGCCGGACGTGGAGCCGAAATGGACGGTGCCAGCCCCGACGGTCAGGCTCCTTTTGCCAAACCGACAATTTACAACGCCACTTATGTTGGTTCCGGTGTATCAGCCACTCCGGGCGAAGAAGGTAACGATATCGGCTTCCTGTTTCGCGACAACGCCGGTGGTTTTTACTACAACAGTATCATTACCGAATATCCGAACCTGGCGCTCGCCATTGAGAACCGCCTGGATACGGAAGAAGATGCTTACAACAACTTTACCAGAGACAGCCTGGCGCTGATCAACAATATCTGGTGGGACTTCGGAGCCGGTAGCACCTTTGAGACCATCGCCACGCTGGTGGACAACGGTGAAGTGCCCCTGGACGACGACATGGAACTGATCGCTACCCTGACTGCCGACGGCAACACCATCGTCAATCCAACCCTGGCCGGTGTAAGCCGTCAGCCGGACGGTGGACTTGACCCACGGCTGAACGCTGAAAGCCCGGCCCTGACCGGCAGTGTAGCCCCGACTGATCCTTATTTCGATCAGGTATCTTATCGCGGTGCATTCGGCAACCAGAGCAACTGGCTGCTGGGATGGACGGCCCTGGATGCTTACGGCTATCTGGGTGATCTGGTAGTAGCACCTTCCGGTGCGGAGATCGTGATCAATGACGGCGACCTGATGGGTAATCAGGTGTATAACTGGACTTCCAACAACACCTACATCCTGGATGGCTATGTATTCCTGGAAGCTGGTGGTGTACTGAATATAGAGGCCGGCACCGTGATCAAAGGTAAAGCCGAAACCACTACCGGTGATGCTTCCTCCGCCCTGATCATTACGGTGGGTGCACAGATCTACGCTATGGGTACGGCCGACAACCCAATCATTTTCACTGCAGAAGATGACGACCTGGAAGACAGCACAGACCTGCTGGCGTCCGATCGCGGATTCTGGGGTGGTCTGATCCTCCTGGGTGATGCGGTGATTGCCCGCCCGGGTGGTACCGATAACATCGAAGGTATCCCGGCCGATCAGGAAAGAGCCCGTTACGGTGGTACGGATAATGCCGACAACTCCGGTATCCTTCGCCATATTTCCATCCGCCACGGTGGTGATATTCTCGACAACGGTAGTGAGATCAACGGTCTGACCCTCGGTGGTGTCGGAAACGGTACGCTGATCGAATACGTAGAAGTTTTTGCTAACGACGATGATGGTATTGAATTCTTCGGTGGTACGGTAGACGTTAAGTACGCGACGGTAGCTTTCTGTAAGGACGACGGCTTTGACTACGATTACGGATGGCGCGGACGCGGCCAGTACTGGTTCAGCATTCACGATTCCGATCTCGCCGGTCGCGGTGGAGAAATGGACGGAGCCAGCCCCGACGGTCAGTCTCCCTACGCCAAACCGACTATCTATAATGCTACTTACATCGGATCCGGTATTAATTCCACTCCGGGTGAAGAAGGTAACGATATCGGATTGCTGTTCCGGGATAATGCCGGTGGTTTGCACTACAACAGTATCATTACCGATTTCCCTAATCTCGCACTCGCAATTGAAGACCGCACGGATACCGAACAGGACGCCTACAACAACCTGACTCAGGACAGCCTCGCGCTGATCAATAACATCTGGTGGGCCTTCGGTGCCGGCAATACGCTGGAAGATGTTGCTACGCTGGTAGATAACGGCGAAATTCCTCTGGATGACGATAAAGACCTCTTTTCTATCCTGACCAACAGCGGTAACACGCTCGAAAATCCATTCCTGGCCGGTATCAGTCGTCTGACGGACGGTGGACTGGATCCGCGCCCGAACGGTGGCAGCCCCGCTCTGAGCGGTGGTTCTATCCCGCAAGACCCATTCTTCGACCAGATTACTTTCCGCGGTGCTTTCAACAATCAGAACAACTGGCTGACCGGCTGGACGGCTCTGGATGAATACGGATACCTGGGTGACCTGGTGATCGAACAAACTACTGACTGCAGCAACCCTATCGTGATCAAAGACAGCGATCTGGTAGGCGGTCAGACTTACAACTGGACTTCCGACAACTGCTACCTGCTCGACGGATACGTATTCCTGGAAGCTGGTGGTGTACTGAATATCGAACCCGGCACCGTGATCAAAGGTAAAGCCGAAACCACTACCGGTGACGCTTCCTCCGCCCTGATCATTACGGTAGGCGCTCAGATCTACGCCGAAGGTGCTCCCGACAACCCGATCATCTTCACCGCTGAGGATGATGACCTGGATGACGATACCGACCTGTTCGCTTCTGACCGTGGATTCTGGGGTGGTCTGATCCTTCTGGGTGATGCCGTTATTGCCCGCCCGGGTGGTACGGACAACATCGAAGGGATCCCCGCTGATCAGGAAAGAGCCCGCTACGGTGGAACCGACAACGAAGACAATTCCGGTGTGCTGCGCTACATTTCTATCCGCCACGGTGGCGATATCCTCGACAACGGTAGTGAGATCAACGGTCTTACGCTCGGTGGTGTCGGGAGCGGTACCATCATCGAATACGTGGAAGTATTCGCCAACGATGATGACGGTATTGAATTCTTCGGGGGTACGGTAGACGTAAAACACGCCATTGTAGCTTTCTGTAAGGACGACGGCTTTGACTACGATTACGGATGGCGCGGACGCGGCCAGTTCTGGTTCAGTATCCACGATACGGATCTGGCCGGTCGCAGTGCCGAAATGGACGGTGCCAGCCCCGACGGTCAGGCTCCTTACGCCAAACCGACCATTTCCAATGCAACTTACATCGGATCGGGAGTAAGCGCTACCCCCGGCGAAGAAGGTAACGATATCGGTCTGTTGTTCCGTGACAATGCGGGTGGTTTCTACTACAACAGCATTTTCACCGACTACCCGAACCTGGGACTGGCCATCGAAGATCGCCTCGACACGGAAGAAGACGCTTACAACAATTTCGCCCAGGATAGCTTGGCGCTGATCAACAACATCTGGTGGAATTTCGGTGCCGGTACCGAACTGGCTGACTTCGTAACACTCGTAGACAACGGTGAAGTGCCTCTGGATGATGATAAGGACCTGGTAGCAACCCTGGTAGCCGACGGCAACCAAAGCGTCGATCCCCTCTTGGGTGGTATCAGCCGCGATACCGATATGGGACTTGATCCCCGTCCGGCTGACGGCCCCGCTATCGGAAACGCCATCTCTCTGGATGATCCTTTCTTCACTCCGGTGAATTATCACGGTGCTTTTGATCCGGCTGCAGCGCTTTGGGCGAACAATTGGACCGCTATTTATGCTTATGGTTATATCGGTGATATTCTGAGCAGCACCGAAGACCGCGTTAAGATCGAAGAAGGTCTGACTTTCGAAGCTCCGGTACCGAACCCGGCTTCTTTCGAAACCAGCCTGAAATTCTCTCTGGATCAATCAGATAACATCAACCTGTACATTGTAGACCTGAACGGAAGACTGATCCGCACTGAACTGGCTAATCATTACTTCGGAACGGGTGAACACCAGTATACATTCGACGTATCGAACCTGGCCATGGGTACTTACTTCGTGATCATGCAAAACAGCAACACGGTACTGACCCACAAGATGATCGTTACTCGATAAAACATACCGACCGGGTAAGCGCCCGGCAAAAAAATTCGCCGGCAGCGGAATTGAAAGCTGCCGGCGAAACTTAAATCAATCTAGTGCAAATTAATCACAATGAGAAAATCGTTTTTTCTAATCGCATTACTTTTTAGTTGCCTTTCGGTGAGCTTGTCTGCCCAGAAAGGCGCTATCAGTGGTACCATTATCGATGAAAATTCCGGCGAGCCTCTGATCGGGGCCACGGTAGTCATCGAGAACACCACCATCGGTACTTCCACCGACTTTGACGGGAAGTACCAATTCAGTGCCGATCCCGGCATCTATACCATCAGTATTGACTATCTGGGTTACAACTCAAAGAAAATTACGGATGTAGAGATCAAGGCCAACGAAACGACCTATCTGGATGCTTCGCTTTCGGATGAGGCCGTGGAACTGGAACTGGATGTCGTAGTGACCGCCAAAGCGATCGAACGCTCGGAAAACGCAGTACTGCTGCTGCAAAAGAAGTCCGATAAGATCCAGGACGGTATCTCTTCCCAGGAAATTTCCCGTTTGGGTGCCGGTAGTGCGGCCGCCGCATTGACCAAAGTGACCGGTACCACCATCGTAGACGGTAAATACGTTTACGTGCGGGGACTGGGTGATCGCTACTCTTCTACTTCTCTGAACGGCACTCGCCTGCCGAGTGTGGATCCCTACCGCAACAGTGCGCAACTGGACCTGATCCCCACCAATCTGCTGGATAACATCATTGCTTCCAAGACGTTCACCCCGGATCTGCCGGGTGACTTCACCGGAGGTTACGTGGATATCAAGATCAAGACCCTGCCCGAGCGGTTTACCTACGGACTCTCCGTTTCGACCTCTTATAACACGCAGAGCTCTTTCAAAAATAACTTTCTGACTTTCGACGCCGGCAAGAAAGCCGGTCTGGGATTCAATGACGGTACCCTGGACGCTCCGGCTTCCCTGAACAACCCGGTACTCGCCCAGGAGAATATCCTGGATCGCTCTGCATCTGCCGCCGCGCGCCGGGACAATGAGGTGGCTCGTCTGCTGGACGAAGTGGCCAATGACTTTAGCCGTCAGTTCACGCCGACCACCACCAGCACTCCGCTGGATTACAGTCTGTCTTTCAACCTAGGTAATCAATTTAACCTGGGACAAATGCCCGTCGGTGTATTGCTGACGATGAACTACTCCAACGAATACAATCACTACGAAAACGCACTGCGGGCCAACTACGTGAACACCGGCGGTGCGACTACTACCCTGCAGGAAAACTTCAATCTGCGGGATACGCGCAGCGAACAGGCCCCCAGTCTGGGTGGATTGTTCGGTCTGTCACTGAGACCTTCTCCGAATAACGAGATCAGCTTCTATACGCTGTACAGCCATCAGGGCTTCCAGACGACCAGAACCCTGGAAGGAAGTTACCGGGACTACGGCCTGGCCGAACCCAATAAGATCTTCTATTCCAATACCCTTGGTTTTATGGAGCGGGAACTGCTGGACTACGTAGTGAACGGCCAGCACGTATTTCCCGGAGCGAATAACCTGAAGATCGAATGGGCCGCCAGTCTGGTGGAAAGCTCACAGCAGGAGCCCGATCTGAGATTCTTTGCAAACCAGTACGAGCCGGGTCGGGATCTCTACGCTATTGCGACTTCCCTCTACCTGACTCCCGGTCACTACTACCGGAATCTGGAAGACCAGTCATTCGAAGGAAAGCTGGACATCACGATCCCTTTCCTGCAAAATGCCAACAGCGCCAATAAGCTTAAGATCGGCGGTCTGTATTCTACCAAGAACCGGAACTTCGCCGAGAATATCTACAACGTATTCAACGCTCAGGGCGCTCAGTTCGCCGGCGATGCTGGAGACTATTTCGGTGCCGGTAATACCGGTGTGATCGGACAAAGAGAAAACGGTCAGAACATCATCGGTCTTTACATCAGTGATGACACCAACCTGGCCAACATCTACGAAGGGGACACCGAGATCTGGGCTACCTACGGTATGCTGACTTACGCTTTCAACGACCGCTTCAAGTTCATCGGTGGTGCCCGCCTGGAGGCTACTGATTTCTTCGTGGAAAGTGAGGCCGCAGCGATCAACCCGAACCCGGAACTGTTCCGCGGTGCAATCGACGAGTTAGACATTCTGCCGGCAGCGAACTTCGTTTATTCCCTGTCCGAGAATGCCAATCTGCGGGCCAGCTACAGTAACACCCTGGCGCGTCCGAACATGCGGGAGATCGCACCTTTCGGTTCTTTCGGTTTCATCGGTGACCCTCCCGTTTTCGGTAACCCGAACCTGACCCGTTCCCGCGTGAATAACGTGGATCTTCGGTACGAACTGTACATGAAACCCGGTGAGCTGTTCGCCGTCAGCGGTTTCTACAAGCTGTTCAAAGATCCTATCGTAAGAACCTTCCGTCCGGCCGGCAACCCCCAGTTTACCTGGGTGAACACGACGGATGCCGAACTTTTCGGTGCGGAGCTGGAATTCCGGAAAGCACTGGACTTCATTTCGCCCAAACTGCAGAACCTGAGCTTCAGCGGTAACCTGGCTTTGATCTATTCCCAGGTAGCACTCGATCCGATCGAGCTGGAGAAAAACCGTGACGTTGACCCGAATTTCCCGGATACCCGTCCGTTTGCCGGACAGTCTCCACTGGTGGCCAACGCCAACCTGAACTACGTTAACCGCGATGCCGGCTGGGATGCTATTCTGGCTTTCAACTTCTTCGGCGACCGCCTTTTCACCACCGGTGTGGAAGGTACTCCCGACCTGTACGAGCGCGGCCGTCCGCAACTGGACTTTTCGCTCAGCAAGAAGTTCGGCCACTTTCAGCTTAAGCTCCGGGCCAGAAATATTCTGAACCCGGATTACGAGACCTATTCCGAATTCAACGGTCAGGAATACATCTACTCCCGCTACCAGCGTGGACGTGAGATTAGCCTTGGATTTTCCTACGGCATTTAATGTGGCACTAGATTGTTTTATATAGCAAAGTACACCTCAGGTCCGCAAAGATCTGAGGTGCTTTGTCCTCATTTTCAACCAAAACCATCCTGGGAAATTACTCAGGATGGTTTTCGGCGTAGAACATCTGGCCGCCAAAATCAATTTAATAAAAAAGTAAACTGTCAGAATCCCAGATTCTAGTAGTGAATCCTTATTTTTAGCCCAATGCCCCGGAACAAAATACTAATCGACCATTAATGGACTATACAACGATGATCATGTGGCTGGGTTTTATCCTGGCCGGCTATTCGGTAGTTGGTAACGATAGCATTCAAACTCTCGGAACTTTTCTTTCTTCCAACGAAGAACGTCCCTGGTATGTCCTCTGGATCTATGCCGGTGGTATTCTGGCGGTTACGCTGCTGATCGGCTGGGCCAATTACGAGGGGGATGTCTCCTACGGTCGTCTGGATAAATATCCTTTCATCGAAGACCTGAGCTGGCCTTATCTCTTACCGCCTTTGATCCTGATGGTACTGACCCGCTCGGGTATACCGGTATCTACTTCTTTTTTGATCCTTACCTTTTTCAATCCGAAGAACCTGCAGGATATGGTGGAAAAATCCCTGCTGGGCTATGTCGTAGCCTTCGGGGTGGCCCTGTTGCTGTACTTCCTGATCACCAAAACTGTCGAGAAACGCTTCATCGAAACCACCATCAAGAAACGGGAGAAAACCTTGTGGACGGTGCTGCAATGGTGCGCAACGGGTTATCTCTGGAGTATGTGGCTCATTCAGGATTTTGCCAATATCTTCGTTTATCTGCCCCGCGATCTCAGCGGAAAGGAGATCACTATTTCGCTAAGTATTCTGCTGGCGCTCTTAGGCTATATCTTTTACAGCCGCGGTGGTTCCATCCAAAAGATCGTGAAGGCCAAGACGAATACGATCGATATCCGTTCGGCTACCATTATTGACTTCACTTACGGTACGGTGCTCTTTTTCTTCAAAGAAATGAGCAATATCCCAATGTCTACCACCTGGGTATTTATCGGGTTATTGGCGGGTCGGGAGATTGCCATCCGCTATCAACTCAGCAAGAAAGTGGAAGGCAATACCTGGAAAATGCTGGGCTCGGATCTGGCCAAGGTATTCTTCGGCCTGGTGGTGAGTATTGCACTGGTCTATGTGATGCGCTGGCTGACGGTCTGATGACCGGGCTCGCCGCAAGATCTACTAACACCGGACAGGGGAATCAATCTCCTGTCCGGTGTTTTATTTTACCGGTTCCCTCTCCTATTGATCGGTGATCTCGTCCAGATAGGTGGCAAGCCGCTGGGTAAGGTTTCGCACGGAATATTGTTCGATCTCTCCCCGCAGTGGCTTTTGCAGGCTGCCCGCCAGATACTGTTGGTATAACTTCAGTACGGCCTCTTTGATCCCCGCTGCATCTTCGTAATCACAGGTTACGCCACTGGCGGTTTCCCGCACGATATTCGCTACATCGCTATCCGGAGGGCCCAGCACGAGGATCGGACGGCGGGCCGCCAGGTACTCAAATAGTTTACCGGGAATCCGGCCTTGTACGTTATCCTGCTTGTTCAGCAACAATAGTAAAACCGGACTACCGGCGGTTAATTCCAACGCCCGGCCCCGGGGAACCGAGCCCGGTAGCGTAACCTGTTCCGAAAGGCCCTCCATCGAATAAGCTTCCTGTACGGAGAAATCTACCTGCCCGACCAGTTCGAGACGAAGGTGTTGCAGGAAATCTTCGTATTCCTCGCTAATCTCCCGCAATACTCTGAAGAACGTTTCCGGATTGCGATCGTGCCCCATGATACCGAGGTGCATAAAAGTGAACCCGGACACCGCGGCCGCTTCGATATTCTCGAAATCCTCCGGATCGTATCCCCAGGGAATCACCGACACATTGCGGGCACCGATCTTTTCCAGTTCTGCTTTCCAACTCGGGCTCACGATCGTCGTTTTATCGGCCGCACGGAATGCTTCCTGTTCCAGTCGGCGGTGCTTGCGATCCGCCCAGGAAGTCAGGGATAACATCTGGTAATAGTCCACCTGCGTCCAGGGATCCTGAAAATCCGCCAGCCAGGGTATACCGGTCTTTTGTTTGAGCAGAGTTGCAATGCGGGTATTGCTGTGCGGTGGCCCGTCGGAAACGATGGCATCTACGGGATGCTCCTGCAGGTAGTCCAGCAGGAACCGAACGGATGGCCGGATCCACATGGCCCGGGCGTCGGGAATGAAAAAGTTGCTGCGCACCCAGACGGAAAAGCGGTGAGTCCAGCCGGGCTGCTCGTCCTGTACGTAAAAAACATTATTGACGTTGGCGTCTTTGTCCTGACCGGTGAATCGCTTGTAAAGTGCATAGGGCTCAAAGATCTTGCCCCGCAGCACCGTCATGCCTTCCGGAATATCTTTTTCATTGCTGGGATCCAGGCTGGGATAGTGCGCATCTTCGGCGGTAAATACCACGGGCTCCCAGCCGAATTCCCGCAGGTATTTGGCCCACTTCAGGCAGCGCAGCACCGCAATGCCCCCGCTGGGCGGCCAGTAATACGATATGATGAGTACTTTCTTTCGCGAATCTTGCATGCGGCAAAAATAGGGAGGATTGTTTGATTATCCGATGATTTGACGATACAAGGAATTGACGGCCGGAAGATTTGATCCATTCGGCTTAAATACTGACATTCGTAAAAAATTACGGACTGCCCATGAAAGTAAGCGTACTCATCAACAATTACAACAACGGCCCCTACCTGGCCGAATGCCTGGAAAGTGTCTTCTCGCAGAAAACGGAGCACGAACTGGAGGTAATTGTATACGATGACGGCAGCACCGATCATTCACTGGAAGAGATCGCCAAATTCCCGGAAGTGCGCCTGATCCACGCTCCGAATTACGGCAAGACCTCCATGCTCAACCAGGCCCACGCTATCCAGGAAGCCTTTTTCCAATCCAGCGGGGAACTGATCTGCTTACTGGACGGAGACGATGCCTTTTTGCCGAAAAAAATTGAAACCGTAGTTCGGGAATACCAACGCTCCCCCTTTGATCTGTTGGCACATTCCTACACCCCCGGAGAACCGCTCATTCCGAATCCCGGCCTGGAGGATGTTACCGATCGTTTTATCGTGGGGTATATTGCGACTACCAGTTGCCTGGTGGCCCAGCGGGAATTCCTGGCCGGTATGTTTCCGATCAATGAGGATTTTCCGTTGATCTGGTTTGATAACCGCATCCACGTGCGCAGCATTATCAGTGGCCGTCGCCGTATTCTCCAGCAGCCGCTGACTTTTTACCGGCCGCACGAGACCTCTTTTGTGGCCCGGCAGAGTTTTCTGAAAAGGAAAAGACTGGTCTGGGAGGTCAGTCGCTATTTTAACCACTACAGCGACCGGAAGATCAACTGGTTAAAGGTGATCCAGTGGAAACTGCGCAACGGGATTGACTGGTAGCCGGCTAGGGCAAAGGATCGATCTGGGGGCGCAGGAAACGTTCGTACATTTCCCGCACAGCTCCTTCCCCTCCCCGTTTTTCCAGTTGAATAACGTTAGGTAAAGCCTTGATATCCGGCAGGGCATTGGCCGGACAAAAAGCGAAACCAACCGCCTGCAGTGCTTCCCGGCAATTGATATCATCGCCGATATAGATCACCTCCCGCAGAGTGATATTTTCCTTGCGACAGATCTCCTCGATCGCCGACAATTTCCCACCGTGACGGCGCCCCTGGTAGAGATAATCGATCTTTAGTTTCCGGGCCCGGTTGGCTACCATATTGGTATCCTCGGAAGTGATCAGCGCGGTTTTAATGCCCTTATCCCGCAGTAGATTGAAGGCCATGCCGTCGTAGGTGTGGAAGCGCTTCATTTCGTCGCCGTTTTCCGTATAGTACATGCTGCCGTCCGTCAGCACACCGTCCACATCGGAGATCACGAGCCGGACGCCGCCAATCCCTCGCAATCGCTGGTCGGAGACTTTTGGGTTCGTTCCGCGAAGCCGTTGCCACAGGGCATCAAGTTTTTTCTTCATACAAATGTGCTTTCAATTCAGGACAGTTCGAGGTCCAGGAAACTCATATTTTCGGTAACTACCGCGGGCAGATTGTCAAATACCCGGCGGAAGGCCGGCCAATGCGCGTACATCGGCCGGGCGTAGGAAAGCACCCGGCATCCGAACTGGCTGGCGTAAATTGTAACACTGCTATAGGCCAGATAGAAATCGGCGGAACTACTGAATGCGATCTCCTCCGGAGAAGTGTCGGCGGGCAATTCCACCAACTCAATGCGATCGGCAAACTGGCCGGCTATTTCGTAGAAAACCGGCATAGACTCCTGCCGGTGGTATTGCAGCGGATGGAATTTCACATGTAAAGTCCGGATGCCCTGATCCACGAAATACTGAAAGAGTGCCGTTTTCAGAGTCCGGTACTGCTCTACCGTGCAATAATTTAGTTCGATCCAGGGCCCAGGTATCAGGATGTGCTGGATATCCTCATAGGCCGGATGGTGCTCAAATGGTGGCGGCAATACGTGTTTGCCGGCCGCCGGCAAAGTTGGAAAGGACTGCTCGCTGATCCCGTAACAACCGTCGTATTTGGGATGATCAAATTGCAGGGGTTGGGGAAACACCGGAAATTGTGGTCCCAGGCAGGCGGTCAGCAGGGCCTTCAGCGCAGCGTGCCGCAAGAGAGCAGGATGATGGTCATAAATACTCAGATCCGGATTATACGTCAGGGTACCTTCTTCAATGAAAAAGTACCGTTTGCATAATGGGTGCAGGATCAATGCCAGGTAGGTATACGACCAGGAGTGCGGTAAATACAATTGATAACTTGCTCCGACCTCCTGTTCCAGCAGTCGACGGAGTTCTGCGTGGTGCCGCCGATTGGTTTGAAAGGTTTGCCACAATTTTTCCCGCCCCTGCCAGCGAAAGACCGACAGGCTCAGATCACTGATATCGTAGGTGCGGGCGGCACTTTGGTCGATCCGATAGCCCCGGTCCAGGAGAAAAATGCAATCTTCCATCGCCAGTTGCTCGTATTGGACCACGGCCCGGGCCATCCGGAGGGTAATACTGCTGTGGACAATGAAAAGATTTTTCTGCATACTCAAATAATGCTTAATTTCGTCCACGCAAAAGTAAGCAATGGGGATCATTCAAAGGCAGGGAATCAAAAATAGTGTGGTCAATTACTTCGGTGCGGCCATCGGGATACTGAGCACGCTGTTCGTTTACGACATTTCCGACGAGGCCACTGCGGCCTACGGTCTGATCCAGTATATCAAAGCTTCCGGTCTGCTTTTCCTGCCCCTGGCTAATTGGGGTATTCAAAACCTCACCGTCCGGTATTTCCCCGTGTTTAAAACGGAAGATCGCAAGCACCACGGCTTTCTCAGCTTCCTGTTTGTGGCCGCAAGCCTGGCCTATCTGGTCTTTGCCCTGCTGGCTTTTGTTTTCTGGGATCAGATCTTTGCTTACCTGCAATCCCAGCGGGAAGAGATGGAGGAAGGCGTCCGGTATCTGTGGTATTTCATTCCGCTTACCTACCTGTTGGTCCTGGTCAATATGCTGACGAACTATATTTCGAATTTTCAGCGTATCGTTATTCCCGCCATTGTCCACGATCTGTTCCTGAAACTGGTTTTACCGGCTTTGATCCTGCTGTTTGCCTACGGTTTTTTAAGTCTGGAATGGATCGTTCGAATTTTCCTGCTGGCTTACGTGGTGATCGTTATTTTCCTGCTCCTGTACCTGCATCGTCTGGAAGAGTTGCATCTGCACCGACCGCAGGCAAAGATCTGGGAGCATTTGCGACCGATGGCCGATTTCGCCGGATTCAGTATGCTGGGTAGCCTCGGGGGTGTTTTGGCCCTGCAACTGGACCTGTTCATGATGGGCAATATGAGTGACCTGTTCGACACCGGGGTCTACGGCATGGCGATCACCATTACCATGGTCATTACCATTCCGCAACGCTCCATTATGAACATTACGGCTCCGATCATTGCCGACCGGTGGCAGAACCGGGATACGGATCCGATCCAGACCATTTACCAGCAGACCTCTCTCCTACTGCTCATCGCCGGGCTTTTCCTGCTGATTGAAGTCGCGGTCAACTTTCCGGACCTCTGCAGCTTCGTGGATAATGAAACACTTCTGGGAGCCTATATACCGGTTCTGATCCTCGGGGCCGGCCGGATCGTCGATATGGGTACCAGCGTCAACGGCCACATCATTCAGTATTCGGAAAGATACCGGGTAAACGTCTATTTCATCGTATTCCTGGGAGCGGTCAATATCTTACTCAACCTCCTACTTATCCCACGTTTCGGTATGGCCGGTGCGGCCTCCGCTACGGCTTTTTCCCTGATCGCCTACAATGTGTTGCGCACGATCTATGTTCAATACCGTTTCAACATGCTTCCCTTTACCTGGAGTACACTCTGGGTATTGCTGATCGCCGGATTGGCGGTAGCGATCGGTTTCCTGTTACCAACCACAAGTTATCCTTTATTGAATTTAATTTACCGCGGTGCGGCGGTTGCCGTCTGCTTTTTGGTACCGGTATATTATTGGAAGTTGTCTCCGCAATTCAATGATGCAGTGAAGCGGATCTTGGGTGGGAAATTCGGAAGTTGAGACTTTGAAAAATTCTGAATAAGCAGCCATCAACCAGCCGTTACCCGCTCCTGCCGGGATTGCCAGAAACGCGCCACTTCCAGTTCATAAACCGAAGAGATGCCCAGGGAGGCGGCCTGGTCCACTACGACATGTCCGACTTTGCCGGCCAGGATCTTTTGATTTTTTTCCAGCGTATTTACGTAGGCGAGTGTGATCCCACCCACGTGTTTGTAGAGCGCTTCCCGTTCCAGTCGCGTAAACTGATCCTGTTGCAGGATGGGCACCATACCACCACCGTGGTGCTGGTAAAAGGTCGCCCGTTCAATCCGTACGCTGATCACGGAATCGGCATTGAAGATCACCAGCGTATTGATGGCATCCTCGATATGCTCCGTTCGAATAAATGGGAATTCGATGGGCAGGATCAGGAAGGCCCCAACGGATAGTTCCCGAACTTCCGGAACGGCCAGTGCATGTTCGATCGTTCCTTCCAGAGAAACGTTGTGCCGGGCCAAAGCGGTTGGTCGGTCCACGAACAGTACCTTATCTTCCTTCGCGTAATGCTTGCGTACGTAGTCCGCAATTTCCCGATCGGCGGAAGTAAGCAGGACTTTACTGATCAGCGGGCTGCTCAAAGCGGCCTCGATCTTGAGATCCAGCAGGCTTTTCCCTCCCAGTTCGGTAAAGGCCAGGCTCCGGCCGTTCAGCATGGAATTACGCACCGGAATAACCGCTACCGTGCGCGGCAATTCCAGGGCATTTTTAGTAATAAAATCACGCTTGATCGTACGCCGGGTATCGAGGATCCGTTCCTCATTGGTGGTGAGGTTTTCCCCGTGCTGCCGGTAGAAGAACAGGGGTTCACCGATATTGGCGACCCGGTATTTGGCAATAAACTTGATCCAGAGCTCGTAGCCATCCTGGCAGGAATAGGCCTCATCGTAGCCGCCGATAGCCCGCAAAAAATCCGTGCGGATCATGGTGCAGGCGCCGTGGGCCGGCTGGTCCAGCAGGCTGACGTCCTTATGGAAATCGTGACGTTTCACTTCTGCTAATACGTGCTCGTCTTTATCGACCAGGTAATAATCCGGAAATACCAGACCGATCTCCGGATCAGCTTCCAGGATATTCACCATTTTCTCCAGGGCATCGGCCACCAGGTAATCATCGGCATCCAGCCGCATGATGTAGCGGCCGTTGGCGAGTTGCAGCGCAATATTGTTGGTAATGTTCAGGCCTTTATTCTGCTGGTAGATCACCCGTACATTGGGACGATCGGCGTACTGCTCGATGATCTCCTTGGAATTATCTGTTGAGCCGTCATCGATGATGAGTAGCTCCACGTCCTGGAAACTCTGCTGAAAGACGCTCTCGATCGCTTTACGGATGTATTTTCCGTAATTGTAGTTAGTGATATATACCGTGAGTAAAGCCATAATATTCCTTATTTCGGAACCCCTACCAAAGTGATCCCATCCGAAAAACGCACTTCATCCACAAACTGTTGTAATTCGGTCTGAAAAGCTCCGGATTGGGTAAACCCATCGTAAGAATCGGTCAGGTGGCCGACCTGCATCAGCGTTTCGTAAACGTCCATCCCATAATACCAGGCGGCGGTCGGTTTAAATCCGTTGCGTACGTACAATTCGGCGGCAGAAGCATCCGAGAACAGCATGATGTGCCCCATCGGATCAATGTGCCGGATAATGGTTTCCGGGCTCAAACGCTGGGCCGCGGAACTCAGCGAATTCCAGCGCGGCAACTTGGAGATCACCATGCCTCCTTCGCTCGAGCGAACTACCTGGTGGGCGGCATCCAGAATTGCTCCCGGATTGGGCGTATGCTCCAGAAGGCCCCAAAAGGTTACCACATCAAAACCTTCGTACTCCGAAGTAACGGTCGTGAAATCCCGGCCGTCCATCTCAAAACCCCAGATATCCCGGGCAAACTGGCGGCTGGATTCGCTTAGCTCGATGCCTTCGGCTTCCAGGCCCGCCCGGCGGCAGGCTTCTACGAAGTGCCCGGCTCCGGAACCCACGTCGAGAATGCGCTTCGGCCGGCGGCCGTATTGCTTTTCGTAGACCTCCAGCATCCACTGGCACCAGGGAACGGCAATGGCATTCAGGCGGGATTCCGCCGCGGTCTTGTCCGTATAGGTCGCGGCATAAGTCACATCGTTCAGGTAGAAATCGTGGATGGCTCGTTTGGACGGACGGTTGCGCACGTAAACGTGACCGGTATCCGGCGTTTGTACGTACTCGGCTCCGTAAATATTGGCAACCAGCTCGGTTTCCTCCGTGCTGATGCCCGTTACGGGGCATTCCGTCACCATTTCGTGCTCTCCGCTGTAGAGTTTCCGGCGCGACTCCTGGTAGTATTTTACCTTTTCCTTGACACTGTTGACTATATTCTTCTTCAGAGACAGCAGATCGGTCTTTTTCCCCAGGTAAAGGTCCAGGGGAAAGGAATCGATCCCTTCGTCCGCCTCGCGTACCCAGATCTCTTTATTGCGTTCGCCCTGTTGTACCAGCGGCGTTTGTTTCATCCAGTTTAACATTCGTTCGTTTTTATTCAATGTTAATTATTGGGCCTGTTCTATTGTTCAAAATATTCCCATTCCAGTCGCTGGTGGGGCTCCAGATCTACCTTGGCTACTTTACCGATCAAGGCATCGTATTCCCGGGCGTCAATGCCGTGATTGGGCCGCAGGCAGATCAGGTGTTTTTCTTCAATAGCGGTTCCGGCCGGAATGGCTAGCGCGGGGTACACCGCCCGCCGGAAACTGACCACATGATCGCCTTCTACCGCCAGGGGCCGTTTTACCGGATCGCCGTTCAGCGTATGGATCGTTTTAATCCGATCGATGAGTTCCAATACTTCCGCCTGCGTCAGCGAAACCTTGTGATCCCGAAACTCCTTGCCCTCGCGGGAATCCGTAAAGTGAAACTCCAGGATCTGTGCGCCCATCGCTACGGACTGGGCCAGTGCCTCACTACCTTCGGTATGATCCGAATAACCCACCGGTAGGCCGGTGACCGCCGCGTAGGTCTGCATGACCGAAAGGTGGGCTTCCGACGGCGGGATCGGATACATGGAAGTACATTGCAGAATGGACAGGAAGTTTGGATTTTTGTAGATGTCATCTTCCCGCTGCAAAAAGGCAACCGTTTCCAACACTTCCTGCAGCGTGGATAGACCGGTGGAAAGAATGATCGGCTTTTTCAACTGGGCGATGCGTCGCAGCACCGGATAGGCCGTCATATCTCCGGATCCGATCTTATAGATCGGAAGATAAGGATCGATCCAGTCGAGAAAATCCAGATCCCAGACGGAGGCCATGAAACCGATACCGGCTTCCCGGCAGCGTTCGGCCAGTTGGATGTACTGTTCCCGACTGAGTTCAAATTTTTTGAAATGCTTGTTGCGTACCGGGCTTTCCTGCCGGCTCACCAGCGTATCGCCGGTATAGAGCTGATATTTGATAAAATCCACATCCGCTCCGATCGCAAGTTCGGTAAGTTGTTGTGCGTATGCGAAATCTCCTTCGTGATTACCGCCGATCTCGGCGATCAGGAGTGGTCCGTGCTTACCGGACCAGGTATTTTTCTTCATAAGTTTTGCAAAATTTTGGCCAGATCGCCCAGATCATAACTTTCCGATCGATCACCGAGCCGATCCAGGATCTGTTCTGCTCTTTCGAAATCCGCCCGGGTATCGATCGCCATCTGGAGTCCGCTTAAACCGGGATAGGTCGTATTGAAATGGTAGCATCTCGCCCCCAGTTCCGGATGATCGTACAGAAACAGGGTCACGTGTTCCCGGTGCCGGTCTTCGGTCATCTGCGCTACGATATTCGCGTAGAAAGCTGTCCGGACGATCTCGATACTCATCCCGAAAGGGAACGTGCGATCCTTTACGCTCGACACGAAATCGTACTGACCGGTATCCGCCTTTTCGATCATAAACTGCAAGGCCTCCAGGTCAATAAACAGATTGTCACCATTGATGCGAACGACATAATCCCAGTCGAATTGCCGGGCGAGCGATAAAAATCGCCCCGCTACGTCCGTCAGGCTGCCGCGAAAATAGTCAATTCCCTGCTTTTCGCAGTATGCGGCAATCGCATCGTCGCTGCTTTCTTCCGAAGTGGCCACTACTACCGGTCGGTGGGGTTCCAGTTTTTGCAGCCGATCGATAATATGTTGGAGTACCGGCTTTCCTCCGATCGGCATCAGTACCTTTCCGGGCAGGCGCGAAGAGCTGTACCGGCACAGTACGGCGATTCCTATAGTCATTTTCTTTCGCTTATTTTTTTGGCGGGAATACCTCCGACGATGGTATAGGGAGCCACATCATCCTTAACCAGAGCACCGGCAGCAATTACAGCGCCCTCGCCGATGGTCACGCCTTTAAGGATCTTGGCTCCCGTGCCGATCCAGACGTCATTCCCAATAGAAATGGGTGCGGTTTGATTGGGCTGGCGGTTGATAAGTTCGTTCCGATCGATACTGTGGTCACTATCCACCAGGTAAACAAAGGGAGCGATCAGGCAATTATCCCCGATGGAAATTCCGGCCGAAGCAAATAGGTAGGTATGGTAACCGACCGTGGTGTTCTCCCCGATCCGGATGGTTGCCTGTTCATTGCAGGCGCACAGGCGGGCGCCGGTTTTCAGCACCATATTGGACCCCAGGAAAATATTCTCCGGGAAGCGCATCAGTGCGACTCCCGGTTCGAAAAAAATGCCTTTCCCGCAGCTCCCCAGTTTCTGCTTATTCCGCCAGTAACGAAGGTGCGTACCGAGTGTCCACTTTAAATTTTTCCTGAGTTGTTGATTCCCCATGGCCTTGCGTAAATAAATGCCCAAATTTCACCTATTCCGGCCAGAGAAGACAATAGATCAGCGAATTTTTATGATTTTTTTCGTGAGTTGTTGCTCTGGGGTGCGGAGATTCAGGAAATACATTCCCGGCGATAGCCCGGAAACATCCAGGGAAAAGCGGTGTTCTCCCGCTTCCAGCCATCGATCGGTAAAGATCACCTCCAAGCTTCGCCCGTTCATGTCCAGCAACTGCAAATGCGCCGGTTGTAATTGATCGGTCCGGATGCTAAGCTGCAGGTCCGATCGAAAGGGATTGGGTACCGCTGTGAGTCCCAGCGTATGCTCGGTAACATTTGTAGAAGCCGTCTGATCAAACGGTAGCGCATCCGGTATAAGCCGCGTATTGGGCATTTGCGCTTCGTTACAGTCCTCAATTTTCCCGATAAACGACACTCCCGGCTGTACCGAAAATCCGGGATTCAGAACGATCCGGCTTCCCGCCTGAAAAACCGTTTGTTCGCCAACGGTGACGGTTCCGGAAGTTGAGAGTTCGGCCGCCGCCTGGTAGTGTAAATAATTTGGCGCTTCGTCGACAATCAGCTCTTCCGGGCAGTAGGTATTCGCCACGGCCCTGATCTCGGCCGGCGATAACGCCCGGCCGTAATAACGGACTTCGTCCAGACTTCCTTCGAAATGATTGTGGATGAAAGGGAAATTGCCCCCGGGCTCCCAGGGGTTCTGGGCACCAATGATCAAATTACCATCGCCGCTAAGTCCCCGAAACCGGGAGTCTTCCAGCGAAGCTACCAATTGCAGATCTACCCACAATTCGACATGGCTACCGGTGCGTTGGAAAACGACATGGTGCCAATCCTGATCCACAAACAGCGGATTGGTGCTCCCCACAAAGGTACCCGGAGGCACTCCGTCGGTGAGAGACGCCTGGATGTGGTTTCCATCCCCGTAGTCATCCAGGCGCAACCAGAGCCCCGGATGAGGGCCGTCCACTGTACCGGACGTTCCTTTTTGAAAAAGCATCTGCGGGCCACCCGTCGGATCATCGGCCTGGACCCAAAGCGATACGGAAAAAGGCCCGGTTCCCGGATTCAACAAATCGTTATTGGGAACCAGAATGTGGTCATCGATCCCGTCAAAATGCAGGGCCGCACCGCCTTGACCAAACCGGTCGGCAGTATTCAACGCCCCCGTAACGGTACCGTCCAGCTCATTGCCGCTTTCATCATTTCCGTTTCCGTCCAGTGGGTAATAAGCGATCAGTCCGGTTGTAATATCCGGTGCGGTATCCGGGCAGCTGAAATCCGAAAGTTCTACCAGCTGATCTTCGGTGAGAGGATAATTATACAGCTGCACCTGATCGATCGTTCCCTGGAAATAGCGAAAATTGCTGAGGTTATTGGCTACGGACAGTCTTCCGATCGCCAGGGGTACGGTGGTGGTGAAATCGGGGAATTCCGTCCCGGTATTAAGCCCATTCACGAAGCGACAGTCCAGGAACAGCCGCCAGGTATCTCCGTCAATCACCCCCACAATGTGGTGCCAGTTACCGTCATTGACCATAAAACCTGTAGAAAGGATCTGATAAAAATTGCCGGATCCATCCCGGCCTTCCATCGAAGCCAGGCCACTTTCCACGGAAATAGAATATCCGCGATCCTCGGCAACGTTGTATTTGGAGGCAACTATCATTCTACCGGTTCCAGTCGTTTTCACCCATGCACTGAGCGTAAGCTGGTTGCTTACATTCCGGTTATCCGTGCCGGCATCAATGTAGCTGGAGGTGCCGTTGAAAAGAAAGGCACCGTTAAAATCGCCTTCTACTCCACCCGCAGAACTCAGATCAGTCCCGCTGCCGTCCAGCATATTGGGACTGTCATCGGCCAGAGATCCGCTGTCGAATTCAAATTTCGCCTGTAAATAGGGAGTAATACTTTGCGACCGGAGGGTTGTGGAGAAAAGGAATAGCGCCCCACTTATTACAATCGTAGATAAAAAACTTCTGTACATGCCAATAAACTGTATTAAATGATCAGAGAAAGTTAAATGAGTAAAAATCAGAGTTTTACGAATCGATACCCCCGGAGCAACTGGTGGTCCGTCAGATAGAGTTGCAGTGTATACATACCCGCGGGCAGGTCCGCCAGGTTCTTCCGAAGCTGCTCCCGGCTCCCCTGCCATTGCTCCTGCCAGAGGATCCGCCCGTTCAGGTCGATCAGCCGCAGGCGGGTCCGCTGCCGCTGCTTAAAATCGAGCTGGATCGTTAGCCAGTCGGAAACCGGATTGGGGTACAACTTAACTTCGCCTACCTCCAGGGGCAAGGGTTCGGTACGACTCACCATATCCCCCAAGGCGAGGATATCATCACCGCAAAGAGCCCGGTTATAGATCCGGATCTCATCCAGCCGACCGTTCAGGTGACTGTGTATATAAGGATAATTCCCCCCGAAGTCCCAGGGATTTTGGGCACCGATGATCAAATTACCGCTGCCACTGACATTGCGAAACTGCGTATCCGCCTCCGAAGCAGCCAGTTCTCCATCTACCCAAAGCTCCAGGTAAGTAGCCGTTCGTTGAAAAACGATATGGTGCCAGTTCCTATCGGCAAAGGGTGAGTTTTGGATACCGATGGAAGAGGCCGGCGGATAGCCGTCGGTGACCGTTCCCATCACCTGCAGCGGCGTAAGGAAATCATTTAAGCGGATGAAAAAATGGGGATTGACCTCAATATTGCCGGAAACGCCTTTCTGGATCAACATCTGCGGACCGTTAGAAGGATTATCCGATTGCGCCCAAAGCGATACGGCAAATTCTCCGGTACCAAAATTGAGTAAGTCATTGTTCGCGACCAGAATATAGTCATCTACTCCATCGAACCGCATGGCACGCTCTTCCTCCCCCAACTGGTTCTGGGTCGGTAAGGCGCCGCCGACCGTGCCGTGCAGTTCATTGCCACTTTGGTCGAGACCGTCCCCATCGAGGGGATAGTAGGCAATCAATCCGGCATTGAGATCCATCTCGCAATCTGCACAGGAGTAATCCGAGATCAGTGGTAGTTGTTCCACCCGTAAAGCCGTATTATAAAGTTTGACATTATCGATCTGACCGTCAAAAAACCGGCTGTCATTGTCGTTATTCGGTACGGACAGTTTGCCGATGGTCAGGGAATCAGTCGTAGTGAGCAGCGGTGCTTCTGTGGTAGTGATCAGCTCGTTGACCAACTGACAATCCACGTACAGGCGCCAGTGATTCTGGTCAATAATCCCGATAATGTGGTGCCAGCGATCATCATTGATGAGATAGTTATCCAGCAGGATCTGGTGAAAAAAGCCCGATCCGTCCCGCCCTTCCATGGAGGCCAAACCTTCCTGAACGGACAGGGAATAGCCCGCATCATCGTTCACGTCGTATTTGGCCAGTACAACCTGCCTTTTGAGGGAAGTCGTTTTAACCCAGGCGCTCATGGTCAACTGATTGGTGATGCCGCGATTATCGGTCCCTAAGTCTATAAAACTGGTGGTGCCGTTAAACTGAAAAGCGGAATTGGCCTCCCCCTCAACACCGATAGCCGAGCTGAGATTGACACCGGTACCTACTGTCATGTTCGGACTGGCATCCAACAGGGAACCATTGGTAAAATTGAGATCTAGCTGTAAAAAGTCGCCGGGAGATTGTCCCTGAGAGCCGGGAAGGAATGCATACCAGAATGTAAGCAACAGGAGAAAGCGTAATGGTTTCAGCATAGGGTGTTTGCGTTTATCAGAGATTTAGGGCAATATACCAAATATTAGGTTATCGGCACGTGCTCCAACTGGGAGCCGCTCCCATATTTGTGTCGGAAAAACAGCGAAACGAGCTTACTTGTATATTTTTCTAAAAATCACTAACTTAATCAAATCATTACACAAACATCGTTCTCCTAAAAAACCTTTCCGACATGATCGCCAGATGGATCATTTTCGGTTTATTGTTGGGCATTTACCCCCCAGTTATCGGGCAGATCACCCTTCAGAACAGCGATCGCCTGGATAGCCTCTATTCGGCATTGGATACCGCAGGTTCCAATTATTACCGCATTCAACTCACCGATGAGATCCTCCGGCTGGTGGACACCGCCGCGGCCAGCCCTAAACTATATGAGATCTACGGAATTCGCGGCCGCGCTCTTTTCCAGGCCGGGAATTACCATCAGGCACTGATCAGTCAGCAGGCTGCCAGCCGGATCGCTCACCAATTGCAGGATTCCTTTCTGATCGCTCAGTCTTCCTACAGTATCGGCAGTATTCAGTATATCCGGGAACAATACAAATACGCCCAGCAGCATTTCGAACAAGCTGCCGGAATATTCGGCCGGCTGGATAGCGTTCGGTGGCTGGCTTACGCCAAAAATGGATTCGGCCTGCTGGCCCGGGAACAGGGGCAATGGGAGCAGGCCCTTGGGTATTACCGGGAAGCTTACGACCTTTTGGTGAACAATGGTTTTGAAGGCTTGTCGTCGATCCCGCTTAATAATATCGGAGACATCTATTTTCTTCAGGAAAAATACAAAGCATCCCTGGAGGCATTTCAGAAAAGCCTAACACTGGCACTTCGGCTTCGTCGAAGTTCGGACATCGCAACCGCTTATTTGAATATCGGCCAGTCGCACCGGGAGTTGAGTAATTACGATCAGGCCGTTCGCGATATACGGAGGGGACTGGACCTGGCCCGGAAGGAAGGCCTGAAACCCGTTGAAGCACTGGGCCTGAAAGACCTCTCCGAGACCTTCGAGCGCATCGATCAGCCGGACTCCGCCCTCCTCTATCTCGACCTTTACCTCGAATTGCAGGATTCCCTGAAACAGGCCGAGACCAACGCCCGCATCGAAGAGTTGTACGTTGTTTACGAAACCCAGAAGGCCAGAGAGGAAGCAGCGCTTCAGAAACAGGAGATCGAGGATTTAAAAAAGGAACGACAACTGGATCATCTGAGCGACTATTTCATTATCACGCTGCTGATACTGGCGCTAATGCTGAGTAGCTTCCTGATCATTCGCAACCGCATGAAAAGAAAACTAGCTGAAAGTCAATTGCGGAATCAAAAGCTGGAAGCCCAGCAGATCCGCCGGGAACTGGAAGGAAAACAAAAAGACCTCACTAACCTGGCCCTGGAAATTGCCCGTAAAAATGAACTGTTCAGCAAAACCAACGAAGCCCTGACGGAGATCGACCGGGACTCGCTGCCGCCGGAGCAGCAAAAGAAGATCAGACAACTGATCCAATACAATGTAAACCAGCTAAGGATTAATGAGGATCTGAAAGAACTGCTCCTGAATATCGAGCAGGTCAACGCCGATTTTTTTGAAAAACTGAACGAGCTGACTCCGGACCTGACTCCTTCCGAAAAACAATTGTGCGCCCTGCTGCGGCTCAACCTGAGCAATAAGGAGATCGCAGCTATCCGGAATATCTCCCCCAAATCCGTAGAGATGGCCCGCTACCGGCTGCGGAAAAAACTACCGATCGAGGCCGGAGATGACATTTATACCTTTATCCAGAATATCTGAACGATCGGGGGCCGGACGGTGATCCGGCCCCCGACGGTACTATTCAATCGACAGATCGAAAGTTACCCGGCGGTTTTTCTGCCGCCCGGCAGCAGTACGATTATCCCCGATCGGTTGGGTTTCTCCGAAGCCGTCGTGGATCATTCTTTCCGGGTCAACACCTTGTTTGACCAGATAGTCAAAGCAGGCTTCGGCCCGTTCTTTGGACAGTTTCAGGTTGAGTGCATCTTTACCGCGACTATCCGTATGGCCGGAGATCGTTAGTTGATAATAATCGTATTCTTCCATGATACCGGCAATTTCATCCAGAGTTTTCAGGGATGCCTGCTTCAGTTTGGCGCTGCCGGTCTCGAACTTGATGTTGCGGGTAGCAAATTCCAGGATCGTTTTAGCTTCCTCGGGCAGTGGTGGGCAACCGGCATTGGAACGCAAACCAGGCGTCTCCGGGCAACGGTCATCGATATCAACTACCCAGTCGTTATCGGTATCCGGGCAGCCGTCGTTGTAGACAGTACCGGCCACTTCCGGACAGCGGTCGTCCTCATCCGGTACACCATCTTTATCCGCATCGGCAAAAGGACAGCCATTGAACTCGAAGGTACCGGCAACCGTGGGGCATTCGTCCGAGGCATTACCGATACCGTCGCCGTCACAATCCGGACAACCGAGCAGCAGCTTGGTACCGGCTTCGCCCGGACATTCGTCCAGATCGTCCCGGAAACCGTCGCCATCCAGGTCCGGACAGCCCTGGGTAGATTCCTTGCCAGGTACATCCGGGCAAAGGTCGAACCGGTCGGCCACTTTATCGCCGTCACTATCCGGACAGCCGCTTAACTCATACACTCCCGGGATGCCGGGACAGATATCCTCCAGGTCTTCGATCCCGTCACCATCCTGATCCGGGCAGCCGCGCGCGGAGAGATTACCGGGTTCTACGGGACAGGCATCTTCCTTATCCGGTATACCGTCATCGTCGGAGTCCTTCTCTCCGATCCGGAAAGACAGAGAAGTACCGCCGAAGACGTACCAATCCCCGCTACCGGGGTTGCCCGCTTCGCTGATGCCGTCTATATAATCGGTCATGGCCTTACGAAAGCCCAGTTCTACGGATATTACGCTGCGTTTACTCAGGTCCTGTTTAAAGCCTACCCCCATCGGAAAGGTGGGGATCAGATTTTCGGGGAGATCGCGTTTATCGGTTTGGATGCGTTCCCGGTATCTGGCTTCCTGGTTAGTCGGCATATCGGAAAAATCCGGATCCGCCATCACCCGGACCACGCCTATACCACCAAAAATATAAGGGGAAAAGATCTTTTTGAATTCTACTTCACTGGGATAACGGCGTTTACCGAATGGTTCCCAAACGCCTACGAGCGACAGCTCCAGCAGGTCTGTGGTAAAACGAAAACGGCGGTTTTCGGAATAAACCGGATCCGAAAAATTCTGATCGTCTCCACTGACTTTACCGTAAGCAGCCCCCAGCCGGAGGCCCCCCGTTTTACCGATCCGGTAAGTCGACCACATCCCGAACATTGGATTGGTCTCTTTCAGGAAAGGCCAACTGGTCTCCACCAGATCTCCCAGATAATTACTACCGCCAACCGCAAAGCCAAGGTCGATGCGAGGCTGTGCGGACAACATGAACGTAAAAAACAGTAAGCAAAAGGTACCGTAGATACTCCTTCTCATAATACGCGATTTAAACCCAACACTGAGTTGCTCTTCAATAGTGCGATCCATTCAAACGGACCTTGCGGACATGGCATTGCCAGACCAAAGGATGTTCGAATGATTCAATTCGATAATTTTTGGCTATGGATTCCTATCCAGTCTATTGCAGGGAATAGAAAGCCTTTGTAAAGGGTTGCCGCGATTTGGATTGATTGTGAGAAGTAAACTATAAAAATAGGAATGATGGGGACGTAACTTACTCTCTGAACGTAAAATTGGCAAGAAAATTTGTATTTGCCCAAAAAAAATCAAAAAAATGGCGAGCCGGTTTTGCGCAGCCCACCATTTTTGTAGTCTAATAGTATCAGTAAGTTATTCTTAATTCGAACTTGAAGCGGTCCCGAAGACCGGTGATCAGATCTAAAATGACCGGGCCGAAGCCCGGTCGAATTGGCCATCTGAAAAATTAGAAAATCCTTATCCTGAATTTCAGGAGCTCGGATTGTCCACATTCTCTTAAAAATGAGGATAGTTCCTAATTACAAAATCGAAAATAAGGATTTTATTGACTTTATGAACAGCTAGTTATTAACACTATGTTGATAAATGACATAAATGCCTGATTATCAGAACCAATTGATTGTTAATTAAGTTTTCCACATTGTGGATAACTTTTAAACATCTTCAATTTATTTATCTATCACATTGGGAATACAGCCTTTTGAGTAGTCTAAATGCTTAGTAAAGAGGAAATTAGTTGCTCGTGAGCACCGCTGAACTGACGTAAATTTGGTTGGGGCAATCCAATCCAATTTAAATACAAGTACAACATATACTTACCGAGGTGGTTGGGGAATTCCGACTGTGACCAGCACATCAGGACCAAACCACTCCACGTCATGTATAGTAGGTACATTTCCTAATGCTCATCGAAAACTGCAGGAATACCTGAAGTTAAAAAAGCCGTTTACGTTGAAAATACCAGGCCAGTAACAGGCTGATAAAGATGGAGAAGATGACGATGAACCAGGGCGTCCACATCCGGTTTTCGAACGGCAGCGGGACGTTCATACCGTAGAAACTGGCGATCAGGGTAGGTACCATCAGGATGATCGTGATGGTGGTCAGTCGCCGGATGGTCAGGTTGAGATTATTGGAGATGATCGACCCGTAGGCATCCATCGTCCCGTTGAGGATATTCGTATAGACGTTGGCCATTTCCAGGGCCTGGGAATTGTCGATGATGATATCTTCGAAAAGATCGGAGCGGTCTTCATCGTCCCGGATCTGCAGAAAATCCGTTCGTTTCATTTTCATCTTCAACAACTCGTTGGCATTGAGCGAGTTCATGAAATAAACCAGACTTTTTTCAATGCTCAGCAATTGTTTCAGCTCGCGGTTGCGGCTGGAATCGTAGAGTTCCTGTTCGATGAGGTTACGCTGCAGGTTGAGCTTTTTCAGGCAGGTCAGGAAACGATAGACGTTCTGCTCGAGGATCTGCAACACGAAAGAAGCATCCTGGCTGGGATCGAAGTTCTTTACCTTACTGTCGAGAAAAAGTTGCAATACCGGGTTTTCGTAAGCAGTGATCGTGATGACGTGGTCCGGCGTAATAATTATACCGATGGGCACGGTAATGTAGATCGTATCCTTTTCTTCTTCCTGCGCGTTGAGCAGAGGGGTATTGACCACGATCAGGCGAATATCGTCTTCGCGTTCGTAGCGGGATCTTTCATCAATATCCAGCGAGTCCGTCAAAAAATCGAGCGGAATATCGACGATCTGAGCAAACTCTTCCAACTCTTCCTGACTAAAAGGCGGAGAAATATTAATCCAGTTCGCCTGTTTAGGCTCTTCCATTTCCTGGATCCGACCTTCTATTTTGGCATAATAACGAATCATAGGCCCTTGTTTTTTGACCTGTTCCAATCTCCCGGTAAGCAGCCGCAAACTTACGATTTATCTTTAGGTATTGACGGGAAAAAAAATAATAATCCGGCAATTCAGAAAATGGCTTCAGGGATTTTTCAATTTATCGATGTAGTACTGATAGGTTTCCAAGTGGCTTTTGCCCCCGTTCGGGCTCCAGCGCGCCAGTCCCGTCCGGATCAGGCGGAAATAGTCCTCAATAATGGCCGCCTGCTGTTCGTAATTAAACGCTTTTAATCCACGGTCAGCGGTTTTGGCCTGTTCCAGCAGGGGAATACCGCCGTAATTATAACCCATCAGGGTGCGCTGCGCCAACAGCGCTCGCAGGATGTAAGGGCTACCGTAATGCTGGAATTGCCAGACATGCACCAGTTCGTGTACCAGCACAGACGGCGGCATGGTCTCCCAGCTATTGATGATGCTAAAACTCACGTAGCAAAACTGATACTGACGGGGCCCGACCCGCGCACGCTCGTCCAACTGGATACGCTCCAGCGAAAGCCAGTCGCCGAAGATATACCTGGCCAATTGTTTTTCCTCAACCGTCAAGCTTCGGGAATTGGGTTTAAACCAACAATTTCCCAGCTCGTACCATTCGGGTATGCCCAGCAGATCCAGCAGAAAAAACACCAGTTCTCCGACCCACAGCATAAAACGTGGAAAGGGCCGCAGAAGTACGCCGTGTAAGCGGTGGCTTTTGAGGTAGCCCGGCAAATGGAGCAGGTGCCGATACAAACGCCCCAGACGAACGGGCAGCAGCCGAACAACATCCGACAGCAAGCGTACACTCAGCGATAATTTATGCTTAATTCTTTTCGACAAGCATGGAACGTTTAACAGGATTTGCCGGAGCCCGCTGGTTTTGGTAAACGCTGGAGATCATCAATCTCTCCTTGCTCCGGAAATAAAATTCGGACCGTTAGTATCGATCAATAGTCTGTACCTTACGGGGTCAGGATAGCCGGAGGAACAGCTCTGATGTTTCGAACACGGCTTGCAGCCGATCTGTTCAATAAGCAAACACCGACAGCCTTTCAATCAACAATCTTTTCAATCTAAATATTATGCCTTACAAAAACAATACCGAATTACCGGATACCATCAGAAAGAATCTTTCCGAACCCGCTCAGGACGTTTACCGCGAAGCTTTTAACAACGCCTGGGATCAGTACCAATCACCAAGGGGCCAGGAGATCACCCATAATCTGGACGAATCCGCCCACAGCGTAGCCTGGGCTGCCGTGCAGAATTTTCGGGAGAAAAACGAAAAGACGACCAATCCGTAAAGCTACCGCGGCTTATTTAAACCGAATGGCCTTCACCGGACTGATCCGCGTGATCAGATAGGATGGTATGATCAGAAAGATCAGGATAATGATCAGCGATCCGGCGTTCAGTCCCAGTACCGTCCAGAAATTGACATGTACCGGCGCTACGGACAGGTAGTAATCCGCTTCGGACAGGCGGATCAGTTCAAATTTATCCTGAATAAAACAGATCAGTAAACCGATCAGATTGCCCCAGAACAGGCCCATCACTATGATATAGCCGGCATAGAAAAGAAAGATCTTCCGGATATCCCAGTTGCTGCTGCCCAGCGCTTTCAGGGTACCGATCATATTGGTCCTTTCGAGGATGAGGATTAGCAATGCCGTCATCATATTGATTATGGCCACCGTGATCATCAATCCGAGAATGACTACTTCGTTTACGTTCTGCAGGTCCAGCCAGTCGAATATTTCCGGCGTCTTTTTGCGGATGGATTCCGAATAGAGTTCGTTCGGGATCACATCGTAGAATACATATTCATCAAAGGCCTGCAGATCTTCAATATCGTCCAGCAGTACTTCAAAGCCGCTTACCTGATTGCTTTTCCACCCCATCAGCCGCTGGATCTGGCGAATGTCCACCAGCGCGAACTTGCGGTCGTATTCCTCCAGACCGGTCTTATAAATCCCCGCTACCGTAAATTTCCGCTTGAGCTGACTTCCCTTTTCCTCCACGAAATTCACGATAAACTCATCTCCTACCCCGATCTGCAGCCGGTCGGCCGTCTGTCGGGAGATCAGGATCTCCCGGGAAATATTCTGGGTCGGAATACTGTCCACCTCACTCTGAGCCGTAGAGTCGGCCAGGTCCAGCGGGCGGCCTTCCTGTATGTATTTTTTGAGAAATGACCAGTCGTAGTCCGGCCCTACTCCCTTCAGGATGATCCCTTCGATCTCATCGTTGAACTGGATCATTCCCGGTTTCAGGGCAAATACCTGGATGTGTTTGATGCCCCCGTTGGTCATTTTTTCCCGGGTAAATTCCCGGCCCATAAACTCATCATCTTCCAGGTATTTGATGGGTCCGACCTCGGTGATCTTCGGGTAAAAGTCCTGGTCTTTGTCGATGGGTGACAGATCAACCAGAGAATGGGAAATATTCGGTTCGGTGATGTGGATATGCCCCCAGAAGCCAAAGATCTTCGCCCGGATCTCTTCTTTAAAACCAGCGATCAAAGCCGTGGCTACGATCATCACCGCCACACTGATCGCCACGGCGGCGATAGCGATCCGGATGATCAGCCTGGAAAAAGTTTTTTGCTCGGAAAGAGCTACCCGTCGGGCAATAAAATGTGTAATATTCATTCGCGTGGTAAAAATAGAAGTAGATCAGACACCAGAAAAACGAACTTAGGGTGAACTTATTTTTCTACTTGTCGGTATGTTACGACATAGATTTTTTTGTAAATCTCTGCATTATCAGATTACAAAAGTAGTCCGCGTCGATTATAAAATTAGTAATTTGCGCCGGATTTTTTCAAACGATAACTACGAGCATGGATTTTTTGGAAGAACTGAAGTGGCGTGGCATGTTGCACGATGCCACTCCCGGAGTTGAAGAAGTACTGGATAATGGATCGATCACCGGCTACATCGGATTCGATCCGACGGCCCCTTCTCTAACCATTGGTAATTACGTTCAGATCATGTTGCTGACGTTGTTCCAGCGCGCCGGTCATCAACCTATCGCCCTGGTGGGCGGGGCCACGGGCCGGATCGGTGATCCTTCCTTCAAGGATAAGGAGAGACCGCTCAAATCGCACGAGGAACTGGAGCAAAACCTGGCTAAAGTAAAGGAACAACTGGAGAAATACGTTGGTACTCCCGACGGTGAGCACGAGGTGATCATGGTGAATAACCACGATTTTTACCGAAATATGAACGTTCTCGATTTCCTCCGGGATGTGGGTAAAACCCTGACGGTCAACTATATGATGTCGAAGGATTCGGTCAAGAACCGTCTGGAGACCGGTCTTTCTTTCACCGAATTCAGCTACCAGATCCTGCAGGGATACGACTTCCAGTGCCTGTTCGAGCAAAATAACTGCCTCCTGCAGATGGGAGGATCGGATCAGTGGGGCAACATCACCTCGGGTACCGAATTCGTTCGGCGTAACCTGGGTGGTAAAGCCTACGCGATCACCACTCCCCTGCTGACCAAGGCCGACGGCACCAAATTCGGTAAGTCGGAAGCCGGCAATATCTGGTTGGATCCGGAGATGACCTCTCCCTACGAATTCTACCAGTTCTGGATCAATGCCGCCGATGCTGATATACCCAAGTTCATCCGTTACTTCACCCTGAAATCCAAAGAGGAAGTCGAAGCAATGGAAGCCGAACACGCGAATAATCCCCGGGAACTCAAACGGCTGCTGGCCGAAGAACTGACCATTCGTCTCCACGGAGAAGAGCAATACGAAGCCGTAAAAAAGGTCTCCAACCTCTTGTTTAACACCCGCGCCAAGCAGGATGACCTGCACGCACTGGACGCCAAAAGTCTGGCCACCGTGGCCCAGGAAATCCCCAGCTTCCAGGTGGAGGCTGCGTTGTTGCAGCAAGGGGTGAACATTGTGGATCTGCTGGCTGAGCACACGGAGATCGTCAGTTCCAAAGGTGATGCCCGGAGGGCCATTAAAGGTCAGGCCGTGTCGGTTAACAAGGAAAAGATCACCGACCATGAGACCGTAGTCGGTATGGATGCACTGCTCCACGATAAATACGTGATGGTGGAGAACGGTAAGAAGAATAAATACATGATCGTGACTGTCTAAAATCACGATCTCGTTAATAAGAATATAAGTCGTTCTGAATTTTTTCAGGACTCAAAAATGACCTCGTAGAGGTTAAACATTCGTAGAAAAATAGCCGAAATGCTGGTCTCGACCTCAGCGAGGTCGCACAACATGGAGCATGTGGTAAATGTGCGACCTCGCTGAGGTCGGAAAACGCTTATCCAGCCTAAATTCTACGAATATTTGACCTCTCTGAGGTCATACACCGCCCTTTATAAAATTTGGGGTGATTCATGTTCCTTTTGCGCCGCAGCGGATACTGCCATTACGGCTAATTCACCTTGCGCAATTCACCATTCTGTTCGATCACGATGAAAGCCGTATTAAAACCGGCTGCCCGGGCCTGCGCCAATGCCTGCTGCGCCTGCTGCAGGGATTGCAGTCCACCAATAAATTTCACCGTAAGGTTGCCTTTGATCCGCTCTTCGATGGTACCCAGTCCCGCAATCGGCGATGGATCGAAATAAGCCGGATTCCGGTAGGCGGCCAATTGCACTTTATAAGCACCGCCGCGGGCCGTTTCCTCGATCGGATAAGTTGGCTGACCGGGAGAATCCGGTGCCGCACTGCTGCCCAGCAGCGCGCCTTCTTCTTTGACCAGAAACGCATCGCGGTAGCCGGAATTGCGGATCGCATTCATCGCATTGATCGCTTCCTGGCGGGTTTCGAAGATACCGACGCGGATCTTGTACTTGCCATTCTCTTCCGTAGAATATACTTCCCCAAAACTGTTCAGCGAAGCGTACTGGGCCATATTGGCCTGATTAACGGCCGCCACCTGTACCGAAAATCCGTCCTGAGGCACAGACTTAGGCTGTACGGTCGGATTGTTGGGTACCGTATTGGGAACCGATGGCGTGGAGGGCCCCACCTGCGTTGCCGGCAGCATCGAGATCACGCCGAGTATGGACCGATCCAGTCCGTCGCGGGTATCCACCGTAAAGTTGACCTCCCGGAAACCGGGAGCAGAATAACGCAAAATATAGCTGGAATACGGGCTCAGTGCCAGGAAATAATCCCCGTTGAGATCGGTACGGGTTTCCGTGGTATTACCGGTAGAACGGTTCGTGGCCGTTACTACTACGTTTTCCAGAGGAGTACGGGACGTATAGTTAACGATCCGCCCGGCGTAGGCTTCGCCCAGCCGGCTGAGGGTCACATCGTATTCCCGGTTTTGATTCGTACCGCTGGTTGATACATCCACCGTGGTGGTCAGGTAACCTTCTTTGGTGATCACCAGTCGGCAATTCAGGCCCTGTACCGCCTGGAAGGTGTAAACCCCGGTCGGATCGGTCTGGTAAATCCCTTCACCACAGTTGGAGAAGTCCACTACCGCGTTGGGAATAGGCGTACCGTCCACAGAGTTTCTCACCCGCAGGACGATATTGTCCGCCGCGCGGCTGACATTGTAAAGGTCTTCATTGCCTCTGCCACCGGCCCGGTTGGAAGCCAGATAACCGACGTTCCGGAAGGGATCGTAAATGAAACCGAAGTCATCGCGCGGGGAGTTTACCGCATTACCCAGGTGGTAGATACGCGACCAGCGATTGTCACTGCCTCTTTCACCGCGGAAGATATCGAAGCCGCCCATCCCCTGGTGCCAGTTGGAAGAGAAGAACAACATGGTTCCGTCGAAGTAAGGCGTTATTTCATCTCCCGGGGAGTTGATCACCGCACCGAGGTTCTCCGGCGTACTCCAGGAGTCAGCCGTCCGGTAAGAGACATAAATATCAAAGCCACCGTAACTGTCCGAGCGGTTCGAGGCGAAATACAGCGCCGTACCGTCCGGAGAAAAAGAAGGGAATCCGTTGGAGAAATCGGATCCGTTATGCGGGAAGGGTTTGACATCCACCCAATCTCCACTCTGGTTGACCGTAGCGAGATAAATACTGGTTTCGATGCCGGCTTCCGGGATCATCCGGGTGCCGTCCACAAAATTGTTCCGGGTAAAGGCCACACTGCGGCCGTCACTGCTGTAGGTAACCGGGCCTTCGTTGAATTCCTGAGCCGATGCGTTGGACCGCAGGAATATCGGTGATTCCAGGTAGCCCCGACTGCCGATACTGGCCGAAAATAACTGGTTGCCCTGCTTTCCGTCAAAAGATCCCGGGCTCTGAATGTCCGTCCGGGAAGACGAGAAAACGACTCGCTGGTTGCCCAGAAATGCCGGGCCGAATTCGGCCGCAGAGGTATTGACAAATTCATTGGTTACGGTGTAGGAAGAAGCCATGTTCATCTGTTGGGCGGCAAAATCACAGCTCTGCGCGTAGTGATTACCGGTCATGGCATCTGCGTCCCGCGCGTACAGAAGGAACCACTGTTTGGCTTCATCGTAGCGCGCCAGGCCCTTCAGGGTCTTGGCGTACTGTAGGACATATTCTTTATCGGCGTCCCGGTTACGGACGACCTGTGCGTAGTACTGGGCGGCATCTTCCAGTTGGTTGAGCATCCGGTAGCTATCGGCGAGTTTTCCGAGGGCTTCGGCTTCATCCGGTCGTCTTTCCAGGGCCGCGAGATATTCCGGGATCGCAACATTATAAGCGTGAATTTCATAGGCTTTGTTAGCACGTTTCATCCGGGTTCTGAAGGACTGGGCAGGAAGGGATGCAATGCCTACCAGTAACAATAACAGGGTTAAGAGGAGTTTTTTCGTTATCTGCATCATTTGCTGACTTGTGGTGATAAAGATAGTGCAGTCCGCTAGCTCATTCCATGGGAAAAGATCCTAGACTACGCCTTGTAATTTTCTGTAGAAAGCTAAAGCTCGTAGATTGAAACGACAATAAGGTGTTTTTCATTTCAATGCTTCCGGTAAATGTAGGAAAAGTTGAAACTTATAACAAGTTAT
The DNA here is from genome assembly GCF_002646595.1 of Flavilitoribacter nigricans DSM 23189 = NBRC 102662. Lineage (GTDB taxonomy): Bacteria > Bacteroidota > Bacteroidia > Chitinophagales > Saprospiraceae > Flavilitoribacter > Flavilitoribacter nigricans. Next base: position 190,132 of record NZ_PDUD01000009.1, read on the forward strand.
TTGCTAAAGCGATATCGATGATCTGATCCGGCGGAGGGGCAATAACGGCAGGCCCGGAAGCAAGCGTGATCCGGCCAGAGGATGGCAATTGGGGCGGGCGAGAACGCAAAATGCCGGTCAGGGCCGGTGTAAAACCGACCGGATAAACTGGCCCCGGAGCGGAGTTATATCCCCGGCTCCGGGTTGCAGTTGTTGTATCTTACCTTAAGATTCCCCCATAAAAGGATAGCGATAATCTCTCGGTGGAACGAAATTCTCTTTGATCAGTCGCGGAGAGACCCAGCGGTACAGGTTGAGTACCGAGCCCGCCTTGTCGTTCGTACCCGAAGCCCGGGCACCGCCGAAAGGTTGCTGGCCGACCACCGCACCGGTCGGCTTATCGTTGATGTAGTAATTGCCCGCTGCGTGGCGCAATTTTTCGTTGGCCAGCAGGGTTGCAGCCCGGTCCTGGGAGAAGATCGCCCCCGTCAGTGCGTAGGGAGAAGTTTCGTCCACCAGTTCCAGCGTTTGCTCGTACTGATCATCCGGGTAAACGTGGATCGTCAGCACGGGACCAAAGATCTCCTCGCACATCGTCCGGTATTTCGGGTCTTTGGCAACCAGTATGGTCGGTTCAATGAAGTAGCCTTTGGATTTATCGTAGTTACCGCCGACCAGGACCTCTACCCCATCGTCTTTTTTAGCCTGAGCGATGAAACCGGAGATCTTGTCGAACGCCCGTTCGTCGATCACGGCGTTTACGAAATTGGTAAAATCTTCCGGATCTCCCATTTTGACGCTCGCCATTTCTTTGGTCAGCATCTTTTTCAGTTCCGGCCACATGCTTTCCGGAATATAGGCCCGGGAAGCGGCTGAGCATTTCTGCCCCTGGTATTCAAAAGCACCGCGGATGAGCGCGGTCCCGACTTCCTGGGCCCGGGCGCTGGGGTGCGCCACCACGAAGTCTTTACCACCGGTCTCGCCTACGATCCGGGGGTAAGAACGGTACTTGCTGATGTTCTTACCGATGGTTTGCCAGAGCGTCTGGAAGACCTTGGTACTACCGGTGAAGTGCAGCCCGGCAAAATCTTTATGATTGAAAATGATATCTCCGGCCATCGGGCCGTCTACGTAGATCAGGTTGATCACTCCGGCGGGCAGTCCCGCGGCCTCGAAGATCTCCATGATCACGGCGGCAGAGTAGATCTGGGTTTCGGCCGGTTTCCAGACCACCGTGTTACCCATCAGGGCCGGTGCGGCCGGGAGGTTACCGGCAATCGAGGTGAAGTTGAAAGGTGTGATGGCAAAAATGAAGCCCTCCAGTGCCCGGTATTCGACGCGATTCCAGATCCCCGGAGCACTTTCCGGCTGCTGGGCGTAGATATCGGCCATGTACTCCGCATTGAAACGGAAGAAATCACACAGTTCTGCTACACAGTCAATCTCCGCCTGGTAAGCGTTTTTGGACTGGCCGAGCATGGTAGCCGCATTCATTTTGGCGCGGTACGGTCCCGCCAGCAGATCCGCTGCCCGCAGAAAGATGGCCGCACGATCTTGCCAGGGCATATTTTCCCAGTCCGCTTTGGCGGCCAGGGCCGCGTCGATAGCCTGGTGAACGTGGGCACTGGTTCCTTTATGGAAATGTCCCAGAATGTGTTGGTGGTCGTGGGGAGGTGAAACGGGTACTTTATCGCCCGTGGTCACCGTTTTTCCTCCGATGTGCATCGGAAGATCGATCGCTTTGGATCTCAGCTCTTTTAGCGCAGCTTTTAGTTCCTTTTTCTCAGCGCTGCCCGGCGCGTAACTCAACACGGGCTCGTTTTTGGCCTTAGGTAAGTCAAAAAATGCGTTAGCCATATCAGCTTATGGTTTTATTTAGTAAATCCGGGGTTTTCCCGGACGTAAAAAGCCACCGGCCCGAAGCCGATGTTCATTGAGCCGCAAAATTACGTATTATGTTAAGGAATGAGAAATGCGCATTGAGAAATGCGGGTCGAAGCCGGAGAAATAGCATAGGAAGGGACCGGCTTCCCGGTCCGACCGTGGGAAGTAGCGGTTAAGGCTCCGGTAATTCCCTCATTTTCGATCAGAGCGTTTCAAAAAATCCGGTCTTTTTGTTCTTCCGTACCTGATCCCAGGGCCAATAACGACCGTTCATGACAATATATATGCCCGGCGGCAGAACCTGAACGAAAGACAAGGCGCTCCCAAGATTGAAGAAACCGTCCGAAGAAGTACCGAAGGCATAGGGGATCATGGCTCCGGTGAGTACGATCGTTTTGTTCTCCAGGCCCGGAGCTTCCGATAGGTAACCACCAGTCTCCACCATGGTATCCGTACCGTGGGTGACCAGGATCTGATCCGTTTTGGCGCGAAAACAGTTGTGAGCGATGATCTGGCGATCCGCATCGGTCATTTCCAGACTGTCGATCATCATGAGGGTCTTTACATCGATGGGTAAGGTACAGCGGCCCCGTTCGAACATCCGGGGCAGGTGGGTATCCTGAAAAAACAGCTTACCGTCTATATAGTTGTATTCTTTATCAAAGGTTCCTCCGGTAACAAAAACTTGGATCATGGAAAGTGGTGATTTTGTGGCAGTGATTATTTGATCGCCTTCCCGTTGCGGGCAAAATTTACCGCAAAGGAACAAAGTCCGGAATGGGCCGCGAAGTTTTTCGATAAAAACTTCGCGGCCTGCACTTCCGACCAGCCCGGACGGCGCGGGATCAGTTCTTTAGAACCACTCTTAAATCCCCACTGTTCAGTACGGTGTAAACCGGCCGAGGCTAGATCACCGCAGCAAAAATTTATTCCACCGCAAATTCAGCCGCTTCGAGGCCGGTGTTTACCTCCAGAGACTGTACTTCCATAGTCAGCGGGAACGGCATCATGCCGCTTACGGTAGTTTTGAAGGGGAATTTGATCCCGTCTACCTCGCGGTAATCATCGTAGTCATTCACTACGTTCTGGCCGCCGTTTGCCACCACACTGCGGATCTTCAAACCATTGGAGATGTCGAAATATTCGGTCGACTTGTTACCCGTCGGAGAGATCATTTCCACGGCGTAAGCCTTTTTACCTTCCAGCATTTCCAGTCCTTTCAGTTCCATTTGGTAACCCAGTTCTTCCAGACGGGTTTCCGGGAAAAGGGTGGCCTGGATCTTCATTTCCGCCAGTGCGGCTTCGTCCAGCGGTACGGCCTGGCCCTGTTGTACGGCTTTTCCCTGCTGTCCGTCGTATTTCTGGCTCATGAGCGTCATTCCGCTGACCGTCATCTCCATGGCCATCATATCCGGCGCTTTGCGTTTGATCACCGTTTCGAGGTTTTGCCCCTGGATGGAAGCGCTCATTTGCATGGTCATATCCTTGATCGTTTGCAGCTTATCGGCTCCGCCGATGGCCGCTACGTAGTTGTCGATCACGTCCTGGGCACTCATGTCCTCGGGCAGTCCCATCTCTTCCATTTCTACTTTCTGACCGTAGGCATCGTAGAAATTAACTTCCCCATCGCTGTCGAAGCGCGCCAGTTTATCGGCAACTTCCCCTTTATTACCGACCACCAGAATATGGGCGTTCTCCGGATGGATGAACTGCCGGGCGGCCTCCGTAACGTCTTCCTTGGTCACTTTGGAAAGTTTTTCCAGGTAGGTAGCGTAGTAATTTTCCGGCAGATCGTAACGCACGGTATTCAGGGCAAAACGGGCTACCGTCTGGGGCTGTTCCAGGTTGCGGGCAAAACTACCGGCCAGGATACTTTTAGCCTGTTGGAGTTCTTTATCCGATACCGGTTCGCTCCGGATCTTTTCGATCTCCTTCATGAATTGCAGGATGGCACTATCGGTCACTTCGTTGCGGACACTGGCACTGGCGTTGAAATTACCCACGTACTTATCCGGGCTGGTCTGGGAACCCGCACCGTAGGTGTAGGCCTTGTCTTCCCGCAGATTGAGGTTGAGCCGGCCCGAGAAACCACCACCCAGGATGGTATTCATCACACTGGTAGCGATCGCCTCGTCATCTCCCAATGAGAAATCGATGGGATAAGTGATCGTGATTACGGACTGGACCGCACCGGCCTTATCTACAAAATCGACCTGGGTGGAAGCCGGGCGCTCCGGCATGGGATATTCACTTTCCATTACTTTTTCCCCGTTCCAGGAACTGAAATACTTTTTGGCCATATTTTCGGCGTCCCGGGCCGTAATATCCCCAACTACTACAAAGTAGGCCCGGGAAGGCACGAAGTACTTATTGTAAAAAGCCTTGGCATCCTCCAGCGTGATATTGTTGACCGTTTCTTCGGTGGTCAGTTCACCGTAAGGATGTTCGCTGCCGTAGCGCAGTACCCGGGCGACATTCGCGGCGATCGAATTCGGATCGGCCTTGCTCTGGGCCAGAGCCGACAGCGTTTGTTTTTTAATTTTTTCGAATTCATCTTCCGGGAAGGAAGGGTTCAATACCACATCGGCCAGGACCTCCATCAGTTTGTCCTTGTGCTTGGTCAGGGATGCGCCACTCACCGCACTGGCTCCGGTATTCAGGGAAGCACCGATGAAATCGATGGCTTCATCGATCTCCGCTTTTTTGCGGGTGGTGGTCCCCTTGCTGATCAGATCTCCGGCGATATCCGCCGCACCGGCCATGTCACCTTCGGCGATCAGGGGCAGATCAAAGAACAACTGAAAACTTACCCGCGGAAGCTTGTGGTTTTCTACCACAATACCGGTAAGACCGTTCTTGAGGGTAAAAGTTTCGTAATCCCCGATCTCAATTTTTGGGGCCGGGCCGGGCTTGGGAGCCGAATTGCGAAAATCCTGCGCCTGGATACCGCTCCAACCCAAAACCAGGAAAAAGAATAATATATAGGATCTAAAGTTCATGATTTTTTTTTTGAAAATTGAACATCTGAAAATTTCCTCGCACTCCATTGCGCTGTTCGCACAGCCGGGTACTTAGGGCTGCGTCGGTTTCGGCAAATAGTGCAAACTTACCCGGTTGTTCTTATTCAGGTATTTGCGGGCCGCTTCGCGGATATCTTCGCGCGTTACCTTGAGGTAGCGATCCAGTTCGGTATTGATCAGGTTGGCGTCACCGAAGTACATCTTGTAGTTGGCGAGGCTTTCCGCAATACCGAAAACGGTTGAGTTAGCCGTGATAAAATCGTTTTCCACCTTGTTCCGCAGTTTTTGGAATTCCTTTTCGGAGATCAGGTCTTTCTGTACTCTTTCGATCTCGGCATTGATCGCACTTTCCAGTTCCTGCACATCTACCCCCATATTGGCGATACCAAAATTGAGCGTAAGTCCGGGATCTTCGGTAGAGATCGGGAAGTTGCCGGCGGCCAGCGCTTTCTGCTGTTCATCCACCAATGCGCGGTACAAACGGGAGCTCTGTCCGTCGGAAAGCAGGGTACCCAGCATACTCACCGCATAGAAATCCTCGGTTCCCTGGGCGGGAATGCGGTAAGCCTGGATAACGGCCGGCAGTTGAATGTTATCGTAGACAGTATCTTTGATCTCGGCGGTAAGCGGCGGTTCCTTTACCTCCGGGCGATAGATCGGATTGGTGCCTTTGGGGATCCCACCAAAGTACTTTTCGATCGCTTTTTTGGTCTTGTCGAAATCGATATCCCCGGCGATGGAAAGAATGGCATTATTGGGCACGTAAAAGGTCTCGTAAAAGGACACGTAGTCTTCTTCGGTCGCTGCGTTCAGGTGATCCATAGAACCGATCACCGGCCATTGGTACGGATGTTCTTGGTAAGCCCGGCCGAAGATCTCTTCCAAAATAGAACCATAAGGTTGGTTTTCAACGCGTTGGCGTCTTTCTTCCTTAACCACTTCGCGTTGGGTCTCGATCCCCACTTCTTCTACTTTGGCGTGTAACATCCGCTCGGATTCCAACCACAATCCCAGGTCTAACTGGTTGGACGGCAATACTTCGTAGTAAAAGGTACGGTCCCAACTGGTGTTGGCGTTCAGGGTACCTCCGGCATTGGTTACGTATTTGTCAAACTCGCCCCGTTCGATATTTTCGGAGCCTTCAAATAACAGGTGTTCGAAAAAATGCGCAAACCCGGTACGGTCCGGCTTTTCGTTTTTCGAACCGACGTGGTACATCACACTCACGGCAACAATGGGGGTAGATTTGTCTTGATGAAGGATGACTTGTAAGCCGTTGTCTAACTGATACTCTTCGAATTCAATTTGGTTCATCTGGGCTTGCCCAACGGTGAGCAGCAAGCTGGCACAAAGTGAGAGCCATAGTTTCAATTGCATAGATTTGGTTTTTATACTGTAAAATTCGGCGGCAATTTCAGCATAAAAAACCAGAAAGCGTGAATAGTTCAGTTGAACGGCAAGAATTTATAGACAAAACGAAAGGAGGGCGACAGGATTCGACAAATTGTGACAATGGCAGGTGGGACCGGGCATCCGGCCATGGTCAATGGTCGAGCGCCGGGTCCCGCATACCGTAAACAGTCTCCTAGACTACCTTGTCCGCGCAGGAAGAGCTGGCGAAGGCATCCGGTTTGGCTTTGAACACAAAGCCCATCCCGAGGATATACCCCATGGCCTCCTTGAGCGCCAGGTTGGACTGGAAATGTGGGTCGGTATTGATATCAGCGTGTACCTCCAATTCTACATTGTAGGCATCGAGCAAGTCGCAAAGGCTGTAAGCAACTTCCACCGAGCGGGCCACCTCGGAGATCATTCGCTCCCGGATGGACATCTTCTGGCTGGTTTTGGAATTGCTGATGAACATAAAGCCACCTTTCTTTTCCCGGAGGAAAACGATAACAGTAGCAAATTCGATGACACCCCCTCTCACCTGGGAGTCAGAACCAATGCACACTTTAAGCTTGTGACCGAGGTCGGTTTCGCGCACAATGGCTGCTTCAACAGCCTCTTTGATCGGGAGAGCGATGCGCTGACCATTTAGTCTTCTCCATTTCATGGTAATCATGCAGTTTTGCTTAAAGATAAAAAAATCCACTGCCAAAGCATTGCTGCTTTGGAACATTTAAGCCATAATTAAAATTTGGTTAACAGATTGGTTAACATCGAAATGTTTGCTTAAAGTTCCAAAATGCCGATAAAAAAATCAGGAAATATTTTCCGGCGGGAAAGCCCGGTTTTATTCCGCAAAGCGACCCTTACCGCACGCGCCGGGCATTCCTGATCTCAGACCTATTTCCGGTTTTCTGGTTTAATTTTTTACATTTGTAATCGAAACATGGTTCCCGGTTTCACTATGAACGAAACTCATTTTACCCAAACAAACACAGAGTCCTCCGCAACTTATGAGTGATTTTCAGGAAAGAGTAAAGTCCCTCTTACCAGATTCTATTGCAATTGTCGGCGTCCCCTTCGACGATAATTCTTCCTATCTGAAAGGAGCGGCCGCCGGCCCCAGTGCCATCCGTGCCGCCTACCATTCCGAATCCACCAATTACTACGCCGAAGACGGCACTAATCTGTTGGAAGCACCGGTTTCCGAATTGGGAGATATGCCCGTTTCCGAATATTTCGATATTCAGCAACACACCGAGACGATTCTGGCCAGGGGCGGTATGATGATCGCCCTCGGAGGCGATCACTCCATTACCTATCCACTGATCAAAGGTCATTCCCGCTATTACGACTGGCTGACCATTCTGCAAATTGACGCCCACGGGGACCTCTACGATAATTTTGAAGGCAATCCCTACTCCCACGCCTCTCCTTTTGCTCGGATTATGGAGGAAGGACTGGCCAAAAGGCTGATCCAGGTCGGCAACCGCACCCTGACCAATCACCAGCGGGATCAGGCCAAAAGGTTTGGTGTGGATATCATTGAAATGAAGGACTGGCGCCCCGGAAAAAAACTTCCACTGGAAGGACCGCTTTATCTTTCCGTAGATCTGGATGTGCTGGATCCGGCCTTCGCTCCCGGGGTCAGTCACTACGAGCCGGGCGGCATGAGCGTCCGCGATCTCATCGGGATCATCAGCCAGATCAACGTCCCGCTGATCGGCGCGGATATCGTGGAATACAACCCCAGCCGGGACCTTAATGATATGACGGCCATGGTCGGTGCCCGCCTCTGTAAAGAAATAATCGCCAAGATCCTGAAAGGCTGATTTTTCATCTTACCTTTGTCCGATGATCATGGTAAAGGAACTCTTCGTTTACGGTACTTTGATGCAGGATACCGACTCGGCCATGGCGCGTTTCCTGCACGCCCGGGCCACTTCCCGGGGGATAGCCTACCTTCCGGGCCGCCTCTACGATCTGGGCAGTTATCCAGGCGCCGTTTTTGATCTGAATGAATCCGGCACCATTACCGGCCAGATCTATTCCCTCCGCGATCCGGAAGCGATCTTCCCCATCCTGGATGAATACGAAGGGGTTTCCGAACACCCCGCCGAACCCGAAGAATATATCCGGGAACTGGTACCGGCATCCCTGGACGGCGAAACCGTTCCCTGCTGGATCTATCGCTACAATTTCGACACCACTCCCCTGCCCCTGATCCCCAGTGGAAACTATCTGACCTATTACGCCAAAAAACTGACGCACCGGCAGTTTATTGAGAAAGGTCGCTAGGGCCGCGGGAATGGGAAGTTTTTTGGAAATTGTGGCCAATCCCGTGCATTCATCGTATCTTATTCCCGGGCTGCGGCCCGATTTGAATCGTTTGCTTATTGCCATCGCCGTTTATGAAATATACGCTTAACTTACTGCTGCTGTCTGCCTTTTCCCTGCTGTTTACCTGCAACCCTCCGGAAGGACAGGAAGAACAACAACACGCATACACCAATCAACTGATCCATACCAACAGCCCGTATCTGCTGCAACACGCCCACAACCCGGTCAACTGGTACCCCTGGGGAGAGGAGGCGCTCGAAAAAGCGGCCAGCGAGGATAAAATGCTACTCATCAGCGTGGGCTATGCGGCCTGCCACTGGTGCCACGTTATGGAGCACGAATCCTTCGAAGATACCACGGTGGCGCGCATCATGAACGAACATTTCGTAAGTATTAAAGTGGACCGGGAGGAACGACCGGATATCGATGCCATTTACATGACGGCCTGTCAAATGGCCTCCAACGGAAGTTGCGGCTGGCCCCTGAATGCTTTTGCCCTGCCGGACGGCCGACCGGTGTGGGCGGGTACCTACTTCCCCAGGAAACAGTGGGTGGAGATACTGGAGTATTTCGTAAAACTACGGGAAGATTCGCCCGAAAAACTGAATGGCTACGCCGATCAGCTCACCGAAGGCCTCCGGGCGCTGGAAGAGATCGATCCGGTAAAAACGGATAGTAATTTTCCGGCGGAGGCCGCAGCCGCGCCCGTTGCCCAGTTTCTGGAAAACTTTGACCAGAAACACGGCGGCCGTACCGGTATCCAGAAATTCCCGATGCCCAATAACTACGAATGGTTGCTGCAGTACGCGGTAAGGACCGGCGATCCGGATGCACTCGCGGCGGTCCGCCTGACGCTGGATAAAATGGGCGGCGGCGGCATCTACGACCAACTGGGTGGCGGATTTGCCCGCTACGCGACCGATGCCAAATGGCAGGTGCCCCATTTTGAAAAGATGCTTTACGATAATGCCCAGCTCGTCAGCTTGTACGCCAAGGCTTACCAGGCCACCGGCAGCCGTTTTTACCGTACCATTCTCGAAGAAACCCTCAGCTTTATCGAACGGGAACTGACCGATCCCAGCGGTGGATTTTATTCTTCTCTGGATGCGGATAGCGAGGGCGAGGAAGGGAAGTTTTACGTCTGGAGCCAGTCGGAGATCGATTCCCTGCTCAGTCCCGAGGAGGCCAGTCTTATCAGTACTTATTACCACACCAGCAAAAGGGGTAACTGGGAGGAAGGCAAGAACATCCTGCGCACGACCGATTCACTCTCGGTCGTAGCCCGGAAAATGGGGCTTTCGGAAACAGTAGCCGGGGAGCGCCTGGCAGCTGCCGAAGCAAAATTACTGGATGCCCGGTCCGGCCGCGTTCGCCCCGGACTGGACGACAAGATCCTCACCGGTTGGAACGCCCTTATGCTGATCGGTTTAACCGATGCCTACCGGGCCGTCGGAACGGAGGCATACCGCAGCGCAGCCATCAAAAATGGAAACTTCCTGGCCGAAAATATGATGCAGGAGGACGGGCGACTCGATCGCAATTACAAGGACGGCAACACCGCTATCAATGCCTTCCTGGACGACTACGCCCTGACCATCCAGGCTTTCCTCAAGCTGTACGAGATCACTTTCGACGAGCAGTGGCTGGAAAAGGCTACCCGGCTGGCCGATTATAGTATCTCGCATTTCCGGGACGAAACCTCGGGCTTTTTCTTTTACACTTCCGATCTGGACCCACCGCTACTGGTGCGCAAGATCCAACTGGAAGACAATGTCATCCCTTCCTCCAATTCCATCATGGCCAGGGCTTTGCTCCAGCTGGGACACTATTATTACGAGCCACCCTACCGGGAGATTGCCCGAAATATGATGAACGGTATGCGTCCGAATGCGCTGGAAGGTGAGCAGGCCAGCTATTATTCCAACTGGAACCAGTTGTACCTGGAACTCTCCAGTCCGATCTACGAAGTAGCTATTGTCGGTCCGGATCACGATGCGCTGCGCCGGTCGATGCAGACAGAATTCCACCCGGAGGCTATCTACCTGGGCGGAGCTACCGAAGGAGAACTCGATTTGCTGGAAGGTAAACTAAGCGATGGGGAAACCTTTATCTACGTATGCCTCAACAAGGTGTGTAAGTTGCCGGTACAGGATGCCGGATCGGCCCGGGAGTTGTTGGCTCAGTAGATTACGTCTCCAGTATGTAATGATACTTTTTCCGGAACCGCTTCAATCCTGCAGGTCTCGATGCTACCAAAAAAAGCCCATCTCCGGAGAGACGGGCTTTGTCTTATCGTAAAACCTTATTTGTTTCCATAAGGAACGTGTTATTAACGCCGGAACATGGTGATTTTATTTTATGTTTCCGACAAAAAAGAGCGCTCCGACGGTGCCGGATACGCTCCAATCAAACACTAACAAATATTCTTACAGGTAATTTTTATCAGATGGTGTAGGTGAACAAAGATCATAAATTTTATTTAATAATATATCATTTAGCGATCTAAATTCAGCGCTGATCCGCATAAATCCGCCATTTTCCGGTGGTTTAGCGTCCGGCCGGGCCTAAAACAGCGATTGCAGCGCCACTCCGTCCGGAGCATGACGCTGCAATCGCAATGTGTAAGTCTGAATACCGCTACTGGCGGGTAGCCTGTATCCGGCGCAGGAACAGGTTAGCCGATCCGGGCTCTACCGCCTGGATCTCGTAAGTTTCTCCGTCATCCATTTTCTGGATCAGATCTTTCGCTTTTAGCTTATCGAAAGCTTCCATGAAACTGGGGTTGTTGGAGGTGATACTCAGAATGCCCTGCTTAAACCCGAAGAAGTAGAATAACTCACTCGGTGATTTAATGTAGATATACAAACGATCGTCTTCATTGGACGGCATTTTGAACTCGACGTGGCAGGTAAGCATTTTGTTGATCGGTTCCCCGGCCACGCTCACGATACCGTTCTTATCTTCCGTCGTCACGAATGACTGGTAATCTGCATCCCACTTCATTTTCAACCGGCTGAACAACACCGTATAGGGATTATACTTGGGCTGAATATCCAGGAAACCGGACGTCAAACCTTCCAGTGACTGCTGGATCTCCTTGGTTGTCGGCGGGAACAGTTCCCGGGCCGATTTTTTGTAGAAATTGATATCGTTCAGCAGCGTTATGGTCGGCGCGTCGAAACTGGATGATTTAATGTCATTGAGCATGATCTTCAGGAGGTTTTCCGGAACGATCAGCTGAATGCCCGTCATCAGGTCCGCCGTGAAGGGTATATCCACCACCTTGGGCCCGCCGAGTATACTATCGACCTTATCCTCGGCCTCATCCTCTTCCAGGAGCATCATCATATTGGGATCGGGCTCCGTCTCTTCGGTTCCCTCTTCTTCGTTTTCCAGATCTTCGGAAGGAGGCAGTTCGTCCTCTACTTCGGAAGGTGGCGGGAAAGCCGTTTTGGCTACACCGGCCGCATCTACTTTAATATATTTCAGACCGGAGCCGATATTGAATTTACCTTCAGCTTCCACACTACCGTCCACGTTTTTGAAAATGAACTGGTTGCCGGTCAGCTCATCCCGCAGTACTTTGAGCGAGTCTCCGAAGATGAACTGGTCCTTGCCCTGATTGTATTTGAAGTATCCTTTTGCATCAAAGATCGGGCGATCCTTCCGAAAGTGCAGAGGAGCCATTACCCGGGGATAGATCCGCGAGTTTTCTTTACTCAGGAAAAGTCCGGTTTGAAGCGGCTCTCCGTCAAAACTCTTCGGCGTATCGTAGCGGATCGCAAGGTCTTTTTTATCCCCTTCACTACTGATGGTGAACCAGTACGGGCGAGGGAGTTTGTCGGCATCCAAACGGGCAAAACCGTCAAATTGCAGGTTCTTTTCTTCTGCGTTCAATGTGATCCGTCCCTGGAACTGGGTCTTGTGATCCACGTAGAAATCCGATTCGGACTTCACTTCGCCAACCGCACGGGTAACGGTCTTTTTATCACTGTAATTTCCTTTTCCGACCGGCTGACCAACGATATCCTGGAGTTTGATCTCCTGTTTCCGGTCACCGATATTGTATTCGTAGAAGCCGGAAGCGCGGTAATTTCTCCGCCCCAGGATCTCAACGGTCGCCCGGTTGATCACGTGGTATTTGTTCGTGGTATCGGCTACGATCCGGGCCTGCTCCAGTTTGGTCATTACCCCACCCTTCTGGATCTCTACCAGACCGCTGTCCGGATAAATGAAGGCATCCGCCGAAACGATATTCGGTACCCCTTCAATATTCAGCTGACTGGTCTTAAGGTCGTAAAAAGCATTCTGCCCTTTGAAATTCAGCGAATCCTGATCCGGGTGGATCGACGTAAAGATCCCGTATTTACCGGGATCGGCCTTGAAGTCGATCGTCTCCTCTTTCATGTCCCACGTAAACTCATTCATCGAAGTGATGTACTGATTGTAGGGCAGCGTCGTCTCCAGGAACTGGTCATTCGCCTTAAAGAGCCCTTTCTGGGCATCGAAATCCACATCGGCGGATACGTTCTCCGTACTCAGGGCCAGCTCTTCCGCATCAAATGCCTTGATACCGATATTGGTGGTATCCGCTTTGGTGGAAAATGCTCCGAAGGAGAATAACTGGCTGTTCAGATAGGCCTTCGACCAATCCAGTTTACCGTCTCCTTTCAAACCATCGGGAGTCAGGATCAGGGTACCGTCGAAAACGTGGTCATCCTGCTGGAACAGTTTGAAGGGGTCTTCCAGCGTACGCACGTACATACTGTCTTTCTGCGGTCGCCAGTTGATCCGTACATCGCTACCCCTTACCTGCGGTACTTCCGAACCGGGCGTCCGGTCCTCTTCCAGGTCAAAACGGTCGGCACCGGCGGTCGCTTCACTCGGTTTGAAAATGATATCTTCCGAGTCAATGGAGGCCTTCAGGTACTGCATATTGCCCCGGCCGTAGAATCCTTTGTTACTCAGATCGAGTTCCCCCGTATACTTCCCTTTCCCGCCGTAGGCGATCTCCCCTTCTTCGGGGGTTTGGGTCTTAAAGCCCAGCGAGTGGTTTTCCCGCAATACCAGTGATTCCTTGAAGTCCGGGAAAATACCACCGGAAGTCAGAGACCCGCGGAATTTAATGTCCTCGGCGGAATAGTCATCCAGGTGGTCAAAACTGAAAGGCTCCAGCTGGAAGTAGAAAGAATCCCGACCGTAGGCACCTTCCTGGATCGTATCCTGATCGTAGTACACGTAGGAAAACTCCTGCGTCTGCAAACTCGGGAACATCTGGATACTATCTTTACCGGATTTGTTGTTGGGTGCATCGATGAGCAGTACTCCGTTCACATGTTCGATCCGGGAGGCGATGGAAGTTGCTTCCCGGTCGCCGTTGGCCATCCGTTCGCCGGTCGGTACGAAAAGGTCAAAATAGCGCACGGAATCCAGGTGCACCTGGAATTTTTCGTAGCTGAACTGAAAGTCCTTACCTTCCATCATACTGTAACCCGCGTATAGCTGTCCGTCGAAACTCAGGTTCCGGTTTCCTTCCATCAGTACCTTTTCCCCCAGTGGTTTAGCCGCAACCCGCTGGGCCGGACTAAACTCGATACTTTTGATCCCGTCAATGGTGATGGTCTCATCCTGCAGGTTCATGACTGCGTTGGTTCCCAGGGTACTGGACCGCATATTCAAACCGTCGTAATCCACCTGGTTACGGGCGGCATCCACGTAGTGGAATACTTTATCTTTTACCTCAATGAGTTGTTTATCGCTATCGTAGTTGATGAATCCGTTGGCTACCAGATCGTACAGGAGGGTCTGGATACTTTCAACCGAATATTTGGAATTGATCCTTCGGGCGATCATATCTGCGTCCAGGAAGTTGGTACCTTCCTTTTCGGCCGTTACTTTCATGATAGCGAGCGGGTTCACCGTGGCAATGTTCTGAAAGCGCTGATAGTTTCGCGGGTGAAAATAACCGAACGATTCGAACACCACATCCCGTTTGGAAGCCTGCTTGATGGTGGGTTTACCAATCACCAGCGAATCACTTTCGAGAAATGCGTTAATCGTTTCGGCGTCGATGTTCACCTGGTTCATGGAGTTGTAGAAGGGGTTCCGGTCACTACCGCGGTCCCCGCGACTCAGCTGGATCTCCCGGTTCTGCACGTCAAAACGGAGGTTGACGGAGGGGTGATACAAAGAGTCATTCTTAAAATACAGGGTAGATTCTACGTGCTCCGCAAGGATCAATTCCTCACTCTTGATGGCGTACTGTTCGGCGCGACCCCGATAGACCAGTTTACCGTTCTTATCGTAGAGCTCCAGGGTAGCGGGATCATCTTTTTCGCCATAGCCGTAGATGGTGGTACCTTTGATCCGGAATCCGCCCCGAAACTCGATACCCGTACCAAAATTGGTCATGGACATCATCCCTTCCCGGGAGTCGAAACGCGGGAAGGATCCCACCGTGGTCTTTTCGTTACCCGTGGACAGTTTGGCGGCATAAGTACCCTTGATCAGTCTATCTCCGAAGAACAGCGGATAGTGCAGCTTGGCACTTTCCACTTCGTAGATACTCCGCCGGGTATCCAGCTGGTAATTATCCAGAATGGAATACACATCGGAATTGTCTTCAAAATTATCCCATTCCGTTTTCCCCCCTTTTCCTTCCCAGAGAAAATCTACCGGGTAGTACACTCCGGAGGTTTTCTGGATGAGAATGGAGTCCTGTTTCCGCTGCCCGAGCAGGTCCGTCTCCGGAAAAACGATGGCGGCCTTGCCGTCCCGGATCTCCAGGTCGTATTTGTCGGAAAGGGCATACCAGGATACCCCGCCGTCGGAAAATCGGAGTGCATTCAGCTCAATGAACTTTTCGGCAAATCCCAGAAATTCCTGGAACGGCCGCTTGTGGCTAACGTCCATTTCGGCGAGCAGCTCGTCAAAGACCTTATGCCATTTGGCGAACAGCTCACTACCGTTCTCCTGGCGCTTGATCAGGATCACAATCTTGAGGTAGTCACGAAAGAAGGGGTTGGCCTGCATCCGGACCGACAACATGGAGTTGGCGGTTTGCAGGATCCGTTTTTCTTCATCTTCGGTAAACATACCGGCTTTAAATACCGATTGGAATTCCCGGTAGTTATCTTCCAGTACCTTTTGTTTACTGGAAGTCATGTAGTTGCCGAGTTCGGCAATGAATTCGTCTTGGTTTTCGGAAAATTTCTCTAGTCGCTGGCCCCAGCCGGAGGTACTGAGCAATACCAGACACATGCTAAGGAGTAGAGGCAATGTCTTCATAGATCCGGTGATTTGAATTTCTTTTACTGATGATCGACCGCAGACCGGTAGACAACAAGCGGTTGGAGGGAAGATGAACAAACCGATTGGCAACCAATGATCACGGGACGATCCGGATTAATAATTGGGTAGTATTAAATATTATATTTTCATATACGTCTCAAGTCGGGAAAAGATTCATCAGTCTTTTCCTAACTCAATTCACGGACAAACTTTAACTAAAATCCATCCGAAAAAATACACCGGGGAGGTTTTTTGACATTTGCCCCGGACGAACCCGCTAAATGATCAGTTTTAGCCTTTTACCAGAACAACTGGAAGCAACACCATTCGTTGCGGTAGTACTTTTCATCTACGGTGAAGCCGGCCTTACGGGCTGCTTCCAATACCATGGGTTCGTCTTGTCGCAAAATGCCGGAAATCAATAATATACCACCCTTATTGAGTTTGTTATGTAACGTGGGAAGGGAGTTTAAAATTACATTTCTATTGATATTGGCGAGAATAAAATCGAATCTATTATCCAGAATGACGTCCAGATTACCATGGAAGACCTGAACGTTGAAAGCATTGTTGATCTGAATGTTCTCCAGGGAGTTTTCGTAAGCGGGCAATTCGATGTCGACTGCATCGATCATGGTCGCGCCCATTTTGGCGGCCAGGATGGCCAGGATACCCGTCCCGCAGCCGTAGTCCAGTACTTTTTTCCGGTTGAGATCATGGTCGCGCATCGCGTTCATCATCATCCAGGTCGTATCGTGATGGCCGGTCCCGAAAGCCATTTTGGGATTGATCACGATCTCGTATTTGACTCCCGGCTGTACCGGGTGGAAATCAGCACGAACGGCGCAAAAAGAATCCAGTACGATGGGATGGAAGTTGGATTCCCAGGTTTCATTCCAATTGACGTAGGGCACTTCCCGAACCGAAAACTCGGCGGCGAACTGCTCCGCAAGTGACTGCACTTCCGAATCGGGCACTCCTTCGCGTTCGGAGGCCGGCACGTAGGCATCGAGCCCTTCTTCCGTCTCCTGAAAAGAGTCGAAAGGCCATTCCGAAAGGAACGCCAGAAGGATATCCCGCTTATCGTCTGCAACCTTAAAGGAGTATTCCCAGTAATTCATCACACAGATTTTTAGTTTCGTTGGGGAAAACGAGCCTGTCCGTTATGCAGGCAGTTTTATTTTTCGGCGGGCCGGATAAGCGGAGTTCCATTGTTTATTCCGCTTACCCGGCACCTGCAATTACTCAAAAGATAAATTTAATACACCTCTCCCCGGCTGGCTTTCAGGGTATTCATCAGCAGGGAAACAACGGTAAGCTGCCCTACCCCACCCGGAACCGGAGTGATCCAGGAGGCTTTGGTAGCCGCGCTGTCAAAGTCGACATCGCCCACCAGACGGTATCCCCGGGGCGCGTCCTCATCATCTACCCGGTTAATGCCCACATCCACGATCACCACGCCTTCTTTCAACATATCCGCAGTAATGAAATTCGGGCGACCGATGGCGGCGATCACGATGTCCGCCCGACGGGTATGTTCCGCCAGATCGCGGGTACGGCTGTGACAGATGGTCACGGTGGCGTTCCCGGGATAGGCCTTCAGCGCCATCAGGATGCCCATCGGCATCCCGACAATGTTACTGCGGCCAACCACCACTACTTCTTTCCCGGCAGTTTCGATCTCATACCGCTTCAGCATCTCCAGAATACCGTTCGGAGTAGCCGGAATGTAGGCCGGCAGGCCCTGGGCCATTCGTCCGAAATTGACCGGGTGGAAACCGTCCACATCCTTTCCGGGTTGAATAGCCAGGGTGACCCGGTTCTCATCGATGTGCTCCGGTAAAGGAAGCTGCACGATAAAACCGTCGATATCTTCATCCTGGTTCAGCTCTTCCACAATGCCCAGCAATTCGTCTTCGGAAACGTCCGCCGGCCGGCGGATCAGGGTCGATTTGAATCCGATCTTTTCACAGGAACGCACCTTGTTGCGTACGTAAACCTGACTGGCGGGATCTTCCCCGACCAGTACGGCTGCCAGGTGTGGGATCTTCCCTCCTTCAGCCTTGATCTCCTCTACCGCTGCGGCCAGTTCCTCGCGTATTTTTGCGGCCAGTATTTTGCCATCCAGTATATTCATGCCCTTGAATATTTTCCGTTTTGATTGAAAGATCACAAAGGTAATCAAAAAGATATTTCCTTTTTTCTATCTTTGTTCCAGTCACGGTAAACTCCTACTCCCAAGTGGCGATTTCCTCTGCTAATTTAATAATGGAGTTGACATCTTATTTGTAAATTCCACAAGTACAAAACATAAAGGTTTTTTCTAAAGCGATCGCAAGATCATACGCAATTGAAAAAACTACTCTCAGTGCCGGATGAATCCTAAAAAACTATAAACTGGCATCAACTTCACTGTTTCCCTTTACAACTAAAAAAAAATCGTAATGCGTTACTGTTGCCTGCCAACAGTTATTGCAATGCAAAACTGTAGGGTCATAGTTATAATAAACCTTTTCCTGAACAAGTTAGCTTAACGGATATTTATCCCGAAGACAGCAAAGAAACAATAGAGCATGTTGAGCAAGCAACAAATCATTCTGTGGATCATCTGCGGCCTACCAACGCTCCTGTTTGGACAAAACTACTCGATGAACGACCCTATGATCATGGATTGTAGCGGTATCTTTTTCGATGGAGGAGGCACCGGCACTCCTTATTCAGATTCGGACGTACTCACTACCACGATCTGTTCAAATGGCAATACCGGTAGTCACGTTCGCCTCAGCTTTTCCGATTTTGAGATCGCCACCGGGGATTCTTTATTTTTCTACGATGCTACCACCGCCGACCCGGATTCGCTGCTGGGTACCCTGAATACTTTCGGGAAAAGCGGGAACAATTTTATTACCGGTCAGGGCTTTTCGGTACAGGCCACAACGGCCAACGCTTCCGGTTGTCTCACCTTGGTGTTTCAACCCAATAATGACGGTCTGGTCGGTTCCGGCTGGGAAGCAACCCTTTCCTGCGGCTCGGCCTGTCAGAATATATTTGTGGAGCTGGACAGCACCGATCCGGCCGTAATGCCGGCGGATACCGGCTACATCGATCTGTGCCCCGGAGAGACGGTCATGCTCTCGGCCGTAGGCGATTACCCCCAGTCGGGTATCCGCTATGTGCAGAATGACGGTCTCACCAGTTTCCGGTGGATGATGGATGACGGCACCACGCTGGATGGTCAGCAGATCAGCCACGTTTACGACCAGCCCGGCGGATACGTAGTGCAGCTCGTAGCCACCGATCAGAACGGTTGTAAAAACCTCAATCTGCTCACCCAGCGCGTCCGGGTGGCTCCGCCGCCGAGCTTCAATACCGATATCCAGTATCCGATCTGTATCGGCGATACCGTTTCGCTGACGGCGTCCAATCAGCCCGCGGATAATGCCGATGTGCTGATCCGGCCGGGTGTAAGCGGATTTCCCATTTCCGGCGTGCGGGCAGATTCCCTGCCCCTACCCGACGGACTGGAGCCTTATACGGCCAGTCTGGTGATCAAGGAATTTCCGGCGGATGCGGTGATCGAAACGCCGGAGGACCTGGAAAGCATCTGCCTGAATATCGAACACAGTTATTTGTTCGACCTGGATATCATCATCACCTGCCCGAACGGTCAGTCCGATACCCTACAGCAAACTTCTCTGCTGAGCGGTGATATTTCCGTGCTCGGCGAGCCCTACGAAGCCGATGACACCCTCAATACGGGATCGAACGGCCACATTCCGGGGATCGGTTACGATTACTGCTTTACCAGTGGGGCACCGCTCACCTGGAATGAATACATCAATGTAAACGGTCATGGACAGCTTCCCGCCGGTGATTACCGGCCGGTGCAGGGTTTTGAGCAGCTCATCGGTTGCCCGCTGAACGGAGAATGGACCCTGCAGGTGACGGATGAGATCGTCGATGACAACGGGTGGATCTTCGAATGGGCGGTCAATTTTGCCAATCGCCTGCTTCCTTTTGCGAATTCCTTTTCTCCGGCCATTGTCGATTACAGCTGGGTCAACAATCCGGAAGTGGATTTTTTCAGCAGTGACTCGATCGCTACCTACAGTGGTACCGCCGGTGATATCAGTTATCTGCTAAACGCCACCGATGAGTTCGGCTGTAGCTGGGATACTTCCGTGGTGGTCACCGTTCTCCCGGAAACGCATCCGGATTGTTACGAATGTACGCAGTTGCTGAATCGGGAGAACGATGTGCTCATCTGTAATCCCGAATCCAGACAACTCGATGTAACGAATAATGAGCTGGTCCTGGACCAACCCGTTTCCTATATCGCCACGCCCAATGTACCGGTCGGCTTTGACAATGCCCCTCCGGGTATGCCCCTGCAATCGGTGATCACGGCCGGTAATGTGGTGCCGTCCGTACTGAGCGATCCCGCCAGTCAGATCCTGTCCGTTTGTGTGGACCTCAGTACCGACCGACTGGGAGATATTGAACTGTACCTGCAGGCTCCCTCCGGTCAGCGGCTGGAACTGAGTACCAAAAACGGAGGAAATTCCGCCGACGGCTACAGTCAGGTGTGTTTCACGCCGGGAGCAGCCACCGCCATTGATTTTGCCTTTCCACCCTATGCCGGCGACTATTTGCCGGAAGGCGACTTTTCGGACCTCACCGGAGCCGCCATTGACGGTGACTGGACCCTGCTCGTTTCGGACGATGCCAACATCAACGAATCCGGAGTGCTGAAGTCCTGGAGTATTTCCTTTCAGAGTACCAATGAGATCACCTATAGCTGGTCGCCCGCTTTTGGACTGGATTGCGATGAGTGTCCCAACCCAATGGCCGCTCCCAGCGCTACGACTAACTATGTGGTCCGGGCCACCGACCTGTTCGGTTGTACCGATCGCGATACTATCGTTGTCGCGATCGCATCGGACCTGCCCGAACCGCAGATCGGGTGCGAGATCACTTCCAACGGACAGATCACCTTCAACTGGCAGAAAGTGGAAAACTTCAGCCTTTTTGACGTCCGCCTGACCCGCAATGGCAACACCGCCGCCTGGGAAGGACCGATCACGGATCTGGAATACACCATCAACGGACTGCAGCTTTTCGACACGGTCAGTCTGGATCTGCGTGTATTTGCCGACCCGAATGCTCCTTCCTGCGATAATCCCGAAGTCCGGTCTACCTGTGTCTACGCTTCCTGTGTGCACGAAGGGCAGATCGAAGAGGTCACGCCGGTGAGTTGTAGTGAACTATCGGACGGAACGATCTCCATTATGGGTGTCAATGGGATAGAACCCTATCGCTACTTTATCGATGACGATACCAATGGACAGGACAACGGTTTTTTCGACGGTTTGAGCGCCGGAGATCATATCGTAGTCATTGAGGATCAGACCGGCTGCCGGGATACCACAGCATTCGAAGTACCGGCTCCCCTCCCTCTGCAGGCAAGTCTGGAAAGAGAAAAAGCCGTAAGCTGCCCGGATGGAGACGATGGGATCCTGCGGGCCATGGTTTCCGGCGGAACAATGCCCTACAGCTACGATTGGGTCGGGATCAACCGGCCGGACACCGGTACCGTAGATGGACTGGCTCCCGGCACCTACGAAGTGATCATTACCGACCAGAATAACTGTACGGTCAGTGCGAATTTCACCCTGAATAATCCCACCGGCATGCAGATCACTCTGGAACCGGTGGCTACCAGTTGTTTCAATACCGAAGACGGTGCCGTCGTCACCAGCATTACCGGAGGAACTCCGGACTATACATTTCTCTGGGATAACGGCGCCACGGTTTCCGAACCGAACAACTTTTCACCGGGGCAACACTGCGTCACGGTAACCGATGGTCGTGGATGCCAGGAAGTTGTCTGTACAACTATCGAAGCACCGGCATCCCTCAATATTGAAGAGACCATAATCAAGCCGGCGGAATGTTTTGACACCAATACCGGATCGGCCACGGTGGTCGTTTCCGGTGGTAGTGGCAATTACACCTACCTCTGGAGTGATAATCTGCAACAGATCAGCCAGGAAGCCGTGCGATTGCGCGCAGGCACCTATACCGTCTCGATCACGGATGATAACAGCTGTGAGATCACCACCCAGGTGGAAGTTCCCGAACCCGGTCCGCTGACCGCAACGCCTTCGATCGACGATGCGCTCTGCTTCGGCAGCTCGGACGGTGCCATCCGGCTGGAAATGAGCGGCGGCAACGCGCCCTTCACCTTTAACTGGTCGAACGGAGGCAGTCAGCAGGAAGAAACCGGGCTCAGCAGCGGCACTTACGAAGTGACGGTAATCGATGCCAAAGGTTGCGAAACCGCGGCAACGGCGACGGTCGGCCAGCCCGCTACCGCGGTGACCGTGGCAGCCACCCAAACCGACCGGGGTTGTGCCGGCACAGCGGAGAACGAGGTAGAAGCGCTGGCTGAGGGAGGGTCCGGCTCCGGATACACTTACAGCTGGAATGATGCCAATCAACAGTCCGGTCCCGTAGCGATCGGCCTGGATGCCAATATATACGTGGTCACCGCCATGGATGACCGGGGCTGTACCGGCCAGGACACTATTGCCCTGACGGACCTGCCGGAAATTGAAATCGGTATCATTGCCAATTCGCCTTCCTGCTCGGGTATTGCCGACGGGCGAATGGGTGTCAACCAGGTGGAAGGAGGGATCGGAGGCGATGATCCGGATAACTTTGACTTCATGTGGAATACCGGCTCCAGCGCACTAACCATCAGTGGACTGGCGGGAGATATTGAGTACTCCGTCACGGCAACGGATTCCCGGGGTTGCCGGGGCGTCCAGACCCGCTTTTTACCCCAGCCGGATACCATCAGTTTCGATTACGTCGTAACGGATGTTTCCTGCAATCAGGGCAGTGACGGTACCATCGGTGTAGAAAATATCGCAGGACCTAACAGCGGATTTACGATCAGCTGGGGTGTAGCTACCGGAGGGCAGACGGGACCGATGGCCGAACGTTTACCGGCCGGAAATTACCGGGTAACCATCACCGACAGCAAGGGTTGCCGAAATTTCAGTTCCATCCGCGTGAATCAACCGGACCCGATCGCGATCCAGTTCCAGACGGTGGACATCAGTTGCTTCGGAGGTAACGAAGGCAGCATCACCGCAATCGCCACCGGCGGCCAACCCGACTATACCTACCAGTGGAGTAATAGTCTGGACCCGGTGGCCAGTGTCAGCAATCTTTCGGCCGGCGACTATACGCTGACGGTGACCGATACCAATAATTGTGAATCCGTTGCCACCGTGGAGATCGATCAGCCGGCGACCGTGGAGGTCAATTTGAATATTACGGACGTCAGTTGCTTCGGCAACCGCGACGGGCGGATCGAGATCACAACCAACGGCGGAACGCCACCCTATATGTACAGCCTCAACAACATTAACTACAATGGAGTATCGACCGTGATCGGTCTGGAGGCCGGCGACCGGGTTGTCTACGTGCGGGATGCCAAGGGCTGCCTGTACGCTCAACCCGTAACGGTAGCCAGTCCGCCGGAGTTTCAGCTGGATCTCGGCCCCGATATCACCATTAATCTGGGCGATACGGTCGATCTGAACGTAGCGCTCATCGATGCCGCCGGTGGTATAGCGGACCTCTTCTGGTCGGCTCCCTACAGCGGTACGCTGAGCTGCGAACAATGTGATATGCCGGCGGCTTTCCCGCAGAATTCCATCATCTACAGTGTAACGGGTTACGACGGAAACGGCTGCGAAGCCGAGGATCAGGTCCGCGTCCGGGTGGAAAAACCGAGGGTGGTGCTGGTACCTACCGGATTCAGTCCGAACGGGGATCAGGCCAACGACCGATTAATTGTTCACGGCCTGGAGGGTACAACTATCAAAGTATTCCGTATCTTCGACCGGTGGGGACAACTACTTTTTGAGAAGTATGATTTCCCCGTCAATGACCCGGCTGAAGGCTGGGACGGCACTTTTCGGGGCGAACCTTTGAATAGTGGCGTATATATTTGGTATCTTGAGGCCATATACCCTTTCGATCAGGTAGAAGAGAGTTTTAAAGGACAGACGACTTTAATCAGATAGAGAAATTAAACGTTAAGAATCTTTTCGGATGGATGCCTTTCCAGGAGAAATTTCTACTTTCATTTCCTGAGGCGGTGTTCCCATCCTTATGATCATTATTTCTAAAGTCGTCGCATTGCGGCCAAATTTGAAAACTATGCTTGAGAACTCTACCATCCTAACTAAACGATCTTTTTACTGGGGCGTGTGGATGCTGATCTGTCTCCTTTATTCCACCCAAAGCAGTGCACAGGACCCCCGATTTTCCCAATTTTACGCCAACCCGCTGCAGTTGAACCCGGCCATGATCGGTGCCTTTGAAGGGCAGTTCCGTTTTACGGCCAATTACCGGGATCTCTACGGCAGTATTCTGGCTAACAAGCCTTACCGGACCATGACCGCCGGCATTGAGATCAAGTCGCCGGTTGCCCGCCGGGATTTTGCTACCTTTGCCATTAGTGCCATGCGGGATCGTGCCGGAGAATCCAATTTCCAGCGCACCCGGCTCAACATCGGCGGCTCCTTCATGAAGCAGCTCGACGGTGGCCGCTTCGGTCGCAACGGACAATTCCTGGTAGTGGGCGCCCAACTCGGGGCGGGCCAGCGTTCCTACAACTGGAATGACCTCTGGTTTACCGAACAATTTGATGCCAATACGGCTTCTGTCAATTACGGTGCCGATAGTGGCGAAGCGTTTGAACGGGCCAGTACCAATATTTTTCTGGATTTTAACGCGGGTTTGCTGTGGTACGCGCTATTCGATGAAAATATGAGCGTCTACCTCGGCGGTTCTATGCATCACCTGAACAATCCCAGTATTTCGCTGCTGGATAATCCGATGGAGAAGCTTCCCACCAAATACGTGATCCACGGTGGTGCCGAATTGCCCTTCAACGATAATCTGAGCTTTATGCCCGCGGTGGCTTTTCTTTCGCAGGGCACTTCAATGAGTACTACGGTGGGTGGTAATTTCCGCTACCGCAACCGCGACTGGAAGGAACTGGCCATCCGGGCCGGTCTGTGGGGGCACGTTGCCAATAAGCTGGATAGTGGTGTCGGTATCGATGCCCTTATTTTCACTACCATCCTGGAGATGGAACGCTGGAACCTGGGCATCAGCTACGATGTAACTACGTCCATTCTTTCGGTGGCCAACAACTCCCGGGGTGCATTTGAGCTATCGCTCATTTACGTTCATCCGGGCGGCTCCCGGCAGTATCGGGTGGAATGTCCGAACTTTTAATAATAACGCATTTACCGCCGGCAGGTGGCCAAAAATAAACGGCATGAAGATCAGGATCAAAGGTAATACCCTCCGCTTACGTCTGTCTCAGACGGAGATTAAACAACTTGATGAAGCGGGGATGGTTTCCGAGGCCATTGCCTTTGGTCCTGGTCAGACGCTGGTCTACAGCCTGGAAAGATCGGATGCGGCCGAATCTCCCCGGGCGGTATATTCCGATCACCGCATTCTGGTTATTCTTCCCGAAAAAGCAGTTCGGGACTGGGTTCAAAGCGATCAGGTCAGCATTGTCGGAGAACAAAATAATGCGACCAGTGAAGGACTTTCGCTGTTGATCGAAAAAGACTTCCGCTGTCTGACCGAACGGGCGCACGAAGATGAGGAAGATCTGTTTCCGCATCCTAAAGAAGGCGAGATCAACTGCTGATCACAGAGTAGCGGCGATGGATCTGTCCGGCCGCCCCCCGAATTTGTTGGTTATAAGACGGTAATGGGTTTCGCAATTGTAAAACATGGCGAAACAATCGTAATTTCCTATCTTTCAACTATCCTGACCATCTGAACTGACGTAAAATTGGTTTGGAGATCCTGAAAGTGCAAAACACGTCAGGACTGAACCGCTTCGCGTTAAGAATAATCGGTAAGCCGTACCTTTTTTCACCAATTGCAGTTCCCAATATGAGCGTCTGGCCTATCCTTCGTTTATTCGGAGCCTTGATCCTGCTTATCCCTGAATCCGGAGATCCGGCCCGGCCGGTATTGCCCCCGGAGATCTGCGACAACGCCCGCGACGACGATGAGGACGGTCTGATCGACATCAACGATCCCGATTGTACCTGTACGCTGATCGAACCGATCTCCCGCATTCCCAATCCCTCATTCGAAGACCGGAGCTGCTGTCCTGCGGGGATCACTCAGCTCCACTGTGCGGATACCTGGATACAGGCGTCTGCTCCTACGACCGACTATCTTAATACCTGCGGTTGGATGGGCTGGGATAATCTGCCGCCTCCCCTGCCCTTTCCCGACGGCCAGGGAGCGGTTGGTTTCCGGGACGGACGAAACATCATGGGCCAGGCTGAACCCTGGTGGAAGGAATACGTGGGGGCCTGCCTGCTGGCCCCGCTCGAAGCCGGCATTCCCTACCGCATAGAATTTCATATCGGATTCACCAACCGCAGCAATTCGCCGCCGATCTCCGTTACCTTTTTCGGCACCACCGACTGCAAAAACCTGCCCTTCGGCAATAACGATCAGATGTTCGGTTGCCCGACCAACGGTCCGGGCTGGATCAAACTGGGTGAGGTGGGACTGAGTGGTTCCAACAATTGGGTCAAAACCAGGATCGACATCACTCCCCGCGAGGACATCCAGGCCATTGCGATCGGTCCGGCCTGTGCGGATCGGCCGGCCAGCACCAGTTATTATTACTTTATCGATAACCTGATCCTCGATGAACAGGCTGTTTTTAATTATCAGATCACCGATAACGGCGAAAGCCCCTGCTCCAATTCCTTCAGTCTGCAGGTACCCGCAGCCGATTCGCTGGACTACCAATGGTATAAGGACGGAGTGGCCCTGATCGGAGAGGTCCAACCCCAACTGCAGGTCAATACCGGAGAGGGCAATTATCAGGTAAGAATATCGGGTTCGGACGGTTGTAAGGTGACCAATATTTACCGGCACAGCATCCCGGAGGAATTCTCTTTTTCCCGAACGGTGCTTTGTGAAGGGGAAAGCCTGCGCTTCGGCCCCCAGTTGCTCAACAGCGCCGGTACCTATCTGGACACCCTGAAAACCGCCGAAAACTGCGACAGCATTGTACAACTGGAAGTCATAGCCGCCTACGATCAGGAAAATACCGTAAGCGCCAAGATCTTTGAATCGGAATCTTATAAACTGGAGAACTTCTCTTTTTCCCGACCGGGCACCTACCCTATTCTACTCACTTCCAGTGCCGGCTGTGATAGTCTGGTGACCCTCAACCTCGATCTATATAAGGTCTACACGCCCAATGCCTTTTCGCCGAACGGCGACGGGATCAACGATTTTTTTACCATAATGGGAGAAGATGATCTGGTAGAGATCAAAAGTCTGCGGGTATTTGACAAATGGGGCAATCTGGCTTACCTCGGTGAGAACCTCGTGCCCAACGAACCTTCTACCGGTTGGGACGGCACCTTTGAAGGGCGCACCTTGCCGGGAGGGATTTACGTATATTCCGTAGTAATGCTTATGGATGACGGATTGGAAAGACGTTTGTCGGGAAGTATCAGCCTGATCAGATAGACCTCATTAATTTCCGGTTCAGGCCTCTACCTGTTCCATGGCCTGCAGGGCGATCAGTCCACCGTCCAGGTTGTAGGCCGTCGGGATGCCACTGTTTTTCATCAACATGCAGGTGCGCACGCTCCGCCGACCGGTACGGCAATACACCAGATAGGTCTTTTCCGGATCCAGCGCTTCCATCTTTTCGAGGAAATCATAATCCAGATAATCGATATTCAGCGCACCTTCCAAATGCCCGGATTGGTATTCGTTGGCGGTACGGCAATCGATCAGAATCGCCTCCGGCCACTTGGCGATAGCTTCCTGAAATTCTTTTGGACTGAAATTTTTAAGCTGTTTCTTCAACAGGTCCCACCGGCGTAATTTACAGGCATCCGACATAGTTGTTGCGTTGGTGTTTTACAAATATACTTTTAATTGGAATATAGGGCAATTTTGTTTTGAAGGGAACCGGCTTTCTTTTCCGTTCAGCCCGCCCCACCGACCATCTTTTCCCGGTCAAATACCCACTGCATGATCGCCCCTCTGGCGATCATAAAGATCAGCAGGGCCGCCCAAAGTCCGTGGTTGCCCCACTGGGACTGTAGCGGATAGTAGGCTAAAAGAAAAACCGCCAGCGCCAGGATCATACTGTTCCGCATGGCTTTCGAAGCTACCAGGCCAATGAAGATGCCGTCCCAGATGTAGCAGGGCGTACTGAGCAAAGGGAATAAGGCCATCCAGAACAGGAAGGGCTGGGCCGCCGTTATCACATCCGGCTGATCGGTAAAAATGCGCAGCAGCGGGTTTCCGGCCAGCCCGTAGAGCAGGGTATAAAAGGCAGCCAGTCCCATGCCCCAGACAAAGGACCGGCGGATCATGGCCATCGTCTGCGCCTGGTCCTTTTTTCCGGCGTATTTCCCCACCAGACTCTCGGCAGCGTAGGCAAAACCATCCACGCCGTAGGACATCCAGTTCAGGAATTGCAGTAAAATCACGTTCACTGCCAGCACCATGGCCCCGTCCAGTGCGGAGCGACTGTAAAAAAAGCCGAAAGAAAAGGTGAGACAAAAGGTTCGGATAAACAGGTCACTGTTCACGGAAAGGAACTGGCGCAGTGCCTGCCATTGCAGCAGCAGTTTCAGGTGGATCATCCGCAGGTAGTCCCGATATTTGTAAGCAACCAGGCCCGCTGCCAGCAGAAAACCTGCATACTGAGCGATCAGCGTACCGTAGGCCACGCCCGCCGTTTCCATGCCGCGCTCGTGCACCAGATACCAGCTGAGTAGCATATTCACAAGATTACTGAACACCGTAAGCACCAGCGGATAGATCGCGTTCTGCATACCGAAAAGCCAGCCGAACAGCACGTAAGTACCCAGCGTAGCCGGTGCGGCCCAGATCCGGATGAATACGTACTCGCGGACGAGCGGCAACTGGGCCTCCGTCACATTTAATAGTCGGAAAGATAATTCCGCCAGGGGTCGCTGGAACAAAAGGATGAGTCCGGCCAGGATCAGGGCCACCAGTAAAGCACGTCCCAAAGTAGCTGCAATGGCTTTAGCATCATCCGCGCCGTAGCCCTGAGCGGCCATTCCGGTAGTGCCCATCCGGAGAAAACCGAAGTTCCAGTAGATAAAATTAAAGATCATGGCGCCCAGTCCAACGGCCCCCAGATGCAGCTCCGTCAGACGCCCCATCAGGGCCGTATCCACCGTGCTGAGCAGGGGCACGGAAATATTACTGAGAATATTTGGCACGGCCAGGCGTAATATTTCCCGGTTCATATTCGTCTTTTATACCAGTTTTTACGGAATTTGCAGGATAGCAGAATTTCGTAGTAATCGCTTTTTAAGCTAAATTTGTCGGTTTCGGGGCCAAAAATATGGATTCGCTTAACAAAACACGCTTGCCAACAACATGAAAATTCCAATCGGCATATTTTTCGGAGGAGCTACTTCCAGCAGGGATCATTCACTCCGAACGGCACAAAGGATCTACGAACAGCTACAATCGGGGAATTTTGATCCCCTGCCGGTATTCGTGGATCCTTTCGGCCAGTTGATACTGCTGGATCAAGGTATGCCGACGAATGACAGCATCAGTGAATTTTACCCGTCCGCAAAATATTTTTCGGCAGGCGAACGGGCCCAGTTCACGGTTTATCCCGAGCAACTCGGCAGTCTGGGAGATCCCGAAAAGCAGGCCATGGCCAGAGAGCTGGGACGGCCCCTGAGCTTTGAAGAACTTCCCGAGCACATCAGCATGGCTTTCCTGGCCTTACCCGATGTGGAGCAACTGCAGAGTAATTTGAGTGCCCAGCGAATCCCTCATACCGGTGAGCCGGCCGATCTGCTGGACCTGATCCACGACCGTTACGGTCTTCATCTCCAATTGCAAAAGAACGGTTTCGATATGCCGGCCGCCCTGCGGCTGAGTACCAAAGACTGGCAGGATAATAGTTTGCAGGCGATCTGGGGCGAAGATACGGTCAGTGTTGCCTATCCCCTGCTACTGCGTCCGAGCCACCCGCACGGTGCCGGGCGTTCCAGCGTGGTGACTTCCAAAGACGGCCCCGAGGGACTACGCCGGGCCATCGACTTGGCCTTCGGCCAAAAACGGCTGCCCGCCGAAGACTGGCTGGATATGAATCCGGTCGATCGGGAGAACTTCGTTCGCCAACTGGCCCAGTGGCCGTCCGGGATCGGCTTTCCGCTGGAATTGAACACCGGTCAGGAGACCATCGTATTCCAGCGCCCCAGATCCCTTATGGATTATTTGAAACAAACGGCTGCCGACCGGCCGGATACCACTTATATTTTCAGATCCCAGCAGGCTGCCGACGACATTCTGGTCTCTTCTTTGCCCGAAGGCACTGCACTTTCCTGTTTGTTGATCAGACAGGAAGATGGAAGTTGGGATACCGCCTCCCTGCGATTCCTGGGACCTTCACGGGCGCTCGTGGCCGGGACGGAGCAATTTCCCGCCGCCAATGGCCCCGTTCCGAGAATTTCGGATAGCCTGCAGGAGCAGCTCATTACGCACTGCGAAGCCCTGGCGGAAAGTCTTCCCGCTACCTCCGGCATCAGGATCTTTGGCATTCTATCCAGCGCGGGCACACTCATCCCCGGAGAAGTCCAGGCTTTCACCGGACCAATTAATAGGGAAAATTTAAGTGGAGAGGCGCTAAAAAGTTTTATTATTGCATCCCTTCGGGCCCGGCAGGCGGCCAACCCGGATCCGGCGTACCGGTCATTACTGGAAACGCTAAGTTCCGGTGCGACGCCCGCCCTTGCCAATTCGCAGGCGCCACCCGAGCCGGAAGGTGTACCGTATATTCCCCCGCAGTCATCGGATAAGCCGGCCGTAATTGCTAATAAGGCGATATACGAACGGGAATTAGAAAAACTTAACAAGGAAAAGGAAGTAATGCCCGAATCAACATCATCGATACAGGAAAGCCCCTCCCAGGAACGCCGGCGGAAAAAAGCGGCAGGATGGTGGCCTTCTGTGAAAGCGTTCTTCTCCTCCCGGGTGTTCCTGAGGAACCTGGGAGCTGCGGCCCTTTTTGTCGTCCTGTTGTTCCTGCTGCTCAATATGGGGCTGCGGGTATACACCAAGCACGGCGACTCCATGCAACTGGAAGATTACCAGGGATTGCTCCTGGAAGATGCCACTCGTAAAGCCAAAGCCAAGGGGCTGAAGATGGAAGTGATCAGCACCTCTTTCCAACCCGGTAAAAGAGCCAATGAGATCTTCGCCCAGTATCCGGAGCCGCTCAGTAACGTTAAGGAAGATCGTACCGTATTCGTCTCCGTCTATCAGGGTAAAGGAAAACTGGTGACCCTACCGGCCTTTACGGAAGTGGGCGACGACATTGACAACTACCGCCGGGAACTCGGCAAACGCAAGATCCGCCTGCTGGTGAAAGACCAGAACTTTGATCCCAAGCTGGCCGAAGGAACCATCCTTTATCTGATAGTCGACGGGGAAAGGATTACCAATACCCAATTGCGGCAGGGCAAAGTAGAAGTACCGGAAGGGGAAGCGGTAGATGCCGTGATCTCTACCCGGCAGTCGGATAATGTGGAGCTGCCCGATCTGCTGTGTAAAACTTTTGACGCCGCTCAGTTTGAGATCCGGGCCAAAAGCCTGGTGCTGGGTAAAGTCTACGGAGGTACCGACGGCAACCGCAGCGATTATTATGTCTGGAAACAGGAACCGGCTACCGCTCCGGGTAAACTGATCCCGAAGGGAGCTCAGATTAATCTATATCTGACCGCCACCAGGCCGGACAACTGCGAAAATTAGTATTACCGACTCCAAAAGGAATTATAGTGAACAGCGAGTGAAATGCTCGCTGTTCACTATTTTTTAATACGATCGTTCCTATCGCTTCACGATCCGCTTGACCAGGGTTTGCCCGTCCATATTTACCCGCAGCACATACACACCCGAGGGGATCCCCGAAAGATCAATTTCCCACATAGTATCTCCGGCTCCGGGAGTTACCGCAAGCTGTTTACCCGATAGGGTGAAAAGCGAAAAGCTTATCCGTTCCGGACGGGTATCCAAACGAATGACCGCCTTATCCAGCGTGGGATTGGGGTACACTTCTACGCCACCGCCATGGGTGCGGAGTTCAGCCACCACAATATCCGAATACTCAAAAGCACCGTCGATATCAACCTGTTTCAGTCGATAGTAGTTGGCGCCCGCTGCGGCCTGCCGGTGTAAAAAGTGGTATTCAACGGTCTCGGTAGTTGTGCCGGCCCCTTTGACCTTCCCGACCGGCTGGAACCGGACGCCGTCGCGGCTGTGCTCAATCTGGAAAAAGTCATTTTGCAGTTCCGATGCGGTAGTCCAGTTCAGTTCCACTTCATCATCCCGGGTATCCGCGGAAAAACGGGTCAATTCCACCGGTAGGACCGAGGACTGGACGGTGATCACTACCTGGCCATTACCGCCGGCGCCGCCGTTACCGTTATTCGAACCACCGGCGCCGCCGCCACCCGGTGCAGCGCCCGTACGATTACTGGTGGTACCACCGGCACCGCCCGCCATACCGCCGGCCTTGCCACCGCTGCCACCGCTACCGCCGCCACCACCACCGGATACTCCGGAAGCACTGTTTCCCGAACCGCCACTGCCACCGGGGCCTTCAAAACCGGCGCCACCGCCGCCACCACTAGCCGTGATGCCCTGAAAGGAAGAAAATCCACCCAGGCTACCGCTGGAAATGACCATTATGCCCCCTGAACCACCGGTACCGACGACCACCGAGTAATTTGTCGGACCACCCGTCAGGGTAACGGGACCACCGCTGGCGAAACCGCCACCACCGCCACCGCCGCCTTTGTCATAACCACCACCGCCGCCGGCACCCCAGATCTCGAAAGTGACCGTGACGGAATACCCGTCGGGAACAATGAAGTTGCCGGAACTGGAGAAGGTATATTCGGTAGTACCTTCGCTAAAAGTCTGATCTTGGCCGTTTAGGCTATACCAGCTTAGAATGCTGAAAGACAATAACATAATCACCGCCTTTCCGTGAATGTAAGATCTCTGTTTCATAAAAAACTATTTACAGGGTTAAGTATCATTCATACTGTCGTATACAGAAATACCGGGAGCATACCGAACCGGTCGGTAGTTCCTCTAGTAATGATCCTGCAGTAAATTATGGCTTTTGGATGTAGCGTAAGAATGCGGAAAACTGATGTAATTGCTGGCCTACAAAGCTGTGATGATGAGGGTTTTATCAATAAGGAGACTCAATCATAAGAAATCAGGGCCGAATGTAAAATATTTTCTTAATATGAACAAGAAAAATGGGGAAATGTAAATGATGGGATCATCCAGACTTGTGGCACGGGATGTAATGGTTACACCGTACGACATATTTGCTGATGGACGATCGTAATTCAGGACGGTGCGCTGCAGCTCGAATAGATGGGAATGTATTGGGTTGGACATAGATCGGTACCCTGCAGCTCGAAGATTATTGGTACGGATCGGGTTGGAGAGAAGACATGAGTCATCCTGAATTTTTTCAGAACTCAAAAATGACCTCGTAGAGGTTAAACATTCGTAGAAAAATAGTCGAAATGCTGGTTTCGACCTCGGCGAGGTCGCACAACATGGAGCAATGTAGTAAATGTGCGACCTCCCTGAGGTCGGGTGTACAATATGGCACACTAATCATGCGGTATTTTTTAAATTTCTCCGTACTTTTTTCCGCCAAAAAAGTACCCAAAAGGCCGGGCAAAATTATCCCTCCCACGAAGCAGGCACCCACACCCACCATTTTGCCCGCTTCCCAACCCGCACCACGACATCTGATTGCACTAAATCGAACGAAAAGTATTGATAAAAAATGCACGCAACTTTTACCCCGCAGATTGTACACCCTACCTCGTAGAGGTTAAACATTCGTAGAAAAATAGTCGAAATGCTGGTTTCGACCTCGGCGAGGTCGCACAACATGGAATAATGTGGTAAATATGCGACCTCCCTGAGTTAGGGTGTACAATATGGCACACTAATCATGCGGTATTTTTTAAATTTCTCCGTACTTTTTTACGCCAAAAAAGTACCCAAAAGGCCGGGCAAAATTATCCCTCCCACGAAGCAGGCACCCACACCCACCATTTTGCCCGCTTCCCAACCCGCACCACGACACCTGATTGCACTAAGTCGAACGAAAAGTATTGATAAAAAATGCACGCAATTTCTACCCCGCAGATTGTACACCCTACCTCTCTGAAGTCATACACTGCCTTTTATAAAGTCCAGGGTGATTCATGTTTTGTCTCTAAAGGCAAATTTATCCCATGTTTAATTCCTGATTGGCATGATACACCCCAGCAAATGACTGGATATAGCTTAGCTTTATTTCTTAATAATCTTGTGCACCTCCTGCCGGCCATCATAAGCGATATGCAGCAGGTATATCCCTTCCGGTAGATCATTGAGATCCAGTTCCCAGCCATTTTCCGAGGCGGCAGGCTGCAGGTCCAGCTGCTGACCGACCAAATTGGACAAGCGAAATTTCACCCGCTCCGGACGTTCCGCGATCTGGATCATTGCCTTCTGGATGGTTGGGTTAGGATAAACCTGTGCCCCTCCCCCACGATGGTTTACTTCCGCCGCGACAATTTCCGAATATTCAAAAGCGCCGTCGTAATCGACCTGTTTGAGGCGGTAATAATTGGTACCGGTTGCCGGTTGGCGGTGCATGAAGTTGTAATCGACCGCTTCGGTGGTGGTGCCTTCTCCCTTTACTTTTCCTACCGGCGCGAAACGAACGCCGTCCCGACTGTGCTCGATCTCGAAATAGTCGTTGTTGAGCTCGGTAGCGGTGCTCCAGACCAGTTCCACCATATCCTCTTTGGACTGGGCTTCGAAACGGGTCAGCTCTACCGGTAGTGCCTGTTCCAAGGTGCTACAGCTGGGAAAATTCATGGCACATTCCGTAAACTTGGCGGTTAAAGCTTCAAAATCGTCTCCCGCCATACCGTTGAGTAGATAAGTTACGCCCGCTGCTTCGATCTCGGCCGAACCGTTCCCCCCCAGAGTAATCTCGGTATTATTATCGATCAAAATATCTCCGGGTAAGATCAACTTGTTATTAGACGATACGGTAAAGTTAATATTGCCGAATTTAATCGCATTCGGACCACAGGTTGAAGGAAAAACATAGTCAGCATTCCCCGTCGAAAAGTTGATAAGAAATACCCCTGAAAAGGTTACAACTCCGTCAACCGGGGCTGAAACATTAAAGGGACAGGAAGTACAAATATCGAAGGAAGCGCTGTTGACGGAACAGGTTTGAGCCGAGAGCTGGAGGCCCAAAAGGCTAAAAAGAGCGATGGTAAAAATTTTCCTCATAGTGAACAATTTTCCGGGTTATAAATGAATGATGGTAAATTCTGGATAGTTGTACGGAGGACATAGGAAGGCTGGTAATCCGGGACCGGATTACACATTTAAATTACGGACTATACATTAGGGTAACTCAATCAATTAAATGAAGGGAAATACTCGATTGAGATTATTCTTTTTTATTATGCGACAATGCTTCTATCTCTGTGATATACAGGCAATTACATTGCTAAAATATTCTTTCCTAACTGATTATCCAAATCTTAAATAAAAAAAAAGAGATACCCTAAGATGTACTTAGTGCATCTCCCAACAATAGGCTCTAACAGTTTATGGTTCATTCGTCCTTGAGGGACGGATTATTTATCGTTTGACGATCTGTTTGGTAATGGTTTTTCCATTGGCCTCAACCCGCAGCAGGTAAATACCGGCCTGCAGTTCACCGAGGTTGATCTCCCATCCCAGATCGTTTACCCGGGGGATCAGATCGATGCGTTGCCCCAAAATATTCGTCAGCAAAATCTCGACGCGCTCCGGACGTTCATCGAGCTGGATCACGGCGCGGTCTACGGTCGGGTTGGGATAGACCTTCACCCCTCCGTCGCGCAATTCCATTTCTACCGCGATCAGGTCCGAATACTCGAATTTACCGTCGTAATCCACCTGCCGCAGCCGGTAATAATTGGTACCGCTTACCGGTTGGCGATGCAGGAACTGATACTGCACCTCTTCGGTGGTGGTGCCCGCCCCTTTTATTTTTCCCACGGTATTAAAAGAGAACCCGTCTTTACTATGTTCAATCTCAAAATAATCGTTATTGAGTTCGGTAGCTGTCGACCAGTTCAGCTCGATCATATCTTCCCGGGCCGCTCCCTGAAAGGCCGTCAGTTCTACCGGCAGGAAGGAAACGAGCTCGAGGCATTCCATCGGGTCGGGATTCTGGGCGCAACCGGCGATCAACTGGTTGAGGGCCACGAAACTATTCAGGCCGCGATTGGCCTTATAGACGGTACCATCTTCCCCAAACTGGACTTCGGAATTACCGGAGACACCACCCGTACCCAAAAAATTGGTACTGGCATCAATGATGATATTCCCGGTAAAGACCAGTCGGATCTTATCCGGCACATAAATGGTCAGGCCGGAAAGATCAACCGCAGGATCCATGCCCTCGATGGAAACCGTACCGTAGCCGGCGGGATGCAAAGGTGGTCCGAAAGTGATGGAAACAGTGGCGGGATCGTTGGCACAGGCGATGAAGTTGCTGGCGAAATCGGATCCGAAGACCGTGCAGTTTTGGCTTTGAACTGCTGTAGCCAACAGCAATGAAAGCAGCAGTGTAGAAAGCTTTCTCATAGTAAAAATTTACTGTTAGATGAATAGTATGTTTAGTGGGATAGCTGAACAATTCGGCAAAAGCGCGTACCAGCTATCAGCATCCGTTCATTATGACGGACAAGTTTTCACAAAGTCATAGTTGTACTAAAATATTTGTCAGGCAGGCGTTTCCCTTCGACCTAAACTGACAAAACGCTTTTTGACGCAGCCGCAGTCACCAAAACCATGGCTGGTGTTGATCTAGTGTTTTGGAGGATGTACAGGTTTCTTGTTAGTGATAAATTGAGGACTGTAAAAGGATAGAAGTTGGACGAATCAATAGGTAATTTCTGAGTATCTCTTTTGATCACTGGGCTGAGGGGCAACCCAATTGATGTATCTAATGATTTTTTGTGACCTCTGTTATTGGTGTAGCAGTATCTATTTCTGGCATCTAAATTATGCTTAAATGCCATCACTTACAAGGGTTAAGCCACAGTTTTTGTTCGATTTTTTCCAAATAGCGATTAATTTTGGACTGATATTATTAAAAAGCACAATACCCATCTATGAAAACCATTACCGTCAACGACAAATTCGAAAAATTCAATAAGCACTGGACTCCCCATATCATTGGCGAACTCAACGGACAGTACGTCAAACTGGCTAAGGTTAAGGATGATTTCGTCTGGCACGACCACGCCGATGAAGACGAAATGTTCTTTGTATTTAAAGGTACCCTTTATCTGGATTTCCGCGATCAGCCTACCCAGGCCGTAGGACCGGGAGAAATGCTTATCGTTCCCCGGGGAGTAGAACATCGCCCCTGGACGAAAGACGGTGAGGAGGTCTGGCTCATGCTTTTTGAACCCAGACAAACCAAACACACCGGTGAGGTGGAAGACGCAAAAACGGTTAAAGAGTTGCAGTGGATCTAACGCATCCGTATTTTCCAATGACCGTCAAAGAACCTGCTTATGGATAGCTACCTGCGCCTCCGGGAAACCCTGACCTTGTTTGAGCCGCTCACCGATGCGGCCTGGGCGGATATGCAGTCCCTTTTCCAGCCCGGTTCGTTGAAACGGGGAGATTACTTTGTCCGGGAAGGAGCGTACAATTACAAAGTGGGATTTATTCTGGATGGCGCCCTGCGCGCTTATTATCTCGATGAAGACGGTAATTTTTACAATAAGACGTTTTTCGTGGCCAATACCTTTGCCGCCTCGCTGGCCTCCATTCTGCAACGCATTCCCAGCTACCTCAATTTTGACGCTCTGCTGGATACAAAATTTCTGGAAGCCAGCTACCTGGACATCGAAGCACTTTTCCCCAAACATCGCTGTCTGGAGACCTGCGTGCGGAAACTGGTCGAATACGAGTGGGTGATCAAAAAAGAACGCCGGGAACTTAGACTGGTACTGAATGACGCTACCCAACGATACCTTTATTTTCGGGAGGAATACCCCGGCCTGGAAAATCAGATCCCCCAATACCATATCGCCTCTCATCTGGGGATCACGCCCATTCAACTGAGCCGGATCCGGTCCCGGATCAAAGCCTAACCCTTGAATCCTTAACCCATGTTAATGCTTTCGGCAGCCGACCTGCTCATCTTTGTGATCAAAAGCCGAAAGATGAAAATTAAAAACCATACCGTTCTGATCACCGGAGGAACTTCCGGTATTGGCCGGGA
The DNA here is from genome assembly GCF_002646595.1 of Flavilitoribacter nigricans DSM 23189 = NBRC 102662. Lineage (GTDB taxonomy): Bacteria > Bacteroidota > Bacteroidia > Chitinophagales > Saprospiraceae > Flavilitoribacter > Flavilitoribacter nigricans. Next base: position 228,517 of record NZ_PDUD01000009.1, read on the forward strand.
ACTGGCCCGGGCATTGGCCAAAGACAATCGGGTGATCGTAACCGGTCGTTCGGAGCAGAGGCTGACCGAAGCCCGCAAAGACGGTCTGACCGCCTGGAACTGTGACCTGACCGTTCCCCGGCAAATAGAAGCACTGGTGGTAAAGCTGGAACAGGAATTTCCACAACTCGATATCCTGATCAACAATGCCGGTATCCAGTTTAATTACAACTTACTGGAGACGCCCAGTTCCTACGAAAAGATCAATCGGGAGATCACTACCAACCTTACCGGCACGATCCACCTGACCCAGCTATTGCTGCCGCTACTAAGCACCAAACCATCCACTATCATCAACCTGACGTCCGCCCTCGGGACGGTCCCCAAATCCGACGGGCTGGTCTATTCCGCCGGCAAAGCCGGGTTGCGCAATTTCACCGCCGGTTTGCGAAAAGTACTGCGTAATAAATCCGTACGGGTGCTGGAGATCATCCCACCGGTTACGGATACCCGTATGACCGCCGAAAGGGGTGAAAATAAAATGCCGGTGGATGAACTGGTACGGATCATCCTCCGGCAATGGGAAAGGGGTTATCAACTAATCGCTCCGGGTAAGGTCAAATTCCTGCTGCTCCTGCAGCGTAGCCTGCCCGGTCTTGCCGATCGTCTGATCGGATAATGCGATCCAAAATTGCAGGGGTAAGGGCGTGGCCCTGTCCCCTGCGGTAATCACCCGACTATTTTTTATTCCAGGATCAGTCCCATCTTCTTTGGGTACTTCACCTCGTAACGGAAGCGTAGGGTTTCGGACTGTCCGGGCACCAGATTGATCTGCCAGGTCAGCGTTCCTTTTTCCCGGTTGACCGTAGCTCCCCGGGGACTATCCAGGTCGATCTCGATATCTTCATTGGTACTGATCGGGAACTGATCTTCGATCACAATACGTACCACTTTACTTTTGGTATTCCGCAGCTCGATCTTCCAACCGATATTCTGGGTCACCTTATTGCCGATAAATTGCTTATCCTTGAATTGCTCGTCCTTTTCGCGGCTGACGATAATGCCCTTATCCCGGCCGAGCGATAATTCCAGGGTATCGGTGGTCTGGTTTACATCCAGATAGGTATTTCCCAGATAGCTGCCCTCAAAGAACAGATTAGCCGGACCGCTCAGCAGATTGTATTCCTCCCATCCGCCGACCTTGGCGGTCAGGAACACGTCTTTGTCCAGTTTGGGCGCAACATAGTACTGGTATTCGGCCGGCAGCTCGTATTTTTCAATAGCTACGGTGTAGGGATTGCCATCCGATGGGATATCGTAGGGCAGACTGATGCGATACTCCCGGGTAGTAGTCCGCTCAAACTGTTCTACCGCTGCATAATCCGCCTCCGGAGCGGGAGGTGGTGGCGGTGGCGGAGGAGGCGGTGCAGCCATTTCAGTGGCATCTTCCATCTCCATTTTATCTTTCAAGGCATAACCGTCGAGTCTGCGTTCTCTGGCCCCGGACTGGTAGACTACCGGCTGGTAAGGTGCCAGCCACCAGGGTTGTAATTCCGGCTTCACGCCGCTTTCGGTAGGGACACCGGTGGACAAACTCAGGCTTACGCCCCGCCAGTCTTCACCGGTAGACTGGAATACATTACCCTTAAGATCCAACAGGACATCTTCGCCCACGTCGGCAACCCGAACGTCATAAGCCGGTTTCCAACCCGCTCTGGACACCATATAGCTCAATTGGAACTTGGAGGTGACCGGCCGATCGGCGGTTACTTTTATCCAGATCTCGCCGCTGGCCCGGTTGGGATTTTCCCGGGTCATCTGGCCAATCTGTTTGGCAATTTTGTTCTTTTCTTCCGTCAATTGCTTCGCTTCCGACCGCAGATCAAACAGTTCCAGTTTAATGGCTTTAAGCCGGGTGCGGTAATATTCGGCAATGGCCTGCAGATCCTGCAACTGCACACCGTTCTGCTGGCTGCCGATCTGTTTATTGGCCAGAATCAGGGCCTCCTCTTCCTTCAGCACTTCCTGCTCAATTTCCAGTTTGCGCAATTGTTCATCCAGCGCTTCCAGTTGGGTTTTCAGGTCGTTTACTTCCTCGTTATTTTCGAGGGGATTGATAAAGTTTTGTTGAAAGTTTACGGACAGGATGGTGAAATCACCGGTAGCCGAGAATTGCACGCTCGCTGCATTCACATAGGGGGAAAGTCCGGTAAATTTTAAAATACTTTGTCCGGCCGGCACCTGCCCTTCGCCGGAGCGGAATATCTGGGCTCCGGACCGAAAGATGGTCACGGACCGGATCTCTGAATCCAGTTCCGCCAGGGGCATATTGGCCCAAAGCGTACCGGAGAGCAGTAGGACCATGAGGCTCAAAAGAATGTTTTTCATATTGGTTTTTTTACCGAATAGATGCAGAAACGGCAAAGAATGCATACCAAAAAGCTAATTTTTTATGCAGGCACATTGGTCTCCACGGGCGAAAGCCACAACAGCTACTAAGCTAACTCACTTAAAGTCAACTCATTATTCAAATCTTCTACTTATTAAGAAAATAGGCAAGTTTGTAGAGGTCCAGCATCCAGAGCGGAGGTCGGGAGAAGGCCAGAATACCCGCTCGCAGTACCGGTCGGAACAAGCCCCCCAGTAAACGGACCGGCAACAACAGTCCCCTGGACCTCAACTGATCGATAAATCGCAATAAGCGGGTATCGATATCGGGATTGCGGGGCAGGATTTCCTTCAGATTGTCCAGGGCATCCTCCACCTTGTGTAAAAAGACGGGGCGTTCTTCCAGTCCGATATGCTCCAGCGGATTGTCGATATGGATGATCTTCTGTCCCTTTTTTTGCAGCTCCATGGCGTACAAAGTGTCTTCGTAACCGTAGCGGCGAATGGTTTCGTCGAAACGAACGGCCAAAGCAATGGTACGCGGAATCAGGAAATTGTTGGTCATAAAGGTGCGATAGGGATACAGTCTGCGGGTTGCTGCCGGCAGGGCTTCCCGCTGTTTCCCGTAGTACCAGTGCAGGAAATGTGCCGGATCGGATGGTGTTTTTTGTTGATAACAACGCCCTCCGTAAATGACCTTGGAAGGTTCGAGTACCTGGATGTAGGTGCGGAGATAATCGGAGCGGACGATCTTGGAATCACCGTCCATGAATAAAAGATAAGGCTGGACCGCCAAGGAGATCAGCTGGTTGCGGATACGGGAACGCCCGATGTTTTCTTCCAGCTCCCGGTAAGTTACCCCTTCCAGGGTACTCAGGGAACGGTTTTGATCGCGAAAAGCAGGCTCAGAGCAATCATCCAGGCAAATGATCTCAAACGGATGTTGCAAGTCCAGACACTGACGCTGCAGGGATCCTACCAGCTCAACGACAGTGGTATTATAGACAGGGATGAGAATGCTGATCATTCATAGAATTATATGGGCGGCAAGATAAACATTATTGCCAAAGTCTGGCATTCTCGGTGGAAGACTTATTTTTGTGCAACTTTTTGGGCTCGCAATAAATTTGTGAACAACTTACTTTCAATTAAAACTGAAAGTTCTATAATTTGTTACTTATTAAAACACGGAACCAGATCCCCCCTGAAAAGCGGGGACATTTCGTGCTAAAAATGATAAATAAACATGGAAACAGCCAGAACCATCCAGTCCATACTGCAGGATAAATCGCTGGATCAGGACCTGCAGATGATCGCCGGGAAAGTATTTGCGGGACAACGGATCAGTGAAGCGGAAGGGATAACCCTTTTCGAAAAAGGATCGCTGTCCTACCTGGGGGCTTTGGCCAATTTCATTCGCGAAAAGCGCCACGGAGACCGGACCTACTTCAACCGGAATTTCCACATCGAGCCCACTAATGTCTGTCTCTATACCTGCACCTTCTGTTCGTACTCCCGGCTGATCAAGCAGAGGTCGGACGGATGGGAATACAGTCTGGAAGAGATCATGGATATTGTGCGGGCTTACGACGGGAAACCCGTGACGGAAGTGCACATAGTTGGCGGCGTATTGCCGCAATACGATGTGCCCTTTTACGAAGAATTGTTCCAAACGATCAAAGCCCACCGTCCGGATCTGCACGTAAAGGCGCTGACGCCGGTGGAGTTCCATTACATTTTCAAAAAGGCGAAGATCAGCTACGAGGAAGGAATGGCACGCATGCAGGCGGCCGGTCTGGATTCCATGCCCGGTGGCGGTGCGGAGATCTTTCACCCCGAAATTCGCGACCAGATCGCCGGTGGTAAATGTACCGGAGAACAATGGTTGCGCATCCATGAGATCTGGCACGAACTGGGCGGACGCTCCAACGCCACCATGCTTTACGGTCATATCGAATCCTTCGCCCATCGGGTAGATCACCTGGAACAATTGCGGAAACTCCAGGACAAAACCGGCGGTTTCCAAACCTTCATTCCACTGAAATTCCGGAATAAGGACAATCAGATGTCCCATATCGAAGAGAGCACCGTCATCGAAGACCTGCGGAATTACGCCATCAGTCGCATCTATCTCGACAACTTTGACCACATCAAAGCCTACTGGCCGATGATCGGACGAAGTACGGCCCAGTTGTCCCTCGCATTTGGGGTAAACGACATTGACGGTACGATCGACGATACCACCAAGATCTATTCCATGGCCGGTTCGGAAGAGCAAACCCCGGCCCTGAGCACCGAAGAACTCGTTAATCTGATCCGCAGGGTCGGCCGTCAGCCGATCGAAAGAGATACCCTGTACGGTGTGATCCAGGACTACACCGATCACCAGTTTGCCGCAGACACCCAATTTAAAGGATACGTTTCCCTGCCGGTGGTGAATAAGTAGTTCCCCGCCCGGCATGACCACTAAATCGAGCATATTGAGCACCAAAACAATCTACATAGTCCGACACGGAGAAACCGAATTCAACCGTAAAGGGATCATTCAGGGCAGTGGCGTGAACTCCGAACTCAACGAAACCGGTCGCCAACAGGCCCGGGCCTTTTACGAGCACTACCGCCATATTCCCTTCGAAGCGGTACTGACCTCCAGACTCCAGCGTACGCACCAGACCGTCCGGCATTTTATCGATGCCGGTTTACCCTGGGAGCAGTTTGAGGAGATCAACGAAATGAACTGGGGTATCCACGAAGGCAAAGAGAGTACCCCGGAAATGGTGGAAGAATACCGGTCTATCAAGGAAAGGTGGAGTGCGGGAGAATACGACGCAAGGATCCGCGAAGGGGAGAGTGCAGCCGAACTGGCCGCGCGCCTACAGCGGTTTAAGGAACACCTGCGGCAGCGACCGGAATCCTGTCTGCTGGTCTGTTCCCACGGCCGGGCCATGAGCGCGCTGATGTCCGTACTCCGCGAGGAAGAACTGAAATTAATGAATCGCTACATTCACGCCAATACCGGTCTTTGGAAAACCGAATACCAGCAGGGAGTATTTCAATTCCTGGTAGAGAACGATACGGCGCATCTGGAAGTGACCACGATATGAAAAAAATGACCATCACGGCTGTCAGTTACCTGAATACCAAGCCATTGCTCTATGGCTTGTTACAGAGTCCGATTGCCAATAGTATAGATCTGAGCCTGGATATTCCCTCCATGTGTGCGCAGAAACTCCTGACCGGAGAAGCGGACCTGGGACTGGTGCCGGTTGCGGTGATCCCCGATATTCCCAACGCCCGGATCATTTCCGACTACTGTATCGGCACCAACCGCTACGTAAAGACGGTGGGCATCTACGCCGACCAGCCGATCGAGACCCTGACGGACCTTTACCTCGATCATCACTCCCGCACCTCCGTTGCCCTCAGTAAAGTATTGCTGCGGGATCACTGGAAACTGAGCCCCCGGCTTTTGCCGGCCTCCGACGGCTACATTGATAAGATCGGCGGTAGCGTTGGTGGGGTGGTCATTGGCGATCGCACGATCGGCCTCGAAGAACGGTTTGCCTATTTTTACGATCTCGGTAACGCCTGGTACGAATTTAAGCAGCTGCCCTTCGTCTTTGCCGCCTGGGTCAGTAACCGGAAAATTCCCGATGCTTTTCTGCAGCCTTTCAATGAAGCCCTGAAAACCGGCGTGGAAGCCATTCCCCAACTGATGTATCTGCTCAATACCCCCAATGATCATTTCGACCTGGAGCAGTACTTTACCAAAAATATCAATTACGAGCTGGATGCCCCCAAAAAACAGGCGCTGGAAGTATTTCTGGGGATGCTGACCGGCAAACCGGTCCGGCATCAGGAACTGGTGGGCCTTTAAAGAACATGGATCATTTCCATCTGTAGGAAGTGATCCATGTAACCAAAACATTTGCTAAGTAATAAGGCAAAGTTAAGGCCTAAGTGTAATACAGGTTTCACGAGAATATCACAAAAGTATCACAATGAGGATGGAGTTTTCCCCAAGTGAAATATCTTTGTGTGAAAAACATGCGTCGTCCCCTCCACCTGATCGCCGCGTTGCAGTTTTTACCTTGTTTGCTGCTCGCCCAGCTTACCGTACTCGTTAATTCCGTTTCTCCCAATACGCCTTACGATGCGGCCGTCTATCTGGCCGGCAACTTCAATGACTGGAACGCCGGCCATCCCGACTACCGTTTGGAAAGCAATGAGTTAGGGATACTCGAACTTCATTTCCGGCCGGACCCCGGCACCCTGGCCTTCAAATTCACCCGGGGCAGCTGGGAAACGGCAGAAGGTACCGCCGAGGGTACTTTTCGCCCCAATCGCACCTACGAATATACCGGCGGACCGGATACCCTCGAAATCAATATCGAGGGTTGGGAAGGCCAGAACCAGGGCGGCAACAACGGTACCGCTGCGGTAAATGTCTCCGTGATCAGTGAGGAATTCTATATGCCGCAACTGGATCGCCACCGCCGGATCTGGATCTACCTTCCTCCCGATTATGCCATTTCCACCCGGCGGTATCCCGTCCTCTATATGCACGACGGCCAGAATCTTTTCGATCGAAGTACCAGTTTCAGCGGTGAGTGGGAAATTGACGAACACCTCAACCGGCTGTTTAACGATGGGGATCCGGGCGTCATCGTCGTCGGCATCGATAACGGCGGTGAGCACCGGATCGAAGAATATACGCCCTGGCCCAACCCGGAATACGGTGGCGGCCGCGGTGCGCTTTACGCCAAATTCATCGTGGAAACCCTCAAACCCTATATCGACAATCAGTACCGGACCCGGCCCGACCAGGAGACGACGGCCATCATGGGATCATCGCTCGGGGGACTGATCTCGCTTTATACCGCCATCGAACACCAGGATGTATTCGGCCGGGTGGGCGTGTTTTCGCCTTCCCTCTGGTTTTCGCCGGAAGCCTATACCCACATCAGCGAAAAAGAAAAACAGTACGATATTCGTTTCTACCTCCTGGGAAGCAAACCGGAAAGCACCAGCATGGCTCCCGACCTGATCGCCCTCTACAACAACTTGCTTAACGCCGGATTTCAGCCGGACGAGTTCTCCCTCCACATAACGGAGGACGGAGAACATAGCGAGTGGTACTGGGCGCGGGAGTTTACCCGGGCCTATCAGTGGCTATTCGCCGAAGAAACTCCCAGTTCAACGGATGAGGCAAAAATACCGCGGGTGACCCTCAGCCCCAATCCCGCAAACCGGGAAATCCGACTTTCGGGTACCCAGTTGCTGGCAGCGCCCAATATCCAGATCTTTTCCGTAGATGGTAAACCCGTACTGCCGCCAACTATTCTGCAGGGAGAGGCTTTTAACAGCTCTTTTTTGAAACCAGGCACCTATCTATTCATCATCCGGGACGGTCAACAGATCGTGAATACCCAGAAAATGGTGATCAGTAAGTAATTTCATTGTCTAGCAATACCGCATTATGTATCGATACCTGACGACGATTATTTTCCTTATATTTTTTTCCGGCGGACTTCGTGCCCAGGTCAACGAAGCGCGGAATTCCGGTTCGGCACTGTTGCTCAACTTCAGTTACGGCCTGCACCTTCCCGGAGCAGACTTACAGGAACGGTTCGGCCTGAATTTTAGTCCGGGCGTGGAAGTCTCCTACATCACCGATCAAAAGAACTGGATCCTGAGTTTGCAAAGTAGTTTCCAGTTTGGCTCGGAAGTCAAGAACGATGTCCTGGCCGGCCTGCGGACCGCTGAAGGGTTCATCATCGCCAACGATCGGGCGGTAGCGGATATCCAGCTGCGGGAAAGGGGATTTTATCTGGGACTGGGCATTGGGAAACTAATCGGCCTGTCGCCCAAAAATTACCGCTCCGGTATCCGGCTGGATCTCGGTGTCGGTCTGCTGCAACATCAGATCCGGATCCAGGATGACCCCGTTCGCACCGTAGCCGCACTGACCGGCGATTACCGCAAGGGGTACGACCGCCTGAGCAACGGCCCGGCACTCCGGCAGTTCATCGGCTACCAGGTACTTAGTCTGGACAAACGGGCTAATTTTTTTGCGGGTGTAGAACTGATCCAGGGTTTTACCCGGAGTCGCCGGGATTACGACTTCGCCTCCCAGCAACAGGATCTCAGCCAAAGATTGGATCTGCTGTATGGATTTCGCCTGGGGCTAACGCTGCCGTTTTACGTGGGGCAGAGCCCGGATGGGATTTATTATTGATGGTCGACGGTGGATGGTTGACGGTCGATAGTCGACGGTGGACGGTCGATGGTTGACGGTTGATGGTGGACGGCAAAAAAATCAAGAATCAAACGAACACCCATCTTTTAAAAGGTGCAGCGCACCGCCCTATCTCCAGACCTGTCGTTAACCGAATGTAGATGGTCAACGGTGACGGTGAATGGTCAACGGTCGGTGGTGGACGGTCGACGGTGGACGGTGGACGGTCGGTGGTTGACGGTTGATGGTGGATGGTGGATGATGGAAATAGAAGGAAACAAACGTACGTCCAAAATTCAACAGGTGCAGCGCACCGTCCTATCACCATCCCATATTTGTTAACGGAAAACCATTCAAACAAGAACGGTAAGGGAATCAAGGACAAGGTGGTAACCAGAAGAAGTTGGGAAATAATCCATTCTCCCAACTTCATCTGGTTGCATCTAATTCGATTTTACCACCCGCAATACATACCGTTGGTTAGTATCGTGCAGCAGCAGTACTGCCGAGTAGATACCGGCCGGCAGGCCATGCGCATCCACCAGCAGTTCGTGGGGGCCGCTGCTGCGGTTCTGGCGCGGCATAGGGGAAGCCACTACCTTACCCAAAGCATCGAAGAGCTGCAGGCTGACGGCTTCTTCTTCCGGTAGATTAAACTGGAAGGTAAAAGACTCGCGGAATGGGTTCGGGAACCCTTTGAGGGTCACGCTTTCCCGGACTGCGGCCGGAGCCACTTCTTCCGTTTCAAAAGCGTCGGGCAGAGTGCCTGCGTTGGGCGCTTTTGCGGGCGTCTCCTCTTCGTTTTTCGCCAATTGGGCTTCCACCACTTCCGGAGCACAAAAGGCATCCGTACCGATGGTGACCGTCGCACCGGCGGGTATATGCACTCCGGGCATCAGTTTCACGCCATTACAGGAGTGGATCTCCGCCACCGCATCATTGGCAAAATTGAAGGTAGAAGCGACAACGATGGTATCCGGATAAATGAAATTCTCCGAAGGGAGATGTGCATTCTGGACGGTGTAATCGTGCAATTCCATATATTCCATATCGGGATTGGCGTAGAAGATGCCCATCTGAGTCACCGTGTTCCGGATATCATCGGGATCTACATAGTCAAAATTGCCGACCGTACCGTCGAAGGTAGGCATCTTGTTCTCATTAAAGGTAACGGAATGCCCGCCTTCGGTCCACAATTGCCACAGATAATCTACCATGGCGTGGTGCAGGAAAAAAGCCGGATCGTGGGGCGAGAAGAACATATCCTGCATCTCCCCTCCTACCCAACCGTGGGGCGGATCGTGTAGATTCGTTTCCAGTTCAAAGCGGAAATTGCCGTAGTTGAGAAAGGAAGATGAAGTAAGGAGGTTGTTTTTCTGATTCAGGGTAGGTAATACTCCACCCAGTCCCCTTCCGAGACCCTCGGTAGCATTGTATTTCCCGATCAGACTGCCGGTCCAGCCCAGTGCGGCTAATTGGTCGCTGTTCCACATGGGACTGAGTGCACTGCGGCTATTGACGCCCGATGGATCAAATTCCCCGGTCCAGTCCCAGTAGGGCATGGATAATTTGGGATTAATGGCTTGCAGCTCTTTTTCGAATTCAGCAGTAAACTGGCGGTGCCAGGGAAGGAAAAGTGCTACCCGGTGAATGGGGGAATCTGCGTCCGGGCCGTTGAAGTTGTTCCCGTTGATCCCGTCCTGGTCCGGATCGGCGTGAACATCTGCATAATAATCCACAACACCCATTGAATAAAGCACATCCAGGGCTTCGATAAATGCTAACCTTTCGTATTCGGTTAACTGGGTATAATGTTTTCTAATACTTTGGCCTTCTACACTACTTATTTCGAAAAATGCGAAGAACAATAATAACAGGATGCCAAGCCTGTTACCAGAGTTAGGTCGTTTCATAATTCAGCATAACTATTACATGAGACTATATACAATGCCAAATGTACAAAACGACAACAACTGATAATAGTTAAAATTCAAAATCTGATGAACTTTTCATATAAAAAAAGTCCAACATTTAAAATTTGGGGCAAAGAATGGTATCATCTTCGTATTCACCCAGATAGGCAATGGAAAGTTCGAAGGCTCCCTGGTTGCGCCCGCCGGCGTTCAGGGATTTGAGATTGGCGTCGTAACTCAGGCCGACCAGGAAGTTATTGATCTCGATGCCGGTCATGAGGATTACCGCATCCATAAACGGAGAATTGGTCTCATCCTGCGTTCCCCGCACCCAGGAGCCCAAATGCAGGGCCGTACCGTTGGACTGATTGATGAGGAAGCGCAAATTGGCGCCGGCATTAGCGGCCATGTGCGGTCCCTGACTGTAATACAAAGCTCGCGGAGAGAACTGTACATTTTCACCCAGCGGAATAACCACGTTCAGGTGGGCCGCATATTTACGGAACAGTTTATTGTCATCGACCCGGTCCGGGTCCTCTTCATCGTAAAAGAAACTCACGGAAGGTTCCATGATATGGTGCATGGCCACACCGGCATAAAAGCCGACACTGCGTGCCGGAGCGTAGGTATAGTTCAGGCCGACGCTGTAGTCACCGTAGGCAAAATTATTCTCGGGCAGTACCTCTCCGGTAGGATTGGAATAGCCATTGGAACCGTTGAACTGATCCTGAAAGTCAACTCCGGCGTAATTGATGTTGCGCTGACTGATCCCGGCCTGTAATCCCAGACTCAGGAACTGATCATTGCTTTTACTCAAACTCTTGTGGAACGCGCCGGAGATAATGATCTGGTTGTTGGAGAAACCCGTCACACTTACCTTATCGTTGTAAAACAATACGCCGCCACCCACGGCATCCTTATAGCGGTTGCCCCGTTTTTTCATATTGAAACGAAAGTCGGCCGCAGCGGAATAAGTGACAAAAGGATTATCCAGAATACCCTTCCACTGATCCCGGTAGATCAGCGAAAAGCGGTAGGTCCCTTCAAAACTACCCGTGAGGGCCGGATTGAGGGTCATGGGAGAAGCATAGAACTGTGTAAAATGCTGATCCTGAGCCTGTAAGGCAAAAGCAGACAACAAAAGCGCACAAATGCAGGTAATCGTATATCTCATGGGCGTTACTTCAAAGAAGTGCAAAGGTAGTGTAAGTTGAGTAAAAAGCGAATGAATAACTTTACTCCAATCAACGGACTGTTTAGGATTATTATTATATTGGACCATCAAAACGGCTGGATAGATGCAATTCGGAATTTGTCCTTTGAGTACAGTCGCCATTCGCAACAGTGCCTCCCACAAAAGCGAGATGATCTCTCAGCTCCTTTTCGGTGAAATGGTGGAAGTTCTGGAACAGAAAGGCCGGCAGTGGACCCGGGTCCGATGCCAGGAGGACAATTTTGTGGGCTGGGTCGCTACTCAGCAGCTGGAAGAGATCACTCCCAGCGAATTTGAATCCTACCAAAAGCAATATGCCTTTGTTCTGGACCTGGTTCATCCTGCACAAAAAGATGATGCCTTTATCCCGTTGAGCCTGGGCGCGCGTCTGCCCAATTTTGACGGCATGCGCTTTAATATTGGCTCCCACTCCTACTCCTTTACCGGACAGGCCGTATTTCCGGAAGACATTACCGCTCAACCGCAATTGATCCTGAAGATAGCCCGCCGTTACCTGCACGCACCTTTGCTGTGGGGAGGCAGATCACCCTTCGGACTGGATAGTGCCGGTCTGGTACAGGTGGTTTACCGGCTGGCGGGTAAACAACTGCCGCGGGAAGCCTTCCAACAGGTCCTGCAGGGAGAATCCGTGGATTTCGTAGAACAGGCCCAGGCCGGAGACCTGGCATTTTTTGAAAATCAGGCGGGTCGTATTTCCCATACCGGCATTCTTTTTCCCGAGAATCAGATCCTCCACGTTTACGGTAAGGCCCGCATGGACCGGGTGGATCACTACGGGATCTACAATCAGGATCTGAAACGCTATACGCACCGGCTGCGCATTGTCAAGCGCGTGCTGCCGTTAATCTCTTCTTCCACTCCGGCCGCTAATCTAAGGATGGAGTCTATCGAACAACAGATGGAGTTATTCTAAGGTAAATCTATTTTTCGGATCTGATCGTCAGTACTTCCTGCTGCTTTTTTTTCAACCAGTTGAGGGCCTGGATGTATTCCTGATCGCTTAATAGTTGCGCTACTATTTCCCGCTGGAAATCTACAGCTCCGTAAGCAGTTGCCAGGGTTCGGCACTTTTGCACAAAGCGGAGGAAGGAGATCTTGTTCGTCTGGGACAACATCTTTTCGCGCTGCAGCCATTTCTCAAACGTATCCAGAAAATTGAAAAGTAAGAACTGGTAGGAATCATCCATCAGGTACAGATCAAAAAGCACCTGCGCCTGCAGCGACCGGGTGATCAATTGGAAATAAAGGATTTTAAACGTATAGCCTTGCAAAATAGTCAGGCACTCCTCCAGATCTTTTCGCCAGTAGGCCGTATGCGCGCGCGCCCAGTGCTGACTGTCCTCCCTTCCTTTTTCACTCAGTTTTCCCGAATAATCATCGATAAATCGCTCCGTATACGCAAAGTCCCCTTTGGTATTGCTGATCATCACGATCTGGGTGTAGGTGGATCGCGATAGTTTTCCCCGATTCAGTAACACACCGGTCGCTAAGCCCAATTGGTAGAGCGGCAGCAGGTCTACGATATCTAGATGGCCGGATTTGACCAGTCGGATACTGTCATTGAGCAGAGACAGCAAATGGATCTTTTGCTCTTTTGCGTTCAATTGAGGCAGTTGTTGCACTACCTGCGGATGCAGTTCCTGATAGACCGTCCAGAGGTCCTTGCCTAAATAAGTAAACCGAAGCCGATACAAAGCTATGGACGGATGGCATATTCCCTGCACCAGAGCTTCCCAGTTACTGATGGCTGATGTTATCTCGTAGGATTCATCTCTTAATACCTGCTGCCGGGACATCTTCTCGTTGAGAATAGCCGCTTTTTCCAGGGCGTAGAGCAAATCCAATTCTCCCTCCATCGCATGGATCGTCGGATTCCCCGCCTGCATACGCGTCTGGGAATCGGAGGAGTGATAGATCTGTCGGTACCAGTTGTACAGGCTCAGGTGATCTTTCCATTCCTTTGTTGGGTGTTCCTCCAGATCCGTGATCTCACGTTTTGCAATTTTAGTAAACCAATCGTCCAGGCCACGTTCCTGAAATTCGTCGGCCAGCAGGTTTTGGGCCGCTTCCGAGTCCATATCAAACCTTTGGGCCACGAGGAAGCGCTCGGCGGCCCGGTAGCCCTCCGACAGTAAGTTGTTGAGCCGGCGATCGCTGAATTTTCCTTCCGGCAGGATCTGCCGAAACAGTTGCGCTTTGGTCAGTTTACGGTCAGGCAAAAAATCGGGGTAATACTTTTTGAACTGTTGGAATAGCCGGATCAGATTTTTATTGGAGTTGCACCACGGCGAATGCAGCCATTGCTCAAAGGCCCGGATCTCTTCCGGAGGGAAGGTTTTGATTAGCCGAACGAATTTGCTGGCAAATAGCCGGGACATGGGATCGCTCTGTTTAAAAGATTAAAGGTAACGGTTAACCAAAAAACATTGGAACTAGGAGCTAAATTCGGGTAATTCGAGCTCGATTGCTCAATTGTTATATTGCTAAATACTATTAATTTTTGACCTACCTACCTTCAATTTCGCTTCGCCGGGACAAGTTCTCCGAGGTCAGGTCAAAATTCGGCATAGTCATTTTTGCGAAATATAGTTACTATAAATCTGCCGAAATTTAGCACTATTCAGCAGTATAGCCATTCAACAATATAGTCATTTCCCCCGTACACGGAATAATGCTAGCGCCTCCTTTGTTGGCTGTAATAATGAAACGATTCTCGCTCAATAGAATCTTTTCGAACCAAAAAGCATCCGGGCTTACCTTCACCAATTGGTTCTGTAGGGCAAATACCACCAGGCCGGCTACATTACGGCAACCCTGCTTTTGCAATAAATTATTGCGGTGCCCTTCGACCGTACGGGGACTAATGTTAAGCTTTTTTGCAATTTCGGGTGAAGTGTATTCTTCGCAGATCAGTTGGACTATTTCCTGTTCCCGGGTGGTGATGTCCAGGCCGGGTTCCAGATGGGCTTTAGGCTTGGTTTTTTGGATCATATTATCCCGGATCACCTCCATCACGTGGTGGTCGTAACTGAATCCTTTCCCTTTTACTTCCCGAATCGTCCGGACGACGTCTTCGGGTACGGCGTTTTTCGGCAGGTAGGCACCGGCACCCAGCTCTATCATATTGATAATGAAAGCCCGGCTGAAATAGGTGGATAAAACGATGACCCTCAACTCCGGATATTGATCACGCAGTACCCTAGCCACTTCGATGCCGTTTAAGCGCGGCATTTTTTGATATGTACAGATCAATACATTAATAGCCAGCAATAAATAGCTACAATTGGATACTCAATTATAAAAAACAAGTATGTCTAGGTTAAGTATCAATTTAAAATTATTTTTTGCTGACTGGTATCACAAAGGGTTGGGCATGGTCTCGTGAAATCATAATAATTATCCCCTCCATCTTTTTCAATACCTCCAATTCCCCTAATTACAATTTTAGGAGTCCAATTATTACTTTCTAGTTCTTCCAAACCAAGATAAAAAACCACTTTTTCTGATGACTCTCTCCAAGCACCATCTAATGAGACCACCGGAATTGAAAAACTAAAAAGAAGATTGTTTTGCAGCCAATTTTGCCCTAGTTTTCTCCATCTATGTATCCATTGAAGTGCGTCCGAAGGGGAAAGTGCGTTTTTAGGTAGAATTGAGTTTTTTTTGTTTTTTCGATTTTCTGGTGCACTAACGGTAGAAGGATGGGCAACAACTAAAGCTGCAAATTCTTTTTCCGATATTTCTCCGTCATTGTCATATACCGGATAGATATATGCCTTTGGGCGATTTTGATCTAAAGCTAATTCGAATTGAATGCTTGTGGCTTTCTTTTTCAGTAAAATCGATACTTCTTCTACTGTTAATTCAAAAGCGTCAATACGATTACCTATACTATAACGATGACTGTTTTCTCGCCAAAATTGAGTTTCGCGAAGTACCTGATCCTTTACTAAGGAATTTTCCTCAAAGGCCATTTCATTAATTTCAGTTGTACAAGCTACTATTAGTAAAATGGGAAATCCAGTCAGCAAAAGGACTTTTCTAAGCATTTTTTTGAATTTAGTTAAAAGATATTCTTATTGATAATTGTCGTAGTACTTGCAAATTTGCTTAAATAAATAGTGGAACCTATCCGTAGAGCAATAGAATGTAAAGTAAAAGAACCCAAATAATCTAGAAAAGACAATTTTAGAGTATTACCACAAAAAAAAGTTCAATTTACTTCCAAACTCGAAATTAATTTACTGACTTTCAGTTTTTTATCACTTATAGTCTACCACAAAATTTTAAGCAGTAATGTGCGGAGATGTTACATTCTAAATACCAAAATCGTTTTATAATACAATTCAATTGAATCATATTTCGAGTAGCAAATCACCTGTAAGTGGAGTTTACGATTAATAAACAGTAATTTTTTACAAACCCATCGCAGCTTTGCCGTGAATATAGAATAACTCAGCAAGTGGGATAAACAATACGTTTACATCAAGGATCAGGCGGTCCCGGTAAGCCGCGGTCGGCGGAAGCAGGTGATGGCGGTACTGGGAAAAATAGTCGATCGGGCGTAAACAAATTACCATTGAGAATATATTCGTTACCATTCAGAACATTTCAAACAAAAAATTCGCTGCCCACTTGATTATTGGGGATAATTTAGGACGGAGGGGAACGGGATAACGAAATGGTCACTAACGATGATAAATGCAGCAATTAGTCATAATTGGCAGGAAGAGAAAATGTATAGGGACTGTTAATAAAGTTGTCTAAAGTTTCCTTACTGGGCTCCAAAACGCGGCTTTTGCCACCACTCTGCGCCTATTTTTAACTCCGTAGCTCTGCTATGCAGTGAAAAATAGCCTTCAATTGGCGGCAAAATCCAGGTTTTTCACCGGCATCAGAAAATTTTAGACAATTTCAATAATTGAGTAGAGGGTAGTTGCATACCCTCTGCTTTTTTCTACCTCGTTTGCGGTTACCTCCCTCTACAAAAGCCAAACCACGAAGCAGTATAGCGTGAGGAATCCAGGGGTAATATCGGTAATGACCGGTCCCTCTGTCCTCACTTTTCCACCTTGGAGTAAAACTAAACTTCAGAAACGGAGCATGCCGAAAATCCATAAAAGAGTAGGCTCACCGAAGCGTTTGGGGATTTCCCCAAACCGCATCGGTCAGTATAGACGGACGTTGCGAGCTAGGACGGAATAGTCCCAAGGATCTGATTGATGAAATTTTGGACAACCGGTTTTCGCAGTTTTGCAGTCAATATCGATCAGCTTAGCGATTGGAATCAACATTATGTTTACGTAGAAGACCAGGCAATTCCGGTGAGCCGCAATCGACGAAAACAGGTGATGACTGTTCTGGAGCGTTAGCCGGTCAACCAGGATATTTTAGTGACTGATCTTCATTACTATTAAGTCTCCTCCCGAGTAATGGAATGCGGCCTCAAAAGTTAGCTTTTGAGGCCGCATTTTTTATATGATATCCTCCAAGCATCTGCATGTTCTTGCTTTAAAATCAGACCAACGGGTAATTCTACATGTTTTAATCAAGCCGTATTTCCACGCTTACCTGGCGACCTTTCCTGCCCTAAATTTGCATTAAATAATTAATTAATAATGAGCAGCTTACAACCTTAATCAGTTTATCATCGGCTTCTAATTACCTCACTGTGATCGATCCAAAGCTTTGCAAGTACAGTGGGTGATTTTAGCGCATGATCAAGCAAATGGTCAGGTTATCCCTGCTGCTATTTTCTTAACTTTCTTAAACTATATTTGCAATGGCAAATTACTATTCTTTCAGTCAGGACGCGGTAGAAGCGGCCATCAATGCGGCAAAAAGTACCCACGAAGGAACCGAACTCGATGCAACGAAAAATGGATTCGACATTAAAAAAGGCGGACATCTTGCCGCCCTCGCAGAATGTATTTCCGTCAAGGTCGAAGATCATAAGATCTGTATTGAATTGCCCTTAGGCCTGGGATCTCACTGCATTTCTATCCCGCTCACCGTTCCGAATGGTACCGCAGCCCAGGCTTGTCTGACTATCTGTACGACCTGGGGAATTCCCACCGGAGTAAAAGTTGAAGTCAAAGTTGCCGGCGTCACAGTAATTAGTCAATCCTTCGGGAAATGCTAAGTTGAACCGCTCTGGTTCAACCATAGAGTGCAATATCCGAAGACTGGAACCAGCCTTTAAAATGGGACCAAAGATCAGAATTCATGGGTAACACCTATTCCCTCGAATAGTTAGCCTATCTGTCCTCCCATTCAAAAAATTGCATTCGTTAAGGCAAGCGTAGATCTACGTTTGCCTTTTTGTTTTCAAATACCTGGCTAGATAATATCTCCCTAAACGTGCGCCACACCCGCCTCACTCAGATCCGTCACCAGACCGGTGGAAAAATCGTATACCCAGGGATGCAGACGGATCTTACGGCCGGCTTTAACGGCCTTCCGGTACACGGAACTCAATTTGAGATTTTCGACCTGGGCGAGGACGTTCAGTTCCACCAGGCGGTTCAGGCGGTCGTGCTCATCGGTGATCGCGTCCAACTCGGCCCGGTGGCGGTGGATCACATCCTTAATGTTGGCCAGCCAGTTGTCGATCAGTCCGATCGCCTGGTCTTCCAGAGCGGCCTGAATCCCCCCACAACCGTAGTGGCCGTAAACGATAATGTCATCCACCTTCAATACTTCGACGGCATATTGGAGAACGGACAAAAAATTAAGATCGGAATGGGCGACTAAATTCGCGATATTCCGGTGTACGAAGATCTCTCCCAGATCACCTCCCAGCACCACGGCGGGAGATACGCGGCTATCCGAACAGCCCAATAATAAGGCGGCGGGCTTCTGGCCCGCCGTCAGCTTATCGAAATAGCGTGGATGTTTATGTTGCTTTTCTGCGGCCCATTCCCGATTGTGCTGCAGGAACTGGGCGATCACTTTTTCCATGCTTTCAGATTACAATTGATGGTCAATGGCTTGTTTGATCACGTAAGACAGGGCATTGGCGGACTGCATACCCGATTTACGCCACTTGGCTTCTCCTTCCTGGAACAAAATGAAGGTAGGTACGCCCCGGATCCCCATTTTGCCGGCAATGGCCGGATTTTTATCCACGTCGATCTTTACGATCGAGGCCCCTTCGCCAATCTCCGAAGCCACCTGCTTCAGAATGGGACTCATGGCCTTACAGGGCCCACACCATTCGGCGGAGAAATCTACCAGCACCGGTTTTTCCCCATTGATCAGGTCGCTGAATGATACTTTCTTTTCCATTTGTTATTCTCTTTAGGTGATAATGATCTAATTCGGTCCGAATGTGGAAATGGCTAAACATTCGAAGCATCCGGCAACAGGAAATATTCTACCGCCGTCACGCTACCGCCATTGTACACTTCCTGGAAACCGTGGGACTGGAGAAACTTGGTCGCCATTCCGCTCCGGTTGCCACTACGGCAGTACAGTACGATCGGCCCTTTCAGTTCCCGCAGTTCGTCCATTTTTTTGGGGATCGTCTGTAATGGGATATTGACCGCTCCCTGCACGTGGTGGGTAGCGAATTCAAAAGGCTCTCTAACGTCGATCAAAGTCGTATTGGGTTGTTTTACTATACTTTGTAAATCCATTGGTTTTTAAGTTTATCGGCAGAGATCCTGTTTTCCATTTCGACCGGATGACTGCCGTACAGTTTAATTATATTGACAGTACAAAAGTATAGCGGATCTAGCTCGCAGTCTGTAATTTGGATCACAGAGCGGGATTTATTACCAGAAGCGGGTGGAAAACCGGACGAGGCACTTACTGGGAGTGGGATTTTTTAAAAGCACCCGGGGTCATACCGAACCGCTTTTTAAACAGGCTGAAAAAGGTAGAGCGGGAAGAGAAGCCCGCCTCCTCGGCAATAGCCAAATTGGTCAGGTGTTGCTTTTCCGGGTCCAGGAGCAGGTTTCGGACCTCTTCCAGGCGGTAGGTATTGATATAGGCATAAAAGCTGGTCTCCAGTCCGGTATTCAGTAATTCGGAAAGATCTTTTTCTTTCATCCCCAGCAGATCGGCCAGTCCCTGCAGATTGAGATCAGGATTGAGGTAGGGCTTTTCCTCTTCCATTAACCGGTGTAGACGATCTTTGAGTACATCCATTTCGGATTGGTCCAGCCGCAGCTCTTTGGTAACTGCCGGCGGAAAAAGAATCTCCTTGTGGGAGATGATCATAAAGGTACCGGCGAGCGAAAAGATAGCGGTATACAGCCAGATCCAGTGGTATTCCAGACTGGTTGACATCCCGTTGTACAAAAAGAAATTGGCCAGCAACAGGATCGCCCACAGTACGATGAAGATGAAATGGGCGCCCAGCAAACCGTACAACCACTTGCGCTGCGGACCGGGCCCTTCCGTTTTTCGCGGCACCAGTATCCCCGTGTTCCAGCCGTAATAAGTGCCGGAAAATAAAAACACCAGCTGCTCAGACCAGGCCGGATAGTGATCAAAACCATTATAGAGGGCACTGTATCTCCAGGAAGGTTCCCCGATGAACAGCACAAGATTGACCAATATCACCAGGGCCGCCGGCAGGAAATGCAATGCCTCCCGCCGGCCAAAGGAACCTTTGCGCTCCCCGTACTGCCGGCCGTACAGCCAGAGCGCCGGACCGGCCGCCAGTAAAAAGGTGCCGGGAAAGAAAAACCAGCGGGGAGGAAATCGCATGGAATGCCCCGTACCGGCCAACTGGCTCTTGAAAGCGTACAGAATATAGACCAGAAAAAAAGTCATGAAAAGCAATACCTGCGGATCCTGCCGGTAGCGCCATCCGGTAAAGAGGCACAGAAAGATCGCCAGAAAATAGGCCGGATAGAACAGTTTGTGGTAGTAGAGGATAAAAAACCCTTCGCTGCGCAGGCTCCATTCGATCACCGGGACTTTCGGATAGTCGTCGGCAATGAGCGGCATATCACAGTAGGAGCATTGCCCCGGATGGTCGAACACTTCACCGTGCCCACTACACGCACAGGGCGGGCAAACGTAGGTGGAAGCCGTCGATTGCGTCTGCTGATTTTTCCAGCGGATAACGGACGGACTGATGCTCAGGACCAGCAGCCAGAACAGCGTAAAAATGATTCCCGGGTGATTCATGATGCGAAGTACAGCGATTAGGCTTTGATTTGCCAATAAAATTACTGAAAAAGGTCCATCTGGAAGCATCTGTACTTTTCCGTAGCCCGTATTTCGGGCCCTTCCGGCAATTAAGCGCAGCTTTGAATGATCATTACTATCGATAACCTTTTAATCACCTGACTGTAATTTTAACAAATATGAGATCATTTAAAATCGCTTTGTGGGCACTACTGCTGCCCTGCTTACTACCGGCCCAGCAAACGCCGGAGATCAAGGATATTGCCCTGTTCCTACACGACCGGGTTGAGATCCTGGATTTCGCCGGCCCCATGGAAGTTTTTATCGCCGCCGGCTTCAATGTGTATACCGTATCCGAGACCAAAGCCCCCATCAAAGCCATGGGCGAACTGACCATACTCCCGGATTACGATCTGAATGACTGCCCCGTTCCGGATATCGTGGCTTTCTTCGGAGGTGGAGGCGCTTCGCGGGTTGCCCAGAGAGCAGCAGTACAGGCCTGGATGGCCAAAGTCTTCCCCCAGACCGATCTGCAGTTCTCCGTCTGCACCGGCGCATTTTTCCTCGGAGAAATGGGGCTCCTGGACGGCCAGACGGCTACTACCTTTCACAGTGCCATCCCTTCCCTGCGGGAAAAATTCCCGAAAGCTGAAGTCCGCGATGATGTACGCTTTGTGGACAACGGCCGGGTGATCACTACGGCCGGTATTTCGGCCGGTATTGATGGTGCCCTGCATCTGGTGGCCAAACTGAAGGGGATGGAAACCGCTGTCTCTGTAGCCGAGAATATGGAATACACCGGCTGGGAACCGGAAAAAGGACTCGTTCTCCCCTCCCCCGCCATTCAGGCGATCCGGGAAAAAGGACTGAAAGCAGGCCTGAAAAAAGCCGGTCCGGACGCATTGTTGTTTTCCGGCGAACTGATGGATCTCGGCCGGGAGTACGCCAACGCCCAACAGCTCGATAAAGCCTTGGAGATCTTCGGTTTTGCGCTGGAAAATATGTCCCTGCCGTACGAGGACTGCGAAACGATCCGGGAAGCGATGCTCGCCGCCGGACAGGAAGCGCCTCCCTCCCGGAAAGTGCTTTTGGAAAAATTTGACCAGGGAGCGTATGCGGACGTGGCGGAGACCATTCAGGAAACCAAAAAACAGTATCCCAACTGGTCCTTCTTCTCCGAGCGGTGGACCAACGGCTATGGCTACCACCTGATGGCCGAAGGACAGCTCGAAAAGGCCATCGAATTATTTAAGCTCAACGTCCTGGCCTATCCGCAATCCTTCAATACCTATGATAGTCTAGGAGAAGCTTATATGAAGGCCGAACAGTGGGATCTGGCGGTGAAGCACTACAAACGATCACTGGAACTCAATCCCGATAACGGAAACGGGCGGGAGATGCTGGAAAAAATAGAACTGCAAAGACCCCGGAAACAGATTGAAGAATAACAGACTGGTTGATCATTCGGAAGTACGGCTTTTTTAGGCCGCTCTTCCGGATGATCAGGGTTTCCGGATAAAATAACGATTGAATATACTGACCGAGCGCCGCAAGGTATATACCAGTCCCAGACAAAGCAGGATGGGAATACTGAACGCAACCGCCTGGATCTCCAGTACATCCAGGGTTCGGCTAACGTCATCCTGCCAGTAGAGGCGACCTACGATCTTAACCAGTACGAAAGATAGGCTGAGGGCGATGATGAAGGCCAGACCGGTCAGTGGATGGACCTTGGCCCGGATCCGGTTGACGGAAACGGTTTGTTTTCGCTGGCAGTGAGGACAAACACCCGAATATTCCGGCCCGATCTTCCGTTCCAGCATTGAACGGTCGGTTTCCCGGTAAGGAACCAGGTTGACCTTCTGACAGGTAGGGCAAAAGAAAAATAACTGGATCATTTCGGTGACTTTTCGTTTTGAAGGTCCCGATCTTAGGTTGTTTTCTATCTGTTGTAGATGGCTCTCCGACTGGAAGTCGAAGTCACGTTAACGGCCGGCGGCCAAAAGGTACAATACGGCCATCCGTACCGCTACACCGTTTTCCACCTGTTGTAAAATGATGGAATGTTCGGAATCCGCCACATCGCTGGTGATCTCCACCCCGCGATTGATCGGGCCCGGGTGCATGATCACGATCTGTTTGTCCAGTTCATCGAGTAATTTGCGGTTGATCCCGAAATATTGGGAATACTCCCGGAGTGAAGGAAAGTATTTCAGATCCTGTCGCTCCAGCTGGATCCGCAGGATATTAGCCACATCGCACCATTTCAGGGCCTCGCGAACATTGTGCTCTACGATCACCCCTAAGGATTGAATGTGTTTGGGGATCAGGGTGGGCGGTCCGCAGACCATCACCTCCGCACCGAGTTTCTGCAGGCAGAAAATATTGCTCAGCGCTACCCGGGAATGCAGAATATCTCCGAAAATAGCGATCTTCTTTCCGGCCAGATCACCCAGCTTTTCCCGCATAGAGAATGCATCGAGCAAAGCCTGGGTAGGGTGTTCGTGGGTACCGTCACCGGCATTGATGATATTGGCATCGATGTGCTGGGAAAGAAAATGATGAGCACCGGGGGCCGGGTGTCGCATCACCACCATATCCACTTTCATGGACAGGATGTTATTGACGGTATCCAGCAAAGTCTCCCCTTTTTTCACCGAAGAACTGGAAGCCGAAAAATTGACCACATCGGCGGAAAGCCGTTTTTCGGCCAGTTCAAAGGAAATACGGGTCCGGGTAGAATTCTCGAAGAAAAGATTGGCCACCGTGATATCCCGCAGGGAAGGGACTTTTTTCACCGGCCGGTTGATCACTTCCTTGAAGTCGTCGGCAGTGGTAAAGATCAATTGGATATCTTCCGGAGTCAGGTACTTGATCCCCAGGAGATGCTTGGTACTCAATTGCTGGATGGTAGCCATTAATTTATTGCTGTCATGTTAGAAACTACTCAAAATTCTCACTGGCGGGCAATAAAGAATTAATCTTATTCTTTATCCGCCAGTATCAGTATCCGGTCTTCTCCGTCCACTTCGGCCCATTCTACCCGCACGTAAGCATCATCCAGCGAATCTACCGTGACGCCGATATAATCCGACTGAATGGGCAGATGCCGGTTGAAGCGGCGGTCCACCAGGGCCACCAGTTCTACCTGTTCCGGTCGGCCGTAGTGATTGAGGGCCGTCAGGGCAGCCTGCACCGTCCGGCCGGTATACAGCACATCATCGAGCAGGATAACGTTTTTTCCGTCGACGATGAAGTTCATTTCCGTACGGTTGGCCCGCAGCGGTTTGTCGCGAGTGCGGAAATCATCCCGGTAAAAGGTGATGTCCATTTTCCCGTACAGGAGTTTCTTCCCCCCCAGTATTTCCGACAGACGCGTTACCAGGCGATCACCCAGTGCCACACCGCCCTCCTGGATACCGACAAAACAGGTATTATCAAACTCATCGTGCGCCTCGATCAACTGGTGACAAAGGCGCTCGATGGTCAGGGCGAATGGCTCCGCCGCGAGAATGGTCCTGCTTGCGTCCATCTGAATTAATTTTTTTTCATCTTGGACCAGGTATCCCGCAGGTTAACCGTGGAATTGAAAACCAGGTGGTCCTCCGTTGAATCCGGGTCCAGACAAAAATAACCTTTTCGCAAAAACTGATAGGTTGTTCCGGGCTCCGCGTGGGGCAAAGCCGGTTCTACCTTCGCGGTAATTTTCTTCAGAGAATCTTCATTGAAGAACTCCAGGAAATCCTTATCCTCGTGGGACGTCGGCGTAGGATCGGTGAACAGGCGGTCGTACATTCTTACTTCCACCTCTTTGGCGTGTTCGGCCGAAACCCAGTGGATGGTACCTTTTACTTTCAGGCCCGAAGTATCGCTTCCGCTCCGGCTTTCCGGAAAGTAGGTACAGTGCAGTTCGGTGATCTTGCCGCTCTCATCTTTCACCACATCGTTGCATTCGATGATATAGGCTCCCTTCAGGCGCACCATCCGGTCCGGTCCCAAACGGTAGAACTTCTTCGGCGGCGGCGGGTTTTCCATGAAATCATCGCGCTCGATATAGATCTCCCGGGAGAAGGGTACCATGCGGTTGCCGGCGCTCTCGTCTTCCGGATTGTTCTCTACTTCCATTTCCTCTACCTGTCCTTCCGGGTAGTTGGTGATCACTACCTTGACCGGATCCAGCACCGCCATCACGCGGTCTGCGGTTTTATTCAGTTCCTGCCGTACGCAGTATTCCAGCAGACCGATCTCGATCAGGTTCTCGCGCTTGGCAATACCCGCCCGGCGACAAAACTCCCGAATGGCCGCAGCCGGATAGCCCCGGCGACGCATGCCCGCAATGGTCGGCATCCGCGGATCATCCCAGCCGGTTACGAAACCTTCCTCTACCAGTCGTTTCAGCTTGCGCTTACTGGTGATCATGTATTCCACGTTCATGCGCGCAAACTCGATCTGACGCGAAGGAAAGATCTCCAGTTTCTCGATGAACCAGTCGTACAACGGCCGGTGGTGGCGGAATTCCAGTGAACACAGCGAATGGGTAATGCCTTCGATGGAATCACTCTGCCCGTGGGCAAAGTCGTACATCGGATAAATACACCACTCCCCGCCGGTGCGGTGATGGTCTTCGTGTTTGATCCGGTACAGGATGGGATCGCGCATGTGCATATTCGGTGAAGCCATGTCGATCTTCGCCCGCAGTACGCGGCTGCCGTCGGGATAATCCCCGTTTTTCATACCTTCCAGCAGTTCGAGGTTTTCCTCAATACTGCGGTTGCGGTACGGGCTTTCCGTACCCGGCACGGAAATATCGCCCTTCATTTCAGCAATCTCTTCCGGAGTGGAATCATCCACGTAGGCCAGTCCTTTTTTTACCAGATCTACGGCGTACTCGTAGAGTTTCCCGAAATAGTCCGAGGCGTACAGTTCACCGTTCTCCCATTGGAATCCCAGCCATTGAATATCCTGCTTGATATTTTCAACGAAATGGGTGTCCTCGGTAGTTGGGTTGGTATCATCGAGACGAAGGTTGGTCTTGCCACCGTATTTCTGGGCAATCTCGAAGTTCAACACGATCGCCTTGGCGTGGCCAATATGCAGATAGCCATTGGGTTCCGGTGGGAACCGCGTATACACCAGGCCTCCGTGTTTACCGTTCTTAATATCTTCCTCGATGATCTCCTCGATAAAATTAAGGGATTCTCTTTCTGTACTCATATGCTTGTTTTAAGGAGTGGGGAATGGTATGCGTTAATAATGCCTAGCTATACCAAACGTGATTCTTCCCCAAACGTTCCTTTATACTTAAATTCGTAATGTTTATTCGGTTGAGACCTGGCAAATTTTTCAAATCTACCAGGTCCTGTATTTTTGACCACTGACCGCTGAAACGATCACATCCGCTCCGGCATCTCGATACCCAGCAGGTCCATTCCCGTACGCAGCGTATTGCTGACCGCCATGCTCAACTTGAGCCGGAAAGCCCGCGCCGCTTCCGATTCGGCACTCAGGATGGAGTGCTCGTGGTAGAACTTATGGTAGGCCTTGGCCATATCGTAGCAAAAAGCGGCAATATGGGAAGGGTCCATTTCATTCGCAGCGGTCTGGATCAGTTGCGGAAATCCGAACAACAACTGGGTCAGCTCCCGCTCTTCATCGTTCAGCCCGGTGTAGGACGAGGCCGCAACCAGATCAAACTGCCCGGCATTCCGGATCACCGACTGGATACGCACGTAGGCATTCTGGATGTAGGGTCCGGTTTGCCCCCGCAGATCAACGGATTCTTTCGGATCGAATACCATCCGTTTTTTCGGATGCACCTTGATGATGAAGAATTTCAGCGCCGCCAGAGCGATCTTCCGGATAATGTCCTGCCGCTGGTCTTCACTCAGATCGGCCGTAGTATCCCGCTCGGCGGAATTAAGCCGGGCTTCCTCGATCACTTCTGCCACCAGATCATCCGCATCTACTACCGTACCTTCCCGGGATTTCATCCGCCCACTGGGCAGGTCGACCATACCGTAGGACAGGTGATAGAGTCCGTCGGCATAGGGCTCTTCCAGCCGTTTGAGGATCTCAAACAGTACCTGGAAGTGGTAGTTCTGCTCATCGGCCACTACGTAGATCATTTTTTCTACGCCGAAATCCTCGTACCGCTGGTGGGCAGTACCCAGATCCTGGGTAACGTAGAGCGAAGTACCGTCACTCCGCAGGATCGTTTTGTGGTCCAGTTTGGCGTCTTCCAGATCGGCCCAGACCGAACCGTCCTCCTTCTTGTAGAAGGTACCGGAATCCATGCCTTTATCGACCAACTGCTTACCCAGCAGATAGGTCTGCGACTCGTAATACAGCCGGTCAAAGGTGACACCCAGTTTTTCGTAGGTCTCGTTAAAACCATCGTATACCCACTGGTTCATACGCTCCCAGAGGGTCCGGGTTGCAGGATCGTTGGCCTCCCATTTCCGGAGCATTTCTTTGGCCGCACCGCCCAGTTCGCTGTACTGGTTGAAATATTTATCCTTATAAGCTTTAAAGAAAGCGGCTTTGGACAGCTCTTCCTTCTTTTCGGCCTCGTATACTTTTTCGGCCGCCGCCGTTTCCTGCCAGGCTTCGTATTCGGCGCGGAATTCCTTTTCGAACCGCACGTAGTAATCCCCTACGAAATGATCGGATTTGGTGTCCGTGGATCCGGGAGTGGCTCCGTCGGCAAACCGTTGCCAGGCCAGCATGCTTTTGCAGATGGCGATACCCCGGTCGTTGACGATCTGTACCCGCACCACATCATATCCCACCGCATCGAGGATCTTGTAGGCGGACCATCCCAGCAGGATGTTCCGGATGTGCCCGAGGTGCAGCGGTTTATTGGTATTCGGGGAAGAGAATTCCACCATAACCTTCCGGCCGTTCCGGGGCTGCAAACCGTAATTGGTCTGCTCGTAAATATCGTCCACCAGCTGTGCCCAGTAAGTGTCCGCTACCACCAGGTTCAGAAAACCTTTGATGACGTTGAAGGACTCCAGCTCGGGTACTTCCTGTACCAGATACGCGCCGAGTTCCTCTCCGATCATTTCCGGTTTTTTCTTCGCTGCGCGGGTGAACGGGAAGACCACTACCGTGTAATTGCCCTCAAATTCCTTACGTGTAGGACTCACTACTGCCTGTTCCGGCGCTACGTCGGCGCCATAAAGCGTTTTTACTCCTTTGATTACCTGGTCCTGAATGACCTCAACAATATTCATACAACGAGTCCTTTGTCTGGATTTAAAGTTTTACAATAACAATATCTACACTATTGCCGTAAAATTAGTTCGCCAAAGGTAGGGTTTTCGTGGGAAAAGACCAGCGATGTCCCAAACATTTGCCGCTTTTGGGGAATTCCGCAAACGCCATCCGCGGAACACACTTTTCCTCCGGGGCTTTCTCAAACGAAAAGGGCAGACAATGGCATATCTCCCCTTTGGCTATCAATTTTGTACGAGTACCCGGACTAAAAATTAAAATCCAGCAGAACTTTCCACTGATCGCCCTGCTTTTCCCAAATGATCACGTAGTGACCGATACCGCCGCTGTTGTATTCTCCCAGCTCAAAGACGAGTTCCTTTTGCACTTTCATGACGGACTTGGCGGTCAACTGGATCTGCCAGTTGGGTTGCGACATATAACTGTATCTCTCACTGATGGCCTCCGTTCCCCGGTAATGCTGTCCCTGATTGACATAAAAGCCATCAGCGGCGTAGGAGCGGCTCACCAATCTTTCGTGATCGTGGGCATTGGAACGTTCCATCCAAAGCTCCCGCGCCCGGTCGATCTCCCGGATCTGAACTTCCTGCTGCTCAAATAGCGGTTGCGCTACTTCCAGTTCGCGGAGCCATTTGCCTTCCGTTAGTTTCCAGGCTATGACGTAAGCGTAAATGGTCGGGTCCTTCTCGGAAAACTTGTAGTATCCCATCTCAAAGTAGTGACTGTCATCGTGCCGAACCACCGCCTGGGTGCGTTGTTCCACCAGTTTACCCAGACCGGGTTGCCAGTTGTCCCACTGGGTTGCCACTTTATCCGCATCCTGGAAAAAGTTGCGCCCCCACAGGAGACCGGCTGATTCCCAGTAATAGGCAGCTAATGCTTCGGCGTCTCCGTCGTTCAGACTGCTGCGCCAGGCTGCTTTTTGCTGTTCGATCGCCTCCGGCAACGGCGGGCCTTCCGGCTTATTGGCCGCGGATGGAAAACTCTGGGTAGTGGTACAGGCATACAAGCAAGACAAGCCCAAGAGGGCCATAAACATTGTAATTTTCATCATAATCGGGTTTAGGGATGCAGTATTGGCATCTCTGGTTTATAATAGTGGGTTGAGATCCCGGCATTGCCCAAAATCTCTTAGAGACTGTTTTAAACCTCTGCTGCCGGTGAAAAACCCGGATTTTGCCGTCAATCGAAGGCTATTTTTCACTGCATAGCCTATGCTACGGAGTTAAAAATAGATACAGAGTGGTGGCAAAAGCCGCGTTTTGTAGCCCAGTGAGGGGTTTTAAACCAGTCTCTTAACGCTTAAACACAACTTCCCCCGCTGCTTGTTGCATTCGGAATGGTTTTCAGTCTATTTATGGGAAAAAACGGTTCAGCGTGGATAGCTGGCCAGCAATAAACATCGGTCAGGGTGTGGACAAGACCTCCTCATCGGTTACTGGTGGTTCTTCGATCCCCAGCTTTTTCGCCAGCCAGCCGATGGAACCTCCCTGAATGATCACGGAGAGGATCACGATCACAAAGGCACTGTTGAAAATAAAGGAAGCACTTTCCAACCCGGCCGCTAGCGGGATAAGTCCAAAAACGATCGGTGTGGCCCCGCGCAGCCCAACCCAGGAAATGAACACGCGTTTTTCCAGCGAAGACCGAAAGAAAAGATAAATGAGAAATACGCTGACCGGCCGGGCCAGCAGGATCAGAAAAACCGTAATGATCAGGGCATCGCCAAGGTGGGGTACGAGCTGATCCGGGAATACCTGTAGCCCCAGAATGATGAAGAGACTGATCTCCATGAGCCAGGAAATACTCCGGTAAAAATCAAAAGTATACTGGCGATTGGTGAATACCCGGTTTCCGATCGTCAGGCCCGTAACGTACATGGTCAGCAGCAGGTTGCCCTTGATGATCGGCATCAGGCCGATCAGGAAGAGGATCACCGCCAGGATCAGCAAGGGATACAAACCGGGAATATCCAGTCGCAAACGGTTAATGATCCAGACCGTAAACCGGCCGATGCCGTAGCCCACCAAAAGCGCCAGAAGGACGCCCAGCAAAAATTCGAAGCCCAGCCAACCGCCGCTCACCGGTTCGCCCAACAGAATGCTGGTAATACTGATGGTCAGGAAATAAGCAACCGGATCATTCGTACCGGATTCAAATTCCAGGGTTTCCGAGATGCGTTCCCGGAGCCGGAGTTTTTTGGATTCCAGAATAGAGAAAACAGCCGCCGCGTCGGTAGCCGAAAGGACCGATCCGAGCAAAAGCCCTTCCCACCAGCTGAGTCCGAGCAGATAGGTACCCAACAGGGCGATCAGCATAGACGTGATCAGTACCCCCACCGTCGACAGGGCAAACCCTTCCCGCAGGATGGGTTTTATCCGCTGGAAGTCGGTTTCCAGCCCGCCAATAAATATGATGAGACTGATAGCAACCGTACTGTAGACCGAGGCCTGAGCCGGATAATTGAAGATGAAATCGTAATCTCCCCCATTTCCTACAAATAGCCCGATGGACAGATAAAGCAAGAGGCCGGGGATACCGTAACGCGTTGATGGCTTATTGACCAGTACCCCCACGAACAGCAGCAGGCCAGCGAGTAGAAAAATGAGATTGATATTCATATCAGGCAGGTAAATTAAACCCGGGGAACTACTTTTTTCAGGATGATCTCTCCCGGTATGCAATTGCCGCCATTGGAGACACCCTGCCAGCGGCCGCGCAGTTCCCAACCGCTACCGGTGCGTTTCAGCTCGAGGGCAGCGCCCTTGAGGCACCATTCCAATTGGGGTAATTTCCGGGAGCGGACCACTTTTGATTCGGTAAAATGAAAGATCTGATCGTTCAGGGTAAATCCGGAAAGGGCCATTTCCGCATAGATCTCATCCACGTACACGTAGGACCGGCCGGTGATCAGCTTATCCTCTTTTTTCAGGTAGAGTTCGAATTCGTATTCCGATCGATACCCGCCATCATCCTGGGTGATCACTCCCTTCCAGTTTCCCAGAATGGAATCCTGGGCAATTACCGAAAAATGAGCGCAAATACAACAGCAAAATACTAGTAAATATTTAATCATGGTCATTGGGTTCTACAAATCAGCCTATCCCATAAACGCAGTAATGTACGCTTGCGTTTTACGGACCGGTAAAGAATTGACAACCGGGATTGGGAAAGCAGGGTCTTGAAGGCTAAATTTTATTTCGGTTCATTTAGTTGGCACCAGCAAACTCCCAGGCACGGGTCTCCATCCAGTTGTAGTTCTGTCCGCTTACGGAAAAACCTACGTGCCCGCCCTTGCTCGGCGTTTCCAGAAATATACTGGAATGCTGTTCGCACAGACGCACCGGCGTACAGGCCGGCGGCAGGATGGGATCGTTCCAGGCGTTCACCAATAGTACCGGAACCCGGATTTGCGACATAAAGTTTTCTGCGGAGGCCTGATAATAAAAATCTTCGGCCGAATCAAAGCCATTCAGAGGTGCGGAGAAAAATTCATCGAAATCCCGCCATACCCGGACCCGTTCGAAATTGCTGACGTCCAGCAGGCCGGGAAACTGTTGTTCCTTGGCCCGCAGTTTCGTTTCGAGGGCCCGCATGAACCGGCGGCGGTAAAATCCATTGCCAGGTGCTTCGAGGGAAGCGGCGCTGGCGGCCAGATTGCAAGGAGAGGAAAAAGCGATGCCCCGACGCACCGGATCAGCCAGCTCACCGGCGTTGACGCCCAGGTATTTGAGGAGGATGCTACCCCCCATACTGAAACCGATCAGCGTGATGTCCGAATAATCGCGGGTACGCAGCGCATGCCGGATCACCTGGTGAATGTCGTCGATCTCTCCGTGGTGGTAGAGTTGTGGATTGCGGTTCATCTCTTCGCTACAGGAGCGACAGTTCCAGGCCAGCACGTCCCAGCCGTCATCGGAGAAACGGCGGGCCATGCCCTTGATGTACGGACGGCTGCTATTGCCCTCCAGGCCGTGGGATAATATAACGAGCTGGCGGCTGCCGTTATCCAGCCAGTCCAGGTCGAGAAAATCACCGTCTTCCAGGTCGATGCGTTCGCGCTCGTAGGGAATATCGATCCGGCGGAATGCCGGGATAATGGTTTGTAAATGTCCGTTGAATTGAAAAAATGGCGGTCCGGGGTAAGTGGTTGATTGGAGGTATGGCATTTCTTACAGCATGATGCGGGGGTCCGGAGCAGGAGGAAATGCCCTGCTCCTGCTCCGGGCTCCCACTTATTCTACAACATAAAATTCGAAAGCGGCGCGTTCCGGAGAAAGGCTTAGTGCTTTATCTCCCTCGGCCGCCAGGTAATATTCCAGCACGTCTCCCTTATCCAGGGTGATGGCCCAGATATTTTCACTAACCGTTTCGGAATAACCGCTGGAATTACTCATTTCTATTCTTTGGAACGGGCCTTTGGCCACGGTTCGGTAATACAACCAAACCTGTTCGGATTGGTTCACTGTGGCCGAGATCGTGACGGAGTTGTCGCTAAGTTCGTGCTTAACATCGGAGATCACCGGCTCTTCCTTGACGATCAGCGGATGTTCCTGCAGGTATTTGGTCCGCCCCTCCATCAGTTCGGCCAGGCCGATGATGTTGGTCTCGTCCACCCGGGTTGTTTCCAGGATGTTTTTCTGGAAATCCTCGTAAGTATACAGCTTATTGGTATCCTCCTGCACGTGGGTGTCGATGAGGGTCGCGATCTCCCGGGCGCGATCCAGATAAGTAGAATCCGCCAGATAATCCTTGTAAATGGTCTTGATGTGGGCCACATAGACTTTGCGATAAAAATCGTCCGCCAGCAGGGTCGTGATCAGGGGACGTTTATCGTTCTTCTCCTTATAATGAATGAACATACTCATTTCCTGCATCGCCTCATTGGAGAGCGGGCGGCCCAGTCCCGCGTACCGGAACCCACCAAAACACAGGTTCATATCCCAGAGGATCGGCTGAAAGATGCCGAATGAATCCCGGTAGAGGTAATAGTTGTGACAAAGCCGGCCGGTATAGCTGTCCAGATTAACCGTCACATTATTGAACGCCAGCATCCACAGCGCCTGGTCCACATTCAGGACCTTTTCCAGGTTCTGCGGTTCCTTGTTCAACACCCGGGTCAGTTCGATCAGATCGTCCCATCCTGCATCGGATTTCATTTCGTAGAGGTACTTATAACAAATGGAATCCGTACCGAGGTACATCAGGGACGCCTTATCCCCGTCGGGACAGGAAGAGATCGACCGGCCGTGCCAGTCCGGATCACACTTGACCAACGTACCTTCCTCCTCTTCCGGCTGCTGATAGAACTTTTCCAGGAAATCCTTATCTACCGATTCGGTGCAGTTGTAGAGTCCGAGATAAACGTCATTTACGAATACCTTGGCGAAATTCGCCCGGGGCGAAGGCATGTACTTACCAGCCATTTCGTACCCCAGTACCTCCCGCAGAAAGCTGGGATCCCGAAATACGTTGGACAGTTTCAGCGTCTCGTAACCGCCCGGTAATCGCTGATCTTTGTCTACGTGGTTGAACTCAATGTTGAACGGCAGTTTGGAAGAGCCGTCTTTTCTCACATTGAAGTAAGAACTGTTCCCCTTGTAGCGTACACCAACTCCCTTGTACAATTTTCCGTCCACCGATACTTCCGCATCCAGCCGATGGTCGTTACCCATCTGCTTCAGGGAATCCAGAATCTGCTCCCAGTTATCTTCCTGGAAACTTACCTTGACCTCAATGATATGATCCATATCGTAGAGGTCCTTCGCATCATCCTGGGCGGAGAGCGGCAATGCCAGTACCAGGCCCATCCAGAACATGCTTAGCCGGACGGCCCCGAGGCAACTTTTTAGTGTACAGTTATTTTTCATAATCGTCTTTGGGGTGGTGAACAGTAGAATTCGTATGAAAATAAAGATTTTAATTAAAATGATGGTAACCAGTGTTTTATTTTCACAACGACCCATAAATTATTGGTTCAGTTCAGCCAGGCTGACCTTGTGTTTGGTCACCGTATAATCGATCGGGTCGTAGCTGATCGCCTTGGCGTTTTCCGCCTGGATATAGTATTCTAACTGATCTTTCCCACCCGAGGGTTCAATAATTGCTCCGTAAATATTATCCCCGGCGCCTTCGTCGAAGTGCCCGCCGTCATCCATCATACGCAGGGCCGTGAAGGTCTCTTCCGGACTGAAACGGTAGTATACCACTACCTTGTTGGTATACTGATCCACTTTGGCCCGGATCCGGAAATCCGAGATCTTTTCGTTGGAGAAACGCTCTCTCTGCCGTACTTCCACTTCTTCAATGGCCGGCGGCAGGATCCGGAAAGCCGGGTGGTTTTCCAGGTAAGAGATCCGCTTGTTCATAAACGCCACCAGACCGGGGATCTTACTTTTCCGGCCAATGGTGGTGGTCAGACTTTTTTCGATCTCCGCCAGTGTATAGTATTTGTTCTCATCTTCGGCCAGGTCCGGCAATACCATCAGTTGCAGCGCCTCTACCCTTTTGTTGAAGGTATCGTCCTTGAAGTGATTATTGATCAGGGTCCGCATGTGGGCCAGGTACTGCTTTTGATATTTTTCATTGCCCAGTAATACGCTGATCAGGGGTTTGCTGGGATCATCGGCGTGTAACATCGGATCGAGCTGCAACATTTCCACCGTACCCAGATCGGAACCCGTTCCGGTGTTCTTATAGCTACCGAAAGCAAAGTTGAAACCCGTAATGATGGGCACAAAACGCCCGCTCTCGTCCCGGTACAGCAGATAGTTGGGGCTGTACTGCCCGGAGTAGCTGCTCAGATTGGCCAGCACGTTGTTGAAGGCCAGCATCCACAGGGTCTTATCGATATTCAGTACCTTTTCGATCTCGCCCGGTTTGTCCTGCAGGGTTTTAGCCAGTCCGAACAAAGCGGTCCAATCGGCATTTTGCAGAGCCGTGAAATTGTGCTGGTAGCAAGCGGCGGAATTGTCCACCTGCAGGCTGGCGTAGAGCTTGGACCGGCATTCTTCCGGAGCGGGTACGATGTAGTCCGGGGTAGCCGCAAATAAAGTGCCGTCGGTCTCCGCAAAATTGCGGGTGAGGAATTGTTTACCGATGACTTCGATATTGGAGAACAGCCCGTAGAGTTCTTCGTTGATGAATACTTTGGCAAAATTTGCGCGCGGTGCCGGCAGGTAAGGCTGGGCAATTTCGTGCGCCAGTACTTCCCGCAGCATACTTGGGTCGCGGACCCCGTCCGAAAGATCGATGGAAGTGTAGCCCTGGTAGGCCTGGCCGTCTTTTTTCAGATCCAGTTGCAGGAACAGGCCGTTCCTTTTGGCGGCGGGCGTAAACGCCCGGCCTTCGCGGTAACGAACTCCGACGCCTTCCAGTTCTTCATCGTTGATGCGAACGGTAGCCGGCAGCAGTTCTTCGCCGTTGTAGCGCAGAGAATCCAGGAGATAACGCCAGTCTTCCTGCTCAAATGTGATGTGAATTTGTTGGACTTGATCAACTTTGAAAAAGTCATCCTGGGCGAAAAGCCCAATGCTTCCGGTCAGGAAGCAAAATGTGATCGCTAGTTTCAGGGATTGCATTATTTTCATTTTGTGATGTTCATCTCGCAGGATGAAGTAATGGGTAAATTGCTTCTTTATGCAATATTAATAAAAATGCAGCAGGGGGTATTCAACTTAAAAGGACCGATACGAATCATTTAAGAAACGGTATCATCCGGCCGTTAACTGGCTGATATGGATAAAAATATTGATCACCATGATCGCCGTCAGCGCCAGGGCGGCCAGTCGCAGCCAGGTACCGTTCTGGGCCCGGAACTGTTCGGCCTTTTGCCGGGTAGCTTCGTCTTTGAACTTCAGTCGACCGATGGCAAACAGGTAGAGGTATACTCCGGCCAGGAGTAACAACAATTCCACAAACAATCCTAAATATTCCATATCGATTAGCATATGGGTGCACACCGGACGGCGGCCAGGAATTTCAGGCCATACCTCCCGCGTTTACCCTACAACAAGGATAATAGTTGACTGAGGTTCTGGATCTCATAAGTAGGTTGAATATCGTGGGGTTTGTCCTGCTGCCCCGGGTTGAACCAGCAGGCATCGATCCCATAATCGAGCCCGCCTTTGATATCGGCATTGATGTTATCGCCGACGATCATCACCCTTTCTTTTTCCGGACGGCCGATCTGCTCGAAAGTGTATTCGAAGAACGGCGCGTGGGGTTTGGCGTATCCGATCTCATCCGAAACGATGATCACGTCAAAAAATCCATTCAATGCGCCGGCCTCCAATCGGGGGCGTTGCACTTCTTTGAGCCCATTGGTCACCAGGGCCAATTGGTGGTTGGCCTGAAGTTTTCCCAATGTTTCGAGGGCTCCGTCCAGTAAAAAGGCAGCGGTAGACAAATGTACTAAATAATTACGGCCAAATTGATCCGGATCCAGGGAAACTCCGATAGAATTAAAGAACAATTCAAATCTGCGAAGCCTCAATTCCTCCTTGGTGATCTTTTTTTCTTCGTAATCACGCCAGCACTGCCGGTTGATCACATTATAGGTCGGATGATGATCATCCGCAAAAGGTACACCGTGTTCCGCCAGCGCCAGCTGCAGCGCCTGCCCTTCACAACGGTCGAAATCAAATAAGGTATTATCGGCATCCAGCAGGAGCCAGTCGTAGGATTTCATGCTCAGCAAATGATTAATTTAGTGAATCCGCCACCTGGAAGCAGGCACTAATCTTCACCCCTACTCCAAGTCTCCCCATCACCCAGTCTCCAAGTCTCCCCCTCACCCAATCCCATGCCCATTAATCACAATCTCCGCCGGCAGGAACGGGCTGGCATCTCCCCCACCCTTAATGATCTCCCGGACGATGGTGGAGCTGATATGGGAAAAAGCCGGGCGACTGATCAAAAAGATCGTTTCGAGATTATCGCCGATGATATTATTGAGCTGTGAAATGGTTTTTTCGTAATCGAAATCCGAAGCGTTCCGCAAGCCCCGCAGCAGGTAATCGGCCCCGATGCGGCGACAATATTCGGCGGTCAGGTTTTCAAAGTAATCCACTTTTACCTTCTCCTCTTTTTCAAAAACGGCTTCCAGCCATTCGATCCGCTGATCCAGATCGAAGAGGTATTTTTTGGTGGTATTCACCCCGATGGCTACTATGATTTGATCGAAAAGGGGCAGGGCACGTTTCACCAGATCCACGTGGCCACTGGTAATGGGATCGAACGATCCCGGAAAAACAGCAATTCTTGACATGATCGGTAGCAGTTGGCAGTTTATTGCGTAGAGGGCCGGCGATCCGGGATAGAGGGAATGCAAGGGAAAACGCAAAAGGACCATCATCCGGCGTGCGGAGCGGTATGTCCTGCTGCTGATCATAGCCTGTTTCCCTCTACCTGTTACTGGCTGTACTCTACATCTTTAGGCTACCGTAAAAGTAGGGTTAATTACCAGAAGCGTCCCCGTCCAGCAGGTAAAAAGAATCGAAAAACTTTTGGGTAGAAGGGTTCAGACTGTTGTCCCGGAGCATAATGGTCTGGATCGTATAGTAGCGGTTTTCCACCAGAAAAGCCCTGGTTTTAATGATCGCCTGACCTTTGAGATAGTCTACCCGCCAGACCTGCCCCGGATAGCCGTTCCAGTCCCGTGGGTTGCTGTAAACCAGATCACCGGTGATGCTGAAGGCCGCCTCTTCCGCACTCGCTTCAAAGAACTCTCCCAGCAGGTCGACCGAGTCCATGTGCATGGTCCCTTCCGGATAATCTACGTAGCTGACCATATAGAACAGGTTATCCGATTTTTTATCGGGCGACTGGTAAAAGAAGGTATGATTGACCTGTTGACCCAGTTTGGTCTCCAGCGTATCCGTTTTCTCCACCATATACCCCGGCGCGCTCACCTGAAAGCGACCGGCATAAGAAACGGTCTCTTCCCAGACTTCCTGTTTTTTGGCAGCTTCCACGGCGGCATCATCCTGGGCGTTCAACTGCAAGGCCGTCAGGCCTAAAACCAAACAAATAATTATTCTGATCTGCATTTAAATGAATTACTCTTCTAACAATGATTCTTTGGAAAGAGTATTTAGGTGGGAAAAGGGTTGTATCGGTGGGTCGGGAACCACTGTAAATAGTTGGCGGAATGGCCTTTCGTTGTGGTCAGCCCTTTTGTAGGATCGGTGCATTCCCCATTGAAGATCGGGAATAGAACGGGGCTCATCCCGGCTCCACTGCGATTCCCGCACGGAGTTGGGATGAGCACCCTGTTGATGGTTATTTTACTCCTCCTCGTCGGAAGCAGTAGCTTTTTTCACTTTAGCTTTGATCTCATCGACTTCCTCTTCGATATCCTCCCGGACATCATCCATTTTTTCCTTGAGATCTTCTAGTGCCTCTCCGATCTGGCCACCCACCACTTTGGCGATGGCTTTGAACGTATCGACGGCATCCTCCACTACTTCGCCCATGGTGCTGCCGACGGCGTCGATCAGCGAATCATCCGCTTCGTCATCAGTCGTTTCGGATGCAGCCTCGGATGTATCGGCTTCCGGAGTTTCAGGAGTTTCCGGAACAGCCTTCTTAGCGGCGAGCGCTTCGGCGGCTTTTTCCAGCTTTTCATCATCCTCGCTTCTGGCCTCGGCGGCCTCCTTGATCTCCTCGGCAATCTTCTCCTGGGCTTTGCGTTTGGCCTCTTCGATCTTCTCCTGTTCTTTGCGTTTTTCCTCTTTGGCCTGGGCTGCTTCCATGCGCTTCTCCAGTTCAGCCTTGGTGCGTTCCATTTCCATGAACTTATCCTGCTTGGAGCGGATCCGTTCTTCGATCATGACGATCTTCGCCTGGCGGATCTGTGCTTCCAGCTGCCCGTCCGTAGTGGCGATCCGGCGGTTTTGGAACTGCAGTTCCTCTTCGTCCCGGCTGATGGACCGCTTCATTTTGCTCATGGCGGCCAGCAGCCCGTCGTAACGTCTTTTGATGCGGTCTACGGGAGATTTATCGTCCCCGCCGGAAGAACCGAAGCGGTTTTCCTTCACCGTTTTGAAAGCTGCATCGATCCGGTCCCAGACTTTCGACCGGTGTTCGCGCGTAAAGTCGGCCTTTTTGAATTTGCGTTGCAGGTCTTTCAGTTCGTCAAAGATATTCTGAAAGCGTAAGCCGTCACTGATCTTTTGTTCGATCTCGCCGAGGCGATCCATGAAACGATCCAGATTGGCTTTGGATTTTTCTTTATACTGTTCGTCCAGTTTGGCCCGCAGTTCTTTCATCCGGCCAAACAGTTCATTGGTCTTATTGCGAAGATTGTTGGCGTGATCCCGGAAGAGGTTCCGTTCTCTGACCTGTGCCTGTACTTTATCCCAGAAGTCTTTTAAATTGTTCCAGATCTCATCGTCAAAGGTATCCAGACGTTCGATCCGGTCTTTGATCTCGGCCAGTTCCGAATGGTAAGCGTCACTGAGCTTGGCAGAAAGCACTACAAAATGCCATTCGGCCTGAGCGCGTTGTACCAGATCGCCGCGTTCTACTTTCAGGTCATCCGGCAGGATACTGTCTGTGATCGTTAATTCGCTCTCGGTTTTGGTATAATTCCCTTCCGGAAATTCTACCGGTTGCCCCACGCGCCATTCATTCATCATTTGCTGGTAGAAGGCTTCGGTGCCCACCGATTCCGGGAATTCGTAAATATTCACCTTATTCTCTCTCGGTAGTAGTTCCAAGGCTACCAATACACGTTCCTCCTGTGCGTTAGTTCCCCAAAGTACAAGCTTGGTCTTCATAAATCTTCGTTACTAAAAGTTCTTATTAATTGATCTTCCAAGTCCAGAGTAGCTCTGCATTTTGGCCATGCAGCCTCCAAAAATAAAAAATTGAGGGTAATACCGGCAACTTTTCCCTCCAATTTCCTGATTTAGCTGGAATTAGCGGAAAAATTTACCCGATCCGGGCGGGCGGGGTTCGGGTACCGGTACCGGCATCCGAATCCTGCCTCGCAGTAAACAGACAGCAAAAAGCTGTCTTTATTTCAGGACCGCTTCTCCCACCAGCTTGTTAGCCATGAGGTATTCAGCGATCTGTACGGCGTTTGTAGCAGCTCCTTTACGGAGGTTATCGGCTACGATCCACAGGTTCAGACCGTTTTCGATAGATTCATCCCGACGGATGCGACCTACAAAAACTTCGTCCTTATCCTTGGCGTAGCGCGGCATGGGATATTTGTTGTTAGCCGGATCGTCGGTAACGACCATTCCTTCGGCTTCTTCCAGAATTTCCCGTACTTCTTCGATGGTGAAGGGTTTGTGAAATTCCACGTTTACCGATTCGGAATGACCACCGTGCACCGGTACCCGTACGGCCGTAGCGGTGATCGCCAGGCTCTGATCCTCCAGGATCTTCCGGGTTTCGTGAACCAGTTTCATTTCCTCTTTGGTATAATCGTTATCCAGGAAGACGTCGCAGTGAGGCAGGCAGTTCTCAAAAATGGGATAGTGATACGCCATTTCTTCCTGCTTGGTCTCAAAGCCCTTGCTTTCCAGATTATATTGTTTAACCGCCTGCATGCCCGTTCCGGTAAAGGACTGGTAAGTGGAAATAACCAGTCGTTTGATCCCAAAGGCGCGATGCAACGGAGCCAGTGCCACGACCATCTGGATGGTGGAGCAGTTGGGGTTGGCGATGATCTTGTCCTCTGCGGTCAGACTGTCGGCGTTCACTTCGGGAACGATCAGTTTTTTATTCGGGTCCATTCTCCAGGCCGAAGAATTGTCGATAACGGTCGTACCGACAGCCGCGAATTTGGGCGCCCATTCCAGGGAAGTGCTGCCACCGGCAGAAAAGATAGCAATATCGGGTTGAGCGGCTACCGCCTCTTCCATCCCGATTATGGAATAGCTTTCACCTCTGAAGGTAACTTTCTTGCCAACGGAGCGCGCGGATGCTACAGGTAAAAATTCGTCAATGGGAAACTGGCGTTCCTCCAAAACACGGCACATTACCGTACCTACCAGACCAGTTACCCCTACAACGGCAACTTTCATAATTTTTTTTTTAGCAGCGGGTAGCCCCGCCGGGTATTAAGTTTTGATTAACTCGGATTTATTCCGGGGGGCAAAGATACGGTCATAAAGCCTTTATTGCTATTTTTGGACGTATGAAAGCCTTACTTTTTTTAATAATTCTCGGGCTAAGTACCCCTATTTGCGCTCAATTTCTCCGAAAAGATTTCTCGGACCCGGATCTCAGCGGGTGGCAGGGCGACCTGGAAAAGTTTGCGGTGATCGACGGGCAATTGCAATTATCCGACCCCGATCCCGGAAGCAGCAACCGGGCCTATCTAAGTATTCCGGCCATGACCGGCACCGAAGAAACGACCATTTGGGAAACCTGGATCAGACTGGACTTTGCGCCTTCCGGCAGCAATTACGCCCTCGTCTATCTCAGTGCTTCCGGGGCTGATCTCACGAGCAACGTTTCGGGTTATTACCTCAGGATCGGCGGTATCTCCGGCAGTGAAGACGCCATCGAGTTGTACCGGCAGGACGGCAATGCCTCTGAATTACTGCTCAGCGCTACCGCCGGTGCGGTGGGAAGCGAGCCCGTACTGGCCCGCATTCAGGTGACCCGGTCCGAGACCGGTCTCTGGCAACTGGCGGTGGATTACGACGGAAACGAGAATTACCAGATCGAAGGGGAAGTCACGGACAATACCTACCCGGTTGGCCATTTTTTCGGCTACGTCTGTGTGTATTCGGCTACCCGCTCGGAGGCTTTTCATTTTGATGATCTTTTGGTTGATCCGCTGGTCGAAGATCTATTACCTCCCGAACTGATCGGGGCTTTCCCGCTCGACCGGCAGACGGTGGAAGTCCGGTTCAGCGAAATAGTCAGCGACGATACCGCCCTGAATACCGCTAATTTTTCCCTATCCGGCGGTTTGGGAAATCCGGCGTCGGTAGAAAGATCGGCGGAAGATCCGACCATTCTCTTGCTTAGCTGGATTCAAAATTTTGCCAATCAAACCAACTACACCCTGACGGTAATGGGAGTGGCCGATACCAACGGAAATATAGCCGGGGAACAGACTTCCGAATTTTTCTACCTGGAATTATCTCCCCCGGAACCCGGTGATCTGATCATCACCGAATTCATGGCCGATCCCTCCCCTCCCCGCGCATTGCCCAACGCGGAATACATTGAGCTGTTTAACGCCAGCGATAAAGTTTTGCAGCTGGAAGGGGTGGGTATCTCTACCGGCAGTACGCCGCGCCGTCTCCCCGATTATCCCCTTTACCCCAACACCTACGTCGCCATCTGTGATCACGATGATTCGGCGGAACTGGCGGCATTTGGCCCCACGCTCAGCATTGAGAGTTTTCCGGCCCTCACCAACGGCGGAGATCAGGTAAGCCTCACGGATCAGGACAACGGAATTCTGCAGGAGCTGAGTTATGATCTCAGCTGGTACCGGGATAGTGAAAAAGCGGACGGAGGCTGGTCTCTGGAATTGATCGAAACCACGCAGCCGGCGGATTGTCCGGGCAACTGGATCGCTTCCGAAGCGCCGGCCGGAGGTACCCCGGGTCTGGAAAATAGTGTAAATGGCCGGCCACTGGAAACCGACGGGCCGGTTCTGCTTTCTGCCTATGCGGAAAGTGACACGGAAATCCTGCTGCGTTTTGATGAAGCACTGGATCCGGTCACCGCGAACGATCCGATGACCTACGCCATCAACGGAGGCGTAGGTATCAGCGATGCCTTTCTCCAACCCGGCCGACGGGAAATACTGCTCATGCTGGATGCCCCGCTACAAACCGGAAGCATTTACGAGATCAGCGCCGGGGCTGGCCTCACCGATTGCCTGGGCAATTCCAGCACCTCTCCCGTAGTCCGCCGGGTTGGTCTTGCGCAATCGGCAGCACCGGGAGATGTCGTGATCAATGAACTCCTCTTTTTCCCGGAAGTGGGCGGCGAGGATTTTATCGAACTGTACAACCGCTCGGATAAGACGATCAATCTCCGGGACTGGTTCATCAATAACCGGCAGGCCGACGGCAGCGACCGCAATGAAAGCATCGACGGTGACTTGCTCATCTTTCCCGGCGAATATGTTGTCATCACGGAATCCGCGCAAGATATTCTGGATCGGTATACAGTCAATTTTCCCGAACGCCTCCTGGAAAATGACCTGCCCACCATGAGCGACGAAGGACAACTCACCATCCGGAACGAAGCTTTTATAGTGATCGATTCTTTTGCCTACACCGCTGACCTGCATTCTCCTTTGCTCGCAGAAGAACGCGGCGTGAGCCTGGAACGGGTCGATACGGAGGCGCCGACCAACAGCCCGGGTAACTGGCATTCTGCGGCCGGTTCCGCCGGTTTTGCTACCCCGACTTACGAAAACTCCCAGTACCTGCCGGTCCGACCCAGTACCGGTAATATAATTAGTCTGGCCAATAAACGCTTTTCACCAGATGGCGACGGATTTGAGGATCTGCTGTTACTGCAGGTAGCTGCTGACCGCCCGGGTTACCTGGCCACTATCCAGGTCTTCGATGCCAACGGTCGGCTCGTGCGGCGTTTGCTGCGCAATGAGCTCCTCCCGGTAGAGGCCGTCTACAAATGGGACGGCACGCATGCGGACGGACACAAGGCCCGTATCGGAATCTATGTGATTTGGGTGGAACTGGTAAATCCGGACGGCACGGTGGAACGCTGGCAGGAGAGTTGTGTACTGGCGGGGATGTTGGGGAATTGAGCGGGCTGAGAGCCCCTAATTTAGCTTTGCAAAATTTTCGAAATTTTGTAAAGCTGTACTGACCAATCGGGAACTTTAGGATATAGAAAAACGTTGATTTTACTGTGCCTCTCTAGACCTGAAAGCCAATGAACGATCTCTCTGCCATCATCCAATTTTACGAAGAAGAAATAGCCCAGCTGGAAGCCATGATCGCCCAACGGGTCGCCAATGGCGAATTCGATCTGGCCCACCATCATCACCAGGCCCTGCTTACCGCTAAAGATAAACTGGCAAATTTCCGGCAACTCCAGGATCCAAATTACCGACGGAACCAGTTGCTAAGTGAACTGAATAAGTACCACGAAAGGAGCCGGGAAAAACGCAAGCAGGAAATTGACCGGGAATGGCCGGAAAGTGGAGCGGAATTCCTCGACGATCCCCTCTTCGGAGATCTGCTCGCTGATCTATTCGAACAACGTATTCCCGGTTTTACCATTCTGCTATCCGAATACCAGGACAGTCCGCAACTACGATTTGAGAGCCCGGATACAACCGTAAAGATCCGGGTGTACGCGCCCGACGACGAGCGCTATCAAGGCAAACCCACCTGGTACCAGGAGAAATGCTCCGGACTGAAACGCTTTAACTTTATTCAGGATGGTGTGTATTACCTCTTCGAAAAGCGCA
The DNA here is from genome assembly GCF_002646595.1 of Flavilitoribacter nigricans DSM 23189 = NBRC 102662. Classification (GTDB taxonomy): domain Bacteria; phylum Bacteroidota; class Bacteroidia; order Chitinophagales; family Saprospiraceae; genus Flavilitoribacter; species Flavilitoribacter nigricans. Next base: position 273,072 of record NZ_PDUD01000009.1, read on the forward strand.
TTGAGCACCCGGGGCAGGACCTGCTCGAACTGTCCCGGATGCTATCAGCAATTTTTTTCGAATGTTTCGATTTTCTGTTGGTGGAAAAAAGCGCCAAAGTGATCGTTGAATGAGATCCCCCTACTGCTTGACCAACGGCCGTACCAGCTTAGCCGCTCCGGCTTCGATCTGTACCCAATAATTGCCGACACTCTGATCACGAGAGATCCAGAGGAATTGCTGGGTTCCGGCTTCCAGTTTTTTGTTCACCAGTTCGGCAATCTGCGTTCCTTCCGGGCTGATGATACTGACCTTGGTCTCCAGGGTTTCCGGTAAGTCAAAAACGATCTTCACTTCATCCTCAAATGGTGTCGGATAGATCTTCAGGCTGTTGAGGATCTCTTTTTGCAGGAGCAAGAATGCCATATTTTTGGTCGGCAATTCCTTCAGTTTTTCCGGACTGATCTCCGCACATTTCAACTCATTTTCCCGCCAGGAAATTTCCTCCCGCAGGCGGTTGCGTTCTCCGATGACCTCCTTATTGGTCAGGGCCGAAAGTGCGGCTACCATCGGGATGGTGTTGCGACAGGTCTCCAGGTATTCTACCACTACCAGTCCCGGCCGCAGTTCGTAGGCGATCCCCTCCTGCCCAACCGTACGGCGAATTGCCTGCAGATCAGCCGGCGTCCCGTCCAGACCGTGGATCGCGGCAACCTTTGGGTGAGAGATCGTCCCGTACGGAAAACTGTAGACGTTGTACAGATTAAAATCCACACTTCGGACTGCTTGCCCGTCGATGAAATAGTATTGCGTACCGGCAAAATTCACGATCTCTTCCGTTTCCTCACCCTTCCCCAGCAGCTTGTGCAGAGGAGCGTAGGGCTTTCCGCCCGCCCATTCCCCGCCACCAGCTTTACTGCTCAGAACCACAACACCGTTCCTGCCCTTCTGGCCGTAGTGAGCGATCGCCTCCGCGGGTTGCATAAACGATTCGGTTTTCAGTTGATCATTACTGATCTCCCGGTAGGGCTCTGCCGGATCAATGAACTTACCGTCGATGACGAATAAAGGTTCGGGCACCACCGGCCGGTGGGCATTTTGCCCGGTAGCGCGGTCCTCCTGCAGCATGCAGTGTTCCTGCATCATCTCCATGCTGATCCCCTGCATGCCGGCATCGGTTTGAGTCCAGATATCACCCCGTGCTTTCAGGCCGTCCAGGGTAAAGACAAACGTAAGAAAGAACTGGGCATCACAGGGATATTTTGAGAGGACTGCGGTATAGCCGTCCTGCAGTTTCAGTTCGTAACTTTCCAATTCCTTTTCTGCGGGGGTAGCGGAGCCCAATACCAATTGTTTTTCCCGATCGTAGAGTCCAATGACACTCACGCTCTGCATGCTGACTATTTCGTAGTTATTGACCGTTTCTACCTCAAAATTTTTCAGATAACGGCCGTTGAGGGACATGTAGATCGCTTGTCCGGACTTATTGATTCTCCAGCCCCGGACCTCATAGGGCCAGTACGGACGACCACCCGACCAATTACCGGACTTAGTTCGAATGCGGATCAAACCCGATTCCGTCACCATCGAGGCCGGTTTCAGATCCGGCGTTAAAAATGCCTTCGAGGTCACCTCCTTTGGATCGAGCTGAACGACCGCCTCCTCGCGGGAGATCTCCCGACCGTCAATGATAAAGGGGGCACCGTCGGCCGGTTCGATTTCTACCCGCCCGGTTACCGGATCCAGCTGATCACAATTTTCAAAGATATCGCGTACCTGGGCCTCCTTTACCCCTTCCATCAACTGGTAGTTCAAGTTATTTGGCAGCCCCACTTCCTGGAGCGTGTAATAAGCCCGGATGTAGACCTTATTATCGCAGGGATATTTACCGACGACCGCCGAATATCCATCCTTAAAGTTGAGTTGGTAGGTTCGATCGGCAACCTCGCGCGGCGTCGGTTCACCGTAGATCAGTCGCTGGTTCCCGTTATAGAGTCCAATGATGGGAATGCCTGAACCGCCGAACAGGGCGTGTTGATTGGTCTCCACTACTTCACCGTCGCGCAGTACGTGGCCGTTGAAGATCGAATAGGTTTGCTGACCATCGTAATTAACTTTTCTCCAGGCTATACCGTTCAGTAAGGAAAGTCCTTTTCGTTTGCCGAGTTCGTCCCAGCCGGAGGCCCGGCCCATGGGTAGCAAAGTCTCCAGATGATCCCCGTGGTTAACTTCGTACTGGCGGATCTCTGCGGGCCAGTAGGGTCGTCCGCCGGGCCAGTTGCCGGCTTTGGTTTTAATGGTGATCTTGCCCCTTCGATCCTGGGGTACTTTTTGATCGGGTTTCAGCATCGGTGGCGGGCTAAAAGTCAGGCGTTCTATGTCTTCCCGGGCAATTTGGCGGTAGGGAGCATCCAGGGATATTTCCTGGCCGTCCACTACGAAAAGTACCGATCGCTCCACCAGGTTTGGCTGAACGAAAGCCGTTCCCGAATTCATTTCCCGGTAGCGGTTTCCAACCGGAAGGAAGGGAATGGTGGGTGTGATCCCAATGTCCTCCCCTTGCGAGCGGGCTAACCCGTTCAGCTGTAGCAGTTCGTAAAAGGGAGCATCCGCAGGTTCGATCTCCACTTCTGATCCATCCACCAGATAGAGATCATCCATTCCGTCCGGAACATTTGGATAAGTTTCCGGCGGTAAGGTAATGGAGGCTGTTTCGGCGGATGCTGCCGACTCCCCGCCCAGCAACACCGGCAGGGCGGAAAGCCGGTCCAGATCATTATCCGAACCGAAGCGTTCCGGCTGGATCAACCACAAAAAAGGTAAAAGCATACAACCAAGTGCCAGAGAGAGCACGGGTTTTCTCCAATCCAGTACGGCCTGATCCTGGCCGTACAGCCGGAAAACCCTTTGCGAGAAAGCGTCTTTAATTCCTTTGATTGACATCACGAGTTTTGGTTTTGGTTTAAAAGAAAGCGCAGCTAATTGCGTGAGCGTTTGAGCGTATAATTTTCGGGAAGTTTTCCCACGGCGAAGCACCAGATCATCACAGCAGTGTTCGCGGGCTTTGCGGACTTCTCCGGACAGCCACCATACGGCCGGGTGAAAAAAGAAGAGCAGTTCGAGGATCGATTGCAGCCAGTTGACCAGATAGTCCCAGCGCCGGATATGGGCCAGTTCATGGAGGAGGATCGCCTCTACCTGTTCGACGGAAAGCTGGTTGACCAGAGCAAGCGGGAAGAGAATGAGCGGCCGGAGGTGGCCGAAGGTAAGGGGTTCTTCCACCAGCCTGGAAAAATAGATCCGCACCGGTCGTCGAATCCCCATTCGCTGCAACATGTGGTTGAACCGCTGCCCCCAGAATGCGTCCAGAGGTACCAGTCCCCGACGACTGACCCGGTGCATATACCACCAGCTCCCCGCCAGACGCAACCCCATAAAAATGGCTCCCATCCCCCAAAGCAGGACCAGATAAGGCAGATAGTGATCCAAAGAAAAAGCGGATTCCGATAGATCTCCGGTGGAAATGTCCGGGCTTAAGACCGTTTCCGTGAGAGCGGGTTCCGGCAGGGGTAGCTTGTTTGTAACCGCTTCCGGTGAACTTATCGAAATAGTATGCGGCGGCGGAGCCACATGTTCCATCGGGGCGTAACGGTCCGTATAGTAACTGAAAGTGGACACCGCGGCGAGCAGGATCAACAGCATGCCGGCCAGTGCGAGACCGTATCGCCAGTTTGCAGATCTTCTTGAAACAAACAGCCATAACCCTCTGACTACCAGTGCAATTAATGCCGCCTGCCACAAGGCATGAACGAGCATCCAGCCCAGGGCCAGTACGAGCGGGTTATTCTGGAGCGCTTCCATCATTATTCTTCCTCTTTTTGTTGGGCAATCCACTCCTGTAGCTGCTCCAGGTCCGCTTCGTTGATCCGGGATTGTCCCAGAGCGTGCATAAACATTTTCATGGCCGATCCCCGAAAGGCCGTATCAACCAGTCGGTCAAACATGGACCGCTGCACCTCCTGCTCCCGGGCAACGGCTGTGTACAAATGGGTTTTTCCCTCTTTGGTGCGCTGCAGCATGCCTTTGTCAAACATGCGCTGCATCTGCTTGAGGATCGTCGTGTAGCCCACCTCCCGGGTATCGCGCAGTTCTTCGTGTACTTCTTTCACGGTAGCGGGTTGTTTCTCCCAGAGTACCTGCAGAATCTCCAGTTCGGCTTCGGTGTGTTCGTGTATTTGGCCTGGTGGCATTGGTTGATGATTTGATTATTTGATGATGCGGTGGTTGCTGATTACAAATATATACGACGGTCGTCGTAAAATCAAGTTTTTCTACGACTTTCGTCGTAAAAAGATTTATTTGGTTGATTTTGTGCAAAATCTACTTTCCCTGCATCTAACAGTATGAGTGTTTCGTCTGGTCTCAAAAATCCATTTGTCATGAGAAATCTTTGCTTACTGTTTACCCTCTTATCTATTCTGGCCTGCCAGGTTCACCGGCCATTAACTAGCGCGGACACTCCTACCCTGTTGTATCCCGTGATGCAGGACCATGTCTGGGGCTATATCAATACGGCCGGAGCACCGGTGATCAGCCCCCGGTTTCACGCAGCCGGTTATTTCTCCGAAGGATTAGCGCCCGTTCGTTCCGGTGGTTATTACGGTTTCATCGACGCATCCGGCAAGTTCGTGATCCCGCCGGCCTACGATATGGCCTACCCATTTGAGCACGGAAAAGCCCAGGTGTACATCGACGGGCAGGCCCTGATGATCGATACCCGGGGCGAGATCCAGTTCCGGCACGATTTCCGGGATTTTGCCGCCTTTCCGGAATACGACCTTTACGTGGTGCGCAGCGAAAGCGGTAAATACGGGGTACTGGATCAGGAAGGGAAGCTGGTCATTGACACGGCTTATTCCTCGATCAGTCCGTTCGTGGATGGGTTGGCCGTCGTGAATGGTCTCAGGCATCGCCGGGAAGATGAGGATGACAATACCCGGTACGAAGCCGGGGTCATAGATACAAAGGGGAGCATGGTGATCCCTTACGGGAAATTCAGCGAGATCGCCCCTTTTCGGGACGGATTGGCGTCGGTAAGTTTTCTGCGGGAAGGGCCGGACGGACCGGAATATGCAGAGGGACTGATCAATACCCGGGGGCAGCTGGTGATCGAAGAGAACTACAGCGACTGGTCCTTTCTGCACGGAAATCAGCCTTTTTCCGATGGCCTGGCCGTGGTCCGGATCAAAAAGCACGAGCTGGTGCCCGATCATCCACCGCTAACGGAGGATCGGGAATATTACCTGGGCGTTATGGACCAGCGGGGAAAGATCATCTTCAGTGAACCTGAGTGGATTTACATGACCCATTTCCAATACGATCGCGCTTTTGTTCGGGACAGTTCCGATCACTGGTACCTCATGGATCGGTCCGGGCGGGTGCTCAATGCCCTTCCCTATCGCTCCGTACTCGGCCCCGACAGCTACGAACTGGAAGACCACAGTTACTTTTTTACGAACGGTACCGCACTCGTCCAAACGGAGGACTCCCAACTTCTGATCGATACCAACGCCCAGGTGCTCCACCGGGCTGATCAACTGTACGATGGATACCCCCTTAGCAAAACAGGATCCCAGAATATTTTTTGGGACGTAGCGCCCGATATTTATCCGGAGGAATTCTTCTACTATTTCGCTTTCTGGACGGACGGTCACGGTGTTTTGCTCGAATCGGAGATCCAGGATCTCCCCTTTGACCACTTTTCGGAAGGATTGCTAAAGATCCACCAGAACAGTCAGGACTTTTATTATATAGACCGGCGGGGAAACACCGTATGGCGCGCATCGGAATCCGTCCCCCAGCCCGGGCCCTTAAACATCGATTTTATGACACGGGGGCAGTTCTACGCTTCGTCTCCGGCGGATAATAGATTCGACGGCTTCGGTGGCTGGGGCGGTAGAGGGATCAACGATTTTCGGCCGGTTTCCGATTCCATTAAGTTTACCGATCAGGCGCTGAGTATACAGATCAATTCCCGGGACACCCTCCGGGAACGGCCCTACTGGGAACAGGCACTCTATATGGCCAATACTACCCGGGATACCTTCCTGTTCAGTGTGCAGGACAGCCGGCTCTATATGAAAGTCCAGGCAAAAGACCGAAATGGAAAATGGCGCGACCTCGATTACCTGCCCAACAGCTGGTGCGGGAATAGCTACCATACCCTTTTTCTACCCCCCGCCCATTTTTGGGAATTCCGGCTCCCCGTCTACGAAGGAGCCATTAAAACTAAACTCCGGGTCCTGCTCTACAATTACCACCGGAAAACCGACAGCCGCGAAAAGCTGGAATTGCTGAGCCCGGAGATCGAGGCCTATGTCAATCCGGCGCAGTTCTGGCGGAAACAAAGTTACACGCCTACCTCCATTATGGATCCCTATCTGGAGTAGGACGCTGCCGGATCATTCCCGTACTTTTGGAGTGCATTCGCTACTGCCGGACGGAGCGGATGTACTCCTCCCTTTTTAACCGACATCTGGGAAAAATCGGTGAGAAGTAAGCCATTCCGAAATCCGGTTTGGGGCCGCCAAATACCCGCCGACCGCTTGATTTAATTAAATGGAATCTTATCTTGCAGATGCGAAGAAGCAGTGCAAATTGCTTCACCTTTTATATCATCTTCAAGAAGATTCTACATCATGAGGTATCTACTCTTACTTTGTTTCTTACCACTCGGGCTGATGGCCCAGCAATACAATGAGAAAAAACTCAATAACCTGAAGGAAAAAAGTCAGGCCCAGATCGAGCAGGATTTTTCCGGCTACGGCGAAATGGCCCAGCAGATCTGGGATTATGCGGAAGTGGGTTATCAGGAATACAAAAGTTCGGAACTACTCCAGGATAAATTAAAAGCCGCCGGCTTCAGCGTAGAGGCCGGAGTGGCGGACATCCCGACGGCCTTTGTGGCTACCTACGGTAGCGGGAAACCGGTACTCGGTATTCTGGCGGAGTTTGATGCGCTGCCCGGACTTTCCCAGCAGGCCACTCCGGAACCCCTGCAGGATGAAAGCCGCACTTCCGGTCACGGCTGCGGCCACAACCTCTTCGGCGTAGGCTCCGTAGCGGCGGCCGTAGCGGTTAAGGAGCAACTGGCGGCCGGGAATTTCAAAGGGACGGTCAAAGTATATGGCACGCCCGCGGAAGAAGGCGGATCGGGAAAAGTGTACATGGTGCGCGCCGGCCTTTTCGATGACGTGGACGTGGTGCTGCACTGGCACCCCGGCAATGGCAACTCCGCCAATGCCAGCAGCTCGCTGGCCAATACTACGGCTAAGTTCCGCTTCCACGGTATTTCCGCCCACGCTGCCGGTTCGCCCGAGGCGGGCCGCTCGGCCCTGGACGGTGTGGAAGCCATGAACGATATGGCCAATATGATGCGTGAGCACGTACCGATGGAAACCCGCATCCACTATATCATTACCGCCGGCGGTGATGCGCCGAACGTAGTGCCCAATTTCGCCGAGGTCTATTACTACGTTCGTCATCCGGAACCGTCGGAAGTAAAACGCATTTTCGAGCGCCTGGTCAAAACGGCCGAAGGTGCCGCAATGGGCACGGAGACCGAAATGAAATACGAGGTGATGAGTGGGGTCTACAACCTGCTGCCCGTAGAAGTACTGGCCAAAAAAATGTACGATAACCTGAAAATGGTGGGTGGTGTCACCTATACGGAGGAAGAACTGGCTTTCGCCAAAACCCTGCAAACGTCTTTTAACTCCGCCAAGATCCCCGATCCGAAAGATGCGGAAAAGATCCAGGAATTCAATGTAGAGCGCTACCGGCGTGGTGGTGGTTCCACGGATGTGGGAGATGTAAGCTGGGCTGTACCCACGGTGGGCCTGCGTACGGCTACCTACGTACCGGGTACGCCGTCCCACTCCTGGCAGGCGGTGGCCTGTGCGGGCAACAGCATCGGTAAAAAGGGTATGCTGGTAGCCGCCAAAACCCTCACCGGGATGGCGCTGGATCTGCTCAACGACGGACAGCTGATCAAAGACGCCCGGGCGGAATGGCTGAAATTCCGCGGCGAAGATTTCAAATACGAGCCGCTCCTGGGCGACCGGGCTCCGGCTTTGGATTACCGCAACTAAGCTACCTAAGCTCACTGGGCCGTAAAGACCGAAGAATTAGTATATATGGACTTTACGGCCCGGTGAGATACCGGTTTTGCTTTTACTATTGGGTACCACAAACGACCTTTCCCCCGGCCTTTGGTCCTGGAAAATTATTTTCGCTAAATTCCTATTCTCACCCAACCTATTCCCGATCTCCCTGCGTCTTAGCTTTCTGATAATCAATTTTTGGATCATCAAAAAGCCAATACGATGAAGCTCTCCAAATCACTGCTCCAGGCTATTGCCCTGGGCGTTACGATCAGCGCTACTACTACCTCCTGTAGTCTATTCGAGAACTCCGATGTAAAGCCCAACTTACACGATAAAACCTGTGCGGAAGACTGCCAGCTGGATCACCGCAATTCCGAAGGCAGCACCGATTGGTCTAACTGCCCGGGCTGCGGCATGGGATAAGCACGGATATGCCAAAGATCTATTCCTCCATCGCCTGCAATCTGGATAACCATCTGCTGTCGGCCGCCCTGCCGCTTTTTGCGGAGGAATCGGTCGAAGCTATCGAATGGTCGTTCGATACCCTGTACAAGCAACGGAATATTCCCGATTGGTTCATCGAACTGCTCACTGCTTTCGGACAGGAAAATCGGCTCGTGGGGCACGGGGTCTATTTCTCCCTTTTTTCGGGGAAATGGACTCCCGAGCAGGAGGCGTGGTTGCAACAGCTCGAAAAGGTTTCCGGTCATTTCCAGTTTGATCACATCAGCGAGCATTTTGGTTTTATGACCGGTGCGAATTTCCACGCCGGAGCGCCCATCGGCATTCCCTTTACCCGTCGAACGCTGCAGTTGGGACAAGATCGACTACAACGCATTTTCCAGGCCTGCCGCTGTCCGGTGGGTCTGGAAAATCTGGCTTTTGCCTATTCCCTGGATGAGGTAAAGGCACACGGGCAATTTCTCGACGAACTGCTCGAACCGGTCAACGGATTCATCATCCTGGATTTACACAATCTCTACTGCCAACTCCAGAATTTCACCATTCCTTTCGAAGCGCTGCTGGAGCTTTATCCGCTGCACCGGGTACGGGAGATCCATATTTCCGGCGGTAGCTGGGAGGATTCTGCGCTGCATCCCCGGCAAAAGATCCGCCGGGATACCCACGACGATGCCGTACCGGATGAGGTGTTCCAAATGCTGTCCGCGGTAGTGCCCCGCTGTCCGCACCTGAAATTCGTTGTCCTGGAACAATTGGGTATCGGCCTGCATACGCCGGCAAGTCAGGAAGCCTTTCGGGAGGATTTTCGCAAATTGAAACGGACCGTTCAATCACTCTCAACTCCGCCGCCGGAAACCGTTGCCAATGACTTCTTACCGAAAGAGCTGTGCCCACTGGGGCCGGCACCGGAGGATCTTAGCCTCCACCGGCAACAACAACAGCTGTCCCGGATCCTGGAAACGGCCCCCGATCTGTCGGCTGCCCGGGAGGAACTGCAAAGTTCTGATCTCGCCGGTTCGGCCTGGAAAGTAGAAGAATGGGAACCGGCCATGCTGGAAACCGCCATGCAGATCGCCCAGAAGTGGAAGAACGGATTTGCTTAGGCGTTGGCGGATCGTAACGCATATCTGTTCTGATCACCTAGTACTTTCGAGTGATTTTACGCTGAAAAGTGATCCGGCCATCGATATTGTTAGAAGGATGCGCTAATTTGGGAGAAAAAATCTACTGACGCGTATGCCAACTCTTCTTCATACTCCAACTCCCGACCTGGCCCAAAGCCTCGATTTTTACCAGCGATTACAATTCCAGCGGATCCCACATCCCGAAAAGCACTACGTTTCGGACGGTAAATGTCTGATCTACATCAATCCCGACCGCTTCGCCCGGGCGGGACTCCAGCTCCACGGGGACCACTGGCAGGATCTGATCCCCGCTCTGGAAAAACTGACCGCCGTACCCACTACCGATTCCGGTTATTTACTCGGCACCCCGAGTGGTACCCGCGTTTACCTGAACAAAGGAGAACTGGACCTGGAAATGGATCTGGCCGCTATTCCGCCATCCCACCTGGGCAATTTTGCCGGCCTCAGTCTGGAAACCACAGATATGGAACGTTCGGCCAGGCTCTGGGAAGCACTGGGCTTTAAGCTCTTCATGGGATCCGTAGAACAGGGATGGGTCGGTTTTCAGAACGAAGATGAATTTACCGTCAGCCTGATGCAGCCTAATTCCTGCCCTCACCTCTTTTTCAATCCATCGCTTACTTATTTCAACGGTAAGAATAACCCGGCCGTCATCGAAAAGGTGAGGGCCGCGGGTATTACGATCACCGAAGAGATCACCCACTTCAATAAAAACGGCGAGGTGGATAACATCATCATCCGGGATCCCGGTGGCTACGGTTTTTTCCTGTTTAATGATTGATCATTCCGCATCAACAAGAACGGATTCCAATTATGGCTCCTAACAAATGTAGTTTTACCACCTGAGGGTGCGGTAGAAGAATTTAAGGTATTATCGCGATACCGGTCGCCGGTCGCTTAACGCCCGTATGCTTCCGGTACAGATACATAACGATACATGATGGGAAAAGAAGACCGGTCCGTTAATTTAGGGGTAAAATGCGGGAAACAGCTGTTGATCGTGTGGATCGGCAATTTAGGTTTTTCGCAAGCGGAAAGATAGCCGGCACGATAAAGGATGTTTCCGGAAAAACAATTTTTCCTCGTTAATTTCCTACATTGGTCCTAATAATTATCAACTAATTGAAACAAGACATGAAAAACCTTCTACCACTCCTGGCCCTTGCCGTAGGTATGGTCTTCACCTCCTGCGCTTCCAGTAAGATGGGCAAACCGGGAGAACCGATCTTCGTAGCGCCCGTCGGCGTACAGGCCTACTCCTTCCGCAATTATTTCCCTAAAGATATTCCCGGCACTCTGGATCGCATTCAGGCCATGGGGATCACCGAAATAGAAGGCGGCGCCGGCCGCATTCCACCGGAGGAATACAAAAAAATGTGCGACGAACGCGGCATCAGCATTCCTTCCACGGGTTCCAGCTTTAATGAACTGGCGGAAGACCCCATGAAGGTGGTCGAAACGGCAAAAAAACTCGGCTCCAAGTTTGTGATGTGTGCCTGGGTTCCCCACGACCGCGGCAATTTCTCGCTGGCGGATGCCCAGAAAGCGGTAGCCGTGTTCAATACTGCCGGCAAAGTGCTGGCGGATAACGGGCTGACCTTTTGCTACCACGCCCACGGCTACGAATTTCAGCCCTACGGCGACGGTACGCTGCTGGACTACATCATCGAAAATACCGATCCCAAATACGTCTCGTTCGAAATGGATATTTTCTGGATCCAGTTTGGGGGCGGTGATCCCGTGGCCCTGCTGAAAAAGTACGGCAAACGCTGGAAACTGATGCACCTGAAAGATATGGAGAAAGGCATCGAAAAGAACCTGACCGGTGGCACAAATGTGGAATACAATGTACCCCTGGGTACCGGGCAGCTCGACATGCGCAATATCCTGATCGAAGGCCGTAAGATCGGCATTGCCCATTACTTCATTGAAGATGAAAGTAGTAGTGTGGTGGAGCAGGTTCCCGAAAGTATCGCTTTCCTGCGTAGCCTGACTTATTAAGATCCGACGTAAACCGTAACATGAGTCATGCAAATCAGGAATTAAACTTGGAATCAATGTGCCTTTAGGCACAAAATGTAGGTAGCAAAATGACCATTTCCCGGCTTAGCGTGCCGTAGGTACGCCATGTAAAAATCATATTGCGTACCTACGGCACGCTGAACCTCCCGAATTATTGGACGGGCTACCGATATCTCGTCCCTACGGGACTTTCAACTCCTGATGCGCATGATTCATGTTATCGTCCTGCCGGATGCCCCGGGATCAGGACTTTACCTTCTCGTAGGTGGAGACATTGTCCAGCAAAATGATATCTTCTTTCGTCAATTCCAGCTCTGCTGCTTCTTTAAAGGCCTCCAGGTGGCTGATCTTGGTGGCACTCGAGATCGGCGCACTTACGATTGGACTGGCCATCTGCCAGGCCAGGGCCACAGCCGCCTGGGACACGCCGTGTTTCTCGGAGATCTGATCCAGGCCCTGGAGAATATGGTGACCGCGCTCGTCCAGGTACTGTTCGGCCTTTCCTCCCCGCACACTTTTATCCAGATCCTGTTTGCCGCGATATTTTCCCGTCAGGAAACCGCTGGCCAGGGCGTAGTAGGTGATCACGCCCAGTTCGTGCTGTGTGCACACCTTGGCCAGTTGATCTTCGTAGCCCTCCCGGTCGTAGAGGTTGTATTCGGGTTGAAACACTTCATAACGGGGCAGGTTATTGGCCTCACTGAACTTGATGGAAGCATCCAGCCGATCAGGAGATAGATTGGATGCACCGATCCAGCGTACTTTCCCAGCCTTAATGATGGTCTCGTAAGCCGCGAGGGTTTCTTCGATCGGCGTGTTGGGATCGTCAAAGTGAGTGAGGTAGAGATCGATGTGGTCCGTTTGGAGACGAAGGAGGGAGTCGTCCACGGATTTCAGGATATGGTCACGGCTCAGGTCCGGCTGACCTTTCCCCATATCGCCGCCCACTTTCGTGATCAGGGTGATGTCTTTCCGGTTGCCCCGCTCCTTCATCCATTTGCCGATGATCGTTTCGGATTCCCCGCCGCTGTTGCCGTCCGCCCAGCGGGAATAAATATCCGCCGTATCAATGGCATCGAAACCAAGTTCCAGAAACTTATCCAGTATGGTGTACGATTGTTTTTCATCTATGGTCCAGCCAAAAACATTGCCGCCAAACACCAGCGGTGCAATGCTGAGGTCAGTTCTACCTAAGGGTGTACTCTTCATAATGCTCTACGTTTGTATTTTAGGGTAATAACAGGGAACTAATTGCCATTGTTCTGCTTTGAAAGGTTCGCAAGGCGACCAAACGAACAGAAAAAAGGAGCGTTTGCCACCAAGCGGGTGCGACGGCCCACCGACCGTCTTCTGTATCCCGGTGAGCCTAGCTACCGAAAGGTCGGGATAAGGAAAATGTGGCGCCGAAATTATCACAGGATGAGGGACCGGTTAATGCCTATCCCAGCGGCATCCGTTCGAAAAACCGTATAATAATTCAATATGAAGATCATCAGCACCACGGCCCTCCAGCCTGAACAGAAAGCGGACATCCTTCAATTGTGGAATGCGGAGTACCCCGTCCAGTTAGCCTATTCCGGCCAGCAGGAACTGGAAAATTATTTGCAAAAACTGGCGGATCTTCACCATTTCCTTCTGGTGGACGAGGAAGAGCGAGTCCGGGGCTGGCTGGCTACCTTCGAGCGGGATCAGGATCGCTGGTTTGTCATGATCGTAGGATACCAACACCAGGGAAAGGGTTTTGGTACCCAGTTGCTGCAGCAGGCGAAGGAGCGGGAAGATGTATTGAACGGCTGGGTGACCGACCACGAGCGCGACGTCAAAAAAGATGGAACGCCCTACCCTTCTCCCATTTTATTCTATCAGAAGAACGGCTTTACCGTGCTCCCCCACATTCGACTGGAGAACGAAAAGTTATCGACGGTAAAAATATGTTGGAAAAGGTAGCGCAGATTTTTAAATTGCAGCATAGAAATCAACATCTATACGTAATGGAAGAAAAACAAGCATTAGCGAAAGCCCGCTATTACGCCATGGAATACGTTGAGGAAAATCGTCCGCCCCTGCATTTGCGGGACAAAGTGGACCTGGGCTTTTCCCTGGATAATCGCGAATTGAGGATCTTTGAGATCCGCCCCGTTTACAACGATCCGGAAATAAAGATCGAATCCGATGTAGCTCGCGCCAAATACATTAAATCCCGCGATATCTGGAAGGTCTACTGGAAACGCGCCAACGGCAATTGGGAACCCTACCGCCCGGGCGGTGATTCCGAAGTAGACGATATTACCGAATTCTTCAGCCTGCTGGACGAGGATAAATACGGCGCTTTTTGGGGATAAACGATCGCCGAACCGCAGCGGGTCTGCGGGTCACCTGCCTTACAACCAATCATGAAGGAACACCATTATAAAATCAGGATGGAGTGGACGGGCAATCAGGGCCAGGGTACCAGCAGCTACCGATCCTACAGTCGCGATCACCTCATCTCCGCTGATGGAAAGCCGGTACAGATCCCGGCTTCTTCCGATCCTTCCTTTCGGGGCGACCCTGCCCGCTACAATCCGGAAGAACTGTTCCTTTCGTCGCTTTCAGCCTGCCATATGCTGTGGTTTCTGCACCTCTGTTCCGTTAATAAAATCGTAGTGACGGAATATATCGATCAGGCTACCGGTATTATGGAAGAAGCTAAAGATGGGAGCGGAAAATTCCGGGAAGTCACCCTGCATCCGCGGATCAGAGTGGAAACGGAAGCGATGATCGCACCTTCCCTCGAACTGCATCACCAGGCCAATGCGATGTGCTTTATCGCCAATTCCTGTAATTTCCCGGTACAGCACGAGCCGGAAACCACAATCTGATCTCCAACTTTCCCTGCTACTGATCTATTTTGAGCGTGTACCGTAGTTCACCCCCGGTACCGTCGTACCAGAATATCACTCGTCTACCAGATGATCCAGGATATCCACTTCCTGATGATGATGGCGGTACATTTTTTCCTCAAAACTGCTCGTCTCCTTGATCATTTTTATGGTGATCAGGATGGCCCCGATCTGGACAACGGCCTGCAGCATATCTACGAAAGTAACCGTGATCAGGGAATCTATCGTTTCGGCATCCCGTTCCAGACGACTGCTGATGCGGGAGATGAAATTATTGCCCAAAAACAGGGCCCACCAAAAGCCGAGGATCTGCACACCCTGAATCTGCGGCCTATCCAGATACTCCAGTTGGGTCTTTTCCCAGATCTCTTCCATGATCTGGTACGGGCGGTACAAATTGAGAATGGGTACAAACCAGCTGCCGGCCGCCCACCCTTCGGTATGTTGCAGACGGCTGGCCGGTAAAACCTGGTGCAGGTTGTAATACGCCCGCCGGAACCAGCGGATGAAATAGACAATGGACAGGATATAAATAGCTAAAAATAGAAAAGCGAGTACCATTTGCCGGTTATCGTTACTATCGGCCTGGTCGGCATCGAAATCGTAACTACTCAGCAAACGGTATTGCAGGAAGTTGGAAATGAGCAGGAGTACGGTCACGCCGAGCATCACCCAAAAAATGATGATGATGGCCCGGGCGCGCTCCTGATTGGGGCGAAGTTTAGTTTCCATCAGAGCGTTATTTTCAAATTCACCCCAATGTACACTTTCCTTCCCGGATTTTCACCCATTTCCGGCAGATCCGGCGATTTGCCCTAGCGTTTCCGGGAAGACCGGCCACCGCCACCGCCTTTCCGCTTTCCGTTGCCGGAGCGGCTGCGGTTATTGTTGCCCGATGATCGCCGGCGATTCTGCTGACGCCCGTTGCTGCGGGCGTTGCCGCCGCTGTCTTCGGAAGTCATTACTTCTCCGTCTTCCACCAGGGCCATATCGATCCGTCGGCGCTGCAGGTCCGTTTTCACGATCTGTACATCCAGCTGATCACCGCGTTTGATCACCCGGCCGTTGTGGCGGCCTTTGATGCTCAGGCGGCTGCTGTCCACTTCGTAGGGCTGATCCATCAGTTCGTACGGGATCATGCCTTCGCAGCGACTGTCGATGAGTTCGACGAATACCCCGAATTCCGCAATGCCGGAAACCAGTCCCGCAAATACGTCTCCGATGTGTTTCTCCATGAATTCCACCTGTTTGTATTTGATGGATTCCCGCTCGGCGGTCTGGGCATTGCGCTCCATGGAGGAGATGTGCTTACAGCGCAGTTCCAGTTTATCTTTCTTCACCCGGAAGAAATTGCCTTCACCGAGGTTGCGCTCCAGGATCCGGTGTACAAGTACGTCGGAATACCGGCGGATCGGCGAGGTGAAGTGCGTATAATTATCGAAGCCCAGGCCGTAGTGACCGATGTTGTCGGTCGTATAGATCGCTTTGGCCATCGTACGAATGGCGATCGGTTCCAATAACTTCAGGGCCGGGTTCTTTTCGGCCGCTTTGCCCAGCGCATTGTAGGCCTTGGCCACATCCTTGGGCGATTTGATATTCATGTTGTATCCCATATCCCGGGCGAAGGCCACCAGGTCTTCTACCCGATCGGGGTCCGGTTCATCGTGTACCCGGTAGACGAAGGGGATCTCCGTGTCTTTGCCCTTCTGATCAATGTAAGTCGCTACTTCGCGGTTGGCCAGCAGCATAAAATCCTCGATCAGCAGGTGCGCGTCCTTGCGCTCCTTCACGTACACTTCCAGGGGCGTACCGTCTTCAGCCAGGCGGAATTTCACTTCATCGGTCTCGAAGTTGATCGATCCCTTGCGGAAGCGTTGTTTGCGTAGCTTTTTGGCCACTCGGTTAAGCACCTTCAGTTCCTGCGCGTATTCACCTTTCCCGGCGTCCAGGATATCCTGTACTTCGTCGTAAGTGAATCTGCGGTCGGAGTGAATAATGGTCCGGCCGAACCAGCGTTCCACCACCCGGTCTTTCTCATCGAAAACAAATATCGCTGAGAAGGTCAGTGAATCTTCGTTGGGACGTAGGGAGCACAGCTCATTGGACAATTTCTCAGGCAGCATCGGCAATACCCGGTCTACCAGATAAACGGAGGTCGAGCGTTCAAAGGCTTCCTGGTCCAGAGCGGTCCCCGGACGCACATAATAGCTAACGTCGGCAATGTGTACCCCCACTTCCAGGCGGCCGTCCTCCAGATAGCGAATGGACAGGGCGTCGTCAAAGTCCTTGGCGTTATCCGGATCGATCGTAAAGGTGGTGATCTCCCGGATATCGCGACGAAGTTCGATCTCCGCTTCGGGGATATGGGTCAGTAAATGTTTGGTCTCTTCTTTTACCGCGGCGGGGAACTCCAGGTCAAAGCCATTATTAATGAGAATGGATTTCATCTCAATATCGTGGCTGCCGGCCGCCCCGAGTACGGCGGTGATCTCTCCCACCGGTTGTTTGTAGCGCGAATGTTCCCATTCGGTAATGGCAACGATCACTTTATCATCGTGCTGCGCATCCATGAGGTCTTTGGTGGCCACCCGGATCTCCAGGGGCACCACACTGTCCGTAACCACCACGGCGTGGCGGGAAAAGCGCTGCAGGGTACCGAGGAAAGCGGACTGGGCCCGTTCCACGACTTCGAGTACTTCACCTTCCAGTTTTTTGCGACCGCGCGGACGCCAGGTCCGGATAGACACGGTATCGCCGTGCAGGGCGCCGTTCATATATTTTTCGGAAACGTGAACGTCATCCGACAGGCCTTCCACCAAAATATAGGCGTCGCCTTTGCGGGTCATATCCACTTTACCCTGATAGGTATTGCGGTCACTCTTGGCATTATCTGAAGCCGGCAAACTGGCGGCATCTACTTTATATCGGTATTCTCCCACCACTTTCAGCGATCCGGACGCAACCAGTTGGTCCAGCGCATACTGCACCGAATCCTTGTTGTTCTCAATCTTTAATTTCTTAATGATCTGACGGGGATTGAATTGCTTCTTGGAGTGGTAGCGGAAAAATTTAAGTAGTTCTCGTTGTAGTTGTTTGGAGCTTAGCTTACTTCCTTTAATTTTTTTCTTCTTCTTTTTTGTCATTCTAAAGTTTTGGGTATTTTTCTTAAAAACCGTTTTGTGATTAGATAAGTTTCCTCGGGCGTATATTTTTCGATCCCGCCCGGGATGAAATAAGAAAATAACACACGCAATATACTGATAATCATCAGATTAAAAAAAATATTCAAAAATAGTGCAATAATGAATTTTGCGAATCGTTTTAGTTTTCGAAAGTCAAGGATAAGAAATAATTGAACCGTTATCACGCATTTCCCCCCAGCATTATACAGAGATCTACTTGATTAAACACGCTTAAATCAATCTTTCCCGGCCTCGTGCCGACAACGCTTTTCCCTTACCGTTCAGCTACTTGTATGCAGCAATACAGCCTTTGGCTGTTGGTGTTCACTGGCATTGATCAGTGCTGTGCCCTGGCGTCTGAAGGTGAATTTTCCCCGTTTTAATTCTTCTAAATCTAAAAGTATCGAAGCATTCGTACTTAGTTGAAACAATCTACATTTTTAAACTTAAATTCTAATCTGATGATGCTGAAGAAAGCATTCGTAATCCCAAGTGCATTCACCTTGTTGTTAATGCTGTTTACTTTCGCTTCTTGTGAAAAGGATGATACTACAGGACCGGACGGTGCCAGAGGCACGATGAGCATTGAAATAACCGATGCTCCAATTGATGACGCTTCCGTCCAGGGGGTTTTTGTAACTGTGGCGGACGTGAAGATCGACGGCCAGAGTGTGGAAGGTTTTACCTCTAAGACCATTGATATTAAAGCTTACCAGGAAGGAAACGTAGCGCTGTTGGCCGAAACGGACCTCACCGCGAAAACGTATTCCAGCATTTCTCTGGTACTGGACCATACTACCGATGCCAGCGGAAGCGCTCCCGGTTGTTACGTATTGAAAACGGACGGCACCAAAGAGGCCCTGATGGCCGGTGCCCAGAATACCACCGAACTTACCCTGAACGGTCAGAACATCATTGTGGAAGACAACCAAACGGCCGAAGTAGTGATCGATTTTGACCTGCGCAAAGCGATCAAGCGCGAAGGACAGGACGCCTACGATTTTGTTGCCGGCAGTGACCTGGCCGCTTCTCTGCGGGTAGTGACCAAAGCCAGCGCTGGTACCATTACCGGTAAAGTTTCCCAGTGGGACAACTATGCGGACAAAGTAGTGGTGTACGCCTATAAAAAAGGTACCCTGGACGCAAACGCCGAAACGCAGGGCAGCGGTGACGGACAACTGAAGTTCACCAACGCCGTAACCAGCGTACAGGCCAAAGCCGACGGAAGTTTCGAACTTCACTTCCTGGAGGAAGGTGACTACGAACTGTACTTCGCCGGATACGAGGATGATGACCAGGACGGGCAGTTCGAACTCAAGGGCAGCCTTTCTATCGACATCAACCTGCTGGCTGGTCTGGACCTGAGCCTGATCGACGTAGAAGCCAATAGCTCTACCACCGTAAATGTAACGATCATCGGCATTCTGCCGCTGTAAGCATAAGCATTAGTTAGATAACGTTCAATCCTTAGTTTGACTTTCCAATTTTAAGCAAGTAACTTGTCAAGGGTTGTTCTCAGGAATGGGAACAACCCTTTTTGTTTTCTCTACCATCCTATTTTGAGCAGCTGTATTTTTTTTCGCCAGCATAAACGGTACCCTTAGCAATGCCCTTTTGGTTGCCCATGGTGCGATATGCCCACTGGCTACTCCATATATATAAGCTATCCGATCATCCAATTCCCCAAACCGCACATTCCAGGCAAAAATGTGTTATAATAAATGAAGGCGATCCCGCCTCACCTGCAACCAGCTGGAGTACAGCGCTGCCCGGAAGATAACGGCAGCCAGCCGCAAAAACAGAATCCGGTCTGTCCGGATGATCCGCTTATTTTCCCGGTATTGAGAATAGGCTTACCTTTGTGAAAAGCCGAGCAATGATCCGCAATCTGCGAGCTTTGGTGTACCGGCTCTGTACATTTTCCCCATGATTCGTTATGGCCAGACTGGCTATTTTCTTTGTGAGGTCCCCGAATATCCTTCCCAAATCTTTTTTTCGCAATTTTCTTCTTGTTCAGTATTGATCATATTTAATCATATTGATTTTATTTAATCAAATTCGGTTTTTGTGATTCGGTGTAAAACATTGATATTCAATCTGTTATAAAATTGGCACGGCATTTGCAATAGTATAAATGAACTTGCAATAAAAAAATATACCTATATGACTACCATCGAATTCACTGAACAACTAAACCAATTTGAAGCATTCTTGAATAACTTTGCGCTGAGGTTGACGCATAACCAGGAGAAGGCTAAGGATTTGGTCCAGGACACGTCACTGCGTGCGTTCCGGTATCGTGAAAAATTCCAGGTAGGTACTAATTTTAAGGGCTGGATCTCTACTATTATGCGTAACACTTTCATCAACCAGTATCGCAAAGACAAGAAGCGTCGCCACGTAAGTGAGCCGGTTGAAAGCTTTGCATACGCCCTGGAAGGAAAAATCATCACTCCGAACGAAGGAGAATCAAACTTACGTATGCAAGAAATCATATCCATGTTTGACAGTATGAGCGACCTGTACAGTGTACCTTTTCTGCTGCATTACCGCGGATTTGAGTACAAAGAGATCGCCGAGAAACTTGACCTGCCTATCGGTACGGTTAAGAGTCGTATCCACACCGCACGCAACAAAATGAAAGCTAACATCGAACAACAATATGCTTCTAGAGTTATTAAGTAAGTTGGAAGTTCGCATAAGCATCAAAAAATAACTAAGAGGCTGTCTTTCCGACAGCCTCTTTTGTAGTCTATAGCCATATGAATTGGAAACATCCTAATACCATTTCTTTCTTTATTCTGATCTGTATTCTCCTCTTTGCCTTATCCATTGCTTATTTATTGTACCAGGAACAACCCGAAGGAACCGTGTTCCAGGGGGAGAACAGTGACTATACCTTTTCTTACGACCTGGGCAAACCTTACCAACAATATTATCTACCCAATGACCTGCGGGAAATTTCCGGCCTGGCCTGGAATACAGAGGACCAGCTTTTGTCCATCCAGGATGAGGAAGGAGTTATCTTCGTTTACCAGACCGGTAAACAGGAAGTGATCCAGAAGGTAAAGTTCGGCAAGAATCTGGATTACGAAGGCATCGCCCGTTCCCGGAACAAGATCTACGTACTCGAACGCGACGGCGATATATTTGAGATCGACAGCCTCTTCGGCGAATCGGTAGAAAGTAAAAAGTACGAAACGCCCCTCTCCTACCAGCAGGATGCGGAAGGCCTGGCCTACGACCACGTAGATGACTGCCTGCTCGTAGCCTTGAAGGAAGCTGGTGAGGAAAGTAACGAAACCGGTGAAGGACTCAAAAGAATGATCTACAGTTTCGACCTCAACGATAACCGGATGAGCGAAACACCCCTTTATTATATCGATCAGCTAGAACTCGGACGGCTCATCTATCAGAAAGAAAAATCCTACGAATTCAAACCTTCGGGGATCGCAGTACATCCTGAAAATGGTTATATTTATGTGATCTCCTCGGTAGGTCGCTTACTGGTAGTAATGAATCGAACGGGAGAGTTGCTTTACGCCGAACGCCTCAGTCCCAGTCAGCTTCCTCAACCTGAGGGAATTACCTTCGATGAAGAAGGTCGCTTATATTTGTCCAGTGAAGGCCGTGGTGGCCAGGGACGACTATTGGTCTTTAATCCGAAAAATTAATGAGTACGACTATTAAAGAAGATATACTTGACCAGAGTAGAAGTCATCTACGTGAATGGTATCAAGAACAAATGCCGGCTGCCTATGTGTATCACAATTTCTTCTTCGCTGAAGAAACGGTGGAAGCGGTACAGAAGGTGGCTGATAAATCCGAACACGAGATCAGCGACAGTGACTTTGAGTTGCTGAGTCTTGCCGCCTGGTTTCAGTTTACCGGCATGGCCCGGAAGGAAAGAGATTATTATGACGAGAGTGCATCGATCGCCAGTGATTTCCTTAAGGAACGCGGGTTCGGGCAGAGCGGCATCAAAACGGTACAAAGTCTAATCCGTTCCATCCGTCCGGATCACGAACCGGCCAACGTCATGGAAAAGGTCTACCACGACGGTATTCACCTCATCGCCGGTCGCAAAAGCTTTTTCAAAAAGGCAGATCTGCTGCGGCTGGAGGAAGAACACCTCCGGGAAGAACCCTACACGGAAAAGGAGTGGTCCGAACATGTGATCGAACTGCTCACCAATACGCATTTCTATACGGCCTACGCCCGCGGCAAATACGGTAAGCGCAGGCTCGAGCATTTGTCCAAGCAGAAGCAGAACAACGTCAAGGCCGAGCGCAATACGATCAAAAAGCTTACGGGTAAGGATATGGGACGTGGGATCGATACGCTGTATCGGACCGGTTTCCGGAACCACATCAACCTGAGTAGGATCGCCGATGGGAAGGCCAACATGATGATCAGTATCAATACGATCGTACTCTCTATTCTTTTGGCTGTATCCGGTGCGGGTCTGAGCTTCATCGAGAACTTCTTTTACGATAGTCCCGGATTTGCTCTGCCCGTGATCATTTTGTTGCTGAGCTCGCTTACGGCCCTGGTCTTTGCTGTGTTTTCGGCAAAGCCAAGTGTAACGACCTATAAATTAAACAGCAATTTCGATCCGAATTCAACGGAAACCAATATGTTGTATTTTGGAAATTTCCTGCAGTTGGAAAAGGAGGATTTTGTGCACTATATGGATAATCTAAAGGTTGACCAGGAGCAGCTTTATAATGATCTTTCCCGGGACCTTTATAACTTAGGTTTGGTGCTCCGGAAAAAATACCAGCTGCTTACCATATCGTACAATGTATTTGTAGGGGGATTGGTACTCAGTGTATTGGTATTCCTGGCCATTTACGTGTTGATGGCGTAAATCGCCATCAAACTGCGTTTCCCTGTCTAGACTTTATCTTTACTTTGTCCATAAATTCCAGCAAATTTACTTTGCCGTATGCGTTATAGGTAGCAACCAGCAGGCCGCGTATCTTATCCATGGTTTCGAGAGCAAATACGATCGAGATCCGGTTTGGATTATGGTCTTTGGGAAAGAACCGGTGGAACTCTACTATTGCGACTTCAGCAGGTGGGTATTCCCGATCACTTTCTTGGAGGATCAAACAATTGTCCTCCAAAATGAATTGTTCGGAAAATCCCCGCTTCTTTAGTGCTTCGGCCGCCCGGGCCAGGCTGGGATATCTTTTAAATTTCATG
This sequence comes from Flavilitoribacter nigricans DSM 23189 = NBRC 102662, assembly GCF_002646595.1. Taxonomy (GTDB): domain Bacteria; phylum Bacteroidota; class Bacteroidia; order Chitinophagales; family Saprospiraceae; genus Flavilitoribacter; species Flavilitoribacter nigricans. Next base: position 296,117 of record NZ_PDUD01000009.1, read on the forward strand.
ATCGCTAACGTTTTTTGTTTGTTTGTTTATGTTGGAATGGTTTTACATTTTACTACTCAGCAGGTTTTTCGTCTTTCAGTAATTGAAGCCATACAAAGGTCAGAATCAGACCGAATACCAGACATTCAAAGATCATCAGACCGTTGATCATTACGGAGTCCATAAAGGAATTGACCTCCAGACCAAATTTTTGCAAGACACCACTTTCGAGCCCGAACAGACTTACAACGAGATTGATCGCCGCCATCGTTACCGCAGCCACAAAAGAGGTAAACATACCCAGGACCATACCGTCCTTGAAGACTTTACCACTCGGTAGAAAAGATTTGTACTTATTCAAAAGCTGGCCAAGAACCAAACCGAGTGCGAGATATTTGACGAAATCCCATCCAACATTATCTTCACCTACTAAACTACTGATTATTAAAGAAATAGCCCCCATGATCGCACCTGCGGTCAGGCCGTAGGTCGTACCTTTCTGGTAAAATGGGAATCCATAGTCCTCCGACCGAACGTTCTCGTTCTTATCAACAACTACTATTTCATTTTTCTCACTAACTTCCATTTTTCTCTATTTTGATTTAAAAATTGGGATGAAGTGAGGAGAAAAACTCCCCACTTGATCTACTCAGAGCGTCGTGAAATTTATTTTCCAACGCCCGTCCTGATCCACTCATTCTAATGCACAATTGGTTGAGTTGTGAATCGAACTATGGAAAACTAACTCTTTCAGGCTACTACCTTCTGACTGCTTCTCCAGGCATCCAGCATCCAGCTTACTTTTTCCAGATTGCTGAGGAAACCGCCGACCATATCGATGGTACCTTCGTCACTTACCGAGTCGGCAGCCTTGATTACCCGGCGCATATTTTCAATGATGATCCGGTGATTTTCGAGAATGACATTCACCATTTCCACATCTTCTTCTACCCGGCCGGCTTCGGATACCTCAGCGCGATCCAGATATTCGGAAAACTGAGATACCGGACGCATGCGCAGGGTCAGGATCCGCTCGGCGATCTCGTCAATTTTCAGACGGGCATCGTCGTAAAGTTGCTCGAACTTTTCGTGCAGGTCCAGGAAGTTCTCACCCTGGATATTCCAGTGAAAATTTCGCAGGTTCTGGTAGTATAAATGATAGTTGGACAACAACGTATTCAGCTCATTTACAGTGCCTTTTACTTTGTCTTTATCCATGCCTAAATAATTCATGTTATTGAGTATATTTTGATTTTTAATTAAATTGATTCTCACTATTTAAACTGAAATCCGGCACGCTGTGTTCACTAAAATTTTAAGATTCCGGGTACCGGAACACCGAACCAGGCCTACTGTTCCGGGGTTATAAAACCGAACTATAAACCGGCGCTTCTCTGCCGCCCCATTTACTTAAATTAATAATGCTTAATCGTTAACTTATGTCAATCATCGGTAATGTTATCAAGACAGCCATTGAAATAAAGAATACGCTGACGCCCGAGGTGAAAAACGCCTACGAAGCCCAGCAGGATCAACTGACCAACCTCCTATCCAAAGCCGAAAAAACCTCTTTCGGTCTTTTTTACAACTTTGCGGAGATCCGGAAATCGGAAAATCCGATAGAAGCCTTCAGTAAAGCCGTTCCCATTCACGATTACGATCTGATCCACAACGAGTGGTGGCATCAGCAACAGGATAAGCCCAACATTACGTGGCCGGGACAGCCTAAATATTTTGCGCTGAGTTCCGGTACCACCGGCAAGGAAAGTAAACGCATCCCGGTGACGGATGAGATGCTGGCCTGTTTTCGCTCGGTTGGGATCTCACAGGTAGAAAGCCTGTCCAATTTTGATTTTCCGCCCGAGTTCTTCGAAAAGGACGTATTGATGCTGTCCAGTTCGGCCGATCTGGAAAAACACAAGGATCACCTGGAAGGCGAGATCAGCGGGATCAATACCAGTAATCTGCCAAGTTGGTTCGACGGCTTCTACAAACCCGGTCTGGAGATCGCGAGTATTCCCGATTGGGACGATCGCGTGGTCGCTATCGCCGAGGCGGCTCCGGAGTGGGACATTGTAGCCCTGGCCGGTATTCCCTCCTGGATCCAGATGATGCTGGAAAAGATCATTGAAACCCACAATCTAAAAAATATACACGAGCTGTGGCCCAATCTGCGGGTCTACGCGTCCGGTGGTGTCGCCTTCGAACCCTACCGGGAAAGCCTGGAACGCCTGATGGGTTACCCCCTGATCTACATGGATACCTACCTGGCTTCTGAAGGCTTTTTCGCCTACACCGCCCGGCCGGACACCATGAATATGCAGTTGGCGCTCAAGCACGGCATTTTCTACGAATTTATTCCTTTCGATGAGACCGGCTTTGACGAGACCGGTAACCTGCTGGAAGACCCGAAGGTCCTTTCCATCGAAGAGGTAGAAGAAGATAAGGACTATGCACTGCTGGTGTCCACACCCGCCGGCGCCTGGCGCTATATGATCGGCGATACGATCAAATTTACCGACCTGGATCGCTACGAGATCCGGATCAGCGGCCGTACCAAATATTTCCTGAATGTGGTGGGTTCGCAGTTATCCGAAGATAAGATCAACAACGCGGTCAACCAACTGGCGCAGGAAATGGACGTTGAGATCAATGAATTTTCCGTCGCCGCGGTGAAAGACGACAACGACGAGTACATCCACCAGTGGGTGCTCGGCACCAAAGCCGATATAGATGCAGAAAAAGCGACGGAACGCCTGGATGCCATCCTTCAGGACCTGAACAAGAATTATAAGGTTGCCCGTGAGAAAGCACTGAAAGGAGTAAGCGTGCGAACGGTACCCTCCCAACAGGTGTACGACTGGCTGGCCAGCCGTAAGAAAAAAGGCGGCCAGATCAAAATGCCGAAGGTGATGAAATCCGAAATGATGGAAGACCTGATGGCCTATCTGGACGAACAGTAAGCAATTGAGATCACGGGGGATCATTTGCCCCTGTTTCATAAATTATAGCAACCGGCCTGTAGTGTGTACTTACGCTACAGGCCGGCCCATTTTATATACGTTTTTCACTCACAGATCTCATCGATCCATTTCTGGTCGATCTTACCCTGCTCATCTATGTGGAAAACCGCACCGACCACACACCCCTTCGGCCCCACCGAATCCAGCGTGTAACGATAATCGAATCCCATATCGATCGGCTCACCGAGTACATCCCTTACCAGAGCGGTATCCGCGCCCAATTCGATCATATCCACCACTTTTTGCAGGCTCCGGTAATCCTGATATTCCTGATAATGTTTGCCGGCCGCGATCAGAGTGGTCACATTGGAACAGGCGACTGCCGCTCCCGAAAAGAGTATGATCCATCCAGCTTGCTTTAGCATCTTCATATAATGTTTTTAATTTTTTCATTCCAACCACGATTTGCGCCCGGCAGGATCCCAACGAACAGAATTTCTCTTGAGATACTTGAATTTATAAAGCATTAATTTCTAGAGGATTAATAACTTTAGAAGAATCTTTCAAGTAACAAAACGAAAACCAAAACAATGCACGTCAACATCAACCGCCGCCGCTTCCTCCTGGGCGCTGCCGGCACCCTCGCTGTTTCTACCCTGAATGCCTACCAGCTCGATCTGCTTTTCCGGGATCCGCCGCTGCGGGTCGGCCTGATCGGCGCCGGCTGGTACGGCAAGAATGACTTATTCCGCTTGTCGCAGGTCGCCTCGATCGACATCGTTTCCATCTGCGATGTAGACCGGCAAATGCTGGAGGAAGCCGCCGAAAATGCGCGCCAGTGGCATGCCTCGGGCAAATCCCCCCGAAAGTACGCCGATTACCGGAAAATGCTTGCCGAAAAAGATCTGGATATTGTGATCATCGGTTCACCGGATCACTGGCACGCCCTGCACGCGATCGAAGCCATGCAGGCGGGTGCTCACGTCTACGTGGAAAAACCCATCAGTGTGGATGTGCTGGAAGGGGAAGCCATGGTAGCGGCCGCCCGTAAGTACAACAAGGTGGTGCAGGTGGGTACCCAGCGGGTAAGCACCCCGCACCTGATCGATGCTAAGGAAAATATCGTGGAAGCCGGTCAATTGGGCAAGATCTCCCACGTGGAGATGTGCTGCTATATTCACCAGAGAGAAAACGGCAATCCTCCCGTGCAAAAAGTCCCGGAGTATTTTGATTACGATATGTGGTGCGGACCGGCTCCCATGCGCCCCTACGACGGTCTTCCCCATGTACGCTGGTGGCGCACCTTCACCGAGTATGGCAACGGCATTCTGGGGGACATGTGCGTACACATGTTCGATGCCGTACGCTGGACGCTCGGACTCGGCTGGCCCGAACGCATCCGCTCCACGGGCGGGATATACGTCCAGAAGGACGGCAAATCCAATATTTCCGATACTCAGCACGCAGTATTTGAATATCCGGAACTCAACTGCATCTGGCAACACCGCACCTGGGGTACTCCCGCCGATCCGGATTATCGCTGGTCCTACAAGATCTACGGTGAGCACGGCACCCTGAAGGCCAATACCCGGCAGTACGAATTCATCCCCCACGGAGCGGGAAAAACAGTGCTCAAAACCGCCCTGACCGAAGGGGATAAATTTCCGGAGGATATCGGAGATAATGGCCGGGCCAGTACCGGAGCACCGGCGTCGCGCCGGCATATGCTGGATTTTCTGGCAGCCATCGATCAGCAAAAAAAGCCAGTATCGGATATTCTGGAAGGACATATCTCTACCGCCAGTTGCATCCTGGCCAATCTCTCCGCCGATCTCGACGGGCGTCCGCTGGTCTACGATCCCACTACCCAAACCGTCAAAAATGATGAGGAAGCAAGCCGGATGCTCGCCCGGGAATACCGGGAGCCCTGGGTGCATCCCGGGAAGGCTGGGAAGTAATGAGAATTTCAGGATCTTTGATACGTTGGGATGGGTAAGCTTGTCTCCCAACGTTTCAACTTTTAACCATCCGAACCTCCCACCGTCCCATTTTCCAAGATCACCCGGATCATGCCAAGGTCATCCGTTGGTTTCAGGCCGTATTGGGTTTCTAACCGGCTGGTCTTTTTTAGCAGCATTCGATCATTCGCTGCGTCGGATCGGTCCTTAAAAAGTAGATCGACCACTTGTTTTTCCGAAAAGGCCGGGAATTCCTCTTCGCCCAGATTGGAAAAGGTGAATACGCCGTCGGTGGTGAGACTGATATCCTCGATATCCGAAAGTTGCAGGTGTTGCTCCTGAGCCTGGTACCATTCCGCAAAAGGTTTTTGCAGGTGATAGGCGAAGTAGTCCGGGGCATTATTCTGGTCGAAGACCACGATCTTTTCACCGGTGTAGACCGCCCCGTCCCCGATCGCGATAAAGCTACCGGTTTTTGCCCGTACGTCCACTATACCCAGTACAATGGTGCTCAGCAGTTCGTATTTGTCCAGCTGGAGATCGTTCTTGGTTTCCTGCAGTTCCCGGTGCAGCTCTTCCAGTACGGCTTTTTTGAGGGTTTCCAGATCGAGGACCGGTCCTTTTAAGGATTCCTGATAAAAGAAATGCCGGGCTATCTTTCGCAATAATTTGCCGATGAGGGCCGAAGCAAAAAAGCTTTCCGTGCCCATCGTACACCCGTCCAGTACCGCCAACAGCACCCGATCTCTACCGATATCCGCGTGGACAACGTAGTCCTCACAGTGATCCTTATGGAATAAGCCGATCTGGGTGTGCTTGTAAATTTTTATCATTCGGTTTCATTGATGGTAGCTCTTTTCCCGAATGCATTATAGGATTTATTTCCGTAATCACAAAAGATAATACTGACCGGTGATGGTCCGGTTATTTATTGGACAGAAACTACAACGGCCCAACCGTTTTTTACCGACTTTAGTTCCGGATTCCGTGAAAAACAGTTGAGCCGTTAAGCGAAAGAAAAAGAGGATTTTGATGATCTTTTTGCACCGGCAGATCACGATGCAAAAGACTGCCGGATGGCATCCCAGCGCTGCCGCTCCGCTTCCGTCAGGATCCCCATGATCTCGTGTAATTTCAGCCGGTTGGCCTCCGCTCCGGAAGTCAGGGTCTGCAGTTCCCCTTCATAATGACTCAGGATAAGGGTTTCCAGTTCGGCATCGTTCATGATGGGGATCACCTTTTCCGCCAGTTTGTTCATGTTGCGGTAAGACCCCTGCAGACGGAATGGCGGTTCGGTCCGGTCCTTTTCGGCAATTGCGGCCGAGTGTATATACTGCCGGTTGACCCGCAGCACCACTTCCCGGATACGCAGCAGTTTCTTCAGCACCGACAGGTACTCGTTCAGGGCTCCGGGGCTGTGATCGGCCTTGAGGTCCATGGTACCGGCTCCCGGCTGGGCGGCCTGCCGGATCAGGGTATACACATCGGCCATGCTTTTATTGGCCAGTCGCGAGAGCACCGGATTGGAAGTGAGCGCATTTTCCAGATAACTCAGTTCGAAAACCTCTCCCTGCCCGCCGATGATATCACCCAGGTTATAGATATCAGCCCGGTTGGCGAGCATGTCCGGCACCTGAAAACGTTCCCCGCTTTCAGTATAGGGGTTCCCGGCCATCACCACAGCAACCCGGCGCGAGCGGAAATCATAAGATTTGGCCACGCCCTTCCAAACGCCTTCGATACGCCGCTGGGCATCGCAGAGGGAAATGAATTTCTGCAGGAACTCCGGATGGCAATGCTGGATATCATCGACATAGATCATTACATTATCGCCCATTTCCAGCGCGAGGTTCAGTTTTTCGAGTTCCTTGCGGGCCGCCTGGTTGGGAGCATCGGCCGGATCGAGTGCGTGCACGCGATGTCCGATCGTCGGTCCGTTGATCTTCATAAAGATCAGGCCGAGCCGGTTGGCGATGTATTCCATCAGAGTCGTCTTACCGTAGCCCGGAGGCGATAGCAGCAGTAACAGCCCCATCCGATCGGTGCGGGTATGCTCTCCGGCCGTTCCGAGTTGTTTGGCAAGATTATCTCCGATCAGGGGAAGGTAGACCTGGTCGATGAGCTTATTGCGGACGAAAGCGCTCATTACTCTGGGTTGAAAAGTTTCCAGTCGCAACTCCTGCCGGTAGGCATCGACCTTTTCTCTTTTCAAACGATGGAATTTTTGGAAACGGGGTACCTTTTCCCGCTCGTATTGCTGCAGCTTCCGCATAAAGGTCGGATAATCGCTGCGGTAATCTTTCCCTTCGATCAGTGGGTGTTCCCCGCGTAACGCTTTTATTTCGATGCCGGTGGTGGCTTCTACCAGTCCAAATTCATCCGCACTGCCCGCCAACAGCAATAGCGCAGTTTCGGGAATACTGGCCGGACGCCCCGGATCTTCCGACCGGTCGCAAAATGCAGTCAGCCATTCCAAAAGTAATGAGTATTGCTCCGCCGGTAAACCCGCCAGACCTTCCAGGGAAGTGTTGAAGTCCGGCAATGCTCCCCGCTGCTTTAGATCCTGCAGAAAGGCATCGCGTAGCTCAACGGCCTCCGTTCCGAGGGTAAAGGTGTTACCGCGGCTCAGCTCTTCAAAAAGGTAGCCGGCCATTTCATTTAAAACCAGTGCGTGACCGGACGGATCAGGAAAAAAGCGCTGTATTTTCATATTTTAGGATTAATTAATGTTTTGTGGACAGATAATTGGTCAATTGCAAACACATTTCTACTAAAATGTTGTTTATAAAGTGTACCCTCTATATTTTTCGGTAAGTCCTAGGAGAAGTTCGACGGAACCCGGCACTGAACAGTAACCCAACAAAATGAATTACACGTCCGAAGTCATCAAGTTATTAAAGCAAAAATCCGTTCAGCCGACCCCCATGAGAATGCTGGTTCTGGAAGAGTTCCTGAAAAGCCGGACGGCTAAAAGCCTGCAGGAACTGGAGCAGCTTTTGCCCCACGCCGATCGCATCACGATCTACCGGACCCTCAAAACTTTCGACAAACAGGGTATCATTCACCAGGTAGATGACGGAACGGGTGTTCAGCGCTACGCCAGTTGCTCGGACCAATGTTCGGAAGAGGCCCATCAGGACGTACATCCACATTTTCACTGTGTGGTTTGCGAGGATACCATTTGCATGAAAGCGACCCGCCTACCCTATCTTTCCCTGCCTTCCGGTTTTCAGACTGAAAAAATCGCCCTGCGGATCGACGGGGTCTGTCCGAAGTGTAAAGCGGCTTAAGGGAGCGTATATTTGCAATTGTATTGCAAGCCATTTAGGCCCAACTTTGTTTTCGTAGAAACGATGTTGACTTACGAAAACAAGAACAGTTATGTCCCATTCCCACCAGCACGATCACGTCCACGACCACAGTTCCGGCAACATCCGGGTGGCTTTCTTCCTCAACCTGGGTTTTACCATTATTGAGATTATCGGCGGTATCCTGACCAATAGTGTCGCTATTCTTTCCGATGCCATTCACGACCTGGGCGACAGTCTTTCGCTCGGACTGGCCTGGTACCTGCAAAACCTTTCCCACAAGGGCCGAACTAAACGATTCACTTACGGATTTAAGCGATTTTCCCTGCTGGGAGCAATCATCACTTCCATGGTACTCATTGTCGGTTCGGTTATCATTCTGTATGAGGCCATTCCCCGGCTGAGTCATCCGGAGCCGGCCAATTCTTTGGGGATGATCGGGCTGGCGGTACTTGGCGTCCTCATCAACGGTGCGGCCGTGCTGCGTACCCGCAGCGGAGCCTCCATCAACGAACAGGTAGTGAGCTGGCATCTGCTGGAAGATGTACTGGGTTGGGTAGCCGTGTTGCTGGGTGCCCTGGTCATGTACTTTTTTGATCTCCCGATCATTGACCCGATCCTTTCGATCGCTATAACCCTGTTTGTGCTCTACAATGTAGTATTACGGCTGATCAAAGCCGGGCACATCATCCTCCAGGCCGCTCCGGAGCAGGTGGACATTGATGCCGTGAAAGAAAAACTAAAGGGTATCGGCGCCGTAGAGAATATTCACCACACCCACCTCTGGAGTCTGGACGGCAATTATCACATCGTCACGGTACACGCCGGCATGGACGGGCAAACCCGGCTGCAGGAACTGGCCCCGATCAAGAAAAAGATCCGGCAGGAGTTACACGACATCGGTATTGAACACGTGACGATTGAATTTGAATCCCTATCCGAAAACTGTAAAGCGCAGGTGGATTTTTAAAAGTCGGTAAAAAAATATGCCTGAAGGCTATCTTTTTGTTGACAAAAACATTAAATTGTTTTAATTTTATTTTTTACCTACAAAAAATTAAACCACCTAAGCCTCCATTCATGGCCATTTTCACACCCGACTTTGTCCAGTTCTTTAAAGAGCTGTCCCGGAACAATCAGCGCGACTGGTTTCAGAGCAATAAAAAGCGGTACCAGCAATCCGTTAAAGTACCTTTTGAAACCCTGGTCAGCCAACTCATTGTCAGCATTCAGGAACACGATCCCGAATTGCATCTCCAACCCAAAGATGCCATACTGCGCATCAACCGGGATATCCGTTTTGCAGCGGATAAAACGCCCTACAATACTTTCGTTACGGCTTTCATTTCCCACGGAGGTCGGAAGGACAAAAGTATCCCCGGATTTTTTATCCGCCTGTCTCCGGAAATGGTGGGGGTGATGGTCGGGTGCTACGGCCCCGATAAACACCAACTGGAAAATATTCGTACCGCTATTCTGGAAGCTCCCGATACCTGGGCGGGTATTGTTGAAGCCCCGGTCTTCCGGGAACACTTCCAGGATATTCGCGGAGAACAGCACAAACGTCTGTCCTCACCTTTCAAGGAACAGCTGGAGCAATATCCGGTACTGGCTAATAAGCAATTTTACGCGCTGGCCGAACTGTCTCCCGAGCTCCTCACCCGCGATGATCTGACGGAGCATCTGATGACCTACTGGCACGCAGCCCGCCCCCTCAATGAATTTCTGTTGAAAGCGATAAAAAGATCCTAAACATGGAAAGCACTACCCTATTCGAACAACTGGTATCGGAATACAGTCAAAAAGACGGTGTGGCTCCGGGCAAAATGATGTCCTCGCCCGCCTTGCAATACCGCGGGAAGGTGTTTGCCTTTTTCCATAAAGGAGCAATGACGTTTAAACTGGGAAAAAAATTCGATCCGTCGGCCTTTGGTCTGCAACACTGGTCCTACCTCAGCCCTTTTAAAAATAAACCACCCATGCAGGCCTGGGTCGTAGTAGAAGAACCGGAAAAAGAACAGTGGCCCTACCTGACAGAACTGGCCCTGGCTTTCATCCAGAAATAACGGACCGATTTACCATCCACCGTCAACCCTCAACCATCGACCGTCAACCATCGACCGTCCACCGTCCCCCGTCAACCGTCCCCAAAAATAACAATCCGCACCCAACCACCCCAAAGCGCTCCCACCGTTTCCCCGACCAACCTAATGCCCAAAAATATCTATCCGTCCAGCAGCCCATCTAAGCCTACCGCGCTCCATTCACCGCGCTTGTTCCCTCATCCTCAATGCATCCCGTCAGTGCCCACTTCCGAAGAGCCAATTCCCAGCAGGTCCCCGGCCCAGCTTTTTTTCCAATTCTTCCTAAAAAGATAGTGTTTATCCTACACTAATTAGTAATTTAGCAAAGATTTGCCCACGAATGGGCTTATTTCCGGCATCCCGCTCCGGGCCCGGAATTGCTGAAAATGACAAACACTTACTAAAGCGCCAATGAGTTTTTCTAATAAATACGTCTGCGTGCACGGCCATTTCTATCAGCCTCCACGCGAGAACGGGTGGTTGGAAGTTGTAGAACTTCAGGATTCGGCCGCCCCATTCCACGACTGGAACGAACGGATCAATTTCGAATGTTACGCACCCAATACGGCGGCCCGTATCCTGGATGACCAGCAACGTATCGCCAACATAATCAATAACTACGCTTACATCAGCTACAATTTCGGGCCCACGCTGCTCAGCTGGATGGAAAAGGCCGATCCGGAAACCTACGCCGGTATCCTGGCGGCAGATCGTCTGAGCATGGAACGCTTCGGAGGCCACGGTTCGGCAATGGCCCAGGTGCACAGCCACCTCATTCTGCCGCTGGCCAACCGCCGCGATAAGGAAACCCAGGTAAAATGGGGGATCTCCGATTTCGAATACCGCTACGGCCGCAAACCCGAAGGGATCTGGCTGGCCGAAACTGCCGTGGATACCGAAACGCTGGAAGTGCTGGCCGAGAACGGCATTACCTTTACAATACTGGCTCCCCGGCAGGCCAAAGCGATCCGTCCCATCGGTGACAAGGACTGGATCGATCTGCCGCACGATTCGGTAGATCCGCGCCGGCCCTATCTCTGCCAGCTGCCTTCGGGAAAAAAGATCAATCTGTTCTTTTACCACGGCGAGGTTTCCCAGGCGGTGGCTTTTGAAAGATTGCTGAACGACGGTAAGGCTTTTGCCCGCCGGCTGACCGGCTCTTTTGATTTCAATGAAACGCCCCAACTTCTGCACATTGCCACGGATGGGGAGAGTTACGGGCACCACCATTCCCGGGGAGAAATGGCGCTGGCGGATTGCCTGCACGAGATCATCCAACGGGAGGATGTAGAACTTACCAATTACGGGCAGTACCTGGAAATGTTCCCACCCGAATGGGAAGCTCAGATCTGGGAAAACAGTTCCTGGAGCTGTGTGCACGGCGTGGAGCGCTGGCGTTCCAATTGCGGATGTAATTCGGGAGGACGCCCCGGATGGACCCAGGCCTGGCGCAAGCCCCTGCGGGATACCCTGAACTGGCTGCGGGATGAACTCATTCCCATCTACGAAAAGGAAGGCGGAAAATTACTGAAGGATCCCTGGGAGGCCCGGAACGGCTATATCGAGGTGATCCTGCGCCGAAAGAATAAATCGATCAGGAATTTCATTGAGACCTATGCCAAAAAACCGCTGGAAAACGATGAAAAGATCCAGTTGTTACGCCTGATGGAAATGCAGCGGCAGGCTATGCTGATGTTTACCAGTTGCGGGTGGTTCTTCGATGAGATCTCCGGTCTGGAGACCAATCAGATCCTGCAGTACGCCAACCGGGCCCTGCACTACGCACAACAGGTGAGCGGGATCAGTTTCCACCAGGAATTTCTGGATCGTCTCAGCGAAGCGCCCAGTAATGTCTACGAGAACGGTGCGGTGAGCTACATGGAAAATGTGATCCCCGCCCGGGTAGACCTCGAGCGTGTGGGTATGCATTTCGCGGCCGCCTCACTCTTTGAGGAAAGGCCGGAAGAACTGGAACTCTTTAATTACATCGCCGAAAGCGAGATCCTCGACCGCTACCACGCGGGTATGCAACGACTGGCGATCGGCCGGACGACGGTTCGCTCCCGCATCACGCACTCCGAAAAGCGTTTCAGCTTTGCGGTACTCTACCTGGGACAGCAAAACATCATCGGTTCCATTTCCACCAATATGCCCCGAAAGGAGTTTGACGCGATGAGCCAGGGGATCGTGGAGGCCTTCGCTACACCCAATCTCGGGGAAGTGATCGGGCTGATGCAGCAACATTTCGGAGGGGAGAAATATTCCATCTGGCATCTTTTCCGGGATGAAAAACGCAAGATCCTCAACCAGATCATCCAGTTGAGCCTGAATAAAGCGGAAAATGATTTCCGGGATATTTACAATGTCAACTACCAGTTGATGACGGGGATCGCCAATATCGGCATGCCCATTCCGAATGCCTACCAAAGTGCCCTGGAATTCGTGCTCAACCGCGATCTACAGGCGTTTTTCAGTAAGAGCAACCGCTTTAACCTCCGGGAGATCCAGCGCCTGGTATCGGAATTTAAGAAATGGAATGTACGGATCACTCAGCAGGATTCCCTGCACCTGAGGATCAACGAAAGGGTGTTTGAAGCCATCTCCTCGCTCAATACCAGTGAGGAAGGGCTGCAGGACCTCCGCTTACTCAACAGCGTACTGGAATGTATTGCGAAACTCGAACTGGCAGCCGAATTCTGGAAAAGCCAGAACCACTATTTCTTCCTGCTCCAGAAATACCGCGGTATTGACTGGGAAGGGATCAGTAAGGAGTGGAAAGAAGCATTCGTTCACCTGGGTGAATTGATCTGGGTGAAAAATTAAACCGTCGGGAGGAAGCCGTTCCGGTCCGGATCAGCTTCCTCCCAATACGGTGATCTTTTCGTTCCGGTTCATGATCTGTAAGAGGAGTTCTTCCGGGCTAACCTTATCGGTGCGGTCTTCATCATCAACTACTTCCTGTTTGTCTACCTGCAGTCGCGGGCTGACCATCTTGTAATCCGCTTCGTGGTATTCGTAGACACTCCATTGCCCGTTCTGGTACTCCAGGGCCGTCAGGTTCTCCACCCAATCACCGGAATTCAGATAGGTTACGGTTTTGCCCTGCTCTTCCACCGTGCGTTGTTGGGGTCGATGGATGTGACCGCAGATCACGTAGTCAAATCCTTCTTCCCGGGCCAGGCGAATTGCCGTTTGCTCAAAATCGGCAATAAATTTGATCGCTTCTTTCACCCGGTTCTTCACCTTCTTGGCGAAGGACATGCGAGGGCGACCGGTAGCCGTGCGCAGATTATTGATGATGCGGTTAAGGCGGATCAATAGATCATACCCTTTCCCTCCCAGTTTTGCGATGTAAGGTGAATACTGAATGGTCAGATCGAATACATCTCCGTGAAAGATCCAGTATTTCTTGTGGTTGAGGTGCAGGATCATTTTATCCCGCAGGTGGATGTTGCCGGAGGAGAAATCGGTGTAGCGCCGCAGCAGGTCATCGTGGTTTCCGGTAATGTAGTAGACTTTTGTGCCTTTGGTAGACATCTTCAGGATCCGCTGGATCACCTGCAGATGTTCCCTTGGGAAATAACGCTTGCGAAACTGCCACATATCAATAAAATCGCCGTTCAGGATGAGGGTGCCGACTTTAATGCTTTTCAGATATTGGAGCAGTTCTTTAGCGTGGCAGCCGTAGGTACCCAGGTGAACGTCCGAGAGTACTACGATATCGAGTTCTTTCTTCATAGATCGATTTTCGCTAAAGTATTTTGGACAAAAGTCGGTAATGAACGTAAACTGGGTATGAAGGGAAATTTAAGTTTCTTATGCTATATGTGGAATCGCAATCCTCCCCGACGCAATGTGATTTGGATTGCTCAAGCCTAATTTAGGTCCGGCTATTCAGCATAAGTCCGAGAAGTACCGCCATGAAAACAGTCACTCGATTTCAATAAATTTGGACAAGATGAGAAAGACGGAGGTGACCAGAAAATTGGAAGCGGGGTAGCTTTTTCCGCTGCTTTTAATCTTCTAGTCTCCCCCTCCGCCCGTCAGGAAGGATTATCAAATAATAAGATCAACTGCAGGAATCCCAAACCGATCCGCATCAGTATTTGCTGTACTTATATAAGAGACTGTTTGAAAACCTCTCACTGGGTTCCAAAACGCGGCTTTTGCCCCCACTTTGCACCTATTTTTAACTCCGTAGTTGTGCTATGCAGTGAAAAATAGCTTTCAATTGACGCCAAAATCCGGGTTTTTCTCCGGCAGCAGAAGTTTTCAAACAGTCTCTAAGAACTCAACTTATCCAATAATCCACAAAGAGCTGCGCCCTTATTTTGATCAAACCACTGTGCACCGTCATAGATTGATCCTGTACGTTACTGGTTGCCTGGGCTTCCTCTACTAATTCTGAAGCATTGCGGACGGCAGCCGTCCGGGCCGAGATATCCACGTTGGCAATATTCCGGATCTTTTTTTGCTCCAAAGACAGTTCCTGGAGCAACTTTTGGGAGAGGACGTCGGCCTGTTGCAGCGCTTCGAGATAAGCCAAAGCTCGTAAACTGTCCATATCAGAATGCGCATAGGTAATATAACCGATCTGCAGATCCCGATTATCCAGCAACTCGGTATAAAGCGTGTCGAGCAGGTCGATATTGCGGACAGTGACGATCATGGAAGTTGTGCCGTTGTAGCCGGCGAAAACCCGGGTACTTTTGGTCCAATTGTAATTTTTGTGCATACTGATGACCGTAGTTTGCAGATCCGCTCGTTCGATGCCCAGGGATAATAAGGTAGTCGTAAGATCATCGGATTGCTCCAGAAGGCAGACTTTTGCGTCCTTCGCATTTCGCCGCTGACAAGTCAGATCGATGCTGAAGGTCGCCATATCCGGTACGGCTTCTATTTCTCCGGTGGCCTTGATCAGCATAGTATTGGCACCAGGCTTATCGGTGGCGGCTGCGGGCCGGCTACAAGAAAAAAGAAAAAGGGAGGCTGTTATCAGTAGGAATATCGCCTCAAAACGATTACGATAGTTTACCATTGCATTTTTTGTTTACGGAAATGAAAAAACATGAACTTTTCAAGTAGATGCATTTTCCATCTCCAGTACACAAAAAAAACGCATAAATAAATTGAGTTTTGGTCGATATTCTTTAGGATACTAACCTGGCGGACGATTACGGAACCGAACAACCGTTCCTCAGCAACGAAACACTTTGAGGGTAGCATAGCCATCGAAGACCTGTCTTGGCTAAAGCGGGCAGGTTCACTTCTGAAGTCCGGGATCATCGGGATTCAAGACAGCACCGGCTCAAGGGGACCAATACATTTGTCCCCGAACCATTCACACACCAAAGTTCGGCAGCCTGTCCAGGTAGACCCTAGGAATCCGCCACGGAACCCAGCCAGCGGGTCGCCTCCTCCAGCCCCATACCTTTCCGACGGGCGTAATCGGCTATCTGATCCGGTTGTACGCCTTTTACGGCGAAGTATTTGCTTTCCGGGTGGCTGAAGTACCATCCGCTTACGGAGGCGGCGGGGTACATCGCGCAGCTTTCGGTCAGTTGCATGCCGATCTGCTCCTCTACTTGAAGCAGTTCCCAGAGCGTTCTCTTTTCCGTATGCTCCGGACAGGCCGGGTAGCCCGGTGCCGGACGAATACCCTGGTAGTTTTCGGCGATCAAGCCTTCGTTATCGATACATTCTTCCGGGCTGTAGGCCCAGAATTCCTCCCGCACCCGCTGGTGCATCCGCTCGGCCATGGCCTCCGCGAGGCGATCCGCCAGGGATTTCAGCAGGATGGCGTGGTAATCGTCGTGATTTTCCTCAAATCGCTTGATGTGTTCTTCGATGCCGATGCCGGCTGTAACGGCAAAGGCCCCGATGTAATCCGCCTTACCACTGGATTTGGGCGCGATGTAGTCACTCAGGGCGTGGTTGAATCGCCCGGGCGCTTTTTTCACCTGCTGCCGCAGATGGTGCAGGGTAATCAGCACTTCTTCCCGGCTATCATCGGTATACACTTCAATGCTGTCCTTTTCGACACTCCAGGCCGGGAAAAGCCCGATAACCGCTTTCGCCTGCAACCAGCCTTCTTCCACGATCTGACGCAACATGCCCAGAGCATCGCGGTACAATTTAGTCGCCTCCTCCCCTACTACTTCGTCTTTCAGGATGGCCGGGAACTTTCCGCTCAGCTGCCAGCTGGAGAAGAAGGGTGTCCAGTCAATATAGTCCAGTATTTCGTTTATGTCGTAATCCTCGAAGACCTGAATACCGAGTTGCGCCGGCCGCGGCGGCTCGTAAGCAGACCAGTCGAGCGCATGGTGGTTGGCACGGGCATCGCTCAGACTCAGGTAGGTTTTTGCCGACTTGCGGCCGGCCCTTTGTTCCCGGATGCGCTCCATGTCCTTACGCTGATCCAGAATGTAATTGCTCCGGGCATTTTCATCTTCACCCAGTAAGGTGGAAGCCACCGCTACACTACGGGAGGCGTCCAGAACATGGATGACCGGCCCGGAGTATTTCGGTTCGATCTTCACGGCCGTATGGGTACGGGACGTAGTTGCACCACCGATAAGCAGCGGAATGGTGAATCCCTGACGTTCCATCTCCTCGGCTACGTTCACCATCTCATCCAGACTCGGAGTGATCAGACCACTGAGCCCGATGATATCCACATTTTCTTCCTGGGCGATCCGCAGTATTTTTTCGGCCGGTACCATCACGCCCAGGTCGATGATCTCAAAATTGTTGCACCCCAGTACCACGCCGACGATGTTTTTACCGATGTCGTGCACATCTCCCTTTACCGTGGCCAGCAGTACCTTTCCTTTTCCGGAAGTATCTCCTCCGGCTGCTTTCATTTCTTCGATGTAAGGCGTCAGATAAGCCACCGAGCGCTTCATAACCCGGGCACTTTTCACCACCTGCGGCAGGAACATCTTCCCGGAGCCAAACAGGTCGCCCACCACGTTCATGCCGTCCATCAGCGGTCCTTCGATCACGTTCAGCGGACTCGGATATTTCTGACGGGCTTCTTCGGTATCCGCTTCGATGTAGTCGGTAATACCGCGGATCAGTGCGTGTTCCAGGCGTTTTTCGACGGATTCCGACCGCCAGGCTTCGTCCTTTTTGATTCTCCGGCTGCCGTCCTGTTTGATGTTTTCCGCAAAATCGGTTAAGCGTTCCGTCGCATCTTCGCGCCGGTTGAACAGCACATCTTCCACCATCACCAGCAGATCATCGGGAATTTCCTCGTACACTTCCATCATCCCCGCATTGACGATCCCCATGTCCATACCCGCCTTGATCGCATGGTAGAGAAAAGCCGAGTGCATCGCTTCCCGCACGGCATTATTTCCCCGGAAGGAGAAAGAAATATTGCTCACACCTCCGCTCACTTTTGCGCCCGGGCAGGCCTCTTTGATCTGCCGGGTAGCTTCGATGAAGTGGATAGCGTATTCGTTGTGCTCTTCGATGCCGGTGGCTACGGCAAAGATATTGGGATCAAAAATGATATCTTCCGGGGCCAGTCCCACCCGTTCGGTCAGGATCTGGTAGGCGCGTTTGCAAATGGCTACCTTACGTTCCGTGGTATCCGCCTGCCCGGATTCATCAAAGGCCATGACTACAGCGGCGGCTCCGTAACGCTTCACCAGTTTGGCCTGACGAATAAACTCCGCCTCGCCTTCTTTCAGCGAAATGGAATTCACGATACATTTTCCCTGCACCACCTGCAGGCCGGCCTCGATCACTTCCCATTTGGAGGAATCGATCATGATCGGCAGTTTGGCGATATCGGGCTCGGCCATTACCAGGTTCAGAAAATCGACCATGGCCTGTTTGGAATCCAACAGACCTTCGTCCATGTTGACGTCGATGATCTGCGCGCCGCCTTCCACCTGATGACGGGCTACACTCAGTGCTTCGTTGTAATCATTTTCGCGGATCAGCCGGGCAAATTTGCGAGAGCCGGTCACGTTGGTACGTTCGCCGACGTTCACGAAGTTGGTATCGGGGCGGATCTCCAGCGGTTCCAGTCCACTGAGGCGGGTGTAATGCGGTACGGTCGGTATTTGCCGGGGTGGCAGGTCCCGAACAGCTTCGGCCATCGCCTGGATGTGTTCGGGAGTGGTACCGCAGCAACCACCGATGATATTGACAAATCCGCTGCCGGCGAATTCCCGGATATAGTCCCGCATTTCTACCGCCCCTTGGTCGTATTCGCCGAATTCGTTGGGTAGTCCTGCATTCGGATAAGCGTGCACGTAGGTATCGGCGATGCGCGACAGGGATTGCAGGTGGGGACGCATTTCCTTGGCGCCGAGCGCACAGTTCAGTCCCACACAGAACGGATCCACATGCTGCACCGATATCCAGAAAGCCTCTACTGTCTGGCCGCTCAGCGTCCGGCCACTGGCATCCGTAATGGTGCCGGAAATGATGACCGGTAGTTTGATCTGTCGCTCGTCAAAGAGGGTTTCAATCGCGAAGAGCGCAGCTTTGGCATTCAGCGTATCGAAGATGGTCTCCACCATCAACAGATCTACTCCGCCGTCCAGCAGACCGCGGGTCTGGTCGTAGTAGGCCTGGTAAACCTGATCGAAGGTTACGGCCCGGCTTCCCGGATTGTCTACATCCGGCGACAGGGATAAGGCCCGGTTGGTAGGTCCGATGGCTCCGGCTACGAAGCGGGGCTGGTCTTCACTTTGAAAATCGGCCGTGGCCCGTTTAGCGATCTCCGCCGCCGCTTTATTGATCTCATACGCCAATGATTCCATGTGGTAATCCGCCAGGGACAGCGCATTGGCGTTGAAGGTATTCGTTTCGATAATATCCGCGCCCGCCTTGAGGTATTCCCGGTGGATGGCCTCGATGATCTTGGGCTGAGTCAGACACAACAGATCATTATTCCCTTTGATCTCGCTTTTCCAGTCCTTGAATTGTTCCCCGCGATAATCTGCTTCGCTCAGCTTATAACGCTGGATCATGGTTCCCATAGCGCCGTCGAGTACGAGAATCCTTTCCTTTATGATGTCCTTGAGTGTAGATCGTTCCATAAGTAAAATGCTTATTTTTTCCCGTATGACGGGCAGGATGGTTTAGGGTGGATCCAACCGGGAGAATGGCGTGGCCGGCCGGAATTATTTTAAACAACATTTCAATTCCTAAAAAAGATTGGTTCTACTGGTCGGAAAAGTCCGGCAAAGTTATCCAATTTTGGATAAATAAATGCATCTGGGGAGATACGGCGGAAGAAAGGAGATACCGTTCCCGCCGGAAGTGCCGCAATACCAGGAAGATACCTCCGGAAGAGTCGTTGGGCCATTAAATCGTCATGGTAAAGATCGATCCCTGTCCGTCGACCGTCTGTACCTCCAGGCTGCCCTTGTGCAATCGCATGATCTGGCGGGATAAACTCAGACCAATACCCGAGCCGGTTTCCTTGGTGGTATAAAAAGGAATGAAGATCTGATCCAGTTTTTCGGCCGGGATCCCGGGACCGTTATCCGCCACCTGGAAACTCACCTTGCCGTTGGTACTTTTCTGCAAATGAACGTTGATCACCTTATCCGCCTGTCCCTCCAGGGCATCCATGGCATTTTTGATCAGATTGATCAGCACCTGCTCCAGGAGATTGGGATCTCCCTGAAACTGGACTTCACTCGGTGGGGTGTGCAATTGGAAGTTGATGTTCTCGGCCTCGATCCGGGCCCGGAATAAAGTTTCGGCCTCTTCCAGCAATTCTTTGCCGTCCACCAATTGGAATTTGGGCGGCGGAATGCGGGTCAGCTCGCGGTAGGTATCGGTAAAGGCCATCAGCCCCTGACTCCGTTTTTGGATCACTCCCAGCGAATGACGGACCATCTTCAGTGCATCCTGGTCCAGTTCCGACTTTTCACCGATAATGTCCTTCAGGGTAGAGCTCAGGGAGGCGATGGGTGCCACGGAATTCATGATCTCATGGGTCAGAATGCGGATCAGCTTTTGCCAGGCCATGAGTTCCTGACCTTCCAGTTCGCTTTGGATGTTCTGAAAAGAAACCAGCTTCAGCCGGCTTTTATTCAGGACCAGTTCGGTAGACTGGATTGCGACCTGGAGCAGTTTATTATCAATGATCAGTTTGGTTAAGGTACGTTCCCCGGACGGCAGGTCCCGCACCGTGGCGAACAGCTTTTCATCGACCGTGCGCAGGCCTTCGAGATTGATCAGGTAAGATTTGTGCAGCAGGCCCTGCAGCGCTTTATTCATCAACACGATCTCCTCGTCTTCGTCGTAGCAAAGCAGACCGATATTGATGTGCTCCACTACTGTCTGCAGAAACTGGTGATTGGCCTCTTTTTCCGCCCGCACTTCCTGAAATTTCCGGTTGATGAGGTTAAACCCATCGTACAACTGCCCAAAGGACCGGCCCCGGTGGGCGGCCGACGAGGTAGTCGTATAATCATTGAATTTAATGCTGGTCAGGAAATTGACCAGGTCCCGGTTGGTCTGGTCGACGTAGTAGAAAAGATTAAAGACCATGACTATGGTCAGCAGAAAAGCAAGTACCACCGGCAGGTCAATGGTACCATCGTAACTGGCAACTCCACCGGCCAGCAGCAAGACCAGGATCACAATCCGGATCACGACGTTAACGCGAAAACGATACAGCACGGGCTTGGAATGATTTTAGTTCCTACAAATATAGGATTTTCGGCGAAAGGTGTAAGGCCCTATCAGGTGATGAGCAACTGATCCGAACGCTTCCGCCGCTTCTGGCGATCCAGTAATATCAACCGGACAATGAGAGCTGCAACAATGAGAAACCCGCCGATTATAGCCAGATTGGATGGTCGTTCGCCGTGGCCGATCAATACCCATACCGGATTGAGGATGGGTTCCAGCATGGCCAGCAGGGAGGCCTCCAGGGCGGTGATCCGCTGCAGGCCGTAGGTAAAGAGTACATAGCCCATTCCCAACTGCATGATCCCCAGAAAGGCCAGCATACCGTGTTGGGGTAAGGTAGCCGGAGCGGACTGCAGGAAAAAGGGCAACCCGATCAGCATCACCCAGATGTTTCCCCAAAAGATGGCCGCTACGTGGTACTGCGGTGGATTTACCCGCTGCCCCAGGAAAAAAGCCGCCAGCAGCAGGCCCGATAGAGCTGCCAGCCCGATCCCTAATCCACCCGTCCAGTTGAGGTCACCGAAAAAGAACAGTCCCATACCGAGGAAGCAGAATACCGTGGTCCAGAGGTTGATCCGGTTCAGTGGGGTTTTGAAAAGGACGGGTTCCAGCAACAGGATATAGGCCGTGCCGGTATATTGCAGAAAGATCGCATTGGCGGCAGTGGTGAGTTTGGTCGCGACCACGAAGGTGAGCAGCAGCAGGGTGTAAAACAGGGTATTGATCCACATCTGCCGGTTGAATTGCAGCACCTGTTTACGGAATAAGAGTCCGAACAGCAACATGGCATAGGTAGACCGGTAGAACAGAATAGTGAAGGCATCCTGTGGCAGTAGCTTGATGAAAAGCCCGGCAGTACTCCAGAGTACCGCCGCCATGATGGTTGCGGCAATTCCGCGGTAGCGAGTTTGCATTGTCTGACGGTTGAGGGTTGATGGTCGACGGTCTAGGGTCGAGGGTTGACGGTCGACGGTTTTGCTTTAAAAATAAGCCGCAAAAGTACCCTACTCCTCCGAATTTGCAATAGTTCGGTGCGAATGAATTTTGGGCGCTTGCGGGCAGTTTTGCACTTCAACCGATGTGGTCGGAAAACCGTTCCAACGATCCCGAAAATATTCGAAATATTCCTACCTGAAGATCAGCGTTGGGAAAGTCCCGCAAACCACTTGCTTTATCCAACTTTAATGACTGAACCTTCCGGCTGGGATCAGATCACAAACTGGCGCAGGTAGCGACTACTTTGCTGCAGCGATTCTTTGCGACGCTCCAGGTTACCTTCAAAAGCGCGGTCTTCCACTTCCACACAGACCGGTCCGTTGTATCCGGTATCGGTGAGCGTGGAAAAGAACTGCCCCCAATTGACGTCGCCCATGCCGGGTAATTTGGGGGTGTGGTACTCGTTGGGAAAGGCCATAATTCCCACATCATTCAGTTTGTGCCGGTCCAGACGGACATCCTTTGCGTGGATATGGAATAGTTTGTGGGAAAAGTCCCGGATGGGTTTCAGGTAATCCATCATCTGCCAGATCATGTGGGAAGGATCATAGTTCAGCCCGAAGTAATCACTGGGAATAGCTTCGAACATGCGCCGCCAGACTGCCGGTGATTGCGCCAGGTTCTTCCCGCCCGGCCATTCATCTTTCGTAAAGGACATCGGGCAATTCTCGATTCCAATCTTCACTTCGTGTTCTTCCGCAAAGGCGATCAGGGGTTGCCACACTTCCAGGAAGCGCGGCCAGTTATCATCAACCGATTTGGTCCAGTCCCGGCCGATAAAGGTATTCACCCGGCCGAGTTCGAGCAGGGCGGCCGCCTCGATCACCCGCTTGAGGTGATCAATGTAAACCTGGGCCTCCGCCTGGTCCGGTACCAGCGGATTCGGGTAATAGCCCAGGGCGCTGATCTCTACCCGTTTCCGGATGATCAGTTCGCGTACATTTTTGGCATCCCTGGCCGAAAAGTCCGTTACATTCAGATGGGTAACTCCGGCATAGCGACGTTCGGCTTTTCCTTCGGGCCAGCACATGACCTCGATACAGTCATAATCCGCCTCCCGGGCCACATCCATGACGGCCTCCAGAGACAATTCGGGTAAAATGGCGGTAACAAATCCTAATTGCATAGTATTTTCAGATGATGATTTATGAATGCTGATTACTCGTGGACCTGCCGGTATTGCGATCCGGGCGTGTAGTGGAAAGCCCATGCTCTACCGATAACGATCCGTTCGGCTTTCCTCCGGATCGGGAGTGAGACCGGTATCCACTGTGGTGTTTTTTGACCGGTAACCGGCCCCGCAGACTCCGGACTTCGACCGCCCCAATATAATATTTCCCTTGCGGTATTCTTCCCGAATATTGTACTTTTAGGGCATTAATATCATTAACATTAAAATCATGAAAAGATTTCTGCTGTTATTAGTCACTGCTTCTCTGTTCTTCCTAACCGGCTGTCTGGAAGTATTGGAAGACGTTTATCTCAATGCCGACGGATCCGGTAAATACCAGATCACCATGGATATGAGTGAACTGTTCAGCGACCCCATGCTCAAGAGTATTATCGATGAGCAAGCCAAAAAAGAAGCCGGCGCCGACGAAGATGCGCCCCTCGAAATGGACTCCGTCATGTATTTTAAGGACGCCCCGGAATTTAAACAGCTTAGTGCGTCCGATCAGGCATTGATCAAGGACGTTTCCATCAATATGAACGCCAGTGAAAGTAAAGGCGAAATGGTCATCCGTATGAATTTCCCGTTCAGTAGTCTGGATGATTTTGAAAAAATGGGCGAAGTAATGAAAAAGCTCAATGTAGAGAAAGATGCCGGTGGGCCGGCCGGGATGATGGGCAACGGTATGTTCGGTACGCAGGGCGCCCAGTTCGCACTGAATAAAAGAGTACTTACCCGGATGCCTATGCCGGACGCCAAGGAACTACTGGGTCAGGATGAAGACAATCTGGCCATGATGAAAATGTTCTTCCAGGGCGCTTCCTACACCACCGTTTATCACCTGCCGGGTAAAGTAAAAAAGACCGATATTCCCAATGCCGTAGTGGATGGTAAAACCGTAACGGTAGAAAATAACTTTCTGGATATCATCGAAGGCAAAGCCAAGGTAGCCGGTGATATCAAGTTTAAAAAGCGATAGATACTATGATCGATAAAATCAAAAAAGCTTTACAGGACGCTTCAGATGTGATCAAGGATCAGACTTCCAGTCTGAGCGAAGGGGCGAAAGAAAAAACCTACCAGCTTATTGACGAATGGCTGCAGATCTTTCCCAAACTGGAGATCTACGGATTGGAGGTCAATAGCTTTGGTCTGAGTGTGGCCCTGAGTCCGGCACTGGAGGCGGAATTGATTGGCGATCACAAAAAATTCACCCCGGAACGGATCAATCAGATCTTACAGGAAAACAAATCCAGTGCGGCCCTCACTTCGGTTTTCACTACTATCAAAACCGCTTATACCCTGCACCGGAAAACCTACGCCAACCTGCGGGATCCGCTGATCGTAAAGATCAAGGTCAAGATCACTCCCGAGATAAACGTCATCATCGGCGAACCGCTCATCCAGTGATCGGGTGACCAGACAAAAAAATGCCGCTCTCCAGGCCTGGAGAGCGGCATTTTTTATTTCGTTAACGCAGAGCTGATTACTCGTTGAAGTAGGAAGAATCGTTAGAACCTCCTGACTGAACTTTTTCCATCCGTTCTTTGAACTTGTTGGAAGTATCCAGGTCATCTTTTCTGGCGTAGATCTCTTTAAGTGCGATCAGCGTATTCAGGCTGTTCGGATCGAGACTTTCCGCTTTCTGGAAGTAAGGCAGTGCCTTGTCAAATTCTTCGAAGATCTCAGCCTTCTTGGCTTCGTATTTTTTCATACCCTCTTTTGAGAAGTCATTGGACAGCTCGTTCAACTCAGAAGTCATGTTGGCTGCTCTGTTGTAGTAGAGAGCACCGATGCTGTACTGAGCGTCGAAATCCTTAGGATCTCTCTGCAGTGTCTGGTTGTAGTATTCGAGCGCCTCATCGAAATATTCCGTGGCTTTCTCCAAGTTTCCAGCCTTGAATTCTTTCTGATACAGGTTGTCGTAAACACTACCCATGGTCACATACAGGGTAAGGTTTTCGGGTTCTTTCTCGATAGCTGTTTTCAGCTTGCCGATCAGTTCGTTCAGCTTTCCAATTTTCAGGAAGTGGTTGATCTCGGCAAACAGCAGAGAAACTTCCTCCGGATACTTTTCGCGACCTGCCTGCAGGTACTGATAAGCTGCATCTAAGTCTGCATCTTCCGCTTTAGAGTTCAGGGAGTACAGTGCTTCGTAGATAGCAGGCTTGTCGTAGTCCGCTTTGTACAGTTCCTCGAAGATCGGACCGGCCATGTTCAACATGTTGTTGTTCAGGGCAGCCAGACCGGCCAGGTATTTCTGGTCCATGAGGGCCGCTTCGTCATCCAGCGTACTGCTTTCGCCGTTCTGCTTCAGCACTTCGTGTGCTTCCAGACCAGCTGCGAAGTTGGTGTAAGCAGCTCCGTAGTTCTGAGCTTCGTAAGCGTAGATACCAAAGTTGTACAGGTGGCCCTGTACTTCAGACAGGCCTTTCATGGCGTCTCTGACGTAGTATTTTTTGGATTTCTTCGCCTGCTCATTTTTTTCCAGAGCCGTCGTGTAGGCTTTAAATGCTTTTACCGCCAGCATATCTACTTTCGGCAGTTCATCTTCGGTGCCCAGGCCAGTTTGCTTGATAACGGCAATCTGGTTAGCCAGTGCACTATAAATATCTCCTTTCAGCAGATAAAAACTGGGATCGGCAGCGTCCTCTCCGCTAGGTTCTCCCTCGATAGCGTTCACTGCTTCCGTCAGCTTCTCTTTATTGCTTTGATCGAGGTTGAATGCGTTCAGCGCTTTCTTTGCTTCCTTTGCGTCCTGCGCCTGCAGTGAGGCGGCAAATAACACAAAAGCAAACATTCCTAAGATCAGTTTTTTCATTGTTGTTTAAGTTTTAGTGATCGAAAAACCGGTATTATGACGTTTACAACCGGTTTGAGGTACCTATATGTTTGTTAAAATAAGAAACCTTTCTGTTAAAGAACGTTAAATGCGGCTATTCTTCTTCACTAGAAGCCTCATTATCAACGATTTGTTCATCATCCACATCTTCTTCGGCTGGCATTACCGCTACATCGGCGATGTCGTCCTCGTCGTCCAGACGGATCACTTTTACGCCCTGTGTGGCCCGACCCATAACGCGGATATCCTCCACTTTCATCCGGATCGTGATGCCCAGGCGACTGGTGATCATGAGATCATCATCTTCGCGGACTGCCTTGATGGCGATCAGGTCGCCGGTCTTTTTAGTGACCTGCATGGTTTTCACCCCTTTACCTCCGCGGTTGGTCAGACGATACTCTTCAAAATCGGAACGCTTGCTCAATCCTTTTTCGGAAACCACCAGTACGGCGACTTCTTTGTCCGAAGGATCGATACAGATCATTCCCACAGCCTCGTCTTTGCTGCCACTTAAAGAAACGCCCCGGACACCGGCCGCATTGCGTCCCATCGGACGGACAGCGGATTCGTTGAAGCGAATGGCATTACCCGAACGGGTGGCGATAAAGACTTCACTGTCTCCCGTGGTCAGACGAGCTTCCAGCAATTGGTCCCCGTCGTTGATCGTGATGGCGTTGATACCACCTACACGCGGGCGGGAGTAAGCTTCCACCGGTGTTTTCTTGACGATCCCCTTGCGGGTTCCAAACATAATATAGTGATTATTCAGAAAATCCTCATCCGTCAGGTCCTTTATAATGATATACGCCCGGACTTTATCTTCTTTGGGAAGGGAAAGGATATTCTGGATCACCCGGCCGCTGGAATTCTTATTGGCTTCCGGGATCTCGTAAACGCGCAGCCAGTGACACTTACCCATCTCCGTAAAGAGCAGCAGGTAATTGTGATTGGTGGCCACAAACATATGTTCAATGAAGTCCGTTTCCCGGATACGGCTGCCCCGGGCACCGCGACCACCGCGGCTTTGGGTGCGATATTCGCTGGCGGGTGTCCGCTTGATGTAGCCCAGGTGGGAGATGGTCACTACCACATCATCATCGCTGATGAGGTCTTCGATAGAGATGTCGCCCTCTTCGTAGGTGATCTCCGTCCGACGGTCATCGCCGTATTTTTCCCGCACTTCCGCCAACTCCTCTTTCACGATATCCTTCTGGATCTCTTCACTCTCCAGAATGGCTTTCAGGTAGGCGATGCGCTCCTGGATCTCATCGTATTCAGCCCGGACCTTATCGCGTTCCAGACCGGTCAGTTTTTGCAGACGCAGATCCAGGATAGCCTTGGCCTGTTCTTCGGACAGTACGTTACCTTCCGCTACCTGCAGTTCTTCCGTCTGGGCTTCCTCGATCAGCAGACCGAATTTCTTCCAGAAAGCGTCTTTGTCATCGATGAAATCACCCTGCATCAAACCGTTCTTCGCTTCGTCCACCGTACCGCTCCCCCGGATCAGGTTAATGACCATGTCCAGGTAATCCAGCGCAACGAGTAGTCCCACCAGAATGTGCGCGCGGCCCAGGGCCTTGCGCAGATCGTAACGCGCACGCCGTACGATCACTTCGATCCGGAATTTGATGAATTCACTGATCAGATCGTGCAGATTCAGGATGCGCGGACGACCGTTCACCAGAGCGACGTTGTTCACCCCGTAGGAAGTCTGGAGCGCCGTATATTTGAACAGCTTACTCAGCACTACACTTCCCATGGCATCCCGTTTCACCTCCACAACGATGCGGAGTCCATCGCGGTCCGATTCGTCCCGCACGTCGGAGATCCCTTCGATCTTCTTATCGTTTACCAATTCGGCGATCTTGGCCACCAGTGTGGCTTTGTTCACCTGGTAGGGAATTTCGGAAATAACGATGGTCTCTCTTTCCCGGGCATCCGTCTGGATCTCCGCCCGCCCCCGCAGTACGATCCGGCCACGGCCGGTCTCGAAGGCTTCTTTCACCCCGGCGGTGCCGTAGATGATCCCACCGGTAGGAAAATCTGGTGCTTTCACGTGTTCCATCAGCTCTTCTATCGTAATCTCCGGATTGTCGATCATGGCGATAATGCCGTCCACCACTTCCCGCAGGTTGTGGGGCAACATGTTGGTCGCCATACCTACCGCGATACCCGATGCACCGTTGACCAGCAGATTGGGGATCTTGGTGGGGAGCACCGTGGGTTCTTCCAGCGTATCGTCGAAGTTGAGACTGAAATCGACGGTATCTTTGTTGATATCGGCCAGGATATCATCCGCGATCCGCTGGAGGCGGGCTTCGGTATAACGCATAGCCGCCGGACTGTCACCGTCCATACTGCCAAAGTTACCCTGACCGTCTACCAGTGGATAGCGCAGGGACCAATCCTGAGCCATACGCACCATAGTGTCATATACGGAGCTGTCACCGTGAGGGTGGTATTTACCAAGTACCTCACCAACGATCCTTGCGGATTTCTTGTGTGATTTGCCGTAAGTAAGTCCTAGTTCCGACATGCCGTACAAAACCCGGCGGTGAACCGGCTTGAGTCCGTCTCTCACATCCGGTAAGGCTCGAGAAACAATCACCGACATCGAATAATCGATATAGGCCGATTTCATTTGGTCCTCGATATTTACCGGGATAATTCTTTGATTTGAAGGCATTTAAAAGATTTGAACTTTATTAATTTTTCAAAGAGTAGGCTAATGCATAAAAGGTTGTTCCAAAGCCTTTTTCTAAAGCCCAGCAAAATTACGAAAAATGAAGCAAATAATGCTTATCAGCCCGGAATTTGCTGGCACTATTTGCATGATTTTCTACACTTTAAATCCCTTTTTCAAGTGTTTGGCAAATAGACCGTTCTCCCAATGGAAATTCCGTCCCGGAGCTGGATTATTGTCCGTCAGATTCCCGCTTTTTTCATCCGGCTGCGGCCCTTTTTCAGAAGCCTTTTGCCGCCGAAAAAATGGTTTTCCCGTCGAGTTGGGGCTCGATTTGGCCGCACCTTATTATAATAGGATACCAAAACGCTGCTCCCTTGCAAAAAGTGTGGCAGAATTTAATTTCCCAACGCATCAGCGGGACGAAATTGGATTTTCAGGTCAAAAACACCGGTTTTCCCCATTATTGAAATGTCTCAGACCGGTATTCGCCTCCATTGCCAATGGCACTTTTCCCGGTGGCCGCACGCCGCTTTTTGCAAATCAAAAGCTCAATTCCATATACTTTATCGACCTATTCTTCTGGTATTTTCACCCATTTGGTATCAGATCAAATCCGTATGGTATCAATCGGTGCAAAAAGGGGTAAAAAACCACGATACTTAGTCTAAAAAGCAAACTTTTATGCAATCGTTTTTCGGATCTTCGTCTGAAAAATCAAGTAATTATTGTTCGTTATATCCTAATCCACAAATAAAAAAACAAGTATTTCGCTTTTTTTGCAATAAAAATTTTTCTTTCTCTAAAACAGCTTTATATTAGTGCAATCGTTTGCAATAATCATGGGTAAATACAAAACAACCATACGAGACATCGCCAAAGAGCTGAATATTACGGCCTCCACCGTATCCCGGGCGCTCAATAAACATCCGGGGATCAGCGATGCAACCAGGAAGGCCGTTGAGGCCACTGCGAAACGTCTCCACTATCGGCCCAATCATATCGCTGCCGCTCTGCGCAGCGGCAAAAGCTACATTATAGGTGTACTGGTTCCCTCGGCGGATAAGAGTATTTTCCCCAGCGTGATCCGTGGTATCGAAGATGAAGTCAATAAGGACGGTTACAGTGTAATTGTAGGCCAGACCTACGAGAATCCCGACCGGGAGGTCAAAGTGATTGAGACCTTATTAAAAACCAGGGTAGACGGCATCGTCGTCTCACTCGCCAAAGGCACGAATGCCTACCAGCATTTGCGCCGGATCCAGGCGGAGGGTATTCCTCTGGTACTTTTTGATAACACCGTATCCGATCTGGGAGCGAGCATTGTTAAGACCGACGACTTTCTGGGCGCCTACACTGCTACCGAACACCTTATAGAAAGAGGACGGAAGCGGATCGTTCACCTGATCGGTCCCCGTACCAGTGAGATCTATCGCGAGCGTCTGCGCGGCTACATGCTCGCCCTCAGCAAATACGAAATCGAAATGGACCCGGACCTGATGATCGACTGTCCTTCCGATGTACAGGCCGGACAGGAGGTCGTGAAAGGGCTGCTGGACCGCGGCGTCACCTTCGATGCCATTTTTTCTTCCAGCGACTACGCGGCCCTCGGAGCACTCCAACAGCTTAAGATGTCCGGAAAAAAAGTGCCCGAAGAAGTGGCCATTGTCGGCTTCGGAAACGCGCCGTTCACGTCATACCTCGATCCGGCGATCACGACGGTCGATCAGAACGGCCTGCAAATGGGCCAGTGCGCAGCCCGTGTATTCCTGGAACAGATCAACAAAGGAGAAGACTATATCGTACGTAAGCATATCCTGCAACCTCAGTTAATTATCAGATCCTCTTCCCCATAGGACCAGCACACTTGAAGACGACTCACCAGCTTTATGAATTCAAATCTCACATTCGGTGGGATAAAAAACGAAAAACATGACTGCAACCGCAAAACTCACATTCAATCGCTCCCAATCCATTAACAAAGAGTCAAACGTGTGCAACAACAACTGGAATGACTCGGAGGTCTACCAAAAACTGTTTTACACCTTCTACCCTATTCTGTGTGAAAAGGCTACCAGTATTGTTAGTTGCCGGCAAAAAGCGGAGGAAATTGTCTCCGATGTATTTATCAAGATCTGGCTCAACCGGGATCAACTGACCATCAAGTCCAGTTTACCCGCGTATCTGCACATGGCAGTCCGCAACCAATCCATCGACTATCTGAGACGGTGGGCAAAACGAAGAACCATCAGCGGAGAACTGCCGGTCGATTCCGATTCCGGATATTCTTCTCCAGAAGACTATCTGATCTACCAGGAAACGCACCAGAAAGTAGTAGATGCCATCGAGGCGCTGCCCCCACGTGGACGTCACATTTTCAAACTCAGCCGGAACGAAGGCCTGAAGTACCAGGAGATCGCCGACCAGTTGGACATTTCCATCAAAACGGTGGAGACCCATATGCGTCGTTCCCTGATCTTCCTGCGCCTGCGTCTGGGAAAAGTAGCGGCTAAATAGCCCGAAACAAGTCTGGAAAAATTTGGTGAACTGACCGGCTTTTGCCGTGATCAGATCCTACCCACGCGGACATTTTTGTTTAGAATGGCACAAAAATGACCGGCTTCGGGTGTAGTTTTCCCTAAAATGCCTATCTAGCGGAAAATTTTAAAATCACATGAATTCCTTCGATCTACAGGATAAAGTAGCTGTAATAACCGGCGGTGCCGGTGTACTGGGTGGAACCATGGCGGACAGTCTGGCCAAAGCCGGCGTGAAAGTCGCCATATTGGGAAGAACCGCCCGGAAAGTCAACGATAAGGTCAATGAACTCCGGGAAGCCGGAGGCCAGGCCATGGCCCTGGTCGCCAATGTACTCGACCAGCAGGAACTGGAAGCTGCCTGCCGCCAACTGGAAGCGGAATGGGGCGCGCTCCACATTTTGATCAATGCCGCGGGCGGTAACGTACCGGAGGCGACGATCGGCCCTGACATGCACCCTTTCGATCTGCCCATCGAGGCATTTGACCGGGTAAACTCCCTGAATTTGCAGGGAACCGTATTGCCCACGCTGGTATTTGGCCCACTGATGGCCAAAACCCAGAATGCCTCCATCATCAATATCTCCTCCATGGCCTCTTTCCAGGCCATTACCCGGGTAGTAGCCTACTCTACCGGTAAAGCCGGGATCGATGCGTTTACCCGCTGGATGGCAGTGGAACTGGCCCGCCGTCACGGCAACCAGATCCGTGTGAATGCCGTAGCTCCGGGTTTTTTCATTGCTGATCAGAACCGGCGGCTGTTGCTGCAGGAAGACGGCAGCCTCACCCAAAGGGGGAAAACCATAATCGACAATACACCTATGGGACGCTTCGGGGAAGCCGAAGAACTCTGTGGTATCATTCACTGGCTGAGCAGTGAAGCTTCTTCCTTTGTGACGGGTGCCGTAATTCCCGTAGATGGTGGTTTTAGTGCTTTCAGCGGGGTTTAGGCCCCGAATGAAGGTGCTGGCTTCACTTCGTACTTTTTCAAGACAGTGAGCTATTGTCTGAGATCTACCGTTTCAGATAACAGCTCACTTTCCTCCATATTTCAATTCCCCGAGCCGGAGTGCCCACCCAATGGGTGCGGGATATCCCAGCCTTCCTTCCAAAGTCACATTTCAGGTATTCTAACAGTCTGTAAGTTCTATTGAGCTATCGCTCCCCGCCCGTTCGGGTAGATACCGTAACTAACCTTAGTACGGTCCATCATTTCTTGATTCAAGGGTACCGTGTAGTGCGTGGGAGGTGATTTTGCGACTTTTGACTTCTTGCGGCCCGCACAATCAGCGGGACCGTTCATCCAAGCAGTGTGCGAATTAACCGGCACATGCTCCCTTTCCCTATTTCTGCAAACCGTATAGATTGGGTTGATAACAACCAGGTGGCTGCGATCCTGATCGCGGCCGGAGTCACCTCCATGCACCGCCATTGCAAGTAACAACCAAACTATATCCACTATTATGAAAACCCTTTTACCCTGCTTATTACTTATTTTCTTCTTTGGCTACCCTTTCCAGGAATTGATGTCCCAGATCAGCAGTGCATCGACACCGGACAAATTATCGTATACCCACTCCGAAAACCCCAATTACCTGGGTAACTACGGCATTGGCGGACTAAACATCAAGAGCAATAATTTTTTGACCCACATGGATGCTTTTGCCCTGAGCCTGCAGGGGATCGACCAAAGCTCGACGGTGAGTTCCAGTAATCTGTACCTGGCCCAAAGTCTCACCGGCTACAGCCAGGCCCTGAGTGTGACTTCCCGGCGACTGATCTTATCCGGCTCCCAAAGCGGCCAGGCCAATCATGAGATCTGGCACCTCGGGCTCACCGACATCGGGGCTTATGATTCCGGAGATCCTGTAACGTCGCTGTTTTCCCTCACTTCCGAGCGGAATATTGGCGGTAATCCCTCTCTACAGCACCGTTTCTTCAGTGCGGACCCCATTTCCGGTTCGCTCAGTATCGGTACCGACGAGATTGAAAGTACATCCCGGATGTACGTTCTGGAGTCGACCGATGAAAAAGACATAGCCCTGCGCGTGCGCCACGAGGGGCCTCCACTATCCAGTGCCTTCGGCCTCTACGGCATTTTTGTCAGCAACGATCAGAGCTCGATCACCAGCCGGTACGGTATCTTCTCCTTTGCCGGAGGAAGTAGCACCGGCAATTACGGCATCTACGGCAGTACCGATGCCACTGCCATGCACTACGGGGTCTACGCCAGCGGTAACCTGGCTTATACCGCTACGCTAAGCAATGTCTCGGACCGGAAATTTAAAAGAGACATCGCCGAATTCCGCGCCCTCGACCGGATCATGAAATTAGCCCCCAAGACCTACGAGATGAAACGGGAAGAATACCGGAGTATGAACCTGGCCGCCGGCCGGCAGTTCGGCTTTATTGCGCAGGAACTCCAGAAGGTTTTTCCGGAACTGGTTCACGAAAGTCTTAACTCTGTTCCGCTGGAAGGAACTGACGGCAGAGTTACCAACGAAAACATCGAATATCTGGGCGTCGACTACATCAGCATGGTGCCGATCCTTACCCAGGCGATGCAGGAACAGCAGGAGATCATTGGGGCTAAAGAAGAAAGGATCCTGAGACTGGAGCATCGACTGGACGAACTGGAAGCGCTGGTCCGGAAGTTGACCGACCCGACCACCATCGGCGAAACGGGCACCGGAGCCAGTTTACAGCAAAACCAACCTAACCCCTCACGGGCAGGTACCGCTATTCCCTATTACATCCCGCCCGGAGTAAAACGGGCCGCGTTGCAACTCACCGACGCCGGCGGCAGGATACTGAAAAATATCGATCTGGAACAAAGAGGTACCGGCCGGCTGCTGCTGAATACCGATCAATGGAGCAGTGGGGTGTATTACTACAGCCTGCTGGTAGACGGGAAGGTGGTGGATACCCGTAAGATGGTAACGATAAAATAGGCTAAGGATACCAATTTGCACAGGTAGGTGCAGCGCACCGGACTATTTTCAGACCAAAGAGATGAAAATACCTAGAGCTAC
Organism: Flavilitoribacter nigricans DSM 23189 = NBRC 102662; assembly: GCF_002646595.1. Taxonomy (GTDB): domain Bacteria; phylum Bacteroidota; class Bacteroidia; order Chitinophagales; family Saprospiraceae; genus Flavilitoribacter; species Flavilitoribacter nigricans. The sequence continues at coordinate 330,338 of NZ_PDUD01000009.1, forward strand.
AGCGTAGCGATCTATTCAACCGATGTAGAAAATCATCAGGACGGTGCGCCGCATCGATTATCGAGAATGGCTTGTACAATTTACGATACACCCATAGCAGCGACGGCTGATAGCTCAGCCGTCGCTGCTATGCGATCATATCTTCAAACCGGATTAATTATAGCCCGGATTCTGTTCCAGGACGGCCCCCGTATTGCTCTCGATCTCACTAAACGGTATCGGGAACAGATTGTGGTAGGGCTGTACATCGACACCGTAATTAGCCGATACCGGATTCCCGTCACAGTAGCGATTAGTCCGATCGTACAGCAATCCCAGGCGGTTCAGGGTCAGGCGGCGTTTCTCCTCTACCCCCAGTTCCCGCATACGCTCGTCCAGGATATAGTCGATATCCACCGCATCCGGACTTACCGGACTTGCATTGGCCCGGCTTCGAAGTGCATTGATATCTTCGGCGGCTTTATTGAGATCTCCGCTACCCATATAAGCTTCGGCCCGGAGCAAATAGGTCTCCGCCAGCCGGATGTGATACTGATCGGTGTACGTACTGCCGGCTGCCGAGGCGTTCAGCGTCATCAGTTCGGCATCTACGAACAACTCCGCAGGGTGATTGCCCGGGGTTGTCACTTTGGATTGGTAGGGATAGAAAAAGCGGATGGTATCATCATTAGTCTGACGGAATAATTCCCAGTGATCGGAGAGCATCTGCCCGTACCATTCCGATTCGGGATTATTGAAGGCCACATCCCTTACGAAGTTGAATTCCGAGTTGCGCATATCGTCCCAGTTTTCCGCTTCCCAGATCCCGTAATTGAAATGATTGGTCCCTCGGAAACGTCCGATGCCCCGGCCGCCGGTATAATCCGAAACGCCCAGCGACAGGAATGGATTCACACCCGAGGGATCCGCGTATTTGAAACTCCAGGGACGGGGGGCGTGATCTCTTTCCAGTTGAGCACTATTGCTGCTGCGGCTGTTGGAGGACAAAGCGCCTCCCGGCGTATCGATCTCCTGCTGCCACACCCAGATCCCTTCCGTATTACCGGAGCTGCGGTTTTGGTTGTTCTGCCGAAAAAGATCCCAGTAAACATCACCGGGTTCGGACATTCTGGAGCCAAAGCGATCGCTCATCAGAGCCGTTGCCGGATCATCGATCACCTGGGAAGCCGCAGTGATCGCATCGGACCAGCGCTCCAGGCTGACGTAAACTTCCGCCAAAATGTGGTAGGCCGCCAGATTGGAAACCTGCCCGTCCTGTACATCGGTAATGCCCGGAAGGTTGGCGGCCGCAAATTCCAGATCCTGGGCCGCCTGCTCGTAGACCGCCGACCGGGAAGCCCGGGTATAGTCTGTCTTGGGAGCGCCCACTTCTTCCAGTTCGATCGGAACGCCTCCGAAAAGATGCGCCAGATTTCGGTAAGCCAGCCCGCGGAACAGTTTCGTTTCGGCTTCCACCCGGATCTTCTCCGCATCGCTCATCTCCGCGTCCGCCAGGCGGTTCAGGATGACGTTGGAGGAAGAGATGATCTTGTAGTACGCCTGCCAGTGGGTGATCACTAATCCGGACTGCGGGGTCAGGGTAGCCAGGTAGCTGCCAAAACGCACGTTCAGCTGCTGGGCGCCGTTAAACCCCAGATCCGTACCGTAGATGTAATCCAGTGGCCGGTGTTCTCCGCCGGAGAGGATCGTCCGGGCGTTATCGTAGAGCGCATAGATAGCGGAATTAAAATCGTCAATGGTCAGGAAGGAGTTCTCCGGACTGGCAAAATCCAGCGGTACCTCCTCCAGTATAGCCTCTTCATCACAGGCCGAGAAGAGCAGTAAAAAAGCGAAGAGCAGAAAAGCTAATTTATTTTTTAAAGGTTCCATCATGTTAGAATTGAGTGTGATAAAAGGTGGCCGTTCCGACCGGCCGCTGCGGTTCCAAACCAGCATTTCAACACTAAAAAGTTGCATCAAGTCCCACCGAAATACCCTTCAGTACCGGGCGGCCGCTGGCTCCGAAACCCAGTCCCGTTTCCGGGTCCCAGCCTTCCCATTGGGTCCAGGTCTTGAGGTTTTTACCACTTACAAATAACTTGAGCCGGTCAAAACCGATCCCCTGCAAAAAGTCTCCGTCGAAATCGTAAGCCAGCGTGATATCCTGCAGGCGGATGAAACTGCGATCCCCGTAGTAGATGTAATCAACGGCGGGCTCCTGGTCCAGTCGGCGGTAACGGGCATTGGGGTTAGCCGGCGTCCAGTAATCGAACTGCGTCCAGAAGTTGTTCCGCCGGATATTGTCGCCACTACCGAAACCGTCCAGCATATTGCGCCCCAGATAACCGTCCTTGCCGCCCTGAATGGAGTTGATGAAAAAGCGGAAAGTGAAGTTCCTGAATTTGATCTCGTTCAGAATACCGAAACGGTAGGCCGGCTCCTGACGACCGATAATCACCCGGTCGTTGGGCGTAATGGCGCCATCACCGTTCTGATCGACGATGCGGTGGGTGCCGACAAAAAAACCGGTGGGGGTTTCCTCTCCCAGCTGGATGATGCCGTCCGACTCGTAGGTAAAGACCGAATTGATGGATTCCCCGAGGAACAAACCGCTGGCCACCAGATCATCTTCCTGCCCGTCGTCATCGGCATCCAGATCGATCAGGGAAACGATCTTGTTCTGGTTGGAAGCCAGATTAAAGGTTACATTCCAGTTCCAGTCGCTCCGGTTCATGACGGTCGTATTGAGCGTCAGTTCCAGACCGCGATTATCAATTTCTCCTACATTGGTGGTGATGCGGTTAAAGCCGGTGATCTGCGGGATCGACACGTCGAAGATCAGATCGGAAGTGGTAGTCGCGTAGTAGTCAATCGAACCGGAGAGCTTGTTATCAAAGAGAATGAAATCCAGACCAAAATTGGAACCGGTAGTCGTTTCCCAACTCAGGTTGGGATTGGCCAGGTTCTGGATCTCCTGCCCGAACAGCGTGGTTCCGCCATCCCCGAACACGTAGGCCGGAAAGGAGGCCAGGCGGGCGAGGGAGGAATATCTTCCCACCAGGTTGCCGTTGGTACCGTAGGAGAATCTCAGTTTGAGGTTATTGATCCAGGAAGCGTCCATAAAAGGCTCTTCACTGATCACCCAGCCGAGACCGAGCGAGGGGAACAAGGCCGTTTTTTCGTTTCGGGCAAAGCCGGAAAATCCGTCTCTCCGGATGGTTGCCGTCACCAGGTATTTGTAGTTGAATTTGTAGTTGATCCGGCCCATCTGGTAGATGTAGCTTTCGTTCCAGGCACTGGAATTGATCAACTGGATCCCACCCAGACCAAGATCGTTATAACTCAATCGCAAATTGTTGTAATTGGAGCCGAGTGCCGCCGTTTGTTCGAAAAAACGTTCTCTTCTTCCGTATACCAGCGTCACGTCGAGATTGTGGATCTCGTTGAAGGTCCGCTTGTAGGACAGGATGTTGTCCAGGGTCCAGTCGTACCAGCTGTTGTTGATCTTATCGGCACTGCCGGCCGCGCTGTTGGCGTAGGTGTTGGAATTGTACTGGCGATTCCAGCGGTAGTTATTCCCGAAATTCAATCGGAAGTTGAGCCCTTCGATGAAGGGAACATCAATATCGGCGAAGAAATTACCGAAGATGCTGTTTCGTTTGTCAAAATCATCGGCCAGGGAAAAGAGGAAGGGGTTATCCAGGTTGGCCCCGTTCGGATTAGGAATGAATTCCCCGTTATCATCCCAGGGCGTCACCAGCGGGGTCATGCGGCTGAGCAGACCGAGAGAAGGAGAAGTACCGCTGTAATCGGAGAAAGAACCGAAAGTCTGAGCGCCGATGGTAAACCAGTCGAGGATCTCATTCTCAATATTGATCCGGGTGGTGACCCGCTGGAATTCGTCGTTCAGGATGTATCCTTTTTGATCGGTATAACCGCCACTGAGGAAGTAAGACACCTTGCCTTCCGAACCCCGCACGCTCAGGTTGTGCGCGTTGATGTAGCCGGAATTGGTGGCATTATCCCACCAGTCGTAGTTGGTACCGTTCTCAAAACCGGCCCGCAAGGGAGGGTCCGTGACGATATCATCGTAGGTCCAGTCTGATCTAAGCCGGGTATAGTCCGGCGCTTCGAAGGAGGTTTCCCAGTCAATGTCGAAGGATTTATTGATAAAGCCTTCCCGGTCAAAGACCGTGAGTTCATTGCTGGGGTTTTGTGTGGTGTAGGAAGCCGTGTAAGTGAAGGCCGGTTTGCTCGCTTTTTTACCGCCCTTGGTTTTGATGAGGATCACCCCATTCGCCGCCTGCGCTCCGTAAATAGCCATACTACTGGGATCCTTCAGGACGTCGATGGATTCAATGTCGGTCGGATTCAGTTCATTGAGGCTGCCGGTAAAAATGATGCCATCCACCACGATGAGTACGTTCTGATTACCGTTGATGGTGGTGGATCCCCGCACGGAGATACTGGGGTTCTCGCCCGTGGCGTCTACCTGTCCAATGTTCAGCCCGGGTACCGTTCCCTGCAGCGACTGGACCACACTCACATTCGGCGACTCCCGGAAGGATTCGATATTTGCCCGGGCCACCGAACCGGTCAGATCCGATTTTTGCTGCGTACCGTAACCCACCACCACGATCTCATCCAGTTCGGTTACATTGGACAACAGCACGATTTCCACGATCGACGCATTACCGATGGCAATTTCCTGCGTCGTGTAACCGATGTAGGAAACTTCCAGGTATTTAACGTCATCCGCAATGGTCAGCGAGAATTTTCCGTCCAGGTCGGTGACGGTACCCGTTGCGGCGCCTTTGACCTTGACGCTCGCTCCGATCAGGGGAAGCCCCTCTTCGTCCAGAACGGTTCCGGTAATATCCCGCTCCTTCAGAGCTTCTTCCGCGGCGTTGAGGATTGCCCCCAGCCGTCGGCCCCGGTGGTTATCGATGTTTTGCTGCACCTGGAGATTTTCCTCCTGCTCCAGCTTTTGGATCTGTTTAAATTTCCGCTGTAGCTTTTTGATATTCTTCTTGTTGGATCGGGTCTCTTTGAAAACGACGTAATACTTTTCCGTGAGTTGTTTGTAGCGCAAACCCGTACTGTTCAAAGCCCGGTTCACCGCTACCTCCAGTGATTCGTCGGCTTTGAACTCGAATTTGACCTTGATGTTGGAAAGTAACTTGGCGTTGTAGGTGATGATGACCTGATATTTTTCGCTGATCTGGTCCAGCACCTCGTTTAGAGGCTGATTTTGCGGGAGGTAGTTGTTTCCCGGGAGGGGCGATAGACCTATACATAATAGGATAATCACCAGGATTTGCTTGAAACCTGCCTTTAGTTCCATAAATTTGTGTGTTTATTATTATATAAGTATTAGTCTGGGGTAGGCCTTTCGGTCTGCTCCAGTATTTTCTGCTCTATTCCACGCCGCTGATCAGGTAGCGGTTTCCGTCCGCTTCAATCCGTAATCCGTAGACGTCGCGCAGGGTTTGCAGCGTCACCTGCAGGTCCCGGATCGGGACGCCTCCCCCGATGGTTTCGTCCAGCAATTTTTCTTCCAATACGACAAACTCGATCCCGTATATCTCTTCAATTTCCGGCAGGGCTTCGGACAATGGCGTCTCTTTAAAGATCAGGGTGCCGTCTTTCCAGGAGACAGATTCCAGGGCGGAAACGTCCTTTTGGTTTTCCAGCAAATTGTTCTGTTTCTTGGAATAACTCACCAGGTCTCCCGGTTGCATATCGATCCTGGACCTTTCCGGGTCGGCCACCTGGAGGCTTACTTTACCTTCTTCCAGGAATACTTTGGTCTGATCATTGCGGGCATTGACGTTGAAAGCGGTCCCGTGTACCGTTACGGCCAGGTCCTCCGTGATCACCTGAAAAGTGGCTCCGGTGGCAGCTTTTTTCTGCACCTCGAAAAAGGCCTCTCCTTCCAGCCAGACTTTCCGGGGCTTGTCCGGGTAATAGGTAAGCCGGGAATTGGCATTGAGATGCACCAGGGAGCCGTCCGGAAGTTGAGTCTGGTACTGTTCCCCGTAGTCGGTGGATAATTGGATCGGCTTATTGGCAAATTCGCTGCGGTAAATGCCCCAGCCTATTGTCAGTACTAATATTATACTGGCAACCGCTATCCACCGCCGCCCGGGTCGTAGTTTTCGAAGGCGGGCTTCGCGATTAGTTCGGCCCGATCCCCCCTTTTGTTCCAGGCGTTGCAGGAGTTGATCGAGCGCCGCCCGGTCTTCCGATTCATCAACCGGGACTTTTTGAAAGGGTACGCCAATGACTAAGGACCTGCCGGTCTCTCCCAGGGCCTGAAGCCGGGGATGCAGGTTAAAGAAGTGTTCCCAGTGGGCGATATCCGTATCGTTGGTCTGCTTGGCCCAGTTGTGGAAGCTGGGGTCGTCCAGCCACTTTTCGAGTAGATCTAATTGCTCCTGGTTCAGGTTCATCTATGCTTGGTATCTCAATCAATAATTCGTGCGAGTTATCAATAGGATACACGGATAGTCATTTCATACTATCGATTTCGAAAAAAAATTTGATCTTTTTGAAAAAGGAGTAGGCGGAAGCCTAAATACTGGTGAGATACAGCAGGAGCCAGGGGAAGAGATAACCCACAAATTTCTTGAGCTTCTGGAAGTTCCTGATCTTCTTCAAGCCCTGGTGCAGGGTGTTGAGTACGGTCTGGTTGGCGGTGCCCATTACCTCGGCGATCTCCCGGGTATTGAGCCCGTTGTAGTAGCGCAGATAGATCGCTTCCCGTTGCCGCCAGGGCAGGCTATTCAGCGCTTCGAGCAGCACTTCCCTTACTTTGGAGTCTTTTAGTTCTTCAAAGCGGATATCCTCCTGGGAAAAACTGTTTTTAAGGGTTCCCATCCAGAGCAACTCTTTATTTTTTTTGCTTTGTTCGCGTTGAATACGGCGCAGCAGGCGGTTGCGGAGGGCCCGGAACAGATAGGCTTTTACGTAACTGACCTCCGGAAGGTCAGCCCCTTTTTCGAGCAGGTGGATGAACAGTTCCTGAATAGCCTCTTCCACGAGTACCCGGTCGGGTACAACGTGTTGGCCATAGTGAAGCAAATCGCTGTGATATCGCAGGAACAGGACCGATAATGCTTCTTTTTGCCCCTGGCACAGGGCCGAAAAAAGCTGATGGTCATCCCAGTGTTGCATTTAAAAACAATTTCTCACCAAGGTACAAAACTTCTTTCAAGTACCATTACGCCAGCTATTATTCCTTTTTATTTGGGAATTATAAAATTATTGATGCCGGTACGGGGATTAATGCCTTTTTGCGGCATCCGGTGACTTGGGGAAACTGGGATAAAAAGCGGCAAAATTGCGCTGCAAATTTTACTTTTTATTCAATATGGTTTCCAGGTCCGCCGGAGAATAATTGATCGACTTCAGGGTCTTGTGATCCGTAGTGCGGTACACCAGATACACGTCTCCTTCCTTTTTGATATAGCTGTCGAAACCTCTCTCTTCCTGGTAATAAGTGGCCGTTGCTTCGGCTTCCTCCAGGCTTTTGCAGGTTTTGCTCATATTGGAGCGCTGCACCTCATCGAAGAGTTCCCGGAATTTATCCCCCAGGCCGAATTCCAGCACGGCACCGGAGAGTACATATTGAATATCGCACAGGGCGTCGGCTACTTCCACCAGGTCATTATCCTGGATCGCCTTTTCCAGTTCTTTCAGCTCTTCGGCGATCAAATTGACCCGCAGGCGACAGCGGTCTTCCGACGGAATGACCGGCTCGGACTCAATGGGATGCTTGAAAGTGCGATGGAAAGCGGCAACTTGATTCAGGGCATCGATCTTATCCATACTTATCTTTTTTTTGAAGCGCTAATGTAAGGAAAAAATTATTCGACCCTATCACTGCATTTCTACCTATTTTAATCTACTTTTGCGAAGATTTTTTGACACCATAATTCATGATCCGCAACTGTGACTAATAAGTACTTTGATCTGATTGACCAAACCTTCTATTTTCCACAGGAGGGTTTTGATATCGAAAACGGATATCTGGAATTCAACGGTATTCCGTTGATCCATCTGATTAGAAAATACGGCACACCTCTCAAGTTAACCTACCTGCCCAAGATTGGATCTCAAATCAAAAAAGCCCGTAATCTGTTTACCCGGGCGATGCGATCCTTAGGTTATGCCGGAAAATACCATTATTGCTATTGCACCAAAAGTAGTCATTTCAGCTATGTGCTCAACGAAGCCCTGGAGCACGACGTCAAGCTGGAGACTTCTTCCGGATTTGATATAGATCTGGTGAGGCGGCTGCACAAGCAGGGTAAGATCGATAAGGATATTATCATCGTTTGCAACGGTTTCAAACCGGAATCCTACATGGCCAAGATCGTGGGCCTGATCCACGACGGCTTTGTGAACGTGATCCCGGTTTGCGACAATGTCAACGAGATCGACTATTACGCCAAACACGTCAAAGGGCAGTGCAATATCGGTATCCGGGTAGCGACCGAGGAAGAACCCAATTTTGAGTTCTATACCTCGCGCCTGGGCGTCCGGGGTGCCGACGTACTCTCTTTCTACCAGGCAAAGATCGCCAACAATCCCAAGTTCAAACTGCGGATGTTGCACTTCTTCGTGGATACCGGCATCAAAGACTCGCTCTACTACTGGGGCGAACTAAAAAAAGCACTGAAGCTTTACTGTGAACTCAAACGCCAGTCAGAAGATCTGCACGCGATCAATATCGGTGGCGGTATGCCCATTCGCAATTCCCTGGGCTTTGAGTTCGATTACAAATATATGGTGCGGGAGATCGTATCCAATGTACTGGGTGCCTGTGAAGAGGAGGACGTTCCAGAACCGGATATTTTCACCGAATTCGGCAAATATACGGTCGGCGAATCGGCGGCTACCATCTTTTCCGTGCTGGCGCAAAAGCAACAGAACGACTCGGAGATGTGGTACATGATCGACAATTCGCTGATGACTACCCTACCCGATTCCTGGGGTATCGGTGAGCGTTTCATCCTGCTGCCCATCAATAAATGGCACAACGATTACCGCCGGATCAACATCGGTGGGTTGAGTTGTGACAACTCGGATTATTACAATTCGGAGATCCACGAAAGTCAGGTTTACCTGCCGGAATTCGACATTAATGACGAGGAACCGCTTTATCTGGGCTTCTTCCATACCGGAGCCTACCAGGATAGTATCAGCGGTTACGGCGGCATCAAGCACTGCCTGATCCCTTCTCCCAAACACATCATCCTCGATCGTGACGAGCAGGGCAACCTGGTCGACACCCTCTACCAGGAGGAACAATCGGCTAATGATATGCTAAAGATCCTGGGGTATTGATCAGGCTCCTTTAGTGCGGACATTTACGGTGCCCGGCAGCAATCTGCCATATGTGTTTGGGCAATAAGACAAAAAGGATCACCGCAAAGACGCCAAGCCGCTAAGTTTTTTGTGCGGGTCGCTTCCGGTACGGTCCCGTTTGGGAAGTACTTCAAAAAATTTTCGAATGCAAATTTTCTCGAAGAAGACGGCTCTGAATCTTTGCGGCTTAGCGCCTTTGCGGTAAAAAATATGCTACCCTGATACAATTTGCCGGGCACCGTAATTTTTGAAGCTACTCTTCACTTCCCCACCACTTATTCCCCGGATCGTAATCTTCCGACAGGAAATTAAGCCGCTGCTCTTCCAGCCGCGGCCAGCGTTCGTTCACCACCTTTTCCAGATAGGCCTTTTCCGCCGCTGCGCTGTATTCCGGATCCTTTTCGGGATAGCGGGCGCCCACTTCGTTCAGATAAGCAAATAGCTTTTCGCTCAGGGCCGTCACCCGGTCGGGATGGTCGGCGGCGATATCGGTGGTTTCTTCCAGATCGTTTTTGAGGTTGTACAGTTCCTCCCGGCCATCTTCGTAGTAATGGATCAGCTTCCATTCTCCTTCCCGGATGATGGAGGACGGTTCTCCGCCCTGGTTGCCGTAGTGCGGATAGTGCCAGACCAGCGCCCGTTCCCCGATCGATTCCCCTTCCAGGAGAGGCAACAGACTCACACCGTCCGAATGCTCGGAAGGCCGCAGGTCCGCACCGACCAGATCCAGAATCGTCGGATAGAAGTCCGTCCCGTTTACCGGTACATCGCAGGTCTCGCCACCGGAATTCATCCAGGGCACACTGATGAAGTAGGGTTCCCGGATACCACCTTCAAACTGATAACCTTTGCCCGCCCGCAACGGCAGATTGGAAGTTGCGAAAGCATCGCCGGCGGCCACCCCACCGTTGTCCGAAGTGAAAACGACGATGGTGTTCTCATCCAGTCCCATGATCTTGAGGGCGTCCAGTACGCGGCCGACCGCGTCGTCCATCGCTTCCACCAGACCGGCATAAACCGGATTGTCCTGCACCTGGCGAATGGGTAGGAAATGGCCCATTTCAAAACCGGATTCGGCGATCCCCATTTCAGCGGCCTTTTCCCGGTATTTGGCCCATTTTTCCCGGGTAGTCTGGATGGGACCGTGCACGGCGTAAAAGGAGAGGAAGGCAAAAAAGGACGTATCCCGGTTGGCTTCGATAAAGGAGACTGTCTCTTTAGCCAGCCGCATCGAAAGGTTCTCTCCGTCTTCCTGATTTTCCAGGTTGGGATTCTCCCAGGGGGAGAAGTAACCACCGATGGGGCTTCCCTTGTCCCAGCCGCCACGGTTGATATCGAAGCCGTGATCCGTCGGCCAGGAGCCTTCACTGCCCAGGTGCCATTTACCGGCAAAGAAGGTCTTGTAGCCGGCCTCCTTCATCGCTTCGGGTAGTGTCGTATAATCGTGGGGAAGGTTGTGTACGTATTCCGGCGGCAGGAGTTTATTGTGCCGACCGGCCTTACGCCATTCCTCGCCCGTACGGGCACCGATCCAGTCGGTGATGCCGTGGCGGGCGGGCGTCTTGCCGGACATGATGCTGGCCCGCGACGGACTGCACACCTGGCAACCGGCGTAGCCGTTGGTAAAGACCATACCCGAATTGGCGATCCGGTCGATATTAGGCGTTTCGTAGTATTTGCTGCCCATGCAACTGAGATCGTGGTAGCCCAGGTCATCCGCCAGAATGAAGAGTACATTCGGCTGGCGGCGGGTTTCCTCGGTGTCCTCAGCGGACTGACAGGCGGTAAAAAGGAGAAGAAAAATTGCTCCTACCTGCAAAAGGTAGCCGGTAATTTTTGTCATAGTTGGTTGTTTGAACTTAGAACAGATTTAAGGTTCCTTTATTCGAATAAAAATGAGGTTCAGACGGCAAGTCGGGTTACTTTACCGCTTACGGGAAATGATCTGCCGCTGCGGGCAGCGGCACTTTTTCGCCGGTGGCTTTATACTGGGGCATCTGGGCATCTACCGATTCCAGGTAGCGGCTCAGTTCGGTCGCCAGGGACCTCACCCGGTCGGGAAAACTTTCGGCCAGATTTTGGGTCTCTCCGATATCTGCGTCGAGATCAAAAAGTTCGAATGCCTGATCATTGTGGTAATAGATCAATTTCCATTTGCCTTTGCGGATCGTGGAAGTAGCGCCGATACCCGGACCGGAAGGTCCCCAGTTGTTCGGAAAATGCCAGAACAATGGCCGGTCTCCGGTAGACTGATTTTTCCCGTGCAATAAAGGTACGAAGCTTTGCCCATCTACCGGCTGTACCGTTTCGAATTTACGGATACCCGCCATTTCCAAAATAGACGGAAAAAAATCCTCGATGATCAGATACTGCTCATTGGTGGAACCGGGCGGGGTCACTCCCGGCCATTTCGCCAGCATCGGGACCCGGATCCCGCCCTCCCGGGCTGATCCCTTTCCGCTGGATAGTGGCAGGTTGTGCGTGTGCGGGGTACCGCCCCGGCCCACGGCACTCAGGCCGCCGTTATCGGACATGAACAGGATAATGGTATTGTCGGCAATTCCCTTTTCATCCAGGTACTGCATCACATCTCCTAAACTTTTATCCATCCCCTCGACCATTGCCGCATAGCGCGCTTCTTTTTCATCCAGGCCCAGATCAATATAGGTCTGGTAATAACGATCGTCCACTTCCAGCGGCGTATGCACCGCGTAGTGAGCGAGGTAGAGGTAGAACGGCTGTTCGGCCGATACGGCCCGATCGACTGAACTTAATGCTTCCCGGGTAATGGCTTCGGTCACGAAGATGTCCTGCCCGTGGTATTTTTCCAAACCGGGAATATCCCAGATCCGGTCGCCGTCCCGCCAGGCTGCGCTAAAATTATTCTTTCCCAGATAACTTCCGGGGCCACCGGCGGCATGACCGGCAATATTGACATCAAAACCCAACTGACGGGGATCCTCCCCGGGGGTACTGACCGCACCAAAGTGGGCCTTTCCGGCATGAACGGTAAAATACCCGGCCTGCCGGAGCAATTCCGGTAAAGGGGTGATGTAGGTAGATCGTTCGATGCTGTCTGCGGGTTGGATACCGTTGACGTTCCACTGCGGAAGTTCCAGATCCGGATGGGCCCGGTCGTTGGTGGCATTTCGGCGGAGCGTCCAGTTGGTTACCCGGTGCCGGGCGGCATTCATACCGGACATCAGACTGATCCGGGTCGGAGAGCAGACACTGGCCGCATAGGCCTGGGTGAATTTCATGCCCTCCCGGGCCAGGCGCTCCATATTCGGTGTCCGGTAAAGCCGGTTGAAATCCGTAGCCTGGTCCCAGAAAGGGACGGAGGTATCCTGCCAGCCCATATCATCGACCAGAAATAGCACAATATTGGGTGTTGTTTCCCGGCTTGCCGTTTCTTTAGCCGGAAAGCAGGCAGGTACCCATAGTAGCCCCAGTCCACACAGGACCACCAGATTTATCCATCGTTTATTCATCAGCTTATTTTTTGGTAACTCTTGCCGGCATCCTATAAAGCCGGTTCCCGTACGCGCACGAGTTGCAGTGGGCCGTTGTTGGTCGCGAACAGCAATCCGAGATCACCGCCGGCCAGACGGATCTTCGCAGCAGCTTTGACGTCACCCTGCAAGTACAGTCCATTCTCATAGGGCATCTGGGCGGAGAATTTGCCCGTTCCGTCACCCGCCAGGAATACGCCATAACCGGCGTCATTGCGGGAAGTTTCTACCTCGGAACTGTACAGATTGCCGGCCAGCAGCAGGTCCGGATGTTCATCGCGATTGAAATCGTGGATGAGCACGGCATTGGTGGAGGATAGCTGAGCGTAGGATGGCAGTATATGCGGTTTGAAGGTACCGTCCGCCGTTTGTTCGAAATAAGTGGTCCCGAAGTTCCGGGCCTGGTAATGGACGGATTCCGCCAGTTTTTCGGGCTCGTAAACCTCTTTCAGTTCAGCTTTTCCGAAGGCATCGTAGGTCGGGAATTTCTTTTTGATAAACGGCATCTGGTTGGAAGAGCACTGTCGGCCGCGCAGTGGATAAAGGCCGCCCTGGTTGTAATAGCCCAGTACGATATCAATACTTCCGCTGGCGTCAAAATCATTGGCATATACTTCGAAGGGCTCCTCCGGACTGGCCTTGTATTTATAGTTGAGGCCGAGGTTACCGGCCAGGATATCAAGATCGCCGTCGCCATCCATATCGGCGGTTTGCACCGAGAACCACCAACCGGTTTGTTCGCTGAGGCCCAGGTCCTCGGTCCGGTTCTCAAAACGCTCACCGGTCCACTGCAAAACGGTAAGCGGCATCCACTCGCCCGCCAGGATAAGTTCGTCCCGCTGATCCCCGTCCAGGTCCGCCCATTCAGCATCAGTTACCATTCCCAGTTCGGTGAGGCCGGGCGCCAGGTCTGCCGCAACGGCCTCAAAGACGATTTGTCCCGACTGCGACCGGTTTTCCAGGATCCGGCTGCTGACCGGATAAGGATATTTGCCTGCCTTTTGTCTGCCGCCCACAAATAGATCGAGGTCACCGTCGCCGTCGTAGTCGGAAGCAGCCACGCAGGATCCGCTGAACGGTTTTCCCCGCAGCACGGTAGGCAAACGCCGGAAACTACCGTCGACATTTTCGTAAAAACGATCCAGATAATAGGGATGCCCCTCTTTCATTTCATTGCCGCCGCTGACCACGTAGAGATCGAGATCCTGATCCTGATCGGCATCAAAAAAGAGCGCGCTTACATCTTCGAAGGCGCTTTCTCCCATCCAAAGTTCTTCCTGGACGGACGCAAAAGCGCCCGTCGGATCCTGCAGCCAAAGCTTGCCCGCAAAACCCGCCGCACCGCCGACAAATACATCGTCCAGACCGTCACCGTTGATGTCTCCAACGGTTAGGGCCGGACCAAAACGCGACATCCGGTGCGGAAGCAGACTTTCCCGCGCAAAATCGTCAAATTCGTTTTCCCGGTGTTGATAAACCGGTGCCTTACCCGGAGTACTGACCAGATCGAATAAGGGTGCAGCGGGGCCGGATTTCGTGCCTTCGGCAGTAGCGTCTTCGTAGCGCAGATTCAGCGTTTGATTAACCGGAAGATCCGTCAATTCTTGCCGTTTCCCATCGGGCCAGGTCACCGTCAGCAGATCGATGCGATCCACCGGTCCGAGCCCGAAATGCAGGCCCGGAGCTACAGCGGATTGAAAGCCGCGAGTCAACTGATGTTCCAGAGTCTGGGTCCGAAGTTGATCCACGATCTGCACCCGGGTGCCGATGCCGAGGGGATTGGCGGCGGGGCCTTCCAGACGGATCTTCAGATAATTCCCCCTACCCTGCTCCGTACTGTTATTGCGGTAAACAAAAGCCAGATCGTCCATATTATTGGTGATCATATCCAGATCCCCGTCATTGTCGAGATCGGCATAGGTAGCTCCGTTAGAGCTTCCCGGCAGGGTGTCTATCGATATTTTGGTAAAGGTGAGATCGTCATTGTTCAGGAAGAAATAATTGACCTTTTTGCGTTCCGGCATTTTGGCCATCACTTCCTTGATGTAGGCTTCTTCATCGATGGAGCCTTTTTCCGCCAATTCGGCCCGCAGGGCTTTGTGGTAACGCACAAAATCATTGTTTCGAAAATCGCGTTTGATACCGTTCCCGACGAACAGGTCCTTATCCCCGTCCAGATCCATATCGAAAAAGAGTGGTGCCCAGCTCCAGTCCGTGTTGGACACTCCGGCCAGATGGGCCATTTCCGAAAAGTACGGTGTCTGCTCCGCTCCGCTTGCGCCGTTGTTCAGTTGCAGGGTATTGAACATGTACTGATGGTGCAGGCCGAGGTCGACATGATGAAAAAACTTGTCGGGATTCATCCCGCTCATACTCGTTTTGATGCCGTAATTGTCTTCGGAAACCATATCCACCGCCATGATATCCAGCCAGCCGTCATTATTAAAATCCGCCAGATCATTCCCCATCGAGAAATTGGATATATGCCGCATGGATTCTTTGATCCGTTCGGAAAAGGTCCCGTCACCCCGATTGATATACAGATGATCCTCTCCGGAAAAGTCGTGGCCCACATATACATCCGGCCAGCCGTCATTATTTACATCGCCGATCGCCAGGCCCAGTCCGTAACTCAGGCGATTATCCCTGATCCCCGCTGCGGCCGACACATTGACGAAACGACCGTCGTCATTGCGGTACAGCCGCTCTCCACTGAGTACACTGGGCGTATGCTGGTATTCCTCCAGTTGTTCATCCCCGTAGATATCCACATCGTGATTGATCAGGAACAGGTCCAGGTCGCCGTCCCGATCGTAGTCAAAAAAGGCCGCCTGGGTGGAGAGATCTTCGAGGTCCAGACCGTATTCAGCTCCCATTTCCCGGAACTGCGGCTGACCGTCCGGTCCCGGCCCCTGGTTGACAAAAAGTTCATTGCGTCTTTTATCGGGGTCCCGGAATTTACCGGAAGCACAAACGTAAATATCCAGCCAACCGTCGTGGTTGATATCCACGGTGGTCACCCCGGTTGGGAATCCCGCCCGACCGGCTACTCCGGTAGCTTCGCCCGCCAGTTCGAACTGCAGATCACCCCGGTTCAGGTACATTTCATTGTTGCCCAGATTGGAAACGAAATAGATATCCGGCAGCTCGTCATTATTGAAATCACCAACCGCCAGACCGGCGCCGTTGTAATAGTATTCGTAGAACAGACCGTTCATATAGAGGCTTTCCGGGAGGTCATTACGAAACTGGATACCGGTGGTTTCGGGGCCCAGGAGGCTGAACAGCGGACCGGATGCAGTTTGGGTATTGTTGGCATTGCGTTGGCAGGAGCAGAGCAGTCCGGCCAGGATGAGGGACAGGAAAAGCTTATACATGACGATCATTTTAGTAAAACCTATCCGGAAAACACGCCGGGAGCCGGCCAAGATAGCCGCTCCCCCTGCGGAGTTTTCCGAATAGGTTTTTAGTGAAAATCCCATATCCAGCCGGCGCGCTTTTCCGGCCCGGCTGGATAAGACCGGATTTATTCGTAACCCGGATTCTGAGTGATCGATCCGTTGGAAATATCGATCTCCCGCTGCGGTACGGGCATGAGTACGTGGAACTCCTGAATGTTGTTCCGGGGGATCTCCATAGCCGGCTCGATGGTATTGCGGATGGTGGGTACAAAAATGCCCCAGCGCAGCAGATCCCATTTCCGGTGTCCCTCAAAACTCAGCTCGGTGGCCCGCTCCTTACGGATCGCCAGGCGCATGCCTTCCTGGTCCAGGCTTTCCAAAGCAGGCAAACCGGCTCTATCCCGGACCTGATTGATGAAGGCATAGGCCCCCGAAGGTCCGTTCAGTTCATTTTCGGTTTCGGCGCGCAAAAGCAGGATATCCGAGTAGCGGAATAGATAAGTGTTTTGTCCACCGTTATTATTCTTGGGCGGTGCCCCGCTGCGGTTCAGGTATTTACCCGTGATCGGTCCGGCACCCGGCGTACGCGGAGATTCCAGCACATTGCCGTCCAGTTCCGTCACATAACTGATCGCTTTCCGCTTATCGCCCTCTTCGAACATCAGCAGGAAGTCCTGAGTGGGCAGCATGTTTTCCCAGCCACCGCCGATCGCGGTAGTACCACCGACTTCCACATCCCGGGATCCTACCCAGTTCTGGATGAAATCCCCTCTTTCGTCCTGTTTCCACTGAATATCGAAAACATTCTCGTTGACGAGGTTTCCGTCTTTATCCGGCAGTAACTGGTGTTCGGCCTGTTCTCCGAAGAGACTTTCGTAATCGGCCGCCAATCCGAACTGGCCGGAGCTGATGATCTGTTGCAGGATGTCATCCGCCGAGCGGAAATCCTGCTGGGTCATGTGCACTTTAGCCAACATGGAAGCAGCCGCCCACCTGGTGGCCCGTCCTTTATCGCTATCGGGATACTCATCGGGAAGCCCGCCCATTGCGTCGTTGAGGTCCTGCTCAATGAGCGCGTAGACCTCTTCCACACTGTTGCGGGTTACACCTATCAATTCATCCGGTCCGCTGAGTACCCGGTCAATAATGGGTACCCCGCCGTACACCCGCACCAGCTCAAAATAATAAAAAGCCCGCAGGAATTTGGCTTCCGCCACCAGGCGAGCGCGCAATTCCGTGTTCATTTCCACCTCGGGCACCAGTTCGATCACCGTATTGGCCCGGGCAATGCCCTGGTAATTCTGCTGCCACATCACTACCGCATCCCCATTCAGAGAGGTCAGGTTGGTGAAATAGGATACCGGCCGTGTATTGTGCCGTCCCTGGAAGGAAACGTCACTCGGCGTGAACGCGTAGTAAAAGGAAATAATACTCCCGTAGAGCCGGGAGTAGGCGGCATTGGTAGCCGCGATCGCATCTTTTTCATTCGCCGGGAAAGTCCCCGGGGTCAGAAAACTGGTCGGTTCTTCCGTCAGGATATCCTTACAGGAAGGCAGCACCACCAGCAGACACAACAGTAAAAAGGAATATTTAAATACTCTATTCATGATAGATTCATTTTTTAATCAAGGAGTGTTCTAAAAGCCGACTTGCAGGCCCAGCGTAAAGATCTTGGTGGTTGGATACTGGGCCTGATCGTAACCCCGGCGCAGGTTATCGAAACCGCGATTGATCTCAGGGTCGTAGCCACTGTAGCTGTCAAAGGTGACGAGGTTGACCGCATTGGCGTAAAGCCGGGCCGACCGGATCCAGTTCAGAGACTGCACGGGGAAGTTGTACCCCAGACTGATATTCCGCAGCCGCACAAAGCTACCGTCCTCAATGACGCCCGTATCCGAAGTGATCAGCGTTCTGGCGGCTCCTTCCGCCGATGGTACGTCAGAATCCATGTTCGTGGGCGTCCAGCGATCCGCGTATCTTTTAAAGGTGTTGTTGTCCAACGCCACACCTACCCGGCTGTCAGTTTCATTGAAAACATCGTTGCCTACGGTAAATGAAAGGAAGAAGGAAAGATCAAAACCTTTAAAGCTCAAGGTATTTCCCATGCCTCCAAAGAAGTCCGGATTGGCATCACCGATGATCTGCCGGTCTTCACTGGCACTGATCACTCCGTCACCGTTCAGGTCCACAAAGCGCTTACCACCCGCGAATACCGAAAATCCGGTCAGTCCGGAATCTTCGATCTCCTGTTCGGAGTTCCAGATGCCGTCCCGTACCATACCGTAGAAGGTACCGATGGGTTCTCCTTCCTGCAGGATACCGGAAGCCACGGCCTCTACCCCACCGATGGAGTTGGTGTAGATGAACCCTTCTTCGTTGAAGATATCGACCACTTCGTTCTTATTGGTCGCAATGTTGAAGGTGGTTTCCCAACGGAAGTCGTTGCGGTTGATATTGATCGTTGAGATGGCCAGTTCGAGCCCCTTATTGGAGACCTGCCCGAAATTGGACAGGGAAGTGGAGAAGCTGGTCAGCCAGGGCACCTGCACATTGATAAGCAGATCGTTCGTCAGCTTGGAATAATAGTCGAGCGTGACCTGCAGGCGATTGTCAAAGAAACCCGCATCGATCCCGATATCGAACTGATCCGTCGTTTCCCATTTCAGGTTATCGTTCCCCAGGGAGTTGGCGGCGATACCGGATACCACATCCTGATTGGTACCGAGGATATAGTTGTTCCCGCTATTGGACAGCCGCGTAAGGGAAGCACCGAAGCCAAGACCGGGGTTACCCAGTCGACCGTAACTGACCCGCAATTTCAGGTCATCAAAGATCCCCATGCCCTGAATAAAATCCTCTTCGATCAGTCGCCAGGCAATCGCTCCGGAAGGGAACAGCGCTCGCTTATTGTTGGCCGCAAACACCGAGGATGCATCCGAACGGGCGGAAAGCGTCAGCAGGATCTTACTTTTCCAGGAGTAATTGGCCCGGAAAAGGAAGGATTCAAAACCGATCTCGGAAGAACCGGATCCGGCGGCACTTCTCTCCACCCCAGCTCCCAGATTGTTGAAGGTGAAGGCATCCGTTACGTAGCCTCTAGTCTGGACATTGCTGTTGGTATTGAAGATCCGCTGGCGGGTATAACCGATCAGGGTATTGAGGCTGTGATCGCCAAAATCCTTGGCGTAGGATAAGGTGTGTTCCGTCAGCAGGTCAAGATTTTCACCATTGGAGATGGTAGCCGTTCCCTGATTGCCCCGCTGGCTGTACAGCGTGGAGGGGGCGTAACTTTCGTTACGGAAATTATTCAGATTGGCGCCCAGGCTGAGCCGGTATGTCAGTCCGTCTATCGGTTCGAATTCACCGAAGATGTTACCCAGCAGGCGATTTCGCGTTCTTTGGTTGACGTTGAGTACCGCATTGGCAACCGGATTATCGGCACTGAATTCGCTACTCACCGTCTGGAAAGTAAAATTCCCGTCCTCATCCCGCACGGGCAGGGTGGGATCCCAACCGGCAGTATTGATAATATTAGTCGAACGGGGATTATCGATGGTCCGACTGATGGTCACGGAGTTCCCCAGCCGCAGGCGGTCGTTCACATCGTGATCCGCGTTGACCCGGAACTGATAGCGTTTCAGATTACTTTCAATAAAAATACCGTCCTGATCGAAGTAGTTGCCGGAAAGGAAGTAACGCGTTTTTGCGCTACCTCCGGATACGGACAGCGTATGGCTGGTGATGGGGGCATCATTCCGGTAGACCTCTTCCTGCCAGTCGGTGCCTTCGCCTAATGCATCGGGATTGGGGTAAATATTGGAGCCCTTCACCTCATTGGTCCAGGAGGCGTATTCGCTGGCATTCAGCATTTCAAACAGGCGAATGGGCGCCTGGTATCCGGTATAGACGTCGTAGGACATGCGGGACTGGCCCGCCTTGCCCCGCTTGGTCGTGATCAGGATCACCCCGTTCGCTCCCCGGGAACCGTACAGGGCGGTCGCCGAAGCATCTTTCAACACTTCGACCGATTCAATATCGTTGAGGTTGATATCGTTGAGGTTGCCGCCGCCGATGAAGCCGTCAATTACGTAAAGCGGTTCGTTGTTGGCGGAAATGGAGTTACTCCCCCGGATCCGGATCGTGGAAGCGGCACCGGGCGCAGAGGAAGTAGGAATGATCTGCAGGCCGGCTACCTTACCCCGCAGGGCATCATCCACCCGCACGGAAGATACTTTGGTGATCTCTTCGGATTTAATCGAGGAAACCGCCCCGGTCACGTCCGATTTTTTGGCCGTACCGTAGCCGATCACCACCACTTCGTCCAGCGCAGCGATATCCTCCCGCATGGTGATGGTTATTTCCGAGCGATTGCGTACCGGTACTTCCAGGGTTTCGTGTCCGATGTAGGACAGCACCAGGGTTTCATCTCCGTTGTCCAGTTCCAGGGTAAACTTACCGTCAATATCGGTAATGGTTCCCTTGCCGGAACCTTTCACCAGAATATTGACCCCGGTCAGCGGTTCGCCCGCGTCATTGGCCACGGTACCGGTCACGGTAAAAACTACCGCCAGCTGGGATAATCCCCGGCTGATGGAGCGGATCGGCATTTTGCCGTCGTCGCTGCCCGTAGTCCGCTGCAGACTCAGGTTCCCCCGGTTTTCGAGGGCTTCGATCTGCCGGATCTTTCTCTCCAGCTTTCTTTTATTCCGGTTGCCCTGTCGGTTATCTTTGTAGATCACGCAGTATTTGGGGCCGATCATGTCGTATTTTAAACCGGACTGTTCCAGCAGACCAGCAATGGCCTGTTCCAGCGTACGGTAACGGCTGAGATCGACTTCCACTTCAATACCCCGCAACAGATCAGCATCGTAGGAAAAGAATACCTTGTACTCTTCACTTAGCTGATCGAGTACTTCGGTCAGCAGGATACTCTGTTCCATGGTGACGGAGTGGTCCGCGGTGTGCGCCGATAGCGCCGGCGAACCGACTCCCGCCAGGAGCAGGATCATGGCTAGTAGTAAATGTTTCATTTTATTCATATCGTGAGCATTGTGGTTGTTGTTCGTAAAAAGTTGGCATAACACGGGCCCGGCAACGAATGGTACGTTCCTTGCCAAAAGCAGCTGATCTCTACCTTACTCGAAAGGTTACATTTTTGGGTATTGCGGAATGACTATCGCAGCAAGAGGACTTTGTCTTCGCCCTCGACTTTTTCGATCTTCATTCCCATCGTTTTACTGAGGATAAGCAGGGCACTTTCCAGGTCTTCAGCGGGAAGCCCCAGTGATATTTTTCGTTCTTTTAGAGATTCATCGTAGTATACTGCCTGCCAGCCGTAAATGGCCTGGATGCGGTCCATGAGCTCCGTCAGGGGCACATCCTCAAATTCCAGGACACCGTCTTTCCAGGAGGTTACTTTTTCTGCTTTCACCTGGCTGAGGATAGGATCTTGTTCATCCTGTACCGAAAAACTCACCAGGTCTCCCGGTTTCATCAGCAGTTCGCTTTCAAAATCCCGGTTCAGGTTGAGCTTGACGCTTCCTTCCTCCAGCACCACTTCGGTCTTATCCTTTTTCTCGATCACATTAAAAGCTGTGCCCAGCACTTCCACGGTGAGATCGTTGGTCAGCACCCGAAAATTAGCGCCCGTTTCCGGTTTCTTTTTCACCTGGAAAAAGGCCTCGCCGTCGAGCCAGACCTTGCGGGGGCGTTGTTTCCGGTAGCTCAGGGTACTATTGGCGTTTAGTTTTACCAGCGTACTGTCCGGCAGGATGATGGTCATCTGCTGCCCGAAGGCGGTATGGTGGTCCACGTAGGGATTGAGTACGAAATACTCCAGCAAGAACCCGCTGAGGATCAGCAGGGCAAATCCGGCCGCGATCCGTAACCCCCAGGTGTGTACCCGGAGGCGTCGACTATCCGGCCCAGGGACCTCCCCGGGCGAAGACGTGCTGGTTTTTGCATGCAGTTTATGCCATTCTTCCCGGATCATCGCCGGTTCCAGCGGCACTTCCCGGATCTCGAACGGTATACCTTTCAGGATCGAGATCGCCTGTTCGGCGAGCTGGCGGTTTTGCGGGGTTTCCCGGATCCACTGTTCCCAGAACGGTTGTTGATCCTCCCGCTCACCGGACACCCACTCGCGGAAAGAGGGTTCACCCAGCAGGTCTTCCAGATTATCGATTTTTTTTCTTTTCATGTTTTACCGTTCTGATGCTATAGCCGCTGCGCACAGGAAGTTTTTCGTTTTGTCAACACAGCTTATCCACCCGTGTTACAGATATAGAGTATGCAGGAAAAAAATTTTAACCCAATATTTGAAAAAAAATCAGTTTTTGGTATTAAAAAAAGCGGTACGCACCGAATTTTTTTTGATTTTAATGCTAAATTTAACCTAAGCGTAGCGTGATAATTCTGGTAAAAACAGCAACTTTACCGCCCGTTGTTGTTTGGGAAACCGGATGAGAACCTGCACAAAATGGCAAAGGAGAACAAGGAACTAATCAAACTGTGGTCTGCATTTTTAGCAGGAGAAGAGGCAGCTTTCTCCCGGCTCTTTTTTGATTATTACGAATTGCTCTACCATTACGGCTACCGCATTACTCCCAAGCCCGAATTTCTCAAAGATGTATTGCAGGATTTCTTTCTTAACCTCTACGAATCCCGCGCTTCCCTCTCCCCTGACGTCAAGAACCTCCGCGCTTACCTGATC
Organism: Flavilitoribacter nigricans DSM 23189 = NBRC 102662; assembly: GCF_002646595.1. GTDB lineage: Bacteria > Bacteroidota > Bacteroidia > Chitinophagales > Saprospiraceae > Flavilitoribacter > Flavilitoribacter nigricans. The sequence continues at coordinate 353,314 of NZ_PDUD01000009.1, forward strand.
ACTTCTTTTCGCCGACGGCTGCTGTTGGAACTGAAACGGCAAAGACGGACGAACAGCACCCTGGAGGACATTGTTGACAAGGAAGATCATCTGTTCGACATCGGTATAGAAGATGTGCTCATCAAAAGAGAATCGAGCGCGCAGCAAAAGCAACTGGTCGGTGAACTGCTGGATAATCTGCCGCCCCGCCAGCGGGAGATCATCTATCTGCGGTATTATCTGGATCTGAGTTTGCCCGAAATTGCCAAAACGCTGCAGATATCCTACCAGGTAGTGGCCAACCACCTGTACCGGGCCCTCAAGAAACTGCAGGGCAGCAGTACCATCAAACGCTTTTTTAAGATGGATATCTGGTTGTTATTGTCCCTCTATCCCCTACTGGGGTTTTGATGCCCCCGGCGCGGTACGCAGCGTACGGAAAGGAAATTGGCCGCGTTTCTTCCCCGGCGGGTCAATTATTCCGCCAATTGGGCGAAATGCCTTATTATTTCGGGATATAAAGTTGGGGAAAACCTGTACTTTTGGCCGAGCAACAACTACAAACCCATGTCGATATTTGATTCGATCCTGAATTTGTTTCGAAGGAAACCCGAAGCAACACCTACTGAAACTCCTAAAGATATTCGAGTGAATCCAATTGAAGAAGCTACCACCAACTCTATTACCCTCTCTCCCGATATGTCGACTTTGTATCTCATCGATAATAATCGGGCCATTCCCTTTGACCTCAACAATAAGAACGGTATTGTGGTCGGCACCCTCGACGGCCAGTTGACGGTAGCGACGGCCCTGCCGGTGATCATTCCACCGCAGGATAAGGAAGATCCGACCACTCCCGAGATCCCGGACGATGATGCCGGCAATACCGGTGGTACGCCGGACCGGGAACTGGAAGAGAGTCCGATTCGGCGTCTGGCCATAAGCCCACGTTACTTTAAGATCTCTACCCTGCGCAAGCAGTTCACGCTGATGTTCAACAAAGAACTCGGAGTGCTGTCCATCATCGGGGCTTCCGACATCGACACCAGCATCATTGGGGCCTCCGATATCGATACCAGTATTATCGGCGCATCGGATATCGACACCAGTATTGCCCGCAACATCCGCATCGATCCGGATCCGGAAGACACTACGGATACCCCCCAGGAATTCGACGCTCAGGGGGCCAAAGCGAATTGTTATATCTACTCTTTCCGCATCACCAAAAACTCGATCAATATCAAAAGAGCGGGCGGCCTGCTCATCATCCAGTACTAATTACTGATTGAGCAACTGGGCCATCTGTTTCTTCTTGATCTTTCCGGTGGCCCAGATCGTACACAACTCATCCAGACCGAGCGGCACCTTATTGCGTTCGCCCTGGGCCTTGATCTCTTCGATCAGTGTCTGGAAGGTCCGCTGTTTCTCCATGATCGGCACAAAGATCAACTTGTGTACCGTGGTGGTAATGAGATTTTCAAATTCACTTTTCTCCTGTACCTGGTCGTTGATCTGAAAATAGCGGTTCACCGAGCGCAGGGCTTTTTCGGGACCGTCCAGGTCGTCGATCTCGTATTCACAGATCAGGTACAACAGCCGTCCGGCCCGCTGGATATCGATCCGGCTACTGACCTTTTTCTTCGCGAATATCTTTTCACACCATTTCTTACAAGCCTGGAAATCTTCCTGGATGAACAGCAGAATAGCCGTGTTGAATAAAAGCACCAGCTGACTACCCGGACTGATAAAATAAGTGGACAGCCCCTTCTCCACGGTTTCCAGAAAGGCATCCAGTCCGCGGTTCTCACCCGTATTGATGAAATACATCAGCTTGTAGATACTGATCTTCTGAAAGACGAGACTTTTATCATGCAGGTTTTTCGGCCGGGCATTCTCCATACTTTCGATCAGCTTGGGAAAATACTGGTACTGCCCCTTGGTAGCGTAGCCGTGCAGGTAGTTGGAAATATCCACAATATACTTATGAAACTCCTCCTCTTTGTTCAGCGGGTGTTTGTCCCACCAGTCGATGACCTTTTCGTAGTACTGGAAAACATCGTCAAAATTTCCGAGCAACTGGCTGTAGAGCGCCCAGCACTGGTAAAATCGTCGCCGGGAACCCGGGGAAATCATTTCCGGATCCCGGGCTACGAGTTGCGGATAGAATTTGGCCCTTACCCGCTCGATATCCTTTTCGTCACTCAGCCGGAATTTCTGGAGCACGATATTGACCAGATCCTCGTAAATGGCGAGGTACCACATCTCATCGGTGATCCGCTGCAGTACCTCACTGGATTCTTCGGAAAGTTGTTCCACCACCTGCTCGTAACTTTTGGAGCGGCGGTCCCGTACCAAACGTCGTTCCTCCTTGAGGATCTCGAGCAGGCCCAGGTTATCGTCCAGCTTCTCGGCCAGGTCCTTGGCGTTCTGCAAACGTTCCTGGCACTGATCGTAGAGGCCCCGTTCGGAAAGGTATTTGGCGTCCAGGATCATTTCCCGGATGCGGGCCGCCAGGGAGTTGGCGCTGCGGTAATCCCGCATACTCCGCATAATGGCTTCGTACAGGTAGTTCTTATCCGTAGACAGGTTCCTGCCGAATTGCTTTCTCAGGGCTTTCTCATCATCGTCTTCCATATCGTTGATGGCCTGGAACAGTTCCAGGTAGCGACTTCCCTTGCGCCCGGTCTTCTGAGCGTCAATAGTAAAGTACCGCTTTTCGGACTTAGACATGGCCCGGATCAGTTCGTACAGATCCGTTCTTCGCTTCATTAAAGCTCCTTTTCGTTAAGATTTTCAAAAATTTCCTACAAAATAAAAAAAAATTCAGTTTTTAGAAACTTAACTTTTTGACAATTTATGTTTAATTCAGTTTTTCACACAAATTACTGATTTACAACTAATTAAATTTTAATACCTGGTTTTAAAAACCTCCGTAAAACACAGTCAGAAACTTCAACTTTTGGCAAAAAGTGGTTTTCCCCGCCTTGCTTCATCCCCTAAATTTGTAAGCGTAATCAACGGATTACAAACAAAGACAAAAACAGTCGAAACTTGACATAAAGATTATCTGGTTTATTTCTCAATCTATCTGTCCTTAATTGCAAGACTCAATAAGTCGTTGGATGGTAGGTTCGCTTACCATCCAACCTTTTTAGACAGTATAGAAACTAATGCCAGGAAAGTCATCACTATGATCGCTTTTGATTCAACGGGCAGCAACAGGTTTTACCCCAACCTGCTGCCAACGTCCCCCAAAACCTTGAAAGCTAATGCCCTATCGCACTAGCAATGTATTACATACTATGATTGAATTTAGAAACGAGGAGTAGGAACGGAGGCAGAAAGGAGTTCACGAAAGCGATCTAAGGGCATGGGCAGCCCGGTCCCGATAGCGGATCTGGGCTGCCTACCACACCTGATCTTCGCCGGACAGGTTAAGAAAATTACAATCCAATGGCCGCAGGCCATAAAGAACTTTATAGGGTGTTTTATTTTTTTAGAAGGGCAATTGGAGATAAGTAGATAGTTGCTATTATTCCGGGCTGGGTAGCAATAAATGTATTGCTGCCCAGTTTTCTTTTTCTCCGGAAAACGCGGCTACTATCCATCTCAGAGCATCATTTGGCTCGCCCACGACACCTTATTGCCGACACAATCCCCACCAGCGGGGATCACCTTTTTGAAAAATCTATTGAAATCTAATCGGAAGTAAAACCTGAGTCTGATGGGGAAATGCGGCTACAAACAAAATCAGCCAAAACAGACTCAATCGCTGTGAGAAAGCCCCAATCGTCTTTGCAAACCTAAAAGGGACACACCGAGATGTGTGTATGTGTAACTCCTTTTTGTATTTACCCAAAAAACCCATTAGTCAGTCCCGCTCAGTCCCCCGTTGAGCGGGATTTTTTTATTGTCCCACCTTCACCTCACCTTTCGGTCTTTTCTCTTTCCACCGTCAGAATGATCCGATCCGCAATGTTTTTGGCCGTGGTGATCTTTTCCAGGGCCGTAAACAATTCCCCGGTTTTTCCCGAGGGGTGCCCGTATCCGGTGAGTTTCAGCAGGAAATGACGCTTTTCCCCGCAGGCCTGCTGTCCGATCTCCGCCGTATAGACCAGCGACGGCTGCCCGACCCGCCCGGAACCGGAATAAATGGGATCATCCGGAAAGCTGGTTTTGGTAAAATATTCGTTCCAGTCGTAAGACTGATTGAGTTCCAGCAGGATCCGGTACTTTTTGCCGCTCTGCAGCGTGGTGCGGGTATGAATTACAAAATTGCCGACCGGCGTAGCGCCCGAAACCGCATCGAGATCCGGCGCGCCGTCCAGCGGGATGTACAGCCCGTCTGAAGCCTGGATGCCACGCTGGTGCGCCCAGTAAGGCAGGCCTTCGGGCCGACGGACCACGGCCGGTTTCCACCTTCGTCCCAGTTTTATCCCAAAGTCGTAGGTACTGGTAGAGATCACCCGGGAGATGTACAGCGTTTCCAGGTAGTTGCCCAGACTATCTTCCAGCCACAGGGCAAACATCGGGTACTGAAAGGCCGCTCCCTGTTGGAGTTCGACCTTGATCTGGTGATCTCCCTGCTTTTGTTCCAGCTCGATGACCTCATAATCAAAACTCGTCTCGCTTTTGCCCAGTTGCCGGTTCCGCAGGGAATTCCCCCAGTCGTAGATGGCGTTCAGACCGGGCAGGTCCAGCATGAGCCCCAGTACGAGCAATAAAGTCATTCCGAAAATTAACGGGCTCTGGTATTTTCGCCACCGGGTCTGGCGGCGGCCACTTACGTAATTTCCCAGGGGGATCTTATTGTTCAGCAAATGGAGCAGGATCCCGGCGCAAAACAGTATGGCAAAAACCGTATGCAGGGAAGCGACCGTCTTTTTAAAGGGAATAAAATACATTACCGCACCGGAAATTGTCAGGATCAATACGGTGGAAAGCAGGATGTTGCCGAGGAGTCTTCTGTTCATGACCTGTGTTTTTTTTACAGGGCAAAGGTAGAGGCAGAAGACCGGCAGGTCAATAAGGGGCAAATTTTACCCCATCACAGCAACTGTCCGAAGCGGGTCATTTCGGTAAAGACCGGAGCGAGTTTTCGTCCCAGCGGGGTCAAGGAATACACCGTTTTTCGGGGGTATTCGTCAAAATCTTCCTTTTGGACCAGTCCCGAGTCGATGAGTTCACCCAACTGCCGGGTCAGGGTACGTTTGGTGGCTTCCGGTAGTCCCTGTTCAAAATCGCGCAACCGCGCCTCTCTCCGCAACAGTTCACTGAGGATGGCCGGTTTCCACTTGCCGGTGATCACATTCAGGGTCTTCTCAATGGCACAGTCCGCTTTGACCGGTATTTTTCGGGAATAATAACTCATGATCGCTTTACCTGGATTGAATAATTCCGGATGGCCGGCAGGCACCGGCACATCGCTATTATGAATCTTCAATTTACACAGAATTTTCTGACCGGCAGGAAGCCGTTGTAATTTTTCCCCGCCGCGGGCGACTATTCCCGGCTTTGTACCCAGAGTTCACCGTGTAACTTATAAGCCAGGATCCCAAATCCTTTTTTCAGATAAAAATGGAGATAGGGTGCTCCATTATAAGTTTCACTTACCTTAAACTCTATGACCTCCCCGTATTCGGTCCCCAGTAAAGTGATGGAGTTGTGGTAGGTGCGTTTCCGGGTACTATAATTTTCCGCCATGGCATCTACCGAGTGGTAAAAATTAGCAATGTTCGACAGGTTCCGGCTTTGGAACAAAATGATCCGCAGAATCGGATCGGCCGGTGCTTCGTTGGTGATCTCATTGACAAAATAGGATAACTCCAGATGGAGCGTATCCGGGCCAAATTGAGTTCCCAGGAATTCGAGGTGAGCGGTTTCATTCTGCTGGCAAACGATGTCCACATGTTCGGTGCTGGCGGAGCAATTGAAGGTACTGCGCGACCGGTAGATGTAGTGCGCCCGGCTCGTGATCTCCAGTTCGGCGCTTTCACCGGCTGCATTGAGGTAGGAAACCGACGCAGCGGGATCCTTACACAACATCGGTACCCAGGCGTAATCCTCCGCTTCCAAGAATTTGGTTTCCGCCAGTTCGTAAACATTGCAAACGAGGAGATGACCCGCAGCAGAACATTCGCCCGGGTCGCTTACCAGTGGTAGCTGGTCATTGGGACAGGCAAAATCCGTCAGATCTTCCAGGGGGAGATCCCTTTCTTTTTGGCACCCCAGACAAAGGAGCAGCGCCAGTCCGATCATCAAATTTGGTGATTTCATAGATCATTAGAGATTGCGTTCCAGAGGTTAGACGATAAAAATGGCCAGACCGTTGGGGCCGGGGCGTAAATTTCCGGTCATCCACCATCTGCTTTTCTGCACCCGGCTAATAAAAAAACCTTCCGAAATTGCTTCCGGAAGGCTTCTAAATCCTATTCGATTTGCGATTGAGAGTGTAATCCTCTCTTCAGATCTTTTTGTGCAGTGGCCGCTCGTTGACCGCTCTACGAGACATGAAGTAAGGACTCGAACAGGGGGTAAATCCCAATATTATGGGTAAACGGGTGCGGGCCTTTCCATTCGCCGTTTCCCGGCTTCCGGGAAGACGACAGACCGGCCTCACCCGTGTAGCTTTATTTTGCCCACCACAGTTTGGTATCCTGCTGGTCGGGGCCCTGCACACCGATGGCGGTACTTACGTTGTTGCCGTTGGTATTCAGAGCCTGGTTGCCGTAGCGCAGGCGCTGCGGATATTTGCCGTTGATATCGCCGGGGGAATACAGATCGTTATCATCTACACCGTTCGCCAGGGAAGTCGGATAGCCGGTATCCCGCACGATGGCCCAGGCTTCGAAACCATCCGTAAAGGCCGCGATCCAGCGCTGGGTAGCGATCTTTTCCAGTTGGGCGTCCATATCACCGTCGAGGGTAGCCATCGGAGAGTTGGCCAGGTAAACTTCGATATCAGCATCACCGATATTCCAGATTTTCATAGCCTGCCGGATACCTTCGCTGTACATTTCCTGTGCGTCATCCGAGCCCAAACCTCTAACGGCTGCTTCGGCACGCAGGAAGTAAGCTTCGGCGGTAGTCATGATGATCTCGGGGAAAATATCACCGGAGTTCTTTCTGCGGATCACCCATTCGTCCGGCTTAGAGAAAAACTCGTAAGCGGCATAAGGCTGCGTCTCACCGTTCAGGCGTACGGGCTGACCGACAAAGTAGGTGTCCTCAGCCATGGTGATGGTGGTCGTCGTTCCATCGGTAGTTACGTCCAGTTCCACACCGGCGCTTTCCAGTTCCTGCAGCATGAAATCCAGACGCTTCTGATGCAGTTCCGCTTCGGTACCGTCCGGAGTTTCAATGGTTACCGTACCACCCGGAGCCGGATCGGCGTAAGCATCCAGACGCGGGTCATTGTTATCGCGCAGCAGATCGATCATGATCTTACTCATTTTCCAGTCAGATCCCCGGCCGAAATTGTAGTATACGTCACCGTAAGCGGCGCTTCCCCACTGGGAAATCTCGATATCTTTTTCCAGCAAAGCATTGTCACTGTCACTTTCCAGAAGAGGAGCAGCCAGCGCCTCGGAGATCGCAGCATTGGCGAAGTCCGCACCCGGCGCACCCAGTGCACGCATAGCGATCCGTAACTTTAGCGTATTGGCCAGTTTTTTCCACTTTTGCAGATCACCGCCGTAGTACAGGTCATTCTCACCTACATCGTCTACATTCGCTCCGGTACGGTCGGCATCGCCGATCGTGGTCATTGCTTCGTTCAGCTCGCTGATCAAACCGGCGTAGATCGTACTTTGCTCATCGTATTTGGGCAGGGTAATGTCCCGGTTTACCGCTTCCGTATAAGGGATCATCCCGAAAGCGTCGGTATACATCTGGAAGTACAGCCCGCGCATGATCTGACCCATGGCGTACATGTATTCGTTTTCGAATTCACCACCGCGCTCTACCAGACGCATGAAGTTATCCAAACCTCCGATGTAACCGGATAGCCAGCCCCAGGAAGCGTCGGTATAGGCGCTGTTGTAGGAGTAGCCCAGTCCGTCGTTCCACCAGCACCCTCTGAAACCAAAGGTCACCTGACCGGCGTAACGGTCGGCGTGGATCAGGTGGGCCCGCCAGTACGGAAAGCGGTTGGGCGCGTACAGTTGGAATTGCGGCTGGGTCAGAAAGAACTTACCACTGACCTCATCGCTGGTAAACCCGGATGGGTTCACGTTGATATCGTTAAAATCGCCGGTACACTGAGCTACGAACATAGCCGTCAGCACCAGGCACAACATTTTTATTTTAGATCTCATTTTTTTAGTTTTTCTAGCTGAAATTTCGGAGAATCTCTCCAATAGATTATTAACCAAGGTCTTTTAATTTATAAAAAATTATCAACCTGTACCAAGGGTTAATCTTAGAATTTCAGGCTAATGTTAAACCCAATACTTCTCAGGGTCGGCAGGTTATTACTCAGAATACCCATACCGTTGTTGGAGGTACCCAGGCTCGCTTCCGGATCTACGTGCGGAATGTCCTTGGACAAAAAGAACAGGTTCCGTCCGATCAGGCTGATATTGGCTCCCTGCAGGAATGAGTTACCAAAAGCCGAAGCCGGAATGTTATACCCCAGTACAAATTCGCGGAGGCGAATGTTATCCTGATTGAAGACGTAGTTGGCGCCGATACCGGAATAAGCTCCCCAGTACTGCTGAGCGGTGATCTGGGTCGTATTCGGTACAAAGGTTCCATCTTCCTGCTCCACTACACCGTCCACGGTGATACCACCATCGCGGTACTGCAGACTTTCTACCGAGGCACCGGAACCGTCCAGGCTGGCGTTGGTCGCAGAATACACCTGACCACCGATACGGGCGTCGATCAGGAAGCGAAGCATCAGGTTCTTGTAGGTCAGGGTATTGGACAGACCTCCGATCCAGTCCGGCTGGGCATTACCCAACAGGGTGCGATCCGTGGAAGCCAGAGGAATACCGTTGGAGTTTACGATCACCTGTCCGGCATCATTGGTCCGCCAGGTCGTACCGTAGATGTCACCGTATCCGCCGCCGACAGTTGCCTGAATGGCGATGTTACCGGAGTTGGTGGTATTCAGGGTATGGCTTTCCAGGTCCTCGATCAACTCAACCAGTTCGTTTTCGTTCGCGGTGAAATTGAAAGACAGATCCCAGTTGAAACTGCCCGTACGGATGGGCGAACCGCCGATCAGGAATTCCACCCCGGTGTTGGTAACTTTACCGATGTTCTCGCGGAAGGCGGAGAATCCGGTTGCAGCCGGTACCGGTACGTCGTAGATCAGGTCGGTAGACTCAATATTGTACCAGGACATATCTAAGTACAGGCGGTTCCGCAGCATGCGCAGTTCCACTCCGAATTCCAGAGAGTTGATGCTTTCCGGCAGCAGGCTCTCGCTCTTTCTGACCGCATCGCGGGATAGGGTCGTGCGTCCCAGATAACCGTCCTGAGCTACAAAGTAAAGCGTATTCAACTGGTAAGGATCCGTGTCGTTACCCACTTCGGCGTAGTTACCTCTAACTTTGATCAGGTCAAAGGTAGCTCCGTTCGGATCGAGGAAGCGATCCAGCAGGAAGGACAGACCGAATGAAGGATAGAAGTACGAGCGGTTGTCTTCGGGCAAGGTAGAAGACCAGTCGTTACGCCCCGTGATATCCAGGTAAATGAAATTGTCGTAGGAAATAGAAGCCGAAGCATACAGCGAGTTCACCTTCTTCTCACGCAGCGGCGTGTAGAAAGGATCATTCTCTACCGTGTTCGCCAGGATCGGACGAGTCGGGATCTTGAAGTTGCTCGAGGTGAAGCGCACGCCTTCGCCCGTACGGTAGGAAGCGTTACCACCCAGATTCACATTGATATTTAAACTGGAACCGACATCCTTATTGATCATGAACAGGAAGTCCGCGTTGGTTTCCGTGTTCCGGGCATTGCTCGCGCTGAGCGCACCCTGCTTCACAAAGTGGTGGCCGGGTTGCGTAATGCCTTCTCCCTGTACGTTGGTCACGTCCGTACCGACCCGTGCGAATGCAGACAGCCAGTCGGTGAACTGGTACGTCAGTTTGGCAAAGCTCAGCAGGCGTTCGCGGCGGTTGAAGTTGCGGTCGTGGTTCAGGAGCCAGTACGGGTTGGCACCCAGAGCGGAATAGGAAACCGCATCCAGAGACTCATCCGGATACTGGTAAGTTTCCAGATCCTGAATGGCCACGTTTCTCGGCATATAGTATAGGTAAGACAGCACCCCTTCCGAACCCTGGGAAACTTTATTGTTCAGTTCCTGGGAGAAGTAGGTCGCTTTGGCGTCCAGACTCAGACGGGAAGACAGGTTCATCTGCGTACGCAGGGTGAAGTTGTGGCTTTCCAGGTCCGAATTCGGCAGAATGGACTGCGTCTGGTTGTTGGTGTAAGAAAAGCGGGCGTTGAAGTCCTTGCTGCCGCCTTCCAGGGCCAGGGTGTTGATCACCTTCGGAGCCGTGCGGAAAAAGTCTTCCACATTGGTCGGTTGCGCCGTGTAGGGGCGGTTCTCACCGGTATAGTACAATTGCGAGCTACCGTCCAGTCGGGGTCCCCAGGAGCTGGATGCGCTCTTGAGATCCGTTACATTACCCGGTACGTTCTGGGCTGTACCTTGGCCGTATTCGTTCTGGTAATCCGGCAGGAACATTGGATTGTCAAAAGTGATGTTGGAATTGATGGATACGCCGATCCCCTGACGGGCCGTACCCTTCTTGGTCGTGATCAGCAGTACCCCGTTACTGGCCCGTGACCCGTACAGCGCCGCTGCGTTGGGACCTTTCAGTACGGAGATACTCTCAATATCGTCCGGGTTGATATCCGTGATACCACCGCCGGTCACGTTACTGTTGTAAACGCTACCCCCACTGTTGGAGCCGGAAGCATCGATCGGCATACCGTCCACTACGATCAGCGGCTGGTTGTTGGAAGTAATGGAGTTGTTACCCCGGATAACGATCCGTGAACCGGCACCCGGTCCGCCGGTACCCTGTGTAATGTTTACACCGGCTACTTTACCGACCAGGGAGTTCAGCGGGTTGTGGTCTCTAACGGTAGAGATCTCGTCCGCCCCTACTTCGGTAATGGAATAACTCAGGGCTTTTTTCTCGCGGGAGATACCGATCGCGGTCACAACTACTTCGTCGAGTGCCGCCCCGAACTGGAGGGTCACATCAATCTGTGTACGCCCGCCGATATCAACGGATTGGGTGGCGTATCCGGTGTAGGAAAACTGGAGCGCGGTCACCTCATCCGGAAAAGCCAGCGTATAGTTGCCTTCCAGATCGGTCACAGTACCTATTGTAGTTCCTTGTGCCAGTACGTTCACCCCGATCAGCGGGTCGCCATTCTCATCCGCTACCGTTCCGCTCACCTCCTGTTGGGCGAAGCTGAACTGGTAGGACATCAAGACCATTATCATCAGCAATAATGATCGACCGTACCTAATAAAATAGGGTTGGGAATAGGTAATCATAAATAGTGAATTTAAAGTGAAAAATTGATTGTCTGTCCTAGTGTATAGTCGTTTTCGTCTAATCCATTATCTGATTGACAGACTTTAGTTTCTAAGTAATTGTCGTGCATGGGGCTACCGGGTTTTTAGTTGGCTTGAGTCCCGGCGGGGGGAAGTTTTTTAGTTTAATATGCTATACAATACTAAAATATACAATAAAAATACAGGCTCTAAACAAAACAATATTTTGATTAGCGCTTACATTACTAAAGGTAGTGCATTCCGTTAACGCACACGGAATGTTAAAACAATATTAAAATTTTTTTCTTTTATAACCTAAAAATTGCAAAAGAAAAGCTCTCCACGGGGAGTTTTGCTAGATGAACGAGGCGTTTCTCCGGATGAAAGTAAAAATGCCCGATACAAGGCGGTATGGGAAGTTCCGACACCAGTTTGGTCAGTATCCGCTGGATCCCAAAGCGCTCAACCCTGCTAGTTTTGGCGACCTCAGTACCAGAACGGACATACACCGGTATTCTTCGGAAACCGGGAAATGAAGAGTGTATTTCGGGTATTGCTGCACTCCGGGTGGAGTGCAGCAATAACGGAGGCATACAGTGGGATGAGGAGTTACGGAAAGTGGTTAGGTCAATAGCCAAAATTTTGGAAGACCTGCTCCTGTAGGGCCTCAAAGTCACCGGGCCGGGCGGCATTTTTTTCAACGATCTTCCCTTTGCTAACCATCAGGTAATGAGGGTATTCCATCGAGAGTTCACCCAGTCCGAGTGCTGCGGCCAGTTCTTTTTTGAGCGCCGCGCTCGCCCGCAGGTGATATCCCCCGAGTCGTCTTTCGAACAATTGCTGGAACCAGGCTTCTTCATTTTCCGGATCGTCGACCGAAATATATAGCCGCTCCACACGGAATCGATCCAGTAATTTTTCGGTCTGATCCTGGAATGCAAAATCCTCCCGGCAGCTTTCGCATCCGCTGGACCAGATGGTGATATAAAGGTTCTTGCCGCCCACTACATTCTGGGAGCTTTCCTTCAATAGGGACAAGTCCCAGGTTTCATCCAGGATGACCGGTTGCCAGAGATCCGCTTCGTCCGAGCGGACGCGGGATTTGACCTTCACTCCCGTGGCGGCCATCCTTCGCTCCGGTCTTTTTTTATTGGCGCTGTTCTCCTGTGACCACTGGATGGCCCTGCGGTATTTGCTGCGGGGATACAGGCGGAAAAAGAAATCGGTCTGCCCGTCGAGCCACTGATTATCTCCCTGCAGGATCTGGTAGTAGGTATACAACATCTGTGCGAACAGGTGTTCGCGTAATGATCCATCTTCAATCTGATAAATTCCCGGAAAGGCATCCTGCAGGATGTAGGACTTTCCTCTCACCGTAACCGTATCGTTGGGCATCCCGAAGAAATGATCGGACCCGATGGCCAGGGCCCGCTGGAAACTAAAGTAGTTAATGGCGTATAGGCTGCCCTGTTTCCCGTAAAGCCGCTTCTCCTCCAGGGGCGGATAGGCCGCAAAGACCGCTTCCGCGAGATGTTGCCGGTCTTCAATGGATAACTGTTCAAATTCGGTGTAGGATTTGCCGTACAATTGGGAGACAGCATTACTCAGCAGCGGGGTTTCCACGTACCCGCGCACCAGATCGTAATAGCCCGTATCGATCTTCCCGGCGGCCAGTAATTGATCTACCGGTTGGAGCTGCCGGGTAAATTCCCGCTGGAGCTCTTCGAATAGCCGGTCCTTCGATGTTTTGGGCAGAAATGCGTTCATCCGGTCCATGTAATAGATCGGAGGGAAATATTCGTGGGCGTACAAAAACTGGTGTCCGGCCGCATTCGGACCACTTATCTCACTGTAGATCAGATCCGAGGCCGGCAGGGATCGGTTCACGTCAATTTCCACGCCGATCGTGTCCCCCGGGAAAACGATCAGCGGAACTACCTTGCGACCAATTTCCGTCTGAAAACTCAGGCGCAATTCAAGAGGCTCCTCCATTTCCGGCAGTTGGACCGTCAGGGTATCCCCTATCCAAAGCAGGCTGTCGGTCTGGTTGCCCGCAGCGATATCGGCATTATACTTGCTCTGCGAAACAAAAATGAAAGGATAGGGATATTCATTGGCGTTGATGCGGACCACACTTTGTGCGTAAATAGTGGATGACAGGCTAAGTCCGGCAAATGCCAGTATCAACAAGATGCGTTGCATGGATACGAAATTTAAGATTTTAGCTCCGGTGCGTGATCAATTAAACGGGAAAGGTAGACGCAAACCAATACAGCGGCACCCTTCGTACCGCCCATAACTTTGCTCCGATTTTCTTCCCGGCGGCTGTCTCCCGGTCCGATCACACTTCTATCAACAAATATTCAGACACCCACCGGTGTGCAGTTTGCCGGTCGGTAGTGCTGCCATTAACTTTAATCGAACGTCCGATCGAAAGGATTATTTCCCGCCCTTCATGAACCTTTTTAACCGGGATATTACCCATAGTACCCCATTTATCCGCCTTCGGTTCACTCTGCCGCCAGTTCGGACAGCCAGGCATCCAGAGCAGAACGGTCGTATAGTTTACCCGCTCTGATCACTGATTCGATCGTCTGGGTATTGGTAATATCCTCCAGTGGATTGGCCCGAAGCAATACCAGATCCGCCAGTTTTCCGGACTCGATCGTCCCCAGGGAATCCTGCAAGTTAAAATATTCTGCCGGACGAACCGTAGCGGCCTCCAGCGCCTGGATGGGCGTGAGTCCGGATTCCACCAGCAGGCGCAGTTCTTCGTGCAGACTGAAACCCGGGGTCAGAAAAGCGATCGGGCAATCCGTACCGGCCATGATCCCCACGCCGGCTGCCGGCAGCCGGCTTACCATATCCTGCCCCCAGGCCGCAAAGATCCGGCTACTGGTATCGATGGGCAGGTCTGCAGCCACGAGTGAATTGCGGGTCCAGCGCGCGGCCGCACTGTCGGGCAGGTACTGGTATTGCTCCCGCCAGGATTCGCGGGCGTAGACCCGGTTGACGCGGGCCATTACGATGGTGAGGGTAGGCACCAGCCAGGTGCCGTTCTCGGCCAGAGCCGCCAGTACTCCGGCGCGGGTGAGGGAGTCTGCATGCTCGATCGCATAAGTCCGGTGCATCTGGTGCAAGCGGCTCCGGAGATCGCCCCCGGCCTCTCCCCTGCCCTCGCGCAGGTTCACCCGCCGTACTTCCAGCAACTGTTCCCAGTTGTCCGTGCAGGACATTTCCAGGTTGCGCATGTGTTCAATACTGCGAAGCCCGGCGGACGAAGCGCTCACTACATCCATACTCAGCGGAACGTGGCCGGTCACGGGTAGCCCCCGCTTTTCGGCTTCCTCCAAAAGCGCGCGGTAAACCGGCGGACTCAGCATTTCGTAGGCCTTCAACAGGTCGACTCCCGCCGCGTCCAGCTCGGCCACGATGGCCCGAACTTCCTCCACCGTACCGGCTTCCACCGCCAGTTCCGGCCGCCCGGGGCTACTGCCGTCGTACACACGTGGCCGCCCGTCGATCAGCGGCCCGGCGATCATGACTCTCGGTGCGCTTTCCGGTGCGGCCGCTGCGGCATCCTTCCAGGGCTTAACCAGATCGAGTTTTCCGCCCGTATCGCGGATACTGGTAATCCCGTTCACCAGAAACAGGCGAAACATCGCCGGCGAGATATCCGGTTCGAAGGCCAGGTGAACGTGGGCATCCCAGAGCCCGGGGATCAGGTATTTGCCGCTACCATCAACGGACGGCACCTGATCCGGAACCGCTACCTCCCCCGCAGGGTGTACCGCCAGGATCTTATCGTCCCGGAGAAATACCGTTCTATTTTCCTGTAAACCACGTTCAGCGTCAATAACATGGACGGAAGTGATCGCCAGCGTAGCCTGCTCCAGGGCGTTATCCGGGGTATTGCAGGCCAACAGACTGCCGAGCAGGCACAGCAGTGCCAGTGTCATTCTTTGCATACTAGTCTTTTTGAAGATTTAAACCGGGCTTTGGTCTATTTCGGTCATTTGGTGGTTATGGGTGTGGCCGGAGGATCGACGCGTATAGTATAATGTACTGCCCATAATTATCACTATCCTGTCTTGCAGTACTTTACTTTTCGCCCCAATACCCCGCTCCAAAACCTTTACTCATAAAGCACCGTGCTCTACCGGTTAAACGGATATTCGTTTACCCAGTTAAACCCGCGATTGAGTAACAGGAAATCCGATTTATCCAGCCTTTTGAAAACGATGGCCACGGTATCTTCCTGCATCGTGCCTATCAGGCGCAGGCGGTTGGTGTCCGGCAGTTCGTAAATAAAAGAATATTGCTCGGAAGAATCCCGTTTCATGAATTTTAAACTACGACCGGTCGTATCCAGCGTAGTTACAAAACCCGCCGAACGGTCGTTCATGTACTTGATCCGGGCAAAACCTTCCCGTTCGATCTGCAACTGCGCCCACTGCAGCGTATCGGTTTTCAGCGGCGGCAGGGTATCCCGGTTGACGATAAAAGTATCGACCGTATACAGGCCGTAGAGTCCAGGTTTGGGGGCGTTCTCGCCAAAATCCCGGGAATAACCGTTCACCTTGATCGCTCCGTAGATGACCGCATATCCGATCACCAGGGTTTTCAGGACCAGCCGGGCGATGCGGAATCCCTTTTTCCGCAATTGCGGCGGGATCTCGATCTTCGGTAATTTGACGGCTTCCCCGGAAAAGAAGAACCGGAACAGTCGCTCGGCATCCCGGGCCAGCAGGAAGGCGCTCATGGTCACCAGAGCCGTCGACAGGATCTTCACCGGAACATCGAAAAAGTAGTTGACCGCCATTACATTGGCTGCCGTCATCAGGGTGATCACCGCCCCGAAGGTCATGGTACGCCGGAACAACAGCAAACCGGCCGCCAGTTCGGCAATGCCCATAAAGAGATTATAACCTTTGGAAAAACCCAGGAAGGTCCAGGCCAGTCCCATCGGCGAAGCTTCCCCGAAAGGTTGGGTGAGCCGGTAAAAACCGGGATAAGGAAACTGTAATTTGATCACCTTGACCAGCCCGTAGCTGATCAGCATCAGGCCCACGTAAAAGCGAAGGGCCACCGTCAGCCAGTAATAGAGCGTATCGTAATCACTGGCTTTCCGGTCCAGCAGCGTCCAGATTACCGTGCCCAATACCGACAGGACGAAGATCGTAAAGACGATCACATAGTCGTACCGGGTATCTCCGCTACCATTAGTGAATACGGTGATCTTCTCGGGCAGGTGCAGGATGTGTTCGCCCACCCAGGGAATGAACAAATGCAGCAGTTCCGTCGGATACTTCATCAAAATATCCCAGCCGGGAAAAGCCCCGTTGTTCTGGATGATGATGAACAGCAGAAAAAAGATAAAAAAGAACCGGAAGGCAATTTTTTTAGGGACACTCCAGGGTACGGAGTATACAGGGTCTAAGGTGTTTTCCACGGCTAATGATTGTAGTGTAAGGGTATTTATTGTCTGCGGCTTTGATCCGCAGGATCATAACTTTTTCACCTGATCATCATCCCTAATTCCGCGCCCCCGAATGTCCCATAGTCCTATCTTCCTCCCGAAGCCCGAAAGCCGATCGTTTTCTTATTGAATACAAAATCCGTTTTGTCCATTTTCAGACTGGCCACATCCTCGAGGGTCAGCAGGTTTTCCGGCATATTGGCACGTTCTTCGGCCGGCAGGGCGGCAAATCGCAGATTGTGTTCCTTGACTACCTCCTGCACGACGCTGCGCACCGTCCGGGCGTTGCCGAAATACTTATCCCGGTATTCGTAAATATAGGACAGATAATTCTTAAGGTGTTCTTCCGCTTCCGGACTCGGGATCAGATCGTTTTCCGACAGCATCATCAAAGCGATGCGGTGGAGTTCTTCCGGTGAATAATCCTCAAATTTCAGGATCTTATCGAAGCGGGAACTCAGGCCCGGGTTCGCTTTGAGGAAAGACTCCATATTATCCGGATAACCGGCAACGAATACGAAGAAAAATCCGCGATTATCTTCCATGCGCTTCAGCAGGGTCTGGATGGCTTCGTCACCGAAATCGCCCTGCGCGCCGCCGGTAGGTCTTTGGGTAAGTGCATAAGCTTCGTCGATGAACAGCACGCCGCCCATCGCTTCGTCGATCTTCTCGGTGGTTTTGATCGCCGTTTGCCCCACATAACCGGCCACCAGTCCCTGGCGATCGGTCTCTACCATATGCCCGCGTTCGAGTACGCCCAGGGCCTTATAAATCTTGGTCAGAATGCGGGCGACCGTCGTTTTACCCGTGCCCGGGTTTCCGATAAATACGGTGTGCAGGAAGAAGCTGTTGAGCACGTCGCGGTTCGACTGCCGGTAAAAACGGACCAGCCGCACCATTTCGTTGATCTGTGCCTTGATGCGCTCCATGCCGATCAGATGGCTGAGTTCGTCCAGCGACTCCTGCAGCAGACCTTCGTCCACCGGAATGTTCGGTAATTCCTGCGTGCGGTCCAGGCGGATGAGTTGTACGTCATCCAGATGGATCACCGCCAGATCTTCTTTATTGACCATTTCCGGGGCTTCCAAGGACATGATGCGCAGTCCCAGATTGATCTTGGCTTTTTCGATCAGATCGTACACAAAACGGGCGTTGCCGAAGGTACGATCCCGCTTGCGGTAAGCATCCACGATGATCTCGTCGATCTTGCCCCGGGCATTTTCGGTCAGTTCCACGCCTTTTTCCCGGCAGGCGTATTCGGCGATCACGGAAAGCTCCTGCGGCAGATAATCCGAGAACTCGAAGTTCAGCCGGAAACGGGATTTCAGTCCGGGATTGGAATCCAGGAACTGCTTCATTTCCTTGGGGTAGCCGGCCACGATCACCGCCAGATCCCCGGGTCCGTTGGACATTTCCCGGACCAGGATCTCGATCACTTCCCGTCCGAAGTCCTTGGTGTCTTCCGTGGAGCGGGCCAGCGAGTAGGCTTCGTCGATAAACAACACTCCGCCCCGCGCCTTTTCGATGGCTGATTTTACTTTCGGTGCGGTCTGCCCGATGTACTCACCAACCAGATCTACCCGATCCACCACGTGAACGTGCCCTTTGGTAAGGAGCCCCATTTTGCGGTAGAGGCGGCCCATCATACCCGCTACGGTCGTTTTGCCGGTACCGGGGTTACCGATAAAAATGGAGTGTACGTTGATCTCGTCTTTTTCCTCAAAACCGCGGTTTTTCCGCAGTTGCAGGAATTGAATATACTTTGCATGATTGCGTACCTGTTCCTTGATATCCACCAGGCCGATCAGATCTTCCATCTTGGCCATTACCTCTTCGAAAGAGTCGTCGTCCTCCACTTCCGGGGAGAGGATGACCGGTGCGAGCCGATCCGGCAGGATCACGCCCGGGATGCCCTTTTCGAACTCCTCTTCCACCTCGAACGGAATAGCGGCGATCAGCCGATCCATAAAGATCAGCTCGGCCGTATAGCGATCTTCCCGCCAGGATCCCTTAACGTTGGAGCCCCAACCGGCGGTGATCTTGATCCACTCGTCTTTCTTCTCGATGCGCTGCAAACGCACGACCTGGCCTTTCAGCTCGCGGGCGTCGTTGAAAAATTTGGTGAACAATTCGCAGTGCCAGGCCTTTCCGTACAGCATGTTGCGCAGTACGATCTCCACGTAGATGTAGCGGGTATCTTCGGCACTGAACTGCCGGTAATACTGCCGCTCCTCTTCGGGCACATCGTCATAGGGCCCTTCGTATAATTTGATGGATTGAACTTCGATGAAAGGATTGAGACCGGGGATCTCCTCGTCGCCCGGATCTTCGATGTAAAAATATTTGGTAGCAACTTTCTCTCCCTCTATCCAGGCTTCCCAGTAGTAGGTGCCTTTTTTCCAGAATGCGCCTTCGGACTTATTTCCCCAGCCTTCCCGCACGTATACCGTATGATCGTATTTGCTGACCTTCCGCCGAAAAGGCAGAATGCAAAGTTCCTTTTTGCCTTTCTTCAGGGAAAAACAGCGCAATTCCACTTCAATGTCCCAGTCCTCGATATCGAACAACTTATTGTAAAAAGATAGTTCCGCGTATACATAAGTCGTCTGATACCGGTCAAAAACCTGTCGATACTTCTTTCGGTTATCGGCCAGCCACTCCGTGGAGGTGTAAGTCCGTAGCTCTTTTAACTTGTAGTTCTTCAATGTGTATATTTCGATTATCGGTGGAGGGTTGAGGGTAGACGGTGGATGGTCGAGGGTTGACGGTGGATAGCACACTGCTTTTTTACCGTCAACCATCCACCGTCTACCGTCCAACCCCAACCGCTTAATTAACGATTACCAGGGTCCACTTGTGACAATATCCCCCTTTTTTTTTAAAACCAAAAAAACCGGCGCGATCTTAAATTCAGATCATTGCAGCTTCTGATTATCGTATCTTCAAAAATTGCCTATATTCACGCCCTCAGTCAGCAGCTCTTATGACCTTTATAAAATTAAAAGTACCCACACTGGTACAGGATATAAAGGTGGAGGGAAAAAGTCAGTATTACCTCCGACCGGTTTTTATTGCCCACCCCATTTCAACCAACCTGCGGTATGAATTGGCAGTAGCTCAGTACCAGAAAGAGCTGAAGCACTTTTTTAAGGGCTTTTCGGTGGACCGGAGTAACGCACAGGACCTGCTGTGGTTTACCTTCGATCCGGACCTGGAAACCCATCGTTTCCATTTTGAATTTAGTCTGGGGAAAGAATACATCAAAGGACCTTTCCTTTGCGTGATCTTCGAATGGCAGAACTACCTGTTCGGATGCCTGCCCGGTTTCGATCACTTTATGTATGTTCTGGGAGATCTTAGTATGCGACTCACCGAACAGCGGAATCGCACGGAAGAAGTTGTACGTTTCCTTTTACGGGAATATCAGGAAGAAGATTCAGAATTCGACCCGATAAATTATTACGCCGGGCGCAGGGACTTCGTCACTACCGTAGAAGTGGGCATCCACATCAACGAAAAACAGCTGAAATTCGAACGGGATACCCAAAACTGGTTCTTCTCCAACCTCCAGGAATCGGAAGATTTCAACGGGGCCATCGAACTGGAACGCGTCGGGCAGGACCTGAACAGTCGCTATCCCAACGAACTGGACCGCGCCTTTTTCCAGGATGAACTGGTAGACCGGCTGTATCAGCTCATTTTCCGCCGCAGCAATACCTCACTGGCCATCATTGGCCCGGAAGGAGTCGGTAAGACCGCCGTAATCGAAGAGGTGATATGGCGCTACCTGGAAGGGTATTACCACGAACTGCCCGGGGAATCCATGCAGCACGTCTGGCAGATCGACCCGAACCGCATCATCAGCGGTATGAGCGTAGTGGGCATGTGGCAGAAACGATTTGAAGCCATTATCCAACACCTGCGTTATCCGGATGGTCGCGACCAGTCGGATAAAATGCTGGTCAATAATCCGGTAAGTCTGCTGCGGATCGGCAAATCCGCCAGTAACAATATGTCCCTGAGCGATGTGCTCAAAAGCTACATCGACAAGCGTCAACTGCAACTGATCCTGCTGGCCACTCCGGAAGAATGGAAGGTGATCCAGGACAAGGACCGCCGCTTTTCGGACCTGTTCCAGGTCGTTCGGATGGCCGAACCTTCGCCGGAGACTACGGCCAAGATCGTCCTGCGAAAACGCCGCCGGCTGGAGCTGGAAAACAGCGTGGAGATCAGTATCCAGGCCATTCAGCAACTGATGTACATTCAGCGTAACTTCCTGCAACGCCAGGCCCTGCCGGGCAGTGTACTCAACCTGATGCAACGCCTGGCTACCAAATACCGTTTCCGGACGGTGGACGCCGATGAGGTACGGGAAGAATTCCGGGCTTACAGCGGTCTGCGTGATTTCCTCTTCGATTCCAGTCTGAAATTCAATACCAGTGAGGTCAAGAACCTGCTGGCCCAGGAACTCGTCGGTCAGGAAAAAGCCGTACAGGCGCTGAGTGACATCATCAATCTGCTGAAAGCCAAGCTCAACGACCCGAACCGGCCGGCCAGCTCCTTCCTGTTCATCGGCCCGACGGGTGTAGGTAAGACCCAGGCCGCGAAGGTACTCTGCCGGCATCTTTCCGGAGACGAGCACCAGTTGCTGCGCTTCGATATGAATGAATACATCGACGAACTGGCCGTCTACCGGCTGATCGGCGATGAGAACAATCCCGAAGGTCAGCTCACGGGCAAAGTCCGGTACCAGCCATTCGGGGTCCTTTTGCTGGACGAGATTGAAAAGGCGCATCCCAGTGTCCACGATCTGTTGCTCCAGGTGCTGGACGACGGACGCCTGACGGACAGCCTGGGGCAAACCGTAGATTTTACCAATACGATCATCATCATGACCTCCAATGTGGGGGCCGAAGATAAGGACCGGCAACTGGGTTTCCGGGCCAACGAACAGGACGACAGCGTCTACCTCAAGGCTGTACAGCAACACTTCCGGCCGGAGTTCATCAACCGGATCAACAAGATCGTCGTATTTAATCCGCTCGGACTGGAGGACATCCTCCGGATCGCCCGCCTGCAGATCAAGGAATTGCTGAAGCGGGACGGTTTTGTACGCCGGACCACCATTCTCAATATTTCCCAGGATGCTCTGGCCTGGGTGGCCCGCCGGGGCTACGATGCCAAAATGGGCGGGCGGGCATTAAAGCGTCAGATCGAAAAGGACCTGACCACGCTTTCGGCCGAACAGCTGATCAGTACGAAGACCGACACGCCGATCATCTTTGAGATCCTGCTGCGGGACGACAAACTGTACCCGCGCATTCTGCCGCTGGATTTTCTCACGCCCATTTCTGGCACCTGGCTCCCCGAAATGCCGGCCCAGGATACCGGACGGCGCTTTTTCCGCAAGTTGCTGAATGTGGTTACCCAGTTGGAAAACCGGGTAAATCAGATGGATGGGGACAGCTATATTCCGGGCACCAGCAGTGCCGTCGACTGGCAGTATTACGATTTCAAGGAAAAGATCGCCCAGGCGAAGGAAGACCTGCAGACTAAACTGCTGACTTTCAGTGAGCATTATTTCCCCGGTTTGCCGGCCATTCCGCTTCGGCTGCGCTCCGGAAGCCTGATCCCCCGGAAAGACTGGTCCAGAGGAGTGCGGGAATATTACCGGGATCGCATTTTTCAGGAAGAAGGACTGAAGCAGATCGGTGAGACCCACCAGTACCAGCAGGATCTGTTCGACTCGCTGGAGACCGAGTTTATTCGCTATTACTTGAATGTCGGTATTCTGCGACTGGTGGCCGATGGATTTTTCCAGGGTCGCCGGGAGCAGGTAAAGATCCACCTGGAATCCTGCATCACCGGTTTGGGCCGGAACGAAGTACAATTCCTGCTCGAACTGTACGCTAATTTCCTGGACCACCTGGACATTCACTACACCCTGGATAAAAAACAACAGTTCCTGCAGGCGGAGGGATACAATATCTCTCAGTTGCTGCGCGGCGAACAGGGACTGCAGTTGTTCTATACCGCACACCAAAACCCCGTGCCGATCCGGCTCAGTCTGGAAGTGAACGGACAGGCAAGCGGCGAAGCCGGTACCTTCAAGGTGATCCGGCTGTTCGATAGCCAGCAGATCATGACGGATCTGCGCTCCGGTTTCACCAATGCGGTCAACATCAATCCCGAAGAATTCAAGATCCTGGTATTTGCCGGACTGCCAAAAGCGATCCGGGAATATCTGTTTGATTAAGGAGGAAATCCGGGAATACATAAAACCAACCCCACCCAACATACCGTATACTTTTTTAACGCCGGGTTTTACGCCAACCCGATCCTAAGAACTACATTTGCCGAGGTAGAAGTAGCAACTTATGAATCATCTGGAATCATTTCGCGAAGTACATACCTTTCTGTTCGACGTAGACGGAGTGCTCACCAACAGCCAGCTATTGGTATTGGAAAACGGGAAACTCGTGCGTCAGTTAAACAAGAGGGACCTGCTGGCGTTGAAAACGGCGGTAGCCCAGGAATACCGGATCGCCATTCTGTCCAGCAGCCGTTCGGATGGTATCCGCGAACAACTGGAGGGGCTCGGGATCACCGACCTTTACCTGGGCGTCGATGACAAACTGGAAGCCTACGAAGAACTGGTCGATATTTACGATCTCGACGAAGAAGGCATCCTCTACATGGGCGACGACTGGCCGGATTACAAATCCATGCGCCGGGCCGGTATGCCGGTATGTCCCAAGGATGCCATTCCCGAGATCATTAAGATCAGCAAATACATTTCGCCTCTGGCCGGAGGCCAGGGTTGTGTGCGGGATGTCATCGAAAAAGTGCTGCGTCTACATTATAATTGGATGACTCCTTAATGCCACAGAATGATTATTCTCGCAATAGCACGACTGGTACGATTGCCGAACCTGATCATTGTGGCCCTGACCCAATACCTGCTTTATTTTTTTCTGTTTCACAACAACTTTCAGGACATTGGGGTCGAGGGCCGCATGGGCCTGCTGCACTTTTCCCAACTGGTTCTGGTAACGGTCATTCTCACCGCCAGCGGCTATGTGATTAACGATATTATGGACCTGAAAGCGGACCGGATCAACAAACCGGAAAAAATGGTGATCTCCCGCTACATCCAGCGTCGAACGGCGCTGTGGATCTACTTTTGTATGCAAAGTGTGGGCTTTTTCCTGTCGGTTTACCTGAGTTTCTACGTGAATAACCTTCGCTTACTCGCGCTCTACCCCATCGCATCCATCGGACTTTATCTGTATTCCAGTTATCTGAAAAGGCGGCCCATGGTAGGGCATCTGCTCATCGCCCTGTACTGCGCCGGAGTTGCCCTGGTCGTCTGGCTATCGGAGCTACCCGGTTTCCAGCAGTTGCAACGAATGGAACCCGATCTGAGCCGTCTCGTGGTCAATGTGATCCTGGCTTACGCCATTTTCGCTTTTTTGACTACTTTATTGCGCGAACTGATCAAAGTGATGGAGGACGAATCCGGCGACCGGATTGCCGGTTACCAGACGACGGTCATTGCCTGGGGCCAGGAAAAAGTGAAGGGTTTCTGTATCCTGCTGGGTAGCATCCTGATCCTGCTGTTGGGCATGTGCACCTATTACTTCGGTCAGTATTTTACCTTTTGGAAAACCGCCCTGATCGGCCTGGTGCTGGCGGTGCCTACGTTTATGATCATCTATTACCTCAGTCGGATCAGCCAGCAGTCCAACTTCAAACAGGTCAGCGGCCTGACCAAATTGTTGATGTTACTGGGCGTACTGGTGCTGCTAAGTTTTGCCTGAGGCTAATGACACCCCGGCACTTACAACAAAAAACAACTCAATTTAATGTCTACAGAATTTCCGAATCTCCCGTGGCTGAAACGCCCGATCATTCTCGCTTCCAAATCACCGCGCCGCCAGCAATTGCTGCAACAGGCGGGCATCCCGTACCGGCTGGAACTGCTGGAGGTCGAAGAAGATTTCCCGGAAGATATGCCGGTGGGAGACGTGGCCGCTTTCCTGGCCCGCAAAAAAGCCCAGGCTGCCGCTTCCTTCATAAAGGACCAGGAGATCGTACTGGCTGCGGACAGTATCGTGGTACTCGGTGACAAGATCTACGGCAAGCCCCGGGATTATGAAGATGCCGTCCATATCCTGAAGAATCTATCCGGAAATATTCACCGGGTGATCACCGGGGTTTGTCTGCTCTCAAAGGAACGGGAACGTACTTTTTCCGGCATCAGCAAAGTGCATTTTGCGACCCTAAGCCAGGAAGAGATCGATTTTTACCTGACCCACTACAAACCCTACGACAAGGCCGGTGCTTACGCCATTCAGGAGTGGATCGGGCTGTCCAAGATCCGACAGATCGAAGGTACCTATTCCAATATTATGGGGTTGCCGATGGAACAGGTGTACCGGGAGCTCATGAAATTCTAAAATAGCCGATGCCTGCACCGGAGCAAGTCAGTGTCAGTCGCTTTTGCTCCGTCTACCTAACAGTCCATCGTACCGGACTACTCAACAAGTATTCAGATGAAAAGAAGAACTGCCATCCGCAATCTCGGACTGATCTCAGCCGGGTTCAGTTTTTTACCGGCCTGTAAGTTTACCGAAAGCCCTCCCGTATACGAACGGGTTCCCCTGGAAACGGAACAATACCACCTGGTGGAATGGCTCACCGACGCCATTTTACCCGCCGGTGAACCGGAGATCAGCACGCCGGAAACAACCCCGCATTTTGTGCTGACCATGCTCAACGACTGCTACGCGCCGGAGGATATCCAGAAATACCTCACCGGATTGCAGGCATTTGCCACCAAAATAGAGGAGCAGTATGGCACCGACTTCAAAAAACTGGAGCCCGAGCAGCAGCTTGCCCTGTTTACGGAAGTAGCGGAATCCGAAACGCTCCCCGAAGAGATGAAGTACTTTTTACAAACGACCAAGCGCCTGACTGTCCAGCATTTTACAACTTCGGAATACTTCCTGGTCAATCACATGGATTTTGAGTTCGTTCCGGGTCATTACAACGGCTGTGTCCCGGTATAATACCCTCCGGGACCTTCTATATCTGCTTTTTATCAACCTAAATCGCTACCGTTTAAAATATTCTCAGCATGTCAAATAATACGGATCATCATTTTGATGCCATTGTGATCGGAGCCGGAATGACCGGCGGATGGGCCGCCAAGGAGTTTTGTGAAAAAGGACTAAAAACCCTGCTTCTGGAAAGGGGCCGGAACGTGGAACACCTCAAGGATTATCCGACGACCAATATGCAGCCCTGGGAGTTCAAGCACCGCAACCAGGTGCCCTACGAGATCCGTAAGGACAATCCGGTGATCAGCCGCTGCTATGCCTTTCGGGAGGATGCCACCCATTTTTTCGTTAAGGACACCGAGCATCCCTACGTGCAGGAAAAACCGTTCGACTGGATCCGGGGATACCAGGTGGGGGGCAAATCCATCATGTGGGCCCGCCAGGTGCAGCGCTGGAGCGACTTTGATTTCGAAGGACCGGACCGGGACGGCTTCGCCGTAGACTGGCCGATTCGCTATAAAGACCTGGCCGACTGGTACAGCTACGTGGAAAAATTCATCGGCGTTACCGGTATGAAAGACGGTTTGGCCCATCTGCCGGACGGAGAATTCCTGAAGGCCTGGGAACTCAATTGCGTCGAAAGCTATTTCCAGAATTTTATCAAGGACAATTATCAGGACCGGCACGTGATCTACGCCCGTTGTGCGCACATCACCGAAGACCGGCCCATCTTCCGGGAACAGGGCCGCGGGCTTTGCCAGGCCCGGCGCATTTGCCAGCGCGGTTGCCCGTTTGGCGGTTATTTCAACGCCAATTCCACCCTGATCCCCTGGGCGATGCGGACCAATAACCTGACGCTGCGCCCCCATTCGGTAGTTCATTCGATCATATTTGACGAAAAAGCGAATAAGGCTACCGGGGTGCGGATCGTAGACGCCAATACCAAGGAAACGACCGAGTATTTTGCGGATGTGATCTTCGTGAATGCAGCGGCGCTCAACAGTAATCTGGTGCTGCTGAATTCCACATCGGAACGCTTCCCGAACGGACTGGGCAATGACAATGGGCTACTCGGAAAATACGTGGCCTTCCACAACTACCGGGCGCGGATCAGCGCGATCCACGAGGGCCACCTGGATTCCACGACGGATGGAGCCAAGGCCAGCAGCATGTACTTCCCGCGCTTCCGCAACGTACACCGGCAGGAAACCGACTTCCTGCGCGGCTACGCGGCCGGCTTCGGTACCGGACGCGGCATTCCGGTCAATAGTGACGGTTTTGGCGATGAACTGCGGGCCAACCTCCTCTCCAGCGGCAAAGACAAGGAAGGACCGTGGCGGGTCGGTTCCCACATGATGGGAGCAACCATCCCGAAAGAGACCAATCAGGTCAGTCTGGATGCCGAACAAAAAGACGAATGGGGCATTCCGCTGCTGAAGATCGATCTGGACTACGACGATAATGACGAAAAAATGATCAAGGACTTCTTCGAGCAATTCACCGAAATGTACGAGAAGGCCGGCTTCACCAATATCCGGACCAGCGATTCGAAACAGGCGCCGGGGCTGGACATTCACGAAATGGGCGGCGTCCGGATGGGGCACGATCCCAAAACTTCCCTGCTCAATAAATGGAACCAACTGCACGCCTGTCCCAACGTATTTGTAACGGACGGGGCCTGCATGACCTCCACCGCGACCCAAAACCCCTCGCTGACTTACATGGCCCTGACGGCCCGGGCGGCCAATTATGCCGTTGAGCAGATGAAAAAGGGTGAATTGATCTAATGCGGTAAAGCTTGCTATTCGGCGAATAGTATATTGACGCCTACACTACTGGACATTTTTGCCAAGGAAAGGATTGGTAAGCTCGCAGAACTG
>NZ_PDUD01000090.1 GCF_002646595.1 Flavilitoribacter nigricans DSM 23189 = NBRC 102662
TTCCTTTGAAGATTTCTTCTGATCTTTGTTCTGATTTCATGGCTTCGGATTTTTGTGTAAGAGTTCTTTCTTTTCTCTTAACGTTTGATCCGAAGCCTTTTGCAATTATCGGTACTCCCACTCTCCAAGTCACCTTGTCACCCACTCCCATTCCCTGCTTTAACGAATTTTAACAGGCCAAAATCAGCGGTTTAAATTATCCTTAAAGCTCCCGCAGGAAAAGATTAGGTAATTTGTAAAAGAAAACTCTGATGGATATATGCGTTTACTTTTACTCTCTATTCTGATCGTATTCCTGGCTGCCTGTGCCAATCCAGCTAAGTTGCTGGAGCAGGGGAAATACGCCAAAGCGCTTGAAGTAAGTACCTGGCAACTCAAAAACGGCCGGATCAAAGCCGCTGAACTGGCAGCGCTTGAATCCTCATTTTATTTGCTGACCCAACGGGATAGCCTGGAAATTGCCAGACTGAGATCGTCCGGGCGTCCGGAAGTGTGGCCGGATATTTACGAAATCGCCGGAAAGATCCAGCAGCGGCAGTCCAAAATACAGGAACTGCAGGACCAGTTGTCCCAATCCGGATATTTCCCCGATCTGCCTTTTTATCCGGCAACCGCCCTCCGGGAAGAAGCAGCCGAAAAATCCGCGCTTTATTTTTACGCCCGCGCTCAGGAATCTATCCCGGCGGCCCGCAACGGAGACCGGAAACTGGCCAGAACAGCCCACGAAGAACTTACCCGCAGCCTATCTTACATCGATGACTTTCGGGACGCGCCTGACCTACTGTCGGAAATGCGGGATCTCGGTACTACTCACTTACTACTGCTACCGGGCAGTAGCGGTTACCGCGGGAATGTCCGGGAGCCCGGTCTGTTGAACCAGCTCTACTGGAACCACCGTTTTCCGGAGCGAATGGATTGGCTGGTGGTTCACAATAATCCCGGTACTGCGCCCTTTATCGATTTTGAAATGGATTTTTTCTTTGTAGATGTTTTTGTCGGTTTTGATCAGGAAAGGGTTTCGTCCTGCACCAACAGCGTGGAAGTTGAGGACGGCTTTAAGCTAAAAAAGGTATGGAGTGAAAAGGATTCGGCCTATATCGAAATTAAAGAGATCATTTACAAAACCGTATCGGCTACCGTAGAAACCATCGAACAGAGTAAAGAGGCCGGAGCCAGTCTGCAACTGACGGTCTACGATCCACATACCAATGAGGTCTACAGTCAGAATCGCCTGTCCGGCGCGGCCGACTGGTATAATGTCTATTCCCGGACCTCGGGCGATGATCGGGCGATGACCGGTAGTTGCACCAGCGCCGGCGGAATGTGGTGTTCCTTTCCTTTTGACAGCAGTATGTTAGAAGATGCCGTCGATGAATTACGCTGGCCGTTCTGGAGGCGGGTCGCTGAAGTCCAACATTTATAGTATACCGGCTACCCGGTAAAAATTACCGGGCAGCCGGGCACCTTATTAGTCTATTGCTTTTAATCCTTTCGATTTTAAAGCAGTATTGATCTTCGGCAATTCCGCCGACAGCAATTGATCCAGATCTTTCAGGTGATTTTCCAACTCCTGGGAAAGCTCCTTAAATACCTGGTAAGCAGCATCGGTGGGCCGCGCATCGCCATTTTCCATACTTCTCCGGAGAGAGGCCAGGCGGTTATTCAGTTTGATCGGGAAATTGAGCGGATCCTGATTACTCTGGTTTTTCACCTGGTACAGATCCTCCTCAATCGCCGCCATTTTTTCCAGCAGGGGCTGGCTGGTGGTTTCCAAGGCATCATCCGAGGCCTTTTGCAGCCGGTCACTCAGTTGCTTCCGCATCTTTCGGATCTTGATGACCGCCTCGTTCGCTGCGGACGTTTTGTCGCGGATCTGCATGGCCAGGTCAAATTGCTCCTGCAGATCTTCCGCGGTGATGCCTTTCAGATTCGGATCCATCAACAGCTCGAAAGATTTCGTATCCTGAAAATCTCCCGCTGTGATCCGGACCTGGTATTCGCCAAGTGGTGCTTTGGGACCGCGCGCCGGACGGGCGCTCCAGATGATCATTCCGTCAAAGGTTTTAGCCCCGGGATACCGCAGGTCCCAGGTAAACGTATTCAGTCCTTCGGCCGTAGTCGGCTTGGAAGCACCTCCCCGCTGCCACCAGGGCAGATTGGGATCGGTTTTGCTGGTCGCCTTTTTGCCTACGTAGGTATCGATCACGGCTCCGGCTTTATCCAGAATTTCGATCTGTACGGAGTCCGGTTGTTCGTTTAGATAATATTGCACAGAAAGATCATAGACACCCCGGATCGGATCGCTGGGTTGGAACAACACGCCGGCCGCATCAAAGGATTCCGGCTGTATTTCTCGCAGGGGATTGATATCGTCCAGGATCCAGAAGCCCCGGCCGTGAGTACCCAATGCTACGTCGTCATTTTTCACGACCAGATCCCTGATCGGGGTATCCGGCAGATTCAACTGGATGGGTTTCCAGTGATCTCCGGCATCGAAGGAAATGTAGGCACCGTGCTCCGTACCCAGGAACAGCAGTCCCGGCCGAACGGGATCCTCCCGTACCGCGCGGGCAAAATGTCCCGGCTCAATCCCGTCAATGATCTTGGTCCAGGTTTTTCCGTAGTCGGTAGTACGAAAAACATAAGGTTCCCGGTCGTCTACCTGATAGCGATTGGCCGCCAGATACAAAGTCCCCGGATTATGCCGCGATTCGTCAATGATGCTCACCCGGGAATATTTGGGTAGATCGGCCGGTGTAATGTCCTGCCAGTTCTTACCGCCGTTACGGGTGATGTGGACCTTACCGTCGTCGGATCCGGCCCAGATCGTATTGATATCGTGAAAAGAAGGAGCAAGGGCAAAAACAGTCGCGTAGATCTCAGGTCCGTTCATATCCATGGTGATCACCCCACCCGTTTTGCCAAGGGTTTCCGGGTCTGCATAAGTCAGGTCCGGGCTGATGCGCTCCCAACTCTGGCCGTCATCGGTCGTTTTCCAGATGTGCTGCGAGCAGGTATACATCACATTCGGGTCCTGGGGAGCGAACATGATGGGGAAGGTCCACTGCCAGCGTTCGGGTAGTGAGCTCGCCGGTTCTCCCGAGAAAAACCGGGGATAGACCTGGATATCGCGGATCTGTCCGTTGCTGCGATCGTAGCGCGTTAAGAGTGCGCCCTGACTGCCGGCGTAAAAGATATCCGGATTGGTGGGATGCTGGGTGATCCAGCCACTTTCCCCACCTCCTACATCGTAGTACCAGCCGTGGTTGGGTCCGCGGGCCTGCCGGTGCCCCCATCCGTCACTCGGTACCGCTACGGTACTGTTGTCCTGCTGCGCCCCGGCTACATGGTAGGGTACATCGCTGGTCGCCATGACGTGGTAGAGCTGCGTGGTGCAATAATCCTGCTCCGTCCAGGTTTTACCGCCGTTAATGCTAACGTTGCCGCCGCCATCGTTGGCATTGGCCATTCGCAGGGGATTATTCGGATCGATCCAGAGATCGTGATTGTCTCCGTGGGGCGTCCGGATGACTTCATCAAACGTGACCCCACCATCGGTCGATTTATACATGCTGGTATTTAGGCCATAGACCGTTTCTTTGTCCCAGGGATCAGCGTAGATCCGGGAATAATAAAAGGCACGCTGCCGCAGCTTGCGCTCGTCGTTGGTCCGTTTCCAGGTCCAGCCGCCGTCATCCGACCGGAATACGCCACCTTCGTTAGCTTCCACAATGGCCCACAGTCGATCGGGGTCCGCCGGAGATACTGTAATGCCGATCTTTCCAAGCGGCGGTTCGGGCATTCCCGGATTTTCGGTCAGGTCGATCCAGTTGTCACCGCCGTCCACGGATTTAAATAATTTACAATCCGGGCCGCCGCCCCACATCTTCCAGGCTTTACGATACACCTGCCAAGTGGTAGCGTAAATAATCTTGGGATTGGTCCGGTCGATCACCAGATCCACGGCTCCCGCTTTGTCGCTAACGTAGAGGACTTTCTCCCAGGTATTCCCACCGTCCATAGAACGAAAAACACCGCGTTCTTCATTATCCCCGTAGGGATGCCCCAGCGCCGCTACATAAACGATGTTTGGGTCCGTCGGATGTACACGGATCCGGGAAATAGCCTGGGTTTCTTTCAGGCCAAGATGCCGCCAGGTTTTTCCACCGTCGGTCGTTTTATACACTCCGTCTCCCTGCGTGATACTGCCGCGAAGCTGCACTTCGCCCATGCCAATGTACACGACATCCGGATTGGTTTCGGCAACGGCTACCGCACCCACCGAGGAACTGGTGAGTTGCCCGTCCGTCACCGGGAACCATTCGTTCCCGCCGTCGGTCGTTTTCCAAAGGCCACCGCCGGTAGCACCAAAGTAATATTCGTTTGGGCGCCCGGGGCTACCACTGATGCCGAGTGAACGGCCGCCGCGGTCGGGCCCGATATTCCGCCATTTCATGGATTGGTAGACCGCCGAAAGATCCGGTTCGGCTGCCCCCTCCGACTGGGCCGGCAACATACCGACCGCCAGGCCTATGCTACACAGGCCCGTGAGTAAAAGATGGATGGTTAATTTCATACTAGTGTTAATATTAGAAATAAGAGATGAGGAATGGGTTTCGCTATCCACACTCCATTTCCGGAAATCAGACCGGTAAACCACCGAAGTCGCTATACCGACTTTGTAGCCTAACTACTCAAGATCTAAATGTCCGGAAGCACAGTGTGCTACTAAACCTCGTTCCTCACTTCTTCCCGATAAAATCGCATGGCACCCGCCATCATCCAATCGAACATCGGATTGGCAGACGGCGGCAATTTGGGGCCGAGTGATTCCTGTAGGTTGAGTTCTACGGCTTTTTCCAGGGGTAGGCTGGCGTGGGGCACCTGGGCGGATACCAGAATGGTTACGCCCTTTTCCACATAGTTTTCCATAAAAGAAATGATCCCCGCCAGCTCCGCGGTAGCATCGTGTACGGAGTGCGCCGCGAAAACGGGCAACTCCAGTTGCTTATCTTCCAATAATGTCTTGTTCTCGTTGATGATCTGCACCAGTTCGAAACCGGCAAAACTGGGAAGCACGGGATATTTGTAGGGATCGCGACCGATACCCGACAGCTTTCCGTCCGTAATCCGGGTGATGGACTGGATAAAACTGATCCGGCCGGCAACTTCGGCCAAACCACCGATGGACAGCGCTGCCGAAAATAGAAATAAGCCGCCGTTTATGTGGGATCGATCCCGCAATATACGATTTAAACTCAGCGCACCGCCGGTAGAAAAGCCGCCGATGGAGATCACATTTCCCAAAAGTCCGGCGGTATGTACGGCGTGATCGATCGTTTCCCGCCATTTCCGGTCCAGTTGCTCGTCCTGCATCGCTTCATCCGGATCGACCAGTCCGTGGGCCGGCAACAGGGGCATTACCACGTGGCAACCGGCCCGGTAGAAATGGTTAGCAATAGCCTGCACATAAAATGGACAATCGCTGAGGCCGTGGGTCAATACCACTACACAATTGCTGGTCTCCGGCTGGAGCAAAAGTCGGGGACCGTTGCCCGGTTTGAGCAGCGGACTGTGCAGGCAATAAGCATTGGTAATTTCCGGCAGATCCAGGGACTGATAGTCTACTGATCCGAGGCGGGCAGCGTAGTGCTCTTTGAAAAAATCCAGTACGATAGCGGGATCGGAACTCATATAATATTGGGATTTCTTGTTTATGTGCAGGAAAATAATAAAATATCTTAAGGTCAGTTTTTATATTTGGCCACTATCCGCCCCCAAATGAAAGTTTTAGGATAATGTAAGTATGAAATACCTCAAAAAATTTCGCGTACTCATCTTCGGGCTGCTCGCTTACCTGACTCTAGTCTTTTTCCTTTACCTGGTGGAAGCCGGCGCAGAAAGTGCCAACATTCACTCCTTCATGGATGCGATCTGGTATTCGATCGTGACCCTGACCACCGTGGGTTACGGAGACTTTTTTCCGGTGACCTCGGTAGGGAAAATAATCGGGATCGCCTTTGTGATCGGTAGTCTGGGTCTGTTAGGTCTGTTGATCGGCAAGGCCGTTGAGCGTTTTAATGAAATCCAAGAAAAAAGAAAAATGGGACTAAATGGTACTGATTTCTCCAATCATATCGTCATTATCGGTTGGAATGATTTTTCCCGGGAAGTAGTCAAGCAGTTGCGCAATTCCGACCGCCGGGTTGCCATCGTAACCGAACAGAAGGACCAAATCGACCTCATCTACGGTTCCTTCGGCAAGGACGATGTGTTTGTACTTTTTTCCGACTGGCGAGATACCAGCAATTTTGACAAACTCAATCTGGAGCAGGCTTCGGTAGTATTTGTGAACCTGCCCAATGATACCGACAACCTGATCGCCATGCTGAATGTCAAAAAGGTAAACAGCAAGGTGGATTTTGTAGTCGCCCTGGAATCTTCGGATCTGCGGGATACATTTTTCAGCGCCGGCTGTACGCACGTACTTTCGAAAAATGCGATCGCTGCCCGATTGATCGCCAGCTACACCTATGAGCCGGACGTTGCCATGTTTGCCAATGACCTGATCACGTCCACCGTGTATAATGAAGAATCGGAATTCGATATTCAGCAGTACCGGATCACCAGTAGCAATCCGTTCGCCAATCAAACTTTCGGGCATGCGTTTCATACCCTGAAACAAAAGCACAACGTGATCGCCATCGGAATCTGCAAAACCCAAAACGGGACCCGGGAACTGATCAAGGTCCCCCAGGATGATACGGTATTGGAAGTGGGGGATTATCTGATCCTGATCCTGAATGGGAAAACCGAGATCGAGATCGTGCGGGAATTTGGCATTAAGGAAGGCGTTTGAAAAAACCAAGTTTGAGATAAAATAACCGGTCTGCAAGTACCGGCGCTAATGATAAAAACGGGTCCGGATCCGCAGTAAGCAAAATGTGGATTCAGCCCGTCTTTCTTTTTTATAAACTGTTCTGTTTTAACACGAAATAACCAACAAGGTGAAATTCTATCTATTGATGCCACTGATCTGTCTGGCGCTTTTTACTGCCAACTCTGCACAGGCGAAAAGTATTGCCGTTCAACTTCAATGCGAATATTTGACCGATCCGATCGGACTGGATACGCCGGAACCGCGGCTCCGCTGGAAAATGGAGGACGACCGGCAGGGTGCTCGGCAAGGGGCCTACCGTATCTGGGTAGGCACCGAAAAAAATGAAGTGGATCAGGGGAAAGGGAATATGTGGGAAAGCGGTATGATCAAAGGGGCAGAACAGTTGGTCCGCTACGCCGGCCGGCCGCTGCAACCCTTTACGCGCTACTACTGGCGGGTACAGCTCTGGGATAAAGATGATCAAGCCGGCGCACCTTCCGAAACCGCCAGTTTCGAAACGGGCATGATGGACATCAGCAACTGGCAGGGTGCCTGGATTACCGATACCCGGGACGAGGACCTGAAGCCCGCCCCGTATTTCCGAAAGGAATTTTCGGCGGAAAAACCGATCGCCAAAGCACAGGTTTACGTGGCGGCAGCCGGACTGTACGAATTGTTTGTCAACGGTGAGCGCATCGGCGACCAGCAGTTAGATCCGATGTATACCCGCTTCGATCGGCGCAATCTCTACGTTGCCTACGATCTAACGGAACAGGTACGCTCCGGGGAGAATGCCATTGGGGTTATTCTAGGCAATGGCTGGTACAACCATCAATCAACGGCAGTCTGGTATTTCCACCAGGCTCCCTGGCGCGCGCGGCCGAAATTTTGTCTGGACCTGCGCATTACCTACGAAGACGGCACGACCGAAGTCATCAGCACCGATAATAGCTGGAAGACCGCTCTGAGTCCGGTCATTTTCAATAGTATTTACACCGCTGAGCACTACGATGCCCGCCTGGAGCAGGAAGGCTGGAATGAAGCGGGATTTGCGGATAAGGAGTGGAGAAATGCAGAACTGACACCATCGCCCTCCCAAAATGTCCTGGCCCAAACGCTGCATCCGATCCGGCATACGGAGAGCATCCGGCCCGTTGGTTTCCGAAAGATAAGTGACCGCCAGTATATTTACGACCTCGGAAAAAATATTGCGGGGGTGAGTCGCATCACCGCCCGCGGATCGGCCGGCACCACCCTGCGCCTGACCCATTCGGAATTACTGGACGATGAAGGTATGATCGACCAGTCGAATATCGATATTCACTACCGACCAACCGACGACAGCGATCCTTTTCAGACGGATATTTTCATTTTGAAAGGAGAGGGCGAAGAAAGCTTTACGCCCAAATTCAATTATAAAGGCTTTCAGTACGTCGAAGTAGTTAGCGATCAGCCGATCGAACTCAATCAGGAAAGCCTCACGGGACTGGTGATGCACAGCGATGTGCCGCCGGTCGGCCGGG
This sequence comes from Flavilitoribacter nigricans DSM 23189 = NBRC 102662, assembly GCF_002646595.1. Classification (GTDB taxonomy): domain Bacteria; phylum Bacteroidota; class Bacteroidia; order Chitinophagales; family Saprospiraceae; genus Flavilitoribacter; species Flavilitoribacter nigricans. The sequence goes on from NZ_PDUD01000090.1 coordinate 8,404, forward strand.
TAAGTAGCTCCAATCCGACGCTGGACAAGATCTGGGAAGCCACCAACAGTTCGTATCTGGCCAATTTATTCGGCTATCCGACCGACTGCCCGCAACGGGAAAAGAACGGCTGGACAGGGGATGCCCACATTGCCATTGAAACCGGTCTTTACAATTTCGATGGTATTACCGTTTACGAAAAATGGCTGGGCGATCACCGGGACGAACAGCAACCCAACGGCGTATTGCCCGCCATCATCCCCACCAGCGGATGGGGCTACCAGTGGGCCAACGGACCGGACTGGACGAGCACCATCGCTATCATTCCCTGGAATATCTATCTGTTCTACGGCGACGCCAGTTTGCTGGAAGCTTGCTACGATAATATCAAGCGCTACGTGGACCACATCACGGATATCAGTCAGGATCATCTCACTACCTGGGGGCTGGGCGACTGGGTACCGGTCAAATCCAAAAGTCCGGTAGAGTTCACTTCTTCTATCTACTACTTTGTGGATGCGTCGATCCTCGCCCGGACGGCTAAACTACTCGGCCACGATGCCGATCACCAAAAATACAGTGCCCTGGCCGACCGCATCAAGGCCGCCATCAATGCCAAATACCTCAAGCCAGAGACCGCTAGCTATGGTTCCGGTCTGCAAACCGAATTGAGTGCTGCACTGCACTGGGGGATCGTTCCGGAAGAGCTCCGGCAGCAAGTCGCCGATAACCTGGCCCAACGGGTGATTACCGATAAGCGGCATATCGACGTGGGCCTGCTGGGCACCAAAACCATCCTGAATGCCCTCAGCGATAACGGCCACGCGGACCTGGCCTATACCGTAGCTGCACAGGAAACCTTTCCTTCCTGGGGATGGTGGATCGTCAGTGGCTCCACTACGCTTTCCGAGAACTGGGACCTGGAAGCCGGCTCGGACATCTCCCGCAACCACATCATGTTCGGAGAGATCGGAGCCTGGTACTACAAAGCGCTGGGAGGAATTAAACCGGACCCGGCCGAGCCGGGCTTTAAACACGTGCTGCTGGAACCTCATTTCGTGCCTGACTTGCAGCAGTTTTCGGCCACGCACGAGAGTCCTTACGGGGAGATCCGGTCTTCCTGGGAACGCAAAGGGAAAAAGGTAAGCTACCAGCTAACGATCCCACCGAATAGCCGGGGAACTGTCGTCTTTGCAGACGCCCAAAAGATAAGTATGAATGGAAAAAATTTAAGCAAAGGAGAAGCGGGATTCTCAGTAGAGCTCCTGGCCGGAAATTATGAGTTCGAGATTGAAGAATAGTATGGTCGGCACTTGGTAAATAACAGACTTTCAGAGAGCAGGTAGAAGGAGATCAGCACATGAAACTGAAGATGCCTCTACCTGCTTATAAGTCTTAATTAGGCCGTCCCTGTAAATTCTCCAGGAGATAGTCTTCGATATAAAATTTGGCTATTGGCCGTTTCCCTTGTGGAGTTGTAAATCCGAAGATTGATGATTCTAGGTCTATACGGTCC
>NZ_PDUD01000091.1 GCF_002646595.1 Flavilitoribacter nigricans DSM 23189 = NBRC 102662
ACATACCGAACGGCTTTTTGAAGCAGGTGACTCATCGGCCTTATCTCGCTCTTCCTACTCTTATTCTAATATTCTTTCACTATTTTGGGTTCAATCGCAATGTACGATGACTCATGTTTGCTTTTTAGGCTGCCGTTTTAGTAAGCATTGTACTTAGAAGCTCCATATCCTTTTGCTAAACCGGCCTCTATCCAATATTACGGTCTCGTCGCAGCATAGCCACTCCAAAGCACCATTCTATGCTCATGTCTATCCTAATATCTTTTATACCATCCAAGCGCGTATAAAAGTCCCATACCGAAGCAGGCAGATTCTCTTTCACGGTACAGGCACGTCCGGGCAGGTTGGCCATTAAATGAGTTAAAGCTGATCTTTTGTCCACCACACAGCAGTCCATATAATTTTAAAAAAAGTCCGGAATTAGCGGACAAATCCACCCTTGGCTTCACTAAGTATATAAATCAAAAGATGTACCAGTAGTAAGCATTTCGTTAGCCGCTTTTGCCGGTTGTAACGGAAAGAGTAAAGGTGCTACGGCATCGGTTCCTCCCCTACTCTATTGGTAATATCTATTGATACAAGCATGCTTTTCTGCCTGGGCATCAGCCATGGACGATGCGCGGGGTTTAATCGGCCTCTCCCCTGAGCGGCTATTTCCAAACCTTTAAACCATTGTATCATGGGAAATTCTATTGCCCAATGGCTGGGAGCCATTGCCAGTTCTTCTTTTGCCGCCACCATTCTGGATTACCAAGTGGCCATCGGTATTGATGACATCATCGATCTTATTGCCAACTGGTTGATCGGCGGTTGAACGCTTGTCTAGATATGGCATAACTAAGTAGTTGGGATATTCTCCCAACTACTTTTATATTTAGCATATGGCTGGTTAAGAATGATCATCAACGGCGGTATTTTTGTTGAGCAATGTGCTCCAGCCTGGTCAGCAGCCAATCCTTCAAAAAAAACTCCTTACTGGCTATTTCCCTACGGTATTGTAGGATCCTTTCGGGTGTCGCATCCGGCCGCAGGCAAAAGCGACCGAATTGAACCATGTAGTCGAGAAATTCACGGTAGGCCGTTTTTTTGATCCGACTGATCTTTTTTTGCCGCCCCAGAAAGGAGCGAAAATTTTTGATCACGGCAAAAAACTGCTCTATGAAAAATTCGGTTTCGCTAAAAAGTAGCAGATCAAACAATACTCTGACGCTCAGGGAATAGATTCGCAAATTGGTTACATCGGTCGATTTAGGGGTATTGGCCAGCAGGCGGTAAGCCTCTTCCAGCAGAGCAGTATCCGGCAATTTAACGAATCCTTCATGGTAGAGTATATACGCCTGATTCAGTGCCAGCACGCCCTCTATATCCTCTTTTTCTTCCAGTACCAGATGATATTTGTACTGAGCTACAAACGACTGAGCCCAGCCAAAGGCTTTCAGTTTGGCGGCGATCGCTACCACATTTGTGAAGCGCACTTCGGTGATGCGGCCTTTTTCCAAAAACAGTTCGGTTTCTAAAGCCCATTTGATCAAGGCAAAGAGCTGGTCGAGATAAAAATCTTGCCCTTGCTCGGCCTTCGGGCCGGCGAAATTGATCAGTAGTTTAACGGCCAGTGCAGCTTCCTCCCAACTCAGGATACCCCAATGTTGCTGCAGGAGTGCGAAAAGCTCGGTAAAATGAGCAGGCGGCGAGTTTTGTTCATAGAGTTGCAGGATACCGGCGAAAAATCGGATAGAAAAATCCGGCTCATCAATAAAAGCAAACTCCCGGATCAGGGAAATGAGCAAAGGCGGCACATTTTCGACCTGGATTACCCGTTTGTAGAGCAGCCATTCGCCACCGAATTTCAGTGTTTTGAGTACCGTATCGCGTTCAATAAACCGCATCATCTGGAGGTACTGCGCCCGTCTAATATCGTACTTATCAGTAGCCGGATGGAAAAAAAGTGCTTTGGCCAAGAGAAATTTCTCGTAAAACAAGGCTCCCTGGTCTCCCTCATCTATCTGCTGCTGCAGTTGACGGGTATTCTGAAAGAAGAACTTATCAAGCCGAAATTCCTGCCAGGCGTGTAATCGGTAAAATTCCTGAGCGTACTTATCAGTCCGATAGGTGCGCCAAGCCAGAAATGCTTCCAGTTCTTTGGTTAGCAAAGACATCAGGCGGGAAATGGCCTTATTGGTATATTTTTTTTCGGTCTCTACCGCCCGATAGGCCTTTTCCTTTTGGAAAACCCACCCCTTCTCCTTTTGCTTGACCAGATGATCAAACAGTCGAAGCAGGCTTTCATTCGTGCAGTGGAGCGGAGAAAGCAAATAAAGACGCGCCTGCTTGAGGGTCTCTTCGTCCAGGGCCTGGATGATCTCCAGGATCTTATAAGTATTTTGTTTCATTTTCGCGGGATAGATATTGGGGCTTTAGCAGCTCGCAACCTCACTATTACCAGCAAATCACACACACTTAGCCCGTAATCGGCTACTCAAATAACGGGAAAATCACATCCATTTTAGATTGTAAAATAAGGATACCTATATTATTTTTAACCCTACCCAGCCTCAGGGCTTTTAATAAGTCAGTCTAAATCCTACAGTATGATCTCAAAAAATGTCCAATTCCTTCTTTTTCTGCTGCTCTATTCTTTCATTCTACCAACTATATCCAGCGCTCAGAGGGAGCACGTTCTGCGCGACAGCCTACCGCTTGCGGCTATGGATACCCTCCAGGCAAAGGAAATGCTGGCTTTAGGGAAAAACCAACTTCAGCAGGGCGATTTTGCAGGAGCGGAACAGTCCTTTGCAGAAGCCCGAGGCAAAATCAGCGCTAGTTTAGGAGAATTTCATCCTCTGTTTGCGGAAGCCCTCTATCTGATGGGCAGGCTGAAAATGCACCTTGGTGACTTTCCTACCGCTGCCGAACTACACAACAAGGCACTGTCCATTCGCCTGAGTTTACTCGGCGAACAGCATTCTTCGGTGGCTTTTTCCCTGGCTGATCTAGGTATACTGGCTATTTATCAAGGAGATTTTGATTTGGCGGTCAAACGTTTTAAGTCGGCCCTCGATATCCACAACAGGCAAGCGGTAAAAGATCACAGGGCTATCGCCTCCGTGTATAATGGCTTAGGCGGTGTTTATTCCTATACAGCGAAATACGATTCGGCAGAGGCCTATTATATAAAGGGATATGAACTTTTGGTCCCCATACTGGGAGAGCAACACCAGGAAGTGGCTGTTTTTATCAACAACATCGGTTTCTGTAAGGATAAAAAGGGATATTATCGGGAAGCGGTGAATTATTACACTCAGGGTTTGAACATACGAAAATCGATTTTCGGTTCGAACCATCCGGAAGTCGCATTATCTTATAATAGTTTAGGAGCGGTGATGATAGCAACAGGAGATTATTCCAAAGCTATGAGCTACCACGAAAATGCGCTCCAGATCCGTATCAGCGTATTTGGAGAGAATCATCCTGAAGTCGCCAATTCTTACAATAACCTAGGCATCATTTACAACTTTCTGGGGGATCAGGAAAATGCCCAGCAGCTTTTCGAGAAAGCCTTAGAGATCAATCAGCAAATCTATGGGCCCACGCACTACCTCATCGCCAGCATGAAGAATAACCTGGGAATGGTTTATGAAGACATTGAACAATTTTCCAAGGCCATTGAATATTATGACCAAGGACTTAAAATACAGCAGGCAAGCCTAGGGGAAATCAATTTAGAGGTCAGAAACTCTCACTACAATCTCGGTAATGTCTATTTTAAGCTGAAAGACTACGATAACGCGTTCCAGCAGCACCAGGCCGCGCTGCAGATCAGTAGGGAACTGTTTGGTGATCAACATCCTTCAATCGGAGAATCTCTAAGAAACCTGGCGCTAATCGTCTGGAAACAAGGGCGTCCCGAGGAGGCTATTACTTATTTTGAAGCCTCTCTCAAAGCCTTCAATTATAAAGAAAACGGCACTTTAGAAGAAGTTAATTCCTTGTGGCAAACCGTAGGAACACTAGGAGAGATCGCCCAATTTACTTTTATGCAGCACCGGTACCAGCCTAAAGTCGATCTACTCTACCAATCCTATATCGATCATCAGCGGTGGCTGGCCGCCATGTTGGCCCAGCAGCAGGACCAAACAGCAGAGCTTAAGGCCATATTCGATCAGATTAATGCTACCGTTTTCGAGACAGCCCTGCTAACTAATCAACTGCTATACGAGCAGACTGACTCAGTGAGATATGCATATGAATCCTTCGATTTATCTGAACGTTCCAAATCACTGTTGTTGTACAAAGCTATGCAGGAAGCAGATGCGCTGTACTTTGCCGACATTCCCGACAGTCTTTTGAAGAAAGAATACGATCTGCGAATGGATATGACTTATTTGGAGAAACAGCGACAGGCCCAGCTCATGGGAGGGCGGTCCGAAACGGATACTACGGTATTGGCAATTCGAGCTGAGTTATTTCATCTACAGCAAGTTTACGACCAGCTCAAAAGCCGGTTTGAAAAAGATTATTCCAATTATTACCGGCTGAAATATGAACTCGCTACCGTTTCGGTGACGGAGATCCAACGAGATCTATTACAACCCGGACAGGCGCTTGTAGAATATTTTCTGGGAGACAGTACCCTATTTATTTTTCTGGTAAAACCTCAAGACTATCAGGTCATTGAAGTAGCAGTGGACCCGCAACTTTCCGAATGGGTGGAAACCCTACGCCAAAACATCCGACAACCCTACCCCTATTCGCTAGCTGCCTACAGCGAGGCCGCGTATCGGTTATACGACATACTGCTGGCTCCGATTGCAGAGCAGCTTTCCGATCGACTGATCATCATACCCGACGGCATACTGAACTACTTACCATTTGATGCCTTACTTACCCGCGAACCGAAGAATCCGTACCGTCCAGAGACCTATGATTATGTGATGCGCAACTATCAGATCAGTTACAGTTACTCCGCTACCCTGCTCCGGGAAATGATACAAAAGCAGCATCGTCGGATACCGGAGCGGCAGATACTGGCCATGGCTCCCTATGCAGATCTGGATTCAATCGCTACTTCCAGTTTCCACCAGGGTGATTGGTGGGATACCAAAAATCGGGGTGAAATATTGAAGGGGCTACCCGCCACAACAATTGAATTGGACAGCATTCAGAACATTTACTCCACCGATGCACTTTACGGTGCTGCCGCCACCAAGAAGCGCTTTTGGGACCTGGCCTACAATTATCGTGTCCTGCACCTGGCCACACACGGTAAAGCCGATCCGCGGGTGGGAGATTATTCCTATCTAGCTTTTGCTCCACTGTCGGACAGTCTGGATAACGAACTCCTGTACGTACGGGACCTTTATAATCTTCCGCTGAATGCCGACATGGTTGTCTTGTCCGCCTGTGAGACCGGTATGGGAGAGTTGCAACGCGGTGAAGGTATGGTGAGCATGGCCCGGGCTTTTGCCTATGCCGGCGCTAAAAGTATGGTAACGACATTATGGCCGGTCAATGACCGAAGTATGCAGGAATTGATGGTTGCTTTTTATCAAAATCTGAAGAAAGGCAAAACAAAGGAAGAGGCACTGCAAAGCGCCAAGATGGAATACCTAGTCAAACACCCTGGCACAGCGGCTCATCCCAGCTTTTGGGCTGGCGTAATCGTAATCGGTGATACGCAAGGGTTTTAGAACCATCATTTACTATTCATCCAAAAAAAGAACGTAAAATAGCTTGGAGCTCGTTTATCGATATCCGGCAAGCGTCAACCTTACAGAAGAAGTATAAGCTTTAGACGCCTGATGGAGAAATCTGGTGTCATTAATAGTTGCCTGCATTCTGTTGTCAGACCCGTAGCTTATAGTAGCATAAGGCTGATCATCGATAATAAACAGCGTACCATAGATGACCAGACTCCTGGCTCCAACTTCATTAGCGTACGCCTCAGAAGCAAAGAAAGAAAATTTGCCGTTACCTGCTTCCCTTGCAGTATCGTACACTGCTTTCCAGTTGTTGGTATCCCAGGGGTAGCTAACCACAAAATTTCCGTTATTCTTGAAAGTTAAAGTTGTTTGTAGCAGTCTAGTTTTTGAAGCCTGGATCCAACTACTTTGTCCCGCGATCCAGTCGAAATTCTGGATTGCCGTCACTTCAAAACTTGCCTCATTGTAGGCTGCTGAAGCCGTAAAGTTGTTTTGTTGCTGCTGCTGTTGTTCTGCAGCCTGAGCCAATGCCTCCCAGAAGACAGGGTCGCATCCGGAGATAAGACTAAGTACAACCCCAAAAATTAAGCAGCCTTACTCCCAATAATGGAGAGTATACGTTGCGGGGTTCGATTATATTTTTGAAAAAAGTTCTTTAAAGCATCGATCAATTTTTGAGCAGATTCAAAGAGTTCGCAGTGGGTGACTTCTCTTCGATAATGCCTCCAAAGCATTTCAATAGGATTCAGCCAAGGGCTATAAGTTGGTAGATATAGTAATTTCAGGCGATCCGGGAATTCTAATTCTACTTTTTCTACCTCTCCATCTTTATGGGTGTAGACGTTATCCCAAGCCAGAATGATTCTTTTATCGGGATAGCGTTTCAACAATAGCCGGAGAAATTCAGCGATCTGAATCCGTTTTTTGCGTTTGCGAAAAATGACAAAGGTTTCTCCAGTATGATAGTTAACCGCTCCGATGCCATAATGATTAGCTGGTTTTCCTGGCGTTCGAACCATCACCTGCTGGCCTACAGGGCTCCACATAGCTCTCAAAGTAGGCTGCCAAATGACATTGAATTCATCCGCGTAAAGAAAGCATCTGAAGTGTTTAACTGTTCTCTGGCTTCTTCGATCGCTTTTTTTTGACCTCATAGTCCGGGTCCGGACTGCTTATTTTGTGTTGAGGCCGACTGAAGGTGATATCTGCTTTTTTCAAGTGCCGCCGGATCGTTTCCCGGCTCAATAATATTCCAGTTTGTTCAGCCATGTAATCCCTTAAGTAATCCAAGGTCCAGACCGAATAGTCCAATTCTAGGGCCCTGGGACGACGGCGCACTGTAGCTATTAACTTTTCTAAATAGGCTGCGGTCATTTTGGGAGGCCGCCCACTACGGGGTTCATCTTTCAAGCCTTCGATGTCTTGGGTTTGATAGCGGTGCAGGATCCGTTGGACGCTCACTTCATTCATCCGAACGATTGAAGCAATGGCGCCGGCAACCAGGCACTGCTCTCCGTTAAGAAGAATGATTTGGGCTCGAGTGCGCATCCGAACATCTTTGGTTTGATGATATAATTGCTCTAGCGCTTTTAAGTCATCTTCCTTTAATTCAACTTTGATCGGCTTCATTACCATAAGGTAGCAATTTCTTTGCTACCCTGCATTATTTATGTGCTTATACTTAGTTAAAGTGAAAAGTAGCAGAAATGATCTAATTGAGAAAGTATAATACGTGGTTGGTGGTTTAATAGACATCTAGGTAATCTGGGAAAGGATGCTTACGCTTGAGTGAGCCGTAGCAACCAAGCATTGGCACCCTTCCCGATTAAGTCATTGCTCTTTCCGAGACTCTTATGGTGATTGATGCCTACCAGTGGGCATTATCTTAGGGTATCCCTGTAAATTATGTTTCAATATTAAATTTTGAAAAAATCAACCTTTTGACCTTATAACCACACAGGAGTGTGTTTTTTGGTGATTTTTTTTGCATGAAATTCCTAAAAAATCATATGCAAAAATATTCTAATATCCCGTTTTAGCAAAAACTTTCAAAAACGAGGAAATACGCCCTCTTTTTGGGCCATAAACCATTGAATATCAAATTCACAGGGATGCCCTATCTTAATCCGGATTTATTCTACAATGACCCTCGCTGTCCAAATCCTTTTACCCGCCTGAAGCCTCAGCTGATAAGTTCCGGCGGGCATTCGACTGACGTCCACCGGGTAATCGGCCTTACACCATTCTACCGGTTCCTGCTTGATCAGTTGACCAAGCGAATTGTAGAGGGAGAGCGTTTTGACTCCCTCGGGCAATTTCACCCATACGCTGGCAGTAGCCGGATTGGGATAGACTTTAAGCGCAGACACCTCCGTTGTCCGGCCAAACAATCCGTTGAGAATATCGAGAGCAGCCACTATTTCTACATCATCCTCCTGGTAAATGCCGTCTCCGGAGGCAAAAGAGGCCCCAAGCTGATTTTCTTCTTCCGAATCGGCATGCCAGGATCGGAAAGCATATGCCTCTCCGGGCTGCATGCCTTCAATGATTTCGGTAGAAGCATCATCACCCCAAACAGTGATGGCCAGGTTGTCATCCGCCACGACGCCGGCACCGCAGAGTACGCCTCCGGCAGTGAAGACTCCAATTTCATCCCCGATGCTTAGGTGCTTTTCGAGCGTATTGACCGGGAAGATCACAGTTGCATTATTGCCGGTGTTGAATTGATCTCCCAGTTGGAAATGAGTGGTAGGTGTCAGCACAGCGTAGGGAAAATCAGGACCATGCTTAGGTTGTGAATCAGAGTCATAGACCAGTACTCCAGACTGGCTCACCCGGATCTGATACCCCTGTCCGGGTTCCATTTCTCCAATATTATTAATATCATACTCCGGCAAGAAAGTATTTCCTTTGTTGTCTTTCACGACCTCTATGATATCCCTGATGCTATTCAGCTGAGATTCTATAGATGCAGGGCTATCCTTCAGGAAAGCGATGATCTGCCAGCCCTCTTGCAGGGGGATCGGAGTATCGGCAGCTTCGATTCGCTGACCTTCGAGTCGCAAAGTCGTATTCTGAGTAGCCTTGATTTTATAGCCCTCCACGATCTGCCAGTCCCCGATACTGTTAATCCCCAGAGTGGGCAGAGTACTCTGCCCTTTCCCATTCTTAATCAGAGCAGTCCGGTCAGCTATCGGAGCGAGGACCTGCAACATATTACGATCCTGGGGGACGATGTAGGAAGAGATCATATTCCATCCGGTCTGGAGATCGATCTCCTGCATAGCTATCGATTTGGCCGATACATTCAACAACATACTCAGGCCATCTTTAGCGTAAGTATCCCGGTGGGTGACGATTCCATCCGTGCCCTGAGGTGCAAACTGGGGGTTAGCTTCGAAAACTTCTTCTGTGGCCGCCCGGTAGATCCTGATCCGGAAGCGCTCTCCCGTATCAAAGCCTTCCTTCAAGCTAGTCTCAGCCTCATTTCCGTATACAGCTACGGAGGTCGCCTTTCCTGTCCAGATAAAATAATTGCTACAAAAGAGTGTACCGTCGCGTTCGTAAAAAAAACCGACAAGATCACCGGAGGAGATAGGCATACCATCGATCGTGGCCATAAAATCCTTTCGGATCACAATTGTATGATTTTCACCGGTTTCCGTGATCGTCCAGGGTGATGTGGTCGTCTGGGCACTTTGCGTAACGGTAATGGTAAGCGAAATCCCTCCCCCAGAGACGGTCATCTTGCCAGAGCGAGCCTGCGTGTCTAGGTTGGGGTCGCAGGTGACCGTGATGGTCTTATTGCCCGAGCCCGACGTGGCGCTTAGCTTGATCCAGCTACGATCATCCGAGGCCGACCAGTCCGTGTTGGCACTGATGCTGATGCTTTGGTT
>NZ_PDUD01000092.1 GCF_002646595.1 Flavilitoribacter nigricans DSM 23189 = NBRC 102662
AAGTAGGCAGGAAACTAGTCCTGCCTACACGGGATGATTACTACTAGAGTAACCTCCTTTGGTAGCTTTAAACTAATATTTTTTTTTCAAAGAACTCTTGGTTTTTTACACAGCACCTTAGCGGTGAAGACAAGCTTTATTAATTTTCAATGTTCGATACTAGTACAGGCGGAGCGGCAGCTATAGTCTTTTGGACAATACGGCCTATCGGTTGACAAACGAATTTCCGGATAGCACCTGCGGGTAATTTTACCCGATGCAATAGGCGCATAATCGTTCAAACCCGGCTATCTTTGCACCAACCAATTTCGAATCATAGCTTGAAAACACTGCTGATCACACCACCGTTTACCCAGCTCAATACGCCCTATCCCGCCACGGCCTATCTGAAAGGCTTCCTGGCCACCCGGGGCATTGCTGCCCGGCAGGCTGATCTGGGTATTGAAGTGATCCTGCGCGTGTTTTCCCGCGACGGACTCGAAAAACTATTCGCCGCTATTCCTTTAGATGCAGAAGTCTCCGAAAATGCACAAAGAATTATCCAGTTAAAGGATTATTACCGGCAAACCATCGAACCGGTCATCCGCTTCCTGCAGGATAAAGACCCCATGCTGGCGCATGTGATCTGCGATGGGGAATATTTGCCGGAGGCCGGGCGCTTTGCCCAGCTGGATGATCTGGAATGGGCCTTCGGCTCGCTGGGTATCCGCGATAAAGCCCGGCACCTGGCTACGCTTTATCTGGAAGATCTGGCCGACCTGATCAAGGAACTGGTTGATCCCCATTTCGGCTTCAGCCGCTACGCCGAACGGCTGGCCCGAACGGCTACATCTTTTGATCCGCTCTACGATGCCCTCCGGCAACCGCTGACCTTTATAGATGAATTTCTGCTGGAAATACTGGCCGATAAAATGGAGCAGCAGCAACCGGAAGTAGTCGGCATGAGTATTCCCTTTCCGGGCAATCTCTACGGCGGGCTGCGTTGCGGACAGTGGATCAAACAGCACTTTCCGGATACCCGGATCATCATGGGCGGCGGTTACGTCAATACGGAACTTCGATCGCTGGGCGATGAGCGGCTTTTCGAATTTGTCGATTTCGTCACGCTGGACGACGGCGAAGCGCCCATCTGGCACCTCTTTGAATATTTCAGTGGCACACGGAAAATGCAGGCGCTCAAACGCACCTTTGCCCTGCAACACGGAGTCGTCCAGTACTTTAACGGTTCGACCGAACTGGACGTACCGCAGCGGGAAGTAGGCACGCCGGATTACGGCGATTTCCAGTTGGATCAATTCCTTTCGGTGATCGAGATCGCCAATCCGATGCACCGGCTCTGGAGCGACGGCCGCTGGAACAAACTTACCCTGGCCCACGGTTGCTACTGGGGCAAATGCAGCTTTTGCGATGTCACGCTGGATTATATCAAGCGTTACGAACCGGTCAATGCGGCCCTGCTCTGTGATCGTATCGAAACCATTATCGCCCAAACCGGGCAGCGGGGTTTCCATTTTGTTGACGAAGCGGCGCCGCCGGCCCTGATGCGGGACCTGGCGCTGGAGATCATCAAAAGAGGCATCTCCATTTCCTGGTGGACCAACATTCGTTTCGAACAAAGCTTCACCGAAGACCTCTGTCATTTACTAGCCGCCTCCGGCTGTATTGCCGTTTCCGGAGGGCTGGAAGTCGCCTCCGATCGCCTCTTGGCCCTGATGAAAAAAGGAGTCACCGTGGCCCAGGTGGCCCGCGTTTCCCGCAATTTCACTGCAGCCGGCATCCTGGTGCATGCTTATCTGATGTACGGATTTCCGACGCAGACCGATCAGGAAACGATCGATTCCCTGGAGATGGTCCGGCAGATCTTTGAGCAGGGTATTGTTCAATCCGGATTCTGGCATCAGTTTGCCATGACGGCCCACAGTCCGGTAGGGCTTTCTCCGGCGCAGTATCAGGTAACCGAGACCGGACCGGGGCACGGTAGTTTTGCCAATAACGATCTATACCACGATGATCCTTCCGGCGCGGAACACGAACGCTACAGTGAAGGACTGAAAAAATCTCTGTTCAATTATATGCACGGCATCTGCCTGGATTATCCGCTGCAGGAATGGTTCGATTTTAGGGTACCGGAACCCAGTATTCCCCACGATTACATCTACCAATCCATTTTGGACGAGCCGGAGAAATACCCCAATCCGAACAGCAAGCTCATCTGGCTGGGGGGGAGCCCGTCGCTGTACGCCATCGATAAGCGCAAAAAAGGGAAATGGGTCAAATACGGTGCCCTGGATTTCCACAATAAAAAGACGAGCTGGACGCTGCAGCTGCCCGTACCGGAAGCGGAATGGCTGGAGAACATTCTACCGCAACTGGTGCCGGATTTCGCTTCGCCCTTCACCTTCCGACAGTTGGAGGAAAACTATGCCGCCTCTCAACTCGGCTCCTTCCATGATTTTTTTGCAAGTGAAGCCTGGCGGCAATTGCGGGAAAACGGGCTGCTTATAGTGTGATCCCCCTCCGGGCCTACCACTTTCATTCCATCAATTTCCGGTTTCCCGCTATAGCCAAATGAATGCCCTCTTCCCTCGCAGCGGGATACTCAAAAATGCCGCTCAATCCTAAATTCCCGTAGTTGTGCACGACTGTCCGACTTAGTTTGCAGGAAAATTCACCTAAAAAACCAAATGTCATGTAAGTCTTCAAAACCATCATTTCCCTGTTTTTCTTCGCGCTGCTACTGGCCCCCGGTCAGAGTTGGGGACACTTTTGAAGGCAACTACATCCTTTTTCACGGGCGATAATTGGGATTAGTGCCCGTTCTGATGCATATTTAACGAGCAGTCCCATTTTAGTCATCAAATTTATGCCAGCCTTATGCACTACCGCGTAATGCGCCCCGTGAACGGCCTTGCGCCCGCTTACGAAGATACCGCCGGTTGGCGGGAACGTTTCCGGTTGACGGGCATACCGCAGGTCATCGATTATTGCTCTCCCAGCGGAGCCTTTCTGGAAGATCTGTCCGGACTACCCGGGTCCTATAGTAGCGATAACTTCGACTATATCCGGAGTCAGAAAACTTTTTTGATCAATAACCTGAACTATGCACAAATGCTGGCTGCCCGATCTCCGGGCAGTCGTATTTTTGGCCTGATCTTCGATCCGCAGGCAAAGGATCTTACCGAAGATACCGAGCTATTGGGTTTCGACCTGCTCGATCAGGGCGGCCACTATTCATTACTGGAGTATCCCGAACCGCTGGAAGCACAATTCGGGAGGTCGTTGATCAATCAATTTGCCCTAATTTCCCAACTGACAAAAGCCAGAGCGGTAAAACAATTTCTTCGTACGCATTTCGGGGCGACCGACTGGCACGCCCAAACCTGCGAGGTGTGGGCGGTCTTCCGTGTACAGCCGGCGCCGATCGCCTGATGCTTCCGGTCTTTAATCCGAGTACCGAAAAACTATCCGCCCGCCGGGGTGTACGGAACCTTATCGGGACCGGAAGCGTTGCAGTCCCAGTAAGATCAACCTCCAAGCGGTACTGAAATGAATTCCGAAGAATTGCGCATTGCCGGCTATTCCACAGCTTTATTTTCTACCTGGTTTTTTGTAGAATCCTACGGACTATTGTTCGATGCGGGTGACGGCCTTTCTTCGGCCCTACTGCAGAAAAGCCGGAAGATCAAACACGTCTTTATTTCCCACGCCGACCGGGATCATCTGGGCGGATTATTCCAATTCCACCAGTTGAATGGTCGTGGAGATTTTCCCAGAATCCACTTTCCGGCCCACAGCGGTTCCTTTCCGGCGATTGCGGATTTTACCCAAAGATTTGATCCCCATGTCCGGGAAAGTGTGTGGATCCCCATCCATGCGGGTCAGGAATTTGATCTGCACAAAGGACTGGCCGTGCATTCAGTAAGGAATGAACACATCGATCTGCCGGCACCGATCACCAAAAGTCTCAGCTATCTGCTGGTCAGCAAAAAAGAGAAACTGAAACCGGAATTTCGTCACCTCAGCGGCCAGGAGATCCGAAAGCTAGCCGATACCCACGGCAGAGCTCACCTTTCCCAGACGGTAAGCAGCAAACTGCTGGGCTATTCCGGGGATACTCCGGTCAGCCATTTTGAACACTGGGATAACACGGAGATCCTGATCCACGAAGCTACCTTTCTGGGCCCGGTCGACAATCTGAATAATCGCTCCAATAAGCACAGTTACCTGGAGGAGGTACTGCAAATGGTCTCGGAACTGCGGATCGGGAAACTCATTCTGAGCCATTTCTCTTCCCGCTATTCCGCCGAAGAGATCGATGCAACTATTAAAAAGCTCGCAAAAGCGTACCAGCTTCAATTGCCTATTTACCGCATCCTGCCCGGAGAGACGAATTTTGATATTTTACGGGGAGAGCCGGTTTACGAAGGCTGAAGACCGCTAGTTACAGAATGGCAAAGCTCTGCGGCCCTTATTCCAATAATTTCCGGATCGTTGCCAGCAAAAGCTCGCGGTTGTCCTCCACACTCGAATTATAGCGGACAATGCCTTTTTGGTCAATTATGATGTGCTTGGGGATCTCCTGCACCCGGAATTCATAGGCCAGTTCTCCCCCAATCCTCAATCCATCCCGGATGTGCATCCAGGGCAGATCGTGCTGTTGGAGATACTGTTGCAATTGCTCCGGATCATCGTCCCGGGAAACGGCCAGGAAAACGAAATCATCATTTTCGCTAAACTCCTCATAAATTGCCCGCATTTCCGGCATATTTTTGAGACAGGGTAGGCACCAGGTGGCCCAGAAATCGATGAGGACTACCTTGCCTTTGGTGTCCAGCGCCCGATCGTACAGATCAGTCGGGGGAATGGCGGGTGCCGCATCGCCGATCTGCAATTCAAGCTGATGGGTAATAAAAGCCGCGATCGTTTTATCCGAAGTATTTTCCAGAAAGTTGGTCAACCGCTCATTCAGGGCCACTCTGCTATCGGTGCTGGTCTTCAATACCGCTCTTTTGTACAAGGGATAGGAGGCGATCCAGAGATTAGCGGAAAAGTTATTAGTGGTGAAAACGGATTGGATCTCTTCGTAAGCTTCCATGCGGAGCAGGATAAACAACTGGTGCAGTGCAGCTTTTTCGCCGGTACTTGTTCCCCGGTGATTTTGGTAGTATTCGTACAAAGCCGAGGCGTATTGCGTCCGCTGCCGGGCAGCGATCAGGGTAGTATCCTTATCGAGCGCCATAGTGTTGGACCAGTAGGTGTCAATGGTATCGTTGAATGCTCCGTCGCTAGGCTCCGCTTCCACAATGGCCAGAAAATAGGGTTCAACATTTTGGGCGGACAGGTAAAAGCCCCATAATAACAGGAAAGCGCATAGTAAATATTTCATCATTATTTTTTTAGAATGTTTAATCGTTCACAGGGCTCCGGATCATTATAATATCTTCGTACTTGCTCAGGGATCTATGGCTCTTTGTCTAAAAGGTAAAGGTTCTATAAAAATAAGTTTTTTCACCTATCAGCCTCCTTCCATCCGTTAGGCGGGAGAAAGAAAATTTCACAATTTGTAATACACACTACTTCCGATCCCCAACCAGGATCTACAAACATTTCTTTAATTTGCAACTTTCGTAGGAAAGATGCTAGTTGACCCACCATCTATCCCTACAAATATTTAAAACCATCCGCCATCCTGCACATTTTCGGCATACGACACCACGGTCCGGGTTCGGCCCGGAGTTTACAGATTGCGCTCGAGCAACTGCAGCCGGACTGTATCCTGATCGAAGCGCCCCAGGATGCGGAAGGCGTGCTGAAGCAACTCGGACACGAGGGTCTGGAACCACCACTGGCCATTCTTATTTACAATCCTAAAAATCTGCAGCAGGCCGCTTACTATCCATTCGCAGAATTTTCTCCGGAATGGCAGGCCCTGCAGTATGCCCACCAAAACGACGTGCCGGTGCAGTTTATGGACCTGCCGGCCGGCTACAGTTTTGCCCTGGAAGGAGTCGTCGAAAATCAGTTCGAACTTTTTCAGGGAGAAGAGACCGCAATGCCCGTATCCGAACACTGGCAGCAGGATCCGTTGGGTCAACTGGCCCAGATCGCGGGCTATTCCGATCGCGAACGCTGGTGGGAAGTCACATTTGAACAGCAATCCAACGAGTTAGCTATTTTCCCGGCCATCACCCAGATGATCGACGCCCTTCGCTTTCCCCCGGCCCGGGAAGAGACCGCAGAAACCATTCGCCGGGAAGCCTTTATGCGGGAAACCATTCGCAAAGCCCGTAAATCGGACTACGAGAAGATCGCGGTAGTCTGCGGTGCCTGGCACGCCCCGGTACTCGAACGGATCGACGAATACACGGCAAGTAGTGATAAAGCCATCCTGCGGGGTTTAAAAAAGTTAAAGGTAGCCGCTACCTGGATCCCCTGGAGTTATCCGCGACTGGCCCGCAGCAGCGGTTATGCCGCCGGCGTTATCTCTCCGGCCTGGTACGAATTGCTGTTTCAAAAACGCGGGGACACCGTAATCCACTGGATGGTCAATGCCGCTCAATTGCTTCGAAAAAATGACCTGCAGGTGTCTCCCGCCCACGCTCAGGAAGCCAGCCGGCTCGCGCTGACCCTGGCCGGACTGCGGGAACGGAGCGTACCGGGTCTGCAGGAGTTGGAAGAGGCCGCACTCAGCATTCTCTGTGAGGCCCAGACCAGCCGCATGGACCTGATCCGCGAGCAACTGGTGATCGGGGATCGCGTGGGCCAGGTGCCGGAAGATATTCCCGTGCCTCCCCTGCAAAAGGACATCGAGCAACTGCTGAAGTCTACGCGCATGAAGTCCTATTGGGGTAAAGAGGGCAAATTCTGGCTGAAGGCCACCAAAAGCAATCCCTATGGCTTCATCGATCTGCGGAAAGACAACGACCGGGAGAAAAGCCTGCTGCTCCATCGGCTGCTGATTCTGGATATTCCCTGGGGCAGTCAAAAATCCACCAGTGATCTGACCAAAAGTGGATTCAAAGAGATCTGGCAATTGCAGTGGAAACCGGATTTCGCCATTCTCATCATTGAAAAAAGTGCGCTGGGGAATACCCTGCTGGAGGCCGCTACCCACCAGGTGATCCAGGAGGCCGGTCTGGCCGACAACCTGAAAACACTAACAGAACTGGTGCTGCAGATGCTCCAGGCCGATCTCAGTGCGGCCATTGCACCCGTGATGGAGATCTTCCAGCGTATGGTTGCCGCCGCCCGCGACGTGCAGATCCTGCTGGCCGGCCTTCCTCCGCTGGTAACGATCATTCGCTTCGGCGATACCCGCCAAACGGACGTTGCGGCCGTAGAACAGGTGCTCAATGAGATCGTGCCCCGCATCTGCCTGGGATTACCCGGCATCTGTCAGGGCATCGAAGAGGAGGTCGCCCGGGAGATCTTTCAGGATATCGTCCGCGCGAACCACGCTCTGGCCCAACTCAACCGTGAGGATTTTACGGATGACTGGTACGCCGCTCTGCAAAAGATCGCGGATGCCCGCCAGAGTCAACCCCTGCTGCAGGGTGTCACCGCCCGGCTGCTGTTCGACAAAGGACTGGAAACCCATCTGGAAAGTGAAAAGCGCATGCATCTGGCCCTCTCCGCCGGACAATCCATTCCCGATGCCGCCCAGTGGCTGGAAGGCTTCCTCTACGGCAGTGGATTGATCCTGATCCATTACCCGCCGCTCTGGCAATTGCTGGACGACTGGGTACGGGAGCTGCCGGAAGTCACCTTCCCCGAAATACTGCCGCTGCTCCGTCGGACTTTTTCCTCCTTCTCCCCTACCGAGCGCAGCCGGATGCTGCAACTGGCCAAAAAAGGTCGTACGGAGGCCGGACAGGAAGAGCTGAATCCGGAAGCGGTTCCCGAAGCGGCGCTTCCCCTTCTGGATACCATCCAAATGTTGCTGGGCTAGTACGTTTGCCGGAAGTACCGTCTATATCCCGAATTGCATAAACCAATGCTCAACGATAGTTACAATTGGGGATACACACACGGAGGCCATAGGGCAATCGCATTAAATGAACAAATTCGAAAAATTAGGTTGTACACCTAGAAAATAATCAGGTAACAAGCCTATTTTGGAACAAAATGTCGAGGTTAGGCGGGTTGGGAAGCGGCCAATGCGGTGGGTGAGGGTGATAGCCTTATGTTGGGCATAGGATTGGCCGGAGTTTTTGGCTCTTTTTGCGATCAAAAAGAGCGGAATGAATTTAATGCAATTGCCCTACTCTGAACCTTTGAGCAATCGCGTTTAGATGCTTTTTCA
>NZ_PDUD01000093.1 GCF_002646595.1 Flavilitoribacter nigricans DSM 23189 = NBRC 102662
ATAGTGGGATTGGGATAAGTCCCGTCCAGATCCCCGCCGGCAGCTCCGGAGGGAGGACCACCTCCGCCCGTGCCACTTCCACCGACCTGGATAGCTCTTCCGGTGCCATCGATGTAGTACAACAAAGAATCTCCTACCTGTACAAAATTCCCCAGGTTCAGGGTATTACCGGTGGCAGGTGGAGCCGAGGCGATCGGAATAGGATTAATCACCGGCACGAAATATTTCCGGGCTGTTGCGAATTTGATCTTCTTATCTGCGCCGTCTTCCTGGCTGTAGATAGCATCGTTATCGCCGGCCGTCGTTTTCTCCGGGAAGGTGATCGGCTTACGTTGTGCCGACAGACTTACCGCCAGCAGCAGAAAACAGATGATATAGTAAAATCGAATACGCATTGAACAGTTTTTTAAGGCGGGGTGGAGATCTCGTAAGATCTCCAACCCCTATCGGACTGGGCAAACAGTAGGATATGCGTTTAGCCCAAAGGACTATTAAGAGTGTGGCTGGCGTAGGATCGCTCCGGCATGCTTCAGGTTCGAAGCCGTTTGGCCCCACGGACCAATATAGGCCCGGGTCAGGAAGCTGGCCAGGTCTGCCTGTTTACCAGGATGCTGGTTTTGTTCAAACAATTCCGTACTACCCAAAGCAGTGCAGAAAGTCTGACCAGGCACGTAAGCAATAGCTGATTTAAAATCAGTATCCACCGTATAGGTAGCACCGTAAGCGAACTTGGTGCTGTCCGAGGCTTTGTACCAGGGCGTACGATCGTCACAGTACAGCGTAAACCCGGCAATCTGCAGCGGGATCGGCTCCCGGCCCATGGCCTTACCAGTCAGACCGCCATTACTGATCTTACTCAGGATGGCTCCGATCGGCGCGGAGTTACTGTACTGCGCCTTCAGGATGTCATCGTTATTCACCAGGTACCAGTAGGTATAGGAATCCACCATCAGTTGCCAGTCGGCGTTCTTCAGGCCGGGATATTGAATATCCAGTAAGATCCGCAGGTTGGTAATGTCGGAACGCACGATGGCATCGTAACCATCTCCAGCGTCCGGATTGGCAGTAGCAGCAGAGATAACCGGAGTCTTAGTCGCTGTAGCTGCGGGGCCGATATTCCAGATACCCTCTACGGCAATACGATCGACTAAAGCCAAACGCATGTCCTGCAACAGGCTTTGCTTTTTGTCGTAAGGAAGAGCGAAAAGATCGACCCGAGGCAGCACCATTTGTTCGGTACTGTAGTTATCGAGATCGACATAATCTGCCACATCGGTACGCATGTAAACATCCAGTTCGGTATCACCGTCGGTACGGAAATTTTTTACGATGTTGGGGCGCGGGCCTTTGTAGGTAAAATTGATCCGATCGTTTTCCACCGCATAGCTCATGTTAGCACCATGAGACAGAAAGTGGTCGTTGTCGAAGAATTCATCCACATCTCCGATCAACAGATCAATCCACAATTCTTTCAGCAATCCAGCCATTATATTAGGATTAAGATTTTACAAATAGATTTTAAGATCCTACGCCTGCCCGGGCGTTTCTCCGTAATATCAGGCAGTTACCTTGGCCTTGCCGGATTTACGCAAATGAGCCATCTTAGCATCTAAAAGCAGATTAAGCTCTTCATCCGGCAGAGTATTCAGCTTACCTGCTTTATCCAGCTCATCGTACCGCTCAACCAGGCTCAACTGATCGCCATCTTTGTTATCCAGTTGCTGAGTGATCGGCTTGTAAGCTTGCATCGACTCCAGAGCATCCTTAGTGGCATCGAAGTTCTCGGCAGCCAGTTTAAGGAAGTGAGGTTTTTGCGCCTCGGTGATCTTGCCGGCAGTGAGGGCTGCAGACACCAGAGTTTCCACCTTATCATTGGTGCTTTGCTGTTCCAGCGCAGCCAGGCGATCTCCCAGAGTCTTATTGTCAGCAGTCAACTTGGCGACCTGGTTACTCAACTCAGTAGCTTTCGCTACGATCTGAGTTTCGTTAACATCTTCAGGCATGCCCAGCGCAGCTGCGACCATTTTCGTAATGTCCATCTTATTCTCTTTTTGTGAATTAGAAAGGATTGGTAAGATATTGTCAAGCTCATCCGGAGCAGTATCTGCGCTAAGCATGAGCGTTTTGCCTTGGAAAGAAAGTTTGTGGCAGTTGGGATTCGAGGGGATGTCGGCGATACTTGCCTCCAGTAACACGCTTTTGGTCACCGTCGGCCGGATCTGGCCGGGTATCATCATCTTCGGATCTTCACTGATAGCCACGAAATCGAACCCGATAGAGGCCGTATTAAGAATGCCTTTCTCGAATTTCTTGGCAACCTTCTGAGCGAACTCATCATCCTCGTCAAACTCAGCATCCGCCAACAATTGACCATTTTCTTTGCGGATATTACTCCATTTCCCGATAGGGAGAATATCCTTTGGATGGTTATGCCGAACACTGCGATGATGGTTGTACAACATCACTGGATTTTTCTTGAAATCCTTGATATCAATACCATTAGTCAAAACGCGATAACCATGACGGTTCAGGCTTTCATCGCTCAACACTACAGTGATCGGAGGCATATTCGCTAATTGAGTTTTCGAATCAACAACAACACAAAAATGAGGCTTCCGGCACACCTATACAAATTGTAATATTTTATTTTACAGACAGTTATGTTTGTTTTAGTTTATTCTAAAAATATTTTTTTAATAGTTTAAATACTGGTGTGATGTTCGCAAATTTGCAAACATGAAGAAGCGCATAAGTGCCGAGAAACGACATCGGGCGCGAGAGCTGTACGTGGATACAGACCTGAGCCAGGGAGAGATAGCCGGGATAGTCGGTGTATCTCCAAAAACTATGTCCAACTGGGTGAACGACGACAACCAGGCATGGAAGCGAACCAAGTCCGCCAAGTCGATCACTAAGGACAAGGTGATCGCCAGCTGGTACCGGCAGCTCGACGAACTCAATAAATCAATCGCCAACCGGGAAGTAGATAAACGCTACCCCACGCCCGCTGAAACCGACCAAATGGTGAAGATCGCGGCCAGTATCGACAAGCTGGAGCGATCCTACAATTTTGCCATGTACCACCAGGCGATCGATGAGCTGACCGATTTTCTCACTATGCGCGATCAGCAGGCAGCGGCCATTGTGTCTAAGTATGCGCTTGATTTCCTCAAAGCAAAATCTCGTAAGCTGAATGGGTAAACTAAACGATAAGCAGCTCCTCCAGGAATACGAAGCCAAGTTTCAGCGCATTGCTGACTCTACAGTCAAAGGTGTGCCGGCATTCGAAACCGAAGAGGAGAAGCAAAAGCGTGTAGCCAAAGCCCTGGACGATTACGAATTTTTTGCCACCTACTATTTCAGCGACTACATCGCCGGCAACAAGCTGGCCAAGTTCCAGAAGCAGGCCGCTCGGTATATGGACCGGGCGAAATATTGCATCTACCTGCTGCAGTGGTTCAGGGAGGCCGGCAAATCGGTACACACGGAAATCTTTTACCCCATGTGGCAATACTACCGGGGTAACCTCACCGGCATGATCACCGGGTCCGCTAATGAAGACCTGGCCATGCGTTTGCTTTTCGATATCAAGGTCAATTTTGAGACCAATTTCAAGTTGATCCACGATTTCGGCAAACGTCAGAGTTTAGGCAACTGGTCAATGGATAATTTCATCACGAATGACGGAATTCAATTCCTTCCATTCGGCATTAAGCAATCCCCTCGTGGTACCAGGTTCGGTCCCAATCGCCCAAATTACGGTGTGATCGATGACCTTAACGATAAGAAGTCGCTTAAGAATGATGCCATCTCCCAGGAGCAATTCGAATGGGTGAAGGAAGATTTCATTGGTGGTCTCAATACTAAGCGTTGGACGTGCGCCATCCCGCAAAACAAGTTCCACAAGAACACCATTACCGCAAAATTTGAGGAGAATAAAGAGGTAGAGTTTGTTAAACTCCACCGAGTAAACATCCTCAACGATGATGGCGAAAGTAACTTTCCTGAGCACATCACTACCGAGGAAGCCATCGCCAAAAATAAAGCGATGGGCTACTTCAGCAGCCAGCGGGAGAACTTCAATAACCCCCTCGAGGAGGGCAAGATCTTCAAAAGGGATTACATCAAGTGGGGTAAACGCAAAGCCTGGACCTGGTACGATGCCTGGGTAGCCTACGCAGACCCGAGTTACAAGAACAGTGATAAGTCGGACTACAAGGCGGTGATCCTGGTGGCCAAGAAAGGCCCCCGGTATTTCGTGAGCCGGGCCATGGTGGCCAAGGCTACCATTGCGGATATGTTCGAATACCACTACACGCTCGATGAGGAGGTAGGTGATCATGCGCTGATCAGACACTGGATGGAGGCCAACTTTATTCAGGGTATGCACTTCAAAGCCCTGGAGCCGCTACAGAAGAAACACGGACGCCGGCTGCGGGTAAGTGGAGACATGCGATCTAAGCCGGATAAGTTCCAGCGGATCTCCTCCATGGAGCCACTCTTTGAAAACGGCATGCTGGAGTTTGATCAAACGCAGCAGAAAGATCCGGGCATGACCATGCTGATCGATCAGCTATGTGCTTTTGAAAAAGGCTCCAGTGTAAACGATGACGGACCCGACGCCCTGGAGGGCGCGATCTATAAACTCGATGAGATGCAGGCGCTGAGCACACCGCCCAAAACGATACCTCGTCGAAAATCAAAATTTGCTTTTTAACCAAACCACAATACCATGTTACGTAACATCGGATATCTCTTCTTCGTGGTGTTTTTTGCTCTGGGTACGTATCTCTTCCTGACGGATGGGCAACGACAACACCTGGCAAAAGAATCGCCGCCTGCTGAATACCAGGTTAAACAGTATTCGAACAACGACCAAACGGCATTCGAGCACGCTCCCACCCGGGTAACGCCCCGGGCGTACGCTGACGATAGCGGTGCGGTACTGGTGCAACTACCGGCACAGGCCGAAGATGGTGAGGTGATCGTTATCGAACCCGCTCCGAGTGGAGGCATCGTTAACTGGGTCACCTGGTTTTACCGAAACTTTCAGGTCTTTGCCGCGATCCTATTAGGCTTACTGGTCGCCATTGAACCCATCATCAGGTGGACGCCAACCGAAAAAGACAATAACCTGCTCCGGATCATTCAGTCCTGGCTCGATAAAGTAGCGCCAAACCGACGAACCGGCGGCGGCACTTTTGCCGCCTTTAAGGATACTAAAGATGCTCCCTCTATTGCCTACGTACCTCCTAAACGGGAATAGCGGAGCCGGCCAAACTTCGTTCAGTTTAGAAAAAAGGGAAGGGTGAGCAGCCGATAGAACGCCACTGAGCTATCCGTTGCCCCTTCCAACAACTTTATAATTATGTATCGTTTTATCTGCACATACGATTATCTCACTATCATTCGCGAAGCTATCAAGAGCAGTGTCACGGATGATACAGACAATCGCCGACTGGTAGCCGAACAATTCGCCCGCGACGAAATGGAAGGTTACCTCAATCTGGAGTACGACGTAGACCGCATCTTAAACTTCCGGGTATTTGATGCGGATGATGCCGGCGTGCACAAAGTTGGAGACCTGGTGATCAATAACAGCACCGATAAACAATACGTGTGTATTCAGGATGGTGCAACCGGGTCCGATGCAGATCTTGCGGATACGAATAAGTTTGTCGAAGATAAGCTGGAGGTGATCAAAACCTATGCAGCAGAAACAGCATACGCTGTGGGTGATACAGTGGTAGGCCCGGACAAAGTACGTTACCTGGTGATCAAAAGTATACCTACTGAGGGTAAACTGCTGAGCGATACGGAATATTTCTGGACCAAGCGCAATGCCCTGATGGTGATGTTGTACGTAGATATCAGCGCCTATCATTATCACGCACGGATAAGCGCCAACCAGGTACCTCAACTTCGCATCGATCGATACCTCGATGCAATCGATAAATTGAAGCGAATCCGGCGCAAGGAACTCACACCGGCCATCCCCCGGGCAGATCTGAACGCAGACGGTGAACCCGACTCCGGGTCGATAGTGATGTGGAGTAATGAAAAGCGCGACAACAACTGGTGATCAATTCAACAGTTTCACCCAAGCTACCCAATCATCATACAGCATGTGCCGAAGTGATGTTTGTTGTGGCAAAAAGTTCTTATACATACGATAGGCACAACTAGGTATAGTGCAGGATGGTTGGAAAAACATATCTGACAATACCTCTTTAGCTTCAGGATCTCTCAATAATTCGAAGAGATTTTTGAGGCCAGAGCGTGGAACATAAAGCGCCTTGTTAGTTAAACCTTTCCGGAGGATCCCATTTTCACGAACCGGAATGTAAGTATAACTACTCAGCTTCATCATTCCACAGGCCCGTGCCACATCGTTCAACTTATAGTATTTGACACCGTCTTCGATGATGGTATGCACTACAACGTCACCCAGTTTAAAGTGACCGTAGCCATCATCTTCAACGATTGGTTCTTTAATCTCCAGTAGAAGATCTTGCAAAAAATCAACGATCTGAGATTTGAAGTCATTCGGAAAATCATAATCAAGCAGGGCTCTCAGGAAGTCAAACAGATCCTGGTACTCTAATTCTGCAAACTTGATCTTTAGATTTTTGGTGTCGTTTTTTACGGAGAATTTAAACTGTAGACCATTGTAGTCAAAAACGAAATTGTTGGGTTTTCCCATGCGG
Organism: Flavilitoribacter nigricans DSM 23189 = NBRC 102662; assembly: GCF_002646595.1. Taxonomy (GTDB): domain Bacteria; phylum Bacteroidota; class Bacteroidia; order Chitinophagales; family Saprospiraceae; genus Flavilitoribacter; species Flavilitoribacter nigricans. The sequence continues at coordinate 6,708 of NZ_PDUD01000093.1, forward strand.
TTGTATTTATTTGTTTCCGCAAAGATAAAACAATTTGGTTTTTATCTGTTCTGATGCTGTTTTAATTCTTCGCCTTAACACAGTTTAATACACTCGGCAATGAGCATGCAAAAAGATCGATCAGGATGGAATTCTTTCAAACGGCTGTTTGTGGTAGAAAAAGCCGAAACGGGAATGCTGTCAGCTGCCAAACCGGCCACCGAAACACAAGAGGTAAAAGCCGGCAAAAAGATACAGGTCGATAAGATCACGCTACTACGCAGTGCTCCCGACATCGGGCGCTGGCGGAGCGCTTTGATGGTTGCCGAAAGCAAGACGCGTCCGGATCGCCGAATGTTGTACCAGGTGTACAATGAGATTGTGATCGATGCGCACCTGGAGAGTGTAATGAGTCGCATTCGCCTGAAGTGCACGAACAACCCAATCCGTTTTTACAATGTCGATGGGGAGGAGATGGAAGGTGATGTGAACGACATGACTAAAACAATCTGGTTCATGGACCTGGTCACCCTCATCATTGAGAGTAAGTGGTGGGGCCATAGTCTGATCCAGTGCAATTTTCTCGATAAAACCTTTTCTCCTGATACCACCCAGGGCATAGAACTCATCCACCGGCCCAACGTACGCCCGGAATATGGCGACGTATTACCCACCCAGGGCGATGAGAAAAACGCTATACCATACCGTAAACCGCCATACAGCAACTACCTGATCGAAGTAGGCAAGCCGCTGGATCTCGGATTGCTCAATGTGGTAGCCCCAAATGTGTTATATAAAAGATACGGCGTAAAAGACTGGGCTGAATTCCTGGAAGTATACGGTATGCCCATCCGGGAGATCCAATACGATCCGAACATCCCAGGCCAGCGCCAGGAAGCAGAGAGCATTCTGGAGGATCAGGGCAGCAATGCCGGCATCGCTACGCCCATGGGCAGTACCTTCAATCTGCATGATACCGCCAAGGCCGGCAACAGCCAGGCTTTCGATCTGAACGCCAAGTTCCATAATGGAGAGATCTCCAAAGCCTTCCTGCTGCAGACAATGACCACCGAGAACGGTAGCAGCCTCAGCCAGGCAGAAGTACACCAGGAAGCCGAGAAAGAGGCTATCATGGGTTACCGCCTGTTTGTAGAGATGGTGCTCAACTTCAAACTAAAACCCATCCTGGAGCGTCACGGCTACCAGGTAGGTGATGGCACCTTCCGCTACGACGATCGCCGTCAGCTTAACAAAGCCCAGCTCGCCGACCTGGTTGTGAAACTGGCCACGGTGACCGACATCCCCATGTGGTGGATCTCCGAAACCT
>NZ_PDUD01000094.1 GCF_002646595.1 Flavilitoribacter nigricans DSM 23189 = NBRC 102662
GGAGTATAACTATAATCGATCACATCAAGGAATTGGCAATTTAAAACCAATTGATATGTACCGAATGCAGCATCCGTCTCACCTAGCAGCTCGTAGTATAAGTTGACTTGTCATTACACCTACCCATTAGCGTGCATTGTAATTGAATTGTAGTACTCTCGTATTACGCCTGGAACACTATAGACTAAAACATACTATGATTGCAAAACAACAACCATCGAAGGGGGAATTACGTACCCTTAAGGAAAAATTAGCTGCTTTACCTGATGATCTAGTGCACGTCCGTGAGCGGAATTTATTGTTGAGGCAGATTTTGGCGTTGATTAGGAAAGAGAAAGCGGATTAAATGTTTTTAGAAATTTGGTCGACTTTTTTGAAAACTTTAGAGGAAAAACTCGTAATCTTTTATAGAAGTAGCTTACCTAGAGACTGAAAAATTATTTTGCCCTATCATCCTAATTAACAAATGAATACTAAAGATTTTATAAAGCAAATAGCTGATGCTAAAGGCACGGAGTGGTTTAATAATATTGAGGTAATAATTACATATTCAGTTTCTAATTTTTCAAGAACATTCAAAGGTCTAAGTTCAGTACATAGATTCCTTAGTCAACAATTTGAAGGGTGGCAGAAGGTGGATTCGATTCCTAGAGAGCTATATGGAATAAAAGTTCATTTTGGAAATGTAAAGCAAGAATTAGAAAGATTCCTTAATGAATTTAGTCATGTTGATCCAAAATCGTTAGGAAGTGCCTGGAGATTAAGAAAACCGAATTTTGGCGATAATGATTACATTTTTACATATGATTCACCAGAAGCTGAATTTCTAATAGATCTGCACCGTTCTCGTCCGAAATGTGTTTCTGGTGCTTACCATTTCATGATTGGGGCTTATGAGGTCAACAATCATGATGATTTTATCGGTGCGATGTTAGCTTATGAATTTCGATTTAAAGATAGCTCCGAAATTCTATCCAGAAGAAAGAAAGAGCGTTCATCAATTACGAAAAGCCGTAATGATTTCGTTGCTCAACTTTCGGATTTAGAAAATCAAGCAGTAGAGCAGATTAAGAATACAAATCAAAAATACGAACAGCATGTACAAACTATAGAGGATATCACGAATGAAAGGAAAAAGCTGTTTGATGATTGGTTTAAGGAAACAAAAAACAAATTCTCAAAATTTGATGATGATTCCATTAAGAATATTTCAGATCTAAAAAAGACTTATCAAGAATTGCTGCGACTAAAGGCACCTGCAGAATATTGGAATAAGCGTGCTAAAAAATTAAAGATGGAAGGGATTATTTTCTTTGTAGTATTGGCGATTGTAGTAGGAATAGTCGTCGCTATTTTGTACGGGTTACTTTGGCAGACACCGGAAGGAATGCTTCTAAGCTTCAAGGAAAATCAATCAAGTGCCATTAAGTGGTCTATTGTATATATCACCCTTCTCTCATTTCTAGCTTATGTAATAAGAATCTTTCATAGAGCTGCCTTTAGCTCCTTCCACTTATCAAGAGATGCAGAAGAGAGAGAGCAGCTGACCTATGTTTATTTGTCTCTGATCAAGGATTCGGCAGTTGATAAGGAGGAAAAGCATCTAATTTTTCAATCATTGTTTAGCAGAGCAGATACAGGGCTTTTGAAGGAGGATTCTAGTCCTACTATGCCGAATGATATTGCTGGGAAGATATTTGGGAGGTAGGCAATATTTACTGGAGTAATTTAGTTACAGGCGCATCGAACGTCATATGATTATAGATCAATGTAAATAGGCATAAGGATGAATTGGAAATTTTTAATTGGAATAGTTATTGGTTTTCTATTTGCAGTGGTTTTGTACTTCTTTCGATTTGCTATAGTCCATTATGGCGTAGCTTTTGGTATTGGTATTTTGGCCTCTATTACTTTGATAATAGTCATTGGTTTAGTTGTGTATCTAACCTACAAAGATAAGTTTCTTGTATCTGTACGTCCAAAGAATGATAATCAGGAAGAAGATGCACAAAAATCAATTTTGAAAACTGTTTTGCCAAATCTTGGCGAAAGGGAAATTGAAAATGTTCGATCTACATTACAAAACTTCCTAGCCTACCGAAGTGTATTCTTATCCCTTAATATGGCTATTAGCCTGATAATTATTATAGGAGGATTGATAGGTACTTTATTACTAATTGAACAAAACAATCTACTTGGTTCACAACTAGAAAAGCTTGAAACTCAAAATCAATCAATTGATCATCAGAACGAATTGATTAATACTCAGACCCTTGCCGTTGATGCCCAAACAACCCTTTTCAAGAATCAAAACGAGTTGATAGAATCTCAGAACAACAAGATTGGAGAACAAACTGAATTTATTAGGAAGCAGAGCGAATTCTCTGAAAATGAGTATTATCTGGCTCAATATGACCAATATAGACAAGAGCTCTCAAATACGGACCTTTCATCTAGGTATCGATCTTTTCTATTCAATAAAATTATTGATCTTATCAATGAAGGTAAAATAAAGAGTCGAAGTGTATATGCCGACTTTTCGTTGATCGATTTTCAAGGCATCAACTTGATCGGAAAGACTTTAACTGGCTTCCAATTTAGATCATCATCATTTTCGGGTGCTATCTTGAAAAATATTATATTTAAGAATTGCTATTTCGAATCTTGCATTTTTTACAACACCACTTTTGATGATATTCAATTCATAAACTGTGAATTGGTTGAAAATCGATTTTCCCTTGGACCATCAGGTAGTAGTTTAAAAAGTGATTTGGGCTCTTTAGCTCAAAGTACAAAAGGCTTTCAACCGGATAAATTCAAGGGTAAAATTCTATTTAATCCATCTTCAAACCTGGATCATAATAATTTAAGGTTCCAAGATCTAACTTCAGTTGAAATAGATTGGAATTCAATTAAGGATGAAGATGTTAAAAAATTCCACTTTTTTGGTTCATTCATAAAGCTCGGTGCCGAAGTTTCTTCCTCTAAACGTGAATTATTAAGACAATTTGGAGCAATGTCGAGTGAAAAAGATAAACTTATTGTGATTGGTATAATGGAAAATGATTATGCCCAGTATCTTAAACACCAGAGAATTAAGAATATAATGGAATGGATACAAAATTTTGAATTTTGATGGATAGCCTTCGCTGTCCTTAGTATACCGAACGCTCAATGGAGTTTGCAACTCCGGGATCCTATCTTATCTTTATCGCGCATCAACCCCATCCCTCAATGTCAGAACCGCACGAATCAAACGATCAGCCAAAGCCTGTAGACACCGATCCGATTGAGCCAAAGCAACCGGTCAAAGCCAAAAGCAGCAGCGGTATCCAAAAAGCCCTCTTGTATATTGCCATAGGAGTCTTGGTCGGAGTATTGATCGATCAAAAAGTTGCTGATTTCCTACCTTCCGTATTACCGCCCTTGATGACGGTCTTTGTTTCGTTTTTTCTTTTAATCATCGTTGCTATTATTGCGCTACCTCGCATTATCAACTACCTGGCCAAACGCTACACCGGGCAGGATGTCGATGTGGAGCAGGTAGTAGGGGATATCCAATCTAAAGCGAACCACATTGCAGATACAGTTGCGTCGTACGCCCTGGCGAAAGCTGATCCGGAAGTGCGGAAGAATATCCGGCAGGATCTGCCGGGGATACTGCATTATCTGGTTTTTTCGCGGCTGCGTAATAGTGGACTGCGGATGTTGGTGACGGTGTTTGTGGCTATTGGAGGGCTGATGGGAACGATTTTGTTGTATAATCAAAATGAGTTGTTGTCGGGGCAAAATGATCTGCTTACCGGTCAAAATGATCTACTACTTAAGCAGAATGAGAAGATTGATAATCAGATCCTTTTGGATGAGGCTTCGCGGCGCAGTTCATTAAATTTTTTGTTGGGGAATGTTTTGGATCAGGTTAATGAGGAATTAAAGAATCCTGAGAATACGGATCGGCATTTGAGTCCGGAATTGATTGGGAGAATTGCTTCTTTGAGTCAGTCGTTTCAGCCATACTATTTTATGGAGGATAGTTCTTTAACAGAGAAGCCACTTAGTCCGGAACGGGGGAATTTGTTGCTGGCATTAGTGAATAGCGGGCTTGATACCTCAGCTTTAGCTGCCATTTTTGAAAAAACAATTTTCAGTAGTGCCTTTTTAGATAGAGCTGTTCTTGATTCTGTTCATTTACAACGTGCCAACCTCTTCAATGCCGATCTCAGCCGTGCCAACCTCAGCGGTGCTGACCTCCGTGGTGCCGACCTCGGCATTGCTGACCTCAACCGTGCCAACCTCAGCATTGCCGATCTCAAAGGTGCAGACCTAAGTTTTGCCGACCTCAACGATGCCAATCTCAGCCGTGCCGACCTACGAGGTACCGACATTCGAGGTGCCAATCTCAGCCGTGCCGATCTCCGCTATGCTGACCTCCGAGATGCTAACCTATTCAGTGTCAACCTCTTCAGTGCCAACCTCTTCAGTGCCAACCTCAGCTGGGCCAGCCTTAGCCGGGCCGACCTCAGCGGTGCTCACCTTCGCGATGCCGATCTCAGCGGTGCCGATCTCCGTATTGCCGACCTCAGCGTTGCTGACCTCCGAGGTGCCGACCTTAGTGGTGCCGACCTCCGAGGTGCCGACCTCAGCGGTGCCGATCTTAGCGGTGCCGATCTTAGCGGTGCCGATCTCAGCGGTGCCGATCTCAGCGGTGCCGATCTCAGCGGTATTAAAGGTATTAATAGTGAAATGCTTTCCTCTTTTTCCATTTATAACATAAAGAATCTTCCTGATAGTCTGGCTAAAAAATTAAAGACTAGGATAGAAAAGAAACCTGAATAATTATTTTCACACTACCCGATTAGCCACCCAAACCCCCAAAGCCACTCCGGCCGCAATAATCACAATAGCCAGCAAAGCCGGCCCAATAGATGCCTGAAAATTGTTGATGTTCGTCTGATTGTCCATGATGATTTTATTTTATTCCAAGTAAATTAAAGATGCGTGCTCGTTTGACCTTGCGGGCGATCACCGTCGGCTTCGCGTCACCGGCGATGTCTATGCCTACCAGGTCGTAGTAGCCGGGCTTTTGCGCCCAGCGTAGGAGATTATTCAAGGTTGGCGCTAAAACGCGCTTACTCGTGCTGCCCACATCGATCAGTGCACCCCGCAGACTTTGGATCAGCGGCCGGATGGTGATGGCGATCTCGATTGTTCTATGTCCTTTTTTGTCGAAAAAAGGACCAAAAACTCCGGCCAATTTATCCCTCCCGCGAAGCAGGCACCCTCACCCACGAATTGGCCGCTTCCCAGCCCGCCTAGCATTATGGAAGGATATAAAGTCGTTTTAAAGGGCTAATCGATGATCTGCGCCAGATCCAGTATACCCCGATTGATCTTATTGCGTTCGAGCATGGCATCCTCCGAAGAGATCGTCCCTTCGGTGATCTGCTTGTTCAGTTCCGTTTCCCGGTTTTTGAGTAGGACGGCCGTGGTTTCGTGTTGGCCATTGGTGTTGTCCAGGATCAACTGGATGGCCTGGCCGGCCTGGCCCAGGATCAGGGCGGATCTGATATTCTCTCGCAGCTGGGCAAAGCGTTCCTTTCGCGGTGGCCGGCGGGCATAAAGCAGCTTAATGAAATTATCCAGACTATGGTCTTTGGTATTAGTGGAATACTGGATGATCTGCTCCCGCAGCTGCATGGCCGCCTGGTAGGGGAGTTTGAAAGCCAGGAGGAAATAGACCCCCCGGAAGCGGGGATCATCGAGTGCCTTTTCGCAAAGCTCCTGCTTAGCCAGGAATTCCTGCACCAGAAAATAGTCCATGATCTTATCGTGCCGGAAATACCAGTATTTGACGGGCTTTTCCGCACCCGCCGGTGTCCACTGCCGGGAGATGACCATTTTCCAGTGCTGCAGGGCGAGGATCTCTTTTTGGAAGTCTTCGGCCGGAATCTCCGGCTGGTCGTTCAGGCGCATATCGTAGACGACTTTGGAGAATTTGGCCAGGGGGAAATCATTGCCCAGGTTGTTGCGCCGGTAGTGCTCGGCCATCAGCTGGTATTGCTGCTCCTGCAGGTCCAGAATGGAAGGATCCTGCCCCCGGGCGATCAGCTGGGCGACCAGGCTCAGCTCCATAGGGTTGGAGAGGGTCATGAAGTTGGTTTTGAGGCTTTCTTCGTCCAGCTCGCTGTTGAATGCTTTTTCGAGATAGGCTTTGCTGTTGCGCTGGTAGGCGGATTCGGGTAGCAGCTCGGTTGAATCCAAGTAGCTGTAGCGGGATAAGACGTAGGTCCCGATCTGGTCTTCCGTCAGTGGTTTGAGCTGGAATACTTTGGCGGCAGCGGGCGCTTCCCACTCCATGTGCTGGGTGGTGAACAGGACGTTGCCTTTGCATTTGCTTTCGATCTCCATGGTCAGCTGGGCGCAGGCGCGGGCGCTGATCTCGTTGAGGCCGTCAATAAGGATGTCTAAAGCGCCGGCATAGACCAGCTCCGCCAGAAAAGTAGGATCGCCCTCCGCCGGCGGCACCTTCTGCTGAATGGCCGGCACCAGTCCATGATCGCATTTGCTGGCCGGCAGAAAAACAACCGGCCGCTCAGAATCGATGACCAGGTTGCGGAGGAACATGGTCTTCCCGAGACCGGATTCACCCTCCAGGATGATCCGGCCGTGGAAGGGGTGCAGGGCCTCGGTAACGGGCAGTGTTTTTTTGTCGCGCAGGGAATAGACCTGGGAACTGGGGAAGTATTCGTCTTTGCTCCAGTTGGCGGGGAAGGCCTCGGCGGTCAGGTTTTGGTGGCAGGGGTGGAAGAGGCGTTCGCGCAGCAGCGGGATTTGGGTGATGAGGAGACCGACGTAGCCTAATCCGCCCCATTTGCGGATGGTGGGGTTCCAGATGAAGATTTCCTGGAGGGAAGGGAATTGTGGGGAAAGTAGGATAATGGCCAGCCAAAGTAGGGCGTGGATGGCAAGTATCCAGAGTATGGTATAGATCCAGCGCCAGGTTTCGAGGGAGCGGATTAATCCTTGGACGGAGTTAGCTTCAGTTTCATTGACACTATTGATAATTTCATACCCTTTTCTAAGTTGGGGAAGATCGGTCGCAGCCCATTGACGTCTAGCCAGACTAATAAGTTTGGGTAATGCTTCTCCAACCTCTGCGGCGAAGCGTGAGTTTTCTGTCATTAAATCTTCAAGACCGATGGTAAGATTGAGCACTTTTCGGGCATCCTCAATAGATATCTTCGCAGGTAGTGTTTCCGGTTTACAATACCAGTTGAGAAGGAGGATGATGGAGTCGTTATTGCCGGAAATTTCGTAGAGGGGAACCCGAGCTTGGTGGGGTTCATCTCTCAATCTTCCGGCCTCTTTTGTCAAAGCGTTCTCAGCTATATAAGGAAAGACCCGATACCAAAAATCGACTGATTGATCATAAAGACATTGAAAAGCAGAGCTGCGAACGTAGCTCACGTCATCTTTGAGTAGAGCGGCAACCTGTTGGAGATACACCTCAGGGAGTGCTTCCTGGCCACTCAGGGCTTGGGCGGCGGAGCGGCGGACTTCGCTCACGTCATCTTTGAGTAGAGCGGCAATCTGTTGGAGATACACCTCAG
>NZ_PDUD01000095.1 GCF_002646595.1 Flavilitoribacter nigricans DSM 23189 = NBRC 102662
TCCCAATCTCTTCCTGGCTATAGCCTTCCTGGTAGCGATCCCAGATCAATTGATTTCTTTCTTTTTTTGTCACGCTCTTTTTTAAATGTAAGTTACCAGTTTTTTGAGTGACTATCTATTCAAATGCTTTTAATTGAAGAAGAAGCTTTTAGGAAAAGAATAGACTTACACGATGTCAAATTGGATCTTACATTTTATGTCACAATTCGAGCCAGGGTATTAGGTAATACGAACACCTTTGATGTACTTTTTGATTATGGCTCTGTCATTGAAAAGATCGCCTCACGGTTAAAGGGAATATGAAAATTTTACTTACCGGTTTCGAAGCATTCGGCGGCATGCAGGTGAATCCATCACAAGTCATCGTTGAGTCAATTTCCAATATTGACTTCAAAACCAACTTTGACCTGGAGATCATAACCAGTATTTTACCTGTTGATTTTGCTTTGGCAGGTAAAGAATTAATGAGAGAAATTAGTTTATACCAACCAGATTACTGTATATCGACAGGAGTCGACCTAGGCAAGCCCCACATCGAGCTCGAACAAATAGCTCATAAGAAGGCTATCCATTTTGATAAAGAACTAAAGAAACAGATCGCAAGCTATGGTTTTAGCCTAGCCGAACTACCCGATCAACTCTCGTCTAAAATTGACCTGGTGCAAGTATTAGCTCGTATATCAAGCAGCTCCGTTCCCGCTAAGGTCTCCTTTCATACCGGAGGCTACGTGTGCAATCATATACATTACCTAGGGAATATGTATTCTATCTACCTTAATTCCTCGATGAAAAGCTTTTTTGTGCATTTACCCTATCCGTATCCATATACATTTGATGAAGAGTACATCGACCCAGATTTTACAATCAGCGATATTCAACAGGTATTTCTGGAGCTGCTGACTACCATTATTGAGCTTCATCTCGACGCCACCGTATAATCATTTCCGTTTTTTTGTTCCTTACAAAACCACCAAACTTGGTTTGTAGGATTTGAAGTATTAAATTACTAATGTTTTTTTGAGCTAGCCTCTATAACTTTTGTTATATGACATTAACTTAATGAATAGGTAATTTTAGCCAATCAATTGAATTAATAAAACCGAATTTAAACCCAACCCAATTTCAGGCTATGAAATCTTCAGCTTTCCTTTACCCGCAAAAAAAAGCTTTTACACTCCTACTTCTAGTACTATCCATGGTCGGCAGTATCTTTAGTCAAGACTGGGAGCTGGGGTCTACAAAATTCCCCAAGGGAAAGGGTGCCCCCAGTCTTCTGCTGGCCAGCGCTAATTTCAGGTCTCCTGGAGGATTTCGGCGAATTGGCGGCGTTGATTTTCAGCAGGTTGCTACGCCAGAAGTAGAATTTGGAAGTAGCGTAATTGAAATTATCTACAACGAGAAAAAACCAGACGGTCACCGATTAATAATAACCTTAGATAATCAAAAATACAATCCTTACCTGGCCGACTGGCAACTGAAACCGGTAGCTGAGTTTGCTGGAAGTGAATATACCTCATTGGTATCTTTATTTGGTAAAAGGATTGATCCCTCTAATTCACCAATTGTATATCATCCTGCTTTGATAAACAACTTACTGGGTCTGCGGATTCTCCAGGCAGATATGCTATTGAATGATCCTTACAATTACTGGCGTTTACCCGCTAAAGGCGGAATAGAAAAAACAGGCTTGGGAGAGTCGCTTCCGTTAAGTAGCAATTTTACTGGACCGATTTCGCAACAGGAAGAATATGAAAGGATTGCTTCAATGATCAGTTTTTTGATAAATAACGCTGCCGCAGATGGTAATGAATTTGACTCCTGGATTTTTACTGATTATCAAGAGCAGGTTAAATTTGGTATTGTATGTGATACCTTCTATATTACCGGATCGCCTTACTTCTATTTTCACAAAACCGATATGACAAAGTATACAGACGAGATCGGCGCGGTTTTGGATGAGATCACACAAAGCAACCCTCAATATGATGCCAAGACAGATTCTGTATTAAAGGAAATCACCGACTATCAGCAGCTTTGTGCCAGCTATTCTGATTCACTACTAGTCTATAGTGAAATGGTAAATCAAATTATCGAGAAGTATAAGGGTGTTTCTCTTAAAGATAGAAATCTTGACGAAAGAGAGATATATATAATTGGAAGACGGCAGGACTTAGAGAAAAATTTCACAGGCCTTATCGATGATCTATTTGATGAGATACACGGTAAGCAAAATGCCGAAATCCTTAGTCAAGAGGAGTTAACTAATCAATTAATTCAGATCTCGCCAACCAATGTCCAGGAAGAATTAACATTTTTAATGCGCAATACCTTCCCTGAGTTAATCCAAAAGATAAACCCGGCAGTATATTCTGCTGCGGTTAACACCATGAGGTATGCGGCTTTTTTTAGATACGTTCAACGTGAAAACCCCAAAAATTGGGAAACGTTTTTAAACGAAGTGGAGAAAATTTCTTATCAGCCATCGGATATAGAAACACCCCAGTATTATTTAAGGCCGGATAATGCACCAGAAGGACAAGAATAATGATGTTTGTACTGTGTTTATGAGCTATGCCTGGCAAACCAAATCCATTGCTAATAGAATATACTTTGATTTGGTTCGATCAGGTCTTAAGGTCTGGAAGGACGATCAAACTACCGAAAAAGGCTGGGAACTTTGGGAAAAGATCAGTGGGATCATTGGAAAGTGCAGCTACTTTTTATTATTGGATAGTGTTGATGCCAGAATGACTTCTCATTGGGTGCAACGAGAATGCGCCTATGCCAAAGAATTAGAAAATTCGGGTAAGCTCAAAATTGCGGTCGCTCTTGTAGATACTTATCAAGCTACTCACTCCCAAAAAGAGTTGTTCGAAAATCATAACGAAAAACTCTATTTCGACTTCTCTGAATTAAAGGAATACGACTTTGATGGTAGGTATAAACAGAGCATCACCGATCTGTGTATATTTTTTGGCAAAGATTTTACAAGATGGGCAGATATTCCCAGGGCTCAGGATTTTGAAACAGAACTTTCAAACCTGAAGCATTTAGACACCTTGAACAGGGATTTATTGATAAAGGATTATGAGGTGTTTCAAGAGCGCTTTAATCATAAATTCTCTACTGGCGAAAAAAGATTACTTAATCTGATCGAGGATTGTAAAACGCTGGGAATAAACGTCGTTTCGCTTTATTTGGCGCTGGGGGTGCTTCAAATGGAAAAGCCTGAATTGGATCAGGCTCTGTCAACTTTCACAACAGCTTGTCAATTTTTTGAAGACGATCCGCGAACTTTTATGGGATTAGGAAACGTCAATTCTCATCTTCAGAATTACCAGGCTGCAGCGGATGCTTACCTGAAAGCGAAAGAATTAGTAAATAGATCCAATAACCCTAATCATCATGATCACCTCCAAGATGTTTACCGAAACCTGTTTTTGGCCTATACCGAAGCTAGCCAAATTGATCAAGCCCTGCCTATCTATGAAAAAATGGATATTGGTCGACAGCAACTTCCGGAAGTAAGAAGAGCATATGGTAAGATCCTGATGGGACAAAGGAAAAAAAGAGAGGCGATCTCTATTTTTGAAAAATTATTTAGGGAAAGAACTCCTGATGTGTCTGAACCCTACATTGACCTAGCGATTTGCTATAAACACTTTGAGGAATACGAGGCCGCCATTCATATTTTGAACTCTGGAATAGTAGCATGTTCCAATACATACGACATAAAAAAGGAGCTTGCCTATTTTTACTTTTTGATGAGGGAGTATGCTGTGGCAACGAGCATTCTTGAGGAATTAAAGGATTCTTCTGAAGAGCCTAACCTTCAGGTCTACGTAGAATTGGCAACTATATATTTTCTGATGATAAGAACTCATAATTATACTTCCTTTACTGAGAAAAGGGAATTTAGAAAGAAAATAAAAGCATATTGTCGATTTGCCTTCGATTATGAGGCAGATAATCCTTTTGATTATTATTTGAAAGGCCAAGCCTACTATATCTCAAATAAATCTCTGAAAGCGAAGGAATTTTTTGAAACTTGTGTAAAAAGAAATAATGGCAATACTGCATGGAAGTTTTATGATGAATTTATTAAACTCTAGTTTATACCACCCAAAATTTTAAATCATGAAAATATACCCCAGATCAATTTCTGTTATTGTTAGTATATTCTTCTTAGTTATTCTTTGGAAAACGGAGTTACAAGGTCAGCTGTTGATCGATACTGCCATTACCAAAGAGCAACTTGTGGAAATGTTGGTGGACAACAGTGTATATTACGAGTCTGTAAAGCTCTCCTGTGACGGTGAAGCCAAAGGCCTATTTCACCATGCTTTAGACTCTACCAATTTAACCCTGGAATCAGGGATTATCTTGACGACGGGGAACGCAATATCTGCGATCGGACCAAACAATAACCACTCCAAAACTGGTGAAAATGACATAGATGATGTCGATAAGGATCTTGCAAAATTAGCTAATGATAATACTGTAGTCCGAGACAAATGTGTTTTAGAATTTGATATCGTACCAATTGGGGATGAAATAAGCTTCAATTATGTCTTCGCTTCCGAAGAATACCCGGAGTACATCTGTTCGGAATACAATGATGTCTTTGGATTTTTTGTAAGTGGCCCTGGTATTGATGGCCCTTATGAAAATAATGCGGTAAATATTGCTATCCTCGATGCTAAAGCTAAACATGCGGTTGCGATAAACTCGGTAAACTCAGGTGTAGTTGGTAATGAAGGAGAAATGCCTAATTGTCAAGGCTCAAAGGGATCGTTAAAATATAGTAAGTTTTTTATTGATAATTCGGAGCTGGACTTCGATGATCCAAATAAGATACAATACGATGGGTTTACCACGAAGCTGGAAGCTCGAATAAAAGTCAAATCCTGCAAAAAATATCATTTTAAGTTGGCCATTGCAGATATCGGTGATTCCGAACTCGACTCGGGCGTATTTATTGAAAAGAACAGTTTTAAGTCCAACACCAGATTAGCCGACATACAAGTCACTTTACCTACTTGCCAGGAAAATAGCTGTGATGGCAGTGCAAGTCTGACCCTGCTGGATGGTATTGCCGACAATTATACTATCTCTTGGATGGTCGAGGGGGAATCAGTAAATATGGGGAACCTGGTTCTCAATGACATCTGTAAAAATTTAAAGGCCAGGGCAATAATTGAAACTAAAAACAGAGGTTGCATGCAGGTGATTGATGTCAAAATGCCCAAAGATCTGTCCGTAACAGCTAACGGGGTATCGGGCTCCGCCATGGATTCCTGCACAGGTGCCATCGCCGTCAAGGCATCAGGTGGAACAACACCATACCGATATAGTTGGAACAATGGAGGTAAAAAGGATGCGCTGACCGGTCTTTGTCCGGGAAAATATTCCGTAACGGTTTGGGATAACAATAATTGCCAAACCGTTGCCACCTACGAAGTTCCGGAAATACCAAAGATCGCTTCAGTCGACGAAGCCGGTAGGACATTTAAGGTGGCAAAAATAATCAAGGCAACCGATCAGTCACTTACAAGTCTACTAAAAAAAAGGAACCTCCTTTCCTTTCAAAAAAACGAAAGTAAAGTTCTGACTACCGACAATGCTTTTTTAGACGATCTGGCTACTTTGATAAAAGAAGATAGTCAAACCATATTACTAATTATAGGTCATGCTTCTAGTGAAGGACCTGCAGAATTAAACCTGCAAATCTCGAAGAATAGAGCCGAACAAGTTAGGAATTACCTGCTAAGTAAAGGGGTCGATGAACAACAGCTTGAAGTAATTGCAAAAGGAGAATCCGAGTTATTGGTAGAAGAGGAATCTGAAGCTGATAGGATAAAGAATAGAAGAGTTGAAATTCAGCGAAAAAATTGACGAATCATAATTTTTTCAATTTGGAGTAAACGAATTGATTTGGCTGTCTGCCATATTTCAATGAAGTTGTCTAAATTTTTTTGTGCCATCTGTCGACCTTACGTAGGAGGATGACCGAAAAAGCCAAATAATGTAGACCGAGCCTGTGCTTGGCATTAGTTTCATTAGTACGCTCGACTACAAAGCGTTCTTCATATAATTCAGTATCAAACAGATATTCAAGTTCATCTAGATTGGCAGCGTTCCTTTTATTGATCGCCACATTGGGAATAATCACATATTTGACGAAGGCTTTGAGCATCAAATCCGGCATCGCCATTTAGAAATAACCCTTCAACGCAGATATTAGCCTGATGCAAAGTGCTGAAAATTTTGGACACACTTTCTCGGCTTTAGCATTTTGAAAAAACCAGAGAACCCTTCGGAGTGCATAAATTTGAAGTAACGACAAATCAGATTTATGCTTACACTACCAGAAGAGTTCTCGAAACAAATATCGGCATTTGCTCCGTTATTCAGAAAAAAGGTCTTTGAACATGCGAAAGTATTGATGTTGGGTTGCCTATTGAGTGTTGCCAAACGGACCGTATGTGGGTGCTTGAAAACCTTAGGGCTGGACTCACAAACTTGTTTTCACAAATATCATCGGGTGTTGAGCTTAGCCAAATGGTCTGCCTATCAAGCCTCCCATCGATTGCTCAAGCTGCTGATCAACACTTTTTGCCAAGGTGAGAATGTGCTCTTCCCCTAATGCGCAACCACACTAAAGTAGAGATTCTGATTTTGTAATTCGAGTTCATCCGGGGTTTTATAGCCAATCGAGCTATGTGGCCGGATGGTGTTATAAATGACAC
>NZ_PDUD01000096.1 GCF_002646595.1 Flavilitoribacter nigricans DSM 23189 = NBRC 102662
GAAGTTGAACTGACGGCTACGGATAATTGCGACGGGGACATCACGGTCGGTCCGACCTCCGTGACTACGGAAGGGGCGTGCGCCAACGACTTCACGATCGTGCGTACCTGGACCTTTGTTGATATCTGCGGTAACACCTCCAGTGTATCCCAAACCATTACGGTCAAAGATGAGACAGCTCCGGTAGCACCCAATCCTCCGGCTAATGTGACTGTATCCTGTGCATCAGACGTACCGGCAGAAGTCGAACTGACGGCCACGGACAATTGCGACGGTGACATCACCGTTGGCCCGACATCCGTGACCACGGAAGGAGCCTGTGCCAACGACTTCGAGATCGTGCGCACGTGGACCTTTGTTGATATCTGCGGCAATACCTCTAGTGTTTCCCAAACCATTACGGTGAAAGACGAGATCGCTCCGGTAGCACCCAATCCACTGGCGGATGTAAGAGTTTCTTGTGCATCAGACGTTCCGGCGGAAGTGGAACTTACTGCCACGGATAATTGCGACGGCGATATTACGGTCGGCCCGACCTCCGTGACTACGGAAGGGGCGTGCGCCAACGACTTCACGATCGTGCGTACCTGGACCTTTGTTGATATCTGCGGTAACACCTCCAGTGTCTCACAAACCATTACGGTAAAAGATGAGACAGCTCCGGTAGCACCCAATCCTCCAGCGGATGTGACGGTTTCCTGCGCCTCGGATGTTCCGGCGGAAGTCGAATTAACGGCTACGGACAACTGCGACGGAGATATTACGGTCGGCCCGACTTCGGTAACTACGGAAGGCACGTGTGCCAACGACTTTACGATCGTCCGCACCTGGACCTTTGTCGATATCTGCGGTAACACTTCCAGTGTATCCCAAACCATTACGGTAAAAGATGAGACAGCTCCGGTAGCACCCAATCCTCCGGCCAACGTGACGGTATCCTGCGCCTCGGACGTTCCTGCGGAAGTTGAACTGACGGCTACGGACAATTGCGACGGTGACATTACCGTTGGTCCGACTTCGGTAACTACGGAAGGAACCTGCGCCAACGACTTCACGATCGTACGGACGTGGACCTTTGTTGATATCTGCGGCAATACCTCTAGTGTTTCCCAAACCATTACGGTCAAAGATGAGATTGCTCCCGTAGCGCCGAATCCTCCGGCAGATGTAAGAGTTTCTTGTGCATCAGATGTTCCGGCGGAAGTTGAACTGACGGCCACGGATAACTGCGACGGCGATATTACGGTTGGTCCGACTTCGGTGACTACGGAAGGAGCGTGTGCCAACGACTTCGAGATCGTACGGACGTGGACCTTTGTGGATATTTGCGGCAATACCTCCAGTGTTTCTCAAACCATTACGGTCAAAGATGAGATTGCTCCGGTAGCGCCTAATCCTCCGGCAGATGTAAGAGTTTCTTGTGCATCAGACGTACCGGCGGAAGTTGAACTGACGGCTACAGATAACTGCGACGGCGACATTACTGTTGGCCCGACTTCGGTGACGACGGAAGGAGCATGCGCCAACGACTTCACTATTGTGCGCACGTGGACCTTTGTTGATATTTGCGGTAACACTTCCAGTGTTTCTCAAACCATTACGGTAAAAGATGAAACAGCTCCGGTAGCGCCTAATCCTCCGGCAGATGTAAGAGTTTCTTGTGCATCAGATGTTCCGGCAGAAGTTGAACTGACGGCCACGGACAATTGCGACGGCGATATTACGGTTGGCCCGACCTCTGTAACTACGGAAGGAGTCTGTGCCAACGACTTCACGATCGTGCGCACGTGGACCTTTGTTGATATCTGCGGCAATACCTCTAGTGTCTCGCAGACCATCACGGTCAAAGATGAGACAGCACCGGCTGCACCGGAACCTCCGGCCAATGTAATGGTATCCTGTGCCTCGGACGTTCCTGCGGAAGTCGAACTGACGGCTACAGATAACTGCGACGGCGATATTACCGTTGGCCCGACTTCGGTAACTACGGAAGGAGCCTGCGCCAACGATTTTACGATCGTTCGCACGTGGACCTTTGTGGATATCTGCGGTAACACCTCCAGTGTCTCACAAACCATTACGGTAAAAGATGAGACAGCTCCGGTAGCACCCAATCCTCCAGCGGATGTGACGGTTTCCTGCGCCTCGGATGTTCCGGCGGAAGTCGAATTAACGGCTACGGACAATTGCGACGGTGATATTACCGTTGGCCCGACTTCGGTAACCACGGAAGGCGCGTGCGCCAACGACTTCACGATCGTCCGCACGTGGACCTTTGTCGATATCTGCGGCAACACCTCCAGTGTTTCCCAAACTATTACGGTGAAAGACGAGACGGCTCCGGTAGCACCAAATCCTCCGGCAGATGTAACAGTCTCCTGCGCCTCGGACGTTCCTGCAGAAGTTGAACTGACGGCCACGGATAATTGTGACGGTGATATCACCGTTGGCCCGACCTCCGTAACTACGGAAGGAGCCTGCGCCAACGACTTCACGATCGTACGCACGTGGACCTTTGTTGATATCTGCGGTAACACTTCCAGTATATCACAAACCATTACGGTCAAAGATGAGACAGCACCAGTCGCACCGGAACCTCCGGCTAATGTGACGGTATCCTGCGCCTCGGATGTTCCGGCGGAAGTTGAACTGACCGCTACAGATAATTGCGACGGTGATATTACGGTTGGTCCCACTTCGGTAACCACGGAAGGTGCGTGCGCCAATGACTTCACGATCGTTCGCACGTGGATCTTTGTGGATATTTGCGGTAACACTTCCAGTGTTTCTCAAACCATTACGGTCAAAGATGAGACGGCCCCGGCCGCCCCGGAACCTCCGGCAAATGTGACGGTTTCCTGCGCCTCGGATGTTCCTGCGGAAGTCGAATTAAAGGCTACGGACAATTGCGACGGCGATATTACGGTTGGTCCGACTTCGGTAACTACGGAAGGAGCCTGTGCCAACGACTTCACAATCGTACGGACGTGGACCTTTGTGGATATCTGCGGCAACACCTCCAGTGTTTCCCAAACTATTACAGTTAAAGACGAAACGGCTCCGGTAGCACCCAATCCTCCGGCCAATGTGACGGTTTCCTGTGCATCAGATGTTCCTGCGGAAGTGGAACTGACAGCTACAGATAATTGCGACGGTGATATCACCGTTGGCCCGACTTCAGTAACGACGGAAGGGGCTTGCGCTAACGACTTTACGATCGTGCGCACGTGGACCTTTGTGGATATTTGCGGCAATACCTCTAGTGTTTCCCAAACCATTACAGTCAAAGACGAGATTGCTCCGGTAGCACCCAATCCTCCGGCAGATGTAAGCGTTTCTTGTGCATCAGATGTACCGGCGGAAGTGGAACTGACGGCCACAGATAACTGCGACGGCGATATTACGGTTGGTCCGACTTCGGTAACGACGGAAGGCGCGTGCGCCAACGACTTTACGATCGTGCGCACGTGGACCTTTGTTGATATTTGCGGCAATACCTCTAGCGTCTCGCAAACCATTACGGTCAAAGATGAGATTGCTCCCGTAGCGCCGAATCCTCCGGGAGATGTAAGAGTTTCTTGTGCATCAGATGTTCCTGCAGAAGTTGAACTGACGGCTACGGATAACTGCGACGGCGATATTACGGTTGGTCCGACTTCGGTAACTACGGAAGGAGCTTGCGCCAACGACTTCACGATCGTCCGTACCTGGACCTTTGTGGATATCTGCGGCAATACCTCCAGTGTTTCCCAAACCATTACGGTTAAAGATGAAACCGCACCAACGACACCGGAACCTCCGGCGGACATTACCGTTTCCTGCGTAACGGAAATTCCGGAAGCAGGAGATCTAACGGCCTGGGATGAATGCAGTGGAGAGATCACGGTAAGCCCGCTGGAAGCTATCTCAGCTCCGGGAGCCTGCGCCAATGACCTGACCGTGATACGCACCTGGGTATTCGTTGATGAGTGCGGCAACAGTTCCGAAGTCAGCCAGACTATCACCGTTAAAGACGAAACACCTCCGGTATTAGGATTGCCGCTGGGCCTTAGTAACCTGGCCTGTGTGGATGACATTCCACCGGCAGAGGAGGTAATGGCCCTGGTGATCG
The DNA here is from genome assembly GCF_002646595.1 of Flavilitoribacter nigricans DSM 23189 = NBRC 102662. Classification (GTDB taxonomy): domain Bacteria; phylum Bacteroidota; class Bacteroidia; order Chitinophagales; family Saprospiraceae; genus Flavilitoribacter; species Flavilitoribacter nigricans. The sequence goes on from NZ_PDUD01000096.1 coordinate 4,112, forward strand.
AGAATGTGGTAGACGAATGCCTCAGTGGTATTCCGACGGTGGAAATGATTGATGATACCGGTGCACCACAATGTATTGGCGGCATTTTTGCCCGTACCTATTCCTTTGAGGTTTGTGACCCCTGTGGCAACTGTGCGACCTACCAGATGACCTACTCCGGTAATTGTGCCGAATTCTGTACCCTGACCCAGGGTGGCTGGGGTAATGCCGGTGGTAAATATCCCTGGCCGGATGAGGACGGCAAGGCCACTACTACGGAGATCATTACGGCTTTGATGGAATATTACGGCGATATCGTTATCGGCGATCCTCTGGTTAGAAGCCTGATCATCGAAGATCCGGAATGTGTATTGGCCCTCTTGCCGGGTGGCGGACCTTCCGGGGTATTGCCTGAAGGTAATAATGTGGCCAACGACCTGAATGATTGTGTACCGTTTAGTGCAATTCACCTGAACAAGCAGGGGCGTCTGCGGAACAATCTGGTAGCACAGACGATCGCACTCCAGCTCAACGTCTGGTACAGCTCCCTGGCCAAAGGAACCGATCTGGGTGGACTGAATGGCGGCGGTGCCTGCCTGCCGCTCAATTGGAGTAATCTGCCCGAAACGGTGGTTACCGTACAGGATCTGCTGGATTATACCAATCTGTACCTCAGCGGGCAGGGGCCATTGGATAAATCACTGGCTGCCTACCTGACGGAAGTCGTATCGGGGATCAACGAATACTTCGACGGATGTAGTCTGCCGGCAGTCTTCGAAGAAGGTGCTGTTGTCGGGGAGCCCGGAACGGGCGAACCGGAGGAAGAACCCGAAACGGAAGGAGAGACCTGTGTCACTTTCTGTGCTCCCGACCATATTGCCTGGGATTCCGGCGAATTTTACGCCTGGGGTGCTGGTCAGGCCTCTACCGCGGATATTGCCGCGGCCCTGATGGCCAAGTATGGTGATATTGTTCTGGGTGATCCGGGAGTTCGTTCCCTCACCATTAAGGATCCGGAATGTGTGATGACCCTCATGCCGGCCACCGGCGGTGCCACGGTATTGCCCGGCGGTGATGTGGTCGCCCGGTCGAGCGGGGGATGTATCGTCTACGAAAAGAAATTCCAGAATAAGAACGGAAGGTTGAAGAACGCACTGGCTACCCAAACGATAGTTCTGCAACTGAATATCTGGTACGTGCAGGAAGTTTACGGTGTCGGACTGGGAGATCAGCTCCTGGGCAGTGCGTGTCTGCCGGTCAGCAAAGAGCGCTTGTTACCGTCGATCTCCAGTGTACAGGATCTGCTCGATTACGCCAATGTCGTACTGAGTGGTCAGGTAGGTAGCGATTATACCAACTTGTACCTAACGGGACAGATCCCGGTCGATTACGATCTGCCGCTGGAGCTCGCAAATGCGATCACTGCGGTGAACGCCTATCTGAAGAGCTGCGGACAGGACACCGGAGGCACCTATCAGTCTAATGCCTTGACGGACCTGTCTGCCGACGAACAGGAGGGCTTGCACTGGGTTGCCCGTAGCATCAGCCTGCGTCCGAATCCGGCCCACGATCGGGTAGAGATCCGTTATAGCACCGAACTGGAAGGCAACGTACAATTGCGTATAACCGACCTGCGTGGCAGTCTGGTACATCAGGCCAGTCCCGCAGTACATAAAGGAATAAATTCCATTCGCCTTAACACGAGTGATTTCGGTTCTGGTCTGTTCATTGTAAGCATAATGCAGGATTCGGAATTGCTACAGCAGAAGTTAGTAATTGTTCGAAACTAAAATGCGAGGTTTGTTCACCGCAAAGGTGCTGTGTAAAAAACCAAGAGTTCTTTGAAAAAAAAATATTAGTTTAAAGCTACCAAAGGAGGTTACTCTAGTAGTAATCATCCCGTGTAGGCAGGACTAGTTTCC
>NZ_PDUD01000097.1 GCF_002646595.1 Flavilitoribacter nigricans DSM 23189 = NBRC 102662
AGCTTTGAAGCTGGAAGTTATACGAGTACTGAAAGAAGTAAAGAAGAACAAAAAACTAATTATTTCTTTCTTCAGAAATCATGAATTAAACTGTTACCAGTTTTTTAGCTGATAGTCTAAATTTGATTAAAATATTCCCAGCCAATAAGTTAGGTCTTTATGATATGAGTGGTAATGTTTTCGAATGGTGTTGGAATAAATATACAACTTATAAACGCCGGTCTGGTAGCCAACCTGAGAGCCCTTCACCAAAAACCAACGATAAAGCAATAAGCAGAGGAGGTGCCTGGGATCGGGACGCATTTAAATGTAGATGTACTTTTCGCTTGGAACTCCCCCCAAACCGTAGCTTTATTGATGTTGGGTTTAGAGTGGCGAGGAGCGTTTTAGGTTCCGAGCGTATTTAAATTTAATTTTTCTTCCAATATAAAATGGATGCCCAAGCCCTGTGAAGCTCATTCTTTGGCACATTATCCAAAGAAAGGAACCGAAAAATTTAGGGGCTCGCAGTGAAAAAGAAAAAAGGTCCTGCAGAATAGACTGACGGCCAAGAACAGGATGTAGTGCTATTATATATAACCTTTGTTATATTCCCTTTACTAAAAAGCAGCCTAACTTTGGCTTATGATATAAAAATCAATTTGGAAAACAAGCACTAGACAGCTATTTTTAATCTAATTAAACATTCTTAGTTATGGCAAATCCGAAAAACCGTAAACAAGGAGGCTTATTACTCCAAAGAGCAGACCTGCAAGCAATTTTAGACGAACCGGATACCAAAGGTATTGCCTTTGCATTGAAAGCACCTGGTGAATCCGAAAATGTGGACTTACAAATATTGAAGGTATCCGTAATCAATAATCGCTTTGTAGGGGAAATCCGCGAGATCCCTGCCGATAAAAAACAAGGTGTTGCCGGGCCATTACATTATCCTACGGGTAGCTGCGACGACTTTGAATTTCATTATTCAGATAAACTGAGTAAGGATGGCTATTTCTTTGGGTTTTTTAACAACTTTGCTTCCTTATTCAAAGGGAGAGAACCGAAAAGCTGGAACCAAGTCTTCATTGGTGGTGGAAAAAAAATGTATACAGGTGGTACTTTCGATCATGATGAATGGTTCACATTTACGGTAGCCGTTCGCAAGGAGCTTAAGGAACTCCGTTTTGCTCAACGAAAGGAAGCCCATGATTTCATTAAAGATCAACGCCCTGATAAACCAATCATCAAATTGCCCTTTATTAAGAAATTTGGGTCCCTGGAAGTTGAAGAAATAGCAAATGTCCACCAAAACGGGAATAAACCGATCGGTAAAGAAGTGGAAGGGGTCATGAAATTTGGTAATTCCAACCATATTGCCGGCCTCATATTTACCGATGGCAGTAAATTTATGTTTGACAAGGATTCAAAAGTAGAATCTATTCAGCTAGATGAGAAATATTGTTTAAAAGCCATACACTTTCCAGTCGACCCTGAAACAGAATTCTTAGAATCTCTCGACTTGGGGGCAATTTTTCCTTACTCTGATCATACTATTGGGTGCCCGCCTCATTGGCCGGACAACCTTGATGGGGGAGCGCCACAAGAAAATAGCCTTAGGGTGGCTGTTGAATATGCATTGAAACAACATCATGTTTAATGATAGCTCTATTTCAACTATCAAGTCTGAAATTTTAGGCATATGGTCATCGGTTTAAAGGTCATGGGCTGTTATTTTTTTCTCCGTAAAACGATTGTTTCCGTTTCCTTGATTTTTTACTTCCCATTTTTTGCCTTGTGCCAGCACTTGTCCTTTGACCATCTGAAGCCCATTGACGGTCTCGATGACCGAAATATAGATTTTATCAAAAAAGATTCAAAAGGCTATTTTTGGTTTAGCTCTTTGGAGGGCGTCTACAATTATAATGGATTTGAGCTAAAGCACTTATCTTTAGATAACTATCCTCTCAACGGGAATAACGGGTTGTTAGAAAAAGATATACAGGGTAATTTTTTTGAAGATGCTGAAACCAATATTTGGTTTACACCAATTAACGGGATCAATTGTTATGTAAGAGAAAAAGATGAGTTGCTAAATTACCGCATAAAAGGAAAGAATGGACAGCCTGCCATTGATGCAGGATATTCGGGATTTCACTTAGGCAATGATAGCCTACTTTGGCTTAAGGCAGATAACAAGCTTTATAGTTATAACATAGCAACTGGAGCTCAAAAAAAAATATACGCAACTAAAGGTTATCGTTTTTCTGTTGATACTTTCGCCAATGGAAAATTAAAAACTATCTATGCTTGTCCTTGGATACGAAGTCCAGGCATCGAACAGTTTTCAATTTCTCCTGAACAAAATTTTATCGTCAAAAACGAATTATTCCAAGATGGATTGCCTGGGCATCCTGAAAAAAAACCAAATATTTCTCACGTAATTGTGGAAAATGATAGCTCAATTTGGCTTTTTTCTCAATATGGGTTGATCAAGACAGATCCGCAAAATCCAGATTCATCATCCTTATATGAATTACCCTCTGTATCTGATTCTCAGGTGAAAGATGGGGTCATTTTAAATGATAGTTTAATTGCTGTGATCTCTAAGAACCATGGTCTGTGGCTATTCAATCGAGATTCAAGTTGCTTTTCAAAAAACTTTCTTAGCAATAAACTGATCCCGGGCAGTATCTCAAGTAACGATCTAAGAGAAATATACCTGGATAATGAAGAATTATTATGGGTATCCTACTACGATAAAGCTGAAATTGGTCGCGCCTGGGTTAATCCGAATGATTTTATAGTTCCTTTCAAACACCAGCCTGAACCTGATAAAGTAAATTCAATGGCAGAAGATGCTTTGGGGCAAATTTGGTGCGCAACCCAAAAAAAGGGGCTGTTTATCTTTGATGAGTCAGGAAAACTTAAAAAAAACATCCTCTATAATGATGGTTTACAGCCAATTACCCATCTTCATAAAGATAAAGTAGGGAATATATGGGCTATATCTTCGAGTCAAATTTATAAATTCACTGATTTTGCTTGGGAAAATATATATGTTTCCACAGAAGAAAACTTGCTGTACACCCTTCAGCTTGAGCCCAATAAACTTTTGGTAAGTACTATTGACAGCCTGTATACTTTAACTTTAGGAAAAAATGGTCCGGAGGTTAAGAAATTAGATAATTGGGGAGGCAAACCAATATTTGAATCCTTTTATGCACTTCCTTCTAAAAAGAAAAATATATTCTACCTGTTGGATGGTAGGGGGGAAATTGTAATAGTTACTTATGAAAATGGGGAACTTATCCCACAGGAAGGAGGGCACATTCAAATTGGAGCCGACATTTATGCCATTTCCGAAAAAGGGAAAGATGATCAGTTGCTAGTAGGTACGGCTAATGGTGCACTTTTATTAGATCTAATTACTAAGGAAAAGAAAAATATTTTTCCAGATCACCCGGTATTAAAAAACCTCCCGGTTTATGCCATTACCAGAGATCAAAATGACTGGTATTGGTTAGCTACTCGGGTAGGTATTTGGGCCTATTTAGCTAAAACAGGGCAGTTATACTGTTATCATACAGAAGATGGGCTCCCTTCCCAGGAATTCAATTTGTATAGTTACCTGGAAACCAACAATGGAAAGTTTTGGCTGGGTTATAACGAGGGAGCCGTAGGTTTAGATCCACTTTCCATCAGGCCATATCCTTTTACTCCTAAATTGGAATTAAGAAATGTTTCAATTAACAAGGAATCCTACGATCCCGATACACTTATAGATTATAAAAAACATCTTATTTTGAAAGCAAAAGAGAATACTTTTGCTATGGATGCGATTAGTATTTCTCATTATTTCCCAAAACACAATAGGATTGAATATCTACTAGAAGGCTATGATGGAGTAAAAAGAATCATTGCAAATGGAGAACAAATACAATTCACCAAGATTCCATCTGGCATTTACCACTTGAAAGTTACTCCAATGAATGCAAATGGAGTGAAAGGTAAAACTCGAACTTTAAAATTGACCATTAAGAAGCCCTTTTTTGCGCGGCCTGAAATACTATTAATAAGTTTATTTTTAGTGGCCGGGGCTTTTTATTTCATCATTCGCATGGTTGTCAAAAACCGGCTTCGTAAACAACAACGAATTTTTCAACATCTCAATGACATCAAAGAAGCCCGTCAAAGTGAACGAGATCGTATCGGTGCCGAAATGCATGAAGACCTGGCTGGAGGCTTAACCTCTATTCAATTACTAGCCCAAAATGTGCGGAAAAAGTCTAAAGGAGTTGATGTGCCTGAAAAATTAAAAAGAATAGAAGAATATTCAGCTGAGTTGGTAGAGGGAATGCGGGAAATTATCTGGGCCATGAATAGCAGTTATGATAGCTTACCGGATTTGGCCATATATATGCGACAATTTGTACTGGGATATTTTGAAGATTTGGACATTCCTTGTAAAACTACTATCCCGGATAATTTCCCTGATATCATTATTAGTGGAGAGAAAAGAAAAAATCTCTTCCTTTGTTTAAAAGAAAGTGCCCATAATGTAGTAAAACATGCCAATGCGGATTTTGTGGAATTTTCGATGCATTATGCTCAACAACAGTTAAGTATCATCTTGAAAGACAATGGGAAAGGAATAGGAGAGGAAAAACTAAGGCACTTCGGCAATGGGCTGGTCAACATGAAAAAAAGAATGGAAGTGATAGGAGGTAAAATGATTATTGAAAGTCAGAATGGGTCCTCGGTTAAGTTGATATTACCACTTTCTGAACCAGATTCACGTTCTTAAGCTCTTGAAATTATATAAAATCCCCAAAAGAAAGAAGATTATGAAAAAATTAGAAACAGCAACTAGATTGTCCTTTGTGGAGGACCGTTCCGAGATCATGGATTTTCTGGTGAATGCCTTCGCCGACAAAGAAGAATATATTTGTCAGGGACGGTATAAAAATGCAGAAGAGGCCATTACTTTTTTGCCAAAATCAGATACAAAGTTAGTTATTGTTGATATCGGTCTGCCGGGAAAAAAGAGTGGGATAGATTGTGTTCGTGAAGTGAAGGCATTGCGCCCGGATATTCAATTCATGATGTTTACTGTTTTTGACGCTGGTGATCAGATTTTTGAGTCCCTAAAAGCAGGAGCAAGTGGTTACCTTTTAAAAACCATTAAAGAGGAAAAGGTAGTCCATGCAGTAAAAGAGTTACTTAACGGTGGCGCTCCTATGTCCCATGCCATTGCCCGAAAAGTCACCGACTTTTTTTTTAACGGCCCGAGGGAAGTTACCGAAATGAAATTGCTGAGTCAACGTGAACAAGAAGTTCTAGCACTTCTTGCAAAAGGTAAGCTATATAAGGAAATAGCCGAAGAAATGGATGTTGTAATTGGAACTGTAAAACAACATGTACATAACATCTATCAAAAATTACATGTGAGTAACAAAACCGAAGCCATTAATTTGTACTTGGGTAGAGAATTGTAAAATATTGGTAATATATCAGGACGGACTATGTCGGCCATCCCTGTAAATTCTAGGTGATTAACTTTCAATAAATTAGCTTAGGAAAAGGCAAATAAAATACCCCGAATCTAGGCACATTTGCCTATTTTCGGGGTAAACATTTTATTAGA
>NZ_PDUD01000098.1 GCF_002646595.1 Flavilitoribacter nigricans DSM 23189 = NBRC 102662
GGAAAAGGCCAACAAGAAAAGATGAATTGTTCCGTGAACCGCCGTATACGAGATCCGTACGTACGGTGGTGTGAGAGGCGCACCCCAGTCAACTATGGCTGGGGCCGTCTACTCGATTATGGGCTGGGTTTTCCCTATTAAAAATAAACATTGTGAAATCCTATTGCTAATAAAACCAAAAATGTAAATCCATAGAACGGTAATAGAGTGCTCGAAAACATAACCTTTCCAATTCCTTCAACTTCATTTTCGAATCGAGTGTAATTCAATGAGTAAAGATACTCATCTGAATCTTTCCTATTTTCAATTACCCAATCATATAATTTTCTGTAACATTTTTCTTTGTGCAGAAAAAACGCATCTAAATACCAAAATACAAGGACGGGTAAGCATAGTATAAAACTTAAATAGGTTACGTCGTCCGATAATAGAGTATCTTTAGATAATGCAAGTATTACGGCTACTAACGAAATCAGCCACCCTTTTAATAAGAAAGAGTTATTCGCCATTCGAGTAATCACCGCTTGGATTAGATCTATTTCCTTATGAAGTATTTCCTGTTTCATAGCAATGTGATTTTGGATTAAGCTGGTACCGATTGGAACAACTTATCTTTACGATCTTGTATTTTGTTAGAAAGATTTTCCTCAATTTGGAACCTCATTTCTTTTAGCTGTTTGATGCTAAAGGATTCCGTAAAAGGAAGATGAATTTTATCTTTTTTTAAAACCTCTTGATGCCAATCCTCATATTCTTCTTCTACAAATTGTTTTTTGACCAGTTCATCATGTGACCGTTCAGCAAGGATATATAAGCGCAGTTCAGGCGCAATTGTTTGAATTGCATACTTATATTCCAAATGACAATAGTTACACTTGTCGGGCCTTGAATTAAAAATAACGTTCTGTATTAATTGGATAAAGGCAAATGAAGCACAGCAATTTTCCTCAAGTTTCTTTTCTACCATTGTGTTATCTCCTTCATGTGATGGATAGTAGAAACCTTTAAGTTTTTCACATAATAATCTATTAATTGCCCTAGCTAATAGATTTATGTTTTTTTGCTCTGCATCAGCTAACTCTCTCTTCCAATCCCTCGGCATTAAAACATACTTTATGAAATGCTGATAATTCAGATGAACTATATTTAATTCAACGGGGTTTACTTTTCGACTCGTAAAGGATAGGAAATAATCATTACCACAATTGTCAAGAATAGTAAGTACTTCTTCAAAATATTCTATTTGTCTATCATTCCAATTTGGAATTAAAGTTTCATATATTAATTTGTAAGCCAAATCAAAACCTAACTCATCATTATCTTTTCTTTTGTTCAGAAGATACAATGATTCACTAACTTGTACACTTGGCTTCTCTGATTCAAACTGCTCAATCTTCTTTTTGGTTGCTGATATAATTTGTCTCCGTTCATTGAACCAACCTTTATTTCCATATTCCTCACATAACTTTGTATGCTCTTTACTGTCGCTAACCGCATTATACTTACGGGCAGCATAAATCTCAATTAATTTATTTGTTATTTCCTCTTGCATGATCGTGTTTAATTATTTAGGCTCGTTTTCATCCAATCGTCTCTTCAACCTTCTAATCTCTGCTTTAAGATTTTCAGTTTCTTCTTTCTCTGTATTCTCTTTTTTTTCTCTTATTTCGCTAACTTGAATAAGTCTATACAGTTCTAATAATTCACTATTTTGCTTTGGATTTAATACTGACTTTGACGCTAACTGATTGATTCTTTTCTCAATACTTCCTTCTTTTTTAGTCGACAATTTAGTCAGGTAAGATAAATATGTTTCATCGTTATCGACATCTTCGATTTCAAATACCTCGTCATAGATTTCTTGAATTTCTTTCCCAATGAAATTATTCTCAAATTGGGTTAGTGTAAATTTATGTGCACCTTTACGCTTGTTTAAAACCGCAACTTCTCTTTCCAGGCATCCAGATACAACTAACGGACTGTGTGCAGTCAGCAGAAATTGAATATTTGGAAAATTATTTCTTAGAATTCCAACGATTTTTTGTTGCCATATCGGGTGTAAGTGAGCATCCACTTCATCAATGAGAACGATCCCTTTTTGAGATAAAAGATTCTTTTCCTTTATCTCAGGGTAAAGAGACTTTAAGTAGTAATAGATCAAAATAATTATTGAAATAACTGACAGTGTTCCTTGAGATACCTTCTGTAAAAGTATCGGTTCATTATTACCCTCGGTAGAAACTTCAATGTCTATAGTTGATTGACCGAAATATTCTTTAACATTTTTGATTTCAAAAGTGTTATTCGTCAATTCTCCGATCGTATCAGTGATAAGCTTAACAAGAGACGAATCATTAATAGCAGACTCAATACTTTTTTTCCTCCTGCTAAATTTCAAAATATCATTTCCAAATACAAAAAGTTTATCCTGCAATAACTTGTCAAAAGGATATTCTTGAATGAAATATGAAGCACCAATCTCACAAAGTTCTCCGCTTAATTCATCTTTAATAGGGGAAATAGCTCTTGTGGGGTGAATATTTCTTATGGCTGGTATCGCAAGCATTGGTACTATTCCAATTGTTTCAATAAATTGGCACTCGTTGTAATGGGTAAGTTTAATTTCTTCACTTTGATGAACCGATAGTTTTAAAACAGAATAATTATATAGCTTGTAATCTACATCCATTATTTTTTTCTCATTTCTTAACAAGCAGGGAATAAGTCTTAATAAGTGAGTTTTTCCATACCCATTTCGCCCGAGCAATAGATTAATGTTTGGTTGTAAATCCCACCTTATTTCATCAAATATCGAAACGCCTTCAATGAGTAACTCATCGATGATTATTGGGTTTTTGACATTGAAGTAGAATTTTAGCTTATCCCTTTTCTCAGTCAACTCTTTGACTTTATCTTGCTTATTTATCCTGCTATAGCAATCAACCAATGCTTCAAGTATTTCAATTTCATTAGTTGCTTCAGACGCATTTTCCAATTGCTTTTCAAGAAAGTTAATCTGATTTCTTGTATCCTTTGAAGCCTGAAACCTATGCTCAACAATACTTTTAATGTGTGACACCACATTTAGATATGCTTCATCTTTATTTTTGAATTTACTTATGGGCTTAGTATCCTTTGGCAAGAACTGTAAGTTTGCAAAAGGAGTATTCCTCCAATCACACTCTTTAATTAAAATTGGAATCACTCTTAAGTCTCCCTTTTGGTGCCTTTCTAAGGCTTCGTACATTTCATCAGAATAGCAATATTCAGAAGCTATAAAGTCAGGGCTAACTAATTGTAATATGATATCCGAATTTTCAAGATTTCTTTTTATTTCCTCTTCCCATTCTAATCCAGGAACAATTTCTGAATCATACCACACCTCAATTTTTTTCTGCCTTTTCAATGGCATAAGGTGAGTATCTAATTCATCTCTAAAGATTTTATCTTTATGGGAATACGAAATAAAAACATTTAAACCCTCTTCACTTTCTGAACTATTTTCTTCTGTTGCTTGAATTTCGTCTAACAGCACAAGTAAAGTATTTGTGATTCGATTTCTTTCAATCAAAATTTCCTTTTGTCCAACTACTCCCAGTCTTTCATTCCTATCTATTTGGTTCAATCTCGATTTTAGAATAATCACCTCTTCCTTAGCAGATTTTGTACTTCTATACTCTTCGAAGTAATCTAACAAAGCGTCAATAGCTTTACTTACCGCCCCCCTTGTAATTAACGATATGATTGTTTCTGTTATCATTGTCTGTTTTTGTTTTTTACTCCGTGAGCATGGACGCTGTGCTTCCCTGTGTAGGCTTTGGGCTGCATTGGTGGCCATTCATTGTTCTCGAATTTTATTGCACTTTACTCTAAATGCACAGTCCAACGCTGTGCGAAAATATCAGGGGTAATTTTAATTCTATACGAATAAGTTTTGCCTTTTTTAAACTGGTTACCTAACATACGATTGGATAGTTCGGTATGGCTCGAAAAATATCCACCAGGCCCTCTATTCACAACGTAGTAATAATATCTAACTTCAATATAATGAGCCCCAGGAGACACGTACACATCTTTCGATTGTCCTCCATAAATATCGCCAATATTATTTCCGTCAATGTAAATCCCAACTGCATGGTCGTTTCTATTGCTCCGTATAAAAAACAATGGATGGAAAGCCAGTGTGAGCTCTCGTTTTGTTCTAAAGAATGTTAATTTTATACTTTCTTTTTCTTCTTTTATTTCTATGTCTATTTTTTTTATTACTAAATCTACAAAATTCATTGGGTCTAATATATTTAAATCCAAATAACCAATAGTGTGTAATAGTCCTGGAATTTCTGTATCATCAAACCTTGCTGGCAAAATGTACTCTTTGTTTTCAATTAAAGCTCTTGCTTGACTACTTTTTCTTTCGTGGTTTGTCCATACTTTTTGGGCATAATGTTTTGAAATAAACATTATCACATATTTTGCTCTCTTTGAGTACACCTCGCTTAAATGGTCATAAAGATTTACGCCCCACAGTTTGTCTGTTTCATATTCATCGTAAAAGACTTTAACGCCTCGTTCTTTCAGTAAAAAGGCAACTTTACTAACGTATTGACGGTCTTCGCCAGCAAAGGATAAGGCTATATCATATTTTATATCCATTGTTTTCTTTTATAGTTTCCGAGAACTTGCCCATAACGTTTCGCTAGACGATCGGCCGAAGCTTCAGCGGAGGCTGGACGGCTAGCGGATGTTGGGCGATCGTCCCATATTTATTTTCCAGGCCCCGCTCGACTACATGTTATGTCTTTCCCT
>NZ_PDUD01000099.1 GCF_002646595.1 Flavilitoribacter nigricans DSM 23189 = NBRC 102662
CCCCCTCGTGCTGGCTCTGCCCGGTGCGGATGATGTCGGTATCATCTGCCTGGCGGGTAGTAGTGGCGGCTTGGTCTTTATCTTTGAGGCTCGGATCGCATACTTTGGCGTAAAACTCCAGTTGGTGCTCGATGATGTGCGTGCGGTCTTCATCCAGCAGCTCTCCGGAGAATTCCACGCGGCCGGCATAGGTGAGGCCCTGCCATTGGTCCAGGGCATTCACCACAGCATCGATGGCATCGAGGTGGTTGATGGCGGCGGCCTGGTTGGCGCTGCGATTGTCATCGTCCTGGTAGACCTGGTCAATGTAATGCAGGCGGAACACGTACTGATCGGAGTAGCGTACCAGGTCGCGCTCGATGTACCACTCTCCGCCCTGGAAGGCGATGAACACAGCCGGCAGCGTGTAGGGGATGTGCTCATTGGTTTCCCCTTTCATCATCTGGCCCTGTCCGTTGTAGAGGGCTACCGTGGCCAGGCCCGGTACTTCGGCCAGCAGGCGTGTTTGCATTTCCAGAAATGTGGCGGTTCTCCAACCCATGATAATTTATTTATTGAGGTATTTTCACCTCAGTAATTATGTTGTTAAGGGACATTTAAGGCTATTTCGAGGAAAATTTACCTCACACAGCGTCCGGCCCTTCATAGTCTTCATCTTCGCCGGTATCATCCGGCCCGTCTAAATGGTATTCAATCATCACTTAAACACTTTTATAAGGTTGAGTCGAATGAGCCTCCGGATGCGTTTATTCAGCTCCCGGCTCGGCCCGATAAATTGCCGCTTGGGCATCCTGAAGTTTACCTGTCGGGTATGCGCCCGCACGCGTGAGCGCCCTCCGGTACGGTTGCGGCGGTAGTGCGATCGCACATTGGCCCGCCCGGATACGCGGCCGCCTTCGTTGTGTATCTGGGCGTACTGCACATTGGAGCCGATGTATACCCGGTTGCCGGCCCGGCTGATACGCGTGATCCGGATGCTGCGTTTTAGCCGGCCGGTATCTACCAGAATGGCGCGGCCCTGGTTGCGTGGTGTTCCGGCCTTGCGCCTGCGCCACTTAATCAGTATGGCGTCTTTGAATCCCTGCCGGCGAAAGTTATCCTTTGCAAAGCTTACTGCCTCTTCGCCAATATTCACGGCCAGGCTTTTTTTGAAAACCTTGTAATTCTCTACGATCTTGGCGAATTGGTGTTCTGTCGGCATAGCTTATCCGTTTGCGATTGCTACCTCAGTATCCCGTACTGCCCGGATAAGCATTTCCTCAAAGATCTGCTCGATCTCCCGTACGGAGTTACTCAGGTTAGTGGTACTCAGGGTCTCTACGCCAACCATTTTTTGGATTGTCACGGTGACGTTCCTTTGCTGTTCTTTACCGCCTACTACGCCCCGGAGCCCCTCGGCGATCGCCGCTCTGCCGGCAGAAGTAGATCCGGAGGTACTGCGGGATGATCCGGTAGGCAGCGACGGTAGGTCCGAAGCTGGCCCGCCCAGGCTGTTGATATTGTTCTGGATCTTTTCAATATCAGCATCCAGCTCGCCAGCCAGGTTTACCCGGGAGATCTCGCTCTGCAGTACCCGCACAAAGTCTTTCGCACCCTCGCTGGTGGAGTCGGCCAGCTTATCGATCAGGTTTTGCGCCCGCTCCACGTTCACCTGGCCGGCTTCATCCATCAGGCCACGGTTGGCAGCTCTGCGGATCTGCACGGCTTCCGTATCGCTGAGGCTGCGCACCTGGTCGCGGGTCATACCCATGTCGCGCAGATCCCGGCGCGCTGAGCTGATCATGAAAGGATTGGTGGACTCGTAGAACTCCAGCGCATTCTCACCCCACCGGCCCAGGGTTTGCCCTATCTTAGATCCTTCTTTTACGCCTTTTCCCACGGCATCTGCCACCTGGCCAAAGTTCTGAATAATGCCGGGTAGGCGGCGCTCTACTTCCGGCAGCCAGTTACTGATCACGTAGTCCAGGCCCCGATTGATGTGCGGCAGCAGCTCCATGCCCAGGCGAGTGAAGAGCACGTTTACTTTGTTCTGGACGATGTCGGCCAGCTGCGTGGTATCTTCCTTGGCGTTGGCCAGGGCTTTTTCCAGACCGAACTCGGTACCATCAAAAGCCCGGAAGGTCTCCAGCATATTATCGCCATTCTTGGCGGCCTCACCGATGAGAGCAATCAGGCCCTCGCTACCTTTAAATTCGTTGACCAGGTTGGTCACCGCCCGGTCATTTCCCCGGAGCTTGGCAAACCGATCGTTCAGCTGGGAAACAATCTCATCGAGCTGACGAACTTTCCCCGTCTGCTTATCGAATACCTGTACTCCGATCTTTTCGAAGCTCTTCAGTGTTTCCGGGCGAAGCAGATCCGTGAATGCGCTCTTGGTAAGGGTGGCGGCCTCCTCTGCGCTTTTCGCTTTGGCAGTGAATACGGCAAAGAGTTTGTTGGCGCTGTCTACACTCTGGCCGGCTGTGTTGGCCGCTCCGGCGTAATCAGTTTGTACCCTGGCCAGTTGCTCAAAGGTGACGATACCTACCTGCACGGTTTTCACCGCTGAGGCAAAGAAGTCATCCATCTGATCGGCCTCCAGGTTAAAGTTGCGGATACCCTTCACGCCTCCCTCCAGGGCTGTGTTGAAGTCTACTTTAAAGGCACGGCTAAAGTCGGAAGTCTTCCGGGCAATAGCGTCTACCTCATTACCAAACATGCCGGTGCCGGATTGGATATCGAAAAAGGCTTTCGACATCTCGGTGCCGGCCCGGCCGGTAGCAAAGGCCGCATCGAGCACATTACGCTCCAACTTATCGATCTGGGCTTCGGTCTTATCCAGGTTCAAATTTTCCAGCTCCAGGAATTCGTGTTTGAATTCCTTGGCATTATTGGCGGCCTTGAAAAGACCGGTGGCCACGGCTCCACCGGCGATCGATCCCACGGTGAGCAGGTTGCGGCCTACTTCCCGGAGATTGATGTTCATGTCCGAAAAGGTGCCGTTCACCCGCTTATCGAACTCGCTACTTTTCCCGGATAGCTTATCAAAAAGCTTCAGGTTCGAATTGAGCGCCTGGCCTAGAAAATCCTTTACATCCAGTATAGTTAGGCTCCTGTTGTCCATGGCTTATCGTTTAGCGAGTGTAAGAATGCCGGCGCGCACCAGGTCCGGGAGATCTACGACAGTAAGGCTGAGTAGTTGCTCTGGATGGTCGTTGCCGAAGGCGATGCCGGCCAGCAGTGCCCGGCCCCGGAAAAATTTCAGCATCAATCGCTGGAGGGTACCCGGATTTTCCTGCAGCCAGACCTCATCCGGATTGGTGAGCAGATCCTCCAGCAGGTTCAGCAAGGCTGCCTGCTTTCTTTCCTTGAGGTCGTCCACCAGGTTTCGATCCATCAGGATCGGCCGGTCACGGTAATCCAGCAAGCGGATGCGGTCGGCTTCGTCCAGATCATGCCGACCCCGGCGGTCTTTCCACCAGCGCTCCAGCTCCCGGGCGGCCATGGTGCCGGCCTGCAGGGCGGGTAGTTTCTTCATGGCGGTGGCGCTCTTCAGGTTGTAGCTACGCCAGGTGAGGGTATTCGGATCGATGCCCTGAGCGTAATCCTGGCTGCGGGTGAATACCTGGGCAGCATCGCCGAAGTTGACCGCAAAGCCTTTATCGTTCATCGTTTGCCAGTCGGATCCCAGTGCGCCGATCGCGTCCTGCAGACTGCTGACTTCGCGGCCGGCCAGATCTGCCCGGCTCACGCCCTCGCATCTACAACCGAAACCATTTGGCGGAAATACCCGGGCTGCCTCCGGATCGTCGATACGGAAGATCAACCCATCCATACTTTGGTGGGTAGGCCGTACCCGATCATCACCCACCGTCTGGTATTCCCAGTACGGGCGCACGTCAGCGGCCTGCTTCATCCGCATCCAGGTAGCTCCGTTCTGAGCTGCCGCAACTGCATGGTTGTATTCGGCGCGCATCCAGTTTACATTGTAATTACTGAGCAGTGGCTCAGCCTGGCTGCGGAACTCAGAGAAGCTCCTGGAGCGGTTTTTGATCTGATTGAGTTGTTGGGTAAGCGCCAGGCTTTTGGCGGCGCTGAAGTGCTGCACATTGGCCTCCAGCAGGCTCTGGAAGAGATGATCCGGAGCATTATAGTCAATGTCATTAGATCCCACTCCAGTGCGCACAGCGTCCTCCAGTTGGCCGGCCAGGGCGAATAGGTACTTCCGGTTGATCTTTCCGGTGGCCAGCTGGTCAGTGTAGATTTGCTGCAGTAGTTCTTCTTCGGTTGCCGTGACGGCTCCTTCGCTGAGGCTCAGCTGAGCGTACTGTTTTAATCGGTACTCGGGTAGGCTAAGCTTTTTTTTT